>NZ_JAPNNY010000009.1:0-60019 GCF_027853835.1 Bacillus sp. NEAU-242-2 | reverse complement strand
ACTCTCAATGGTTTGGTGGCGATAGCGAAGAGGTCACACCCGTTCCCATGCCGAACACGGAAGTTAAGCTCTTCAGCGCCGATGGTAGTCGGGGGTTTCCCCCTGTGAGAGTAGGACGCCGCCAAGCTATCATTTCGGTAAAGGCAGCTCATCATGAGCTGCCTTTTTTGTGTTTTTCTGCATACGTTATATAATATGAGAAACGTAACGATATGCCTTTTTGCAAAAGCAGGTTTTATGCTTGTGCAAAGTGGAAATAATAGAGATAGAGCGATACAGTTGAAAAATTTTGCGAAACACCTTATAGTAAGATTAAAGTCAAATATAGTCAAAGTCAATAAAGGAGGGGGTTGAGTGGGACATAATATTTCTGACATCATTGAACAGTACTTGAAACAAGTATTAGATCAAAATGGCAAAGAAATTTTAGAGATCAAACGCAGTGAAATCGCTGATAAATTTCAATGTGTTCCTTCCCAAATAAATTATGTCATCAACACCAGATTTACAAGTGAAAGAGGATATATTGTTGAAAGTAAACGGGGAGGCGGCGGTTATATTCGTATTATCAAAATTAAAATGAATAACGAAGTCGTCCTCATCAATAATATTATTTCGCAGATCCATACCCACTTGTCCCAGGCAGCCTCTGATGACATTATTCTCAGACTGTTAGAGGACGGAGTTATTTCGGAAAGAGAAGCTAAAATGATGGTGAGTGTAATGGATCGTTCAGTTCTATATATTGATTTGCCCGAACGGGATGAACTAAGAGCCAGAATGATGAAAGCAATGCTCACATCTTTAAAACTAAAGTAAGCGGGTGAAAAGATTGATTTGTCAAGAATGCAATGAGAGACCGGCCACTTTTCACTTTACGAAAGTTGTTAATGGAGAAAAGCAAGAAGTTCATATTTGTGAACAATGTGCAAAAGAAAATAGCGATTCATACAGTATAAGTGGAAACCAAGGGTTCTCGATTCATAATTTATTATCAGGGCTGCTGAATATGGAGTCCTCATTTCAAAACACCGGTTCTCAAATGTTCGGCTACTCAGAGCAAGGCACAGCTTGTAAGAAATGCGGTATGACGTTTCAGCAGCTGAGAAAAACAGGGCGTTTCGGCTGTGCGGAATGTTACGATACGTTCTACAGCCAAATTACGCCGATCTTGCGAAAAGTTCACAGCGGGAATACGGTGCATGCCGGGAAAATTCCAAAACGAATAGGCGGAAACCTGCATGTAAGACGGCAAATGGAAATGTTAAAAAAAGAACTTGAATCTTTAATACACCACGAGGAGTTTGAAAGAGCAGCGGAGGTCAGGGATCAGATCCGATCGTTAGAGCAAGAATTAAAAAGTACAGACAGTGAGGGGGAACAAGGGTAATGTCGCTCAAGCATTTTATTCAGGACGCACTAAGCAATTGGATGAAGCAAAAGGGACCTGAAAGTGACATTGTACTCAGCAGCCGTATACGGTTGGCCCGAAACTTTGAAAATATAAAGTTTCCCGCCCGGTATACGAATGAAGAAGCCTCATCCATCATTCAGCAATTCGAAGATCATTTTTCAGGTAAGGAACTGCCTGATATCGGTCAATTTCATTTAATCAGAATGAGTGAAGCTCAGCCTTTGGAAAAACGGGTGCTGATGGAGAAACATCTGATCAGCCCGAATTTAACGGAATCTCCTTTTGGCGGCTGTCTGCTTTCTGAAAATGAAGAAGTCAGCATTATGTTAAATGAAGAAGATCATATCAGAATTCAATGCCTCTTCCCCGGCTTCCAGCTTCTCAACGCCATAAAAGCGGCAAACCAGGTTGATGACTGGATTGAGGAGAAAGTGGATTACGCCTTTGGAGAGAAGAGAGGGTACTTAACAAGCTGTCCTACAAATGTAGGGACGGGACTAAGGGCTTCAGTCATGATGCATTTGCCGGGTCTTGTATTAACTAGGCAAATGAATCGAATTATACCGGCAATTAACCAATTAGGCTTAGTTGTTAGAGGAATTTACGGTGAAGGCAGCGAAGCATTAGGAAATATCTTTCAAATTTCAAATCAAATCACACTCGGAAAATCAGAACAGGACATTGTAGATGATTTAAACAGTGTGGCTGCCCAGCTGATTGAGCAGGAACGTTCAGCCCGAGAAGCGCTTTACCAAACTTCGAAAATTGAATTGGAGGACCGGGTATTCAGATCTTACGGCGTTTTATCCAACTGCCGTATGATTGAATCAAAGGAAACGGCGAAATGCCTTTCTGACGTTCGGCTGGGGATAGACCTGGGGATCATTAAAGGGCTATCAAGCAATATACTTAATGAACTGATGATTTTGACACAGCCGGGTTTTCTCCAGCAATATTCGGGCGGTGCATTACGGCCGAACGAAAGAGACGCGAGAAGAGCGGCGCTTATCAGGGAAAGGCTGCATTTAGAAATGAGTGCAAATAGACAGGAGGATGATTCGATATGATGTTTGGAAGGTTTACAGAGCGAGCTCAAAAGGTATTGGCACTGGCACAGGAGGAAGCACTGCGCTTAGGCCATAACAATATTGGAACTGAACATATCTTATTAGGTCTGGTTCGTGAAGGAGAAGGGATTGCGGCTAAAGCACTCCAAGCACTCGGACTCGGTTCGGATAAAATTCAGAAAGAAGTGGAGAGCTTAATCGGACGGGGACAGGAAATGTCTCAAACGATTCATTATACGCCAAGAGCAAAAAAAGTCATTGAGCTCAGCATGGATGAAGCCAGAAAGCTAGGACATTCTTATGTGGGAACAGAACACATACTTCTCGGATTGATTCGTGAAGGAGAAGGCGTGGCGGCGAGGGTTCTGAATAATCTAGGTGTCAGCTTGAATAAAGCGAGACAGCAAGTGCTGCAGCTTCTGGGAAGCAATGAGACGGGATCTTCTGCATCCGGTACCAACAGCAATGCAAACACGCCGACGCTTGACAGTCTGGCGCGTGATTTAACTGCGATTGCGAAGGAAGACAGTCTTGATCCGGTTATCGGGCGAAGCAAAGAAATTCAGCGTGTTATTGAGGTATTAAGCCGCAGAACGAAAAATAATCCCGTTCTTATCGGAGAACCGGGTGTAGGTAAAACTGCGATTGCTGAAGGCCTTGCACAGCAGATCATCAATAATGAAGTGCCGGAAATATTACGTGATAAACGCGTAATGACATTAGACATGGGTACGGTTGTAGCCGGTACGAAATACCGCGGAGAATTTGAAGACCGCTTGAAAAAAGTAATGGATGAAATACGTCAGGCCGGCAATATTATTTTATTCATTGACGAACTGCATACACTGATCGGAGCAGGGGGAGCAGAAGGTGCGATTGACGCATCGAATATCTTAAAACCTTCACTGGCCCGCGGAGAGCTTCAATGCATCGGTGCCACAACGCTTGATGAATACCGTAAATATATCGAAAAAGACGCGGCTCTCGAGCGCCGTTTCCAGCCGATTCAGGTGGATCAGCCGTCAGCCGATGAAAGCATTCAAATTTTAAAAGGGCTCCGTGACCGGTATGAAGCCCATCACCGCGTATCCATTACCGATGAAGCGATCGAAGCGGCGGTTAAATTGTCCGACCGTTATATTTCTGACCGCTTCCTTCCGGATAAAGCGATCGATTTAATTGATGAAGCCGGTTCAAAAGTGCGTCTCCGTTCTTTCACAACGCCTCCGAACTTAAAAGAGCTTGAGCAGAAACTCGATGAAGTTCGCAAGGAAAAAGACGCTGCCGTTCAGAGCCAGGAGTTTGAAAAAGCGGCTTCTCTTCGTGATACGGAGCAGCGCCTGAGAGAACAGGTGGAAGACACGAAAAAAACGTGGAAAGAAAAACAAGGCCAGGAGAATTCCGAAGTTTCTGTAGAGGATATCGCGATGGTTGTATCCAGCTGGACCGGGGTGCCCGTATCTAAAATTGCCCAAACGGAAACAGATAAGCTTCTCAATATGGAAAGCATTCTGCATTCCCGCGTCATCGGCCAGGATGAAGCCGTTGTAGCCGTTGCAAAAGCTGTCAGACGTGCAAGAGCCGGACTGAAGGACCCGAAACGTCCGATTGGTTCATTCATCTTCTTAGGCCCTACAGGCGTTGGGAAGACAGAGCTGGCAAGAGCGCTGGCGGAATCCATTTTCGGTGATGAGGAAGCGATGATCAGAGTGGATATGTCCGAATACATGGAGAAACACTCGACTTCACGCCTTGTCGGTTCTCCTCCCGGATATGTCGGCTATGATGAAGGCGGCCAGCTGACAGAAAAAGTGAGAAGAAAACCTTACTCTGTCGTATTGCTTGATGAAATTGAAAAAGCGCACCCTGATGTGTTTAACATTCTCCTGCAAGTGCTTGAAGACGGACGCTTGACTGATTCAAAAGGACGCACTGTGGATTTCCGCAACACGATCCTGATTATGACGTCAAACGTCGGGGCGAGCGAGCTGAAGCGCAACAAATATGTGGGCTTCAATGTCCAGGATGAATCACAAAACCATAAAGATATGAAAGACAAAGTCATGGGAGAGCTGAAGCGTGCCTTCAGACCTGAGTTTATCAACCGGATTGACGAAATTATCGTCTTCCACTCCCTTGAGAAAAAACATCTTACAGACATCGTGTCGCTTATGTCTGATCAGTTAACAAAACGTCTGAAAGAACAAGATCTTTCTATCGAGCTGACGGATGCTGCAAAAGCAAAAGTAGCAGAAGAGGGCGTCGATTTGGAATACGGCGCACGTCCGTTAAGAAGAGCGATTCAAAAGCATGTGGAGGACCGGTTATCAGAAGAACTCCTCAGAGGCAATATTGATAAAGGCCAGCACATTGTTCTTGATGTTGAGGACGGCGAATTTGTCGTAAAAACAACTGCTAAAACGAACTAATATAGTGACAAACATGAGGCATACGTAAGCGAGTGTATGCCTCACTTTGTTATATAGAGAAATATTTGATAAGGAAGAGGTCTTACAACATATATGGCTAAATCAAAAACAAAATTCATCTGCCACTCATGCGGTTATGAATCCGCAAAATGGATGGGAAAGTGCCCGGGCTGCGGGGCTTGGAATACAATGGTGGAAGAAACCATAAAAAAAGCGCCGGCGAATCGGCGGGCGGCTTTCTCCCACTCCGTTCAAACCGTCCAGAAACCATCACCCATTACATCAATTGAAACATCAGAAGAACCCCGCGTTCACACAAAGCTCGAAGAATTCAACAGAGTGCTTGGCGGCGGCGTTGTGAAAGGCTCGTTAGTATTGATCGGCGGCGATCCCGGGATCGGAAAATCAACGCTCCTTCTCCAAGTATCCGCACAATTAGCAGATACGGCCGGCAGCGTGCTTTACATTTCAGGGGAGGAATCCGTGAAGCAAACGAAGCTGCGCGCCGACAGACTTGGAATCAACAGCCAAATGTTACATGTTTTATCTGAAACCGATATGGAGTATATTTCGTCTGCTATACAAGAGATGAAACCCGCATTTGTTGTCGTAGACTCCATTCAGACCGTTTACCAAAGTGATATCACCTCGGCTCCCGGCAGTGTATCACAAGTAAGAGAGTGTACGGCCGAATTGATGAAAATCGCGAAAACAAACGGCATACCTATTTTTATCGTCGGACACGTCACAAAAGAAGGATCGATCGCAGGGCCGAGATTGCTTGAGCACATGGTCGATACCGTTCTATACTTTGAAGGAGAGCGGCACCATACATTCCGTATTTTGCGGGCTGTAAAAAACCGGTTCGGCTCAACAAATGAAATGGGCATCTTTGAAATGCGGGAAGAGGGGCTTACGGAAGTGCTCAACCCTTCTGAAATTTTCTTGGAAGAGCGTTCTGCCGGGGCATCGGGTTCGAGTATCGTTGCATCAATGGAAGGAACGAGACCGATTCTGGTTGAAATCCAGGCGCTCATATCACCGACCAGTTTTGGAAACCCGCGCCGCATGGCTACAGGCATTGACCACAACAGGGTATCGTTAATTATGGCTGTGCTTGAGAAGCGGGTGGGTCTTTTGCTTCAAAATCAAGATGCATATTTAAAAGTCGCCGGCGGGGTCAAACTGGATGAACCGGCGATTGATTTGGCAGTAGCCGTCAGCATTGCCTCAAGCTTCAGAGATACACCGCCGAATCCCGCAGATTGCTTTATCGGTGAAGTGGGACTGACAGGAGAAGTCCGCAGGGTGTCAAGAATCGAACAGCGCGTAAAAGAAGCGGCGAAACTCGGCTTCAAGCGCATGATCATACCTGAGGCGAATGCAGACGGGTGGACAATACCAAAAGGGATTGAGGTTGTCGGAGTAGCAAATGTTGCTGAAGCGCTTCGTACTTCATTAGGAGGATCATAATAGATGGAAAAAGAGAAAAAAGGGGCGAAACAAGAGCTTGACCTGTCTGCAATTCTGCAGTTCGTTGCACCGGGCACCCCGCTCAGAGCCGGGATAGAGAATGTACTTCGGGCAAATACAGGCGGCCTGATTGTTGTCGGATACAATGATAAGGTAAAGCAAGTCGTGGATGGCGGTTTTCATATTAATACATCATTTGCGCCCGCTCACTTATACGAGCTGGCCAAAATGGACGGTGCCATTATTTTAAGTGATTCCGGCCAGAAAATTCTTTATGCGAATACGCAGCTTATGCCGGAGGCGACCATTTCTTCTTCAGAAACGGGAATGAGGCACCGTACGGCGGAACGGGTGGCGAAGCAGACCGGCTGTCTCGTCATCGCCATTTCTGAGCGCAGAAATGTCATTACGTTATATCAGGACAGCATGAAGTACACACTAAAGGACATAGGTTTTATTTTAACAAAGGCAAATCAGGCCATTCAAACGCTAGAGAAGTATAAAACCATTTTAGACAAAACGATTACGGCTTTAAACGCATTAGAGTTTGAGGAGCTTGTGACATTCAGTGACGTGCTGTCTGTCATGCATCGGTATGAAATGGTGCTTCGAATAAAAAATGAAATCAATATGTATATTAAAGAACTCGGAACGGAAGGACACTTAATCCGTCTGCAGGTGATTGAACTGATTACGGACATGGAAGAAGAGGCGGCACTTTTCATCAAAGACTATGTCAAAGAAAAAATCAAAGATCCGTTCGTGCTGTTAAAAGAGCTTCAGGATATGTCCAGCTATGATCTGCTTGATGATTCCATTCTGTTTAAACTGCTTGGATATCCGGCTTCTACGAATCTTGATGATTATGTGCTCCCGAGAGGATACAGGCTGCTGAACAAAATTCCGCGTCTGCCGATGCCGATTGTTGAAAATGTGGTTGAGGCGTTCGGATTTTTGCCAAGCATAACGGAAGCCACTGTAGAAGAGCTTGATGATGTCGAGGGTATCGGCGAAGTGCGCGCCCAAAAAATCAAAAAAGGCTTAAAACGCCTTCAGGAAAAACACTATATAGATAGACAGCTTTAAGTATCGCTTAAACCTGTCGGAATCCGGGTATATTATTGTTAGTTTTTGTTTATTCTGAATTTGTAGGCTCTGACAGTCTGCTGAAAAAATGCTACTTAAAAGGAGGTGGAGGTATGTTAAAACGAATAGTTCAGGCGTTCTTCATTATTGTGGGCGGCGTTGTCGGTATCTTTTTAATACCTGAATTGTTTGTGCTGTCAAATATACAGGACATACCTTTAATAACAAACGCATATACGTCTGCTGCAATTGGTGCTATTATCTTTTTTCTCATCAGTATATGGACGACAGAATATGTGATTAATTGGGTAAAATGGATTGAAGATTCTTTGCTGAGAGCTCCGGTGCCGGATCTGTTATTCGGGAGTCTCGGATTGGTTTTTGGACTTATCATCGCATATCTCATTGTAAACGTGATTCCGCTGGACAATATTCCGTACCGTATATTCAGCACCATCATTCCGGTCTTTCTGGCTTTCTTTCTCGGTTATCTGGGCTTCCAAGTCGGATTTAAGAAAAAGGATGAACTGATCAGTCTTTTCTCCATTTCTGCAAGAATGCAGAAGAAAAAGGGAAGTGCTGATGAGGAGCAGGAAGAACAGGATAAAAGGCTGAAAATCTTGGATACAAGTGTTATTATTGATGGGAGAATTGCAGATATTTGTCAGACGGGCTTTTTAGAAGGCGTCATTGTCATTCCTCAATTTGTGCTGGAGGAATTACAGCATATCGCTGATTCTTCAGATGTTTTAAAACGTAACAGAGGACGCCGCGGACTGGATATCTTGAATCGCATTCAAAAGGAACTGGATATTACGGTTGAAATTTATGAAGGCGACTTCGAAGACATTCAGGAGGTTGACAGCAAGCTTGTCAAACTTGCGAAGCTGACTTCCGGCGTCGTTGTGACGAATGATTTTAATTTAAATAAAGTATGCGAGCTTCAAAAGGTTGCAGTACTGAATATTAATGACCTTGCAAACGCGGTGAAGCCGGTTGTGCTTCCGGGCGAAGAGATGAATGTGCAGGTGATTAAGGACGGGAAAGAGCATAATCAAGGTGTGGCTTACTTGGATGACGGCACGATGATTGTTGTGGAAGAAGGCCGCAATTATATAGGGAAACATATTGATGTGCTCGTAACCAGCGTACTGCAGACAGCGGCGGGACGAATGATTTTTGCCAAGCCCAAGCTGCTTGAGAAAGCTCTTTAAGAGGGAGTTCATATGGAGTATGTTGTCGTTATTCCGGCTGCCGGACAAGGAAAAAGGATGAAGGCCGGGAAAAATAAGCTGTTCATCAGCTTAAAAGGTGCGCCTGTTATTATACACACACTGCGGGTTTTTGAAAGCCACGCACCCTGTCAGAAAATAATCCTGGTGATAAACGAGAGTGAACGGGAAGATTTTCGCCAGCTGCTGGCCCAATGTCCGATTCAGACGGAAATTGAGCTTGTTACCGGAGGTGCGGAGCGTCAGCACAGTGTATACGAAGGACTGAAAGTGATTGATAAGGAATCGGTCGTCCTTGTTCATGACGGAGCGCGCCCGTTTGTCACACATCAGCATATCGATAAGCTCGTTGAAACAGCAGAGAAGGCAGGAGCGGCTGTCCTGGCTGTTCCTGTGAAAGACACGATAAAACGGGCGGAAGGCTCCCGGGTTGCGGAGACCTTTGACCGTTCAAGCTTGTGGGCCGTTCAAACGCCGCAAGCTTTTCGTCTTTCTTTATTGAAGACGGCGCATATGGAAGCGGAAAACAAAGGCTTCTTAGGTACGGATGACGCCAGCCTCGTCGAGCGTCTTGATGGATATCAGGTGAGTATCGTTGAAGGCAGCTATACCAATATTAAGCTGACAACGCCGGATGACCTGATATTTGCGGAAGCAATCATGAAAGCGGAAAGTGGGAATCATAATGTTTAGAATCGGACAAGGATTTGATGTGCATCAATTAACGGAAGGCCGTCCGCTCATCATCGGCGGAATTGAAATTCCTTATGAAAAGGGGCTGCTCGGACATTCAGATGCTGATGTATTGCTGCATACAGTCGCAGACGCGTGTCTCGGAGCGGCAGGTGAAGGAGATATCGGCAAACATTTCCCGGATACTGATCCGGAATTCAAGGATGCGGATTCTTTTAAGCTGCTTCAGCATGTCTGGAACATTGTAAAAGAAAAAGGGTACGTACTCGGAAATATAGACTGCACGATTATTGCGCAAAAGCCGAAAATGGCGCCGCATATTGATGCTATGAGAAAACGGATAGCTGAAGGCCTTGAGGCGGACGTCTCTCAAGTAAACGTAAAAGCGACGACGACCGAAAAGCTCGGGTTTACCGGAAGAGCCGAAGGAATTGCCGCTCAGGCAACCGTTCTGATCCAAAAAGCCTGATCATTGTTTTGATGCCGGGTCTATTTGGTGGTAGAATAGATACATATATTCGGCTAGAGGCTACAGACGAGATGAAAGGAAGTATTTGAACATGGGAAATGAAGTACGCGTTCGTTATGCACCGAGTCCGACCGGACATTTGCATATCGGTAACGCCAGAACGGCGCTTTTTAACTATTTATTTGCCCGCAGCCAAGGCGGAAAGTTTATTATCCGGATTGAGGATACGGACAAAAAGCGAAATATTGAAGGCGGAGAGCAAAGCCAGCTCAACTATTTGAAATGGCTCGGCATGGACTGGGATGAAAGTGTGGATGTCGGCGGAGAATACGGCCCGTACCGCCAGTCTGAGCGTAACGACATTTACAAAGAGTACTATGAAGAGCTTCTTGAAAAAGGGCTTGCTTATAAATGTTTCTGTACGGAAGAAGAACTTGAGAAAGAACGTGAAGAGCAAATCGCCCGCGGGGAAATGCCGCGCTATTCCGGCAAACACAGAAACCTGACTCAGGAAGAGCAGGAGCAGTTTTTAGCCGAAGGCAGACAGCCGAGCATCCGTTTCCGCGTGCCGGAAGGGAAAATCATCGCATTTAACGATATCGTAAAAGGCGAGATTTCTTTTGAATCAGACGGCATCGGCGACTTTGTCATCGTCAAAAAAGACGGAACACCGACGTATAACTTTGCTGTCGCGATTGACGATTACTTAATGAAAATGACGCACGTGCTCCGCGGTGAGGATCACATTTCAAATACACCGAAACAGATCATGATTTTCCAGGCATTCGGCTGGGATATTCCTGTCTTCGGACATATGACGCTTATCGTAAACGAAAGCCGCAAAAAATTAAGTAAACGTGATGAATCAATTATCCAGTTTATTGAGCAGTATGATGAGCTGGGTTACCTGCCTGAAGCGCTGTTTAACTTTATCGGACTTCTCGGCTGGTCTCCCGTCGGTGAAGAAGAGCTTTTCACAAGAGAACAATTCATTGAAATTTTTGATGTAAATCGTTTGTCTAAGTCACCGGCTCTGTTTGATATGCATAAACTGAAATGGGTCAACAACCAATACGTTAAAGCGCTGGATCTTGATCAAGTGGTTGAGCTGACCCTGCCGCACCTGCAAAAAGCAGGAAAAGTCGGCACTGAGCTTTCTGCCGAAGAACAGGAATGGGTTCGTAAATTAATCTCTCTTTACCATGAGCAATTGAGCTACGGCGCTGAAATTGTCGAGCTGACTGATTTGTTCTTTAAAGATGAGATCGAGTATAATCAAGAGGCAAAAGCCGTTCTGGAAGAAGAACAGGTGCCTGAAGTGCTCAGCGTATTTGCTGCGAAGCTTGAAGAGCTTGAAGAATTTACGCCTGAGCTGATCAAAGCCTCAATCAAAGCTGTTCAGAAAGAAACAGGCCATAAAGGCAAAAAGCTGTTCATGCCGATTCGTGTAGCGGTTACCGGTCAGACACACGGTCCGGAGCTTCCGCAGGCCATTGAGCTGATCGGCAGAGAAACAGCCGTCAGACGCCTGAAAAGCATTTAAATATACGATTGTTGACAGGGAAGAGTATAAAACAATGACCATTACAGAAAGAATCTTCGTCGGCTGAGAGAGATTCATGCGTCATGTTTTAGAAGTGCGCCCTTAAGACCTTTGAAGAACATTTCTGCGGAAATCAGTATTTAAAGGCGGCCGCCGCCGTTACCGGCTTTTAAGTTGGGAAAACAGTGACTTGTTTTTCAAACAGAGTGGAACCGCGCGGTAAAAGCGTCTCTGTCATGTTTACATGCAGAGGCGCTTTTTTTATAGGCGGAAAAACAGACTGGAGCGGGGAGAGAATGGGGGGAAGCATGTGTTTTTTAAAATGCTAAAAGAAGACATAGATACAGTGTTCGATCAAGATCCGGCAGCAAGAAGCTATTTCGAAGTTGTTTTAACTTATTCTGGTTTACATGCTATATGGGCGCATCGGATTGCACATGCTTTATATAAACGGAGATTTTTCTTCCTGGCGCGCCTGATATCACAGATTGCCCGTTTCTTTACCGGAATTGAAATCCATCCCGGCGCGACCATCGGGAGAAGGTTTTTCATTGATCACGGTATGGGGGTCGTCATAGGGGAAACATGTGAAATCGGCAATAACGTGACGGTATTCCAAGGTGTCACTCTTGGTGGGACGGGAAAAGAAAAGGGAAAGCGGCATCCGACCATAAAAGATGATGCTTTAATTGCAACCGGAGCGAAGGTGCTCGGCTCTATTACGGTCGGGCAGGGCTCTAAAGTAGGGGCCGGCTCCGTTGTGCTTCGTGATGTTCCCGACTTTTCGACCGTTGTCGGCATACCGGGGAAAGTCGTCATTCAGAACGGAAGAAAAATCAAACGCGATCTCAATCACCAAGACTTGCCCGATCCGGTTGCTGACCGGTTTAGAGCATTGGAGCAGCAGATTTTTGAACTGCAGGCTGAACTGGAAGATAAAAAAGAAAGGATCAACCAAAAATGACCATTACACTTTATAATACATTGACACGGAAAAAAGAAACATTCGTTCCTCTTGAGGAAGGCAAAGTAAAAATGTACGTGTGCGGACCGACTGTATACAACTATATTCATATCGGAAACGCCCGTCCGGCGATTGTGTATGATACCGTACGCAACTATTTGGAGTATAAAGGATACGATGTTCAATACGTATCGAATTTCACCGATGTTGACGACAAACTGATTAAGGCGGCCAACGAGCTCGGCGAGGACGTCCCGACCGTTTCTGAACGGTTCATTAAAGCGTATTTTGAAGACGTGGGCGCCCTCGGATGCCGGAAAGCGGATCTTCACCCCCGGGTCATGGAAAACATGGACGCCATTATTGAATTTGTCAGCGAGCTGATTAAAAAAGGTTACGCTTATGAATCAGAAGGCGACGTCTATTTCAAAACAAGGGCCTTCGAAGGCTACGGCAAGCTATCTCAGCAATCCATTGATGAACTCAGATCAGGCGCGCGTATCCGTGTCGGCGAGAAGAAAGAGGATGCGCTGGACTTTGCGCTTTGGAAAGCTGCTAAGGACGGAGAAATTTCATGGGATAGCCCTTGGGGAAAAGGCCGCCCGGGCTGGCATATTGAATGCTCCGCAATGGTGAAAAAGTATTTGGGTGACGAAATCGATATTCACGCCGGCGGTCAGGACCTGACATTCCCGCACCATGAAAACGAAATCGCGCAATCTGAAGCATTAACAGGCAAGACATTCGCAAAATACTGGCTTCATAACGGATATATCAATATCGATAATGAGAAAATGTCAAAATCGCTCGGCAACTTTGTTTTGGTGCACGATATCATTAAGCAATATGACCCGCAGCTTTTGAGATTTTTCATGCTGTCCGTTCATTACCGCCACCCGATCAACTATTCGGAAGAGCTGCTTGAGAAAACAAAAAACGCGTTTAACCGCCTGAAGACGGCATACAGTAATTTAAACCATCGTTTGATTAGCAGCACGAATCTGACTGACAATGATATTGAATGGCTCGCTAAAATCGAAGAGCACCGCGCTGCATTTGAAGAAGCGATGGATGATGATTTTAATACGGCGAATGCGATTTCCGTTTGGTTTGATTTGGCGAAGCTTGCCAACTACTACATGCAGGAGGACAATACGGCGGATCACGTCATTAAAGCCTTTATCAGCATGTTTGACAGAATCGGATCCGTTCTCGGACTTACACTCGGCGAAGAAGAGCTTGTCGATGAAGAGATTGAAGAATTGATCGAGAAGAGAAATGAAGCCCGCCGCAATCGCGATTTTGCTTTGTCAGACCAAATTCGCGATCAGCTGAAAAGCATGAATATCATTCTTGAAGATACGGCCCAGGGAACTCGCTGGAAGCGGGGAGAATAAGCGGATGCTTCAATTTGAACAAATCAAAGATTCAAAGCAGTTAAACGGTCTTGCGCTCGCTTATATGGGTGATGCCATTTTTGAAATATACGTCCGGCATCACCTGCTTAAGCAGGGCTTTACGAAACCGAATGACCTTCATAAGAAGGCGAGCCGGATTGTATCGGCAAAATCACAGGCAGACATATTGTTCCGCCTTCAGGACGAATCCTTTTTCACGGAGGAAGAGGAAGCCGTGCTGAGAAGAGGCAGAAACGCGAAATCAGGGACGACGCCTAAAAACACAGATGTACAGACGTACCGCCATAGTACAGCTTTTGAGGCTTTACTCGGATACCTTTTTCTTGAGAAAAGAGAAGAAAGACTGAATCAGCTGATTGCTGAGGCTATACAAGTCGGGACGTCAGGGAGGAAAACAAATGAGTCAGCAACATGATTACGTCATAGGAAAAAACGCTGTGATTGAGACGTTAAAGTCAGATCGCAAGCTGTATAAGTTATGGATGGCGGAAAACACAGTAAAAGGACAGGCGCAGCAAGTTATGGAGCTTGCTAAAAAGCGCGGCGTCACCATTCAATTTGTACCGAGGAAAAAACTTGATCAGATGGTGGAGGGGCAGCATCAGGGTGTTGTCGCCCAGGTGGCGGCATATGAATATGCACAATTAGACGAATTATATAAAAGAGCGGAAGAGAGAAACGAACAGCCTTTCTTTCTCATATTGGACGAGCTGGAAGACCCTCATAATCTCGGTTCCATCATGAGAACGGCTGACGCTGTCGGTGCACACGGCATTGTGATTCCGAAACGCAGAGCGGTCGGACTGACGTCGACGGTCGCAAAAGCTTCGACCGGTGCGATTGAACACATTCCCGTCGTGAAGGTGACCAACCTTGCCCGGACACTTGATGAAATGAAGGAGCGGGGGATTTGGGTCGTCGGAACGGATGCATCCGCCCGGGAAGACTACCGCTCTATGGACGGCAAGATGCCTTTGGCGCTCGTTATCGGAAGCGAAGGCAGAGGAATGGGCCGGCTTGTGAAAGAGAAATGTGATTTTCTCATTAAACTTCCGATGGCCGGAAAAGTCACGTCTCTGAATGCGTCGGTAGCGGCCGGCCTTCTCATGTATGAAGTCTACCGGAAGCGCAATCCTTTAGGGGAATGAAGACAGATGGACATCCTGTTAGTAGACGGATACAACATGATTGGAGCTTGGCCGCAGCTAAAGGATTTAAAAGCGAACAGTTTTGAAGAAGCGAGAGATGTACTGATCCAGAAGATGGCGGAATATCAGTCCTACACGGGAATCAGAGTCATTGTGGTGTTTGACGCACATCTGGTAAAAGGCATAGAGAAAAAACAAACGAATCACAGAGTCGAAGTGATTTTTACACGGGAGAATGAGACGGCGGATGAGCGGATCGAGAAGCTTGCCCAGGCGCTGAATAATATTGCGACACAGATTCATGTCGCAACCTCCGATTATACGGAGCAGTGGGCGATTTTCGGACAAGGGGCTCTCCGCAAATCCGCCCGGGAGCTTCTGAGGGAAGTGGATACGATAGAACGGCGGATTCAAAGGCGGGTTTCAAAGATCACTTCTGAAAAACCACCGGGGAAAATCGAGCTGTCCGAAGAGGTTTTGAAAACGTTTGAAAAGTGGCGCCGAGGCGGTCTGGATTAGGTTGACGCTTTTTCGCCCATTAATGTATAATATTTCTATCTACGTGCGCCGGGGGGATCGCAGTGAATCTACAGAACAGCAAGGGAAAGTTCAACAAAGTGCAATTTTGCCAGTTGGAGGACGAGCAGGTCATTGAAAAGGTTCATGTTGGGGATAGTGATGCGTTAGATTACTTGATTACGAAGTACCGTAATTTTGTACGGGCGAAAGCAAGGTCTTATTTTTTAATAGGGGCCGACAGAGAAGATATTGTACAGGAAGGGATGATAGGCTTATATAAGTCTATCCGAGACTTTAGAGAGGACAAGCTTACTTCATTTAAAGCTTTTGCAGAATTATGCATTACCCGCCAGATTATTACCGCAATAAAGACAGCTACCCGTCAGAAACACATTCCTTTAAATTCCTATGTTTCTTTAGACAAACCTATTTTTGATGAAGAATCCGACAGAACACTGCTTGATGTCATTTCAGGCGCTAAAACGTTAAATCCTGAAGAGATGATTATTAATCAGGAAGAATTTGATGATATCGAAATGAAAATGGGAGAACTGCTGAGCGATCTGGAGAGAAAGGTGCTTGTTCTGTACTTGGACGGAAGAAGTTACCAGGAAATTTCAGATGACTTAAACCGACACGTAAAATCAATCGATAATGCCCTGCAGCGCGTGAAGCGCAAGCTTGAAAAGTATTTGGAAATAAGAGAAATCAGTCTGTAGCAGGTTTCTGTGTCATATTGACAGAATTTTTCTGACTGTGCTATTTTATTAAGATAAATGATTGTTTAGGAAAAGGTGTAACGATATGAGAAAAAAGATTACGCTGGCATGCAAAACATGCGGAAATCGTAATTATACGACAATGAAAAGCTCTGCATCAGCGGCTGAGCGGTTAGAAGTTAAGAAGTACTGCAGCACTTGCAATTCACATACAGCTCATTTAGAAACAAAATAGTGTTCGCTTTTTAAATTGTGGAGGTCTTTTACATGCGCATGATGAGTTTCTTTAAAGATGTTGGGAAAGAAATGAAAAAGGTTAGCTGGCCTAAAGGCAAAGAGTTAACGCGCTATACGATCACGGTGATTTCAACGGTTATCTTTTTTGTTATCTTTTTTGCCCTCCTTGATACAGGAATTTCTCAATTAATTCGTTTAATAGTTGAATAATGATCAGCAATACGTGCTATAATAGATCATAATATCGTTTGCCAAAACCCGTTCAGCGGGTTTTTTATTGTGTTGAAAAAAGGATTCATAGGCTCTGAGCCTATTTTTTGTTTTACACTTCATTTTTAAATGCGGGGAGGGAAGGACTGCAGAGTCCTGATAGAATGGAAAAGAATTGGTATGTTGTTCATACGTATTCCGGTTATGAAAACAAAGTAAAAGCGAACCTTGAAAAACGTGTGGAATCAATGGGAATGCAGGATAAAATTTTCCGCGTTGTCGTCCCTGAAGAGGAAGAGACTGATATTAAGAACGGCAAGAAAAAAGTAGTCAAAAAGAAAGTGTTCCCGGGTTATGTGCTTGTTGAAATCGTCATGACTGATGATTCCTGGTATGTGGTCCGCAACACGCCGGGCGTTACCGGATTCGTCGGATCAGCCGGTTCAGGCTCAAAGCCGACTCCGCTTCTTCCTGGCGAAGCGGAAACCATCTTAAAACGCATGGGCATGGATGAGCGGAAAACCGACATTGATTTTGAATTGAATGAGACAGTCAAAGTCATAGACGGACCTTTCGCCAACTTTACAGGATCAATTGAAGAGATTGATTATGATAAGAGCAAAGTGAAAGTATTCGTTAACATGTTCGGCCGTGAAACGCCGGTTGAGCTGGAATTTACCCAGATCGACAAATTGTAATGTGAAAAAACTTGAAATTGCTATATATTAATGATAATATAGCAAAGGTACGTCTTGGACTAATCCAAGGCAGCTAGCTTGATATTTCGTCATTCATATAAAGAATGAAACCTTGAGTGGGAGGGTTTACCCTATTACCACATCACGGACTTAAGGAGGTGTGTCTCGTGGCTAAAAAAGTAGTAAAAGTTGTAAAATTGCAAATTCCTGCTGGAAAAGCTAACCCAGCGCCGCCAGTTGGACCTGCACTAGGTCAAGCCGGTGTAAATATCATGGGATTCTGTAAGGAGTTTAACGCTCGTACAGCTGACCAAGCTGGTTTAATCATTCCTGTTGAAATTTCGGTTTACGAAGACCGTTCATTTACATTTATTACAAAAACTCCGCCTGCTGCAGTATTGCTTAAAAAAGCAGCTGGAATTGAGTCTGGTTCTGGTGAACCAAACCGTAATAAAGTGGCAACCGTTAAGCGCGATAAGGTTCGCGAAATCGCTGAAACGAAAATGCCTGACTTAAACGCAGCAGACGTTGAAGCGGCAATGCGCATGGTTGAAGGTACTGCCCGCAGTATGGGTATCGTTATCGAGGATTAATTTGTTTCTTGTCGGGTTGCGAGTTTTCACAAGTTCGCAACCCTTATTCGTGGGAGGTTATTCCGCTATAACCACATAAGGAGGAAATTTTAAAATGGCTAAAAAAGGTAAAAAGTACGTTGAAGCTGCGAAGCTTGTAGACCGTGCGAAAGCTTACGACGTCGCTGAAGCAGTGGCGCTTACTAAAAAAACAAACACAGCTAAATTCGACGCTACAGTTGAAGTTGCTTTTCGTTTAGGGGTTGACCCTCGTAAAAACGATCAGCAAATCCGCGGTGCAGTTGTACTTCCTAACGGAACTGGTAAAACTCAGCGCGTGCTTGTATTCGCTAAAGGCGAAAAAGCAAAAGAAGCTGAAGCTGCCGGTGCAGACTACGTCGGCGATTCTGATTACATCGCGAAAATCCAGCAAGGCTGGTTCGAATTCGATGTAATCGTTGCGACTCCTGACATGATGGGTGAAGTCGGTAAAATCGGCCGTGTGCTTGGACCAAAAGGTCTTATGCCAAACCCTAAAACAGGAACTGTTACATTCGAAGTAGAAAAAGCAATCGGCGAAATCAAAGCTGGTAAAGTAGAATACCGCGTTGACAAAGCTGGTAACATCCATGTTCCGATCGGAAAAGTTTCTTTCGAGGATGAAAAACTTGTTGAGAACTTCACAACAATGTATGATACAATCCTGAAAGCAAAACCGGCTGCGGCTAAAGGTGTTTACGTGAAAAACGTTGCCGTTACTTCTACTATGGGCCCTGGTGTCAAAGTAGACGCTTCTACTTTCAACGTAAAATAATATTTGACTTTAGATCAGCATTCTGATATGATTCAAAATGTTGTAAAATATAATATGTCATTTATACCGTAGACAGCAGGGGCCGTTGAGGCTTAATATCCTGCCGAGGTGTATATATATCACAGCTATTACGTTACGTATGCTTGTATATACAGCCTCCATGTCCACATGGAGGCTTTTTATATGAAATCGTCGTCACAGTCGTGATCACCTAGCGGTATAAGTGTTACACAAAATCTACAGGAGGTGTAACCATGAGCAGCGCAATTGATACAAAAAAAGTTGTTGTTGAAGAGATTGCTTCTAAACTGAAAGAAAGCAAATCAACGATCATCGTTGACTACCGCGGACTTAACGTTTCTGAAGTAACTGAACTCCGTAAACAGCTTCGCGAAGCTAACGTAGAGTTCAAAGTGTACAAAAACACAATGACTCGCCGTGCGGTTGAACAAGCTGAACTTGATGGTTTGAATGATGTCTTAACTGGACCGAATGCGATCGCATTCAGTACTGAAGATGTTGTCGCTCCGGCAAAAGTTCTTAACGAGTTCGCGAAAAATCACGAAGCTCTGGAAATCAAAGCGGGCGTTATCGAAGGAAAAGTATCTTCTGTTGAAGAAGTGAAAGCTCTTGCTGAACTTCCTTCACGCGATGGCTTACTTTCTATGTTGCTTAGCGTACTTCAAGCTCCAGTTCGCAACCTTGCACTTGCAGCTAAAGCAGTTGCAGACCAAAAGGAAGAACAAGGCGCTTAATCTGATTTTACCCTAAAATAAAACAAATGGAGGAATTTCAAATGGCTTTAAATATCGAAGAAATCATTGCTTCCGTTAAAGAAGCAACTGTACTTGAATTGAACGACCTAGTAAAAGCAATCGAAGAAGAATTTGGCGTAACTGCTGCTGCTCCTGTAGCTGTAGCTGGCGGAGCTGCTGCTGGCGGCGCTGCTGAAGAGCAAAGCGAATTCGACCTTATCCTTGCTGGTGCAGGTTCTCAGAAAATCAAAGTTATCAAAGTTGTTCGTGAAATCACTGGTCTTGGCTTGAAAGAAGCTAAAGAACTTGTTGACAACACTCCAAAACCACTTAAAGAAGGTATTGCGAAAGAAGAAGCTGAAGAGCTTAAAGCTAAACTTGAAGAAGTTGGCGCTTCTGTAGAAGTTAAGTAATCTTCACTTGCCTGTAGGGGAAGCTCGCTTTTATGAGGCGGGCTTTTTCTTTGCTTTTCTTTAAGTGCAATTAAAAAAGGAGGTTCTAATAATGAGTGAACACTATTATTCAGAAAAACCTTCAGTTAAAAGTGATAAACAGACATGGTCATTTACACTGCGGAACAGATCTTATACATTCACAAGTGACAGCGGCGTTTTCTCGAAAAAGGAAGTTGATTTCGGTTCGCGTGTCTTAATTGAAGCGTTTGAAGAGCCGGAGATCGATGGTGACTTCCTGGATGCAGGCTGCGGTTACGGCCCGATCGGTCTGTCGCTCGCCGGTGCATTTACAGACCGGACCGTGCACATGATTGACGTGAATGAAAGAGCCGTAGAGCTGTCAAATGAAAATGCAGAAAAAAACGGAATAAAAAACGTTCGGATTTATCAGAGTGATTTATTTTCAAATATTGATTCTGCTCAAACATTTGCTTCTATTATTACAAACCCCCCAATCCGCGCCGGAAAAAAAGTTGTCCATGCCATTTTTGAAAAAAGCGCTGAGCATTTAAGGGCTTCAGGTGAATTGTGGATCGTTATACAGAAAAAACAGGGCGGGCCTTCTGCCATTGAAAAACTGAAGGAGCTTTTTGACGAAGTTTCTGTGGTTCAAAAAAAGAAAGGCTATTATATCATAAAAGCAAAAAAAGTTTGACTTGAATTTTCAGCTATGTTAATATTGTAAAATGCCAATGTATATATTTTGCATGATATGCTCAAATAATCATAGTGCATGTATAAATTATACAAACATGGAAATGCTAATAAAATCGGTATTTGTTTTTGGATGTGGTTTTCTTAATTAGAAACCCTTTTTTCTTTTGTCTTGTAAAAGTATTTCTTTATCGTAAGAGATGCTTATTACACATATAATACGCATGATTTGAGGGGTGAATCAGTTGACAGGTCAACTAGTTCAGTATGGACGACACCGCCAGCGCAGAAGCTATGCTCGCATTAGCGAAGTGTTAGAATTACCAAATCTCATTGAAATTCAAACCTCTTCTTATCAGTGGTTTCTTGATGAGGGTCTTAGAGAGATGTTTCAAGACATATCACCAATTGAGGATTTCACTGGTAACCTCTCTCTAGAGTTCATTGACTACAGTTTAGGAGATCCTAAGTATCCCGTTGAAGAGTCAAAAGAACGTGATGTGACTTACTCAGCTCCGCTAAGAGTGAAGGTTCGTTTAATTAACAAAGAAACTGGAGAGGTAAAAGACCAGGATGTCTTCATGGGTGATTTCCCTATTATGACAGATACCGGTACTTTTATCATCAACGGTGCAGAACGTGTTATCGTATCTCAGCTTGTTCGGTCTCCAAGTGTATATTTCAGTGGTAAAGTAGACAAAAACGGTAAAAAAGGTTTTACCGCGACTGTCATTCCAAACCGTGGCGCATGGTTAGAATACGAAACTGATGCGAAAGATGTTGTGTATGTCCGCATTGATCGCACACGTAAGTTGCCGGTTACGGTTCTTTTGCGTGCTCTCGGCTTCGGTTCCGACCAAGAGATTCTCGATCTCATTGGTGAGAACGAATATCTCCGCAATACACTGGATAAGGACAACACCGAAAACAGTGACAAAGCGCTTCTTGAAATCTATGAGCGCCTTCGTCCCGGAGAGCCGCCTACAGTAGAAAACGCAAAAAGCTTGCTGGATTCCCGTTTCTTCGATCCGAAGCGATACGACCTTGCGAATGTAGGACGCTATAAAATTAATAAAAAGCTTCATATCAAGAACCGCCTGTTTAACCAGCGCCTTGCAGAAACACTGGTGGATCCGGAAACCGGTGAAATTCTCGCTGAAAAAGGGCAGATTCTTGACAGAAGAACACTTGATAAAGTACTGCCATACTTAGAAAATGGAATCGGCTTCAGAAAGCTTTATCCTAACGGCGGCGTTGTCGAGGATGAAGTGATGCTTCAATCCATTAAAATCTATGCTCCTACTGATGCAGAAGGAGAGCAGACGATCAATGTGATCGGCAATGCTTACATCGAAGAGGCGATTAAAAACATTACGCCTGCTGATATTATTTCTTCTATCAGCTACTTCTTCAACCTCCTGCACGGAGTGGGCGACACTGATGATATCGACCATCTCGGAAACCGCCGTCTGCGTTCTGTAGGTGAGCTCCTGCAAAACCAATTCCGTATCGGTTTAAGCCGGATGGAACGTGTCGTACGTGAAAGAATGTCTATTCAAGACACGAATACAATTACGCCGCAGCAGCTGATTAACATCAGACCTGTTATTGCGTCTATTAAAGAGTTCTTCGGAAGCTCACAGCTTTCTCAATTCATGGATCAGACGAACCCGCTTGCTGAATTGACGCACAAACGCCGTCTGTCAGCTCTCGGACCGGGCGGTTTGACACGTGAGCGCGCAGGTATGGAAGTACGTGACGTTCACTACTCTCACTACGGCCGTATGTGTCCGATTGAAACGCCTGAGGGCCCTAACATCGGTTTGATCAACTCATTGTCATCATTTGCGAAAGTAAACCGCTTTGGTTTCATTGAGACGCCATACCGCCGCGTTGATCCTGAAACAGGAAAAGTAACGCCTAGAATCGACTACCTGACTGCTGATGAAGAGGATAACTATGTCGTAGCCCAAGCGAATGCTAAGCTGAGCGATGACGGTTCTTTCTTGGATGACAGCATCGTAGCGCGTTTCAGAGGGGAAAACACCGTTGTAGCCCGCAACCGCGTGGATTACATGGACGTATCTCCTAAACAGGTTGTATCTGCTGCGACAGCATGTATTCCGTTCTTGGAAAACGATGACTCGAACCGCGCCCTCATGGGAGCGAACATGCAGCGTCAGGCTGTGCCTTTGATGCAGCCGGAAGCTCCGATCGTCGGAACGGGTATGGAATACGTATCCGGTAAAGACTCCGGTGCAGCCGTTATTTGTAAACACCCTGGTATCGTAGAACGGGTGGAAGCGAAAAACGTATGGGTGCGCCGCTATGAAGAAATTGACGGTCAAAAAGTAAAAGGCAACCTGGATAAGTACAGCTTGCTGAAATTCGTCCGCTCCAACCAAGGTACGTGCTACAACCAGCGTCCGATCGTCAGTGTCGGCGATGAAGTAGTAAAAGGAGAAATCCTTGCTGACGGACCTTCAATGGAGCTTGGTGAACTTGCTCTCGGCCGCAACGTAATGGTCGGCTTCATGACATGGGACGGTTACAACTATGAGGATGCCATCATCATGAGTGAACGCCTTGTGAAAGATGATGTATACACATCTATTCACATTGAAGAATATGAATCAGAAGCACGTGATACAAAGCTTGGACCGGAAGAGATCACCCGCGATATTCCAAACGTAGGGGAAGACGCGCTTCGCAACCTTGATGACCGCGGAATTATCCGTATCGGTGCGGAAGTCAACGACGGAGACCTTCTCGTAGGTAAAGTAACGCCTAAAGGTGTAACTGAGCTTACGGCTGAAGAACGCCTTCTTCATGCGATCTTTGGAGAAAAAGCGCGTGAGGTCCGTGATACTTCTCTCCGTGTGCCTCACGGCGGCGGCGGAATTATCCACGACGTAAAAGTCTTCAACCGTGAAGACGGCGACGAACTTCCTCCGGGAGTGAACCAGCTTGTACGCGTATATATCGTTCAGAAACGTAAGATTTCTGAAGGTGATAAAATGGCCGGACGTCACGGAAACAAAGGGGTTATCTCGAAGATTCTTCCTGAAGAAGATATGCCTTACCTTCCTGACGGCACGCCGATCGATATCATGCTTAACCCGCTGGGTGTACCATCACGTATGAATATCGGTCAGGTATTAGAACTTCACATGGGTATGGCTGCCCGCTACCTCGGCATTCACATCGCGTCACCTGTATTTGACGGCGCGCGTGAAGAAGATGTGTGGGAAACACTTGAAGAAGCAGGCATGTCAAGAGACGCTAAAACAGTTCTTTATGACGGCCGTACGGGAGAACCGTTCGACAACCGTGTATCAGTCGGAATCATGTACATGATCAAACTGGCGCACATGGTTGATGATAAACTTCATGCCCGTTCTACAGGTCCTTACTCACTTGTTACGCAGCAGCCTCTCGGCGGTAAAGCCCAATTCGGCGGACAGCGTTTCGGTGAGATGGAGGTTTGGGCGCTTGAAGCTTACGGCGCAGCTTACACGCTTCAAGAAATCCTGACTGTGAAGTCCGATGACGTGGTCGGACGTGTGAAAACATATGAAGCCATCGTCAAAGGCGACAATGTTCCAGAGCCTGGTGTTCCGGAATCATTCAAAGTATTGATCAAAGAGCTTCAAAGCTTAGGTATGGACGTAAAAATCCTCTCAGGCGATGAAGAAGAAATAGAAATGAGAGATCTAGAAGACGAGGAAGATGCGAAACAGGCTGACGGCCTTGCATTATCAGGTGATGAAGCGCCGGAAGAAACAGCATCTCCAGACGTTGAACGTGACGCAGTAACGAAAGAATAGTCTCTGATTGATAAAGGCAAGTGACATCGGTTAATCCGAAGATAAAAAGGGAGGTAGGCCCCTTGCTAGATGTGAACAATTTTGAGTATATGAACATCGGTCTTGCTTCACCGGATAAAATCCGTTCATGGTCTTTTGGTGAAGTGAAAAAGCCTGAAACGATAAACTATCGTACGTTGAAACCTGAAAAGGACGGCCTGTTCTGCGAACGCATTTTCGGACCGACTAAGGACTGGGAATGTCATTGCGGCAAGTACAAGCGGGTTCGTTATAAAGGCGTAGTTTGTGACCGTTGCGGAGTTGAAGTAACGCGGGCTAAAGTCCGTCGTGAGAGAATGGGGCATATTGAACTGGCTGCCCCGGTTTCTCACATTTGGTATTTCAAAGGTATTCCGAGCCGTATGGGTCTTGTATTGGATATGTCACCGCGTGCGCTGGAAGAAGTTATTTACTTTGCTTCTTACGTCGTAACTGACCCGGCCAATACACCGCTCGAAAAGAAACAGCTTTTATCTGAAAAGGAATACCGTGCGTATCTGGATAAGTACGGAAACAAATTCCAAGCCTCTATGGGTGCGGAAGCCATTAATAAACTTCTGCAGGACATCGACCTTGTCAAAGAAGTTGATATGTTAAAAGAAGAGCTGAAGACTTCTCAAGGACAGCGCCGTACACGTGCGATCAAACGCCTTGAAGTGCTTGAAGCCTTCCGTAATTCAGGAAACAAGCCGTCTTGGATGATCCTCGACGTGCTTCCGGTTATTCCGCCTGAATTAAGACCGATGGTTCAGCTTGACGGCGGACGTTTCGCAACGTCTGACCTGAACGACCTTTACCGTCGTGTCATCAACCGTAATAACCGTTTAAAACGTCTGTTAGACCTCGGCGCGCCAAGCATCATCGTTCAGAACGAAAAACGTATGCTTCAGGAAGCAGTCGACGCTCTGATTGACAACGGACGCCGCGGCCGTCCGGTTACCGGACCGGGTAACCGTCCGCTTAAATCTCTTTCTCATATGCTGAAAGGGAAACAAGGGCGGTTCCGTCAGAACCTTCTCGGTAAACGTGTAGACTACTCAGGCCGTTCCGTTATCGTCGTAGGCCCGCACCTGAAAATGTATCAGTGCGGTTTGCCGAAGGAAATGGCGCTTGAGCTCTTCAAGCCTTTCGTCATGAAAGAGCTTGTTGAAAAAGGCCTTGCTCACAATATCAAGAGCGCAAAACGCAAAATCGAACGCGTGCAGCCTGAAGTATGGGATGTACTTGAATCTGTCATTAAGGAGCATCCGGTCTTACTGAACCGTGCCCCTACTCTTCACAGATTAGGTATCCAGGCTTTCGAACCGACGCTTGTTGAAGGACGCGCCATCCGTCTTCACCCGTTAGTATGCACAGCTTATAACGCTGACTTTGACGGTGACCAAATGGCGGTTCACGTACCTTTATCAGCTGAGGCTCAAGCTGAGGCGCGCATTCTGATGCTTGCAGCCCAAAACATCTTGAACCCTAAAGATGGTAAACCGGTTGTTACGCCGTCTCAGGATATGGTATTAGGAAACTACTACCTGACGCTTGAGCGCGCCGGAGCAGTCGGCGAGGGTATGGTTTTCAAAAATACGGACGAAGCGCTTCTTGCTTATCAAAACGGTTATGTTCACCTTCATACGAGAGTAGCTGTTGCAGCGAACTCCCTTAAGAATGTGACATTTACTGAAGAACAGCGTTCAAAATTGTTAATTACAACTGTCGGTAAGCTCGTCTTCAATGAAATTCTTCCGGAATCATTCCCTTACATGAATGAACCAACGAAGAGCAACATTGAAGAGAAGACACCTGACCGTTTCTTCTTAGATAAAGGTGCTGACGTAAAAGCTGTGATTGCTGAGCAGCCGATCAACGCACCGTTTAAAAAAGGCATTTTGGGTAAAATCATCGCGGAAATCTTTAAACGATTCCATATCACGGAAACGTCTAAAATGCTTGACCGCATGAAAAACCTTGGTTTCAGATATTCAACGAAAGCCGGCATCACAGTAGGGGTTTCTGATATCGTCGTTCTCGATGATAAACAGGAAATCCTTGAAGAAGCACAAAGCAAAGTGGATAATGTTCTGAAACAGTTCAGACGCGGTTTAATCACCGAAGAAGAACGTTATGAAAGAGTCATTTCAATTTGGAGTTCAGCGAAAGATGTTATCCAAGGCAAACTGATGAAATCATTAGACGAAGTCAACCCGATCTACATGATGAGTGATTCAGGAGCCCGTGGTAACGCATCTAACTTTACACAGCTTGCGGGTATGCGCGGTCTGATGGCCAACCCGGCTGGACGAATCATTGAATTGCCGATTAAATCAAGTTTCCGTGAAGGTCTGACAGTATTGGAGTACTTTATCTCCACTCACGGTGCGCGTAAAGGTCTTGCCGATACCGCCCTGAAAACAGCTGACTCAGGTTACCTTACACGCCGTCTTGTTGATGTTGCGCAGGATGTTATCATTCGTGAAACAGATTGCGGAACAGACCGCGGTATTCTTGCAAAACCGCTCAAAGAAGGCACGGAAATCATCGAGCGTCTGGAAGAGCGTCTGATCGGACGTTTCGCCAGAAAACAGATCAAACATCCTGAAACGGGTGCTGTGCTCATTAACGAAAATGAATTGATCGATGAAGATAAAGCGCTGGAAATCGTTGAAGCCGGAATCGAAGAAGTGTGGATCCGTTCCGCGTTCACATGTAACACTCCTCATGGTGTATGTAAACGATGCTACGGACGTAACCTTGCAACCGGAACTGATGTTGAAGTCGGCGAAGCAGTAGGTATTATCGCCGCTCAATCTATCGGTGAGCCTGGAACACAGTTAACGATGCGTACGTTCCACACAGGCGGGGTTGCCGGAGACGATATTACACAAGGTCTTCCGCGTATCCAAGAGCTTTTCGAAGCGCGTAATCCTAAAGGTCAAGCGACGATTTCTGAGATTGACGGTACAATTGCCGAAATCAATGAAGTCCGCGACAAACAGCAGGAGATTGTTGTTCAGGGCGCTGTTGAGACCCGTTCATACACGGCACCTTACAACTCACGCCTGAAAGTGGCTGAGGGTGATCAGATTACCCGCGGTCAAGTGCTGACAGAAGGTTCAATCGATCCGAAAGAACTTCTTAAAGTCACTGACCTGACGACGGTTCAGGAATATCTTCTGCATGAGGTTCAGAAGGTTTACCGTATGCAGGGGGTTGAAATCGGCGATAAACACGTAGAAGTAATGGTTCGCCAAATGCTTCGCAAAGTCCGTGTAATCGATGCCGGAGATACTGATGTTCTCCCTGGCACATTGCTTGATATTCACCAATTTACAGAAGCGAACAAAAAAGTGCTGCTTGAAGGCAATCGACCTGCTACAGGCCGTCCTGTCCTTCTCGGTATCACGAAAGCTTCACTCGAGACGGATTCATTCTTGTCTGCCGCATCATTCCAGGAAACAACACGCGTTCTTACAGATGCTGCGATTAAAGGCAAGCGCGATGAACTTCTCGGCCTGAAAGAGAATGTTATCATCGGTAAACTGGTTCCTGCCGGTACCGGTATGATGAATTACAGAAAAGTAAAACCTGTTTCAAACGTTCAGCCTTCGGAAGATATGGTTCCGGCTGAATAACAGAAACTGCTGCAGGAAAGGCTGTTTTGACAGCTTTTCCTCAGTATTACAATTATTCTGGCGGGGACTGCACTAAAAAATGTCATACGTTGTTGACATCCGTCCCGCAGAGTGATAATATAACCAAGGTGCTCGAAATAAAACCTGTTACTTTGGAGGATATGTTTATGTCTTATGATAAAGTATCACAGGCCAAATCAATTATTATTGGTACGAAGCAAACAGTGAAAGCTCTAAAACGAGGTTCAGTGAAGGAAGTCGTCGTGGCAAAAGATGCGGATTCAGTTCTTACGGCTGGCGTTATCCAGCTTGCAAAGAACCAAAATACCGCTGTCTGTATGGTGGATTCCATGAAAAAGCTCGGCAAAGCCTGCGGAATTGAAGTGGGAGCAGCAGCTGTTGCCATTATGTTATAGCGTACTTTTTGTTTTTATATAAGATATCAATCTTGTGTAAAGACATTGTTTTTTGCCTAATGATGAACCACCTGGGTATGTGGGTTATAAAACGTAATGAAGGGAGGAACACAACATGCCTACAATTAATCAGCTAATTCGCAAGGGACGCGTGAGCAAAGTTGAAAACTCTAAGTCACCTGCACTAAACAAAGGATACAACAGCTTTAAAAAAGAGCACACTAACGTATCTTCTCCACAAAAACGCGGGGTATGTACTCGTGTGGGTACAATGACACCGAAAAAACCGAACTCAGCACTTCGTAAATATGCTCGTGTTCGTTTGACTAACGGAATCGAGGTTACTGCCTACATTCCAGGTATCGGTCACAACCTGCAAGAGCACAGCGTTGTACTGATCCGCGGCGGACGTGTAAAAGACTTACCGGGGGTACGCTACCACATCGTTCGTGGCGCGCTTGATACTGCCGGAGTTGAAAACCGTGCGCAAGGCCGTTCTAAATACGGTACGAAACGTCCTAAAGCAAAGTAATAATAATAAATCATTAAAACTATGAAGGGAGGATATTCAGATGCCACGTAAAGGTCCTGTAGCAAAAAGAGATGTTTTACCTGATCCGCTTTACAACTCTAAGCTGGTATCCCGCCTGATCAACAAAATGATGATCGACGGTAAAAAAGGTAAATCTCAAACAATCCTATACAAGTCATTCGATATCATTAAAGAACGCACTGGCAATGATGCAATGGAGGTTTTCGAACAAGCATTGAAAAACATCATGCCTGTACTTGAAGTAAAAGCACGCCGTGTAGGTGGAGCTAACTACCAAGTGCCTGTAGAAGTTCGTCCTGAACGCCGTACAACTCTTGGTCTTCGCTGGTTGGTTAACTATGCGCGTCTTCGCGGAGAAAAAACAATGGAAGAGCGCCTGGCTAACGAAATTCTTGATGCAGCTAACAACACTGGTGCTGCCGTTAAGAAACGTGAAGACACTCACAAGATGGCAGAAGCGAACAAAGCATTTGCTCACTACCGCTGGTAGGATTCATATAATCAAAATAATAATTCCCTAATAAGGAAGGAGAAATTACCCAATGGCAAGAGAGTTCTCCTTAGAAAAAACTCGTAATATCGGGATCATGGCTCACATCGATGCCGGTAAAACGACTACTACAGAACGGATCTTGTTCTACACAGGCCGTATCCACAAAATTGGCGAAACTCACGAAGGTGCTTCGCAAATGGACTGGATGGAGCAGGAACAAGAACGCGGTATCACAATCACTTCTGCAGCAACGACTGCACAGTGGAAAGGTTACCGTGTAAACATCATCGATACACCGGGACACGTAGACTTCACAGTTGAAGTTGAACGTTCACTCCGTGTACTTGATGGTGCGGTTGCCGTACTTGATGCTCAATCAGGTGTTGAGCCTCAGACAGAAACAGTATGGCGCCAAGCAACAACTTACGGAGTACCGCGTGTTGTATTTGTCAACAAAATGGACAAAATCGGCGCAGACTTCCTTTACTCTGTAGGCACTTTAAGAGACCGTCTTCAAGCTAACGCTCACGCAATTCAATTGCCGATCGGCGCTGAAGACAACTTCGAAGGTATCATCGACTTAGTAGAAAACGTTGCGTATTTCTACGAAGATGACCTTGGAACTCGTTCAGATGCGAAAGAAATCCCTGAAGAGTACAAAGAGCAAGCTGAAGAGCTTCGCAGCAGCCTGATTGAAGCTGTAGCTGAGCTTGATGAAGAGCTTATGGAAAAGTACCTTGAAGGTGAAGAAATCACTATCCCTGAACTGAAAGCTGCTATCCGTAAAGGTACACTGAATGTTGAATTCTACCCTGTACTTGTTGGATCTGCTTTCAAAAACAAAGGTGTTCAGCTTGTACTTGATGCTGTTCTTGACTACCTTCCTGCGCCAACTGATGTTGCTGCAATCAAAGGTGTACGTCCTGACACAGATGAAGAGATCGTTCGTCATTCTTCTGATGAAGAGCCGTTCTCTGCACTTGCATTTAAAGTTATGACTGACCCTTATGTCGGTAAGCTGACATTCTTCCGCGTATATTCCGGTACACTTGATTCCGGTTCATATGTAAAGAACTCTACAAAAGGCAAGCGTGAGCGCGTAGGACGTATCCTTCAAATGCACGCTAACAGCCGTGAAGAGATCTCTACTGTTTACGCTGGAGACATCGCAGCTGCTGTAGGTCTAAAAGATACTTCTACTGGAGATACTCTATGTGATGAAAAGGATCTTGTAATCCTTGAATCAATGGAATTCCCAGAGCCTGTTATCGACGTAGCGATTGAGCCTAAATCAAAAGCTGACCAAGATAAAATGGGTATCGCTTTAGCGAAACTTGCTGAAGAAGATCCTACATTCCGTACACAAACAAACCCTGAAACGGGTCAAACAATCATCTCTGGTATGGGTGAGCTTCACCTTGATATCATTGTTGATCGTATGAAGCGTGAGTTCAAAGTTGAAGCTAACGTTGGTGCTCCTCAAGTTGCGTACCGTGAGACATTCCGTACCGGTGCAAAAGTTGAAGGTAAATTCGTACGTCAATCAGGCGGACGCGGTCAGTTCGGTCACGTTTGGATCGAATTTGAACCGAACGAAGAAGGCGCTGGCTTTGAATTCGAAAACGCAATCGTCGGTGGTGTTGTTCCTCGTGAATACATCCCAGCCGTACAAGCAGGTCTTGAAGACTCTCTTGAAAATGGTGTCCTAGCCGGATTCCCGCTAATCGACATCAAGGCGAAACTTTTTGATGGATCTTACCATGATGTTGACTCAAACGAAATGGCGTTTAAAGTCGCTGCTTCTATGGCATTGAAAAATGCAGTCAGCAAATGTAACCCAGTTCTTCTTGAACCAATCATGAAAGTTGAAGTTGTTATTCCTGAAGAATACATGGGAGACATCATGGGTGATGTTACTTCTCGTCGCGGACGCGTAGAAGGTATGGAAGCTCGCGGTAACGCTCAAGTTGTGCGTGCGATGGTACCTCTTGCTGAAATGTTCGGTTACGCTACTGCCCTTCGTTCTAACACGCAAGGACGCGGTACGTTCACAATGTTCATGGATCACTACGAAGAAGTGCCGAAGAGCATCGCTGAAGAAATTATCAAAAAAAATAAAGGCGAATAATTGATTTTGCCACTTAACTCAAGTATAACTACTATTGTAAGATGAGGAAGTGAGAGCTTGCTTTCACTTTCTATCACTCTATACATTACTAATTAAAAGCTCTTAAGGAGGATTTTAGAATGGCTAAAGAAAAATTCGACCGTTCCAAATCACATGCCAATATCGGTACAATTGGACACGTTGACCATGGTAAAACAACATTAACTGCTGCTATCTCAACAGTACTTCATAAGAAATCTGGTAAAGGTACAGCTATGGCGTACGATCAAATTGATGGTGCTCCAGAAGAACGTGAGCGCGGTATCACAATCTCTACTGCACACGTTGAGTACGAAACTGACACTCGTCACTATGCACACGTTGACTGCCCAGGACACGCTGACTATGTTAAAAACATGATCACTGGTGCTGCGCAAATGGACGGAGCTATCCTTGTAGTATCTGCTGCTGATGGCCCAATGCCGCAAACTCGTGAGCACATCCTTCTTTCTAAAAACGTTGGTGTACCATACATCGTAGTATTCCTTAACAAATGCGACATGGTAGACGACGAAGAGCTTCTTGAGCTTGTTGAAATGGAAGTTCGCGATCTTCTTAGCGAATACGACTTCCCTGGTGATGATGTACCAGTTGTTAAAGGTTCTGCTCTTAAAGCTCTTGAAGGCGATGCTGAGTACGAAGAAAAAATTCTTGAACTTATGGCTGCAGTTGATGAGTACATCCCAACTCCAGAACGCGACACTGAAAAACCATTCATGATGCCAGTTGAGGACGTATTCTCAATCACTGGTCGTGGTACAGTTGCTACTGGCCGTGTAGAACGCGGACAAGTTAAAGTCGGTGACGAAGTTGAAATCATCGGTCTTCAAGAAGAAAACAGCAAAACAACTGTTACAGGTGTTGAAATGTTCCGTAAGCTTCTTGACTACGCTGAAGCTGGAGACAACATCGGTGCACTTCTTCGCGGTGTAGCTCGTGAAGACATCCAACGTGGACAAGTACTTGCTAAACCAGGTACAATCACTCCACACAGCAAATTCAAAGCTGAAGTTTACGTTCTTTCTAAAGAAGAGGGTGGACGTCATACTCCATTCTTCTCTAACTACCGTCCTCAGTTCTACTTCCGTACAACTGACGTAACTGGTATCATCAATCTTCCAGAAGGCGTAGAAATGGTTATGCCTGGAGATAACACTGAAATGATCGTTGAACTTATCTCTACAATCGCTATCGAAGAAGGAACTCGTTTCTCTATTCGTGAAGGCGGACGTACAGTTGGTTCAGGCGTTGTTTCTACAATCACTGAGTAATCGACTCGTTCATTAATGCGGGGTCCCTTATGGGGCCTCGTTTTTTTGTTTCCCCGCTGATTCCATGTATAATAGAACGTATACAAATTTTAGGAGAAGACCGATGGACGATAACTTCAAGAAAACCAATCGTATTTCAATGCTTCAGCAATTGCTGATTAATGGCAGTGAACAAACCATTATGATTAATGGTGATGACAGGAGTAATCCGCTGCTTTTGTTTTTGCACGGCGGTCCCGGCACGCCTCAAATCGGCTATGCGAGAAAATACCAGAATAAGCTGGAAAAGCATTTCACCGTTGTGAACTGGGATCAGAGAGGGGCGGGTCTCTCTTATTCAAAGGAAATTCCGGGTTCATCTATGACTTTGGATCAGCTGACAGCTGACACCATTCAGCTGACCGAACGCTTATGCGAGCAATTCAGCAGGCAAAAAATATATATCGCCGGCTATTCGTGGGGCTCAGTTCTGGCGCTTCATGTTCTTCAAGAGAAACCTGATTTGTATTATGCGTATATCGGTATCAGTCAGGTGGTTAATATTCAAAAGGAAGAAACGGAAGCTTACCGGCTGATGATGGAATGGAGCAGGCAACACAAACATATCCTGCTGGAAAAGACGCTGAGCTTTATCGGAGCACCTCCATGGGAGAAACAGCTGCAGCGAACGTTGTTTCTGCTTTGTATCGAGATGAGGGGAGGGGGCTTTACCCATCATCCGATCGGCGCTCTTAAAGCAGGGGGGCGAATGCTGTTTGGTGAACCGTACGGTGTGAGGGGGAGCTTCTTAGCCGCGCGGGGACAAATGTTCAGCCTGAAACACCTGTGGGAGGATCTCATTTCCTTTGATGCAGGGGAATCAGTTTCTTCTATTGTAATACCGTGCTGTTTTATGTCAGGGAGATACGATTTGACGGTACCGGGGACGACGTCTTATGAATATTATCAGAAGGTTGACGCGCCGTATAAAGAATGGCATTGGTTTGAGAACTCAGCCCATTCGCCTCACTTGGAGGAACCGGATCGCTTTGCCGAAGTTGTCAGCCGGTTCGCATCGTTCCATCTCTGAAAGAAAACAGGCATATCCTTGATTAATCATGGTATCACCTGTATAATAATCAAAGTGTGAAAACCACAAGGTTCTTTAAATAAACCTTGCAACATGCGTCTATTTTCTGTATAATAGTGTATGTTGGTCTTTGACTGCGATGAAGTGAGAGGTTGCTGACACACCCGGCCGCTTTGCCATGGCAAGGTGATCAGGTTTTTCTCACGGAGAACTGTCTAACGTGATGTAGGCGAAAAGGAGGGAAAATAATGGCAAAACAAAAAATTCGTATTCGTTTAAAAGCATATGATCATAGAATCCTTGATCAATCTGCAGAGAAGATTGTTGAAACGGCAAAACGTTCTGGTGCCAGCGTATCTGGTCCGATTCCGTTGCCAACTGAAAAATCAGTTTACACAATCCTTCGTGCGGTGCACAAATACAAAGATTCTCGTGAGCAATTTGAAATGCGTACACATAAACGTTTAATCGACATTGTGAACCCAACACCACAAACTGTTGATGCTCTCATGCGATTAGACTTACCATCTGGTGTCGATATCGAAATCAAACTTTAATTCTAAAATATAGAATGATCTTAATAGGAGGTGTGACGAATGACCAAAGGAATCTTAGGAAGAAAAATTGGTATGACGCAAGTATTCGCAGAGAACGGTGATCTTATCCCGGTAACTGTTATTGAAGCAGCTCCAAACGTTGTTCTTCAAAAGAAAACAGCTGAAAATGATGGCTATGAAGCGATCCAGCTTGGTTTTGACGATAAGCGCGAAAAGCTTTCAAACAAACCGGAAAAAGGACACGTTGCAAAAGCGGAAACTGCTCCTAAGCGCTTCGTTAAAGAATTACGCGGCGTGGATATGGATGCGTATGAAATTGGTCAGGAAGTCAAGGTTGAAATTTTCTCTGCAGGAGAAATCGTAGATGTAACAGGAGTATCTAAAGGTAAAGGTTTCCAAGGTGCAATCAAGCGCCACGGACAATCTCGCGGACCTATGTCTCACGGTTCACGCTACCACCGTCGTCCTGGTTCAATGGGACCTGTAGATCCTAACCGTGTATTCAAAGGTAAACTATTACCTGGACGCATGGGCGGAGATCAAATCACTGTCCAAAACCTTGAAGTCGTAAAAGTAGATGCTGAGCGCAATCTTCTTTTGATTAAAGGTAACGTACCTGGTGCGAGAAAAGCTTTAATCACTGTTAAAAGTGCTGTTAAATCTAAATAAGTCTCTTAGGAAAGGAGGAAATTGATCATGCCAAAAGTAGCATTATACAACCAAAACGGTTCTACTGCTGGTGATATCGAATTAAACGCTTCTGTATTTGGAATTGAGCCAAATGAGAGCGTAGTATTCGACGCTATTCTTATGCAAAGAGCTTCCTTACGTCAAGGATCTCACAAAGTAAAAAATCGTTCTGAAGTACGCGGCGGAGGTCGCAAACCATGGCGTCAAAAAGGTACAGGTCGTGCCCGTCAAGGTTCAATCCGTTCACCGCAATGGCGCGGAGGTGGTGTCGTATTCGGCCCAACACCACGCAGCTATTCTTACAAATTACCTAAAAAAGTTCGCCGCTTGGCAATCAAATCAGTATTGTCTTCTAAAGTGAACGACAACAACATTATTGTTCTTGAAGATCTTACTCTTGATACGGTTAAAACAAAAGAAATGGCAGCTGTCCTTAAAGGATTATCTGTTGAGAAAAAAGCTTTAATCGTAACTGCGGATGCAAACGAAGCAGTATCTCTTTCTGCACGCAACATCCCTGGAGTTACAGTTGTTCAAGCTAACGGAATCAACGTGTTAGACGTTGTCAACCACGAGAAGCTTCTGATTACAAAAGCTGCGGTTGAAAAAGTAGAGGAGGTGCTTGCATAATGAAAGATCCTCGTGATGTTCTTAAGCGCCCCGTCATTACTGAACGTTCTGCTGATTTAATGACTGAAAAAAAATATACTTTTGAAGTTGATGTAAGAGCTAATAAAACAGAAGTGAAAGATGCAGTTGAAAGTATCTTTGGAGTGAAAGTTGACAAAGTCAACATCATGAACTACAAAGGGAAATCAAAACGTGTCGGCCGCTACACTGGTATGACTAGCCGTCGCAGAAAAGCGATCGTAAAACTTACTGCAGACAGCAAAGAAATCGAAATTTTTGAAGCTTAATTATCTGTAAAAAGAAGGAGGGAAATTCAAAATGGCGATTAAAAAGTATAAACCGACCTCTAACGGACGTCGTGGCATGACAACTTCAGATTTTGCTGAAATCACGACTGACCAGCCGGAAAAATCCTTGCTTGCGCCCCTTCACAAAAAAGGCGGACGTAACAACCAAGGTAAATTGACTGTACGTCACCAAGGTGGCGGACACAAACGCCAATACCGTGTTATCGACTTCAAACGCGATAAAGATGGTATACCTGGACGCGTTGCTACAGTTGAGTACGATCCAAACCGTTCAGCTAACATTGCACTAATCAACTATGTAGACGGAGAAAAACGTTACATTCTTGCACCAAAAGGAATTCAAGTAGGTACTGAAATCATGTCCGGCCCTGAAGCTGACATCAAAGTAGGTAACGCACTTCCGCTTATCAACATCCCTGTTGGTACAGTTGTGCATAACATTGAATTAAAACCTGGTAAAGGCGGACAGCTTGTACGTTCAGCTGGTACATCTGCTCAGGTCCTTGGTAAAGAAGGCAAATACGTTCTTGTACGTCTTAACTCTGGTGAAGTTCGCATGATCCTTTCTGCTTGCCGCGCTTCTATCGGTCAAGTAGGTAACGAGCAGCACGAACTTATCAACGTTGGTAAAGCAGGACGCTCTCGCTGGAAAGGCATCCGCCCTACAGTCCGCGGTTCTGTAATGAACCCTAACGATCACCCGCACGGTGGTGGTGAAGGTCGCGCGCCAATCGGACGTAAATCACCAATGTCTCCTTGGGGCAAACCGACTCTTGGATTCAAGACACGTAAGAAAAAGAACAAATCTGATAAATTTATCGTACGTCGTCGTAAAAATAAATAACGGGGTTGTCTACGGTTCATTTCGGACCGTAGTGCAATCACGAAGGGAGGTTCCAAAATGGCTCGCAGCTTGAAAAAAGGACCATTTGTCGATGGACACTTGATGACAAAAATCGAGAAATTAAATGAAACGGACAAGAAACAAGTTGTAAAAACTTGGTCTCGCCGTTCAACTATTTTCCCACAATTTATCGGTCACACTATCGCAGTATATGACGGACGTAAACACGTGCCTGTATTCATTTCTGAAGACATGGTAGGCCACAAGTTGGGCGAATTCGCACCGACTCGTACTTACAAAGGCCACGCCAGTGACGATAAAAAAACAAGACGCTAAGAGAGGAGGCTTTTAAATGCAAGCTAAAGCTGTTGCAAGAACAGTCCGTATTGCTCCTCGTAAAGCACGTCTAGTAATGGACCTGATTCGAGGTAAGCAAGTAGGCGAAGCAGTATCTATCTTGAACCTAACTCCGAGAGCTGCTTCTCCGATCATCGAAAAAGTTTTAAAATCTGCTGTCGCAAATGCTGAGCACAACTACGAGATGGACGCTAACAATCTGGTTATTTCTCAGGCATTTGTTGACGAAGGCCCAACGTTAAAAAGATTCCGCCCGCGTGCTATGGGACGTGCGAGCCAAATCAACAAACGTACGAGCCACATTACAATCGTTGTATCAGAAAAGAAGGAGGGATAAGTAGTGGGTCAAAAGGTAAATCCAGTCGGTCTTCGTATCGGAGTCATTCGTGATTGGGAATCTAAGTGGTACGCTGGTAAAGATTACGCTGACTTCCTGCACGAAGATTTAAAAATTCGTGAATTCATTAGCAAACGCCTTTCTGACGCTTCTGTTTCTAAAGTAGAAATCGAGCGTGCAGCAAACCGCGTTAACATTACGATCCACACTGCTAAGCCTGGTATGGTAATCGGTAAAGGCGGATCTGAAGTTGAAGCACTTCGTAAAGCCCTTAACAGCCTTACTGGCAAGCGTGTACACATTAACATTCTTGAAATCAAAAGAGCAGATCTTGATGCTCAGCTTGTAGCTGACAACATCGCTCGTCAACTAGAAAACCGTATTTCTTTCCGCCGTGCGCAGAAACAACAAATCCAACGCACTATGCGTGCTGGAGCACAAGGTGTGAAAACAATGGTTTCCGGCCGTCTTGGCGGAGCTGATATCGCTCGTTCTGAATACTACAGTGAAGGAACTGTTCCATTGCACACTTTACGTGCTGACATCGACTATGCAACATCTGAAGCTGACACAACTTACGGTAAGCTTGGTGTAAAAGTCTGGATCTATCGTGGAGAGGTTCTTCCTACTAAGAAGAAAACTGAGGAAGGAGGAAAATAATATGTTATTACCAAAACGCGTTAAATATCGCAGAGAGCATCGCGGAAAAATGCGCGGTCGCGCTAAAGGCGGTACTGAAGTACATTTTGGTGAGTACGGTATCCAGGCTCTTGAAGCTTCTTGGATCACGAACCGCCAAATCGAAGCTGCACGTATTGCGATGACTCGTTACATGAAACGTGGCGGTAAAGTTTGGATTAAAATTTTCCCTTCAAAACCTTACACTGCTAAACCGCTTGAGGTACGGATGGGTTCCGGTAAAGGGGCTCCTGAAGGCTGGGTAGCTGTTGTAAAACCGGGCAAAGTTTTATTTGAAATTTCTGGTGTGTCTGAAGAGGTAGCTCGTGAAGCTCTTCGTCTTGCATCTCACAAATTGCCAATTAAAACGAAGTTCGTAAAACGTGAAGAAATTGGTGGTGAATCAAATGAAAGCTAATGAAATTCGTGACCTTACCACTGCTGAAATTGAACAAAAAGTAAAGTCTCTTAAAGAAGAACTTTTCAATCTTCGCTTTCAATTAGCGACAGGACAACTTGAAAATACTGCTCGCATTCGTGAAGTGCGCAAAGCTATCGCGCGCATGAAAACTGTGATTCGTGAAAGAGAAATTGCTGCCAATAAATAATCACTGAGGGGAGGTCGTGAGCATGAGCGAACGTAACCAACGCAAAGTTTACCAAGGCCGTGTTGTTTCTGACAAAATGGATAAAACCATCACTGTTGTTGTTGAAACATACAAAAAGGATCCTATTTACGGTAAACGCGTAAAATACTCAAAGAAATTCAAAGCACATGATGAAAATAACCAAGCTAAAATCGGAGACATCGTAAAGATCATGGAAACTCGTCCATTATCTGCAACTAAGCGTTTTCGTCTAGTAGAAGTTGTCGAAGAAGCTGTTATTATCTAATAAAGATCGGAATTCTTTTTCCGAAGGGAGGTAACAAATAATGATTCAACAAGAGACTCGTTTAAAAGTTGCTGACAACTCCGGTGCGCGTGAGGTACTTACTATTAAAGTTCTAGGCGGTTCTGGACGTAAAACGGCTAACATTGGTGATGTAATTGTTTGCACGGTTAAACAAGCAACACCTGGAGGCGTTGTCAAAAAAGGTGAAGTCGTAAGAGCTGTTATCGTTCGCACAAAAAGCGGAGCACGCAGAACTGACGGATCATACATCAGCTTCGATGAGAATGCATGTGTTATCATCCGTGACGACAAGAGCCCGCGTGGAACTCGTATCTTCGGACCGGTTGCCCGTGAATTACGTGAAAACAACTTCATGAAAATTGTTTCTCTGGCTCCAGAAGTTATCTAATGAAATAAATGCCTTACTCAAGGAGGTGCGATCAGGATGCATGTGAAAAAAGGCGATAAAGTAATGGTTATCTCTGGTAAAGATAAAGGCAAACAAGGTACGATCCTTGCTGCTTTCCCTAAAAAGGACCGCGTTCTAGTTGAGGGCGTAAACATGGTGAAGAAGCACTCTAAACCAACTCAAGCAAACCCTCAAGGCGGTATTTCTAATCAAGAGGCGCCAATTCATGTATCAAACGTTATGCCGCTCGATCCTAAAACAGGTGAAGTGACTCGCGTAGGATACAAAGTGGAAGATGGCAAAAAAGTTCGTGTTGCAAAAAAATCTGGGCAAGTCTTAGATAAATAGTATTTAAAGGAAGGGAGGTCTATCTCATGAACCGCCTTAAAGAAAAGTACAATAAAGAAATTTCACCTGCTTTAATGACGAAGTTCAACTACGACTCTGTTATGCAGGTGCCAAAAATCGAAAAAATCGTAATCAACATGGGTGTCGGTGATGCTGTTCAAAACGCAAAAGCAATCGACAGTGCTGTTGAAGAATTAACGTTTATCGCAGGTCAAAAACCTGTCGTTACTCGTGCGAAGAAATCAATTGCTGGATTCCGTCTTCGTGAGGGAATGCCTATCGGTGCGAAAGTAACTCTTCGCGGAGAGCGCATGTATGATTTCCTTGATAAACTTATTTCTGTATCTTTACCGCGTGTACGTGACTTCCGCGGGATTTCTAAGAAATCTTTCGACGGTCGCGGAAACTACACTCTTGGTATCAAAGAACAGTTAATCTTCCCTGAAATTGACTACGATAAAGTAACAAAGGTTCGCGGAATGGACATCGTTATCGTAACGACTGCTAACTCTGACGAAGAGGCTCGTGAGCTATTAACTCAAGTAGGTATGCCGTTCCAGAAATAATCAATGAAAGGGAGGCGAAATCGTGGCTAAAAAGTCAATGATTGCGAAACAACAACGTACACCAAAGTTTAAAGTGCAAGAGTACACTCGCTGTGAACGCTGCGGACGTCCGCACTCAGTCATTCGTAAATTTAAACTTTGCCGTATTTGTTTCCGTGAGCTTGCATATAAAGGACAAATTCCTGGCGTGAAAAAAGCCAGCTGGTAATCCCCAAGAATGGGAAGGAGGTAATTATATAATGGTTATGACAGATCCAATTGCAGATATGCTGACTCGTATTCGCAATGCAAACATGGTACGTCATGAGAAGCTTGAAATTCCTGCTTCTAAATTGAAAAGAGAAATTGCTGACATTTTAAAGCGTGAAGGTTTCATTCGTGACGTTGAGTTCGTAGAAGACAGCAAACAAGGTATCATCCGCGTTTTCTTGAAATACGGACAAAACAACGAGCGCGTTATCACTGGTCTTAAAAGAATCAGCAAACCAGGTTTGCGTGTATACGCTAAATCAAATGAAGTACCTCGCGTACTTAACGGTCTTGGAATCGCGATTATTTCTACATCACAAGGTGTTTTAACGGACAAAGAAGCCCGTGCAAAACAAGCTGGTGGAGAAGTTCTAGCATACGTTTGGTAAGAAGTTTAACAAGAATGGAGGTGTTTTAGTATGTCTCGTGTAGGTAAAAAACTGCTTGAGATCCCTTCTGGAGTTACAGTAACGCTGAACGAAGGCAACACTGTAGCTGTAAAAGGACCAAAAGGAGAATTAACTCGTACTTTCCATCCTGATATGGAAATCAAAATTGAGGACAACGTGCTTACAGTTACTCGTCCTTCTGATCACAAAGAGCACCGTGCGCTGCATGGTACGACTCGCAGTCTGCTTGGAAACATGGTTGAAGGCGTATCTAAAGGATTTGAAAGAGGTTTGGAATTAGTCGGTGTCGGTTATCGTGCGGCTAAATCCGGAAACAAACTTGTTTTAAACGTTGGATACTCTCACCCTGTTGAGATCGTTCCTGAAGAGGGCATCGAAATCGAAGTTCCTTCTCAAACTAAAGTAGTTGTAAAAGGTACAGACAAAGAGCGTGTAGGAGCTATCGCTGCTAACATCCGCGCTGTACGTTCTCCAGAGCCTTACAAAGGTAAAGGAATCCGCTACGAAGGTGAAGTTGTTCGCCGTAAAGAAGGTAAATCTGCTAAGTAAGACCGCTTAAAGTGAAGAAAGGAGTGACCTAAGGATGATTACGAAAACTAGCAAAAATGCTGCTCGTCAAAAAAGACATGCCCGTGTTCGTGCTAAACTTTCAGGCACAGCTGAAAGACCTCGTCTGAATGTGTTCCGTTCAAACAAACACATTTATGCTCAAATCATCGATGATGTAAATGGCGTTACACTTGCTAGTGCCTCTACTCTCGATAAAGATTTGAACGTGGAAAGCACTGGTGACAGCGCTGCTGCTGCTAAAGTCGGTGAACTCGTTGCGAAACGCGCTTCTGAGAAAGGTGTTTCTGACGTAGTATTTGACCGCGGCGGATACTTATACCATGGACGTGTAAAAGCTCTGGCCGATGCAGCTCGTGAAGCCGGACTGAAATTTTAATAAAAAAAGGAGGGACACATGATTATGCGTCGTATTGACCCAAGCAAATTAGAGTTAGAAGAACGCTTAGTTACGGTTAACCGCGTAGCGAAAGTTGTTAAAGGTGGTCGTCGTTTCCGTTTCGCAGCTCTAGTCGTTGTCGGTGACAAAAACGGTCACGTAGGTTTCGGTACTGGTAAAGCACAAGAAGTACCTGAAGCAATCCGCAAAGCTGTTGAAGATGCGAAAAAGAATTTGATTGAAGTACCAATGGTTGGAACTACGATTCCACACGAAATCATCGGACGTTTCGGTGCAGGCAATATCTTGTTGAAACCTGCTTCTGAAGGTACTGGAGTTATCGCTGGAGGCCCTGTACGTGCGGTACTTGAGCTTGCTGGCGTTGCTGATATCCTTTCTAAGTCTTTAGGTTCTAACACACCGATCAACATGATCCGTGCAACACTTCAAGGTTTAAGTGAGCTTAAACGTGCCGAAGACGTTGCGAAGCTTCGTGGAAAATCTGTAGAAGAACTGTTAGGATAAGGAGGGAACATTAATGGCTAAATTAGAAATTACCCTCAAACGCAGTGTAATCGGTCGCCCGGAAGATCAGCGCGTTACTGTAAGAACACTTGGTTTAAAGAAAACAAACCAAACTGTCGTTCATGAAGATAACGCTGCGATCCGCGGTATGATTAATAAAGTATCTCATCTAGTTTCTGTTAAAGAACAATAAAAATAAATTATAGGCTAAGGAGGTGTCCTAATGAAACTTCATGAATTAAAGCCTTCAGAAGGTTCACGTAAAGTACGCAATCGCGTAGGTCGTGGTATTGGTTCTGGTAACGGTAAAACAGCTGGTAAAGGTCACAAAGGTCAAAACGCTCGTTCTGGCGGCGGTGTACGCCCTGGATTCGAGGGGGGACAAATGCCTTTATTCCAACGTCTTCCTAAGCGCGGTTTTACAAACATCAACCGTAAGGAATACGCTATTGTGAACGTAGACAAATTGAACGGTTTTGCGGAAGGAACGGAAGTCACTCCTGAACTTCTTCTTGAGACTGGTGTTATTAGCAAACTTAATGCAGGAGTAAAGATTCTTGGCAACGGTAAATTAGAGAAAAAATTAACTGTAAAAGCCAATAAATTCTCTGCTTCTGCGAAAGAAGCTGTTGAAGCTGCTGGCGGTACAGCTGAGGTGATCTAACTTGTTTAAGACAATCTCCAACTTTATGCGTGTGAGTGATATTCGGAATAAAATCATTTTTACATTACTCATGCTTATCGTCTTTCGCATAGGTGCGTTTATCCCTGTGCCATATGTAAATGCTCAGGCGTTGCAGACACAAAGTTCGATGGGGGTTTTTGATCTCCTTAACACATTTGGCGGCGGTGCGCTTTATCAGTTCTCCATTTTTGCGATGGGAATTACGCCTTACATCACTGCTTCGATCATCATTCAGCTGCTTCAGATGGATGTTGTGCCGAAGTTTACCGAGTGGTCTAAGCAAGGTGAAGTCGGCCGCCGTAAATTAGCTCAGTTCACGAGATATTTTACGATTGTGCTTGGTTTTATCCAGGCATTAGGTATGTCTTACGGGTTTAACAACCTGGCAAACGGTATGCTGATTGAAAAATCCGGCATATCGACATATCTGATTATTGCTTTAGTACTCACTGGAGGAACTGCTTTTTTAATGTGGCTGGGAGAACAAATTACTTCCAATGGAGTAGGTAACGGAATTTCGATCATCATCTTCGCGGGGATTGTGGCTAGTATTCCGAAAACTGTTGGGCAGATTTATGAGACTCAATTTGTCGGCAGCAGCGATCAGCTGTTTATTCATATTGTAAAAATCGCTTTACTGGTGATTGCGATTTTGGCCGTTATTGTTGGTGTTATTTTCATTCAGCAGGCCGTACGCAAAATCGCGATTCAATATGCAAAAGGGCAAGGTCGTTCACCTGTTGGCGGAGGCCAGTCAACTCACCTTCCGCTTAAAGTGAATCCGGCAGGGGTTATTCCGGTAATCTTTGCGGTTGCGTTCCTTATTACGCCGCGTACTATCGCGTCATTTTTCGGAGAAAACGATGTGACAAAGTGGATTCAAGCCAACTTTGACAATACACATCCGGTGGGCATGACGGTTTATGTCGCATTAATTATCGCCTTTACGTACTTCTATGCTTTTGTGCAGGTAAACCCTGAACAAATGGCTGATAACCTAAAAAAACAGGGTGGCTATATCCCGGGGGTTCGTCCAGGGAAAATGACTCAAGATAGAATTACGAGCATTTTGTATCGACTTACGTTTGTGGGTTCTATATTCTTAGCCGTGATTTCCATTCTTCCTATCTTTTTCATTCAATTCGCTGGATTGCCTCAAAGTGCACAGATTGGCGGAACATCATTGTTAATTGTCGTCGGGGTAGCCTTGGAGACAATGAAGCAGCTGGAGAGCCAGTTAGTGAAACGTAATTACCGAGGATTTATGAAAAATTAGAGGACTGGTTTTAACCATTCCTCTAAATAAGAGAGGACGGGGGAAATCCGAATGAACTTAGTCTTAATGGGACTTCCTGGAGCCGGTAAAGGCACACAGGGAGAACGAATTGTTGAGGATTATGGGATACCTCATATCTCAACGGGAGATATGTTCCGTGCTGCTATGAAAGAAGAAACACCACTCGGACTCGAAGCAAAGTCTTATATTGATAAAGGCGAGCTCGTACCGGACGAAGTCACAATCGGCATTGTCAAAGAAAGACTCGGCAAAGATGATTGTGAAAGAGGTTTTCTTCTGGACGGATTTCCGCGAACAGTCGCTCAGGCTGAAGCTCTTGAAAACATTCTTGAGGAATACGGCAAGCCGATTGATTATGTCATTAACATTAAAGTAGACAAAGACTCTTTAATGGATCGTTTGACTGGACGCAGAATTTGCAGTGTTTGCGGCACAACCTATCATTTGGTTTTCAATCCGCCGAAAACGCCGGGTGTTTGTGATAAAGACGGAGGAGACCTTTATCAACGGGCAGATGATAATGAGGAAACCGTCTCAAAACGGCTTGAGGTCAACATGAAGCAGACTCAGCCTTTACTCGATTTTTATTCTGAGAAAGGGTATCTTGTCAACGTCAATGGCCAGCAGGACATTAACGACGTGTACAAAGATGTGAAAGAGCTTCTTGGAGGATTGAGCAAATGATTATCTGTAAGACCCCTCGTGAGCTTAGCATCATGCGGGAAGCAGGGCGAATCGTGGCTTTGACTCATGAAGAGATGAAAAAGCACATTAAACCAGGAATCTCGACAAAAGAATTGGATCAAATTGCCGAACGTTTTATTGAGAAGCAGGGTGCAATCCCATCTTTTAAGGGGTATAATGGGTTTCGCGGGAGCATCTGTGTATCAGTTAATGAAGAACTCGTTCACGGAATTCCCGGTAAAAGGGTTTTGCGTGACGGTGACATTATCAGCATTGATATCGGTGCTAAATTAAATGGTTATCATGGTGACTCTGCTTGGACATATCCGGTAGGAAACATCAGTGATGATGATAAACGACTGCTGGAAGTGACAGAGGAGTCTTTATATAAAGGCTTGAAGGAAGCAAAACCAGGTGAACGTTTGTCGAATATTTCCCACGCAATACAAACGTATGTCGAAAATGAGCAGTTTTCAGTTGTTAGGGAGTATGTCGGACATGGTGTTGGTCAAGACTTGCATGAGGATCCGCAAATTCCTCATTACGGTCCGCCAAACAAAGGACCTAGGCTGAAGCCTGGTATGGTTCTCGCTATAGAACCGATGGTTAACGCTGGCAGCCGGTATGTGAAAACATTGGCTGATAACTGGACGGTTGTAACGGTAGATGGGAAAAAGTGTGCTCATTTTGAACATACGATTGCGATTACGGAAACGGGTTTTGATATACTGACAAAAGTCTAGATGATGAAATGAATTCCATGACACATGTTTTTCATTCCGCACCTGGGCAGATTGTAGGTTTACAATTGGTCGGAAGAAAAACCGGCTAGCTGCTGTCATCGGAATGAAGATTCATCATCGTGTACTAAAGCAGACGGAGAAAAGCGTACATTTCATTCTCCTTAGAAAAAGAATATCAATCATTCACCCTTTATGATTGCGTATCTCCGGAAGTTCAGAACAGTATAAACGAAACAGGGCGTGTGACAAACGGATAACTGAGATTTTCTCTTTTGAAATTTGTCAGAGAGCAAGTTACTGATTTGAAGAAGGGAGAACACTTGAATGGCGAAAGACGATGTAATTGAAGTGGAAGGTACGATTGTCGAAACACTGCCAAACGCGATGTTCAAAGTTGAACTCGAAAATGGCCATACGGTTTTGGCTCACGTATCTGGTAAAATCCGCATGCACTTCATTCGCATTTTACCTGGAGACAAAGTTACGGTAGAATTATCTCCATATGACTTAACTCGTGGCAGGATTACGTACCGTTACAAATAAAGCACTCCGGAAACTGAAGGAGGTTGGAAACACATGAAAGTGAGACCATCAGTTAAACCAATCTGCGAGAAATGTAAAGTTATTCGCAGAAAAGGAAAAGTAATGGTGATCTGTGAAAATCCAAAGCATAAACAAAAACAAGGATAATTAATAAGGAGGTGCCCAGAGAATGGCTCGTATTGCTGGTGTAGATATCCCACGTGACAAACGTGTTGTTATTTCTTTAACATATGTCTTCGGAATTGGCCGCACAACGGCTCAGCAAGTCTTGAAAGAGGCTGGTGTTTCTGAAGATACTCGTGTGCGTGATCTTACTGAAGAAGAACTTGGTAAAATCCGTGATGTTATTGACAAACTGAAAGTAGAAGGTGACCTTCGCCGTGAAGTTTCTCTTAACATCAAGCGTCTGATCGAAATCGGAAGCTACCGCGGAATCCGCCATCGCAGAGGTTTGCCTGTTCGCGGACAAAACTCTAAAAACAATGCGCGTACTCGTAAAGGTCCGCGTCGTACTGTAGCTAACAAGAAAAAATAAGTAAGGGAGGTACCTAAACAATGGCTGCTGCTCGTAAACAAAACACGCGTAAACGTCGCGTGAAAAAGAATATTGAGTCAGGAATCGCTCATATTCGTTCAACTTTCAACAACACGATCGTTACGATCACTGATACTCATGGTAATGCTATTTCTTGGTCAAGTGCCGGAGCTCTAGGATTCAGAGGTTCTCGTAAATCGACTCCTTTTGCTGCGCAAATGGCTGCTGAAACAGCTGCTAAAGGTTCAATCGAACACGGACTTAAAACTCTTGAAGTAACTGTTAAAGGACCAGGTTCTGGCCGTGAAGCTGCAATCCGTGCTTTACAAGCTGCCGGACTTGAAGTTACAGCTATCAGAGACGTAACTCCTGTTCCTCATAATGGATGCCGTCCACCAAAACGTCGCCGCGTGTAATTTGTTTGTATAGATTTTGTGTCCCTGTCAATAATGGGTTATGATACAGTTATTTATGAAACGAATGCACCGACTCGTTGCCTGAGCACATACGGGACTAAACAATGGGGAATTTCGGATGGAATCTCATATGATTCTATTCGAGGTTTCGACGTTTTGAAGGAGGGTTTTAAGTAATGATCGAGATTGAAAAACCAAAAATCGAAACGGTTGAAATCAGCGACGATGCCAAATTTGGTAAGTTTGTCGTAGAGCCGCTTGAGCGTGGATATGGTACAACTCTGGGTAACTCCTTACGTCGTATCCTCTTATCCTCACTCCCTGGTGCCGCTGTAACATCGATCCAGATAGATGGTGTACTGCACGAATTCTCGACAATCGAAGGCGTTGTGGAAGATGTTACAACGATAATCTTGCACATTAAAAAGCTTGCATTGAAAATCTACTCTGATGAAGAGAAGACGCTTGAAATTGATGTACAGGGCGAAGGAACTGTCACAGCAGCTGATATTACACACGACAGCGATGTTGAAATCCTTAATCCGGATCTTCATATCGCGACTCTTGGTGAGAATGCGAGTTTCCGAGTTCGCCTTACTGCACAAAGAGGACGTGGGTATACACCTGCTGATTCGAACAAAAGAGACGATCAGCCAATCGGCGTGATTCCGATCGATTCAATCTTTACGCCAGTTTCTCGTTTATCTTATCAGGTAGAAAACACTCGTGTAGGCCAGGTTGCAAACTATGACAAACTTACACTTGATGTTTGGACTGACGGAAGCACTGGACCGAAGGAAGCAATTGCTCTCGGTTCAAAGATTTTAACTGAACACCTTAATATATTCGTCGGTTTAACTGACGAAGCTCAGCATGCTGAAATCATGGTTGAAAAAGAAGAGGACCAAAAAGAAAAAGTTCTTGAAATGACGATTGAGGAACTTGATCTTTCTGTCCGTTCTTACAACTGCTTGAAGCGTGCGGGCATTAACACGGTTCAAGAACTTGCGAACAAGACGGAAGAAGATATGATGAAAGTTCGCAACCTGGGGCGCAAATCACTTGAAGAAGTGAAAGCGAAACTTGAAGAACTTGGACTCGGCCTTCGCAAAGACGATTGATCTAGTTTCCATGTGAACTAGGATTTTCGTGTGTTTTTTAATTAGAAACAGCATTCCATTAAAGGAGGGGACATCACATGTCATACAGAAAACTAGGACGTACGAGTTCACAGCGTAAAGCTATGCTTCGTGATCTTACAACAGATTTGATCATCAACGAAAGAATTGAAACAACTGAAACACGTGCGAAAGAACTTCGCTCTGTTGTTGAAAAGATGATCACTCTTGGTAAGCGCGGTGACTTGCATGCTCGTCGTCAAGCTGCTGCATACATTCGCAACGAGGTTGCTAATGAAGAAAATAACCAAGATGCACTTCAAAAATTATTCTCTGACATTGCAACTCGTTACGAGGAGCGCCAAGGCGGATACACACGTATTATGAAGCTTGGTCCTCGCCGTGGTGACGGTGCACCAATGGCAATCATCGAATTGGTTTAATCACATATTTTTGTGTATCTAAAGAAGGGCGGGACAGTTTCTAACTGGATCTATGCCCTTTTTTTAGATATCAGAACTTTTTATCATGAGACAGAAAAGCAGAGCTATAGCTGAGAGGAGGTCAGGCGCCCGTGGATCAAAAACAGCTTATATCCGTAAAAGACATTCTATTCCGTTACCGCAAAGATGCAGAAAGACCGGCGCTGGACGGTGTGAGTCTGGAGGTATACGAAGGAGAATGGCTTGCTATCGTAGGCCACAACGGTTCAGGGAAGTCGACTTTGGCCAGAGCGCTGAACGGGCTGATTTTGCCTGAGGCCGGAGAAATTGAAGTCGGCGGCATCAAGCTGACTGAGGATACCGTGTGGGATGTGCGGAAAAAAATAGGGATGGTCTTTCAGAATCCCGATAACCAATTTGTCGGAACGACTGTTCGCGATGATGTGGCTTTTGGTTTAGAAAACAATGGTGTTCCGCGCGAAGAAATGATTGAGAGAGTAGATTGGGCTGTCACACAAGTCAATATGCAGGATTTTCTTGATCAAGAGCCGCACCATCTCTCCGGAGGTCAAAAACAAAGAGTGGCGATCGCGGGAATTATTGCCGCGCGTCCTGATATTATGATTTTGGATGAAGCGACATCCATGCTTGACCCGATTGGGAGAGAAGAAGTCCTTGATACTGTCAGACGCTTAAAAGATCAGGGCATGGCCACCGTCATTTCGATAACACATGACCTGGAAGAAGCCGCAAGGGCGGACAGGATCATTGTGATGAACGGCGGCAGGAAATATGCAGAGGGCACGCCTGAAGAGATTTTTAAATTAAATGAAGACTTGGTTCGCATCGGTCTTGATTTGCCTTTCTCATTCCAGCTCAGCCTGCTTTTGAAAGAAAGCGGACTGGCGTTAACGAAAAACCATCTGACTCAGGAAGGGCTGGTGAATGAGCTGTGGACATTAAAATCAAAGATGTAGAACACCGCTATCAAATGAAGACACCGTTTGAACGGCTTGCTCTGTATGATATCAATGCCGTGATAAAAGAGGGCAGCTACGTTGCCGTCATCGGGCATACAGGGTCGGGCAAATCGACGCTCCTGCAGCATTTAAACGGTTTGCTGAAACCGACTAAAGGACAGCTTGAGCTCGGGAGCACGATTCTGGCAGCCGGTAAAAAAAATAAAGACCTTAAGACTTTGCGAAAAAAAGTCGGAATCGTTTTCCAATTTCCCGAACATCAGCTGTTTGAAGAGACTGTGCTGAAGGACATCGCATTCGGACCGATGAATTTCGGTGTAAAAAAAGAAGACGCTGAACGGAAAGCAAAAGAAATGCTGGGGCTTGTGGGCCTTCCAGAAGACATTTTGGATCGTTCACCGTTTGAGCTCAGCGGCGGCCAGATGCGCAGAGTGGCGATTGCCGGCGTTCTCGCGATGGAGCCGGAAGTGCTGGTTTTGGATGAACCGACGGCCGGTCTTGATCCGAGAGGGCGCCAGGACATTATGGACATGTTCTATGCGCTTCATCAGCGGGGAAACCTGACTACCGTTCTCGTCACCCACAGCATGGAGGACGCCGCCCGCTATGCTGACGAAATGATCGTCATGCACAAAGGAACCATTAAAGCGACGGGAAGTCCGCGTGACTTGTTTGTAAAAGGTGAAGAGATGGCCGAAATGGGACTGGATCTTCCTGAGTCGGTGAAGTTTCAGAGACGGCTTGAGAAGGCTCTCGGAGTCAAGTATGAGAAACCCATGCTGACCCTGCAGGATGCCGCCAGTGAAATTAAGGCTTTCTTTCAGGAGGAAAAGGACCAATGATGGACAGCATGATTATCGGAAAGTATGTTCCCGGATCATCGCTTATTCACCGATTGGACCCGCGAACAAAACTTGTCAGCATCTTTCTTTTTGTATGTATCGTTTTTTTGGCAAACAACGTACAGACGTACGCTTTGCTCGGTTTGTTTACATTCGGGGTGATCGCCTTAACACGAGTGCCGTTCAGCTTTTTGCTGAAGGGGCTTAAGCCGATTATCTGGATTGTGGCGTTTACCTTTTTATTACACATTTTCATGACGCATGAAGGATCTGTCATTTTTCAGCTTGGCTGGTTTAAAGTGTATGAGGGCGGACTTATACAGGGGATTTTTATCTCCCTCCGTTTCGTTTACCTTATCTTTATGACGACGCTGCTGACGCTGACAACAACGCCGATTGAAATAACGGATGGAATGGAGCAGCTCCTGAATCCTTTTAAAAAGGTGAAGCTGCCTGTACACGAACTCGCATTGATGATGTCGATATCATTGCGATTTATCCCGACATTAATGGAAGAGACAGATAAAATCATGAAGGCGCAAATGGCGAGGGGTGCGGACTTTACAAGCGGCCCGGTGAAAGACAGAATCAAAGCGGTTGTTCCGCTGCTTGTCCCGCTGTTTGTCAGCGCCTTTAAACGCGCGGAAGAGCTTGCGGTCGCCATGGAGGCGAGAGGCTACCAGGGCGGTGAGGGGAGAACGAAATACAGAAAGCTCGTCTGGACCGGAAAGGATACCGGAGCCATTCTGCTCATCATCGTATTAGCCGTGTTATTGTTTTTCTTAAGAAGTTAGAGGTGCTGCTGAATGAGAGTGAAATGTACCATTGCTTATGACGGGCATTTATTTAACGGATATCAGGTTCAGCCTGGAAAGCGGACCGTTCAAAGTGAATTGGAAAAAGCGCTGGCTGTTATCCACAAAACGGACGGCAGGGTGCCTGTGTACTCATCCGGCCGCACGGACAGCGATGTTCATGCTGCCGGGCAGGTCATTCATTTTGATACGCCGCTGTCCATCCCGGCTGAGAAATGGCCGTTTGCGCTCAATGCCCTGCTGCCTGATGATATTGCCGTCAAAACAGCAGAGATTGCGGATGATGGGTTCCATGCACGATTTAGCGCGGTCCAAAAGGAATATCGCTACTTTGTATATACGGAGAAACACCCGGACGTATTTAAACGACATTACGCTTACCATTTTGCATATCAGCTTAATGTGCAGAAAATGAGGGAAGCTTCAAGGCACCTCATCGGGACACATGATTTCACAAGCTTTTGCGCGGCTGATACCGCGGTTCAGGATAAGGTCAGAACGATTTACGAGCTGGATTGGACTGAGACCGGAGACGGCCTGCAGATGAGGATCACCGGAAACGGTTTTCTCTATAATATGGTCAGAATCATTGCCGGAACGTTATTGGATACAGGAGCTGGAAAATTTTCTCCCGATGATGTAAAAGCAATGCTCAAAGCGAAGGATCGCGAAGCCGCGGGGCGCACCGCACCGGGGCACGGGCTGTATTTATGGAGCGTTTGCTATGACAACTAAACCAGGTGTAACATTTTCTTGACAGAGTCTGCATAAAGTTATAAGATATCATATGGTATGTATTTCAACCCCACGATAAGCCCCGGAACTTATTGTGTTGTGAAATAGAACGTAACAGAAGTTTATGAAAAAATGACAGATCATTTAGGAGGGAATTAAATGCGTACAACACCTATGGCTAACGCAAGTACTATTGAACGCAAGTGGTTAGTTGTTGATGCAGCAGGCAAGACTTTAGGACGTCTTTCTACAGAAGTTGCATCTATCCTTCGCGGGAAACACAAACCGACTTACACACCGCACGTTGATACTGGAGATCATGTGATCATCATCAACGCTGAAAAAATCGAGTTAACTGGTAAAAAGTTAACTGATAAAATCTACTACCGTCACACAATGCACCCAGGCGGTCTGAAATCAAGAACAGCTCTTGAAATGCGTACAAACTACCCTGAGAAAATGCTTGAGCTTGCTATCAAAGGCATGCTTCCAAAAGGTTCTCTAGGTCGTCAAATGTTCAAGAAATTGAACGTATACCGTGGTTCTGAGCATCCACATGAAGCACAAAAACCTGAAGTTTACGAACTTCGCGGTTAATTAAAAAGGAGGTTACCAATTTGGCACAGGTTCAATATTACGGTACTGGCCGTCGTAAAAGTTCTGTAGCGCGTGTGCGCTTAGTTCCAGGAGAAGGTCGTATCGTCGTTAATAATCGTGAAATCAGCGAGCACATTCCATCTCCGGCTCTAATCGAAGATATCAAACAACCATTAACTTTAACTGAAACAGCTGGTACTTATGATGTTTTAGTAAACGTACATGGAGGCGGCTTATCTGGTCAAGCTGGAGCAATCCGTCACGGTATCGCTCGTGCTTTGCTTGAAGCAGATCCAGAATACCGTGCAACACTTAAACGTGCTGGTCTTCTGACTCGTGACGCCCGTATGAAAGAACGTAAAAAATACGGTCTTAAAGGCGCTCGTCGTGCACCTCAGTTCTCAAAACGTTAATCGTTTTGGATTGCAAAAACCACAACTTCTTGGTTGTGGTTTTTTTGTATTTTTTTCTCATATCGAAGAGGTTATCCGATGTTTTTCTAGAATTGTTTGTTATACTCTATTCATTACCAATAAGGAGCGCAGTTATAATGAATAAGTTAGTCATACATAACAGCAAGGCATGGGATAAAAAAGTCGAAACAGGCAATGAATGGACGGTTGCGGTTGATTCTCATACGATTGGTGAAGCAAAAAAAGGCAATTGGAGCATCAGAATGACCCCCGGAAAAGATGTGCCGGCGGATTGGTTTCCGCCCATAGACGGTCTGAAGGTTCTTTGTCTTGCTTCAGGAGGAGGACAGCAAGGGCCGGTCCTTGCTGCTGCAGGAGCGGACGTCACCATCTTTGACAATTCGGAAAAACAGCTTGCGCAAGACAGAATGGTTGCCGGGCGGGACGATCTTACGCTTCGGACTGTCAAAGGCAGCATGAATGATCTGAGTTGTTTTGATGATGAGACATTTGATTTTATCGTGCACCCGGTATCGAATTGCTTTGTTGATACGGTTCTTCCGGTATGGAAAGAAGCTCATCGCGTATTGAAAAAAGGCGGGTCTTTAGTCTCCGGTTTTGTAAATCCCGTCGTGTTCTTATTTGATATGGATTTAGAGCAGGAAGGCGTACTAAAAGTAAAGTATTCCATTCCGTTTTCGGATGAAAAAGATCTGAGTAAGAAAAAGGTAAAGGAACTTATTGATAATCATGAAGCGCTTGAATTCGGCCATACGCTGGAGGATCAAATTAAAGGTCAGATTGACGCAGGCTTTATGGTTGCCGGTTTTTACGAGGACAAAGGCGGCCTCGTGCTGGATGAATACATTAATACATACTCCGTAACAAGAAGCATTAAAATATAAAAACGGCATCCCGTCAGAGGTGCTGTTTTTTTGCGGCTTTTTCCTGCGGACGGCTGATCACATTAGCCGAAACCGGTTCTATTCCAATTTCTCTGGCCCAAACCGACAGTTGTCCCATATGGTGAATCTCATGCGCAAGGATGTGGCGGAGAATATCTTCTTTAGGAAAGGTTTGGTCCATCCAGTCCGGCTTAACAAGATCCGGCCCTTTGCGGGAGACCGCATGAATAACATCCTCCCGATACTGTTCAGACAGCTTTCTGAGATCCTGAATGCTCGTATAGTCAGACTCAGCGGGTAAAACATCATCTTTACCTAAAATGGCACGAGCCCAGCTGATCTCGACATCAATGATATGAAATAAAGTCCGCAAGATGCTCTCCATTCCGCCTGTCCGGGTTTTCGTCAGTTCCTCCCGGCTCAGCTTTTCACATATCATAAACCACTCGTCACGCACCGTCCAATTGTATTGAAACAGCTTTTTCATCACGTCACCTCAGCTCTTTATTCTTCCAGTTAACATGAAACTCCTTCATTTGGGAGGATTTCCACTATCAACAAAGCATGCTTTTTCCCTTTTCCTTTCAAAATAACAGTAAAAAGGAGCGTGGCTGGCAATGGCAGAAGTATTATCTTTTTCAGACGTGAAACGGCAGAAGGATTTTGAGCTTGAGAAGAGTTTACTAAAGGAGCTGTCACTGACGCAGATCATTCAGTCCGTAAAAGCATGTCTTACCCCTTTGTTTCCCTTTCTTCAAGACGAAAACGGCATTCTGAGTGAAGGATGCATAGATTTTGCAATTGAAGCGTATTTATTAGGCGGCAGGTTCGGCGTATTTGGCTATTATGGTGAGTCTTTGCAGAGGGCAAACGCCCGTTCGGCTGAAGAAGAGGAAGAACTGACGGCCGATTTTTTTGAATATCTTTGCAATTGGACGCATGAGCAATATTCTTCCGTTGAACAAAAAGAAATCTATGAAGCGTCCTGCCGGTTTATCAACAGCTGGTGGACGGAAGGATTTCTGCAAAGGGAAAAACAATGTAAGCTCCGCATGAGGTAATCATAATTTCCTCCCTTGTCCCATACTTATTAATAACGGGGACAAGCGGGAGGGAAAGCTATGACAAAAAAGCTGAAATGGCTCGGTTTTTTACTTGGCTTTATCATATTATTGTGTTTATTCCGGTTTCAATTCCATAATGATGATTCCTGGCGGCCGTGGAGCCTGCCGCTGAGCGGGAAAATCATCTATCTCGATCCGGGACACGGCGGGCCGGACGGAGGCGCCACGGGAGGCAGTCACCTTGAAAAGGACATTACTCTCGAAGTGGCCTCCAGGGTCAGAGACTATTTGCAGGAGCAGGGAGCTTTGGTCATTATGACGCGGGAGACGGATACTGATTTAGCTCCTGAAGGGACGAGAGGCTACAGCCGACGCAAAGCGGAAGATCTGAGAAAGCGCGTGGAGATCATCAACCGTTCAGAGGCGGAGCTTTATATCAGCATTCATCTGAACGCCATACCGTCACCGAGATGGAGCGGCGCCCAAAGCTTCTACTATGGAAAATACGAAGAGAATGAAAAAGTGGCAAAATATATACAGGACGAATTGAGAATCAATTTGGAGAATACAACGAGAAAGGCAAAACGGATACACGGCATTTACTTAATGCAGAATGTAACCAAACCGGGCGCGCTGGTGGAAATAGGATTTCTGTCCAATCCCGCGGAAGCGAAAAGGCTCGGCCAGCCTAAATATCAGGACAAAATCGCTTCTTCCGTGTATAAGGGCGTATTGAGATACTTCACAGAGAAAGGAGACCCTCCCGAGTAAGGAGGGTTTTTCGCCGATTCTGCGTTTAATATATGGTATAATACCATTTGTAAACGAATACACAAAGGGTGAGGGTTCGATGATAAGAGAAGATGAAGTAAGAAATATAGTCGGAAACATGCGCGAACCTTTTCTTCATAGACCGCTGGGAGAATTGGATGCCATTAAAGAAGTAAAGGTCAAGCCGGAAAAACGGCATGTCAGTGTAAAAATTGCATTGGCAAAAACGGGGACGGCTGAACAGATGGGCATTCAGCAGGAAATCGTATCCGTTTTGAAAGAAGCGGGTGCGGAAACTGTCGGACTGCGGTTTGAAGAGCTGCCGGAAGAAACATTGGCGAAATTCAGCCGGCCTGCTGCTGAAAGCGAAACTCTGCTGAATAGGAAACATCCGCCGGTCTTTCTTGCGGTGGCAAGCGGAAAAGGCGGTGTCGGCAAATCAACGGTTTCCGTCAACCTGGCCATTTCTCTTGCGCGGCTCGGCAAAAAAGTCGGCTTGATCGACGCGGATATATACGGATTCAGCGTGCCGGACATGATGGGTATTACAGTTCGCCCGACAGTTGAAGGAGAAAAACTGCTTCCTGTCGAAAGATTTGGAGTAAAGGTTATGTCGATGGGCTTTTTCGTCGAAGAAAACGCTCCGGTTGTGTGGAGAGGGCCGATGCTGGGCAAGATGCTGAATAACTTCTTCCATGAGGTTGACTGGGGAGAGGTTGACTATATCGTTCTCGATCTGCCGCCCGGCACGGGTGATGTGGCGCTCGATGTACACACGATGCTTCCGAGCTGCAAAGAGATTATCGTATCAACGCCGCACCCTACAGCCGCATTTGTAGCGGCGAGAGCGGGTTCTATGGCGATTAAGACCGATCATGAAGTTGTAGGGGTCATTGAAAATATGGCTTATTATGAAAGTGCAAAAACCGGCGAGAGAGAATATGTGTTCGGTCAAGGCGGGGGAGACAAGCTTGCAGAGGAATTGCAGGTGCCGCTGCTTGGCAGAATTCCTTTAAAACAGCCTGATTGGGACAAGGACCAGTTTGCGCCTTCTGTCTATGACAGAAGTCATCCGATCGGGGAAATTTATATGGGAATCGCCCAGAAAGTCATTGAAAAAACAGCTGAATAAAAAAGGGGCCGGGATCAACACGGCCCGGCCTTTTATTGGCTTTCTTTTTCAGAGCTTGAAGCCGCTTTTTTCAATTCATCCTCGAATTGCTTTTTGAAAAGCGGGCTGGAAAGTGTCTCTGTAATTACATCTTCTAAGTAACTGCGGAACTTTTGGCTTTTCACCAGCTCATAGTATTTTTTATCCATGCCGGGGTCCTGCATGATCTGCATAAAACTTTTCTGATAATCAGGGTCTTTCATCAGTTTTTTTATGATTTTTTCGTGCTCGGGCTGAAGCGTTTTTGCAAAGCTCTCGGCGAACTTTGAGTCTTCAAAGATGGTTTTCCAGAACTCCGCCCCTTTTTTAGAGGTGAGGGTTTTCTCTATTGTGCCTTTAATGGCATTTTGATCAATCACCAATGCCTCATTCATCGCATCATCATTTAATATTTCCTTAATTGCTTTTTTTCCATCATCTGTCTTTAATATATCAACAACCATTTTTTTAGTCTGGTCATAATCCATATCCGCTGCTTGGTCTTTTGGAGCACAAGCTGTTACAGATAATACAACAAAACAGCTTATCAATAGCGTTTTGGCTTTTGACATGCATAAGCTCCTTCCTTACTTGTACTTATTTTTAATATGATTCATCGGAATGGATTTATACATAACAAAATATCGCTGAACGCGATTGTCAGGGGGATGAATAAGAGATGAAAAGCCGCGGGCTTGTTCGATTTTTCTTTTCGATTTTAGCTGTGGGCGCTCTTATTACAAGCGTCGTGGGATTTGCACTGAAGTGGGGGGAGTACAAGGGGTTCTTTCTGAATTTTGAGGCCGGTCAGATTTTCTCTGTTCTGATCTGGTTTATCGGGGTAGGCATGATTTTCAGTGTGATCAGCCAGATGGGATTCTTCGTCTTTCTGACGGTGCACCGGTTTGCCCTTGAAATTCTCAGATCAAACTCGCTTTGGAATCTGCTTCAGCTGTTTATCATTCTGTTTGTCGCTTTTGATTTAATGTACGTCAGATTTTTGTTTTTCGGTGAGCGGGATGACTCGATTGCGGGGTTTGTCTGGCTGCCGCTGGCTCTGCTTGCCGTCGGCCTGTTGACGGCGTATATAAAACAAAAGCAGTCCTCAAAAAATACGTTCGTTTCATCATTATTTTTAATGGTCGTTATTACGGCGCTTGAATGGGTTCCTGCGCTAAGAGTGAATAATGAGGACTGGCTTTATTTGATGCTGATTCCGCTGATGGGCTGCAATGCGTTTCAGCTGTTAATGCTGCCGAAGTTTGCCCAGAGGTAGTTATTTCACTTCTGATGACTTGACGTCAGTATTTGCGATCAGGTCGCCGACTGTCACGTTTTTCAGTCCTTTTTGCTTTAAATTGTGAATGATGGCGGGGAGCGCTTCTTCGGTCTGTGTTGCTGAATCAGAGGCGTGCAGCAGGACAATGTCGCCGCCTTTTATATGACTGTTTACATTTTCAATGATTTTATCAGGACCGGGATTTGTCCAATCCTGCGAGTTAACGCTGTAATGAACCACTGAATAGCGGTACTGCTGTGCAATGGCAAGAACCTTTTTATTAAATTGTCCGGTCGGCGGGCGGAGTAAATGAACATTCTTCACACCCAGCTTTTTAAATGCGGTCTGGGCCCGGAGGATGTCTTTTTTTATTTCATTGTCCTCTAGGTTGGTATAATTCTTATACGCATATCCCATGCTGCCGATTTGATGTCCGTCTTTTACCATACGTTCAACTGTGTCCGGGTGCCGTTCCGCCCAAGAAGCTGACAGAAAAAAAGTGGCGTTTTTAATACCGTTTGCTTTTAGCGCGTTCAGAATCGGAACCGCTTTTTCGTCGCCCCAGCTGATATCGAATGTTAATGCGACTTCGCCCGCTTTCGTTTCCCCTTTTGAAATAGCCTTCGGGCTGCTATCAGTTAAAAATACAGGAAGGGGGACGGCTCTCTGTATATAAAAAAAGCTGGCTGCTGCAAATGCGGCAATGATAATAATAAGCAGCTGTTTTATCCTTCTGATGTGCCACACGTAGAAGTGGTTCACTGATGACGCCTCCTTATCTTGTCCATGCTTGATTACATCGTATGCCGCGGCGGAGATGAATATAACGAAATACGTTTCAAAAAAAAACGAAAAAAACACTTGCTAAATTCAGCGAATGCATGGTATATTATTAAACGTCGCTGATGGACAGCAGACAACAACAAAAAGCTTCGGAAACAACTTAAAAAAAGTTGTTGACATAAAAGAAGCTGAGTGGTAAGATAATAAAGCTGCTTCAACAAGCGGTAATGATCTTTGAAAACTAAACAAGACAAAACGTACCTGTTAATTCAAAGTTTTAAATAAATCGCACAGCGATGTGCGTAGTCAGTCAAACTACTTTATCGGAGAGTTTGATCCTGGCTCAGGACGAACGCTGGCGGCGTGCCTAATACATGCAAGTCGAGCGGACAGATGGGAGCTTGCTCCCTGATGTTAGCGGCGGACGGGTGAGTAACACGTGGGTA
>NZ_JAPNNY010000008.1:0-81930 GCF_027853835.1 Bacillus sp. NEAU-242-2 | reverse complement strand
GCGAGCTGTACGCAGGCCGTTCGCTTGCGCCGATGCGCCTTCAATATAAAGACTATGCCGTCTGGCAGCGGTCGTTTCAGGAGAAAGAAGGGTATCAGAAGCAGGAAGCGTATTGGCTGAAGCGGCTAGAAGGAGAGCTTCCGGTGCTGGAGCTTCCGGCTGACAAGCCCCGTCCGGCTGTCAGAAGCTTTGCGGGCGGCAGCGTATCGTGCACGCTTGACGCTGAAACGGCATTCGGCCTTCACCGCATCGCCCGGGATCACGGCTCCACTTTGTATATGGTGCTTCTCGCCGCGTACAATACGTTACTCGCGAGATTGAGCGGGCAGGAAGACATCATTGTCGGCTCGCCGATTGCCGGGCGTCCGCACAAAGACCTTGAACCGATTCTCGGCATGTTCGTCAACACGCTCGCCATCAGAACGGAGCCGAAGGGGGACAAACGGTTTACCGATTATTTGGCGGAAGTCCGCCAGGCGGCGCTTGAGGCGTATGAGCATCAGGACTACCCGTTTGAAGAGCTGGTGGAACGGCTCGGCGTGCAGCGGGACATGAGCCGCAATCCGCTGTTTGACGCGATGTTTATTCTTCAGAATATGGAGCGAGAGGAGATAAATCTGGCCGGTCTGAAGGCGTCACGATCAGAGCATACCGAACATGATGTATCAAGTTTTGACCTGACCTTATCAGCGGCTGAATCCGACGGAAACATCCGCTTTGAGATGGAATTCAGCACCGAGCTTTTTATGAAAGAAACGATTGAACGCTGGATGGGCCACTTACTGAATCTCTTGCGCCATGTTGCCGCCGAACCGGAAGTCACACTATCGAAAGCTGACATTTTGGATGAAGAAGAAAAACAAAAGTTACTGATTGAGTTTAATAACACACAAACCGAATTCATGGAAAAACACAAACTGTTTCACCAGCTGTTTGAAGAGAAAGCAGAAGAAACGCCTCATCAGACCGCTGTTATTGAAGGAGCACAACAGATCAGCTATTTGCAGCTCAATGAGCGGGCAAACCGTCTTGCCCGAACACTGCAGAAAAATGGATTCGGTCCGGGAAAAAGAGCAGCCATATTAGCAAACCGTTCGATTGAAGCGATCGTCAGTGTTCTTGCCGTCATGAAATCGGGAGGGGCGTATATACCGGTTGACTCCCATTATCCTGAGGAACGGATTCGCTATTTATTAAAAGACAGCGCGGCATCCGTCTTGATGGTGCAGTCAGAATACAAAGAACTTGCTTCACAGCTGACGGATCACAATTTATTTCTCATTCAGCTTGATTATGAAGATCAATACGATATTTCTGCAAAGAATATTCAGCCGGCAGCGTCACCGGATGATACCGCATATATCATATATACTTCGGGAACAACGGGAACGCCGAAGGGAGTCGAAGTCAGAAATCGCAGCTTTACGCATGCAGCACTTGCATGGCGCAGGATTTATGAGCTTGATCTTATACCGGTCAGAGTGCTGCAGATGGCGAGTTTCTCATTTGATGTATTTTCAGGGGATCTTGCACGCGCCCTGCTAAACGGGGGAACGCTTGTCATTTGTCCGGATGACGTCCGGCTTGAGCCGCAGCAGCTTTATCGGCTCATTGATCAGCACCGTATCACGTTTATGGAGTCGACACCCGCGCTGATTGTTCCGTTTATGGAATATATATACCGCCGGAAACTCGCGCTGCAAAGCGTAAAAATACTGGTACTTGGTTCAGATATGATCAAGTCGCAAGATTTTTATACGCTTCATGAACGCTTTGGGAAAGAAATGCGGATCATTAACAGCTACGGTGTAACAGAAGCGACAATTGACTCTTCGTATTATGAAGCCGGAATGAGCGAAGAGCCGCGGGAAGATGATGTGCCGATCGGTGTTCCGCTTCCGAATGTGCAAATGTACATCTTAAACAAAGACAAACAGGTCCAGCCGATCGGCGTTTTCGGAGAGCTGTATATCGGGGGCGCCGGCGTCGCCAAAGGATATTGGGGACAGCCTGAGCTGACAGAGGACGCATTCAGTGACCCGTTACAAACGGGAGAAACGCTTTACAGAACCGGAGATCAGGCTTGCTGGCTGCCGGATGGAACTCTTCGTTTTCAAGGGCGGATTGATAAGCAGGTGAAGATCAGGGGATACAGAATTGAGACGGGAGAAATAGAAAGTGTGCTTTTGAAACACGATCAAGTCAAAGAAGCGGCTGTTACCGTGATGAAAGATGCCGAAGGACAAGCCCGGTTAGCGGCATACATCGTTCCTAAAGAGGCCGATATCTCATCACTCCGCCAGTCTCTTATGCAGGAGCTCCCGGCTTATATGATGCCGTCTCATATTATCGGTTTAGACAGCATGCCCCTGACACTGAACGGCAAACTTGATAAATCGGCATTGCCGGCAGAAGAGATACATTCATCACAGGCATTTGTCGCGCCCGGCGATGAAAAACAGGCGATGTTATGCCGGATTTGGGAAGATGTGCTTCATATTCAGAAAGCGGGAATTCATCACTCTTTCTTTGAGCTTGGGGGAGATTCCATTAAGGCGCTTCAAGTGTCAGCCCGACTCGCCGGAGAAGGCTGGAACATGTCGATCCGCGATTTGTTTCAGTTCCCGACGATTGCAGAACTCGCGAAACACCTCACGCCGGCTGTTGCAACGGCTGATCAGGGCCCGATAGAAGGAAGCGCTCCGCTGACACCGATCCAGCAGAGATTTTTTGAGGAGCCGGGTGCGTTTGAGCTTCATTATAACCAATCAGTCATGCTGTGCAGTAAAGACAGCCTCGAAATAGATGCGCTGTATCAGGCGGTTTGCGCGCTGACAGAACATCATGATGCGCTGCGAATGACTTTCACTGAAAATGAGCATGGGGAAGTTGTTCAATATAACCGCGGAATCACAGAGCAGCATGAAGAAATCTTTACGCTTAACGTCATAGATCTTTCAGAAGAAACACAGCCGGAAAAACGGATAGCCGCTGAGGAAAAAGAAATACAGCAGGCTATGCGCCTTGATCAAGGCCCTCTTCTTCATCTCGGAGTGTTCAGGCTGAAAGAAGCCGACCATCTGCTTATCACGATTCATCACCTTATCACGGACGGCGTGTCATGGAGGATATTGCTTGAAGATCTGCAGACAGCTTATCAGCAGGCATTGGACGGCAAACAAATCGAACTGCCGCCGAAAAGCGATTCTTATATAAAGTATGCTGAAGAGCTTTTTGACATTTCCAAGAGCAAAGCATTGCTGGAGGAAGCCGCATACTGGGACAGCGTGATGTCTGGTAAAACAGCGCCGCTGCCGAAAATAACTGATGAAAACGCCGGACGATTGCAGGAAAACGCGCACACTGCATCGTGGATATTAAGCAGCGAAGTCACGAAGCAGCTGCTGTTGGAAACACAGCAGGCATACGGAACGGATGTTCATGAATTGCTTTTAACGGCGCTTGGAATGGCGCTTCATGAGTGGACGGGTTCCGAACAGATGCTTATCAGCACTGAAGGACACGGACGCCAAGGGCATATTCCTGACATTGATATGTCAAGAACGGCAGGCTGGTTTACATCTGTTTACCCGGTGCTTTTGGATATGAGAGTGCCGGACGGCTCAGGCGAAAAAACCGCGCACCGCATAAAGACGGTAAAAGACATGATGAGACGGGTTCCTCATCACGGAACCGGCTACGGGCTGCTGAGATATTCGCGAAACATTCTTTATAAAGACCCAGAAATAAGCTTTAACTATCTCGGTGCGTTTGACGGTCTTGAGGGGACGCTGAAGATGTCACCGTTCAAGCCGCAGCATGATATAGCATCCGGGCGCATCCGCGAGTTTGATCTGGATATTAACGCGATGGTGGCGGCCGGGCAACTGGAGGTAAAAGCCGTTTATACCGATGTATTTGCACCGGGGGCAATCGAGTTCTTCATGAATCGTTTCCATACTCACCTCGAGGACATCATCGCCCATTGTTCCGGCAAGAAAGAGCGGGAAAAAACATTAACGGATTACAGCCATACAGAATTGACCGCTCAAGCACTATCAAGCATTGAAGATCTCGTAAAAGGACTTTAATTTCATAAAAAGGTGTGTGGCATTCGTGACACAAGCGACAGAAATTCAAGATATTTACCCTTTATCATATATGCAGGAAGGCATGCTGTTTCATTCGCTTCTGGATTCCGGATCAAACGCATATGTCGAGCAGATTTCGTTTACAGTCAGCGGGGATTTATGCATTGATACATTCCAAAAAAGTCTGGATATGCTTGTCAGCCGTTATGATATTTTCAGAACGATTTTCATAAAAGAAGTGCCTGACCTTGAAGGGCCGCAGCAGGTTGTCCTTTCACTCCGTGACACTGCCGTACAGACTGAGAACATTTCAGACTATTCGGAAGAACGGCAGCAAAGCATCATTGACGAATTTAAGGAAAACGACCGGCATAAGGGGTTTGATCTGCAAAAAGGCCCCTTAATGCGCTTGACTCTTTTTCAAACGGGAGAAAACCGCCATACATGCGTTTGGACTCATCATCACATTATGATGGACGGCTGGAGCTTGGGCCTTGTACTGAAAGATTTCTTCAGCATGTATTATGCGATCCGAAACAACAGGTCTGTAAACCTCGGCAGTCCGGCTCCTTACAGCACTTATATCAAATGGCTCCGAAGCCGGAATAAAGAAGAGACGTCAGCGTTCTGGTCGCGCTGCTTGGAAGATTACGGAGAAACCGTTTCCGTTCCGCAAACGAAGAATAAGCCGGCGAAAAACTGTTATGCATCTGAGCATTTTCAATTTTCCCTTGAGCCTGAAACCGTGCAAAAACTGACAGACATTGCCCGAGGCATCGGGGTCACGCTGAATACTATATTTACGGGCATTTGGGGTCTGCTTCTCCATCGTTACAACGGGACTGAAGATGCCGTCTTCGGTTCAGTTGTTTCCGGCAGGCCGTCAGCTATCAGCGGCATTGAATCCATGGCCGGACTGTTTATCAATACCGTGCCGGTAAGGGTGCGCGCGGCTGGTGATATGACTTTTTCTTCTCTTCTCAAAAAGGTGCAAAAAGAGTCACTCGCTGCGGAAGAGCACAGCTATTATCCGCTTTATGACATCCAAAACGAGAGCGGTCTGCAAAAAGATCTCTTGAACCATATCCTGGTCTTTGAAAATTATCCGGTTCAGATGCAGGCTGCGGTAAACGGCTGGCAGCAAACGGAAAGCAGTGCGCTCTCACTTGAAAACTTTTCGATGGCGGAAGAAACCAATTACGATCTTAACGTCGTCATCGTTCCGGGAGAAGAGTTTTATGTGAAATTCAGCTACAATGCGGGCATCTACGATCGGGAAGACATGAAACGGATCAAAGGGCATATTCTGGAGGTCATCTCCTGTGTAACGGAAGATCCGGACAGGCTTTTATCAAGCATCAGTCTCGTACCTCCGGAGGAAGAAGCCCTGATTCATTCGTTTAACGAAACGAACCGTCCGTACCCTGAGACAACCGTTCATGGGCTGTTTGAAGAACAGGCGGCAATAACGCCTGACCAAGAGGCGTTGAGATATAACGGAGTAAGCTGGAGCTACAAAAAATTAAATCAGCGGGCGAATCAGATTGCCCATGCGTTAAGGGAAAAAGGCGCCCGTTCCGATCAGATCACCGCTGTTATGCTGCGCCGATCAATGAGTACGGTTGCCGCTCTGCTCGGAATTTGGAAGTCGGGCAGCGCCTATATGCCGATTGATGCGGAATTTCCGCCTGAACGGATTTCATTTTTACTGAGAGACAGTGAAGCCTCACTGCTCCTGACTGAAAAAGACCTGCTCCCCCTCATTCCGCCGCATTTCAAGGGCAGCGTCGTCATCATGGAGGAAACGGTTTCCCAGCAGACCGCACCGCTTCCGCCGGTGTCTGACAGCGGAAATTGGGCGTATGTCATTTACACTTCCGGAACGACAGGCCGGCCGAAAGGGGTGCTTGTACAACACAAAGCGATCAGCAATACATTGCAATGGCGGCGTGAAGAATACGGGATGACAGAAGGAGACATAGCGCTTCATCTTTTTTCATACGTATTTGACGGGTCATTAACGAGTCTTTTCACTCCGCTTCTGTCGGGCGCCTGTGTACTGTTAACTGATGAAGATGATGCGAAAGACGTCCTTTCAATAAAACAGAAAATCGCCCGCCACGGAGTGAGCCATCTTCTGATCGTTCCGTCTCTGTATCGCGTTCTGCTTGATTCGCTGACGAAAAAGGATGCGCAGACGCTTCGGGCGGTGACATTTGCCGGGGAAGCGGCCACCCCTGATATCGTGGAAGCGAGCCGCAACATATGCCCGAATGCCGAGCTGCTGAATGAATACGGACCGACGGAAAACAGTGTGGCCACGACGATTCTGCGCAACCTGCAAAAAAGCAGCCGGATTACGATCGGGCGCCCGATTGCCAACACTTCTGTCTATATGATGCACGGAGATCGGCTGCAGCCGGTCGGAGCCGTCGGTGAACTGTGTATTTCCGGAAAAGGTCTGGCGGACGGATATTTTCAGCAAAAAGAGCTGACGGACAAAGTCTTTACCCCTCATCCGTTTCGTAAAGGTGAACGGTTGTACAGAACGGGAGATGCAGCCCGATTTTTACCGGACGGAACGATTGAATACATGGGACGCTTTGACGATCAGGTGAAGGTAAGAGGTTACAGAATTGAATTAGGAGAAATCGAAACGGCACTCAGAAGTCTGTCCGGGGTAAAAGAGGCGGCAGTCACCGTGCGCAAAACGGCGGACGGGGAACAGGAGCTTGCAGCTTATGTCGTACTGGAAAACGTCGGTGTGACATTTGATCCTCATGCCGAATTGGCCGGGAGATTACCTGCTTATATGATCCCGGGAAGCTTTACCAAATTGACGGAAATGCCGCTGTCTGTGAGCGGAAAACTTGACCGGGCCGCACTTCCTGAGCCGAAAGAAGCCGAGAGAACCGGTGATTATCAAGCTCCGCGCACAATGCTTGAGACTGAGCTGCTGTCTATTTGGCAAGAAGTGCTGAAACGGGAACACATCAGTATGAGAGATGATTTCTTCCAAATCGGCGGACAGTCGCTGAAAGCCGCGTCGCTTGTTTCAAAGATACATAAACGGCTGCAAATTGAACTTGCCGTCCGCCATGTTTTTGAACATCCGACTATCGAGAGCATGGCCCGCTTCCTAGAACAGAGGAAAAGAGGAGAATATGCAGAAATCATGCCTGCGGAGGCAAAGGACTTGTACCCGCTATCTTTTGCGCAAAAAAGGCTCTATGCCCTTCATCAGCTTGCGGCGGACAGTACGGGCTATCATATGCCCGCTTGTCTGGAGCTGAGCGGCAGACTCAACCGTGATCGTCTGCACGAAGCCTTTTCAGCGCTGTTACAAAGGCATGAAGCGTTACGCACATCATTTGTTTTGCGAAACGGGGAGCCGATGCAGCACATACATTCACATGTCGATCTCGATCTCACAGAGATTCACATGCCATCCGGGACACTTCTTCAAGCGACAATGGAAACTTTCGTCAAGCCGTTTGACGTGGAACAAGCGCCGCTTTTGAGAGTGACTTTAGCCAAAGCCACTGAAGAACGTCATTTTCTGCTGCTTGATATGCATCATCTTATCGTAGACGGTGTGTCAATGAGCGTTCTGATTCAAGAATTGACGGATTTGTACAGAGGAAAAGAGCTGCGGCCGTTAAAACTTCAGTACAAAGATTTTTCCGTCTGGCAGCATGAGCGGTTCGCCGCTGAAGAATTCAAAAGACATGAGCGGTATTGGCTGGATGCGATCGGGGAAAACATTCCCGTTCTTGATCTGCCGCTCGATAAAAAGCGCCCGCAGCTTCCTGATTTCAGCGGGTCCGTTGTACGAACGCGCCTTCAAAAAGAAACGGCGGAGAATTTGCGCCGGCTTATGGATGAGACGGGTTCGACGCTGTATATGATTCTTTTGGCAGGCTACTCCTTGTTCCTTTCTAAATTGAGCGGGCAGGAAGACATTATCGTCGGTTCACCTGCGGCCGGCAGAAGCCGCGCTGAGCTTGATGGGGTCATCGGCATGTTTGTAAATACCGTAGCAATGAGAAGCAGGCCGAAAGGGGATAAGACATTCCGCGCTTATTTAGAAGAGGTGAAAATGCTTGCCCTCGGCGCAGCCGAACATCAGGACTTCCCGTTTGAAGAACTTGCCCAAAAGCTTGATACACACCGGGAAGTCAATCGCAATCCGCTGTTTGATGCCATGCTCGTTTTGCAAAACAGTGATGATTTCAAAGTGAACCTTCCGGGCTTATCCGTTTCTTCACATGCAGTGAAACATGACATTTCAAAATTCGACTTGACGCTTCATGCCGAGGAACAGCCGGACGGCTCACTGGATTTTCATTTTGAATACAGTACCGCGTTGTTTGAAAAAGATACGATCGAACGGTGGGCCGGTCATTTTAAAGAGCTTTTAGGACAAATCGCATCGGATGATGAGCAGAAGCTGTCTGACATTCATTTGCTGGACACAAACGAGCGGCAGATGCTTCTTCAAGCGGAAAATCAAACAGCTGAGTATCCGAAGCATGAGACGATCGTCAGTTTATTTGAAGCACAGGCGGAAAAAATGCCGGATCAAATTGCAGCCGTTATGTCCGATGAGCGTCTCACCTACCGCGAGCTCAATGACAAGGCGGATCGAATCGCTGATATGCTGTCGGAAAACGGCATCCGCTCCGGACAGATTGTCGGAATTATGACCGAACGATCCCCGGATATGCTGATTGGGATTCTCGGTATTTTAAAAGCGGGAGGGGCTTATCTGCCGATTGATCCTGACTATCCGGACGAGCGGATTTCATTTATGCTGACTGACAGCGGCGCGCGTGTTCTGTTGACGCAATCGGGTCTTGGGATATCCGGAATGGACGGGCTGCCGGTATTATACATTGATAAGCCTGAATCCGTTTCAGCAGACAGAACGAAAGAAATGATAACGCCTGAACAGCCGGCTTACGTGATTTACACATCGGGCACAACCGGAAAACCGAAAGGCGTTATGACGGAACACCGCAATGTCATCAGCCTTATCACACATAAAGGACTGCCGTTTGATTTCGGCTCTGGAGACGTCTGGACGCTGTTCCACTCCTATTGTTTTGATTTTTCTGTCTGGGAAATATTCGGCGCGCTCTTATACGGCGGAAAGGTAGTTATCGTGCCGAAAGAAACAGCCCGTGATCCGCATTTGTACCGGCAGCTGCTGCAAAGTGAAGGCGTAACGGTGCTGAATCAAACGCCGACGGCTTTTTCCGGACTCATTCATGAAGAGGCCGGGCATGCGGACAAGCTGAAGCTTCGATATGTCATTTTCGGCGGAGAAGCGCTTCAGCCCGGCATGCTGAAAAGCTGGAAAGAGAAGTACCCGGAGACGGAGCTTGTTAATATGTACGGCATTACGGAAACCACGGTTCACGTCACATGCAAAAAACTGAAGATGGATGATATTGAGAGAAATAAAAGCAATATCGGCAGACCGCTGGAAACCCTTCATGCTTTTGTCATGGACGCCTATATGAATCCGCAGCCGATCGGAATTCCAGGTGAGCTTTATATCGGCGGGGAAGGCGTCGCGAGGGGATATGTAAACAGGGATGATTTAACCGCCTCCCGGTTCATCACGAATCCGCACAATACCGGCATGCGGCTCTACCGAACGGGCGATATTGCCAAAAGACTCTCAAATGGCGAGCTGGAATATGTCGGGCGGATAGATGCGCAAGTAAAAGTCAGAGGCCACAGAATTGAGCTGGGAGAAATAAAATCAGCGCTGCAGGAGCTTTCCTTCGTGAAAGAGGCCGCCGTGATCACACGTGCTGATCAGCACGGTCAGCACTCCATTTACGCATACGCGGTCATACACGGGAACGAAAAAATAAAAGAAGCAGAGATTCAGGCCTCTCTCAGAGCTTTTCTGCCGGAATATATGATTCCCGCCCGCTTGATAGAGCTTGATGAACTGCCTTTGACGGCGAATGGGAAGCTGGACGAGAAGGCACTCCCGCAGCCTGAATTAAATGAAAGCCTTGGAGATGATATCAGCCTGAGAAATGAAACTGAAGAAATGATGGCTGACATCTGGGAAGAACTCTTAGGTGTTGAAGGACTCGGCCCCAATGCTCATTTCTTCCATCTCGGCGGGGATTCGATTAAAGCGCTGCAAGTATGTGCGAGGCTGAAACAGCAGGGCTATGAAACGACCGTCCGCGAGCTGTTCGAGCATCAGACACTGGGAGAAGTGTCGATGCGGCTCCGGAAAGTCCGCCGCGTGATTGATCAGTCTCCCGTCACGGGAGACGTGCCGCTGACGCCGATCCAGCACTGGTTCTTTTCGCAATCATTGCCGCATGATCATTTTAATCAGTCCGTTATGCTCCGCAGTGCAGACAGAATCAATGAATCTGCTATGAGAAAAGCGCTGGCACAGCTCGCGGTTCATCATGACGCATTACGGATGGTATGCGGCACGCAAAACGGATCGGTGATTCAATATAACAGAGCGGAAAACCTTTCTGAAGAAGAACTCTTTACGTTTGAAACGCATGACGTAAGAGAGAAAGGTTCATTACAAGAGGAGCACGCCGCAATTGAACAGGCGGCCGCCCGTATTCAAACTTCCATTCGGCTGGAGACGGGTCCGCTCGTAGCTGTCGGCTTATTTCATGCCGCTGATGGCGATCATCTGCTGCTTTCCATTCATCACCTTGTCATTGACGGAGTGTCATGGAGGATTTTATTTGAAGATCTCACCGCGTGCTACAGGCAGGCGCTCGAAGGAAAAGAAACCGCGCTTCCGGCGAAAACCGATTCCTATCAGACTTACGCAAAGCAAATCTCTGATTATGCAAAAAGCCGCCGGCTGTTACAGGAAGCAGACTACTGGTCCGAAAGAGAAAAAGCGGCGGTCAAACCGCTTCCGAAAGATGCCCGTATCTCTTCCAATCTTCTGAAAGATACAGATGTGATGACCGTTACATTGACAAAACAGGAGACCGAGCAGCTGTTAACGGAAGCGAACAGAGCATACACAACAGAGACGGGCGAATTATTGCTTGCCGCGTTAAGCCTTGCGCTGAACAGATGGACCGGAAACGAGGCATTCAAAATCAGCATGGAAGGCCACGGAAGGGAAGAGCACCTGGAGCATCTTGATATCAGCAGAACCATCGGCTGGTTTACGTCAATTTATCCGGTATTGGTTGACGCAAGTTTTCAAGATCAGCCTGATGACGGTGAGCGTCTCGGTTATCACATTAAGCGGACAAAAGACATGATGCGCCGCATACCGCATAAAGGAGCGGGATACGGGGTGCTGAAATATATAAGCAAACTCTGGGGAGAGACTGAATCTGATTCTCCTGAAATCAGTTTTAACTATCTGGGACAGTTTGACCGGGAAATCCGTTCCAGCGGCTTCGGTGTTTCTCCCGTAAAAGCGGGAAATGAAGTCAGCCCAGACTGGGAACGCCCGTACACACTTGATATCAGCGGCTCCGTATCGTCGGAATGTCTCAGCATGCATGTCGTGTACAACCGTTTTCAGTATCAAAAAGAAACGATTGAAGTTTTGACGGGATATTTTCATACCTTTCTCAAGCAGATCATCACGCATTGCACAGGAAAAGAGGAGCGTGAATGGAGCGCCGCTGATTTCAGTGACGAGGAGTTAACGCTGGAAGATCTGAATGACATTATGGGAGCCGTCAACAAACTATAGAAAAGGAGTGGCGCAATGGGGCAGCAACCGGAAATACAAGATATATATCCTTTGGCTTTTATGCAGGAGGGCATGCTTTTTCATTCTCTGTTGGATCATGACTCAAGAGCCTACTTCGAACAAGCGGTGTTTACGATCAGCGGACAGCTTGACCGGGAACGATTCCAAAAAAGTATAGATGCTGTTTTTGAACGATACGATATTTTCCGTACGACATTTATTCACAAGAATGTGGCAAAGCCCCGCCAAGTCGTGCTGAAAAACAGGCCGAGCCGCGTTCAGTTTCATGATATTTCTCATTTGGACGAGAAGGCGCAAGACAAATATGCCGACCGGTTCAGAAAAGAAGATAAAGATAAAGGCTTTGATTTGCAATCAGATCCTCTCATGAGAGTCTCCATTTTGAAAAAAGCGCCTGAACGCTATGTTTGTATATGGAGCCATCATCATATTGTCATGGATGGCTGGTGCTTCGGAATTGTCATGAAGGAATTTCTGATGATCTATCAATCTCTGGGAGACGGACGGCTTCCGTCTCTCGAGCCTGTTCAGCCATATGGGAAGTATATTAAATGGCTCATGAAGCAGGATCGTAAAGAAGCTGAGATTTTTTGGAAAACGAGACTTGCCGATCTTGAGCAATCGGCGTCTCTTCCGAAAAAATCCGCGGAACCAAACGGCGAACTTGAGCAGGCGGTTTTCACCATTTCTGAAGAGCAGACAAATGAGCTGAAGAACATTGCGGCAAGGGCTGGAGCAACGCTGAATACAGTGTTCCAGGCACTGTGGGGCATTTTGCTGCAGCGTGTCAGCCGCTGTGATGATGCCGTTTTCGGTTCTGTCGTTTCCGGCCGGCCGTCGGATCTCGCAGGCGTGGAAAAAATGGTGGGACTGTTTATTAATACGATTCCCGTACGGGTGAAAAGCGGTTCATTTTCTTTTCTGGAGCTTGTCAGGCATTTGCAGCAGGAGACGCTGCAAGCAGAAGCTTACAGCTATTATCCGCTGTATGACATTCAGGCGCAAAGCCCTCTGAAGCAAGCGCTGTTTGACCATATTATCGTGTTTGAAAATGTGCCGGCCCAGCGTGAAATTGAAAATGTGAGTCAGGCCGGTTCATTTGATTTTGCGGTAGAGGATTTCACGATGGAAGAAGTCACAAACTACGGATGCAGCATAAAGGTGATTCCGGGCAATTCTCTTTATATCCGCTTAAAATTTGATACCGGTATATACGACGATGTTTTTATGAAGAATATCGAAACATTTTTACGGCATATGGTGAACTCAGTCATTTCCGACCCTGAAATCGGCGCTTCCGAGATCGCATTGCTGGATGCGTGTGAAGCCAGAAGTATGATGGATGCATTTAACCATACAGAAACGGTTGAACCGCCGGCTCCGACGCTTCACGGGCTGTTTGCCCGCCGCGCCGCGCTTTCGCCGCATCGTCCGGCGCTCCGTTTTCCGGACGGTATGCTGACGTACGCCGAGCTCGATCAGTACACGGACAGGCTCGCCGTCCGGCTCCGACAAAAAGGCGTCCGCAAAGAAAGCATGGTCGGCGTACTCGCCGAACGCTCGCCGGAGATGGCGGTTTCTGTGCTTGCCGTGTTAAAAGCGGGCGGCGCCTATGTGCCGCTTGACCCTGACTATCCTGAGGACAGGCTGCGCTATATGCTCGATGACTGCGGCGCTTGTCTCCTGCTTGCACAGCCGGGGTTATCCGTTTCCGGTTTTTCCGGCGAAACGCTAGAAGTGTCTCTTTCTGCTCTGACAAGTGAGACGGAGACAGGGGCTGTCTCTGACGAAGCGGATGCTGATTCGCTCGCTTATATCATTTATACGTCCGGTTCGACGGGAACACCGAAGGGAGTGGCTGTTGAACACCGTCAAGCCGCCGCCTTTTTATCAGGGATGCAAGGGCAGTTTCCGTTAACGGAAGAGGATATTATCGTGCTGAAATCATCCTTTTCATTCGACGCCTCCATCTGGCAATTGTTTTGGTGGACGATATCCGGCGCCTCCGTGTATCTGCTTCCGGCCGGCTGGGAGAAAGATCCAGTGCGGATGATTGAAGCTTTTTCTTCTGAAAAGGTGACGACCGCACATTTTATTCCGGCGATGGTCAACAGCTTTTTAGACGCGCTGGAAACTGAGCCTGCAGAAACAAGAACACGCCTCGGCAGAACACTGACACGCGTGTTTGCCGGAGGGGAAGCTCTTTCCCCGCTTACGGCTGCCCGGTTTGCCGATCTTCTGCCGGAGACCGTGCTTATTCACGGCTACGGGCCGACGGAAGCGACGGTCGATGCGGCCTTTTACGTCTGTGATCGAAAACGGGACAGCGGACGGACGCGGCTTCCGATCGGAAAACCCGTTCCGGGTGCCCGTCTTTATGTGTTAGACGGCGGGGGAACCGTCCAGCCTGCGGGCGTGGCAGGAGAGCTGTACATCGCGGGGACCGGCGTGGCCCGGGGCTATCTGAACCGCCCTGAGCTGACGGAGGAGCGCTTTCTCGATGATCCGTTTTATCCGGGAGAACGCATGTATCAGACGGGCGATATCGCACGCTGGACAGAAGACGGCCTTGTTGAATGGCTCGGGCGTTCAGACGGACAAGTGAAAGTCCGCGGCTACCGGATTGAACCGGGAGAAATCGAAGCGGCGATCCGGCGAATTGACGGCATTCGTGAGGCGGCGGTCACCGCCCGGACCGAACACGGCGAAACCGCACTTTACGCCTATATTGAAGGACGAAAAAGCGATGACGTGCGGGCGGAGCTTGCAACACGCCTTCCGGCCTACATGATGCCGGCTCAGTTCATAAAGATGAGCGAATGGCCGGTCACGCCGAGCGGAAAGCTTGACCGCCGCGCGCTGCCGGCTCCCGGCGGAGCGGCAGACAGACAGGCGTACACCGCCCCGCGGAACGTCACGGAAATGAAGCTTTGCACCCTTTGGGAAGAGGTGCTGAAAAACGGCCCCGTCGGCATCCGGGATCACTTTTTTGAGCGGGGAGGCCATTCGTTAAAAGCGACGGCTCTCGTATCCCGCATCGCCAAGGAGTTCGGTGTTCAGGTGCCGTTACAGGACATCTTCGCCCGGCCGACGGTGGAAGAGCTCGCTTCGGTTATTCAGGAATTGGAAGAGAGCCCGTATGAAGCGATTCAGCCTGCGCAAACACAAGATACCTACCCGGTGTCTTCGGCGCAGAAACGGATGTATGTGCTCCAGCAGCTTGAAGACGGCGGTGTCGGCTACAATATGCCGGCTGTGCTGGAACTGACGGGCCCGCTTGACCGTGTCCGGCTGGAGGAGACGTTCCGGCAGCTTGTGGAGCGGCACGAGTCGCTCAGAACGTCCTTTGAAACGGGGCCTGACGGCGAACCGGTGCAGCGCATCCATGACAGCGTGCCGTTTCAGCTCGATGAGGCCGAGTCAGCTGACGCATTCATCCGGCCGTTTTGTCTGGAGGAAGCGCCGCTCTTCCGTGCGGCCCTCGTGAAAGAATCGGACGAACGCCATCTTTTATTAACGGATATGCATCATATTATTTCTGACGGTGTGTCCGTCAACACCTTGATTAAAGAATTCGGCGAGCTGTACGCAGGCCGTTCGCTTGCGCCGATGCGCCTTCAATATAAAGACTATGCCGTCTGGCAGCGGTCGTTTCAGGAGAAAGAAGGGTATCAGAAGCAGGAAGCGTATTGGCTGAAGCGGCTCGAAGGAGAGCTTCCGGTGCTTGAGCTTCCGGCTGACAAGCCCCGTCCGACTGTCAGAAGCTTTGCGGGCGGCAGCGTATCGTGCACGCTTGACGCTGAAACGGCATCCGGCCTTCACCGCATCGCCCGGGATTACGGCTCCACTTTGTATATGGTGCTTCTCGCCGCGTACAATACGTTACTCGCGAGATTGAGCGGGCAGGAAGACATCATCGTCGGCTCGCCGATTGCCGGGCGTCCGCACAAAGACCTTGAACCGATTCTCGGCATGTTCGTCAACACGCTTGCCATCAGAACGGAGCCGAAAGGAGACAAACGGTTTACCGATTACTTGGCGGAAGTCCGCCAGGCGGCGCTTGAGGCGTATGAGCATCAGGACTACCCGTTTGAAGAGCTGGTGGAACGGCTCGGCGTGCAGCGGGACACAAGCCGCAATCCGCTGTTTGACGTGATGTTTGTGCTCCAAAATATGGAGCGTGAATCCCTGAATTTAAATGAGCTGCATTTGACTCAAGCTGCGGATACAAGTCATAAAACCGCAAAGTTTGATGCCACGCTTTACGCGTCAGAAGGGTCTGACGGTTCCATCAGCTTTGATTTTGAATTCAATACAGATATCTATCAAAAACAGACAATCGAAAAATGGCTTTCTTACTTTACCCGAATTCTTACAAAAGTAATTGAAGACCAAACAATACCGCTTGGTGACATTCACGTACTGGATGATGCTGAAACAAATCGCGTCATTTATCAGTTTAATCAGACGAAAAGCGATTACCCAAGACACGAAACCATCAGCCGTTTATTTGAGCGGCAGGCTGAAGAAACCCCCGATGCCCGGGCAGTTGTATATGATGGACAAATCTTGACATACCGTGAGCTGAACGAACGGGCTAACAGAATAGCGGCGGCTCTCCGATCAAATGGCGTCGGTCCGGAAAGCGTTGTCGCCTTATTAACCGGACGCACAATAGAGCTTGCTTCCGGAATCCTCGGAATATTAAAAGCGGGAGGCGCCTACTTGCCTATCGGTGACGATGTGCCTCGGGAACGGGCTGAATGGATGCTTAAAGACTGTAAAGCTGATATTCTTCTCCAATCTGATAAACTTGACGGTCTGCCGCTTTCAGGAAAACGTTTATTCATAGAGGATATTCAAACAAAGGCCGGCTTGAGTTCGGAAAATCCCGAACCGCTCGGCGGACCTGAATCGTTGGCCTACATGATTTATACGTCCGGGTCAACAGGTGCGCCAAAAGGCGTCATGATTGAACAGCGAAGCGTGATCCGCCTTGTGAAAAACAGCAATTATATTGATTTTACGCCGGAAGACAGACTGTTGTTTACTTCATCATTAGGATTTGATGTAACGACATTTGAAATATTCGGTCCGCTTTTAAACGGCGCTTCTTTATATGTAAGTGACCAGGAAACCTATCTCGACTCTGATGTTCTGGAAACATTTATACAGCAAAACGGCATTACGACACTGTGGCTGACATCGTCTTTGTTCAATCATCTATCAGAACAAAATGAATACGTGTTTTCCGGATTATCCCGATTGATTATCGGCGGGGAAGCACTGTCCCCAAGTCATGTAAACCGGGTTCGGAATGCGCTGCCGTATCTCTCGGTATGGAATGGATACGGGCCGACTGAAAACACGACGTTCTCGACTTGCTTTTTGATTGAACAATCATACGATCATTCAATCCCGATCGGCCGCCCTGTCGGAAATTCAACCGCATATATCATAAACAGCAGGGGAACACCGCAGCCGATCGGCGTCATCGGTGAATTATGCACAGGCGGAGACGGTGTGGCAAGAGGATATTTCGGCCGCCCTGAGCTGACGGAAGAAAAATTTGTCCCTAATCCTTTTGTTCCCGGAGAACGGATGTACCGCACCGGGGATTTAGCCCGCTGGCTGCCGGACGGAACGATTGAATATGCCGGACGGATGGATGATCAAGTGAAAATCCGCGGTTATCGGGTCGAGCTGGGAGAGATTGAAGCCGCACTAAGGAGCCTGGACGGCGTGAAAGAAGCTGCCGTGTCAGTCAGAACCGGGCAGTCCGGCAATAAAGAACTGATCGCATATATGAGTCTGCAGGCGGACATGGATACAGAAAAAGTGCGTTCTTCACTTTCTAAGCAACTGCCGAATTACATGGTTCCGGCCTATATGATGGAACTTGAGAAGCTGCCGCTTACGCCGAACGGTAAATTGGATCGGAAAAATCTGCCCGAACCGGAGCTCGCGCTTCAAACCGCATACACAGCTCCCCGCAATGAGCTTGAAGAACAGCTTTCCGTGATCTGGCAGGAAGTGCTCGGCACAAAACAAGTCGGGATTGAAGACTCATTTTTTGAGTTGGGCGGCGATTCAATCAAAGCGCTGCAAGTTGCCGCACGGCTCGGACGCTACGGGTGGAAAATGACGGCAAGTGACTTATTCCGGCATCCGTCCATTAAGGAACTCGCGCCTCTTATCCGGAAAGCGGAAAGAGTCATCGATCAGCGGCCGGTGGAAGGAGACATACCTTGGACACCCGTTCAGCACTGGTTTTTATCACAGCGGATGGAAAACAGAAATCATTTCAATCAGTCCGTCATGATGTTCAGCTCTGACGCATTGCATAAACAGCCGCTCAAACAAGCTTTGGAGCATCTTGTCATTCATCATGATGCACTCCGGATCACCGTCAGTGCAGAAAACGAAAGTATCAGACAAATCAATCACGGTATTCAAAAAGAAGAACTGTACAGCTTGGACATTTGGGATCTGTCTGAGACAGATACTTGGGAAAGAGAAATAGAAGATGAAGTGGCTGCGCTCCAACAGCGGATGGATATTGAAAAAGGGCCGTTATTAAAAGCCGGATGGTTCAAAACCCGGTCAGGGGATTATTTATTCATCACCGTACATCACCTGGCGGTTGACGGAGTGTCATGGCGTATTCTGCTGGAGGATTTATCTGCCGCTTACACTCAAGCCGTAAAAGGTCAGCCGGTCCAGCTTCCGCCAAAGACCGATTCGTTTAAGCAATACGCCGTAAGGCTTTCAGAATACGCAAAAAGCAGCAAGCTGATGCGTGAAGAAGAATATTGGCGTTTTATTGAAGAAGAAACAGCCGCCGAACTTCCTTATGAAAAACCGCAGCATCAGACGGGAGCCGACAGCGTTCGGCAAACGGTAAGCTTTACGCTTACAGAAGAAGAAACGTCCGTTTTGCTTCAGCAGGTCAACCGGGCCTACCATACCGATACGCAAGATATTCTTCTGACTGCCGCAGCTTTGGCTTTACGGGACTGGACAGGGGGCGGCAGACTGCGCATCGCGATGGAAGGGCACGGGAGAGAGCACATCATGCCGGAGCTCGACATCAGCCGCACCGTAGGCTGGTTTACCTCCATGTACCCGGTGCTCATTGACTTGAACACAGCAGGCGCTGAGCTTGGAACGGCTGTAAAAACGGTCAAAGACACACTCGGAAGAATACCGGATAAAGGAATAGGCTACGGCATTTTAAAATACATGACACCGTCTGAACAAAAAACAATCCGCTTCAGACAAGCGCCTGAAATCAGCTTTAACTATTTAGGGCAATTCAATGATACAGAAGATCAGCACACATTCAGTTTATCCGGTCTTGCGAGCGGGCACGACATCACGCCGACATGGCAGCGGGAACAAGCGGTGGAAATGAGCGCGATGGCAGCACAACATAAACTGCACTTCAGTTTGAGCTATCCGCCGAGCCGCTTCCGCAAAGAAACGATGGAACAGCTGCTGCAAACTTTACAGCAATATTTGCGTGATATTATGGCGCACTGCACCGGCAAAGAGGAAGCAGAAAAAACCGTTAGTGATTTTAGCAGCAAAACGTTAACATCTGATGATTTGGACAGCATAGCGAGTTTTGTCGAGGAACTGTAGAAAAAGGCGACGGGGAGATTATAACATGACAAAAAAGAATGCAATTCAGGATATTTATCCGCTGTCTTATATGCAGGAAGGAATGCTTTTTCATTCCCTCCTGCAAAAGGAATCACAGGCTTACGCCGAACAGGCCTCTTTTTCAATAACAGGGAAGGTTGACACCCGCGTGTTTGAAGAGAGCGTTCATGCCCTTTTCGAAAGACATGATATTTTCAGAACGATCTTTATCAGCCAGAACGTGTCAGTGCCGCAGCAGGTCGTATTAAAAGAGCGGAACGTCAGCATCATTGAGGAAAATCTCACCAATTTAAACAAGGCTGATCAAATCAAGCATATTGAAGAAGCCAAACGAAGAGACCGAAAGAAAGGATTTCACCTGCAAAAAGACATGCTGATGCGGGTGATGCTGCTTCAAACCGGAGAATGTGAATATACGTGCATTTGGAGTTTTCATCACATTATTATGGATGGCTGGTGTCTCGGGATCGTGCTGAAAGAGTTCTTCCAGATATATGCCTCGCGGCTTCGCCGGACACCGTTAACGCTTGAGCCCGCTGTGCCGTACGGGACCTACATCAAGTGGCTGATGGAGCAAGATAAAGAAAAAGCCGCTTCGTACTGGGAACGATACCTTGAAGGCTTTGAGCAGCAGACTGTTCTGCCGAAGCAGAAAAAAGCCGGCGAAAGCAGACAAGAAGAAGTGACGTTTTCCTTTTCAAAAGAGGACACGGCTAAGCTGAAAGATCTGGCCGTGAAAGAAGAGGTCACGCTGAGCACCATTTTCCACACGCTCTGGGGCATTTTGCTTCAGGCGTATAACCAGACAGAAGATGCGGTTTTTGGTTCTGTTATTTCCGGAAGGCCGTCTGAAATCGAAGGCATCGAGCGAATGATCGGCCTGTTCATTAATACCGTGCCTGTCCGGATCAGCGGGGCGGACATCCCGTTTCAAAAGCTGATCAAAAACGTGCAAAAGGACGCTTTGAAAGGACAGGCATACAGCTATCATCCGCTTTATGATATACAGGCGAATTCACAGGTAAAACAAGGCTTAATTGACCATATTCTCGTCTTTGAGAATTATCCGGTTGAACAGGAGCTCGATGTGCTGAACAGCAACGGGGAAACGAAAGACCTTTTTCACATCCATGATTTCAGCATGGAAGACGAAACCAATTACAGTTTTTATCTTATGGTGGCGCCGGGTGACGAGATTCATTTGAAAATGAGATACGATTCAAGCGTGTATGACCGCCAATTTATCGAAAATATCAAAGGTCATTTGACACATATCGTTTCCCAGATTCTCGACAAACCTGATATCACGCCGGATAAGCTTGTAATCATCACTCCTGAGGAAAAAGAGCAGCTGCTTGCTCCGATTTCTGAAGAAACTGAAAAGCCTGAGTATGACACGATTCATGCGATGTTTGAACGGCAGGCCGCACAAACGCCGGATCAAATCGCGATCCGGTATGAAGACGGGTCAGTGACGTACAAAGAGCTGAATGAATCGGCTAATAAGCTGGCCCGTCTGCTGCAAAAACGCGGATTAAAGCGGGAGGAGCCGGTAGGCATCATGCTCGGCCGTTCCCCTTCTTTAGCGGCGGCCGTTCTCGGTATTTTAAAAGCAGGCGGCGCCTTTGTCCCGATAGATCCCGGCAGTCCAAAGGAGCGTATCCGATATGTTATTGAAAACAGCGGCTGCATCCATGTTGTAACAGAGCGGCATCAGTCACTCCCCGCGGAACAAACGCTGCAGGTTACATATATAGAAGAGGCCGGGACGGAAGCGGACGGAAGCAATGTGCAATCCATTAATACGGCGGACGACCTCCTTTATATGATTTATACATCCGGTACGACAGGGAAACCGAAGGGCGTGCTGCTCGAACATAAAAATATGGCCAACCTTCTTTCTGACCAATTGACGAACACAGACATTGATTTTTGCACAAATGTGCTGCAGTACGCATCTTTGGCGTTTGACGTCTGCTATCAGGAGTTATTTTCAGTACTCTTAAGCGGCGGCACCCTTTGTATCGTGCCCGAATCAATCAAACGGGATGTTTCTCAGCTGTATTCGTTTATCGATCAGCACAAAACGGAAGTGGTGTTTTTCCCGACTGCGTTTGTCAAGATGCTTTTCAATGAAGAAGGTTATGCACAGTCTTTTCCCCGCTGTGTGAAGCATGTCATTACGGCCGGGGAGCAGCTGACTATCTCACGTTTGTTCAGGCAGACGCTCCGTTTACACGGTATGCATTTGCATAATCATTACGGCCCGTCAGAAACCCATGTGGTTTCAACGTATACGATTTCTGCGGGAGATGACATACCTGAACATCCGCCGATCGGGAAACCGATCCATCATAATAAGATGTATATTCTCAGCAAAAACAGACAGCTTCAGCCTCTCGGAATTGCGGGAGAATTGTATATTTCCGGAGCGAATACAGGAAGAGGCTATGTGAACAATCCGGCGCTGACGGAAGAGAAATTTTTGCCGGATCCGTTCAGAAAGGGCGCCGTCATGTACCGGACCGGAGATTTGGCAAGACTGCGTGCGGACGGCCAAATGGAATACATCGGCCGGACAGATGATCAAGTGAAGATCAGAGGGTACCGGATTGAACCGAAAGAAATTGAAACCGTTCTGGCAAATCATCATGCCGTGAAAGAAGCTGCCGTGCTGATTCAAACGAATGAGTCGGGCGAAAATGAATTATGCGCCTACTGCACCGTCTCACAAGCGACTGATCCTTCTCAGCTGCGAAGTGATTTGGCCAAAGAGCTGCCTGATTATATGATTCCGGTCAAATGGGCTTTCGTTGACGCGATTCCGCTCACTGCGAACGGCAAAGTCGATCAGCGGGCCCTTCCGGAAGCTTCGGCGTACGCAGCGGGCCGTCGATATACAGCTCCCCGGAATGTGACCGAACTGAAGCTTACCCGCATATGGGAAGAAGAGCTTCAAACCGGCCCGATCGGCGTTCACGATCACTTTTTCGAGCTTGGCGGCCATTCATTAAAGGCGACGGCACTCGTTGCAAAAATAGCTAAAGAGTGCAGCGTGCAAATCCCGCTGAGTGATGTCTTCAGCTATCCGACTGTAGAAGAACTCGCCAAAATCATCGGTGAAGCAGAAGAGAATCCGTTCGCATCCATAGAAAAAACAGAAGCAAAAGAAACCTATCCTGTCTCATCCGCTCAAAAACGGATGTATGTCCTTCACCAGCTTGAAAATGGCGGTGTCAGCTATAACATTCCAGCCGTTTTAGAGGTGAAGGGGCCGTTTGACCGAGACAGGATGGAAGCCGTGTTCAAGGAGCTGATCCGGCGGCATGAACCGCTCAGAACGTCCTTTGAAGAAATAAACGGCCGGCCTGTGCAGAGGATTCATGACGAAGTGCCGTTTGCATTTACAAAAGAACAATCAGCCGAAGCGTTTATCCGGCCGTTCGATCTCGGCAAAGCGCCTCTTTTCCGGGCGGGATTTGTCCAAATAGAAAAAGACCGGCATCTGCTTTTAGCTGACATGCATCATATTATTTCAGACGGCGTATCCGTCAATCTTTTGATACGTGAATTCAGTGAGCTGTATGCTGAGAGAAGTCTGCCGCCGTTACGGATTCAATACAAAGATTATGCCGTCTGGCAGCAATCATTTATGGCGGGCGCCGCATATCGGAAACAAGAAGAGTACTGGCTGAACCGGCTTGCCGGGGAGATTCCCGTGCTTGAATTGCCGGCTGATAAGCCGCGTCCCCCGGTGCGGAGCTTTTCCGGTGACCGGGTGTCATTTGTCATCAGCGAAAAACATACAGCACAGTTGAAAAAGCTGGCGAAAGAAAACAAATGCACACTTTATATGACGCTGCTCGGTGTGTACACGGTTCTGTTAGCCCGTTTAAGCGGACAGGAAGATATGATTGTCGGGTCTCCGATTGCAGGAAGGCCTCATGCCGACCTTGACGCCGTTCTGGGCATGTTTGTCAATACGCTCGCTTTCAGGACGCGTCCCGACGGAAGCATGACGTTCAAAGAATATTTAAAGGAAATTCGCCAAACAGCGCTTGAGGCTTACGAACATCAGGATTACCCGTTAGAAGAGCTCGTCGATAAGCTCGGTGTGCCGCGGGACATGTCCCGAAATCCGCTGTTTGACACAACATTTGCGCTGCAAAATATGGAACAGCAGAAGCTAAGGGCAGCCGGACTTGAACTGCAGCCGGCAGACGTCAGCCTGCCGATTTCTAAATTTGACTTATCGCTGTACATCTCCGAAAACGCCGGTGAATTGTACTGCCAGTTTGAATACAGCACCGATTTGTTTGAGAGAAAAACGATTCGAAAATGGGCGGAATTTTTCACGACACTTGCCGAAAAAGCCGCAGCTGATCCGGGTTTGGAATTAGACGATATTTCTGTTTTGTCAGAAAAAGAAGAAGTATCTCTGCTTCACGCTTTCAGCCCCTTGCAGAAAACAGCGTTTCCGCTTCATCAGTCTCTTCATGAGCTGCTGGAACAACAGGCGGAAAAAACGCCGGACCGTCCGGCGATTTTAACTGATGACATTTCGATTACGTATCAGGAGCTGAACGAAAGAGCGAATGAGCTTGCGCACCGGCTGATCAAGCGGGGAATAAGGCTGGAGGATAAAACTGCCATTATGGGCCGGCGTTCTCCTGACATGCTGATCGGCATTTACGCTGTCTTAAAAGCAGGCGGTGCATATCTGCCGATTGATCCGGATTATCCGGAAGAGCGGATTCGCTTTTTACTGAAAGACAGCGGCGTGAAATTCTTACTGGCAGAACCAGAACTTTTCGCACCAGATCTTTTTGAGGGAGAAACGATCTCTCTGAAAAGCGGGCAAACAGGAAACCCGGAAGCTGCGGCCAACCCCAATGTTCCGGTGAAACCTGATTCATTGGCTTATATCATCTATACATCCGGTTCTACGGGACGCCCAAAAGGCGTGCAGGTTGAACATCAGTCAGCCGTAAACTTTTTATACTCGCTGCAAACGCGTTATGGATTAAAGGATTCCGACACCATTTTGCATAAAACATCATACTCTTTCGATGCTTCGATTTGGGAGCTGTTTTGGTGGCCGATCGCGGGAGCTTCTGTTTTTCTCCTTCCGCAAGGCGGCGAGAAAGACCCTGAAATGATACTGAACGCATTGGAGAAAAACCGCATAACGGCAGCTCATTTTGTGCCATCCATGCTTCATGCTTTCTTGGAATATATAAATTCCAGAAAACAGCCGATCAAAAAGACCTGCTTAAAAAGGGTTTTTGCCGGCGGCGAACAATTGGGCCCTCACTTGGTTTCCCGTTTTTATGACCTTCTGCCGGGAACGGAATTGACAAATTCCTACGGTCCGACGGAAGCGACGGTAGAAGCGGCGTACTTTGATTTGCCGCAAGGAAAGGAATTTCACAATGTTCCGATCGGCATTTCCGGACATAACATGCGGCTGTATATTTTAAATCAAAAGAGACAGCTTCTGCCGCCGGGCTGTATCGGAGAGCTGTATATCGCGGGGACAGGGGTGGCCCGCGGCTATCTGAACCGGCCTGAGCTGACGGAGGAGCGCTTTCTCGATGATCCGTTTTACCCGGGAGAACGCATGTATCAGACGGGCGATATCGCACGCTGGACAGAAGACGGCCTTGTTGAATGGCTCGGGCGTTCAGACGGACAAGTGAAAGTCCGCGGCTACCGGATTGAACCGGGAGAAATCGAAGCGGCGATCCGGCGCATTGACGGCATTCGTGAGGCGGCAGTCACCGCCCGGACCGAACACGGCGAAACCGCACTTTACGCCTATATTGAAGGACGAAAAAGCGATGACGTGCGGGCGGAGCTTGCAACACGCCTCCGAGTGGCCGGTCACGCCGAGCGGAAAGCTTGACCGCCGCGCGCTGCCGGCTCCCGGCGGAGCGGCAGACAGACAGGCGTACACCGCCCCGCGGAACGTCACGGAAATGAAGCTTTGCGCCCTTTGGGAAGAGGTGCTGAAAAACGGCCCCGTCGGCATCCGGGATCACTTTTTTGAGCGGGGAGGCCATTCGTTAAAAGCGACGGCTCTCGTCTCCCGCATCGCCAAAGAGTTCGGTGTTCAGGTGCCGTTACAGGACATCTTCGCCCGGCCGACGGTGGAAGAGCTTGCTTCGGTTATTCAGGACTTGGAAGAAAGCTCGTATGAAGCGATTCAGCCTGCGAAAAAACAGGACACCTACCCGGTGTCTTCGGCGCAGAAACGGATGTATGTGCTCCAACAGCTTGAAGACGGCGGTGTCGGCTACAATATGCCGGCTGTGCTGGAACTGACGGGCCCGCTTGACCGCGGCCGGCTGGAGGAGACGTTCCGGCAGCTTGTTGAGCGGCATGAGTCGCTCAGAACGTCCTTTGAAACGGGGCCTGACGGCGAACCGGTGCAGCGCATCCATGACAGCGTGCCGTTTCAGCTTGATGAGGCCGAGTCAGCTGACGCATTCGTCCGGCCGTTTTGTCTGGAGGAAGCGCCGCTCTTCCGTGCGGCCCTCGTGAAAGAATCGGATGAACGTCACCTTTTATTAACGGATATGCATCATATTATTTCTGACGGTGTGTCCGTCAACACATTGATTAAAGAATTCAGCGAGCTGTACGCAGGCCGTTCGCTTGCGCCGATGCGCCTTCAATATAAAGACTATGCCGTCTGGCAGCGGTCGTTTCAGGAGAAAGAAGGGTACCAGAAGCAGGAAGCCTATTGGCTGAAGCGGCTTGAAGGAGAGCTTCCGGTGCTTGAGCTTCCGGCTGACAAGCCCCGTCCGGCGGTCAGAAGCTTTGCGGGCGGCAGCGTATCGTGCACGCTTGACGCTGAAACGGCATCCGGCCTTCACCGCATCGCCCGGGATCACAGCTCCACTTTGTATATGGTGCTTCTCGCCGCGTACAATACGTTACTCGCGCGATTGAGCGGGCAGGAAGACATCATCGTCGGCTCGCCGATTGCCGGGCGTCCGCACAAAGACCTTGAACCGATTCTCGGGATGTTCGTCAACACGCTTGCCATCAGAACGGAGCCGAAAGGAGACAAACGGTTCACCGATTATTTGGCGGAAGTCCGCCAGGCGGCGCTTGAGGCGTATGAACATCAGGACTACCCGTTTGAAGAGCTTGTGGAGCGGATCGGCGTGCAGCGGGACACAAGCCGTAATCCGCTGTTTGATGCCATGCTTGTCGTTCAGAATATGGAACATGAGGAATTGCTGTTGGACGGTTTGCATATTCAGCCTGCGAACGTGTCCCGTCCGGTTTCCAAATTTGATGTCACTTTGCAGGCTTCTGAAGGCGGGGGACAGATTCATTTTCTGTTTGAATATGCGGCGTCTTTATTCCGGAAAGAAACGATGCAGCGCTGGGCTTCCCACTTTATGACGATGCTTGAACACATTGTCCGTGAACCGGAAACTTCTATACAAGCGATCAGCATGCTGACTGCTGCGGAACGGGACCGAATTCTTTCGGACTTTAACGGCATGACGGATAAACAGCTGCCTGAAAAAACAGTTCATGAACTGTTCATCACTCAGGCGCGAAAAACACCGGATGCGGCAGCCCTTATCAGCGGGGAAACGTTGGTCACATATAAAGAATTAGATGAATGGTCGAATAAAATCGCCAGAGCTCTGCAAAAACGGCAGATCGGACCGAATGCCGCCGTCGGCATTGTGATACCAAGATCACCGGAACAAGTCGCCGCAGTCTTCGGGGTTTGGAAAGCCGGGGGCGCCTACGTCCCGATAGATCCTGAATACCCGGAGGAACGCAAGCGATATATCATTTCAGACAGCGGCACAGCGCTTCTCCTTACCGTACACGGCGCGATAGATCAAGTGCCTGATCATTTTAAAGGTGAAGTGCTCGCACTGGAGGATATCCAAGAACAAGACGCATCACCGGTTCAGCCATTATCAGCACCGGAAGATTTGGCTTACATCATTTACACGTCCGGGACGACAGGCAGGCCGAAAGGGGTTATGGTCGAACATCGTTCCGTCAGCAAAACCCTTCAATGGCGCAGCGGATTTTATGATCTGAATGAGAAAGATACAGTTCTTCAGCTTTTTTCATTTTCCTTTGACGGTTTTGTAACAAGTATGTTCACACCGCTGATTTCAGGTGCGAAGGCGGCCGTTCCAGCTGAAGATGAAGCAAGAGATATTCTTGCCATTAAACACTATCTTGCATCTTACCGCATCACTCACATGATCATTGTTCCCGTACTGTACCGTACACTGCTTGACGTACTGGAGCCGGGGGATGCAGAGTCTCTCAGAATTGTCACATTAGCTGGAGAAGCTGTCGACCAAAACATTATCAGCCGCAGTTTATCAGTTTGTCCTCACACGGAGCTTGCCAATGAGTACGGCCCGACGGAAAACAGCGTCGCCACTACAGCGGCAAGACATATAGAACAAAGTGAGAACATTACGATCGGCCGTCCGATTGAGCATTCACACGTTTATATTTTAAACGGGGATCACCCGCAGCCGATCGGTGTAACGGGAGAACTTTGCATTTCGGGTTCCGGCCTTGCAAGAGGGTACCGCAATCTTCCTAAGCAAACGGCCCAAGCCTTTGTCCAAGACCCGTTCCACAAGAACCGGCGCATGTACCGCACGGGCGATCTGGCAAAATGGCTGCCGGACGGCACGCTGCAATATATCGGCCGAATGGACGAGCAAGTCAAAATCAGAGGCTACCGGGTGGAACTGAAAGAAATTGAATCGGCCTTAACAGGCATAAAAGGTGTCAAGGAAGCAGCCGTTACCGCTCTGTCCGCATCAGCAGGCCAAACGGAACTATGCGCTTATATCGTGACAGAAGAAGGAACAGAAAGTGAAACCGTGCAGCAGGCACTCAGAAATGAAATGCCCGCTTATATGGTGCCGGCATTCTTTGAAACACTTGAAGCCCTGCCTGTCACACCGAACGGGAAGCTTGACCGCCGCGCGCTTCCTGAGCCGCGGAAAAAAGCGCACACCGGACGGGCATTTACGGAGCCTGAAAGCGACTTGGAAAAAGAGCTTTCCGCGATTTGGAGCGAAGTGCTCGGAACTGAAAACATTGCCGCGGATCAATCATTTTTTGAACTGGGCGGCGATTCCATCAAAGCCCTGCAAGTATCAGCCCGATTACATCAGGCAGGAAAACAGATCGCCGTAAAAGATATTTTCAGCCGGCCGACAATTAGAGAGCTGGCTCCTTATGTCCGTACAGAGCGGCAGCCGGTCAGCCAAGCTCCCGCAGAAGGAGAAGTGAAGTGGTCGCCGGTTCACAAATGGTTCTTCACACAAGACATGAAGGAAGCAAATCATTTTAACCAGTCCGTCATGCTGACGAGAACAAATTCAATAGATGAAGAGGCTCTGAGGAAAACGTTAAAAGCCATTACCGTTCATCATGATGCCTTGCGCCTTGTCTGCAAAAAAGACGAAGAGAAAGGTCTTCTCCTCTTCAACAGACCGGCTGACCTCGCAGATGAGCAGCTTTACAACATGACCATATTAGAAACGGAAGGCGATGAGCATGAGAAGGAACGTGTTATAAAACGCCGCGTCGCAGAGCTTCAGAGAAACATGGATTTGGAGAACGGGCCGCTGGTACAGGCGGGGCTGTTCCGCTCTGAAGCAGAAGATTACTTGTTTCTGACCGTCCATCATCTCGCTGTCGACGGGATATCATGGCGGATTTTATTGGAGGACTTGGCTTCTGCTTATGAGCAGGCCGCCTCTGGTCAGGAAATCACACTCCCTCCGAAAACCATGTCATTCAAAACATATACGGAGCAGCTGGCCGATTATGCCGAAAGCAGACAGCTTCTTCAGCAGGCGGAGTATTGGCGGGAGATTGAACACTATGAAACAGAAAGTCTTCCTTACGAGCAGGCAGGTCTATCTCAAACTCCTGCAAAAAAACGGAACACGGTATCCTTCACTCTGACAGAAAGTGAAACGGACGCCCTGTTGAAAGATGTGCACAGCGCCTACAATACGGATACGCAAGATATGCTGTTGGCTTCCGCTGTGCTTGCCGTTCAAAAGTGGTCGCCGCGGCACGCTTTGAAAATCGCCCTTGAAGGACACGGACGCCAATCGGAGCAGGCAGGTGCGGACATCAGCAGGACAGTGGGGTGGTTCACTTCCATTTACCCGGTGCTTGTCCGGAGCGGAGTTTATGAACCTCTTGAAGAATATGAAATTCGCACATTGAAAACCGTTAAAGACACATTGCGGCGCATTCCGGATAAAGGGAACGGATACGGCGTCCTCAAATATTTAACACCGCCGAAGCTTGCCGGGATGACTTTCGGGAAAGCACCGGAGATCAGCTTTAATTATCTCGGACAATTCGATGCGCCCGGCGGGAATCCGGCAGAAACGGAACAGCCTGACGCGTTTCAGTTTTCTCCTTTGGGAGGCGGAGATGATGTGACAGATACATGGAAACGGGAGCAGTCACTTGAAATCAGCGCGATTGCGGCGAAAGGCCGGATGACCGTCAGCATTTCCTATGAAACGGAACGCTTCCGGCAAGGTACGATCGAACGGCTGTCCGAAAGCTGCCGGTATTATCTCCTGAAACTGTCGGAACACTGCCTCAGCAAAACCGATACGGAGAAGACCGTCAGTGACTTTGATGATCGGGAGCTGACTGAGGAAGCCTTGCAGGATATTGCCGACTTACTCAGCTTCCACTAAACCGAGCGGGAGGAACACATGGACAAAACAAAAAATATCCAAAATATTTATCCCCTCAGCCGAATGCAGGAAGGAATGCTTTTTCATTCCTTTCTGCAAAAGGAGGGGGCTGCATATATCGAGCAATCCGTCTTCACCATAAAAGGCCGGCTTCGTCCGGAATTGTTTGAGCAAAGCGTACAGTCTGTCATCAGCCGCCACGATATTTTCAGAACGGTTTTTTTACCTCATGTCGCTCAGCTGAACGGCCCCCGCCAAGTCGTGCTGCGTGAGCGGGAATTCCGGCTGCACCGCGAAGATCTTACACATTTGGATGAAGCGGAACAGAGCGCCTACTTACAGCGATTTAAGGAACGTGACCGCTTAAAAGGCTTTGACTTGCAAAAGGATATGCTGATGCGTGTGTCTTTGTTTAAAACGGCTGACGAAAAATATGTATGCGTCTGGAGCCACCATCACATCCTTATGGACGGCTGGTGCCTCGGTATCGTCCTTCAGGAATTCATGCATATGTACCGGGCGATTGAATCAGACTCACCCGTCACATTGGCGCCCGCAAAGCCTTACAGCACGTATATTACATGGCTGACTGATCAGGACAAAGACGCGGCTTCTGAGTATTGGAAAGGATATTTAGCAGGCTGCGAGACACCCTCAGGACTCCCGAAAATATCGGCCCGTCCCCAGGAAAAAGGCTACCGTAAGAAAGAGCTCCTGTTTTCTTTAGATCAAAATCTGACAGACAGGCTGAAAACCATCGCCAAAGAAGAGGGCGCTACGCTCGCTGTTCTTATGCAGACTGTATGGGGCCTGATGCTGCAGCGCTACAACCGGACGGACGATGCCGTATTCGGCGCTGTCGTATCAGGGCGGCCTTCCGTCATTGACGGCGTGGAAAGCATGATCGGGCTGTTTATCAATACCGTGCCGGTACGCATTAAAACGGGTGATGAAAGCTTTAGAGAACTGCTGGGCCGCAGCCAGAAAGAAATGCTTGATTCAGAGGCGTTCAGTTATCATCCGCTTGCTGACATCCAATCTCAGACTGAGCTGAAACAGGATTTAATCGACCATATCATCGTGTTTGAAAATTATCCGATTCAGCAGCAGATGAGAGACGCGGAAAAGGAATCGGATGCACCGTTCCGGATCGGGAATGTCAATGTTTCGGAACAATCGGGCTACGATTTTAACCTCATCATAGCGCCCGGCGATGAGCTGATCATCAAATTCAGCTACAATGCGAACGTTTATGACGAAGTATGGATAGAGAGCGTAAAAGGACACTTGGAAGAAGCGCTGCGCGGCGCCGCCTTCAATCCCGATGTTCCTGCTGATCGGCTTCCGATGCTCGGACAAAAGGAAAAATCAAGAATAATCGGCGAATTTAATGACACGAAAACAATTTATGAAAGAGACGAAAGCATCATCAGCCTGTTCAGCCGACAGGTGAAGAAAACCCCGGATCATCAGGCGCTTCACGCCGGCGGGCTGACGATGACGTACCGGGAGCTCGATGAACGGTCAACTGCGTTCGCCCGCATCCTGCTGGAAAACGGTTTGGCGCCAAAAGGAATTGCCGGGATTCTTGCCGAACGCTCACCGGAATTTATTATCGCTGTTCTCGCTGTATTGAAAGCGGGAGGGACGTACCTTCCGCTCGATGCAGAACTGCCATCCGACAGGATCGCCGATATGCTCACTGAGAGCGGAGCACAGCTGTTAACGGTACAAAAAGGGATTGAGACTGACGTTGACTTTTCTCACATCATCTCTATCCCGGCTGCAGCTGAAAAACAAACAGCTGAGGCGGGAAAACTGAATACCGTAACGTCACCTGAGGACCTTGCCTATATTATGTATACATCCGGTTCAACAGGAAAACCGAAGGGCGTAATGATTTCCAACCGCAACGTCGTATCGCTCGTGTCAAACAGCAATTACACGTCAGCCGGCACGACGGACCGTCTCATTCTGACAGGGTCCATCGGTTTTGACGCAGTGACGTTTGAAATCTTCGGAGCGCTATTGAACGGAGCGTGCCTTCATGTGGTTGACCGCACGACAATGCTTGCCCCTGAGAGGTTCGGCAATTATCTTTGTTCCAATCGTATTACGATTCTGTTTTTGACGACGGCGCTCTTTAACCAGTTTGCCCAGGCGGATCCGGAGATGTTTTCCGGATTGCACACCTTATATGTCGGCGGAGAAGCATTGTCCCCGGCGCTCATCAATAAGGTCAGACACCGCTGTCCGAATCTCAGCCTTTATAACATATACGGGCCGACGGAAAATACGACATTTTCTACCTTTTACGAAATCAGGCACGATTTTTCTCAGCCGATCCCAATCGGAAAACCGATCAGCAATTCAACCGCGTATATCATTGATAAAAATGGCGGACTTGCGCCGATCGGCGTGCCCGGTGAGCTTTGTGTCGGCGGGGACGGGGTTGCCAAAGGCTATTTAAACAGGCCTGACTTAACAAGTGAAGCGTTTGTCAGCCATCCGGTTCATCCTGAAGAAAAGATTTACAGAACAGGGGATTTGGCACACTGGCTGCCGGATGGAAGCATCGGATACATCAGCCGTATCGACCGTCAATTCAAGATTCGCGGGAAGCGTATCGAGCCGGCCGAAATTGAAGCGCGGCTGACTGAAATTGATGGAATCAGGGAAGCTGCAGTCATCGTGTCAGACGAAGGACAAGAAGCAACCCTTTGTGCGTATTATACAGGCGCACATGCTGAAGAAAGAGCCATTCGATCCCTATTGGCCAGGTCGCTTCCCGACTATATGATTCCGCAGTATGTGATTAAGCTTGACCGTATGCCGCTTACCGCAAACGGCAAAGTGGACCGCCGCGGGCTGCCTGCGCCGGAACGGAAAAAAGCTTCATCAAAAGCCGTTCCGCCACGAAACTGGGTAGAGCGTGAGCTGATCGACATTTGGACGCCGATCCTCGGCTGCGGAGAGCTGGGCATACAGGATGACTTCTTTGAGCTGGGCGGCCATTCTTTGAAAGCATTGCAAGTGATTCATCAGCTGAAGACCAGGCAGCAGATGGACGTCCCGATTGAAATGATATTTGAATATCCGACAATTGAACAATTGGCTGAAAAGCTGTATTCAAACACACTGTCAGAAGCTGCCGAACAGCATATCAGCAGACTGAATCAGCCGAAAGGCCGCAATCTTTTCTGTTTTCCGCCTATCTCAGGTTTCGGCATTTTCTTTAAAGATCTGGCGGCGGCATTAAATGGACGGGCTGCTGTGTACGGTTTTAACTTTATTGAAGAAGACAGCAGAATGGAACAATACATTGATAAAATGCTAGAAATCCAGCCGGAAGGCCCTTATATCCTCTTCGGATATTCGGCAGGCGGCAATACGGCATTCGAGGCTGCAAAAGCGATGGAAAAGCGAGGCTTAGAAATCAGCGACGTCATTATCGCAGACGCGTACAGAAAGCTTGACGCACTGCCGCCGCAGCCAACAAACGCAACAGCCGAAAATGTCCCGGAAGCCGTCAGGGAAGCGGTCATCAGAAAAACAGAGCGATATCAAACGTACTGGGCGGAACTGATAAATGACGGCCAAATCGCGGCAAACCTCCATTTTATCGAGGCCGGCTTAAAGGAAGAGCAAAATGCTGAGCCTGAGCCGAAAAAATGGGAAGGCGCCACAACGGGACTCTACCAGGAATATCAAGGCGAGGGAGCCCATAAAGATATGTTTGAACCCGAGTTTGCACACAAAAATGCCGAGGTCATACTGGACATCATCGCAAACAGCGGAAGACGCTTGGCGCGGAATCTGTAACATCCGGCAGAATGACTGAAGAAGTCAAAGGGCAAGATAGGGGAATCAAACTCAGTTTTTTTTGGAGGCTTTGAGATGACGAACCTATCTTGGCTTACGTATGTAATGATTATTCTTGCCAGCTACCGGCTGACCCATTTGATCGTATTTGATAAGATTACGGAATTCATAAGAAAACCCTTTATAAAGCAAGAAAAAACCGTCGATCAAAACGGGCGCGCCGTCCAAAAAAAAGTCCCTTCCTCCGCATTCGGTTATATGCTGCAATGTTATTGGTGTGCGGGCGTCTGGTGCGCCATATTGATCGGCATCTGCTATTTGGTCTGGCCCCGCTATGCGCATCCGGTTATTTTCATTTTGTCCATTGCCGGAGCGCAGGCCATTCTTGAAACATGCGTCGGCGTCGGAACGAAGGTCATTGACGTGCTCGCCGCCATAAAACATAAAAAGTCCTGAAGCGTTTTGATTCGCTTTAGGACTTTTTTCTTTCCCTTTTAGGCTGAGAGGAGCAAAGCGGGCTTTCTGATTCACCGCCCGGAATGCTTCGGAATACCGTAAAGCAGAGAGGGGGAAAAACATGAAAAGCTGCCGTTTTAGCATGATATGGTTTTTGGCCGTTGTACTGACAGCCGGCATCTTTACGTTCTCAGCATCCGCACAAGCAAGCGGCACTCAGCCGGAGAGAGAAATGAGAGCCGTATGGATCGCGTCTGTCACTAATATCGACTGGCCCTCTAAAAAAGGGCTGTCACCGGAAGAGCAAAAAAGAGAATACAGCAAGCTGCTGGATGACGTTCAGGAGATGGGGATGAACGCCGTTATCGTCCAAATTAAGCCTGCGGCTGATGCTTTTTATCCATCAGATTACGGGCCTTGGTCAGAGTATCTGACAGGAACCCAAGGCAAAAATCCCGGCTACGACCCGCTTGCTTTTTTAGTTGAAGAGACACATAAACGGAATCTTGAATTTCACGCTTGGTTCAATCCTTACCGGATCACGATGAATCACACAAATTTGAATGCGCTTTCAGACGATCATCCCGCGCGTTCTCATCCGGACTGGGTCGCTGCATACGGAAAACAGCTGTACTATAATCCTGGAATTCCGGAAGTAAGACAATTTATAACGGATGGAATCAAAGAGGTGGTCAGCCGTTATGACATTGATGCGGTTCATATGGATGATTATTTTTATCCTTATAAAATTGCCGGACAGGAATTCCCCGATCAGGCGGAATACGAACGGTACGGAAAAGCTCACTTTGCATCAATTGATGACTGGCGCAGGGATAACGTCAACCAGCTTGTAAAAGAAATCAACCAAACCATCAAACGAGAAAAACCTTATGTCAAATTCGGAATCAGCCCGTTCGGCGTATGGAGAAATGCCGCAGATGACCCGACAGGCTCCGAAACGGCCGCCGGGGTGCGGAACTACGATGACTTATATGCTGATACAAGAGAATGGATCCAAAAAGGATACATTGATTACATCGCACCGCAAATTTACTGGAGTATCGGATTTAAAGCGGCGGCATATGACGTCTTAGCGGATTGGTGGGGAAAAGAAGTGAACAATCGGCCGGTGCATTTATATATCGGGCAGGCAGCTTATAAAATCAACAACAATACTGATCCGGCCTGGGCCGACCCGGGGGAATACGGAAGACAGATTACTCTAAACAGAGGATCAGCATGGATAAAAGGCAGCATGCATTTCAGTTTAAAGGATTTAAACCGTAATCCGCTCGATGTGAAAAACCGTTTGATCAATGACATGTACAGCCGGCCCGCATTAATTCCCGAGATGCCTTGGCTCGGACAGTCGGCTTTAAAAAAACCGTCTGTCAAACGGGCGGAGAAGAACGCTTCAGGCCATACACTCTATATCGAAGATGCGAAATCCAACGGTAAAAAAACGGCTTATTACGCCATTTACCGCGCAGAAAAGGGAAAGCAGCCTTATTTAGTGGATACAGCCAGAAAAACATCGTCACGGACGCAGACATTTTCAGATACTGATATTCGGGGGAAAGAAGCCTGCACCTATATCGTTACTTCCGTTGACAGGCTTCACCATGAGAGCCGTCCCTCCGCAAAACGGACGATTAAATAGCCATTATTAATAAAACTGACAGTTGCCGCGCTGTCAGTTTTTTTGCGATGGATGAGTCCGAATGTTCAGACTTTATTTGGATGGAATGAATAAAGACCCCCATTAATAAAATGTAGAAAGCAGCAGAAGGAGGAAGGTTAATGAATTTTCAACTGACAAAAGAACAGCAGATGGTGCGCGAAATGGTCAGAGATTTCGCCAAAAATGAAATTGCCCCGAAAGCCCATGAGGTTGATCAATCAGCCGTCTTCCCGATAGACACATTTAAAAAAATAGGCGAACTCGGGCTGCTCGGAATTCCGTTTCCGGAAGAATACGGCGGGGCGGGCGGTGACACCATTTCATATGCAGCAGCGGTTGAAGAAATCGGAAAAGCCTGCGGCAGCACGGGGCTGAGCTACGCGGCAGCCGTGTCACTCGGCGCAAGCCCATTATACTATTTCGGTACTGAACAGCAAAAGCAAGAACATCTTATTCCGCTTGCTTCGGGAAAAGCGCTCGGATCATTCGGGCTGACAGAGCCGAATGCCGGTTCAGATGCCGGCGGCACCCAGACAAAAGCCGAGAAAAAGGGCGATGACTATGTGATAAACGGAGAAAAATGCTGGATCACAAACGCAAATTACGCCCGCACGGTCATTGTCACCGCCGTTACGGGAAAGAACTCCGCCGGAAAACCGATCATTTCAGCTCTCATCGTCCCGACAGACACACCGGGATTTACGATCACAAATCCGTACGACAAGATGGGTGTGAGAGGATCGGATACGGCCGAGCTTGTGCTGGAGGATGTCAGGGTGCCTGCCGATAACCTGCTCGGTGATCCTGAAAAAGGCTTTAAACAATTTTTATATACATTAGACGGCGGGCGGATCTCGATTGCGGCACTGGCTGTCGGTATCGCTCAAGGCGCACTGGAGGCGTCGCTGTCATATGCGAAGGAACGCAAGCAGTTCGGCAGTCCGATATCGTCATTTCAAGCCATTCAATTTAAGCTGGCCGATATGGCGATGGAAATTGACCTTGCCAGACAAATGGTGCTTAAAGCGGCATGGCTGAAGGATCAAAACCTGCCATTTACGAAAGAAGCGGCATTCGCCAAGCTTTATGCTTCAGAAATGGCCGTCAGAACCTGCCTTCAGGCCATCCAAATTCATGGCGGTTCCGGTTATATGAAGGAATGCGGTGTCGAACGTATGCTTCGTGACGCAAAGCTGATGGAGATTGGAGAAGGAACATCAGAAATTCAAAGAATGGTCATCGCAAGACAGCTTTTGAAGTGAAATGAAAACGTTTACTAAGACAGGGATGGAAGGGGGCAGGTCATATGGCTGAACTTATCCATTTAACAGCCGGAAAGCTGCTTGAGCGGACCGCGGAGCTTTTTCCGGATCATGAAGCGGTTGTTTACCCTGAGCGCGGCCTTCGTTATACGTATGCCGAGTTTGACCGGTTATGCCGGCAAACCGCAAAAGGGCTGATGAAGCTGGGAGTTGAAAAAGGAGATCATGTGGCCATATGGGCATCCAACATACCGGAATGGCTCGCGGCGCAATTTGCAACGGCGAAAATCGGCGCTGTTCTGGTCACCATTAATACAAATTTTCAAATCGCAGAACTCGATTACCTGCTGGCGCATTCAGACGTCTCGGCCCTGATAATCATGGATTCCTACCGGCAGACATCTTATGTTGAGATGGTGAATAAGCTGATTCCGGAGCTGAAAACTTGTGAGCACGGCAGGCTGCGTTCGAAACGTTACCCCTTTTTACGGACGGTGTTATATATCGGTGATAAAAGTCCGCCCGGGATGCACCGCTGGGATTCTTTGCTGAAGGATGGCGAAGCTGTAACGGATGCAGCGCTTGACGGAAGGATGGACAGCCTGAAAAAGGATGATTGCATTCATATGCAATATACATCAGGTACGACCGGATTTCCGAAAGGCGTTATGCTCTCACATTTTAATATCGTAAATAACGCGGCCAATATCGCAGAATGCATGAAGCTTACTTCAAGTGACCGTTTATGTATTCCCGTGCCGTTTTTCCACTGCTTCGGGTGTGTGCTCGGCGTGCTGGCGTGTGTTTCCGCGGGTGCGGCGATGATTCCGATCGAACAGTTTTCTCCGCCGGCCGTTCTGAAAACGGTGGAGCAAGAAGCCTGCACGGCTCTGCACGGTGTACCGACGATGTTTATCGCCCTCCTAAATGACAGCCGTTTTTCTGAATATGATCTTTCCCACGTCCGAACCGGGATTATGGCAGGCTCGCCATGCCCGGCGGAAGTCATGAGAGAAGTGATCGGCAAAATGGGGATGACCGACATTACCATTGCCTACGGACAGACCGAAGCATCACCTGTCATTACGCAGACAAGAACGGATGATTCGTTTGAAAGAAGAGTGGAAACAGCGGGGCGCGCACTTCCCCATATCGAAGTCAGAATCGTTCGGCCCGGAACATCCGGAGAAGCCGACCGGGGTGAACAAGGAGAGCTCTGCACCCGCGGATATCATGTCATGAAAGGTTACTATAAAAATCAAGAAGCGACCGAAGAAGCGATAGACAAAGACGGCTGGCTGCATACCGGTGATTTGGCGGTCATGGACGAGGACGGGTACTGCAAAATCACGGGCCGTCTGAAAGACATGCTGATCAGGGGCGGCGAAAATATCTATCCGCGCGAAATTGAGGAAATGTTATATCGGCATCCCGCAGTAGCAGACGTTCAGGTCGTCGGCGTGCCTGATCCGAAATACGGAGAAGAGGCCGCGGCGTGGGTCAGGCTCAAAGACGGACAAACCGCTTCCGCAGAAGACATCAGAACCTTTTGCAAAGAACATATCGCCCGCTATAAAGTCCCCAGGTATGTTTTGTTTACAGATGAATATCCAATGACAGCCTCAGGAAAAATTCAGAAATTCAAGCTGCGGGAAAAAACGATTGAAGAGCTCAAATTAACTTAATGAAAAAGGAGTGCTTCACATTTGTTTAAAAAAGTCCTGATTGCCAACAGAGGAGAAATCGCCTTAAGAATTATCCGCACCTGCAAACGTCTCGGCATCCCCTCGGCAGCTGTGTATTCAGAAGCCGACCGGGACGCGCTGCATGTAAAAGAGGCTGATGAGGCCTATCCGATCGGTAAATCGAGAGTAAATGAAAGCTATTTACATATCGACAGAATCATAGAAGCCGCCAAATCCGCCGGAGCGGACGCCATTCATCCGGGCTACGGGCTGCTGTCAGAAAACAGCCTGTTCGCCGAACGCTGCCGGAAGGAACAAATCACATTTATCGGCCCGCCCGGTGATATCATCGCCAAGATGGGCAGCAAGATAGAGGCCCGAAAAACGATGCAAAAAGCAAAGGTCCCGATCGTTCCCGGTGTTTCAGAGCCATTGCCCGATGTTCACTCCGCCTTAGCCGAAGCCCGTGCCATCGGCTTTCCGGTCATGCTGAAAGCGTCTGCAGGGGGAGGCGGAATCGGCATGCAGATCGTACATTCAGAAGAAGAGCTGGCCAAAGCGTTCGAAGGCAATCAAAAGCGGGCCGCGTCCTTTTTTGGAGACGGCGCAATGTATATGGAAAAGGTCATTGAAAATGCCCGTCATATTGAAATTCAGATTCTCGCAGATTCTTTCGGAAACACCGTTCATCTGTTTGAACGTGACTGTTCAGTACAAAGGCGCCACCAAAAAGTGATAGAAGAAGCGCCGTCGCCGTTTGTTGACGATGAATTAAGACAAAGACTCGGTGAAACCGCCGTTAAAGCCGCTAAATCGATCGGCTACCAAAATGCAGGCACAATAGAATTTCTCGTCGACCAAAAGAAACAAATCTATTTTTTAGAGATGAACACAAGACTGCAAGTGGAGCATCCGGTGACAGAAGAAATTACAGGACTGGATCTTGTGGAAGAACAGCTGAAAATCGCCGCCGGGCAGGCGCTGACTTTCTCGCAGAAAGATATCAATCACCGCGGTCATGCGATAGAAGTGCGGATCTATGCGGAAGATCCGGTCACCTTTTACCCGTCACCCGGTACCATCTTGTCTTTTTCCGTTTTAAGACACCCGTCAGTGCGACACGAATGCGCCGTCGAAAAGGGAAGCGTCATTTCTCCGTTTTACGATCCGATGATTGCCAAAATGATCGTCACGGCGAATACGAGAAAACAGGCCATTGAACAACTGAAAACCGCCCTTGGCGAATATCATGTAGAAGGGATTAAAACCAACATTCCGCTGCTGACAAAAATTGCCCATTCAGAAGTGTTTGAAAAGGGTGAGGCAACAACCGGTTTTTTACAAACAATGAACGAGGGGGCGTCAAAATGAGCGTCATAAAAATTCAGATGGCGGGAAACCTGTGGAAAATTCATGTGAAGCCGGGTGATGTCATTGAAGAAGGGCAGGAAGTGGCCATCTTGGAATCTATGAAAATGGAAATTCCGATTATCGCTGATGCAGCGGGTACGGTGAAAGAAGTGAAAAAATCAGAAGGTGATTTCACTGATGAAGGAGAGGTCCTGATTGAACTTCAATAAAACGGGAGGTGCAGCATGAACTGTCCGAAACATGTCCGCATCAATGAAGTAGGACCGCGTGACGGCTTGCAGAATGAATCGGCGTGGGTGGATACAGAAGATAAGATTGAGTGGATCAATATGCTGTCAAAAACAGGCCTTCCCTATATCGAAGTGACATCATTCGTGCATCCGAGATGGATTCCGGCTCTTCGTGACAGCCTGGACGTCGCAAAAGGCATTGCCAGATCTGAACATACGGTCTACGCGGCTCTCGTTCCGAACCTCATCGGACTGGAGCATGCTGCAGAAGGCGGAATCGATCAGGCCTGTGTATTTTTATCTGCAAGCGAAACCCATAACCAAAAAAACGTAAACAAACCGATTGACCGGACCGTTCAAGAGCTCAGGCGGGTTATTACTGAAGCAAAAGCTGAAAAAATGGCGACGAGAGCTTATCTGTCTACTGTGTTCGGCTGTCCGTACGAACAGAACGTGCCGGTCGAACAAGTCATCCGCCTGTCAGACACCCTGCTCGAAATGGATGTTGATGAAATATCGCTCGGCGACACAATCGGCGCGGCAAACCCCTTGCAGGTCATAGCCGTGCTTGAAGCCCTTTTGCCGAGAATTCCCGCCTCAAAAATCGCACTCCATTTCCATGATACAAGAGGAACGGCTCTAGCGAATATCATTCCAGCTCTTGATATGGGGATTACATCCTTCGATACTTCCTCAGGCGGGCTTGGCGGCTGTCCGTATGCTCCGGGATCAGCAGGAAACGCCGCCACAGAAGACGTCATTTATATGCTCGAACAAATGGGGATTGATACCGGGACGGACATGAATAAACTTCTTTATGCCGCCGACTGGATCGCGGATAAAATAGGCAAAGATCTGCCAAGCAGAAACCTGCAGGCATTCAGAACGAAATGAGAAAGGAGAAGCCATGGGAGATTGCGTCTTGTATTCCGTCTGTCAAGAAACGATCGGTCTGATCACGCTGAACCGCCCGCATGCGGCCAACTCACTGTCTTCAGAAATGATTGATCATTTACAGCGTGTGATTGAAGACATCAAAAACTCGCCATCCATTCGCTGTGTCATTCTCACCGGCTCCGGAAACACATTTTGCGCCGGCGCTGATTTAAAAGAGAGAGCGGGGATGAATCATGAACAAGTTAAGAAAAGCGTCAGGCGTATCGGTGAAACGGCTGCATCCATTGAAGCTCTCCCGCAGCCGGTCATTGCAGCGCTGAACGGAACCGCTGTCGGAGGAGGCCTTGAACTCGCTCTCGCCTGCGATATCAGAACAGCCGTCAGCCGGGCGGGCCTCGGCCTTCCTGAAACAGGGCTTGCAATCATTCCCGGGGCGGGCGGAACGCAGAGACTGCCCCGGCTTATCGGCCCCGGCGCGGCAAAAGAATTGATCTATACCGGCCGAAGGCTTTCTGCCGAAGAGGGAAAAGACATGAAGCTGATCGAGCATGTTTGTGAAGCCGATGAACTTATGGAAAAAGCAAAAGCACTGGCCGGCCGCATCGCCGCTAATGGGCCGATCGCCGTCAGACAAGCAAAATCCGCGATAAACAAGGGTCTGGAGACAGATCTCAATACAGGGCTCGAAATCGAACGAAAAGCATATGAACAAGTCATCCCTACACTTGACAGAGAAGAGGGCCTGCGCGCTTTTAAAGAAAAAAGACCCCCTGAATACAAAGGAAAATAAAACATGGAGGGACTCGGATGGATTACGAAAAAGAACGGCAGACACGCAGCAAAACGATTGAAAAGGGAGGAGCCGCGAAATATCATGCAAGCAACGAAAAGAAGGGAAAACTTTTTGTAAGAGACAGGCTGAAGCTTTTATTCGATGACGGCATATCCGTTGAAGACGCTTTTTTCGCCGAGTGCATGTCAGACGGACTGCCGGCTGACGGGGTCGTTACCGGGATCGGAACCATCGGCGGCAGAACCGTTTGTGTGATGGCAAACGACTCAACCGTAAAGGCGGGCTCGTGGGGCGCGAAAACGGTGGAAAAAATCATCCGCATTCAGGAGACGGCGGAGAAGCTTCAGTGTCCGCTCTTGTACTTAGTCGATTCCGCAGGTGCGAGAATTACGGATCAGGTTGACATGTTCCCGGGCAGAAGGGGAGCCGGCCGCATCTTTTATAATCAAGTAAAGCTGTCGGGCCGCATTCCGCAAATCTGTTTATTGTTCGGTCCTTCCGCTGCGGGCGGCGCTTACATTCCGGCCTTTTGCGACATTGTCATTATGGTCGAAGGCAATGCATCCATGTACTTAGGTTCCCCGCGCATGGCAGAAATGGTGATCGGCGAGAAAGTATCGCTTGAAGAAATGGGCGGCGCCCGTATGCATTGTTCCGTATCAGGCTGCGGTGATCTCCTCGCCCCGACGGAACAGGAAGCAATCATGATGGCGCAGACATATCTCAGCTACTTTCCGGCAAATTATACTGAAAAAGCGCCCGTCAACAAATCTAAGAACCCGAAAGCTTTTGAAAAACCGCTCTCAGATGTCATCCCGGCACATCAAAACGCACCGTTCAACATGATGGATTTAATTGAACGTGTCATTGATGAAGACTCATTTTTTGAGATTAAACCGTTATTTGCGCAGGAATTAATAACGGGGCTTGCGCGGATTCACGGACAGCCGGTCGGCATTATCGCCAATCAGCCGCGTGTCAAAGGCGGAGTTTTATTTCTCGATTCGGCGGATAAAGCCGCAAAATTTATCGCTTTGTGCGACGCATTCCATATTCCGCTTCTGTTTTTAGCAGACATTCCCGGATTCATGATCGGAACGAAGGTTGAGCAGGCGGGCATCATCAGGCATGGCGCAAAAATGATCTCCGCAATGGCGGAAGCGACTGTTCCGAAGCTTTCCGTTATCGTCAGAAAAGCCTACGGTGCCGGATTATACGCGATGGCGGGGCCTGCTTTTGAACCGGACTGCTGTTTAGCGCTTCCGACTGCGCAAATTGCCGTAATGGGTCCTGAAGCAGCGGTGAATGCGGTCTACGCAAACAAAATCAGCGAGCTGGCCCCTGAAGAAAGGCCGGCTTTTATTCAAGAAAAGCGTGATGAATATAAGGAAGATATTAACCTTTACCGGCTTGCCTCTGAAATGGTGATTGACGGCATTGTTCCTGCTGATTCCTTGCGGGAAGAACTCAATAAACGCCTCACTGCTTACATGTCCAAACAACTGACATTCACACACCGGAAACACCCCGTATACCCGGTATAAATAAAAAAGACTGCATAGATCCGGCTCGCAGCCGTTCTTATGCAGTCTTTTTTCACAGTCTTGATCTCATTTTCTTCACAACAAAATAAACAACAATAAATACGAGAGCCAATATAATGATCGGAGTTGTATACATTCCGGCATAGCTGTCTACGTCTTTCCACTGTCCCCCGAGCTGATACCCGAGATAAACGAAAATGACAGACCACGGAATAATGGCAAGCGTCGTCAATATGACAAACTTGGAAAGAGGCATTTTCGCAAGGCCGGCCGGGATGGAAATCGCATGTCTGACGACCGGGATAAACCGCGCCGAGAACACAACGCCGGCGCCGTAACGGCGAAACCAGTTTTCCGCAACATCAACATGATGCTTTTTCAGAAGTAAGTACTTGCCGTACTTGTCCAAAAACGGCCGTCCCCCATAACGGGCGATCCAGTAAATAAAGCACTGCGCGATCGTTCCCCCGATCACACCGGCGACAATGGCGCCGATAAAGCTGATCGTGCCTTCTGACACCATATAGCCTCCGTAAGCCAGAACGATTTCACTCGGAATGATTTCAATCATTAATCCGAGCGCAATCCCTAAATAGCCCATACTTGTCAGCCAGGATAATATTTCACTAATAAAATTGCCCACACTGTTCACAACCTCTTTATCTTTTTACCCAATTATATGACTGATTGACAAGCAAAATGGTTACAAATTATTTTTTAACGCACGATTTCTTCAGATTCTCTTTTTAACACCTCTTCTAAATAAGCTAAAAGTTTCGATCTCATTTCTTCCCGCAGAAGCCCGATCTCCGTGCCGGCCTTAAAACAGCCGAACTTATCTCCTATATCAAACCGGCTTCCTTCAAGCTCCCGCGCGTAAATGCTTCGGGTGCGGCATACTTCGCGCAGCGCGTCTGTCAATTGGATTTCGTTGCCCGCGCCTCTTCCGATCGTCTTCAGCGCTTTAAAAATGGCAGGGGTTAATATGTAACGGCCCAACACGGCAATATGAGAGGGCGCCTTTTCAACGGCCGGTTTCTCAATCAGATCCTCAACCCGGTACACATGACCGCTCTGCCGCCCCGTCTGTATAATACCATATTTGCTGACATCAGCAGGATCGACGGGCTGTACGCCGATCGTTTCTGTGCCGTGTTGGTTATAGACGTCTATGAGCTGTGAAAGAGCGGGAGTGTCAGATACCATAATATCATCACCTAATAGAACGGCAAAAGGCTCATCTCCGATAAAATGCTCCGCACACAGCACCGCATGGCCTAGTCCGAGCGGTTCTTTCTGACGGATGTAATGAATATTGGCCAAATCGGCAATCCGCTGCATTTCCTTCAGCGTCTCTGACTTGCCTTTTTCCTCAAGATTGATTTCCAACTCCGCCGACCGGTCAAAATGATCTTCAATCGAGCGTTTGTTTCTCCCTGTAATAATCAGTATATCTTCAATTCCTGACTCTCTTGCTTCTTCGACAATGTACTGGATGGCCGGTTTGTCGACGATCGGCAGCATTTCTTTCGGCTGCGCCTTTGTCGCCGGCAGAAATCTCGTTCCTAAACCCGCTGCGGGGATGACCGCTTTTCTCACTTTTTTTCTCATTCATCTTCACTCCTGATCCTGTATGTTTTTCAGCGAATCTCCAAATACCCAGATTCGGTTTCCGATAAAATTCATCATCATTCCGCCGATAGTGGCGGCGAGCTTACTCACCAAAAGCGAACAGCCGCCTTTTTGAAACTCGTACAGCAGCAAAAAGGTGATTCCCGACGCGGCAAGATTAATGATGAGAAAGCGCACGATCTCTTTCCCGCCAGCCTTGCGCTTTACACGAAACGTCCACTTCCGGTTCCACACATAGCTGTTGATGATCCCTGCCGAATAGGAGCAGATCTGCGCCGGCAGATAGGGGACAAGGCAAGCGGTGAGAAGAAAGAAGACACCAAAATCGATCAGCGTATTGCCGGCGCCCACGGTGCAAAAACGGCCTGCTGTCTTTACTTTTTCTTTCAGCATAACGGCATCCGGTTTTGACCTCCCTTCATAAGTAAGATGCGGATCGCTGTCCTATTTGTTGATATGGATTACTTTAGCGGACAGTGTTGAATAAACAATTACTAAAATATGAACAAAACATGAAAACGTAATGAGGCTTTGTAAAACTCATTAAGTTAACAGTTTTGTAGTTTAGGTTGACATATTAAGCGTGAAACACTAATATTCTGTATAAGTGTTAACCTTTTATTATTTTGGTTAACATTAAATTTCAAAGTGAAAGAAAGGAGGGAAATTTCATGCGGGAAGAGACCTATTACAGCGTCAGAATGAGAGCTTCCCGAAACGCCCCCCATGAGCAGGGCGGAAAACACATTTCCGGCGGAGAACGGCTCATCACTTACAGCGGTTTACAGGAAGCGGTAGATGGCTTATTACATAAAGGCTTCTCGCACTCAAGAGGGATACCTGATTTTATGCAGATTCAGCTTGAAAGCGTTCATGAACCGATCGAAACGATCCGCCCTTTGCCGGTTGCCTTCCATCAAACAGACACGCCGGAAAAAGGACAAGCAATCGCCCGCAAGCTTCTGCAAAAGGCGGGGATTCCTCCGCACATGATCGAGAAAGCGTACGAAAACATTGCGGAATATGCAGAAGCAAGAGGAGCGGTCCTGTTTGATATCCGGGCAGGAAAACGCATTGACTGCAGAGGGAATAGAGGTGTGCGGGTATCCCGAGTGGATTGGCCGTCACATGATTTTCAAAAATGGGCTTTTACTCACAACATGCCGGAAAATTCACGAATAAAAGAAGCACATGCCATCGCGGCAAAAGTTTGCGCACATCCGGGAATTATTGCCGAATTGTGCTGGTCAGATGACCCTGATTACATAACAGGCTACGTTGCCGCAAAGAAGCTGGGATATCAGCGGATTGCCAAGATGAAGAATGCCGGAGATGAAAGCGGATGCCGGGTTTTCTTTACTGATGGCTCCATAGATACGGAGAGCTGTATCCATTTTTTAGAGAAGCAGCCTGTATTCATTCAGCGGGAGGAGAACATATGAAACAATCAATGATTGAAAAAAGCAAACAGCATCTTTGGCTGCCTTTCACACAAATGAAAGATTACGATGAAGATCCGTTAATCATTGAAAGCGGAAACGGGATCATGCTGAAAGACATCAGCGGCAAAGAATATTATGACGGCTTTTCTTCAGTATGGCTCAATGTACACGGCCACCGCAAAAAAGAAATGGATGAAGCGATTCAAAAACAGCTTGAAAAAATCGCTCATTCGACTTTGCTGGGTATGACGAACGTTCCCGCAACAGAACTTGCGGAGATGCTGACGGGCATCACACCGGAAAAGCTGACACGCGTTTTTTACTCCGACAGCGGAGCGGAAGCAATGGAAATCGCTCTGAAAATGGCCTTTCAATACTGGAAAAACGTAGGGAGACCTAAGAAGCAGACGTTTATTTCGATGCAGAACGGCTATCACGGCGATACGATCGGAGCCGTCAGCGTCGGCTCCATTGAACTCTTCCACCATGTGTACGGCCCGCTGATGTTTGAAAGCTACAAAGTCCCGATTCCTTATGTATACAGATCTGAAAGCGGTGACCCCGTACAGTGCCGGGATGAATGCCTTCACGCGCTCGAACAGCTGCTTGCAAAGCACCACGAAGAGATTGCCGCACTTACGATTGAATCGATGGTGCAAGGCGCATCCGGGATGATCGTCATGCCTGAAGGCTTTCTGGCAGGCGTACGAAAGCTGTGTACGGCATATGATGTGTTAATGATCGTTGACGAAGTGGCGACGGGGTTCGGCCGCACCGGAAAAATGTTTGCCTGTGAGCATGAAAATGTCCAGCCGGACTTGATGGCGGCAGGGAAAGGCATTACGGGAGGCTATTTGCCGATCGCTGTGACGTTTGCCACAGAAGCCATTTATGAAGCATTCTACGATGACTACGACAAAATGAAAACATTTTTCCACGGCCATTCCTATACAGGAAATCAGCTTGGCTGTGCCGCGGCAATTGAAAATCTGCGTTTATTCGAATCAGAGCGCATCGTTGAACGAGTCGCCGAAAAATCAAAAACGGCTGCGAAATTTCTTCATGATCTGAAGCAGCTTCCTCATGTCGGCGATGTCCGCCAGCTCGGTTTGATGTGCGGCATAGAGCTTGTGCAGGATAAGGGGACAAAACAGCCTTATCCGCCTGAAAAGCGGATGGGGTACAAGGTGTCCTTGAAAATGAGAGAGCTGGGTATGCTGACACGGCCGCTCGGTGACGTCATCGCCTTTCTTCCGCCGCTCGCCAGCACAACCGACCAGTTACAAGCCATGATCTCCATTATGAAAGAAGCGATAGCCGAGGTGACCGGCCGTGGATTTTGACGGATGGCTCCTCGGAAGGCTCGATGCAGTGAAAAGAGACGGGCTGTATCGGACGCTGCGAACACAGGAAACCGCTCTTAAAACCAAGGGGCAAAAGCGGCAGACCTGGGCGTCCAATGACTATTTAGGCCTGTCAAAAGATGAACGGCTGATCACAGCCGCGCAAACAGCGCTGAGCCGGTTCGGAGCGGGAAGCGGCGGCTCACGGTTAACGACAGGAAATACTGTGTGGCACGAAAAACTTGAACAAACAATCGCGGACTTTAAACAGACGGAAGCGGCTTTATTATTTTCAAGCGGTTACTTGGCGAATATCGGCGTGCTTGCCTCACTGCCTCAAAAAGGCGATGTCATTTTAAGCGATCAACTGAACCATGCGAGCATTGTTGACGGCTGCCGTTTATCAAAAGCGGAAACCATCGTGTACCGCCATATTGATATGGCTGATCTTGAGAAAAAACTTGCCTCCGTCCAGACTCGGAACCGCCGCTTTATCGTCACAGACGGCGTTTTCAGCATGGACGGCACCATCGCGCCTCTTGACCGAATAATGGCGCTTGCAAAGCAGTACCAGGCATTTGTGATAGCAGATGACGCGCATGCAACCGGTGTACTCGGGGAAAACGGCGGGGGAACCAGTGACTATTTCGGTGTTTGTCCTGATGTTGTCATCGGCACATTAAGCAAAGCAGTCGGAACGGAAGGCGGTTTTGCCGCGGGATCAAACATTTTCATTGATTTTTTGCTGAATCAGGCGAGGACGTTTATTTTTCAGACGGCCCTCCCGCCGTCAATTTGTGCGGCTTCGCATACGGCATTTGACCTCATATCAGATATGCACGATACGCGCCGTGAGCTGCAGTCGTCTGTCAAAAAGATAAAAACGCGTCTGGCCGATATGGGCTTTATCGTAAGAGGCGGGGATACACCGATTATCCCCGTTATCATCGGTGATGCAAAAACAGCGGTTTCAGCCGCTGCGCTGCTGGAGAAAAAGGGAATCTGCGCCCCGGCCATCCGCCCGCCCGCCGTTCCGGAAGGCGAAAGCAGAATCAGGCTGACCGTTACGGCGGATCGCAGCTTACAGGACATAGACGAGCTGACAGAAGCATTTGATTCCATTAGAAAAGAGCTGAATATAAACAAATGAGAAGTTTTTTTGTCACAGGAACCGATACCGGCGTCGGAAAAACCATCGTTTCTTGCGGACTTGCCGCGGCATTCAGGCAGAAACAGGCGGATATCGGAGTGTTTAAGCCGTTTTTAAGCGGCGTGCCGCGGACTCATCCGGAAAGTGACACCTCGCTGTTGAAAAACATGTCACAAACCGCACTGTCTCATGAAGAAATCACGCCATTTGAATGGAAAGAGCCGCTTGCGCCGTACACGGCCGCCTTGCTTGAGGGGGAATCCGTGAGCATGGATGAAGTCATGGCCCACTGGAGTAAGATCAAAAATCGTCATGAGTGTTTCATCGTCGAGGGGGCAGGCGGCATTTCCGTTCCGCTTGGTGAAAATTACTTAGTCAGTGATCTGATAAAAGCCTTGGAATTACCGGCAGTGATTGTCGCCAGGCCTGATCTCGGAACCATCAACCACACATATTTAACCGTTGAATATGCGAAAAACATGGGAATAGAGGTTCTCGGCATTATGATCAACGGCGTAAGGAACAGGCCGGGGCTGGACGAGAAGACAAACCCGAGCATGATTGAAACATTATGCAAAGTTCCGATTTTGGGAATCACACCGAAGCTGGATCACGTTTCACCGGAAAACATTCAACACATGATTGAGAAACATATAGATGTTTCCTCTTTCATGAATCTGACACAAATGGGGAGATAAACATGAATCAATGGATGGATCTTGCAGAGAGAGTGCTGGACGGGGCGGAAGTAACGAATCAAGAAGCGCTGGCCATTTTAAATTGTCCTGATGAGGATCTTTTATTGCTGATGCATGCCGCTTTTCATATCAGAAAACGATTTTACGGAAAAAAAGTAAAGCTGAATATGATTATGAATGCAAAATCAGGCCTGTGTCCGGAAAATTGCGGGTACTGTTCACAATCTTCAATATCAAAAGCGCCGATCGAGTCTTATCGGATGGTGGATAAGCATATATTGCTTAAGGGGGCAAAACGCGCCCACGACCTGAATATAGGGACATACTGCATCGTCGCCAGCGGGCGGGGACCGTCGAACAGAGAAGTAGATCAAGTTGTTGATGCTGTCAAAGAAATTAAAGAAACGTACGGTTTAAAAATCTGCGCATGCCTCGGTCTGCTGAAGCCGGAACAGGCAGAGCGCCTGAAACAGGCAGGAGTAGACCGGTACAATCATAACATCAATACATCACAAAGGAATCACTCAAACATTACGACCTCCCACACGTATGACGACAGGGTCAATACAGTGGAAACGGCGAAACAATCGGGGATGTCGCCTTGTTCGGGTGTCATCGTCGGCATGAAAGAAACGAAACAGGACGTCATTGATATGGCGAACAGCTTAAAAGCGCTTGACGCCGACAGCATCCCGGTTAATTTTCTGCATGCGATTGACGGAACTCCGTTAGAAGGGGTAAGCGAATTACATCCGGTGTATTGCCTAAAAGTGCTCGCCTTATTCCGTTTTATCAATCCGTCAAAAGAAATCCGTATCTCAGGAGGCCGGGAAGTCAACCTTCGTTCGCTGCAGCCGCTGGGACTTTACGCCGCAAATTCGATTTTCGTCGGAGATTACTTAACGACTGCAGGGCAGCATGAAACAGAGGATCATCAAATGCTCCATGATTTAGGGTTTGAAGTCGAATCCGTTGAAGAAATGAAAGCCGGCCTGCAATCCGCCTGCAATACGGAGGTATAAGATGACGGCGGGCCTATCGACTGCACATCCGTCCCTCCATGCGGATTCGGATTTTTGGAATGACCCTTACCCGTTTTATGAAAAACTGCGTGCCATTGATCCTGTTTATAAAGGAACCATATTAAAACATCCGGGCTGGTATGTCACCGGGTATAAAGAAGCGGCAGCGATTTTGAAAGACACCCGATTTAAAAACCGCATTCCTCTTCCGGAAGCTTCAACGAAATATCAAAATCTATCGCATATCCAGCACGATATGCTGTTATTTAAAAATCAATCAGACCATAAGCGGATGCGGATGCATATAGGTAAAGAATTTACCGCAAAGACGGCGGAATCACTTCGCCCCTGTATAAAAGAAACGGTTCATGACTTGTTGGATCAAATCCAAAACAAAAAAACCGCAGACCTTGTTTCAGAGTTTGCCTTTCCATTGGCAAGCCTCATCATTGCGGAGATACTCGGAGTGCCGAAAGAGGAGAGATATCAATTCAGACAATGGACGGCAGACGTCATTCAGGCCATTGATCTTACCCGGTCAAGAAAGACGTTAGTCAGAGCAAGCGACACCGCAGGCAGGCTGACTGCATATTTCAGAGATTTGATTCACGAGCGGAAAGCACATCCTCAGGAAGACTTAATCAGCAGGTTTATTATGGGGAAACAGCTTTCAAAAGACGAAGTACTCGCGACATGTATCTTACTTGTCATAGCCGGACACGAGACGACGGTAAACCTCATGAGCAACGGTGTGTTTACTTTGTTGAAACACCCTGAACAGCTTAGCGCACTGAGAGAAAACCCCTCGCTTATTGAAACTGCTGTCGAGGAATGTCTGCGCTACGACAGCCCCGCGCAGCTGACGGCACGCACCGCTTCAGAAGACTGTGAAATAAATGGGAAGACCATAAAAAAAGGAGAGCAGGTATATATCCTTTTAGGAGCGGCCAATCGCGATCCAAGCATATTCGATCAGCCTCATAAAATGGATATCCGAAGAAAACCGAATCTGCATCTTGCATTCGGAAAGAACGCCCATTTTTGCATAGGCTCCTCATTAGCGCGCATCGAAGCACAAATTGCAATTCTCACACTGTTTGAGCGGATGCCTAAGCTTCGGCTGGCCGCACACCGCCTTGAATACCGGAAGCTCATTGGTTTTAGGTCGCTCAAAGAGCTTCCGGTTGTCCTTGGCTGAATGACCATGCAGGAGGGCCGGATTTTATCGGTTCCTCTTGCAGGAAATAAATGAAAGAAAAAAGAATACATATTTATAAAGCAAAAATCCTTTCTGATCCATCTCACTGTCCCTAAAAAACTCACTGCTCAGCCAATCAATATCATGCAGCAAGGGTCTCCTTTTCTCTCGCCAAAACGGAAAATTCACCATGATGCACATTTTTTCAGCCTCAGAAACTGTACAAAATCGGCATGTTTTTTGCTTTATTTTCTCGATTTTTGTAAGCGCTTACTAATTTTGAGCAGAAAAGAGGGGGATTTGTGGACATTGTTATTATTTTATTGGCATTAGGCACGCTGATGTTTGCGGCTTACCGGGGCTTTTCAGTTATTTTATTCGCCCCGATTTGTGCGCTGTTTGCCGTGCTTCTTACAGATCCAAGCTTCGTACTTCCTTTCTTCTCGAATATATTTATGGAGAAGATGGTAGGATTTATTAAGCTGTATTTTCCCGTATTTCTTTTAGGGGCCGTTTTTGGCAAGGTTGTTGAAATATCCGGGCTCGCCGAGTCGATTGCAAAAACAATCGTCAGGCTTGTGGGAGCAAAAAGAGCCATTCTCGCCATCGTCTTAATGGGTGCGATTTTAACGTACAGCGGCGTCAGTCTCTTCGTAGCGGTGTTTGCCATTTATCCGTTTGCTAAAAACCTATTTATTAAAGCTGATATTCCCAAGCGTCTGATACCCGGTACGATTGCATTGGGCGCGTTTACTTTTACAATGGATGCGCTTCCCGGCACACCGCAAATTCAAAATGTCATTCCGACAGCTTTTTTTAAAACAAACATTTATGCCGCTCCCTGGCTCGGACTGATTGGTGCAGCATTTGTGCTTACGGCCGGAATGATTTATTTAGAATCCCGGCGCAAAAAAGCGGCCAATGCCGGAGAAGGCTATGCTGGATTTCAATCTGAAGTTTCCGCTGCAGAGGAACCCTCAGGTCTGGCTAATGAAAAACATACGCCTGTTTTACCGCAGGAGGCAGAACCCAGCCCCGCGCGGCAAGTGCTCGCCTTTGTTCCGCTTATCCTTGTGGGAGTCATGAACAAATGCTTCACGATGTGGCTCCCGCATTGGTACCCTGACGGATTTGATTTTGCGCAGCTCGGTTTAGAAGCGTTCGGGAAGATTGACCTTTCCTCCGTCACTGCGATCTGGTCAGTAGAACTCGCACTGTTCATCGGAATCATGACAACGATTTTGTTCGATTGGAAAAAAGTGCTCTTTAATTTGAAAGAAGGACTGAATGAGGGCATCGGGGGTGCCTTGCTGGCGTCGATGAATACAGGAGCCGAATACGGATTTGGCGGCATCATTGCGGCGCTTCCCGGCTTTAAAATGGTCAGCAGCGGCATATCGCAGACGTTTACTGATCCGCTCGTCAACGGAGCGGTGACGACCACTGCGCTTGCCGGGATTACAGGATCGGCATCAGGAGGAATGGGCATCGCTTTAAGCACGATGTCAGCAGCGTATACAGAAGCAATCAATACATTCCACATCCCACCGGAGGTCATGCACCGGGTGATTTCGATGGCCTCCGGCGGGATGGACACTCTTCCGCATAATGGCGCCGTCATTACACTGCTCGCGGTCACCGGGTTGACCCACCGCCAATCCTACAAGGATATCTTTGCCATTACCGTCATTAAAACAGCCGCTGTGTTTGTCATCATCGCCATTTACAGTCTGACGGGCCTTGTGTAGCCAAAACAGAAAGGGGAAACGAATATGGGAAAAGGAAAAGTGATGGACTCTTATAAAGATGCTGCTGCACTGATCAAGGACGGAGACACCCTCATCGCAGGAGGCTTCGGCCTGTGCGGCATTCCGGAACAATTAATTCTCGCGATCAGGGACAGCGGCGTGAAAAACTTGACCGTTGTCAGTAATAACTGCGGTGTTGATGATTGGGGGTTAGGCCTCTTGCTTGCAAACCGGCAGATCAAAAAAATGGTCGCATCCTATGTCGGAGAAAACAAAACCTTTGAACGGCAGTTTTTAAGCGGAGAGCTGGAAGTCGAATTGGTGCCCCAAGGAACGCTCGCAGAAAGAATTCGCGCGGGAGGGGCGGGCATTCCGGCGTTTTATACACCTGCGGGCGTCGGAACATCAGTAGCCGAGGGAAAAGAACATAAGACATTTGACGGGCGCACCTATCTTCTGGAGAAAGGGATTACAGGGAACGCCGCCATCGTAAAGGCCTGGAAAGCCGATCCTCTGGGCAACCTGATGTTCAGAAAGACGGCGAGAAATTTCAATCCGCTCGCTGCAATGGCAGGCAAAGTGACGATTGCAGAGGCTGAAGAAATCGTCGATGCCGGAGAGCTTGATCCCGATCAAATTCATACGCCGGGTATTTTTGTGCAGCACGTGCTGCTTGGCGGGATTCATGAAAAACGGATTGAACGCCGCACCGTCCGGCAAGCATGATAAAGGAGGCTGACAGAATGAGAGATAGCAGAAAACGAATGATCAAACGGGCTGTAAAGGAAATAAAGGACGGAATGAATGTGAACTTGGGGATAGGGATGCCGACGCTTGTAGCCAATGAGATACCGAATGATTATAACGTCCTGCTTCAGTCTGAAAACGGCTTGCTCGGGATCGGGCCTTATCCGGCGGAAGGAACGGAGGACCCCGATCTGATCAATGCGGGAAAAGAAACCATTACCGAGGTAAAGGGAGCCTCGTATTTTGACAGTGCCGAATCCTTTGCCATGATTCGCGGCGGCCACATTGATGTAGCGATTCTCGGCGGGATGGAAGTGTCCGAACGGGGAGATTTGGCGAACTGGATGATCCCCGGAAAAATGATCAAAGGAATGGGCGGCGCCATGGACCTGGTGCACGGAGCAAAACGGATTATTGTCATTATGGAGCATGTTAATAAATATGGGGAATCTAAAGTGAGAACGGAATGTACGCTGCCTTTAACCGGCAGGCAGGTGGTCGATCGGCTGATCACAGATTTGGCTGTATTCGATTTTCATGATGGCCGTATGACGCTCACCGAACTGCAGGAAGGTGTAACAATGGAGGAGGTCTTTGAGAAAACAGAAGGTCATTTTACTGTCAGCCAGTCGTTAAAAAACGGGGTCAGACCAAAATGAGGAGGTGCCGCCATGGATTCATTGCTTATTGAAAAAACAGCCGTTGTAACAGGAGCAGCCGGAGGAATCGGGCTTGAAATTGCAAGAGAATTCGCCCGTGAAGGAGCAGCCGTCATCATCTCTGATGTAAACGAACAAGCGGGGAAAGAAGCGGCGGCAGGACTTAAAGATGAAGGCTGTGAGGCAGTCAGCATCACATGCGATGTAACAAATGAAAAGCAAGTGGCCGACATGCTGCAGACGGTCGAGAAACAATTCGGACGTCTCGATATCCTTGTGAATAATGCGGGCATTCAGCATGTCGCGCCCATCGAGGAATTTCCCACCGAACAGTTTGAACGGCTCATTCGTGTCATGCTGACTGCGCCATTTATCGCAATGAAGCATGCATTCCCCATTATGAAAAAACATCAATTCGGACGAATCATTAATATGGCGTCTGTCAACGGGCTGATCGGTTTTCACGGGAAAGCGGCATATAACAGCGCCAAGCACGGCGTCATCGGTTTAACGAAAGTCGGTGCACTTGAAGGCGCGGCTGACGGCATTACCGTCAATGCGCTTTGTCCGGGATATGTGGACACTCAGCTTGTCCGCAATCAATTAAAGGACATTTCCGCAACAAGGAATGTACCGTACGAGCGGGTGCTTGAGGACGTCATCTTTCCGCTCGTTCCCCAAAAACGGCTGCTGTCAGTGAAAGAAATCGCTGATTACGCCGTATTTTTGGCCAGCGACAAAGCAAAAGGGGTCACAGGTCAGGCCGTAGTCATGGACGGCGGGTATACCGCTCAATAGTTCTTGTACTATTTAAAAAACAGCCGCTCTGAACGGCTGTTTTTTTATGCCTGAAAACCTTGTTCACTCAATAGGCCGATTCACTGCGTCAATCGGTATCCGGGCTGGGTCATTTACTTGTTCTGCGGCGTATTTTGTCCTTGCAGATTTTCCTCACCAGATCCATCTCTTGCACCGCATTTATAATCAAACGCCATCAGTTTACAATCCTTCACAGATATACAAATGAATTTTTACAATAAACAGAAAATATGTAATTTCTGACACAATAATGCCAATAGCCCTAAAACATATGAAACATGAAGAGCTCGTCCTAAGTGAAGAAGAGCCGGTAACAGGCTCCACTCCGGCTTTTCATCATCTCTCTTTAAGACTGATTTTCGGTGAAACCCTCATGTTTTATTTTATGAATAAATATATCTAATTCGTTTGTAAAATCGAACAATAACTCCTCCGAAAGTATTCTATACACATTTGTTATAATCATGCTAGGATGTTAGATAAAGGGATAATTTGTAGGATATTGTATTTCTGTTCAATATGATCGGAGGAATCTCATGAACAATCTTGCCTTTTTATTTCCTGGACAAGGGTCTCAATTTGTAGGAATGGGCAAACAATTTTGGAATGATTTTGTGCTCGCAAAGAGATTGTTTGAAGAAGCGAGCGATGCGATCTCCTTGGATGTAAAAAAACTGTGTTTTAACGGAGATATGAATGAATTGACAAAGACAATGAACGCGCAGCCCGCTATTTTAACGGTCAGTGTTATTGCTTTTCAAGTGTATATGCAGGAAATAGGGGTGAAGCCCCGCTTCCTGGCAGGTCATAGCTTAGGCGAATATTCAGCGCTTGTCTGTGCCGGCGCCCTTTCTTTTCAGGATGCCGTTACACTTGTAAGGCAGCGGGGAATTCTTATGCAGAATGCGGATTCTCAGCAGCAGGGGACGATGGCCGCCGTGACTCACCTCTCTCTTCAAACGTTGCAGGAAATATGTTCGAAAGTGTCGACGGAAGACTTTCCGGCAGGAGTAGCCTGCATGAATTCAGAACAGCAACATGTGATTTCCGGACACCGGCAAGCTGTGGAACGTGTCATCAAGATGGCGGAGGAAAAGGGAGCGGCATACACTTATTTGAATGTCAGTGCGCCTTTTCACAGTTCGCTGATACGATCAGCATCTGAACAATTCCAGACTGTATTACACCGGTATTCCTTCCGGGATGCCGCATGGCCGATCATTTCAAATGTCACTGCACGCCCTTACAGCAGCGGAAATTCGATCAGCGAACATCTCGAGCAGCACATGACGATGCCGGTAAGATGGACGGAATCGATGCATTACTTGCTTTTACACGGAGTGACGGAAGTCATCGAAATGGGTCCGAACAATGTCTTAGCCGGTCTGCTGAGAAAAACAACGAATCACATTGTACCTTATCCCTTAGGACAGACATCTGATGTTCACTTGCTTTCCAATTCAGCAGAAAGAAAGAAACATATTGTCCGTTTACGCAAAAAACAACTGAATAAATTGATGATTCAATCCGTCATTGCGCGAAATTACAACAAGGATTCAGCGGCTTATTCCAATATGACGACGGCATTATTTACGCAAATCCAAGAGCTGAAAGAGAGAATGGAAAGACATGAAAATGAGCTCTCAGAACAAGAGCTCGAACATTCGATCCATTTATGCAAATTAATTTGCGAGGCTAAACAGCTTCCGGATTGGGAAGAATTGCGGATTTTAAAATAAAGCGCCCAGGAGGGGACCTATGTATACCAGTCAATTCCAAACCTTAGTAGATGTCATTCGGGAAAGAAGCAATATCTCTGACCGCGGGATCCGTTTTATCGAATCCGATAAAAACGAGACGGTTGTCTCTTATCGCCAATTGTTTGAAGAGGCGCAAGGGTATCTTGGCTATTTACAGCATATCGGCATTCAGCCGAAGCAGGAAATCGTATTTCAAATCCAAGAAAACAAATCATTTGTCGTTGCTTTTTGGGCTTGTATATTAGGAGGAATGATCCCGGTGCCGGTCAGTATCGGAGAAGATGATGACCATAAGCTGAAGGTCTGGCGCATTTGGAACATATTAAATCACCCGTTTCTGATTGCCTCTGAAAAAGTATTGGACAAAATAAAGAAATATGCTGCAGAACACGATTTACAGGATTTCCATCATCAATTAAACGAAAAATCTGACATCATTCAAGATCAAACCTACGATTACCCCGCTTCGTTTTATGAACCTGATGCGGATGAACTCGCCTTTATCCAATTTTCTTCAGGATCGACAGGAGATCCAAAAGGAGTCATGTTAACGCATCACAACTTAATACATAACACGTGCGCCATTGGGAATGCCCTAGCCGTTCATTCGAAAGACTCTTTCTTATCATGGATGCCTTTAACGCATGATATGGGGCTCATCGCCTGCCACCTTGTTCCCTTCATAACCGGAATCAATCAAAATCTAATGCCTACAGAATTATTTATTCGCAGACCTATTCTTTGGATGAAAAAAGCTCATGAACATAAAGCCAGTATTCTATCCTCTCCAAATTTCGGGTACAACTACTTCCTTAAATTTCTGAAAAACGAACCAGACTGGGATTTATCCCACATCAAGGTCATCGCAAACGGTGCAGAACCGATATTGCCGGAGCTCTGTGACGAATTTTTGAAAAGATGCGCAGTATTCAATCTGAAAAGATCCGCCATTTTGAATGTTTACGGTTTAGCGGAAGCGTCGGTCGGCGCAGCATTCTCTAAATTAGGTAAAGAATTCGTTCCCGTTTATTTGCATCGTGACTATTTAAATCTTGGTGAAAGAGCTGTAAAAGTAAGCAAAGAGGATCAAAATTGCGCTTCATTCGTCGAAGTGGGACAACCTATTGACTATTGTCAGCTTCGGATCTCCGATGAAGTAAATGAAAGAGTAGAAGACGGAATCATCGGCCATATCCAGATCAAAGGAGACAATGTGACTCAAGGGTATTATAACAACCCCGAGAGTACGGAAAAAGCGCTGACTTCTGACGGCTGGGTAAAAACGGGAGACCTCGGATTCATTAGTGAAAGTGGTAACTTAGTCGTAACCGGAAGAGAAAAGGACATTATTTTCGTGAACGGAAAAAATATCTACCCGCACGATATTGAACGGGTCGCGATTGAAATGGAAGAGGTTGACTTAGGAAGAGTTGCCGCCTGCGGTGTATATGATCAAAAGACACAAAGCGGAGAAATCGTGCTCTTTGTTGTTTACAAAAAATCACCTGAAAAATTCGCACCGCTTGTCAAAGAGATAAAAAAGCATTTGCTCAAGCGGGGCGGCTGGAGCATAAAAGAAGTCCTTCCGATCCGAAAACTCCCTAAAACAACCAGCGGAAAGGTTAAACGCTACGAACTTGCCAGACAGTATGAGGCAGGGAATTTTGCAACAGAGTCTGCCGCTATCAATGAATGTTTGGAGAGCAGCCCGGAAACATCCGGACAGACTCCCATTCATGAAATTGAAACGGAATTACTGTCTATCTTTTCCGATGTGCTCAATGGGAAAAAGGTTCACCTCGCTGACAGTTATTTTGATATGGGAGCAAATTCATTACAGTTATCGCAGATTGCCGAGCGCATAGAACAGAAATTCGGACGCGAGCTTGCTGTTTCAGATCTCTTTACGTATCCTTCTATCACTGATTTAGCGGCATATCTGTCTGAAAGACGGGCTGAAATCAAGCAGGACGCGGCAGCGAAACCAAGCCATGTGACGCCGAAAGATATCGCCATTATCGGGATGTCGCTCAATGTCCCAGGAGCATCAACGAAAAGTGATTTTTGGAATCTGCTTGAAAAAGGTGAGCACAGCATTCGAGAATACCCTGCATCCCGGCTGAAAGATGCGGCGGATTATTTAAAGTCCATCCAAAGCGAAATCAATGAGAATCAGTTTGTGAAGGGCGGCTATTTAGATGAAATCGACCGCTTTGATTACTCGTTTTTCGGTTTAGCTCCTAAAACGGCTCAGTTTATGGACCCTAACCAAAGACTGTTTTTGCAGTCTGTATGGCATGCGATTGAAGATGCGGGCTATGCCGGCGGCAGCATGAACGGGAGCCGTGTCGGGGTATATGCAGGGTACTCGAAGGTGGGCTACGATTATGAACGTCTCCTTTCTGCGAATTATCCGGAGGAGCTTCATCAATATATCGTGGGCAATCTCCCTTCCGTGTTAGCCAGCCGAATCGCTTATTTCCTAAATTTAAAAGGGCCGGCGGTCACAGTGGATACGGCATGCTCCTCATCGCTTGCCGCGGTTCATATGGCATGTAAATCTTTAATATCCGGCGATTGTGAAATGGCTCTTGCCGGCGGTATCCGGACATCGCTCTTGCCGATCTGTATCGGACTTGATATGGAATCTTCGGACGGGTACACGAAAACGTTCAGCAAAGATTCAGACGGTACTGGCACAGGTGAAGGCGCGGCCGCAGTCCTGCTAAAACCTCTGCAGGATGCTGTTCGCGACGGAGACCATATTTACGGCGTAATCAAGGGAAGCGCGCTGAATCAAGACGGAACAACCGCCGGGATTACAGCACCGAATCCGGCAGCTCAGACTGAGGTCATTGAGACGGCTTGGAAAGACGCGGGCATTGCCCCTGAAACACTGTCTTTCATCGAAGCGCATGGCACCGGAACGAAGCTCGGCGATCCGGTTGAATTTAACGGGCTTTGTAAAGCGTTTGAAAAGTATACGGCAAAAAAACAATTTTGTGCGATTGGTTCTGTTAAATCGAACATCGGTCATTTGTTTGAAGCGGCAGGCATCGTCGGGCTGATCAAATCTGTCCTCATGCTGAATCACAAGAAAAATCCGCCGTTAGTGCACTTTAATGAACCTAATCCGCTCATTCATTTTCACTCTTCACCATTTTACGTAAACCAGGAAGCTGCAGCGTTCACATCCGGTGAAGAGCCGCTGCGAGGCGGAGTCAGCTCATTTGGCTTTAGCGGGACGAACGCTCATGTGGTATTGGAAGAATATATTTCTCAAAGTAAGTATGCGCCCGAGGATGAACATGGGCCGCACCTATTTGTTTTATCCGCTCATACTGAAAAATCACTCTATGAACTCGCACAGCAGTACCGGCAATATGTATCGGATGACAGCCAAGCTTCATTAAAGTCCATTTGCTATACAGCCAGTACGGGCAGGGCTCATTTGGATCATGGCATTGCCATGATTGTATCCGGTAAACAAGAACTATCGGATAAGCTGACCCGCCTGATTCAGGGAGACAGAAACCTTCCCGGTGTATACATCGGCTACAAGAATATGAAGGAAATGCTGCCCGCTCATAAAGAAGAGCTGAATAAACAAGCAGCCGCACTGATTAAGCAGCGTTTACGTACGCAAGATGAACGGATCACATGGCTGCATCGCGCCGCCGAATTATTTGTGCAAGGAGCCGTTATCGATTGGCGCGCGCTTTATTCCGGTGAAACTGTACAAAAGACGCCATTGCCCCTGTATCCGTTTGAACGGAGCCGATGCTGGGCTGAAGCTGACCAATTGCGCTTAAACGAGGACGAAAAGAGAGGAGAAGCGGCATTGAATATCAATCAATCGAAGGCGCACATTGAATCCTTCTTGAAAACTGTAATCAGCAATGCTTCGGGGATCAGAGCGGAGGAACTCGATCTGAATGCTCATTTTATCGGGCTCGGGATGGATTCCATCATGCTGTCACAGGTCAAAAAAGCCATCGCGGACGAATTTGGGGCAGACATCCCGATGGATCGTTTTTTTGATACGATGAACAACCTTCAAAGTGTCATAGATTACTTGGCTGAGACCGTTCCATCGTCCTTTGCATCCGCTCCGCCTCAAGAGAATGTTCCGGCGCAGGAAATACAGGTCATTTCAGAAGCACAGTCTGAATCGGATCGCAGAGAAGGTCATCAAGAGCATATGCTCGAAAAAATAATCGCTTCTCAGAATCAATTAATTCAGGATACCTTGCAAGCTCAATTAAATAGCTTTAATTTGTTGAGAAACAGCGGACATCATTCCGATGAGAAAGAATACGCTAAAGCGCAAGAGAAATCAATTCCTTCTGTCAAGCAGGGGCCTCCGGCCGTCACTGCAGAAAAGAAAGCGGCTCAAGAAGCGAAACCCTATGTTCCTTTCCAGCCTCAGAACCTGCATGATCAGGGACACTATACCGCACGGCAAAAACAATACTTAGAAGATTTCATCAAGAAGTACGCAGATAAAACGAAAGGTTCCAAACAATATACAGACAACACCCGATTTGCTCATGCAAACAACCGCAACTTGTCCAGCTTCCGTTCGTATTGGAAGGAAATCGTATACCCGATTATCGCCGAACGATCTGACGGTTCTAAAATGTGGGATATTGACGGAAATGAATATATCGATATCACCATGGGGTTCGGAGTTAACCTTTTCGGGCATCATCCTTCCTTTATTACACAGGTTATCGATGATTCAACCCGTTCATCATTGCCTCCGCTCGGCCCGATGTCAGATGTCGCCGGTGAAGTTGCCGACCGGATCCGCACATGTACCGGGGTGGAAAGGGTCGCTTTCTATAATTCCGGAACAGAGGCCGTCATGGTTGCCCTGCGTTTGGCGCGGGCAGCAACAGGAAGAAAGAAAGTCGTGGCGTTCTCGGGATCTTATCACGGCACGTTTGACGGCGTATTAGGGGTTGCCGGCACAAAAGGCGGAGCTGCGTCTGCGAATCCGCTGGCTCCGGGCATACTGCAGAGCTTTATGGATGATTTGATTATTTTACATTACAACAATCCCGATTCGCTGGACGTGATCCGCAGTCTTGGTGATGAATTGGCAGCCGTACTGGTGGAACCGGTACAAAGCCGCAGACCGGATTTGCAGCCGCGGGCATTTTTGAAAGAATTGCGGGCGATCACGCAGCAATCCGGAACAGCTCTGATTATGGATGAAATTATTACCGGATTTCGGATCGGTCTCGGCGGCGCACAGGAATGGTTCGGCATTCAGGCTGATTTAGTGACCTACGGAAAAATCATCGGCGGCGGACAGCCGTTAGGGGTAGTTGCCGGAAAAGCTGAGTTCATGAATGCGATCGACGGGGGTACCTGGCAGTATGGGGACGATTCCTACCCGCAAGACGAGGCGAAACGCACGTTTGTGGCCGGCACCTTCAATACTCATCCGCTTACCATGAGAATGTCATTAGCCGTCCTTCGTCATTTACAAACCGAGGGAGAACATCTGTATGAGCAGCTGAATCAAAAAACAGCCTACTTGGTCGATGAGCTGAATCGCTGCTTCGAACTAGCGCAAGTGCCTATCCGCATGGTTCGATTCGGTTCTTTATTCCGGTTTGTCTCATCGCTTGATAATGACTTGTTCTTTTACCATCTCAACTATAAAGGTGTCTATGTGTGGGAAGGACGCAACTGCTTCTTGTCCGTCGCGCATACCGCAGATGATATCGAAAATATTATTCAAGCGGTGAAAGACACGGTGGAGGATCTTCGCCGAGGCGGATTTATTCCGGAAGGCCCGGATTCCCCTGATGGCGGAGGCCGTAAAAAGTCCGGGACGCGCGAGCTTTCACCTGAACAAAAGCAGTTGGTTATGGCATCCCATTACGGGAATGAAGCTTCCGCCGCTTTAAACCAGTCCATTATGCTGAAAGTGGAGGGCGAACTGCAGCATACGCCATTAAAACAAGCCGTCCGGCATATCGTTGACCGTCATGAAGCTTTACGTACGGTGATTCATCCCGATGACGAGGTACAGCAAGTGCAGGAACGGATGAATATAGAAATACCAGTCATTGATTTTACCGGTCACCCGCATGAACATCGGGAGTCGGAAATTCAAAAATGGCTGACAGAAGATGCCAAGCGGCCGTTGCATTTCCATGAACAAAAGCCTTTGTTTAGAATCCATGTGCTTACTGCGGCTCACAATGAACATCTGATTGTGCTCACGTTCCATCATATCATTGCCGATGGATGGTCAATCGCCGTTTTTGTTCAAGAACTGGAGAGCAACTACGCGGCAATTGTACAAGGAAAACCAATTTCACCGAAAGAGGCAGATGTTTCGTTTCGCCAATACTTAGACTGGCAGCAGGCACAGATTGACAGCGGCCATTATGAAGAAGGGGTCCGTTATTGGCGGCGTCATTTCTCTGAACCGATACAGCAGCCAATTCTGCCGAGCGCAGCTTCTGTCTGTTATCCGAAGGGGTATGAGGGAGACCGGTGTACCGTCAGGCTTGGACGGCCATTGAGCGAGGCTTTAAGGTCATTAAGCATTCAGATGAAAAATAGCGTATTTGTGACGATGCTGGGTGCATTTCATCTTTTTCTGCACCGGCTTACCAAACAGTCAGGCCTTGTGATCGGGGTCCCCGCTGCAGGTCAATCGCATATGAAACAGCATGATCTGATTGGAAATTGCGTCAATATGATTCCGGTGAAGAACACGTCTACTTCAGAAAGCACTTTAACCGGTTATCTTGGCAGTATGAAAGAAAGCGTGAATCTTGCAATGCGGCACCAAGCCGTCCCGATGACACTGGTGGCCAGAGAGCTTCCGCACGATCAAGTGCCGGATATGCGTATTATCTTTAATTTAGACAGGCCTTTTCGAAAGCTGCATTTCGGAAAGGCGGAAGCGGAGCCCGTTGCATACCCGGTAAAATGCACCCTGTATGATTTATTTCTTAACATAACAGACGCGCATCAAGAATATGTTCTTGATTTCGACTTTAATACGAACGTCATCAGTCCGGAAATCATGAAAAAGTGGGGAGCGGGTTTTACAAAATTGCTGCAAAAAATGGTTGAGGGAGATTCAATCCCTCTTGACGCCATGATGCTGTTTTCCGATGAAGAACAGCATGATTTACAAGCACTTTATGCCGAACACCAGAAGCGGGTCTCTTCAATAGGAAGCAATACAGCAAATTTCACTGAAGCCTACGAGGCGCCGGTAAATGAAACGGAGCGGCAGCTGGCGCGGATTTGGGAGGAACTTTTCGGCCTTGAACGGGTCGGCAGATCAGATCGCTTCCTGGCTCTGGGAGGAAACTCACTCCAGGCGACGCTTATGCTTTCCAAAGTTCAGAAGACATTTCATCAAAATGTTTCCATCGGACAATTTTTCAATCACCAGACTGTTAAGGAATTAGCACATTTCATTCAGAACGAAACAAAAGTCGTGCACCTCCCGATGAAGGCTGCCGAGAAAAAAGCGTATTACCCGACATCGCCGGCACAGCAAAGAGTATATTTCCTGCACCAACTGGAACCGGATCAGCTGGCGCAAAATATGTTCGGCCAAATATCAATAACAGGGAAGTACGATGAGCAAGCCCTGATCTCATCTCTTCAACAAGTGATGCAGCGGCACGAAGCGTTTCGCACGTATTTCGACATTATAGATGGCGATATCGTTCAGAAACTTGAAAACGAAGTTGATTTTAACGTTCATGTCCGGACAATGAGCCGGGACGAATTTGATGCCTATTCAGACCGGTTTGTAAAACCGTTCCGCCTGGACCAAGCTCCGTTAGTTCGTGCAGAGCTGATCAAGATTGAAAACGAGCAGGCCGAACTGCTCATCGATATGCATCATATCATTTCGGACGGTTATTCCGTCAACATCCTTACAAATGAATTGCTGGCTTTATATCATCAGAAACCATTACCGGACATTGAATTTGAATATAAAGATTTCGCAGAATGGCAAAACCAACGGCTGAATGAGGATGCTATGAAGCGGCAGGAGACATATTGGCTGGAACAATTTCAAGACGAAATTCCCATCCTTAACCTGCCGACAGACGGTTCAAAAGCGGCAGAACGGTCTTCTGAGGGACAGCGTGTGACATGCTCCTTACAGCCGGATGTCATCCGTTCGCTTCAAGATTTGGCGCAAAAGGCGGAAACCACTCTCTATACGGTGCTTCTGGCCGCCTATAATGTGCTGCTTCATAAATATACGGGACAAGAAGACATTGTCGTTGGCACGCCTGCTTCAGGAAGAAATCATCCGGATATCGAAAAGATCATCGGTATTTTCATACAAACCATTGGAATCCGGACGAAGCCGCACGCCAATAGAACGTTTACGGATTATCTGGAAGAAGTAAAGCGGCAGACGCTTGACGCTTTCGAAAACCAAGACTATCCATTCGACCGGCTTGTGGAGAAATTAAATGTGCAGCGGGAAACAACCGGACAGTCTATGTTTAACACGATGTTTGTGTTTCAAAACATTGAATTTCATGAAATCCGGCACAATGAATGTACATTTAAAGTGAAAGAACGAAATCCAGGGGTCTCTTTGTATGATTTGATGCTCACAATCGAAGATGCCGGTCAACAGATAGAGATGCATTTTGATTATAAACCGGGACGATTCACAAAAGACACCATTGAACAGATCACCAAACACTATACCGCCATTTTAAACAGTCTTGTTGAGCAGCCGGAGATGACATTGTCTTCCGTTCCTATGCTGTCTGAAACCGAACGGCATCAACTGCTGACGGAGTGTAATGGCACAAAGACGCCGTGTCCGCATAACGAAACAGTAACCCGATGGTTTGAAATGCAAGCAGAACAGAGTCCCGATCATGAAGCCGTTATTTTTGGCAATGAGCGGTATACGTACAGACAGCTCAATGAACGGGCGAACCGATTGGCGCGGACGTTACGGACAAAAGGCGTACAAGCGGATCAATTCGTTGCCATCATCTGCCCGCATCGGATCGAACTGATTGTCGGAATTTTGGCTGTTCTGAAAGCCGGCGGCGCATACGTGCCCATTGATCCTGAATATCCGGAAGATCGGATCCAATATATCCTGAGAGATTCAAGGGCGGAGGTTGTGTTGACACAGCGCAGCCTGCTGGATCAATTACCGTATGATGGTGACGTTGTGCTTTTGGATGAGGAAAACTCATACCATGAGAATCACTCGAATCTTGAATCGGACAGCGATGCGCATGATTTGGCCTACATGATCTATACGTCAGGTTCCACGGGAAATCCAAAAGGTGTCCTCATTGAGCATCAGGGACTGGCTGATTATATTTGGTGGGCGAAAGAGGTTTATGTAAGAGGTGAGAAAACCAACTTCCCATTATACTCTTCCATCTCTTTCGATCTGACTGTGACCTCGATATTTACACCGCTGGTTACGGGAAATACCATCATTGTCTTTGACGGCGAAGATAAAAGCGCTGTGCTTTCTGAGATTATGCGGGACTCAAGAATAGACATGATCAAATTGACCCCGGCACATCTGCACGTCATCAAGGAGATGAATATCGCTGGCGGCACGGCAATACGGAAAATGATTGTCGGCGGAGAAAATTTAAGCACCCGTCTGGCCAAAAGTGTCAGCGAGCAGTTTAAAGGCCGGCTGGACATTTTCAATGAATACGGACCGACGGAAGCTGTCGTCGGATGTATGATTTATCACTTCGACGCAGAACGGGACAAGCGGGAATTTGTACCGATCGGCACTCCGGCTGCCAACACGGATATTTATGTGGCCGATGCAAGCAGAAACCTGGTTCCGATCGGGGTAATCGGCGAAATATATATCAGCGGACCGGGTGTTGCCAGAGGGTATTGGAACCGTCCGGATTTAACGGCAGAGAAATTTGTTGAAAACCCGTATGTCCCGGGAGCGAAGATGTACAAATCAGGGGATTTGGCTAAGCGGTTGAAGGACGGAAATCTTGTATATATCGGGCGCGTTGATGAACAAGTCAAAATCAGGGGATACCGAATCGAGCTTGGTGAAATTGAAGCAGCAATGCATAACGCGGAAGCGGTGCAAAAAGCCGCGGTTACGGTGAAAGAAGAAGAAGACGGCTTAAAACAATTATGCGCGTATTACGTAAGCGGCAAGCCTATAGCGGCTGCGCAGCTTAGGGAACAATTGTCATCGGAGCTTCCGGACTACATGGTTCCGTCCTATTTTGTCCATCTGGAGCATATGCCGTTAACGTCCAACGGGAAAATAAACCGTAAGGCACTGCCTGCACCAGAAGCGAGTCTGCAGCAGACAGCTGAATATGTTCCGCCGGGTAATGAGACGGAGTCCAAACTGACAGATTTATGGAAGGAAGTGCTCGGAATAAGCCAAGCGGGGATCAAACATAATTTCTTTGATCTCGGAGGCAACTCCATCCGAGCGGCTGCCTTAGCCGCCAGAATTCACAAAGAGCTGGATGTGAATCTGTCTCTCAAAGACATATTCAAGTTTCCTACCATTGAACAATTGGCTGACAAGGCGTTACACATGGACAAAAATCGATATGTACCGATTCCGGCTGCAAAGGAAATGCCATATTATCCGGTTTCTTCAGCTCAGAGGCGGATGTATTTGTTAAGTCACACAAAAGGCGGCGAGCTGACTTACAATATGACGGGTGCCATGAATGTGGAAGGGACGATCGATCCCGAACGGTTAAACGCCGCTTTCCGAAAATTAATCGCGCGTCATGAATCGTTGAGGACCAGCTTTGATTTATATGAAGGCGAGCCGGCACAGCGTATTCATCAGAACGTCGACTTTACGATAGAACGGATTCAAGCAAGCGAAGAAGAAGCGGAAGACCGTGTGCTTGATTTCATCAAAGCGTTTGACTTAGCCAAACCGCCGCTGATGCGGGCCGGACTGATTGAAATTGAACCTGCGCGGCACGTGCTTGTGGTTGATATGCATCATATCATTTCTGACGGTGTGTCCGTCAATATTCTGATGAAAGATTTAAGCCGAATCTACGAGGGGAACAAACCGGACCCGCTCTCTATTCAATATAAAGACTTTGCAGTTTGGCAGCAATCGGACATTCAGAAACGGAACATCAAGAGCCAGGAAGCGTATTGGCTGGATCAGTTTCACGGTGATATTCCTGTACTGGATATGCCTGCGGATTATGAGAGACCTGCCATACGCGATTACGAAGGCGAATCATTTGAATTTCTTATACCAGAACACTTGAAACAGCGTTTAAGCCAAATGAAAGAAGACACAGGAGCAACACTGTATATGATTTTATTGGCAGCCTATACGATTCTTTTATCCAAATACAGCGGACAAGAAGATATTATCGTAGGAACGCCATCTGCCGGGCGGACTCATTTGGATGTAGAGCTGGTCGTGGGAATGTTCGTCAATACGTTAGTCATTCGCAATCACCCGGCGGGCCGTAAAACATTTGATGCCTACTTAAACGAAGTAAAAGAAAACATGCTGAACGCCTATAAAAATCAAGACTATCCGTTGGAAGAATTAATTCAGCATCTGCATCTTCCAAAAGATTCAAGCCGCAATCCTTTATTCGATACGATGTTTGTGCTGCAAAATCTCGATCATGCTGAATTGACTTTCGATTCTCTTCAACTCAAGCCGTATCCATTTCATCATCCGGTTGCGAAATTCGATTTGACCTTGTCGATTCAGGCGGACCGCGACAACTATCACGGACTGTTTGAATATTCGAAAAAACTGTTTAAGAAAAGCAGAATCGAGGTTTTATCAAACGACTACTTACACATCCTATCGGCGATTTTGGAACAGCCAAGCATTCTAATCGAACATATCGGATTGAGCGGCAGCAATGAGGAAGAAGAGAACGCGCTTGATTCTATTCAATTGAACTTTTAGGGAAAAGCATTATTTCTTTAAATTATATAAAATGAGGTGCTCCAATGTCGGTATTTAAAAACCAAGAAACGTACTGGGAAAACCTGTTTGATGAAGAAGACGGACTAAGCGCATTCCCTTACTTTAAAGCAGCGGATAAAGCGTCGTTGGCCCGTACCGGCTACCAGGAAAAATGCATCTGCCGTTCCTTTTCTCCGGAAGTATCTCAAAGAATCATGACAATGGCGAATCATTCCGATATGGCGGCCTATCTGATTTTATTGGCGGGTATTGAATGCTTGTTATATAAATATACGGATCAAACGAGCCTGATTCTTGGCATTCCGACGGTATCGAAGCAAAAAGCCGGCCAGTCAGCCGTTAACAACATTGTCCTCTTAAAAAATACGCTTTCAAACGAGAGTACATTTAAAACCGTATTCGGACAGCTGAAAGAAGCCGTTAATGATTCTCTGAAAAATCAAAACCTGCCGTTTAGAAAAATGGTTCAGCATCTGAGCGTGCAATACAATGACGAGCATCTGCCGTTGATTCATACCGTCGTTTCGCTTAACGAAATTCATTCCTTGCAATTTAAAGAAGATACTGCAGCCGATACGCTGTTTCACTTTGATTTGGAGAACAACGGGATTCATTTGAAGCTTTTTTATAACGGCAACCTGTACGATGAGCGCTATATCAATCAAATTGTATCCCATTTGGATCAGCTGCTGTCTGTGATCCTGTTTCAGCCTCAAGCCGCGATCCACACGGCAGAGATCTTACCGGAAGCGGAAAAACAGAAGCTATTGTTTGATTTTAACGATACCGTCAGAGATTTCTCCGGGAGCAGAACAGTCTATCAATTATTTGAAGAGCAAACAGAAAGAACACCTGAGCATGCGGCCGTCAAGTTTAAAAACGACCATTTGACGTACAGGGAACTGAATGAGAAGGCGAACCGTTTGGCAAGAACATTGCGTAATTGCGGGGTTCAACCCGATACGTTAGTCGCCATTCTCGCCGATCGTTCATTAGAGATGATCGTATCCATTATAGCCGTTTGGAAGGCAGGGGGCGCTTATGTGCCCCTGGATCCTGAATATCCAAAAGAGCGGCTTCAATATTTGCTTCATGATGCGGATGCAGACGTTCTCCTTGTTCAGCGTCATTTAAAAAACAGTCTCTCCTTTGATGGCCCGGAGATTGATTTGAATGATGAAACATCATACCATGCCGATAGCTCATTGTTATCACCAGTAGCGGGACACAGCCATTTAGCCTATGTCATTTATACGTCGGGTACAACAGGAAAGCCGAAAGGAGTCATGGTTGAACACGGCGGCATTGTGAATTCGCTCCAATGGAAGAAGGCGTTTTTTAAGCATTCTCCGGCGGATCGCGTGCTTGTCTTGTACCCGTATGTTTTTGATGCGTTCATTTTAAATTTCTTCGGCCCGCTCATCTCGGGGGCAACTTTGCACCTATTGCCTAATGAAGAGAATAAAGAAACTTTCGCCATTCAAAATGCCATAAAACAAGAGAGAATTACTCATTTCTCAACTTCTCCCCGTCTTCTGAAAACGATGATCGAACAGATGAACACAGAGGACTTCATCCATGTTCAGCATGTTGTTGTAGGCGGTGAGCAGCTGGAAACAGATACAGTTGAGAAGCTCCATTCTCTGCAGCCTCGCATTCGGATCAATAATGAATACGGACCGACAGAAAACAGCGTGGTATCTACATTTCACCCTGTTCAGTCCGCTGATGAACAGATCACAATCGGCAACCCGGTGGCCAACCATCAAGCTTATATTTTAGGAGCGCACCATCAAATCCAGCCGATCGGCGTACCGGGAGAGCTGTATGTCGGAGGAGCGGGAGTGGCCCGCGGCTACCTCAATCGTCCTGAATTGACGGAGGAAAAATTTGTGGAGCATCTGCATGTCCCTGGTCAAAAGATGTATAAAACTGGGGATCTCGCCAGATGGCTGCCGGATGGAAGAATCGAATATTTAGGGCGGATTGATCATCAAGTGAAAATTCGCGGCTACCGGATTGAGATCGGCGAGGTAGAGGCAGCCATGTTCAATCTGGAAAACGTTCGTGAAGCCGCAGTCGTCGCGCGTGAAGACGCAGACGGGGCCAAACAATTGTATGCCTATTATGTCGGTGAGCCTTCTTTGACCGCTGCGCAGTTCAGAAAAGAATTATCCCGGGAACTGCCGAATTATATGATTCCCTCCCGCTTTATCCCATTGGAACGCATTCCGCTCACTTCCAATGGGAAGATTGATCTGAAAGCTTTGCCTGCTGCTGACGAAAATACGCGGGCGGAATACGAATACATAGCCCCGCGGAACACAATAGAAGAACTGCTGGCGTCTATCTGGCAAGAAGTATTAGGGGCAGAACGTATAGGAATTCTGGATAATTTCTTTGATTTTGGCGGAGATTCGATTAAGTCAATTCAGGTGTCATCCAGATTGTATCAAGCCGGATACAAGGTTGATATGAAGCATTTGTTTAAACACCCCTCGATTGCTGAACTTAGTCAGTTTGTAGCGCCGGTCAGCAGGGTGGCTGATCAAGGAGAAGTGAATGGCGGAACCAAGCTGACCCCGATTCAGCATTGGTTTTTTGAACAAAACATGCCGCATGCACACCATTACAATCAGGCCGTCATGTTATATTCGGCGGAATGCTTTAAAGAGGCTCCGCTTCGCCGGACGATGGAACAGATCGCGTCGCATCACGATGCCTTGAGGATGATTTTTGAAAAAACGCCGGATGGATACGCTCCGCGAATTACAGGAACAGATGAAAGTGAACTATACCATCTGGAAGTGATGAATTATAAAGGGGAAACCGATCCGGCTCAAGCGATTGCCGATAAAGCGAATGAGATTCAAAGCAGCATGGTATTAGACAAAGGGCCATTGATGAAGCTCGGTTTGTTCCAATGTCCGGACGGAGATCATTTGCTGATTGCAATTCATCATTTGCTGATTGACGGAGTATCCTGGCGTATTTTGCTCGAAGATTTTGCAAGCGGTTATGAGCAGGCAGAACGCGGACAAACGATCCAGCTCCCGCAAAAAACAGATTCGTTTCCATTCTGGGCCGATCAATTGTCCAAATATGTGGCGGAAACCGACATGAAAGAGGAGATTGCTTATTGGACTGAGCTTTCAAGCATAAAGCCTCAGCCATTGCCTAAGGACACTATCAGCGAAGGATCGTTATTAAGTGACAGCGAAGAAGTGACGATTCAATGGACAAAAGAGGAAACGGAGCAATTATTAAAACAAGCGAACCGCGCCTACAACACGGATATCAACGATCTGCTGCTGACTTCGTTAGGGCTGGCCGTTCACAAGTGGACAGGCACGGAAGACATTGTCGTGAATTTGGAAGGCCACGGGAGAGAACCGATTATTCCGGATGCTGACATTTCCCGCACGATAGGATGGTTCACAAGCCAGTACCCTGTCGTCCTGAGGATGGAAGCCGGAAAAGATCTGTCGCAGCGGATCAAGATCGTAAAAGAAGGGCTGCGCCGCATCCCTGATAAAGGAATGAATTACAGCATCATCAAATATATATCCGGGCACCCGGAAGCCGACAGCCTGCAGCTGAATCCGGAGATATCGTTTAACTATTTGGGACAATTTGACCAAGACCTGAAGCATCAGGCTTTGCGCATATCGCCATATTCCACAGGGTTATCGATGAACGAAAATCAAGAGAGAACGGCTGTGCTTGATTTGAACGGCATGATTGCCGAAGGGACATTATCACTGACACTGAGCTACAGCAGCAAACAATACGAAAGATCTACTATGGCGCAATTTGCCCAAGGGTTGAAAGAAAGTCTGCAAGAAGTCATTGCGCATTGCGTAAGCCGGCAGCAGACTTCTCTCACACCAAGTGACATCCTGTTAAAAGATATCTCAATCGACGAACTGGAACAGCTTTTGGAGCAGACGCGTGAATTAGGCGAAGCGGAAAATATTTATCCATTAACGCCGATGCAGAAGGGCATGCTGTTTCACAGCTTATTTGATCCGAATTCAGGTGCTTATTTTCAGCAAACGATGTTTGATCTGCATGGAGATCTGGAGATTGATTCATTTTCAAAAAGCTTGGACGGCTTATCGCAAAAATATGATATTTTCCGCACGAATTTTTACAGAGGCTGGAAGGATCAGCCGCTCCAAATTATATTCAAAACGAAAAAAATCGGTTTTCAATTCAATGACATACGAGAGATGAAGGAATCACAAAAAGAAGCGATGATTCAGCAGTATGCCAGAGAAGATAAGATGCGGGGGTTCGACTTAGAAAAAGGCGCGTTAATGCGGCTATTCATCCTTCGTACGGATGAAAAGACATACCGTTTTATCTGGAGCTTCCACCATATTTTGATGGACGGCTGGTGCCTGCCGCTGATTACAAAAGAAATATTCGAGAATTACTTTGCCTTGCTTCAGCAAAAGCAGCCTGAACAATCATCAATTACTCCGTACAGTCAATATATTGAATGGCTCGGCCGGCAAGATGCGAAAAAGGCCACGGCTTATTGGGATCAATACTTAGAGGGATATGAGGAGCAAACCGGCCTTCCTAAGGATCACCATGCAGCGGAAGACGGACGATACGTTCCTGAAAAAGTGACGTGTGACATAAGCTCCGATCTCACTTCAAAAATGAAGCGGACGGCAGGCGAGCATCATGTCACGCTGAACACGCTGCTGCAGACGGCATGGGCGGTTTTGCTGCAGAAATATAACCGCAGCCGGGACGTTGTGTTTGGAAGTGTTGTATCCGGAAGACCTGCTGGAATTCCAAACGTGGAAACCATGATCGGCTTATTCATTAACACCATTCCCGTCCGGTTCCGGTGTGAAGCCGGGACAACGTTTGCCGAGCTTATGAAAGAGGCGCAGGAAAGGGCTGTAGCGTCTCAACAATTTGAGACGCACCCGCTGTACGATATTCAAGCGCGTACAACGCAAAAGCAAGATTTAATTACACATTTAATGATATTCGAAAATTATCCGGTTGATCAGTATATGGAAAGCATAGGCCGCCAAAACGGAACATCCATCAAAATTTCCAACGTGCAAATGGAAGAACAGACCAACTACGATTTTAATTTGACCGTTATACCGGGCGACGAGATGAACATCTCTTTTGAATACAATGCAAATGTGTATGATCGTGCAAGCATAGAGCGGGTTCGGGAACATTTCATGCAAATCCTGCATCAAGGCGTGACAGATGCGGATATCCGGGTGGATCAAGCGGAATTGTTAACGGAAGGCGAAAGAAGAACCCTTCTGCAGACGCTTAACGACACGGCCGCGCCGTTTCCGCAGACGCCGGTTCATCAATTATTTGAAGAGCAATCGCAGCGTACGCCCGATCAAGCAGCCGTCATTGATAAGGACAGGCAGCTCACGTACGGAGAGCTCAATAAGCGGGCCAACCGACTGGCGCGAACGTTAAGAGCGAAAGGAGTCCAGACGGATCAGCCTGTAGCCATCATCACAAGAAACAGCATCGAATCGGTGGTCGGAATCCTTGCCGTTTTAAAATCAGGCGGAGCCTATGTCCCTATAGATCCGGAATATCCGCAAGACCGCATCCGGTATATGCTGGATGACTCCCAAGCCGGAATCGTTTTAATGCAGCGGGACGTCAGGAAACAGCTCGCCTATGAAGGCGTCACGGTTTTACTTGATGATGAAAGTTCTTATCACCAAGATGGCTCTGACCTTGCTCCGATAAATGATGTGAGCCATTTGGCATATGTCATTTATACGTCAGGTTCCACAGGCCGGCCAAAAGGCGTACTAATCGAGCACCAAGGCTTGACCAATTATATTTGGTGGGCGAAAGAGGTTTATGTAAAAGGCGAGAAAGCCAACTTCCCATTGTATTCGTCAATTTCTTTTGATCTGACGGTGACTTCTATTTTCACGCCGCTTGTCACAGGAAATGCAATCATCGTCTATGACGGAGAAGATAAAACAGCTCTGCTTGAATCGATTGTGAGGGACCCGAGGGTGGATATCATTAAATTGACTCCGGCCCATTTGCAGGTTTTGAAAGAAATGAACATTGCCGATCAAACGGCTGTCCGAAGAATGATTGTGGGCGGGGAAAACTTAAGCACCCGGTTAGCCCGCAGCATTCATGAACAGTTCGAAGGCCGGGTTGAAATATGCAATGAGTACGGACCGACGGAAACCGTTGTCGGCTGCATGATTTACCGTTATGATGCCGCAAAGGACAGACGGGAATCGGTACCGATCGGAACCGCTGCGGCAAACACGAGCATTTACGTTCTTGATGAGAATATGAAACCCGCACCGATCGGAGTGCCGGGAGAAATCTATATCAGCGGCGCCGGTGTGGCAAGAGGATATTTGAATCGTCCCGAATTAACGGCAGAGAAATTTGTCGATGACCCGTTTGAACCCGGAGCGAAGATGTATAAGACCGGAGATTTGGCGAAGTGGCTGGCGGACGGAAACATTGAATATGCGGGCAGAATAGATGAACAAGTGAAAATCAGAGGCTATCGTATCGAATTAGGCGAGATCGAGGCGGCACTGCTTCAAGAAGAAGCGATCAAGGAAGCTGTCGTTACAGCCAGAGAGGATGTCCACGGGTTTAAACAATTGTGTGCATATTACGTAAGCGGCGGGCAAACAACGGCTGCCCGGCTCCGGAAACAATTGTCTCATACCCTTGCAAGTTATATGGTTCCGGCTTATTTTATCGAGCTTGATGAAATGCCTTTAACTTCTAACGGAAAAATAAACAAAAAAGGGCTGCCGGCTCCGGATTTCGAGCTGCAGGACAGAGCAGAGTATAAAGCTCCCCGAACAAAAGCGGAAGAAATATTAGTTTCTGCCTGGGAATCGGTATTAGGCGCTGAAAACGTCAGTATTCTTGATAATTTCTTTGCCCTTGGCGGAGATTCCATTAAATCCATTCAAGTATCCTCCAGATTAAATCAGCAAGGATACAAAATGGAAATCAAAGACTTGTTTCAATATGCAACAATTGCAGAATTGAGTCCGCATATCAAGCAGAATCTGCGTATAGCCGATCAAGGTGAGGTCAAAGGAAAAGTCAGCCTGACTCCTATTCAGCATTGGTTCTTTGATCACATAACGACAGATCAGCATTATTATAATCAAGCCGTCATGCTGCATGCGCCGGAAGGTTTTCAGGAAACGCAGCTTCGTCAAACCCTGCAAAAGCTTGCTGAACATCACGATGCGCTCCGCATGACGTTCCGGACTACGGAAAATGGCTGCGAGGCACAGAATGAAGAAATCGCCCAAAGCGGACTGTACCGCTTAGAAGTCCTGAATCTGAAAGAAGATTCCGATCCGGGACGGACAATTGAAGCCAAAGCTGATGAGATACAAAGCAGTATGCGTTTAAGTGATGGGCCGTTAATGAAAGCCGGGTTGTTTCAATGCGCAAATGGAGATCATCTGCTCATTGCCATCCATCATTTGATTATAGACGGGATTTCATGGCGCATTTTACTGGAAGATATCGTTAGCGGCTACAAGCAAGCCGAGAACGGGCGAGTGATTCAACTGCCGCAAAAAACAGACTCTTTCCAATTATGGGCTAAGAGACTTTCAGAATATGCGCAAAGTGAAACCATAAAACAGGAACAGGAATATTGGACAAAGATCGAACAAACCGAAGTCAAACCGCTGCCTAAAGATTTTCATGAAACCCATACAACTGCAAAAGACAGTGAAACAGCAACTGTGGAATGGACGAAAGAGGAAACGGAGCTGCTATTAAAACAAGCGAATCGCGCTTATAACACGGAAATAAACGATTTGCTCTTAACTTCTCTGGGTCTTTCCATATCGCATTGGTCAGGACTGGAACAAATTCCGATTCATTTAGAGGGACACGGCCGAGAACAGATTATACAAGATATAGATATCTCCCGCACGGTCGGGTGGTTTACAAGTCTGTATCCGGTTGTGCTGCACGCGCATCCGGGCAAAGAGATCTCTGATTATATCAAGACGACCAAAGAAGGATTGCGCCAAATTCCGCATAAAGGGATCGGATATGGAATAGCAAGGTACTTAAGCGGCGGAATGCCATCGAAACTCAATCCTGAGATCAGCTTTAACTACCTGGGACAGTTTGACCAAGATTTACAGCAGCATGGGGTTCAATTATCTTCTTATTCTTGCGGTTCAGACTCAAGCGGAGATCAAGAAAGACCGTATGTATTGAATATAAACGGAATGATCACCGACGGCCGGCTGAAGCTTACGATCAGCTACAGCAGCAAACAGTACGCAAAAGAAACGATCATGCGGTTATCGGAAACGATTCAAAGCCGCCTGCGGACAATCATTACGCATTGCGTCCATAAAGAACAATCGGAACTGACGCCAAGCGATATTTTGTTAAAAGGCATGTCCATTGACGAATTGGATCAGCTCCTCATTCAACTGCCGCATGCAGGTGAGGTTGAAAACGTGTATCCGCTCACTCCGATGCAGAAAGGAATGCTCTTCCACAGCCTGCTGGACGAGGCCTCAAGTTCTTATTTTGAACAAGCATCGTTCGATTTGCAGGGAGAGTTAAAGATTGATTGGTTTAAAGCAAGCCTTGAACGATTATTTGAAACATACGCCGTGCTCAGAACCCGTTTTTACAGCGGCTGGAACGATACTCCTTTACAAATTGTCTATAAAACGCAAACACCGCAAATTCATTTTGCAGATTTGCGTGGTATAGAGGAGCACCTGAGAGAGGATGCAATCGCAGCCTATCAAAGAGAAGATAAGGCAAAAGGATTTGACTTGGCTCGGGATCCGCTGATGCGCATAGCGATTTTCCGTATGGAAGACCGCAAATATCATTTGATTTGGAGCTTCCATCATATTGTGATGGATGGCTGGTGCCTGTCTCTTATCACGAAGGAAGTGTTTGATCATTATCGCGCCTTACAGGAAGGCAGGGAACCAGAACCGTCATCGGCAGCTCCTTACAGCGACTATATCGAGTGGCTTGACCGCCAAGATCAGGGAGCGGCAAAGCGGTACTGGAGCGGGTATCTTGAAGGATATACAGGTGAAACCACGCTTCTTCATAAAATAGAGCAGCATGAACAAAAAGAATACGCCTATGCCAATGTGATCTGCCGATTTGATCACGAACAGACAAAACAATTACAGCAGATCGCAAATCAGCATCAGGTTACATTAAACACGTTGATCCAAACGTTATGGGGAGTTTTATTACAGAAATACAGCGGGTCCGCAGACGTTGTCTTCGGCAGTGTCGTGTCGGGAAGGCCGGCGGAAATTCCTGATGTAGAACAGATGATCGGCCTGTTCATCAATACCATTCCGGTTCGCATCCGCTGCGATGAGGACAGCACTTTTGCTGATACGATGCAAATGGTTCAACAAAACGCTCTGGCTTCCCAATCATACGATACCTATCCTTTATACGAAATTCAGGCCCAAACGGAACAAAAGCAAAACTTAATTGATCATATACTGATCTTTGAAAATTATCCGATAGAGCAGCAAGTCGAAAAGGGCCATGATGCTGCGGATTTAAATATCGTGAATTTCCATATAGAAGAACATACCCATTACGATTTTAATGTAGTTGTCATCCCTGGCGAACAACTCACCGTTCATTTTGATTTCAACCAAAATGAATATGGACAATCAGAGGCAGAGCGGATTCGCGGACATTTTGAACAGCTCATTCACCAAATTTTGCAGCAGCCGTCTGTCAAAATAGAAGAAATGGAACTTCTGACGCAGCAAGAAAAAGAACAGCTGCTCACTCCGCTTTCCGGGGGAACAGAGAAGCCTGAATACGAAACGATTCATACTATGTTTGAACGCCAGGCGGCACAAACGCCGCAAGAAATCGCAGTTCAATACGAAGGGGCGGAGATTTCTTACAAAGAGCTGAACGAAACAGCCAATAAACTGGCGCGGATTCTCCGTAAGCGAGGTGTGAAGCATCAGGAGCCGGTGGCTGTGATCGCCGGGCGTTCACCATCATTAGCGATTGCTGTTTTAGGCATTTTAAAAGCGGGCGGTGCCATTGTTCCGATTGATCCGAGCCATCCTGCCGAACGAATCCGCTATATCATTGAAAACAGCAGCTCCACTCATGTTGTAACAGAGAAAGACCGGTCAGTCCCCGAGGCAGCAACGCAGATTGTCACATTCATAGAAGAAGCGGTGACAGAACCGGACGGGAGCAATGTGCAGACGATAAACACAGCGGAGGATCTGCTTTACGTTATTTATACATCAGGAACGACGGGGAAACCGAAGGGTGTGCTGCTTGAACATAGAAATATGGCCAATTTGCTGTATGACCAATTTACAAACTCAGGCATCGATTTCAAAACCAATGTGCTTCAATACGCATCTCCGGCATTTGATGTCTGCTATCAAGAGCTGTTTTCAGCCCTGCTCAGAGGCGGCACACTCCACATCGTGCCGGAATCAATAAAGCGGGACGCGGCTCAGCTGTTTTCGTTTATTAATAAACATCAGACGGACATCGTCTTTTTCCCGACTGCTTTTGCCAAAATGCTTTTTAGCGAAGAGAGCTATGCATATTCATTTCCGCGCTGTGTGAAGCATTTGATTACAGCAGGAGAACAATTGACAGTATCCCGTTTATTTCAGCAAGTGCTCCGCACCCACGGCTTGCATTTGCACAATCATTACGGTCCGTCAGAAACTCATGTGGTGTCGACGTATACCATTCAACCGGGAGATGATATTCCTGAATTTCCGCCGATCGGAAAACCGATATGCCATAACAATATGTATGTCATCAGCAAGAACAAACAGCTTCAGCCCTTGGGCATTGCGGGAGAACTGTATATTTCCGGAGCAAATACCGGGAGAGGCTATGCGAATAACCCGGCTTTAACGGGAGAGAAATTTTTGCCTGATCCGTTCAGAGAGGGAGCCGTTATGTACCGCACCGGAGATTTGGCAAGGCTGCGTGAGGACGGGCAAATCGAATACATCGGCCGCATTGATGATCAGGCGAAAATAAGGGGCTACCGGATCGAACCGAAAGAAGTTGAGGTCATATTGGCCAATCACCCGGCGGTGAGAGAAGCAGCCGTCCTTATTCAAAAAAACGCTTTGGGTGAAAATGAATTGTGCGCGTACTGCAGCGTCTCAAAAGCGACTGATCCTTCAGCATTACGGAAAGATCTGGCCAAAAACCTTCCTGACTATATGATTCCCGTGAAATGGGCTTTTGTTGAATCGATTCCGCTCACGGCAAACGGAAAAGTCGACCGCAAAGCATTGCCGACACCAGAAGGAGGCGTGCAAACAGGGGGCGAATACGTTGCTCCCCGTACAGCGGCGGAAGCGCAGGTGGCGCATATCTGGAAAGAGGTGCTTGGACTTCCGCGTATCGGCGTGAAAGATAACTTCTTCGACATCGGCGGTCACTCGCTGCGGGCAACGACTCTGACGGCGAAGCTGCACAAAGTGATGGGGGTCAGCCTGCCGCTGCGGGAAGTGTTCCGGTCGCCAACAATTGAAGAAATGGCAGAAACGATTACCGGAATGAAACACACAGCATATACATCTATCCCGGCCGTTGACGCAAAAGAATACTATGCCGTCTCCTCGGCGCAAAAACGGCTGTACATTTTGAATCAGCTGAAAGGCGGAGAGCTGAGCTACAACATGCCGAGTGTCATGAGGGCCGATGGAGCTCTGGATCGGGA
>NZ_JAPNNY010000007.1:0-154983 GCF_027853835.1 Bacillus sp. NEAU-242-2 | reverse complement strand
ATTTCCCGCATCAGAAAAACATTCGGCACGGATATAAAGGTGAAGGAGCTTTTTGAGCAGCCTACCATCAAACAGTTGAGCCGTCTTATTCAAAAGCGGGATAAACAGAATTATCCGATCATCAGTAAAGCGAGAAAGCAGTCTTCTTATCAAGCATCATCTGCTCAGAAAAGAATGTTTGCCCTTTGGGAGACGGATAAAGACAGTATCGTTTATAACTTGCCGATTATGATCGAACTAAACGGAAAATTAGATGTAAAAAAAGCCGAATCAGTTTTACAAGAGATTATTGGCAGACACGAAGCGTTACGGACAAGTTTCGATGTTGTAAACGGCGATGTGGTTCAGATTATTCACGATACATGGAAGCTCGAATTTGATTATCAGAAGCTGCCGTCTGATGGGATACGACCATATGTGAAGCAGTTTATCAGACCCTTTCATTTGGACAAAGCACCGTTAATCAGAGCCGGACTCATAACGTATGAAGACCGGAATCTGCTGCTGTTAGATGTTCATCATATCGCTGCGGACGGTGTATCGGTTGGAATAATCCGCAAAGAATTCAATGCGCTGTATGCGGGTCATAAACTAAAACAGCCGCCGCTGCAATATAAAGATTATTCAGAATGGCAAGTAAGCTCAGGAACAAAAGAGGCGTTAAAGGAACAAGAGGAGTATTGGCTTAAGCGGTTAAGCGGAGATCTGCCGATTCTCAATCTGCAGACTGATTACGAGCGGCCGAGAGTCAAAAGCTTTGAAGGAAGCCGAGTCAGCTTTACGGCCGATGAAAGGTTAACATCAAGCTTAAAGTCGGTGGCGAAAGAAACAGGAACAACTTTGTACATGGTGCTGCTGGCGGTATATAATGTCATGCTTTCAAAATACAGCGGTCAGCAGGATGTGATCATCGGAACAGCAGAGTCCGGAAGGTCAGACACCGAACTGGAGAATACGGTGGGGATGTTCGTCAATACCGTCGCCATAAGAAATTTTCCTGAGGAACATAAAACATTCAGAGCGTTTTTAGAAGAGGTCAAACATCATACGTTAAAAGATTTTGAGAATACAGATTACCAATTTGAAAATATTGTTCAAAAACTCGGGGTAAAAAGAGATTCGAGCCGGAACCCGCTGTTTGATGTCATGTTTACTTTTGAGAGTAAGGATTACGGATTCGGAGGAAATGAAGAGACAGCAGAATCAAATTTACTAGTATCTGAGGTCAATATATCAAGATTTGATTTAACGTTAACTGCAATGGAAACCGATGAAGGCGTTAACTTCCAATTGGAATATTGCAATCATTTATTCAGGAAAGACACAGTCGAAAGAATGGGTGCTCATTATACCCGGCTTTTACAACAGGTTGTATCAGAACCGGACACGGCAATCTGCAGACTGAATATGATAACGGATGATGAGAAACATAAACTGCTTTATGTATTCAATGATACAGTAGCCGACTTCCCGCATAATAAGACAATCCATCAATTGTTTGAAGAACAAGCGGAAAAGACACCGGAAAGAATAGCGGCAGTGTATGAAAATAATAAAGTAACTTATAAAGAACTTAACGAAAGTTCAAATAGTCTGGCGAGAACACTAATGAAAATGGGGGTGAAAAAAGAGTCAATAGTAGGTATTGTTGCTGACAAATCATTAGAGATGGTGTTAGGCATATTGGGTGTGCTGAAGGCGGGAGGCGCATTTTTGCCAATTGATCCGGGATATCCTTCTGAGAGAATCAAATACATGATTGAAGACAGCGGTTCTGACATTTTATTAGTGCAGAATAGTCAGGCTGACAATATTCCGTTTGACGGGAAGGTTATTGATTTAACAGATAGTTCTCTTTACACCGGAGATCGGCATAACCTGCCAATGATGAGTTCCGCAGAACATCTTGCTTATGTCATTTATACTTCTGGAACGACTGGAAAACCAAAGGGTGTAACGATCCGGCATATCGGAATCAGTAATCTCAAAAGTGTCTTTGAACATGATATGAATATCAATTACCGGGATAAAATTATTCAATTTGCAAGTTTTTCATTTGATGCATCAGTGTGGGAAATCAGTATGGCACTGTTGACCGGAGCGGAACTACACATCCTTTCAAGTCAAGTCATCAATAATTATACATTATTTGAAGAGTATATTAACCGGCATGACATTACTGTAGCCACTTTGCCGCCTGTATACATCAACCATATAAATATAAACGGATTATCAGCTTTAAGGCTCTTAATTACTGCTGGTTCTCAGATATCTACAAAATCCTTGAACCGGATCGTGAATAAAATAGACTATATTAATGCCTACGGTCCAACTGAAACGACAATCTGCTCTACAATGTGGAGATACTCAGAAGCTGAGAGGGCGATGGCAAAGACCGTTCCTATCGGTAAGCCGATCAGAAATCTGAAAGCCTTCATAATTGATCACAACAACAATCTTGTGCCTATTGGTTTAGCGGGAGAATTGTGTGTGTCGGGTGACAGCTTAGCAAGAGGATATCTCAATAAAGAGAAAATGACGCGTGAGAAGTTTATTGATCATCCATTTGAGTCCGGAACTAAAATGTACCGAACAGGAGACTTGGCAAGGTGGCTTCCTGACGGAAACATAGAATTTTTGGGGAGAATTGATAATCAAGTCAAAATCAGAGGCTTCCGGATTGAAACTGATGAAATAGAAAGCCAGCTTCTGAAAATAAGCGGGATAAAAGAAGCAGTTGTTATAGATAAGTGCGACCTTCACGGTGACAAATACCTTTCTGCATTTGTAACCGCAGAATATAAAATATCCGGAGCAGCTTTGAGGGAGCAATTGGGCGACATTTTGCCGCAATATATGATTCCCGGTGTCATCATCCAGGTTGAACAGCTGCCTCTCACACCAAATGGGAAAATTGACAGGAAAGCACTTGCAGAAATAGAAGAGCCTAAACATATAAAGGAGCACCTTGAAGCACCCCGTTCCGAAGTCGAACAGATTCTGGTAAATGTTTGGTCGGAAGTTCTGAAAATTGATGATATTGGTATTAATGATAATTACTATGAGCTGGGCGGAGACTCAATAAAATCTATACTGATTGTATCAAAGCTTCAAGAATACAGTCTCAGTCTAGATGTAAAAGATCTTTTGCAGTATCCGCAAATAAAAAACCTCAGTAAACACGTGAAATTATATAAAGCTCAAACAGATCAGAGCCCGGTTAGCGGGAGAACTGAACTGGCACCGATACAAAAGTGGTTTATAGAGAATGACTTTGCGGACATTCACCACTTTAATCAGGCATTCATGTTTCAAGTGAAAGAAAAAATTAATGAACACGCTCTGGCAAAGACATTTGAATTATTAGTAAAGCATCATGATGCTTTGAGGTTGATATATACAGCCGAAAATGACGAAATAAAACAAGAAGTCAGAGATGTCCAAGCCGCCCGGGATACTTTTACTCTGGACATATATGATCTGCTTGCTGATACGGATTACAAAAATACAATAGAAAAACTTGCCGATCAGTTACAAAGCGGAATGGATCTTGAAAAAGGGCTTTTAATGAAACTTGGTTTATTTCGAACAATGAGGGGCGATTATCTACTTATTGCTATACATCATATGGTGATTGACGGAGTCTCTTGGAGAATTCTGCTTGAAGATATGGAGCAGGTCTACAACAATCTGCAAAAAGGAGAGCCGGCCGTTCTTCCGCCGAAAACGGCATCCTTTCAAGAATGGACACGTAAATTGGCGGAATATGCAAACGGAAGTGAGATAAGAAAGGAACTTCGGTATTGGGAGAATATCGAAAAAACGAAGATTAAAGAAATTCCGAGAGATTTCAATAAAACTGACAGTGTATTTAAGGAAAGCCGCACCATTACTGTCAGTCTTACAAAGCAGTTAACTGATAAGCTCCAGAGGAATACAAATGCAGCTTATAACACACAGATTAATGACATCTTGCTTTGTTCACTGGGAATGGCAGTAAAAGAATGGGCGGGAATTGACAAGGTTTTAATCGGTCTGGAAGGCCACGGAAGAGAGAACATATTAGAAAACATTTCAATAGAAAGAACCATCGGCTGGTTCACCTCACTATTTCCGATCGTGCTGGATATGGAGCACAGTGATGATCTGCCTTATTGCATAAAAAATACGAAAGAGTATTTAAGAAGAATACCTCATAAAGGTATTGGTTACGGAATTATTAAATACTTGACGGCACCGGAACATAAAAAAGACATCAGTTTTACGATAAAGCCCGAGATCGGGTTTAACTATCTGGGAGAAATCTCTCAAAAAAAGCGGGCTGTTTTTCAGCATGCAGATATATCATCTGGTACAAGTGTTTCTTTATCTAATAAAAAATTGAATGCCATCGAAATCAACAGCTTTATTATGGACGGTCAACTGCAGTTGGAATTTAACTATAGTACGAAAGAGTTTAAAGAAGAAACAATTAAAACATTAACCGAATCCTATATAAACCGGTTAATCGATATTATTCAGCATTGCGGAATGAAAAAAATTCCTGAAAAAACACCCTTTGACTATGGAGATCTGGATTTATCCATCGGAGATTTGGAGCAAATTTTATCAAGCGGAAAAGAGATAGAGAAAATCCACTCCCTGACTCCTATGCAGAGCGGGATGCTTTATCATGCATTGCTTGATCCGTTTTCACAAGCCTATTTTGAGCAGCTTACATTTTCTTTATCCGGTCAGCTTGATATTGGCAGATTAAATACAGCTTTTAATATGCTGATCGAGAAGTATGAAATTTTAAGAACATGCTTTTTTCATGAAGGACTAAGTAAGTTTAAACAGGCTGTTCTAAGAGAGAGAAGAGTTAAAATTGAATTTGAAGATATCAGCACTTTCTCGGAATATCAAAAGAAAGTCCGGCTTAAAAATGTCCAGTTTAAAGACAGGGGAACGAGATTCGATTTGACGAATGATTGCTTAATAAGAGTAACCGTATTAAAAACTGATGAGAAAGAATATAAACTGCTGTTCAGTTTTCACCATATTATTATGGATGGCTGGTGTATGAGTTTAATAATGAATGATATAAAAACTATTTATACGTCATTAAAAGAAGGCAGAGAGACAGTGCTTCAGCATACCGAGCCTTACAGCACCTACTTAGAATGGCTGGATAATCAGGACAAAAGTGCCGCATTAGAATATTGGGGGGATTATCTAAATGAATATGAGCAGCAAGCCGGTATTCCAAAGTTCTGCTGATGAGGGCGATTTCAATAATAGGAAGAAAACATTCATTATTGATGAAACATGTACTTCGATGTTGAAAGCTGCAGCTGATCAATATCACATTACTTTAAGTGCATTGATTCAGACTGCATGGGGAGTTCTTTTGCAGAAGTATAACAACGTGAATGATGTTGTGTTTGGTGCGGTTATTTCCGGAAGACAATGCAGAGTGCAAGGCATAGAAAAAATGGTGGGGTTATTTATCAATGCGGTTCCTCTGAGAGTAAAAGGCGATGGTGATACGGTATTTATAGCATTAGCCCAAAAGCTGAACAGTGACTTTATCAAAGCGAATACATCATACGGTTACAGTTCTTTAGCGGATATACAAGCTCTTACAAAGATGAAAGAGAAACTGATCAACCATATGTTGGTTTATGAAAATTACCCTGTTGATGACTATGGCAAGGCGGTCGATAATACAACTGATGCTTTAAGGATTACAGATATGGAAGTGTTTGAACAGACGAACTATGACTTTGGGCTGGTTATTATTCCAGGCAGCCAAATCAAAGCAGAGATGACGTATAACAATAATGTTTATCGTGAAGATATCATTAATCGTATAGGTGTTAATTTCTGTCATGTATTAAAGCAAGTGGCAACTAATCCTACGCGAGTCCTAAAAGACATCAGCGCTGTAAATGAAGAAGAGCGCGGAATGCTCCAGGAGTTTAATAAGCAGTCCTCTAATTATACGGTGAATAAAACGATACAAGACCTTTTTGAAGAACGAGCGGAAAAGACACCTGACCAAACAGCGGCTGTCTATGCAGGAAAGCATATCACTTATAAAGAGCTAAACGAAAAGGCAAATCAAGTTGCAACATTATTAATGGAAAAAGGGGCAGGAAAAAACAGCATTACGGCTATGATGATCCGTCCTTCAGAATATTCAATGATTGGGATGCTGGGAATTTTAAAAACCGGAAGTGCGTTTCTGCCTATTGATGATGAATCACCGGTCAGTCGGATAAATCATATTTTAAAAGATAGCAAAGCTGATATCCTCATTACAGATTTGTGCTTTTTAGCTGATAAAAATATTGCGGCGGAATGTTTGGATATTACGGATAAATCGATTTATACCAGCCAAAATACATCAAACCCTGATGTTCAGTATGATCTCGAGGACGAGGTATATGTTATATATACCTCGGGTACTTCGGGAAAACCGAAGGGGGTGAAGGTGAAAAATAAATCATTAGTTAATTATTCATTATGGGTATGTGATCAAATAAACATAAATTCTGACAGCAGGTCGTTAGTGACGTCAAAATATAGTTTTGACTTATGCTATACCAGTATATTTCCAGTTTTATCCGGTGGCGGACAAGTCCACTTTGTTGATAAAGAAGTGTATCTTCACTCTCTATCATTAATAGAATATATTCATAAAAATAGTATTACATATCTTAAAATGACACCCACTTTATTTTCAACATTGATGGAGGATGTTGACATGCTGGCGTCTTGTCCTGATTTAAAAGTTATTATACTGGGCGGCGAAAGCATAAACATCGGCAACGTCAAAAAGCTCGCTGAAAAATGCAGATGGATGGAGTTTATTAACCATTACGGGCCGACCGAAAGCACTGTTGGCTGTATTGCACATAGCATTGATCTAGATCATATTCAAAACTGTGAAATATACAATAGAATAGGAAGACCAATTCACGGTATTAATATCTATATTGTGGATCGTTCAGATCAACTGGTCCCTGTGGGAGCACCCGGTGAGATTTGTATCAGCGGGGTAGGTTTAGCATCGGGATATGTCAATAATGAAGAATTAACGAATGAAAAATTTATTGATAATCCTTTTCATCGTGGAGCAAAAATGTACAAAACAGGAGACCTTGGCAGATGGATGCCGGATGGAAATATAGAATTTTTAGGCCGGATTGACAACCAGGTCAAAATTAGGGGTTTTAGAGTTGAAATCGGAGAGATCGAAAACCAACTATTACAGCTGGAAGGTATAAAAGAAGCGGCGGTTGTTTATATAGAGGAGAAATATCTTTCTGCATATATTACTGGGGACATTGAGATGGGAGGCTCGTTCGTACAGGAGAAATTGGCACAGGCTCTTCCGAAGTATATGATTCCGAGTTTCATAATACAACTGAAAGAGTTGCCTCTTACAGCTAACGGAAAAATCAATCGAAAAGAGCTGCCTCTTCCTGACTTGCAACGGTTGTCAGTACCTCAATACGAAGCTCCGGCAAATGAAACGGAAGAAAAACTAGCTGAAATTTGGAAAGAAATGCTTGGGCATAAACGGATCAGTATAAATGAAGATTTCTTCGAACTGGGCGGACATTCTTTAACAGCTGCGTTCACTATTTCCCGCATCAGAAAAACATTCGGCACGGATATAAAGGTGAAGGAGCTTTTTGAGCAGCCTACCATCAAACAGTTGAGCCGTCTTATTCAAAAGCGGGATAAACAGAATTATCCGATCATCAGTAAAGCGAGAAAGCAGTCTTCTTATCAAGCATCATCTGCTCAGAAAAGAATGTTTGCCCTTTGGGAGACGGATAAAGACAGTATCGTTTATAACTTGCCGATTATGATCGAACTAAACGGAAAATTAGATGTAAAAAAAGCCGAATCAGTTTTACAAGAGATTATTGGCAGACACGAAGCGTTACGGACAAGTTTCGATGTTGTAAACGGCGATGTGGTTCAGATTATTCACGATACATGGAAGCTCGAATTTGATTATCAGAAGCTGCCGTCTGATGGGATACGACCATATGTGAAGCAGTTTATCAGACCCTTTCATTTGGACAAAGCACCGTTAATCAGAGCCGGACTCATAACGTATGAAGACCGGAATCTGCTGCTGTTAGATGTTCATCATATCGCTGCGGACGGTGTATCGGTTGGAATAATCCGCAAAGAATTCAATGCGCTGTATGCGGGTCATAAACTAAAACAGCCGCCGCTGCAATATAAAGATTATTCAGAATGGCAAGTAAGCTCAGGAACAAAAGAGGCGTTAAAGGAACAAGAGGAGTATTGGCTTAAGCGGTTAAGCGGAGATCTGCCGATTCTCAATCTGCAGACTGATTACGAGCGGCCGAGAGTCAAAAGCTTTGAAGGAAGCCGAGTCAGCTTTACGGCCGATGAAAGGTTAACATCAAGCTTAAAGTCGGTGGCGAAAGAAACAGGAACAACTTTGTACATGGTGCTGCTGGCGGTATATAATGTCATGCTTTCAAAATACAGCGGTCAGCAGGATGTGATCATCGGAACAGCAGAGTCCGGAAGGTCAGACACCGAACTGGAGAATACGGTGGGGATGTTCGTCAATACCGTCGCCATAAGAAATTTTCCTGAGGAACATAAAACATTCAGAGCGTTTTTAGAAGAGGTCAAACATCATACGTTAAAAGATTTTGAGAATACAGATTACCAATTTGAAAATATTGTTCAAAAACTCGGGGTAAAAAGAGATTCGAGCCGGAACCCGCTGTTTGATGTCATGTTTGTACTTGAAAATGCAGATTACGGTATTGAAAATCACCTGGATCCAAATCCGGAAGAGCATATTCAAACCGAGATCAATATTTCAAAATTCGATTTAACGTTAACCGCGACGGAAATTGATAAAGGAATCAAGTTCCACTTGGAATACTCCAGTCAATTATTTGAAAAAGAAACAGCCGAGAGAATGGGTGCCCATTTTACGAAGCTTTTACAAAGTGCAGCTGCCGGCCTAGATCAACCTTTAATGAAACTGGATTTGATTCCTGAACAGGAGAAGCACACATTGCTCCATATATTCAATGACACGGCAGCTGAATTTCCGCGGAATAAAACGATTCATCAATTATTTGAAGAGCAGGCAGAAAAAACACCTGAACGTATTGCGGCTGTCCAAGAAGATACGCTATTAACCTATAAAGAACTAAACGAGAAATCAAACAGCCTGGCTAATCTTTTGAGACAAAAAGGAATTAGAGAAAACAGCATTGTCGGAATCATGACAGAGAGATCTCTTGAGATGATCATCGGAATGATCGGGGTGCTGAAAGCAGGGGGAGCGTATTTGCCGATAGATCCTGAATATCCTGATGAAAGAGTAAATTACATGCTGAAAGACAGTGATGCAAACATTCTCCTAATTCAAAACGGATTGTCAGGTGGTATTACATTCAATAAAGAAATTTTATCATTAAGTGATCCTGCTCTATATATGCATAACAGAAGTAATCTGCCGAATGTCAGTTGCCCGGAAGACCTTGCCTACATGATTTATACTTCAGGGACTACAGGGCTGCCGAAGGGCGTCATGGTAAAACATAAAGGCGTGGTAAATTATATTCATTGGGCAAATAAGATATATGTAAATGATGAAGATATTGATTTTCCTCTGTATTCTTCTATTTCTTTTGACTTAACGGTTACTTCAATTTATACACCGCTTATTTCAGGAAATAAAATTATTATTTATGAGGGACCGGACAAGGCTCTTCTGATCAGAAGAATTATAGAAGAAAATAAAGCGGATATTATTAAGCTAACGCCGACGCATTTGAGATTGCTGGAGAATGTAGATTTAAGTACGTCAAAGATAAAAAAAATAATCGTCGGCGGGGAAGAGCTGAAAACCGGGCTTGCAAAAAAGATACACGGTGCATTTAACGGTCATGTCAAAATCTACAATGAATACGGCCCGACAGAGGCTACAGTCGGGTGTATGATTCATCAATATCATATTGAAAGAGACAATGGCAATGCAGTATCAATAGGCAAACCTGCGGATAATACTAAGCTTTATATATTAGGAAAACAATTGGAATTACTTCCTTTAGGGGCAGCCGGGGAACTTTGTGTCAGCGGAGAAGGGCTTGCAGACGGATATAAAAATAAAGCGGGCTTAACGTCAGAAAAATTTGTAGATAACCCCTTTGAACCCGGGGCTAAGTTATACAGAACAGGGGATATGGCAAAATGGATGCCGGACGGGACAATTGATTATTTAGGAAGAATTGATGATCAAGTCAAAATCAGAGGATATCGTATTGAAACGGGAGAAATAGAAAACCGGCTTCTGAAAATGAGTCACATAAGAGAGGCTGTTGTTGTAGCGAGAGATGACCAACATGGGGATAAATATCTCTGCGGTTATGTTACTTCCGACAAAAAAATAGATGTTTATGCTTTAAAAGAAAATCTGTCTAAAGAATTACCGTTATATATGGTGCCAAGTTATATCTTCCAGATTGAAAAAATGCCGTTAAGTTCAAACGGAAAAATAGATACGAAATCATTGCCGATTATAGATATTGCGGATGTATTGGAGTCTGCATATGAAGCACCGCGAAATAAAAAGGAACAAATTCTCGCATGCGTATGGGAGAAAGTTCTGGGGATGAAATCAATCGGGATTAACTATAACTATTACGAGATCGGCGGAGACTCAATTAAATCCATTTTAGTAGTTTCCGAACTCCAAAAATACGGCTTAAAACTTGAAGTCAGAGATTTAATGAAATATCCGCACATAAAAGACTTGAGTGCTCACGTAAAATCAGCTGATATACAAGCAGATCAGTCGATTGTAGAAGGAGACGTTGATCTGACACCGATTCAAAAATGGTTTATAGAACAGAGATTTGAACAAGAAAACCACTATAACCAAGCCTTTATGCTTTACAAAAAGTCCGGCATAGAAGAAAAAGCAATCGAAACGGCCTTTTTGGAACTGGTGAGGCATCATGATGCCCTCAGGATGCAGTTTAAAAAGGAAAACGGTGAAATTAAGCAATGGAATAGGGGCATTAAACAGGCAAAAGAAACATTTACTTTAGACGTATTTGATATGACACAAACAGAAGATCCAGCCATGGCAATTGAATCACTGGCTGACCGTATGCAGAACGAATTGAGCTTGGAAAAGGGGATTTTAATAAAACTGGCGGTATTTAAAACCAAAAACGGAGATCATCTTCTATTAACCATTCATCATATGATCATTGACGGAGTATCTTGGAGAATCCTATTGGAAGATTTTGAAACAGCTTATCTTCAAACAGTTAATGGGAACAAGGTGGAGCTGGAAACTAAAACAGCATCGTTCAAAGAATGGGCGCGTCAATTGAAAGAATATGCAAACAGCAAGGCTCTTCAAAAGGAAGCTGGGTACTGGGAGACCATAGAAACGGCTATTATTGAACCTCTTCCAAAGGATTTCATTGCTGAAAGCTGCTCTTATGAAGATAGTAAAGAAATTAAAATTGAATTAACAGAGGATCAAACAAAAACACTTTTAAGAAATACAAATGCAGCATATCATACACAAATTAATGATATATTGCTTTGCTCACTGGGACTTGCAGCCAAAGAATGGACCGGCAACGAGAAGATCCTTGTGAATCTTGAAGGGCACGGCCGTGAAAGTGTTATAAAAACCCCGGTCCATCGCACAATAGGCTGGTTTACAACAATATACCCAATTGTTCTCGATATGACAGAAAGTAATAGTTTATCAAGCTCCATTAAGTATACAAAGGAAATGCTTAGACATATCCCCCATAACGGGATTGGTTACGGAATACTCAGATATTTGTCGGACTCGGTTCATCTTCAATTAAAACCTGATATCAGCTTTAACTACTTGGGTGAATTTGGCCAAGAAGATCGCAGCAACCTATTTCAAAAATCACCTTTGTCCGCCGGAACGAGCATATCTGGAAGAAATAAAAAAACACATAGTATAGAAATAAATGGATATATCATGGATGGCAGGCTGATGTTTACGTTCAATTACAGTGCAAACCAATATAAACGAGAGACGATTGAGCAATTTACGAAAGCCTATCAATTGAAAATAAATCAGATCATAGAACATTGTGTGAATAAGAAAATATCTGAGAAAACTCCATGGGATTATGGGGATCCCGATCTTCAAATAGAGGAGTTAAATCAAATTCTTGCAAGCGGTGCTGAAGTAGAAAAAATTCATTCTCTTTCACCGATGCAGGAAGGCATGCTGTATAACGCTGTGATTGACCATCAATCTAGCGCTTATTTCGAACAAAGTGAAATAACAGTTGAAGGAAATCTGAATACAGAAGTTCTCAGTGACGCATTAAACAGGCTGATTGCTAAATATGAAATATTAAGAACGTCATTTTTCTATAACGGTTTCCGTGTATTTAAACAAGCCATTTTAAAAGAAAGAAAACTAAACATTCAATATCATGATATCAGCCAATGGGAGGAGCAGAAGAAGGATGCCTTTGTAGGGCAATTCAAGGTGAGAGACAGGAATACTCCGTTTGATCTGAACAAAGATTGTCTGATCAGAGTATCGGTGATCAAGCTGGGAAGAAATAAATTTAAAGTCATATACAGTTTCCACCACATTATTTTGGATGGCTGGAGTGTCGGTATTCTGTTAAAAGAGCTTATGGATCTATACGGTGACGTGGCTGAAGGGAAAAAACTCCTTCAAGAATCACCTGTACCGTACAGTCATTATCTTGAATGGCTTGATCAGCAGGACAAGGACCGTGCATTTGAATATTGGAAGGAATATCTTTCTGCATATGAACAAGAGATCTCATTTCCGGAACTGGAATTGAAATCTGACGAGTATCAGCATGATCAAAAACTGGGAGCACTTAACGGTGAAACCGCCGCTAAGCTGAAAAAAATCGCTGAGTCAAACAGCATTACATTAAATTCTATCGTTCAAACAGCATGGGGGATATTGCTTCAGAAATATAACAATACAAATGATGTGGTATTTGGTTCCATTGTTTCAGGCAGACCGAGTGAGATAAACGGAATTGAAAATATGGTCGGCTTATTTATAAATGCAGTGCCAATCAGAGTGAAAAGAGAATGTGATACATCATTTATTTCATTGGCTAAACAAATAAATAAAGACTTTATTGAAGCGAACGAATACAGTTATTGTTCTCTGGCAGACATACAGTCTTTGACAAGTATGAAGAATAAATTAATCAATCACGTAGTCGTGTATGAAAATTACCCGTTGAGTGAGGATCTTTTCAAAGATTCAGCCCGTTCAAGTGTAAAAATAACTGCTGAACAGGGGTTTGAACAAACCAACTATGATTTAGAGCTTTTAATTGCTCCCGGTGACGACTTGCATATGAAAATCACATATAACGCCAGTGTTTACAGTAAAGAAACGGTAAGTTCAATCTTAGATAACCTGGTTAGCATCTTACAGCAGGCAGCGGCTGATCATGAAGTAATAGTTTCTCAGATCGATATGGTAAATGAGACAGAGAAACAAAAGCTGGTGAAAGAATTCAACTGCACGGAATTATCATATAAGAAAGAAAAGACGTTACAAGAGCTCTTCGAAGAGCAAGCTGTAAGGACACCTGATGCAATCGCTCTGGAATGGAACGGAGACTTCCTGACCTATAAGGAGCTGAATAATAAGGCAAATCAATTGGCAAGAGCCCTCAGGGAAAACGGCATCAAAGAGAATGTTGTGGTTCCTATTTTGGTAAGAAGGTCTTTCCGATTGATTATAGGAATATTAGGAATACTAAAGGCAGGGGGATGCTACTTACCGCTTGATCCTGATTATCCGGCAGACAGGATCAATTATATGCTGAAAGACAGTAAAAGCGGCCTGCTGTTAACTGAGGAAGGACTTCCAAATGAATTAACGTACAGCGGAACCATATTTAACATAGATTCAGAGGATTTATTACATCAGTTGGAGGCGAACATTGATGTTATTAACAGGGCCGAAGATTTAGCATATGTCATTTATACGTCGGGATCAACCGGAAAACCGAAAGGGGTCGCCGTAGAGCACCGTGCCGTTCATAACTTTATTAAGGGAATAACAGACAGGATCAGCTTTTCACAAGACAATGTCCTTCTTTCGGTCACCACGTGCTCATTTGACATATTCGGATTAGAGTCGCTGCTGCCTTTAACTCAAGGGCTGAAAGTTGTCATAGCCGGTGAAGCGGAACAAAGAGATCCGTACTTGTTAAACAAGATCGTTGTTGAGACTGATGTCAATACTATTCAGCTTACGCCATCCAGATTAAAGCTGATGCTAAGTGCAGAAAACAGCACGGAGAGTCTTCAGAAATTGAAGACCATCATGGTTGGGGGCGAGGTATTTCAACGGGAATTGTTATTTGAGCTAAAAAAATATAAAAATCTGAAGATCTATAATATGTACGGTCCGACTGAGACGACGATTTGGTCTTCTGTGAAAGACTTAACCAATGAAAATAGTGTAAATATAGGCAAGCCGATTGCGAATACACAGATATATATAGTAGATCATGATGGAAACACTGTACCGCTCGGCAGTACTGGCGAATTATGCATTGCTGGAGCCGGAATGGCCAGAGGATATTTAGGAAAAGAAGATTTGACTGCGCAAAAGTTTGTAGACAATCCGTTTGTTAAAGGAACCAAGATGTATAAGACAGGAGATTTAGCAAGGTGGCTGCCAAATGGTGAACTGGACGTTATCGGAAGAATGGACAATCAGGTAAAGATCAGAGGGTATCGGATAGAATTGGGAGAGATTGAAAGCATAGTAAACCAACACGAAAAAGTTAAGGAATGTGTAGCTGCCGGAAAAACAAATTCCGCAGGAGTCCAAGATTTAGTTCTGTATTATGTGGCAGAAAGCACTGTATATCCTTCAGAATTTATTAAGTTATTATCACCTGTGCTTCCTGAGTATATGATTCCGCAGATCTTTATGAAAATTGACCAAATTCCGCTGACAGCAAACGGAAAAATAAATGTCCTGGCACTGCCTGAACCTGTTATAGATAGAACAGGTTTTGACCGGCCTTTTGAGGAAGCGGTAACGGATGTACAAAAAAGTATCAGCCGTGTTTGGACCGATGTTTTAAAAATAGAAGAGCCTGGAATACATGATAACTTCTTTGAAGCAGGCGGTAATTCAATCAAAATCGTTGCAGTTTATAATGAGCTTCAGAAGCTGTATCCAAAACAAATTCAAATTGCTGACTTGTTTGCATATCCGACTATTTACAGATTGTCCGAATATATAGAATCAGCTATAGCCTTTGCGGAGATAGCAGTGTCCTTGGAAAAAGAAATCATTCCTATTACTTTACCGCTTGAATACATCTCGGAATCAACTGGACAAAGTCATACAGCCATGCACGAATATGCGGTAAATGCGAATTATTATGATGGTTTAAAAACAATATGCAATACCTACAAATATGATATTTCTCATGTTTTATTAGCGGGTTATGTATTTTTATTAGCTGATGTCAGCCAGCAAAACTTGATTCATATCCAATTTTCGGGTCATGGAGATGATCGGATGAGCCAGCTGTCTTTTGATCTGTCTGATATCGAGAATTTTCACGATATTATTCGTATGGCGAAGGAGCAGATTGAGAATCAAGAGGATTCAGATCAATACGATTTGAATACTCACTATAAGAAATCAAGTTCGGCCCAAGATGTTTTTCCTCTTTTTTATATTAGTAATGAATCAAAAAAAGAGTACTCAGAATTATATGATCTGGTTTTTGCAGTTCATGAAAAGCCATCCGAAGCAGAAATCGTTTTTATATATAACCATCAGAAACTAAATGAGCACAAAATGAAAGATTTATTTTATAACTACATGAATTTAATTCAAGTGATTACAGCAGACAAAGCAGACAATTCAATATAAAGCGGCCGGTTCTGCCTTACATTTTGCTGATCGGCAGAATGTAAGGCAAATCAGGCATTATAGAGACTTTGGAGGTATTTAAATGTCGAAAATAGGTTTTTTATTTTCAGGACAAGGATCTCAATATGCAGGAATGGGCAAACGTTTATGTGACAATTTTATTATCGCTAAAAAAACGTATGACGAAGCCAGTGATGCATTGGGATTTGACCTGAAGAAATTATGTATAGATGGAAGTGCCGCTGAGCTATCTCAAACAGAAAATACTCAGCCGGCCATCCTGGCAACAAGTATTGCACAATTCAGAATCTACATGGAAGAGGTCGGAAAAGAACCTGAATATATCGCCGGCCATAGTTTAGGAGAATATTCTGCCTTGGTTTGCAGTGACGTTTTGGATTTCCAGGACGCTGTAAAGCTGGTGAGAGCCAGAGGATTATTAATGAAAGAAGCTGCCGAACAAGGGACCGGAGCAATGGCTGTTATCAGGAACCTGGATGAAAGAATAGCAGAAGAAGAGTGCGAATCTCTCTCTTCAAGAGGAAAAACGATTGCTGTTTCTAACTACAATGGATATAAAGATGTTGTGGTATCCGGAGAAGCGGTTGCAGTTGAAGAGCTTAGTGAAACTCTTAAAGCCAGAGGAGCAGACATTTTTAAATTAAATGTAAGTGCTGCTTTTCATTCTCCGATCATGGGTTTTGCTGCGGAAAAATTCAGCCATGAGTTAAAAAAGTATGATCTCAGAACTCCAAAATACAAAGTTTTATCTAATGTGACGGCTCTTCCATATTCAGATAAACAGCAAATGGCTGACATACTGGGAACTCAAATCGTAAAACCGGTAAATTGGATGGGAATCATGAAGTATTTAGAAGCAAATCATACTGATACTGTGATTGAATTTGGGCCGAAATCTGTATTAAGGAATCTTGTAAGAAACAATATCGCTGACATCAAATCGTACAGCTACGACAAAGAAGAGGACGTGAAGATTATAAAAGAGACTCTTTTGAACGAATCTGTTTCACTGCAAGCCGGTTTTTCTATTATCTCGAGAAGTTTAGGGATCGCGGTTGCTACTAAAAATTACAACTGGAACAATGAGGAATACGCCAAAGGTGTAATCGAACCATATGAAAAAGTAGCTGCCATACAGGCTGAACTTGAAACATCAGGTCGTCAGCCGTCAAGAGAACAAATGCATATGGCAGTAGAAATGCTGAAGTCAGTGTTTCGAACAAAAAAAACCCCTATAGATGAACAGAAAAAAAGATTTAATCAATTATTTTCTGAAACAAACACAAAAAAACACTTTGAAGACTTTGAAGTTTGACAGGTATGATCACCTATCTAGTGATTCTCAGCGAGGTAAAAAAATGAAAACAGACTTTATAAGTTTAAGTAACTTAAAAGCGGCCGCTTTTACAAATCAAACTCCTAATGTAAAGAAACAAAAAAACGAGGAAGGGACCAAAGACATTTCCGGAGATGACGTTGCCATTGTCGGTTTATCATGCAGAATCGGCGAAGCCAATCACGTAAATGAATATTGGGATTTACTTTTACAAGGAAAAGAGTTCATCAGAGACATTCCTCTGAACAGAAAAAAAGATGCTGACCAGTCATTAAAAAACAGCGGAACCAAGTACAGTAAAGATGCAGCCTATACAAAAATAGCCTATATGGATGAGATTGATAAATTTGATTGTGACTTTTTCAGTATCATTCCAAATGAAGCAAAGTTGATTGATCCCAGACAAAGATTATTTATTGAAACGGCCTGGAACGCATTGGAAGACGGGGGTTACGGCGGCGGAAAATTATGTGGGACAAATACGGGAGTATACATTGGACTCAGCAGTGACGGCTCAAATGAATACTTCAGATTGCTTGAAAAAGGAGATCAATCGTTACTCGGACTGGCTACCGCGGGTAACATTAAATCAGTTATCGCAAGCAGACTGTCATATATCTTGGATTTTAAAGGGCCAGCAATGGTAATCGATACTGCATGCTCTTCATCGCTTGTCGCCCTCCATACGGCTTGTCAGGCAATAAGAAATAAGGATTGCGATATGGCATTAGCCGGCGGAGTGAATATAAAAGTATTCCCAAAGACAATAGAGGAGAGCAGGTTAAATATCGGGAATTCTTCATCTGATTTTGCTGTAAGGACTTTCGATGATTCTGCTGACGGCACGAATAGCGGCGAAGGTGTCGCTGCCGTATTGCTGAAGCCGCTGGCCCAAGCGATTCGTGATCATGACCAGATCTATGCAGTCATTAAGGGGAGCGCTGTTAACCAGGACGGCAGCTCAGTAGGAATTACCGCTCCTAACGCAGCAGCTCAAGAACAAGTAATAGTAGATGCGTGGAAAAATGCAAAAATAGATCCTAAAACAATTACATATATTGAAGCTCATGGGACAGGGACCAAATTAGGGGATCCGATTGAAATAAATGCGTTGCAACGGGCTTTCAGAAAATATACAGACCGAAAACAGTTCTGTGCCGTATCTTCAGTCAAAACAAACATCGGGCATCTTGATAGTTTGGCGGGAATAGCGGGTTTAATTAAAGCGGTAATGGCATTAAAGCATAAAAAAATTCCGCCAAGTTTACATTTTAAAGTGCCGAACCGAAATATCAATTTTCATGAATCGCCTGTTTACGTCAATGACTCCGTTTCAGCATGGGAGAGCAGCGGAGTATACAGGTGCGGCATCAGCAGTTTTGGGCTGAGCGGTACAAACTGTCATGTCATTTTAGAAGAGGCACCCGCAGTTGAAAAAGTTGATCAATCCGTTTTATCTGAACATATTTTTACTGTATCAGCTAGGACTAAAACATCTCTCGCGCACTTGCTTACAGATCATATTGATTATTTAAAGAGAGAAACAGATGTGAATCTGGGAGATATATGTTATACAGCAAACACTGGGAGATTGCCAAACAAATACAGACTCGCTATGGTAATAAGCTCTGTCGCGGAACTGCTGGAAAAGCTGGAGTTTTTATCATGCTCTGAATGGAAAACGTATCGGGAGAAAAATATATACTTTCAATCGATAACAAATCAAACAAAGTTTATAGGAAAAACGCATACAGACAGTGTGCAGAATACTCAAACAATAAAAAATGTGATTCAACGAGTCAGACAAGACGTCTCTAATATTTCAACCTCTGACTTACATATTTTATGTGAAATGTATTGTGATGGGGCGAATATTAACTTTGAAGATCTTTATAGCGAGATGAATTTTCAAAAGGTCAGCTTGCCGACATACAAATTCAGCGGAAAAAGATTATGGGCTGAGCTGGCTGCAGACGGCCCTTCAGCCGATGAGAAAAAACAATCTTTATTGAGCAATCTTGCAGTGCAGTCACTGAATCTGGAAGTGTATATATCCCATTTGAATGTCACTGATTATTGGTTTTTAAATGAACATAAAGTGAATGATTCTTACGTTATCCCTGGAACGGTTTATATAGAAACAGCTAGAGAAGCGGGAAGAAAATACTTCGGCGGACCTGTAGGCATTCTGTTAAAAGACGTTACGTTTTCAAATCAGTTAAAGGTAAAAGCAAATGAAGTTAAAGAAGTTCATACGATCATAAAGAAAAAGGACAGCGTTTTAGAGTTTAGTGTGATAAGTAAGTCCGGCGATAAATGGATAAAACACGCGGAAGCGGTCATTGCGAAAGAAGAACCGGTACGGGAAACATATGACATTGAGGATTTAAAGAAAAGCTTTAATTCTGTTTATGTCATTCAACGTAATAATCATCCATTGACAGAAATAAACACCGATGAATACAAGTCGGTTTATCATATAGAAGATACCAATAGACCGGAAAGCATCGTTCAAGTCGGAGGCAGATGGAAATGCACCAACGCAATCTACAGAGACGACGACAGGCTTCTATGTGAATTGGAATTGCCGAAAGAATATGAGAGTGATTTCGTTCAGTTTTCGCTTCATCCTGCGATGATGGATTGTGCCGTTAATGCCGGGACATTCACAATAGATAACGAAACCTATCTCCCTTATTTTTATAAAGAATTTAAGATTTATGGCTCTGCTTCTAAAAAGTTTTACAGTTATATCAAGAAAAAGAGCCGAAGCAACGGGGAAACAGGAACGTTTCGCATCGTCCTGCTGAATGACAGTGGAGAAGTTTTCGGTGAAATCAACAATTACATCGTAAAAAGGGTGCATAAAGCAGCTGAAAAGACTAAAAGAAACAATATATATCATAAGCTATCTTGGATAAGAGAAAGCGATCAATCAAACGAGATGCGAGAAATTCATCATCCTATTTTATTATTTAAGAATAATGGCTGCAGTTTATCCGAGGAAATCATTCGAAGGTTAGAACTGGAAGGGAAAACTGTGATTGTCGCGGAACAGGGTGACTATTTCTCTAAAATCGGAAGCCATCATTATACAGTCAGTGATTCTCAAGAAGATTATGACTGTCTTGTAAAAGCTCTTCAAAGTGAAAAGGTTTCTCAGATTGTCCATTTGATGTCTATCAGCAATGAGAAAGACAAAAACATATATCAGCTTCAGAAAAAAATATCCTCAGGGGTAGACAGTTTATTTTATTTAACAAAATCACTTGTAAAAAATACAAAAAATAACATAGAACTGATGCTGTTTGCAGACCTTGCACATCAAGTAAGCGGTGAAGAACCAGACATTAACCCGCATAATGCGGCATTTTTCGGTTTTGGAAAAGTAATTGAAAAGGAATATTCGCGTGTAAGTGTCAGATGCATAGATTTGGATCAAAATCTTATGGCGGAAAGCATCTTGTTTGAAATCAACTCAAAAAAACAGTCAGAGCTTGTCGCTTACAGAGACCGGCATAAATACGTTCAAGAGCTCCAGACTGAAGACTTATCCGTAATTCGGGAAGGGAAAATAAGCATCAGAAAGAACGGTGTATATGTTATTACCGGCGGTATGGGCGGACTGGGATTAGAAATGGCCAAGTATTTATCATCAAAAGAAAATGTCCAATTAATCCTCATTGGACGCTCCGAGCAGCAGATCAACATGGAGAAGGGAAACAACAAGAAAATCGATGCTCTAAAAGAAATAAAAGAAAGCGGTTCTAAGGTAGATTACTATAAGGCCGATGTCGCAAATGAAAGTGAAATGATTCATGTATTCGAGGAAATAAAGAGTAAATACAATACAATCCACGGTGTCATACATAGTGCTGGTGTTTCTGGAGATGGGTTTATTTTCAGAAAGGAAAAAAAAGTGTTTGATAACGTGCTCAGACCGAAAGTTAATGGAACATGGATATTAAACGAGCTGACAAAGCATGAGCATCTGGATTTCTTCATAATGTTTTCTTCTATCACAGCACTTGCGGGGAGTATGGGGCAGGCTGATTATACTGCGGCTAATGCCTACCTGGATTCCTTTGCAGAACGCAGACAGCGAAGAAGACCGGATGAAAAAACAGTTACGATTAATTGGTGCGGCTGGTCTGATGTGGGTATGCTTGCCGAATATATTGAAGAGCGTCAAAAGGCCGGAAACGAACATAAAGATGAAAACGGCTTTAAGACGATTACCTCAGCTGAAGCGATACGTGCCTTCGATGAAGTCATGCAAAAGGACATCCGGAATGTGATCATCGGGGAAATTGATCATCGGGTACTGGAATTAAATCAAGATCAAATTCATTTCCGATTATCTCCGGATATATTGACTTTTAAGGAGCAGGCGATTGTAAAAAAATCTGTTGAGTCGAAAACCGATCAGACATTTAGCTTCAGCGATATTGAAAATAAACTAATGAAAGCTTGGATAAAAGTTTTAGGCTTAGAACAAATCAGTATAACTGATAAATTTTATGATTTGGGCGGAGATTCAATATCCGCGATATATCTGGTAAAAGAAATAGAGAAAGAATGGCCTTCTCTCATTGATGTTTCTGATATTTTTACGTATCCCTCCATTAAGGAGATGTCAAGCTACCTTGAATCCCACTTCAGTGATCAGAAGTCTTCTGACCGAATCCCTGAAGAAGACAATGAAGATGACCTGGATGCAATTTTGAATAAGCTGGCATCCGGAGAGATGGAAGTCAGCGAAGCAAATCAAATATTTCATCCAGACCGAAAATAACTGAATTGGGCCTGTAAGAATATATTCGCAAAATGGAATATTGGCAGGCTGCGAATTGAATGAAGAAAAAGCAGCCTGCCTATCACATTATTATGGGAATTGAATTCCATTTTAAGGTAAAAATGTAGATCTTATTACCCTTCCTATCAAAAATTTTCTTAGAAAGAAAGCGGGAGTGATCCGTAATGAATAGCGTTCAATCTTATATATTTGAACAAGTGAAACAGCATAAGCTAAGCCAGAAAGAAGCAAAGCGAATGCTAAAAGAATTAAAGGCTGCAAGCAGCAATGAAGATATTGCTATCATTGGAATTTCCTGCAGACTGCCGAAAGCAAACAATACAGATGAATACTGGAAGAATCTGATGAATGGAGAAGACTGCAAAGCGGAATATCCAAAAGATATGATCAATTACATTAAACCGATCGTAAACAATAAAGGGTTTACTGATTTTCTCGGTTCAGGATATCTGACGGAAGAACAAGCAGATAACTGGAAACCTGGCGGATATTTAGAAGACGTAGACAAGTTCGATCCTGAATTTTTTAATATTTCTCCTAAAGAAGCAAAGGCCATTGACCCGTCTCACAGAGTATTGCTGGAGACGGTATGGACTGCGATTGAAGATGCAGGGTATGCAGGGGACAAAATTTATGGAAGCAACACATCGCTCTTTGTTGGAAAAGACCATGTCAATAATACGTTGTACCGCTACATTACAGAATCAGAATCGACAAGTATGACGGGCAACTGGCCGGGTTTGATGGCGGGGCGGATTAATTATTTATTAAATTTAAAAGGAAGTTCTATGGTTTTGGATTCTGCTTGCAGCTCGGGGCTGCTTGGTGTGCATCTTGCCTGTAATGCTTTGAAAAATAAAGAATGCGATATGTCTATTGTCAGCGGAATTTCATTAGGATTCTTTCCGCGCTTCAAAACGTCCAAAAAATCAATGATGGAATCAGTAAGTGATAAAGTACACTCATTTGATAAAGACGCAGACGGGACATTTTTCAGTGACGGAGTAGCGGCAGTCATCTTAAAACCTTTAAGTAAAGCCAAGCAGGACGGAGATCATATTTATGCTGTTATCAAAGGGAGTGCAGTTAATAATGACGGGGCCTCAAACGGATTGACAGCTCCAAATGCCATCGCCCAGGAAGAAGTACTGGTTCAGGCATGGGAAAATGCTCAAATTGATCCCGAAACCATTCAATATATCGAAGCGCACGGTACAGGCACAAAGCTTGGAGATCCAATTGAAATAAAGGGGATTTCCAATGCGTTTTCAAAATATACGGACAAGCTGCAGTTTTGCGGGATCGGATCTGTTAAATCTAATATTGGCCATACCGTTGCCGTTTCGGGTTTGGCGTCACTTATCAAGATCGTTCTGTCTATGAAGCATCAAGTCATCCCTCCGAGTATTAATTTTAAAGAACCGAATTCATTGATTAACTTTGTGAAGTCACCTGTATTTGTTACAGACAAAGCCCATGAATGGCCTAAAAATAACTCACCGAGGAGAGCGGGTATCAGTTCTTTCGGCTTTGTGGGGACCAATTCACATGTAGTGATTGAAGATGCTGGAGATGAGGTTGAAGAGGTCATTCCTGCAAATGAAACATTTGAGATATTTACTTTATCAGCTAAAACAGAGAATTCTTTAATGAAACTCATCAAGGAATATAATGAATTCTTTAAAAAAGGAACTCAAAAAAACGTAAAACATATTTGCTATACAGCAAACACAGGACGGGGCCATTACGGCTACCGATTGGCTCTGATTGTAAAAAGTTACGAAGAATTAAAGAGAAAAATCGGCAGGCTTGCAGGACATAACTTGAATGAAATATCAGAAAAAGGCGTATATTTTTCTTTCCATAAAGTTGGTTCTGATAGAAAACAGATTATGGATGAAGGAGAAATTTCCTTATCTGAACATCGCAAAATGAATGCTCAATCTGACAATTTGATACATGACATTCTTACTGAAGGGGATGAATATTTACTGCTAAACCTTACGGAAATTTGCAACCTGTATGTCAGAGGAGCAAAAGTAGAATGGACAAAAATGTACAAGGATGAGCGCAGAAAGATTGTCAGTCTTCCGACATACCAATTTGAAAGAACATTATGCTGGGGAGAAGTAAAGGACAGAAGAGATGAAGCGCCGCATCAGAAAAATATCAGTCACCCGCTGATTGACCAGTGTTTGGCTGATTCAATGAATGAGACGATCTATTCAACGACATTTAATGTGAATAAGGATTGGGTTTTAAGTGACCATAAAATTATGGGGGCTTGCGTTATTCCGGGAACGACTTATATCGAAATGGGAAGAAGAGCAAGTGCCGCTTACTATAAAAGCAATCAATTAGAATTACGAGATATTATCTTCTTCACTCCATTAACGGTAAATGAGGATGAGAATAAGATTGTACACACAATCATTAAGAAAAAGAAAGAATGTATTCAATTTATAATAGCCAGTCAGGAAGGAGAAACCTGGATTACACATGCAGAAGGAAAAGCGTTTCCATTAACAGACTCTGTATCAATGTTTGATTTAGACTCTGTTAGGAATGACAGTAATAGAGAGAAGATAAAAGTCAATTATGAAAATAAAAATGGTTTAATCAGCAAAGTTTTTACTTTCGGACCGAGGTGGCTGAACTTCAAAGAAGTCATACTGGGCCCTGATGAACAATTGGCCGAATTAAAATTGGCTGATGAATTTACAGCAGATTTAAAAGACGTCTTTTTACATCCAGCTTTGCTAGATAATGCAGTGAACGTGTTTATTGGAGAAGATGATGACGATAGTACATTCCTTCCTTTTTCATATAAAAGCGTGAAGATTTACTCAAGAATGCCGCAGCATTTTTATGCATTTGTCAAAAAGAACGCAAGCAGTAAAGAGACAAAGCTGTGTGATATTCAGTTAATAGATACAGAAGGAAATGTTTTTGCAGAAATCACCGATTATGTATTAAAAAAAGTAAATCGGATTAATGCCCTTTTTGAAGAAAGTTCTGAATCACTTTATCAATTAAAATGGATGGCGCAAGAAGCTTTTGAAGAAGAAAAAACAGAGGTAACAGGTCCTATACTGTTATTTAAAGACAACATGGAAATTTATAAATCTATACTGGAACAGTTGAAAATTCATGACGATGATGTTATTGAAGTGGAGTTTGGGGATGAATTTCAGAAGATAAATGGGCGGAAATTCCTAATTACCGGATCAGAAGAAGACTATGTTCAATTATTGCATAGCATAAACGATCAAAATATCAGCAGCATTATACATATGTCTTCTATCAGCCGCCAAGGAACGGAATCATTAACAGATTTAGAAGACATGCAGAATAAAGGCGTATACAGTCTGTTCCGCTTAGTCCGGGGATTAAGTAAGAATAAGATGAAAAGCAATATTAATTTGCATCTTATTTCTGATCTTGTGACAGAAGTGTCCGGAGAAGAAAATACAATCAATCCATTGGGCGCCGCGTTGTTTGGTCTGGGACGTGTTATTTCGCAGGAGTTCCAAAATGTTTCATGTAAAGCAATTGATATTGATGAACATACTTCACCGGAAATTATTAGTGAGGAGTTAAGAACAAAAGGGAAACACTATCAAGTCGCCTTTAGGGATGGTAAGCGGTATATCAGTCGGTTGGATATGGTTGAACCGATAAAGGATAAGAAACACGGCGGTATGGAGATTAAAGAAAACGGTGTCTATATGATTACCGGCGGCACCGGCGGAATCGGTTTGGAGATCGCAAAGCACCTGGCTGGAAAACATAACGTCAATGCTGTATTGCTCAATCGCTCTAAACTGCCTGATCAAAGCCGATGGGACGATATCATTGCTGATGGAACGGATTTAAAGCTTTGCAGAAAACTGAAGTCCATCAGAGCTATCGAGTCAATGGGTTCTAAAGTTGATAGCTACAGCTGTGAAGTTTCTGACTTAAACAGCATGGAGCCGGTAATTGAAGAAATAAAACAGAAATACGGTACGATCAATGGCGTGTTCCATTGTGCCGGAGTTGCCGGGGACGGTTTCCTCTTTAGAAAAGAAGCTAATATTTTTAAAGAAGTGCTCGCTCCTAAAATTAATGGAACATGGGTTATCAATCATTTAACGAGAGACGTAGATTTAGATTTCACGATTTTGTTCTCCTCAATTAATTCTATTTTCGGAGGTGCCGGACAGGGAGATTATACAGCTGCAAATGCTTATTTAGATTCCTTTGCTTATATGCAAAACAAACAGGGGAAAAACACGCTGTCAATTAACTGGCCGGCTTGGGATGAGGTCGGCATAGCTGTCGATTATGGAATTACTGATGAGAGCTCTATTTTCAGATTATTGACGGTAGAAAGGGCTATTTCCGTTTTAGAAGAAATAGCATCGAATAAGCTTACTAATATCATTCCAGGTACATTAAATATGAAGCTCCTCGCTTTTGCAAAGGATGAATTGTCTTTTGAATTATCTGAGCAAATCAAAAACAAATTAATAGATAAAAACAGGACAAAAAACGAAGCAGAAAAACGTCGAAGAACAGATACTGAAGATATAGTGCTGAAAGGAAAGGGAGAACTTTACTCCGATACCGAAAAAAGTATTGCGCAAATGTACTCTATGGTTTTGGATATGCAAGAGCTGGATTTATATGAAAGCTTTAGTGCCATGGGCGGAGATTCTATTATGGCAACCCAACTGTTAAAACTGATAAATCAACAATATCCTGACATTGTGGATATATCCGATATATTTACATATTCCTCTGTAGTGGAGCTATCAGAGTATATTGACAAGCAGCTGAATAAAGATCAACAGCAAGAAACGGAAGAAGATACTGCTGAAAATCGGCTTGAGCAAGAACTCAACAATCTATTTGACGACCTGGAGAACGGCAAAATCAATATACAAGAAGGATTGAAAATTCTAGAAAACTAGTTTCGGAAAAGGGGAAAATTAATGAAGAATACAGAAGAAAACAAGTCTGCAATCATAATCGGAGGCGGTATTGCAGGAATGGCCGCGGGCTGTTACTTGCAAATGAACGGATACAGCACAAAAATTTTTGAAATGGGCTTGCTGCCGGGTGGTTTATGTACCGGCTGGAAGAGAAAAGGGTACTTTTTTGACGGTTGTATCAGCTGGCTGGTCGGTTCAGGACCTAACAATACATTCCATAAATTTTGGAAAGAACTGAACGTAATACAAAATATGGAATTCATTAATGATGAAGAATTTGCGGTTGTTAACTTTAGAAATGGTGATACATTTACGCTGTATGCTGATGTAGATAAATTAGAACAGGAGTTTTTAAGAGTTGCACCTGAAGATGCGAAAACAATTAAGCTTTTAACTGATGGCATTCGAGTTGTTTCTGATGTAGAGCTGGATTTGGATAAAGCGCCCGAACTGTTCGATTTAGCAGACTTTGAGGCTTTCAAAGCAAAGGCTGGCCCTTACATGAAAGTAATGGGGCAATGGGGAAAAGTGACGATCAAAGAATTCGCCCAGCGCTTTAAAAGCAGTTTTGTAAGAGAAAATGTAAATCGTCTGTTTTGGTTTAATGTAGATACCCCTATATCTTACTTTATGGCTACTTTAGGCTGGGCTAATAGCAAATCTTCAGGACATCCTGTAGAAGGTTCTCTGCAATTCGCAAAAATTATTGAAGCCAGATATGTTGAATTAGGCGGTGAGATTCAATATAAATCACCTGTTTCTAAGGTTTTAGTAGAAAATGATAAAGCGATCGGAATAGAGCTGAAAAACGGACAGTGTCATTATGGAGATAGCGTCATTTCAGCAGCGGATGGCTATAAAACTATTTTTGAAATGCTGGATGGAAAATATACAGATGATGAACTGACATTTTGTTATGACAACCTTAAAACAAGTGCACCGCAAATTTATGTCGGATTGGGCGTATCAAAAACGTTTGAAAAATATCCTCATTATTTGAGCCTGGAATTAGAACAGCCTCTTAATGCCTATGGCTGTGACAACGTTAAAAACATATTTGTGAAAATATATAACGAAAATCCTTCATTCGCGCCTGATGGCAAAACGAGTATTATCGTGTATGCGAAAACTTCTGCTGAATACTGGGAGACTTTGCAAAAAAACAACCGCGAAAAATATGAAGAAGAGAAAAAAGCAATTGCGAATGTAATGATTGATGAATTAGACAAATGGTTTGGTGAAATTAAATCAAATATTGATGTGACTGATGTATCCACCCCATATACGATCAGAAGATACACAAATAATAGAAATGGAAGCTGGCAGGGCTGGGAAAAACAGATGGAAGGCATCATGCACGAGAAAAAACTGAAACGTTCACTTCCCGGACTTAAAGACTTTTATATGGTTGGGCATTGGAGTCAAGTGGGAGGAGGTCTTCCGAGTGTTGTCTTACAGGCCAGAAATCTGGTGCAGGTGTTATGTAAAGAAGATGGAAAGGTTTTTGAGACAAAAATTAACTAATTCAATATGCTGCTTCAATTGAAGCAGCTATTCTATATATCCATGATGCTTCTCATATTTTATATAGAATCAAAATCGATAGGGGTGATTAATCGTGGATGATATTTCGATTATAAAACAATATGTATTGGAGCAAGTAAAAGAGCAAAAAATGGACAGGGAAATGGCTTTGCGCATTTTAAAAGGATTATCTGATAAGTCCAAGAAAAATCAATGTGATATTGCCATTATCGGCATATCCTGCCGTTTCTCAAAAGCCAATAATGCAAAAGAATACTGGCAAAACATTATGAACCGTGCCTCATGCATCCGGGACTTACCGGAGAAGCGGCGGAAAGATATTGATCCATTGCTGCCCAGTGCGAATGAGAATTCTTATTTTAGAGCGGGATTCTTAGATGAAATTGATAAGTTTGATTCATCATTTTTCAGAATTTCGCCAAGAGAAGCTATGCTTATGGATCCGAAACAAAGATTGTTTTTGGAGACAGTTTATCACGCTATTGAGGACTCCGGTTATGCGGGGAACAAGTTACAAGGTTCGAATACAGGTATTTTCGTTGGACATGATCATAGCGGTGACTTGAAGTTTTCCTATGCTTCCCTAGTAAATGATGCGGATATGATTGCAATGACAGGTACTTATCCCGGCATATTAGCAAGCAGGACCTCCTACATTTTTAATCTGAAAGGGCCAAGCTTGGTTGTTGATACAGCCTGCTCTTCCGGACTCGTTTCGGTTCATCTTGCTTGTGAGGCACTTAAAAATGAAGAATGCAGCATGGCTATTGCGGGAGGCGTTAATTTATTTCTGAGACCTGAAAATATAGGTACGATGAGCGAAATAGAAGCGGAAAACGCTAAAATCAGCATTTTTGATAAAAATGCAAAGGGGACCGCATGGGGTGAGGGGATTTCTGCTATTGTATTAAAACCTTTACATAGGGCTATAGAAGACAGAGACCACATATATGCTGTCATTAAAGGGAGCGCTACGAATAATGACGGGGCTTCTAACGGAATCACCGCTCCTAATGCTGAATCACAAGAGAAATTGATTTCGCGTGCCTGGAAGAATGCGAATATTAGTCCGGAAACTATTTCTTATATTGAAACGCATGGAACAGGCACGATTTTGGGAGACCCGATTGAGATCAAAGGGATAACGAATGCGTTTAAGAAATATACCGATAAAAAGCAGTTTTGCGGTATAGGTTCAGTCAAACCCAATATCGGCCATACAGTCGGGGCATCAGGCATGGCGTCTCTCATTAAAGCATGCATGGCTTTAAAAGAGAAGGTCATCCCCCCAAGTATCAACTTTAATGAACCGAATCCTTTAATTAATTTTTCGAATTCACCTGTTTATGTGAATGACATGATAAGAAATTGGGAAAAAGGAGAGACGCCAAGAAGAGCCGGTGTAAGTTCGTTCGGCTTCAGCGGAACCAACTGTCATATTGTATTGGAAGAAGCACCTGAAATAATAGGTGAGACTGAACAGAGACAGGTAAAAGAGGTATTCACTCTGTCTGCAAAAAATAAGTCCGTCCTGAATGATATAGCATCAAAGTATCTTCATTTTATCTCGGAAGAAAACAATTTGAATCTCTCTGATCTTTGTTATACAGCGAATACGGGAAGAAAACATCTGGAGAATAGAGTGTGTTTTCTCGTAAAAGACATCGAAGATCTGAAGGAAAAACTTGAAAGTCTGCTCGAAGCGCCGGTTAAGCAAGAAGAAGCTGCATTTTCTTTTAAGACCGATAGAGATCTAAGTACCGCTGCTGGAAAAAAACTTAAGGCTTATGGTGCAGGCGGGAGAACAGATGAGAGTCTTCTGATTGATATAAGCAAGCTCTATGAAAAAGGTGCAGAGATTGATTGGGAAATGTTATATGAAGGAGAAAAAAGAAGAAAAATCAGCTTGCCGGGTTACGCATTTTTGCGGGAGAGACATTGGGTGAAACTGCCTGAAAAATTACCGATAAGCAATGCACCAGATAACCCTTCAGTCAACAAGCCTCAAATAATAAGACTGAGTGGCAGGGAAGACGGCTGTTATTCAGAAACAGAGCTAATGGCAGGACAAATTTGGGGAAATGCCCTTGGAATCAATCCGATCGATGTTACATCCGATTTTTATGAAATGGGCGGAGATTCAATCATAGCAATAGAAATCATCAACTTTATCAATAAACAGCAAGGAACGGAGCTTTCAGTTTCAGACTTGCTAAAGCATTCGAATATAAAACTCTTCTCAGCTTATTTGGATGAATATTCTCTGAGGAAGACAAATGATGTGAATGTGATTCCCAAAGCAGGCGATTTAGAGTGGTATGAGGCATCATCTGCACAGAAAAGAATTTTTATTCTAGATCAATTAAATAAAAACAGCACTTCTTATAATATCCCGTTCTTTTTAATGATTGAAGGAGAGTTGGACGATAAACGTTTAGAAGATGCGTTTAAAAAATTAATAATCAGGCATGAGGTTTTAAGAACGTCCATAGGTTTAAGGGACGGGCAGCTTGTGCAAATCATAGAAAAAGACGTTCGATTTAAAATGGATAGAATCAAGACCTCCGAAGAAGAATTAGAGAGCCTTATGGCTAATTTTGTCCGCCCGTTTGATGTAGAAAAGGCTCCTTTACTGCGTGCAGGATTAGCCGAGATTAGTCATCAAAAACATCTTTTAATGATAGATTTACAGCATATTATAGCGGATGGGGCGTCTATCCCGATCCTCCAAAGGGAATTGATAAATTTATACGAAGGCAACGAACTGCCGTCATTGAACATTCAATTTAAGGATTTTGCGATATGGCAAAATGAATTATTTCATAATGAAGAAATGAAAAAACAAAAAGATTTTTGGTTAAATGAGTTTAAAGGAGAAATTCCCGTTCTCAATCTGCCCGCAGATTTTTCAAGAGAAGCCGAACGAGATGATCAAGGTGAACGAATCTATTTTTATGCAGGAAGAGAGCTGACCGCCAAGTTAACAGAATTAAACGCAAAACAAAAAGTCACCCTTTTCATGACTTTAATGGCTTCATTTAATGTGCTTCTCCATAAACTTACTGGTCAAGAAGATATTATTATCGGCACACCTGTAGCCGGAAGAAAGCATAAAGAATTAGAAAACATGATAGGAATGTTTGTAAATACGCTGGCACTGAGAAATAAACCATCTGCCGACAAAACATTCAAAGAACTGCTTGAAGCCGTTAGGGATAATGCGCTTCTGGCTTATGAAAATCAAGATTATCCTTTTGAAGAGCTTGTAGACCATTTGAACCTTAGGAGGGATATAAACCAGAATGCTCTTTTCAACGTTATGTTTGTCCTTCAGCTGATGGATAATCCGGCAATTGAAGTAAATGGGCTGAAATATAAGCCGTATCTTTACGAAAACAAAACAGCTAAATTTGATCTTCTGCTTCAAGCATTCCCTTCAAAAGAGGATATCAAGTTTGAGTTCACTTATTCATCAAACTTGTTTAAGCGCACAACTGTAGAAAAATTCTCACAGCGATTCTTAATGATCCTCAATTATATTGTTGAAAGTCAAAATGGACTAATCGGGGAGATTAACATTTTAGAAGAAAATGAACGACGCGAAATATTGAGTTACAGTGGAAGATCACTGAGAAGCAGAGGCACAGATGCATCTATCTGTGAGCTTTTTGAGAAGCAGGCGGAAGCAACGCCGAATCAAATAGCTGTGTCTGCACAAGACGGAAGCTTAACTTATAGTGAGCTGAACAAAAATGCAAACAGGCTTGGAAGAGCACTCATTCAAAAAGGTGTCAAAAAGAATGAAGCAGTAGGCATAGCTGCAGACCGAACCACTGATTTTATCATCGGAATAATGGGAATTTTAAAAGCAGGAGCAGCTTATCTGCCAATTGATCCATCATATCCGCAAGAAAGAGTTGAGTATATGCTCAAAGACAGCGGGACCCGTTTGTTACTGACGGATCGCAACAATCATTGTCAAAGGTACGGAGTAGAAAGTGTTTGTCTGAATGAATTGGAAACAGTTCCAGACGACGGGAGGAATGTTAAAGGAGGACCGGAACGGCATAGCCTTGCCTATATCATCTACACTTCTGGATCAACGGGACACCCAAAAGGTGTGATGATCGAACATAAAAGTATAGCGAATTTAACAGAAGCCCTGCATGAACGTATCTACTGCAAACATGGCGGGCAGCAGAATGTAGCGTTGTTGGCACCCTTTTCCTTTGACGCTTCTGTCAAACAGATTTTTTCTGCACTGCTTTTGGGACACTCTCTTTACATCGTCTCTGAAGAAGCCAGGCATGATATCACGAAACTTGCTGAATTCTATATCCAAAATAAAATAACTATTTCTGATGGAACACCAGCCTATCTCAGCCTGCTCTCTGAGTCTCCGCAGTGTGGCCGTATAGGTGTAAAACATTTTATTATAGGCGGCGAAGTGCTTAAACCTGAAGAAGTAAAGCGTTTCTATAAAGTATTTAAAAAGAATGACCGTCCTTATATAACAAATGTATATGGACCGACGGAATGCTGTGTTGATGCTGCAGCTTATACGATAAACCAGGATAATATTTCCAATATAAAGAGAATCCCTATCGGCACACCGATAAAAAACTGTTCTATCTACATACTAGATAAACAGCAGAAGCCTGTGCCGCCGGGAGTTATCGGAGAGTTATACATCGGAGGGGAAGGAGTTGGACGGGGCTATTGCAATCGTGAAGAACTAACCAAGGCTAAATTTATCCCGGATCTTGTTCATTCTGGTGAGAAAATGTATAAAACCGGAGATTTAGGCAAGTGGAATGAGGATGGGAATATAGAATTTGCCGGAAGAATCGACCGACAAGTAAAAATCAGAGGATTTAGAATTGAACTGGATGAGATTATAAACAGACTGCTGTCTCACCGCAATGTTCAAGAAGCGGTTGCGATTGCTCACAATGATCAGATATATGCCTATACAGTATGTAAAGATACGCAGCCGCCTTCTCAGCTAAAAGAATACTTATTGGAATATCTGCCGGAATATATGATCCCGACAGTCATTATTGGCATAGATAAAATTCCGTTGACGAACAATGGGAAGACTGATGTAAAACGTTTGCCGCTTCCAGCTGAAAATAATGCCGAGCTGCATCACTTTATTGCTCCGAGAAACGAGATTGAACGAATCGTCAGTGAGGTTTGGTCCGACATTCTTGAAGTTTCTAAAATCAGTATAAAAGATAACTTTTTCGTTTTAGGCGGAGATTCAATTAAAGCCATTCAAGCAGCGGTCAGAATGGAAAAATTCAATCTTAGGCTGGAAGTGAAAGACATCTTTCATTACCAGACAATCGAAGGAGTTTCGAATAAAGTCAGTTATATAACAGCGGCATCTGATAACAGTGTGATAACGGGAGAAGCCCGTCTTGTGCCAATTCAATGCTGGCTGGCTGAACGCCATAATGATACTCTGCACCATCGGAATCTTTCTTTTATGCTATACAGGGAAGCTGGGTTTGGCGAAGATATTGTAAAAGACATTTTCACCCGGATTATTCAGCATCATGACAGTCTGAGAACAGTATTCAAACGTAAAGGCGATAGAATGGTACAGGTAATCAGAGGCCTGACGGACGGCGACTTGTTTGACTTTCATCTGATCAATGCAATAAACATGCCGCAATCAGTTTTAAAAATGAAAATAAATCAAATACAAGCCAGTATGGATCTGACTCACGGACCGCTTGTTAAATTGGCACTCATTAAGGAAGCAGATGGGGAACATCTGTTAATCGTCATTCACCAAATGATAATTGATCATATGTCTTGGAGAATACTGCTTGAAGATTTTAATACAGCATATCAGCAAGTTAAAAGTAACGAAGACATTGTATTACCAAATAAAACCGATTCGTATTTAAAATGGTCTGATTATCTCTATAAATATGCTGAAAGTGAACGGCTGTTGTTTGAGAAAGAGTATTGGACGAAAATCGAAAATGTTTATGCTCCGTCTATTCCGGTTGATATTCAGGGGCAAATTGCCAAAGTCAAAGATAACAGACAAGTGTACAGGCAGTTTAATGTTCGGGAAACTGAAAATATAATGAATGCGATTCAAGGACAAGATCATTTCACTATTGAGACTGTTTTGCTCACAGCTTTAGGTTTGACAGTAAAACATCAAACAGGCAGTAATACATCTCTCGTGCACTTAGGCAACCATGGCCGCACTCATCAGAGTGAGAAGCTTAATATCTACAGAACAGTAGGCAGATTTTCTGCAATCTATCCGGTGGCTTTGGAGGTCTCCGATTCTGATCATATCGGTTCGAGTTTAGATAATGTTAACTCGACCTTAGCCAATATTCCTGATCAAGGGATAGGATATGGTATTTTAAGATATTTAAAACAAGATATAAAAGAGAAATCAAAACCAGACATTTCATTTAATTATATGGGCGAATTTGATAATGAACTGCACACAGAAAGCTTTACGGTATCTCCGCTTTCAACCGGGAATGATATAAGTGAAGATGAAATTTGGAATTACAAGTTTAAGTTTATTGTGTTGGTAAGAGAGAAAAAATTGAGCATTGGAATTGAATATAATCAAAATCAGTACTATAAGAGTACTGTAGAAAATCTGCTCAATCAGTATATGCGTTATATCAAAAAAGCAGCAGAAACCATTTAATTAATCGGAGGTTAACGTAAATGACCAATTCAGTTCAGCAAGATAAACAAGTACCGAAGAAATATCCTCAGGCCGCAGTCATGCAAATGGTTTCAGGGCTGGGGTTTTCCCTGGCAGTTAAAACAGCGGTAGAATTGGATGTATTTTCCGCTTTTCAAAATGGACCAGCTTCAGCGGAAGCGATAGCTGAAGCCCTTGAATTGAACCCCTCTGCCTTATTCAGGCTCTTAAGAGCGCTGGAATCCGTCGGTTTGGTCGCCCAAGCTCAAAATGGCTATTATGATGTAACAGAGTATGGTGCCACTTTGATGCCTGGGAAAGCAAAATCGATTGAGCCTTTGGTAGAATATCTGCTGCATGAAACAGTAGTGCAGTCTATGTTTAAAATGGATTATAGTATCAAAACCGGCAAATCCGCTTTTGAAGCCATTTATGGTGATAAATGGTATGAGGATAATAGTCTTGATCAAGATTACTTAAAAACAATGGATAAGGCGATGGAGATTTATTCAAAAATGAGTCTGCCATCCATATTGAAAGCTTACTCATTTGAAAAGTTTGATGTTATCGTAGACGTCGCGGGAGGAATGGGCCAGTTAATAACAGGCATTTTAGGTGCTGCTCCTAAATCAAAGGGGATATTGTTTGATCTTCCAAAAACGATACAAAGTGCAAAAAAGCATTTAGCATCTTCAGAGATGAGCGAACGCTGTCAGTTTACGGAAGGGAGTATGTTTGAGGAAATTCCTTCCGGCGGAGACTTGTATGTGATAAGCAAAGTGTTAAACGATTGGGATGATGAGCATGTGGTTGCTATTCTTGAAAATATAGCCGGTGCCATGTCTGATCATTCCAAGCTGATTATAGTTGAAAATGTGCCTGAAGCAGACAGGCTGTCCCCTGAAGAAGCTTTTCGTGATTTATTATTTTTAGTATGCTCTGCAGGCGGCAGAGTCAGAAAGAAAACCGAGTTTGAACAATTGATTGAAAAAGCCGGATTAATACTATTAAATGTAATTCAGACCCCGAGTAAATACACAATTTTGGAGTGTGGAAAGAAATAATGTTATATAAGCTATCTCCTTTAGGAGATAGCTTTTTTTATATAAAAAGTTCACCAATTTGACTGATTGATTCTGTCTATCTATTGATTTCTCTGATAAAATGAAACTTATAATATTTAACATAATTATAAATTTGAACCACAAGGAGGAAGAAACATGAAAAAGAGACTCGTTATGCTATTTGCCGCGGCCGCCGCTGCTTTGTTGCTTGTGAGCGGGTTGTGGGCTCCGTCAGCGTCTGCGGCGCCGGCTCCTGCTTTAACACAAATCCGTATTATCGGTGTGACGTCTGACGGTCAGAATTACCAATGGGAAAATATCGGGCCGAACCAAATCAGCGCATCAAAACCGATGAAGGGGACAACGGGTTATTTAGCCGTATATTTCCAAGGGTATCCGAACAATAACTCGATCCAGGCGTTTAACAACGGAACGAATATTACAAATCTTACGTCAAAAGCGCTGGAAGATGAATATACGAAAAACGGCAATATCGTTACAGGCTATATTAAATATTACAGCGTTCCTCTTTCTTATGTCAGTTCAGGAACGTTCTCTTTCTCCGCAACGGGACTGAACGGGCCGTACACGCCGTTAAGCAGCGGATTTTTCTCCATTCAGGTACAGAGTTAAAACAGCCGCCCGGTGCTTTCATGTATAGTTTTTCTCTCTTTCCGGGAAGCTATTCCTAAAGAAAAGGGAGGGCTTACATGATGGACAGGACACTCGGATATTTGCGCGAGTCGCTTTCGAACCACTTGGAGCATGATGTGTGCCGGGGGATTTATAAAAAGCTTCAGGTGAAGCATTATGCAAATGAAGGCGAGTTCGTGAAAGATCTAAATGATCTGGAAATGGATGCGCTGAATCAGGTGCTTGAAAAGGAAATCAAATATGCTGAGAACGAGCAGGATGAGAAGCGCACGATGGAATTGAATGAAGTATATGAGCTCCTGTTTTAAAAAGCCTCCCGGCGGCCGGGAGGCTTTTTATTGTTTCGGAAACAGTTTACAGAATCATCCAACCCTTTGTATAATGGATAGTTGTGAAAAACACAGACGGAGGAGAAACATGAACGAAATAAAAAAACAGACGGTTCTTGAGTTGTCATCGGTTGAAAAAGCTTTGGTTTTTCTGGTGCCGCCATTATTAGGGCTGGTCATCGGATGGTTTCTGCCGGTCATTGCGAAGTGGGCCGTAACATTGGATTGGCTGCCTTTTCACGGGCCGCTGGAAATAATCGCTTCCTTTCACGGATGGAAGGCTGCGGCTGCAACCGCCGTTATCGGCTTAATTGGGGGAGTGTGGCTGACGCAGGCAGCTTTTAAAGAAAGTCTTGTGGCAGTCGTGACGGACAGCGAGGTGTCCTTAACCATATATAATGAAGAAAGCGTGTTTTCGAAAGAAAGCATTTCCGGTGTGTTTACGGATGGGAAGTATCTTGTCTTATTAGGCACTGAAGGACAGGAGCTTTTTCGGGAGAAGCTTGAGCCGGCGGTTGAAAAAGCGGCTGAGGCGTTTCGCGCGCATGGGTATGTCTGGCTGGGGACGGAAGATCCTTTTAAAGAAGAATACAAACGGTGGGTGCCGGACACGCCGGATTTGGAGCCTGGGGCAAATGCTCTTTTAAAAGCGAGAGAAAAGGCGCTGAAAGAGGAGGAAAAGGCAGATGCGAAAGAGCTGAAAGCGGAAATATCCAAACTGGGCATTACCGTGCGGGAGAAAGGATCGCGCCAATATTGGCGGATCTATAAAACGCCGTCTGCATAAAAAAAGCTGCCGCCGTTTGATACGGCCGGGCAGCCCGGGAACAGATTATTTCTTCTTGTCATCATAATATTGAACCGGGTACATGGAGCCTTCGGATACCATTTTGTTATCTTCAATATCTTCGGGATGCGGGTTGCCTGCTTTGTTGACGGGGAATGATTCAATATCCTGCTTCCCGGAGAGCGATGTTTTCATATTGCGGATAAAGTTCATCACCTTTTGGCGGTTTGATTTATCTTTGAGCAGGTAGGAAGTCACTCCGACAGTCGACACGGCAAGTCCTGAAATGAGCAGTTTTTGTTTCACGATAAAAACTCCTTTCTATTTCTGGCTTGCAGTAGTTATTCCCGCTTAACGGCTGTTTAAACATCGGAAGGTTAATTTTGGCTTTCCGCTTTAATGCGATAAAGATTGACAAAACTATTTTCAGAATAATATTATAAATATATGATAGCGCTGGAGTCATATTTTAATTGAAAGGTGTTAACTTTATGAATCAATTACATCGCAGAATGGGAACGTTTGCACTCATGATGGTCGGACTTGGGTCGATGATTGGCTCCGGTTGGTTATTCGGGGCGTGGCGGGCGGCTCAGATTGCGGGACCTGCCGCAATTATTTCCTGGATTATCGGTATGATCGTAATTTTGTTTATCGCACTTTCTTACAGTGAATTGGGTTCAATGTTCCCGGAAGCCGGGGGAATGGTAAAATATACTCAATATTCTCATGGATCATTTATTGGATTTATCGCAGGATGGGCAAACTGGATTGCGATTGTTTCCGTTATTCCGGTGGAGGCGGTTGCGTCTGTTCAATATATGAGCTCATGGCCGTGGGACTGGGCAAAGTGGACAAGCAATCTCGTTCACAACGGCACACTTACGGGAGAGGGGCTCGGCTTCGCATCCGTATTGCTGATTATTTACTTTTTACTGAATTATTGGACAGTTAACTTGTTTTCAAAAGCGAATTCATTGATTACCATCTTTAAAATTATTATTCCGGGGCTGACAATCGGAGCGCTGCTGTTTACCGGTTTTCACGGCGGAAACTTCACATCCGGTTCAAGCATTGCGCCGAACGGCTGGGCGAGCGTGCTGACGGCGGTGGCTACATCAGGTATCGTATTTGCGTTTAACGGGTTTCAAAGCCCGATTAACATGGCCGGAGAAGCAAAAAATCCCGGCAAATCGATTCCGATTGCGGTTGTCGGTTCGCTGTTGGTCGCAACCGTCATTTACGTCCTATTGCAAATCGCATTTATCGGTGCGGTTGAACCTTCCATGATCGTTCACGGCTGGAGTCACCTGAACTTTAACTCTCCATTTGCCGATTTGGCGATCGCATTGAATATCAATTGGCTTGTCATTATTCTTTATGCGGATGCGTTCGTATCTCCGTCGGGAACGGGTATCACTTATACCGCTACGACGTCCCGCATGATTTACGGCATGGAAAAAAATAAATATATGCCGAGCATTTTCGGAAAGCTTCATCCGCTGTACGGCGTGCCGCGCCAAGCGATGATTTTCAACCTGATCGTATCGTTTATCTTTCTGTTTTTATTCAGAGGATGGGGCGTGCTTGCTGAAATCATTTCCGTTGCGACGCTGATTTCTTATATCACGGGTCCAGTGACGGTGATGACGCTGCGGCGGACGGCGGCGGATTTGTACAGGCCTCTCCGTCTGAAAGGCCTCAGCGTGGTTGCACCGCTCGGCTTCGTGTTCGCGTCTCTCGTGCTGTATTGGGCGCGCTGGCCGTTAACAGGGCAGGTGCTGTTTATCATTTTGATCGGCCTTCCGATTTATTTCTACTACCAAGCGAAAGTGAAGTGGAAAGGATTCCGCAGAAACTTTAAAGGCGGCGTCTGGATGGTTGTCTATCTGCTCAGCATGATGGTCATTTCATGGCTCGGAAGTGAAAAATTCGGCGGTCTGAACATCATTCCGTACGGATGGGATATGGGGCTGATCGCAATCGTTGCCCTTGCCTTCTATGCGTGGGCGCTGAAGAGCGGATTCAAGACTGAGTATTTGAAAGACGCCAAAGCAATCAACGATCAATTAAAAGGCGGACAGGCGGAAGCCGCCGCCGGAAAAGAATAATGATTGTTAAAAACCTTGCGGTAACGTTCCCGCAAGGTTTTTTTATCGGGCAAAAAAACATGGGTTCGGCATCATCCCCGAACCCATGCTCGCTCGATACAGGCTGACGAGATTGAGAGCAAGCCTAACGACGAAAACCAAGGCCAGTATTCTTTTTTTTCATGATTTCTCCGCCTTATCAATAACTGCCTTCCATACTAAACAATGAATGTAAAAGATATGTTGGGCAACTATTAATCTTTTATGTTTCTTCTTCTCCATGCTTCATCCTTTTTCCTGTACTCCTAAGTCAAAGTTTTAGAGACAAAACAAATAATTAACCACAGAAAAAATTCAGTACGTAAGTTTAGATTACAATAATTGTATAATGAATTAAAATATAGGAGAATAAACAAATAGCACGAGGTAATAAGTATAAAAACGCGAAAATTAGGACTGGGCGTCTACCCTAGAGACATCAGAGATTCCGGTTATACAAAAACTATTAAAACAATTAGATGAATTATTTTCACTCCCTAAGTTTATTTAGGGAGTCATATTATTTTAAGGAGTGAGATTATATTTGAACAAGATTAAGTGGTTAATTATAATTGCGGTCATAGTATTAATAGGTATATTTATATGTATCGGAACTTTTAAATATACTAATACAGTTTCTGATGTTAAACAAACTGAAACAGAAAAAGAAAAGAATTTCTTGAATGATAAAATTGCAGCTATATATTATTCAGCTACAATAGATTACCCTAAAGATGGGAGTTATACTGTATATATTGATGAAAAAGGAAAAGCAACAGCTGTAAAAGGAGATGCTATTGAAGTTGGAACCATTGCACAAGATGAAAAAAAACATAGTTAGACAGGACAAAAAAGAAGTTTATATGATAGGCGATAACTTTAAAAAATTCCCGATGCAGCATCAAGTACATACAAGTTATGGGCAATCATCAGGCCATTTAATAAAAGAAAATATCTTTTATTTTTTGAATAATCAAGGAGTCGGTGAAAACCATTATAATAGTTTAATCAGATGGGGTAACAGCAGTGGATTTCATGAAAAAGTTATTCCGGGTTTCTATACAAGTACCGGTAATGACGGTGAATATATTTACGTGATAAATGAAGATTCTTCAATCAAAACACCGACTTTTCAGGGTATTAAAATAGATAAAGATAAAGTTACAGTTGGGAAAGGAACAACAATTCCTATATTAAATGAAGAAAATTGGAGTGTTTATTCACAGATAATAGTTAAAAAAAGCTCAGCCTTTTTTATACTATATAACCAAACGGATAAATCAAACAAAGTACAATTCAAAGTAGCAGAAATTGATTTAAAGCATAATAAGTTTAAAGGTGCATATCCTTTAGGCAGTTATCATATCCCTGATGAAATTTCTCAGCTGGCTATTCCTCTTTCCACTAATAACTTTTTTGTGAAAAATGACACTTTATATCATTTGGCAGCTAATTCAATACTTTATACTTTCGATCTGAAAAGTATGAAGCCAAAGAAAAAACTTCCATTACATAGGTCAACAAAATTTGAAAACCAAGCAAAATTCACTTATTTTGACGAGTCTGAAATTTTCTTGTTAGAAATAAGCAAGGGCGGGAAATATGTGATTAATTCTTACTCTTATAAAAACGGAAAAAAATTAAAATCTACTCCTATCAGAGGACTTGAAAAAATTATTAACAATACCCATGTTTCTGAATATGACTTTTTTATGATTAAGAAAAACAAAGAAGTATGGAGTGATTAGATATAAATGGCTAGACAGCTGAGTGAGTATACTTAAGGGGAAATTAAATTCACAAAGGAGAATAATAATGGATGAGCTAGATATTGCTTTTGGTATTTTACCACTTTCTATTATTGTCTTATCGATTATATTCACGTATATTTTCAAAAAAGTGTATATAATGCCGCTTGTCAGCATAGTTGTTTCTGTCATACTAATGTTTACTGTTTTTAATCTATCTTTCTGGGGATGGGTTGTTGTCTATGGTTTAGTATCAATAATATTATCATATATTACAAATAGTATAAGAAAGAAAATAGATAATAGAAATAAATAATTATATTCCTTTGATTAAAAAGGTATCACAAGTAATTCATCATTACTGTGATACCTTTTTACAATTAAGGTGAATCTCAGCCTTTTAATAACATGCCCCACCCGCTATATAACCCATGATGGCGTTTGCATTATCGGGCAAAAAAACATGGGTTCGGCATCATCTCCGAACCCATGTGGTTTATTATTTATATTCTTTTTTAACCTTTTGGAATATATCCGCATAGTTGGTAAACACACCGGTTACGCCCCAATTCAGCAGACGGCGCATGTCCGTCTCGCTGTTCACGGTGTAAGGGTGAAGCAGTAGGCCGTGGCTGCGTATGTTCCGGACGTTTTGAGCGTTCAGCGCTTTGTAATCCGGTCCGATTCCGACGGCATATGTTTTGATGTCCGTTAAATCTGCGTCAGTCATTGACGTCATCTGTTCCGCTTCAAGCAATTGGACGGCGGGAAGTTTCGGATCGAGCTGTTTGATTTTCAGAAGGCTGTCCCTGCTGAAAGACTGAATGATCACTTGTCCAAGTTTCGCATGCTTTCCTGCCAATTTATATTTTTTCAGTGAAGCGATCAGTTTTTCTTCCATACCCGGATATGTTTCAGGCGCCTTTGTTTCAATATAATAGTTTGCATGTCTGCCGAACCGTTTTAACACGTCATCAAGTGTGGGAACGCGAAGTCCGGCGTATTGCGGTTTTGCTTTTTCCGGATAGGCCTTATTGAACCAAGAACCGGCGTCGAGCTTTTGAATCTCGGCTAATGTATGATCCTTCACCCAGCCTTGTCCGTTTGTGGTGCGGTCCAGCTTTTCATCATGCATGACGATCAGCTTGCCGTCTTTTGTCATTTGTAAATCCAGCTCAATATAGTCAGCCTTCATTTTTTGCGCAGTTTCATAAGAAAGGATCGTGTGCTCCGGGACATACCCCGAAGCACCGCGATGGGCAATGGTTAAAATTCTGTCAGGAGACAAGAGGTTTCCTTTTCCCGCCGCCGATACAGGCGTGACGATGAATGACAATAAACCGAATGAAAGCAATACCAAAGCAAACAACTTATGTTTCCGCATGTTTTCTTCCCCCTTAAAAATCAATATCTGTCTCTAGTGTAGAAAATCGTTGTAAATGCTGTACTGCAAAAATATTAATCTTTTATGTTGTTTTCTTACACATGCTCCGCCCGCTTGCCCGTATTCCACGTCATAGCCAAGAAGACGATGGACAGCACGCATGAGGAGATAAGCATGATAAAGCCGCCGTTCCAGTCAAAGCGGTCTACAACATAACCCATGATGGCGTTGGCGAAAGCAGAGCCACCGATGTAGCCGAAAAACCCGGTTAAGCCGGCTGCCGTTCCCGCCGCTTTTTTAGGCGCAAGGTCAATGGCCTGAAGTCCGATCAGCATGACAGGCCCATAGATTAAGAATCCGATGCTGATCAGCGCGATATTATCGATGAGCGGATGACCGGCAGGGTTAAGCCAGTAGACCAATACAGCGATAAATACGCCGGCCATGAACAGCACGCCGGCCGGTGCGCGGCGGCTTTTGAAAAACCGGTCGCTGATCCAGCCGCACAAAATCGTTCCCGGAATTCCCGCATATTCATAAAGGAAATAAGACCATCTGGAGTCTTCAGGAGAGAACCCTTTCGCTTCCGTCAAATAGGTCGGCGCCCAGTCAACGACACCGTACCGCACGAAATAAACAAAGACATTGGCAAATGCGATATACCACAGAAATTTATTATTCAGCACGTATTTAAAAAGAATTTCTTTGGTCGTCATCTCTTTTTCCTGGTCTTTGAACGCATGTTTCGGATAGTCATTCCGATATTCTTCAATCGGCGGAAGCCCGCAGGATTGCGGCGTGTCCCGAACGAGAAGAACAATCACAAATGAAATGACAATGGCGATAATCGCCGGAAAGAAAAATACGCTTTTCCAAGTAACAAACATGGCGATGCCGAGAGTCACGAGCGGGGCGAGAATACCTCCGCCTATGTTATGGGCGACATTCCATATCGACATTTTCGTTCCGCGTTCACTGATGGAAAACCAATGAGCCATCGTCCGTCCGCAAGGCGGCCAGCCCATCCCTTGAAACCATCCGTTAATAAACATAAAAATGAACATAATCGTCACGCTTGACGTGACCCATGGCATGGAAACAAATAAAATGTTGACGACACCTGACAAAAACAGACCTGTCGCAAGGAAATACCTCGGGTTGCAGCGGTCAGACACCATCCCCATAATAAATTTGCTGAAGCCGTAAGCGATTGATACGGCCGCAAGCACCAAGCCAAGTTCCCCTTTTGAAAACCCTTGTTCCTGAAAATAAGGAATAGCGAAGGCAAAGTTTTTGCGAAGTAAATAATACCCGGCATACCCGATGAAAATCCCCAAAAATACCTGCAGCCTCAGCCGTTTATAGGCCGCATCCGTCTTTGAATCATCCAATCTCTCAATATGCGGAGCCGGCTTGAACAATTGAAACATCATATCCTCCCCTTTGCTGAACGTCTATCATGATGTATGTATGACTCCTTTCCTTGAAAATGACAAAAAGAACCAGAAATCACCCTTATGAAAGGGCGGGGTTTCCTGGTTCTCCTCATCTCCATCCAAAAATCATTAACTTGTATATGATAGCGCTTTCTTAAATTACCACAGTCTGACGTGGATGTAAACGCTTTAAGGAAAGTTTTCATTTTTTTGAATAAATAACCGGAGGGAATATCAGCCGGAGCGCGAAAGATTTGAGGTACTCGATTTTGTACTCAGGCATAAGATGTGTTAGGCCGAACTAAGAAAAGCGAAGGGAGTGCATCTGTTGATTGATGAATTGGATTTTGCGTTCGGTGTTCTGCCGCTTTGTATCATCATCCTGTCAGTCGCCGGAACGTACCTGTTTAAAAACGCGTTCATTATGCCGGCTGCCGCTTTGGCCGTTTGCCTTATATGTACCTTTACCATATTGAATTTCTCGTTTATCGGGTGGGCCGTCGTGTACACGCTCGTCTCTTTCGCGTTATCGCATATTACGATGGTGGTGATCAGCCAAAATAAAAAATAGGATCGGCGGCAGCCGATCCAGCTATCAAAAGCAGAGAACACATCTCTGCTTTGTTTTATTTATGAATGTGCAGGAATTCCTTGATGACCGCGGTCTGTTCTTCTTTCGGATAGCTTCTGTACAGATGGCTGGCTAAGCGGACGGGGTCACCGAAGAAGTACCGCTCATATTGTGTCTGCCTTGTTCCAAAGGGGCTCATGGTCAAATCCCATGCGAGGCGGAACACTTTTACCCGGTCTTCAGCGTTCAATTCGGCCGCCTGCAAATATTGGTCAAGGTCTCCTCTGATGTCGGAACGGAACGCTTTTTCAGTCGGCAAAGTCACCATTCCGCTTGCCCCGATCAGCTGGATGATTTCCGTGAAGCGCGGGTAGATGTCAGGGAAAATCGCGCTGACCACACGAAGCGGAGTGACACTCGGACGCATATAACCCCATTCGTCTGTTTCCGCATCATTCTCCGACTTTTCCAAAAGGGCTTTCATCGTTTCCAGACCGGTGATGATCTCAGCCATCTTAGCCTGAATATGCTGATATTCGCCTACATCTATCGCATCGACAAGCGTTTGGGCGAGGCCAAGGAGAAACTCCGTCTTTACAATTTGTCTCGTGATAACTTGATGAAATGCGAAGGCGTTAAAAGAGCTTTTCATATTAAAATCAAAAGCCGCCTCGTAATTATTGTAAAAAAATACGCGTTCCCAAGGGACCAAAACGTGATCAAATACAACGATAGAATCCATTTCTTCATATCTTGAGCTGAGCGGATAATCAAACGATGATTTTCCGAGTACGAAAGATTCCCTGCAGATAAATTTTACTCCCTTTGTATTGGAAGGGATTGAAAAAGCGAACGCTTCATCCGATTCAAAATACATCTTAGGCAGAGAAACCACGAGCACTTCATCCGTCAGGCCGCCTTGTGTGGCTAAAATCCGCGCGCCGTGTATGATGAGGCCTTTTTCATTTTTATCGACGACTTTTGCCGAGATAGGTGTCGGCGATACGTTTACGCCCATTTGTGAACGATTCACCTGAGGGGTGATAAACGTGTGCGTAAAAGAAAGATCCTGTGCGGCAGCGCGTTCGTACAGCGCTTGAACATGTTCCGGAAAACAATGATCGCGGTCTTTCAAAAGCGCGGCAGAGGAGGCGAAGCTCATCAGCACGGTATTCATATAATCCGGGCTTCGTCCCATCATTCCGTGCGTGTGCCTGGCCCAATGTTCGAACATGTTTCTTCTTCTTTTTACGTCTTCTTTCGTTTTCGGCTGCAGGTATGAAAGCCCGGCCCGTTCTTTTTTACCGGGAAGACTGTAAGTCATTTGATCTTTCATGTCCGGTTTCGTTTGCAAATCATAAAGAGAGCGCTTCGTTTCCAGAAGGCCCTTAAATGCGGGATGTTCAGAAATCTGTCCCTCGATCTTTTCACCATCAAGCCAAATCTCATTTCCAAGCTGATTTAATCGGTCAATGAACATTTTGCCATTAATGATACCCATCATGTCGCCCTTCTTTCTTTGCAGATCCACTACCTCATTATATTGAAAACGAAATTGGGTGTTCCGGTTATTTCCAAAGGGGAAGAGCCTTTTTTGATAAGGGGGGTGAAGGGATTGCATCATAAAAAAAACCCCTTAAGCAGAGGGGTTTTTAACTGATCATGTCTTTGTATCGTTGTTCGAGGACAAAGTCTATCATTCCGGTGATACGGGTGTTTTCAGATTTTTGTCTGAAACGGTCAGACACTTGGATTTTCCTTGAAAACGGAAATACAGCAAAAATCCAAACAAGGCCGGCCAGGCCAAAAACCATCTGCAGAACCATTTCAATCAATTCATTAAAATGAGTGCTGAAAAAAAAGATATATAATGTGATGAAAGTGACTGTACATACGATTTTGACAGTATGTCGGAATGTGAGGGGCGGTTCAGTGAAACACATTTTCATTTGATTCAGTGTGAGCGAATCTTGTTTCATTAGATATGTAAGCAGTTCTTTGTCATTTTGACTTCGCGGAATCAAATCATTTTCTATTCTTTGAACGGTGTCCTTGTATGTCTCCATATCAATCTTCATGCGAATCCTCCTTTAAAAATAACTCCAAGAATACTCATTGAGCATTCCTGGAGCAAGGAGCTGCCTGTTCAATTATAGAAATAGTGATAAAACTGTGCTGAACAAGGCTGCAGCTCCTCCTAATTCAGGTGCTAAAACGACTAAAGCACCGATCCCTACAATAACAATAATTCCTGCGCCTGCAATAGCCATGGTATTCACGACAGAATCCCAATCCGGAGAGTACACCTCTTCGGAATCCGGCAGCCTGAAGCTCTTTTGTTTTATTTTAAATGTAATGGTAGTTGTTAGTCCAGTTGTAGCACTGTCACCGACCGGAATATCAGGTGTATAAATTTTAAATTGAATATTCAGCGATCCCGCAGACGGATTGACATACACTTCTAAATAACCGTTGCGGACTGACAAGCTCAGACTGTTAAGCAGGTTTTGATAGGAATCAATTTGTGATGCTGTAAAAGAGACTTGTGAATCTCCCATCAGACCGGTAATATAAGCTCCCGGTTTGCCGTTTGTAATGGTAACTGTGTTGGGAGAACCTTCGCTTGGCACTGTTGCCAAAAGTGAAGTGGATAAAAGAATATCCATTTCAGGTGATGTATAAATGGTTTCTGTCTTGTCGAATTCAAACATGGCATTCGCAAGATTCGATATATTTTCTAAAGCAGGAATGGTTGTTAAAATGTCCGTCAGTGTACGCAGTCTTGCATCATACACAGGATCAGAAGGCGGATGGACGCTGCTTGCACCCGAGTCTTTTCCGGAGTATCCGTCTTTGTCAATGGCGACTTTTCCCGCTCCGCTTCCGATCGTTCCTTCATAAAATTGATCAAAAGCCCAGTTTTTCGGCATCGGGTATCCGAGGTTGCCGCTGAATCCGGTCGACATGTTAGCCGTAAAGCTATATTTGGTCAGACCTGCTTCTGACGTCCGGATACAAATGTTTCTCGGCCCGTATACCCCGATTTCATATTTCGGCGCAGTTGAGAACGCCTGCATTTTCATAAAAGCTGACTTGATTTCTTGGAAGTAAGGGATGATTTTATCCGTAACTTCATAATCATACGCATCGAAATCGACGGCAAAGTAAATGGTCGTTCCTGACGGAAAACCTAATCTTCGGGCGGCTGATGCAGCGCTGTACGCATCTCTCGTTCCTTGGTCTTTTACAAAATAAGAAGATTCATAGCCGCCGTCCTGATAAATCGGAAACACGCTTAAGCCGGCATTGAAAATCGCGGAAAGTTCTTTTGACGTTAACGCTTTCGATGTCAGTCCGCTGCTCGTCCGCACATTCCCGGTCAGATATCTTCCCACGATCTTATAGCCATTCTCACGCAAAGTTTTAGCCGTATCTGCCGTCAAAATGGCAGCGGTGTCACAAGCTGAAGCAGCCCGTGTTGTGTCGCCTGAGCTTGATAATAAAGCTTTAATCGTCGGCATGTCCGCATAACCTGTCTGCGGCAGACACATAAATTCTTGGAAAGCTTTCACTGCCGATACAACTCCGACGCCGTATTTTCCGTCGAATTCACCGGGGTCAAATGATTTCCCATTACAGTAAAGCGCGTATTGCACAATCAAAACAAAGCCTGTCCGTGAATCGCCGGGAGTCAAGGTAGGACATAAGCTGGTCGTTCCGTTCCCGAAAAATCCATTGGCGACGCTTGTGCTCATGCCTTCTTCTTTTTGCAGAGCATAAATGAGAGCCTTGTTTGTATCGCGGGCATATAAGCCGTCACAAGGCATCAAGCCGATGTAGTCATTGTAATCCCGGTTCAGGTTCTGCTGGATCTGGCGGATTCTTTTGTCGCCTCCCGCTACTAACCGAAAAGCGCTCATATCCAGCAAGGCCTTCATAATGAGTGCCGTGACGATGCCGTCTTGCTTAGTGAGCCCGGCCGCTTTTTGAAACTCTTTTACAGCGCTTTCGGTATTTTCATAGAAAACGCCAGAAAATCCGCCCGGGTTAAATCCTTTACACCACAGCGCCCCCTGCAGAATGTAATTCATGTTTGTCGGCTTAGAATCGGGAGCCTGCTTTTTCAGCGGTTTAAACAATCTTTGTGTCGTCGGTCCGAAGTTATCGGCGGGTTCTGAAATACCAAGCTCAATTTGAAGCGCCCGTGTCAGACCGTAAATGGTATCCCAGCCTGTTTTTCCGTTTTCCGGCACCTTGTTGTACCCGTGTCTGCCTTTGTACGTCTCATTCAGCCATTGTTGTGTTTCCAGGACCATTTCGTCCATTGCAATCCCTCCATTATGTGTAGTGTGCGTTCATTCATAGGTGGCAAACGTATGACAGTTTGTCATGGGTTTATGAGTTTGTTCAAGCAGGGACAGCCCCATCATACAATCGCAGCACAAACGCCGAAAGAGAGGCATTGATAGGAAAAGATCTCTCTATGACAATTGATATAAAAACAGCAAAATGGATAGCGGTTTAAAGTAACATCATCACTTAATCAAAAATAACAAGAATCATAAGTAGTAGTCATATAGTCATTTTTAGGGCTGTTCATACCTCTTCCTGCAGTCAAAATGGTTAGTTGGACGGATTTATGATTAGCTATATTGTCATTAACATAAATAGGGTAAATAGTTACAGGAAGGAAGGGTTTTCTCGATGAAAAGCAAAAAGATTTTTAAGTCGCTCATCATTATTTTTACTCTTTTAATCAGCGGAATTGGTTTTATGGGTTTTTCTTCTCCGCAAAAAGCAGAGGCTAAAGACTGGCTTCATACTTATAAAAGCGGGTATTTCACTAACTATGTGATCAATACGTATCACCCTAAATTCACTAAGACGACAAAAAAGTACAGCTTGAGAGCCGTGACTTTTAAATCCAACAGTAAAGGGAAGGGCACGTATAAAATATACGTCCAAAAGCAAGTCAACGGCAAAGGTGCCTGGAAAACAATCAAAACCGCCAATGCAAAGAAAAATGGAACGACTTATTTTGAAACACCTTCGTTAAAAAAAGGAGATTCATACAGATTTAAAATGGTCAATCAAGGTTCGAAAAAACGTGTCAATTATAGTGCGAGTTGGATTGTATTCGCTTCATAATTTTGATTTTCAGCTTATAATGTTTTAGCTGCCGCAGCTGCGGCAGCTTTTTATTTTCTCCGGAGCTCAACCGCCAGGGAGCCCGCACCTGTCTCTTCGGGCGTACGTTTGTATTCACCGCATCATTCTGGATTATGCGGAAAGGTACATCGCTTCAATGAAAAGCCGATCCCGGGTCCTTTTGATTTGTTTGAAAATGTTCTGATATAAAAAAGGCGTGCCGCGGTGTAAAATGGCTATATTGATAAAAATGGAGGTTCAGATGGATCAAGATTATATGACTGAGCTTGTCTCAGTCCAGCTGAAGAAAATCCGGTCGGAGAGAGGCTACACACAGGAGAAAATGGCGGATGTGATCGGCCTTTCTAAAAAGTCGCTGGTGCAGATTGAGAAAGGGCGGGCGCTTGCGGAATGGCCGCACGTTGTGGCGGTTTGCGCGCTTTTCAGATCAAGTGAAACACTGCAATCCGTATTAGGAGATGATCCGCTGGAGGTCATTGAAACGGTTGCTCACCGCACAATTGACAGGCCGAAGGGGAAGACGATGGGCGGCAAGGTGTGGTGGAAAGCCATCGAGAAAAAAGGCGAGTTCCGCTTGCAGCAGCATTTGATTTCCCACCATTACCGCATCCTTGATTCTTATGATGATTTGTGGTTCAGCAGTTTTGAAAAGGCAGAGGCTTTGGAGCGGCTTGATGAGCTGTTTTTGGAGGCGGAGGAAGCGAAGCGCTGACGCACCTCCGGTTGATGTATTTTCTGACAAGTGAGAAAATATGTATAAATTCCAGCCAAAGGAGAGATTCGAATGAAGCCTGAAGATATCGTCCGAAGCGGCCCGAATCAGTACATATGCAAGGAAGGAATCGCAAAAGAACTTCCGGGGCTGCTGGAGACATTCAGAAAACCCGTTATTGTGACCGGAATCAAATCTTATCAGGCGTTCTCCGATTACGGCGGCGGTTCTTCCTGGGATGTGATTCAGCACAACGGATACTGTTCACCTGAGGCGGTGCGTAAGGTCTGTGAGCAGGCGGAAGACGCGGATGTGATCATCGGTATCGGAGGCGGCACGATTTTGGATTTGGCAAAAGCGGCGGCAGACCGGCTTGATATTGAGGCTGTGATGGTTCCTTCCATTGCGGGGACGTGTGCGGCAAGTACGCCGTTGAGTGTCATATATGATGAGAGCGGCAATTTTATCAGAGTTGATTATCACAAGCGTTCAAGCTATTTGACGCTTGTTGATCCGCTGTTTTTGCTTTCCTCTCCCATTGAATATATGAAAAGCGGGATCGGTGATACGCTGGCGAAATGGTATGAGGCCGAGGCGGTCATCAGAAATACGGAGGAGGCGCCGCCGCTGATGGCGCAGGCGGGGCTGAGACAGGCGGAATATATCCGTCATCTGTTATTGCGTTACAGTGAAGCCGCCGTCGTAAGCATGGAGAAAGGCGAGCTGTCCGTGCCGTTCATCCATACGGCGGAAACGATCATTATGCTTGCGGGAACGGTCGGCGGGTATGGCGGCCGTTTGTGCAGGATGGCAGGGGCGCATGCGGTCCACAACGGCCTCAGTTTTCTTCAGGAGACACATCAGGTGCTGCACGGCCAGAAGGTTGCTTACGGCATATTGGTGCAGCTCGCGCTTGAGAATCGGAGACATGAGATTGAAGAGCTGCTTCCGTTTTACCGCCGGCTCGGTTTCCCCGTCAGTCTCTGTGATCTCGGCATCCTTGACAACCATGAGGAAGCAAAGCGCCGCATCGCTTCTCACGCCTGCCGGGCGGAAGAATCGTTATGCTTAATGGGGCAATATTGCGAGAAGGACGTGTCAGCGGCGATTGAATCGCTCGAATCAGCACAAAAGACAGGATAGAGCTTGTAATCTGTCTTGTCTTTATTTTTTGAATATTTCCGTTATAATGAGTGGGGTATAGAAAGGGAGGGGCCAAAGGACATGTATCAGGCGAAGAAGATGTTGTTATTAGGATCAGGCGAGCTGGGGAAAGAAGTCGTCATTGAAGCGCAGCGGCTCGGGGTTGTCACTATAGCCGTTGACAGCTATGAGCATGCTCCCGCCATGCAGGCCGCGCACAAAAGCTATGTGATTGATATGCTTGATAAAGCGCAGGTCAGAGAAGTCATTGAGAAAGAAAAACCGGACCTGATCGTGCCGGAAGTGGAAGCCATTGCGACGGATGAGCTGCTGAAGCTTGAGGAAGAAGGGTTTCACGTCATTCCGAATGCGCGTGCGGCAAAGCTGACGATGGACCGTGAAGGCATCAGACGGCTTGCGGCAGAGACGCTTCATCTTCCGACTGCCGGCTATGAATTCGCGAATACATATGAAGAATTTAAAGAAGCGGCAGAAACAATCGGCTTTCCGTGCGTGGTAAAGCCGCTGATGAGCTCTTCCGGAAAAGGGCAAAGCGTGTGCCGCTCGGCTTCCGGGCTGAAAAGCTGCTGGGACATGGCAATGGAAGGCGGCCGGGTGAAAAACGGCCGGGTCATCGTTGAGGAATTCATTCCGTTTGAATCAGAAATCACTCTTCTGACAGTGCGCGCGGCGAACGGTACGTCCTTTTGCGCGCCGATCGGACATGAACAAAAAGACGGTGACTATATTGAATCATGGCAGCCTCATCATATGACGGAACAGCAGATTGAAGAGGCGAAACACATTGCGAAAAGCATAACGGACGAGCTCGGCGGATACGGTTTGTTCGGGGTGGAGCTTTTCCTTACTGAAGATAAAGTATATTTCAGCGAGGTGTCTCCCCGTCCGCATGATACGGGGCTCGTTACGCTTGTGACGCAAAATTTGTCAGAGTTTGCGCTGCATGTCCGCGCGGTTTTGGGATTCCCGATTCCGGAAATCACTCAGCTGTCGCCGGGGGCAAGCCGTCCGCTGAAGGCGCCAAAAGAGTTTGCTGATTATGCGGTTGAAGGTTTGGAGAAAGCTTTGGCGGTAAAAAGCACTCAGGTCCGCGTATTCGGTAAACCCGTCACGAAAGTCGGACGCCGTATGGCGGTTGCGCTTTCTGCAGCCGAGACCGTTGAAGAGGCCAGAGAAAGAGCGGCCGAAGCACTCAGTCATTTATCAATTACATAAAATGATCTTAAAAGGCGTTTTACCGTAATGGTAAGGCGCCTTTTTTGTTTGGACAGACTATATACTGGAAAACGGGGTTGTGAGATAATGTATGAGGCCGTTTTGTGCCGGCTTTTTAATTCTTGAAACTTTTTATGTCCGCAATCGTTATATGTAATGTTCTCATTTCCCGGAGAAGGAAATAACAATACATCATACGGCTTTTCATTCATCAAGAACGGACAATCCGGATCGCAGCATGGAATATTTAAGCAGGGTAATCCGGAATAGAGGAAACCATGATTGCTTACCTTAATATGAACGGCGAAAAAACAAAAATCACCAGATTAGATTGTTCAAATAACACCAAATGCTGTATAATAAAAGAATTTGAATGATAGCATTGAAAGAATTTCATTTTATGTTTCCTTAAAATGTATTCTTTATGCATACGCAGTCCGATTTGATATGGTTTTAATTGGAGGTTTGTGTAAACTGTGAATTATATACCTAGTATGATTACAATTGGAAATTTCATTTGCGGGCTCTTATCGATTCATTCCCTTTTGTATCATAATATACACTCTGCGGTGATCTTTATTTTCACCGGGATGTTTCTTGATTTCTTTGACGGTTTGGCCGCCCGTAAGCTGAACGCGGTATCGGAGATGGGAAGAGAGCTTGACTCTTTTGCTGATCTCGTGACGTTCGGCGTAGCGCCGTCCATGCTCGCTTACAGTGTTTCACTATATACGCTTCCGTTCATCGGAATTTTAATCGCGCTTTCCTACAGCATCTGCGGGATGATCCGTCTTTCCAGATTTAATATTGAACAAAGCAAGCTGCCGACGTTTATCGGGATGCCGATTCCGTTTGCGGGTATGTGTCTTGTCATTTTGAGCTTTATCAATAACGCTTTTCTTCTGGGGGCGGGAACGATCGCGCTCGGTTATTTAATGGTCAGCAACATTAAATTTCCGCACTTTAAAAAACAGGCGCCTGAAAACCTGGAGAGCAGAAGATGGAATTAGTTCAGCAATTAATATCCGATTACGGATATATCGCGATTTTTCTTATGCTGACACTCGGTATTATCGGATTGCCTATTCCGGATGAAGTCATGATGACGCTTGTGGGCTACTTCGCTCATTTAAACGTGCTGAATTACGGGCTCTCCATTCTGATCAGCTTTATCGGAGCGCTCCTTGGGATGATTATCAGCTACTTCATCGGCAGAAAAGCCGGCCGCCCGTTTATTAATAAGTTCGGGAAATGGGTCGGCCTGAAGGAAAAGAGGATGGAGAAAGTAGACAGGTGGATGAAGAAGTACGGGCCGTACACCATTATTTTAGGCTATTTCATCCCCGGCATCAGACACGTGACCTGCTACTTTTCCGGAATCGGCAGAATGGAATTCAAAACCTACTTATGCTTCGCCGCCATCGGAGCGTTTTTATGGTGTTTTATTTTTATTACTATAGGAAAATTCATAGGAGTAATCAATGTTTAATACTGCCGCTAAAGTTCTTTACCGTTCATTGATTGAACTGACTAATAATCGATTGACGTCTTATCTCATTAAAAACTTCTGTGAATCGAAACTGAGCAAGCCGATGATTCCGCTGTTTTCCAAACACTATCGCATTAACTGGAATGAAACGGAACGCACGGCTTCTGACTTTGATTCACTGGCGTCATTTTTCATTCGTGATATTAATTTGAATCTCCGCCCCGTGGCAAAAGAGAAGAACGCCATCGTCAGCCCGGTGGACGGCGTCGTTCAGACGGTGGGCATGATTAATCCCAATCAAACTTTCATGGTAAAAGGGAAGGATTATTCGTTCGCTGAACTGACGGGGTTTAAAAGCGCCGATCACAAGTATAACGGCGGGTGTTTTGCCGTGCTTTACCTGAGCCCGAGACATTACCACCGCTTCCATTCTCCCGTCAGCTGCACGTATCAAAAGCTGGCCGAGCTGGGGAAACGCTCCTATCCCGTTAATACGATGGGGTTAAAGTACGGGAAAGATGTGCTCTCAAAAAATTACCGTTATGTGTACGAGCTGACCCGTGCTGATCAGCAGATGCTCATGATTCCGGTAGGTGCGATGAATATTAACTCGATCGTTCAGACAAACACCGGAAACCGGCTTGAGACGGGGGAAGAGCTGGGCTATTTTTCATTTGGATCGACCGTTATTTTAGTATTCGAGAAAGATATGTTTACCCCTTCGGATAACCTGACTGAAGGCCGTGAATTACAGGTCGGTCAGATCATCGGTTATGCGGAGTCACAGGAGGAGGCGTCCGCTTTATAAAAGCTGCTCCTCTTTTTTATATGGTGTAAGGAAGTGAACTTTATGGAAGAAAAGGATTTGGGAAAGCTGATAGAACAGTACCGGCATACAGGCGATCAGCAAATTCTTGAAGCGGTGCGGGATGCATGCCGGCCTGTTGTTGAGGCGCTCATCTCAGAACTGGCTGAAGACAGCGCCGATCTTCTGCGGGCAAAAGGCCGTGACCGTTTTCCGTTTATTATCGGCAAGTATCAGACCGCGGCCGGCCTTTCGCTTGAGACCTTTTTGCGCAATACGTATCGGTTTTATTTTCAGCAGGTTTTAAAAGGCGAAGCGTGACTGGAAGAAAGAGTACGGACGGAAATGTTCATCTTTCGCCCGTTTTCCTGTATGATATAGTATAGTGTGCGTGATCATTAATATAATTGAACAGGGTGTATAAATCATGGAAAAACAATATAGAGTTTTACTTTATTATAAATATGTAAAGATTGATGAGCCTGAAGAGTTCACGGCTCAGCATTTGAAGTTTTGTAAGGAGCTCGGTCTGTTAGGCCGTATTTTGATTTCTGAGGAAGGCATTAACGGCACGGTGTCCGGAACAGTTGAACAGACGGATCAATACATGAATGCGCTGAAAGCTGATCCGCGTTTTGCCGACATGCCGATCAAAATTGACGAGGCTGACGGCCATGCATTCCGCAAAATGTTTGTGCGCCATAAAAAAGAGCTGGTGACGCTTCGTCTCGAAGATGATGTTGATCCGAATGTCACGACGGGCAAGCATTTGAAACCGAAAGACTTTTATGAGCAAATGCAGGATCCTGACACGATCGTGATCGACGCCAGAAACGACTATGAGTATGACCTCGGTCATTTCCGCGGAGCGGTCAGACCTGATATTGAGGCGTTCCGTGAACTGCCGGACTGGATTGAAGAACACAAAGACATGCTTGAAGGCAAAAAAATCCTCACGTACTGCACAGGCGGCGTACGCTGTGAGAAATTTTCCGGCTGGCTGCTGAAGCAGGGCTTTGAAGACGTGTCCCAGCTTGACGGCGGTATCGTCACTTACGGTAAAGATCCTGAAGTGCAAGGGCAGCTGTGGGACGGACAGTGCTATGTGTTTGACGAAAGAATCAGCGTACCGGTCAACCGCGTAGAGCACGTTATCATCGGAAAAGATTATTTCACGGGCGAGCCGTGCGAGCGTTATGTGAACTGCGCAAATCCGGCATGTAATAAAAAAATGATCTGCACACCTGAGAATGAATACAAATACATGCGCAGCTGCAGTCACGAATGCCGTACGAACGAACGCAACATGTATGTGAAAGAGCACGAAATGACTCAGGAAGAAATCAATGAACGCCTTGCTTTGATTGAAAAAGAGGATCATGGGGCGATTGATTAATAGAAAAGACCACCAATGAGGTGGTCTTTTTTGTGTTTACATACTTTCTGTCCGTGCGGTCTGGTCTGCCGTGACAGGTCCTTTATATTTGAAAGCTTTTTCCCATTTGGATACGACGATGCAGGCGACCGCATGGCCGGGCACGTTGACACCGGTTCGCGCCATGTCCATGACGCGGTCGACACCGGCAATGATGGCGACGCCTTCCGCGGGGAGACCGACCGCATTCGCTGTCGCCAGAAGCACGACGAGTGAGCCTGACGGGACGGCGGCAATGCCTTTGCTTGTCATGACGAGCACAAGCATCATCAGAAGCTGCTGAGAAAGCGGCATCTCCACATGAAACGCCTGCGCCAGGAAAATACAGGACACCGATAAATAGAGGCTGGAGCCGTCACAGTTCAGCGATAAACCTGACGGAACCACAAAGGAGACGACCCGCTTCGGGCAGCCATATTTCTCCATCCGATCCATCAGCTGAGGCAGAATGGTTTCTGTGCTTGTCGTGGAAAAAGCAATCAAAAACAGATCCCAAATCATTTTCAGCACTTCAAAGTACTTGATTTTAAAGATAAGCCCCACGATCGGAAACAGAACAAAAAGTATCAGGAACAGCCCGAGAAACACAGTGCCGATCAGCTTCAGCATCGGGAGCAAAAGCGCGATTCCGAATTGCCCGACGGAGGCGGCCATCAGGGCGAGAACGCCGATCGGAGCGGTGACCATCACCATCTGCGTCAGCTTGAACATAATATTTGCCGTGGATTCAAAGAAATTCATGACAGGTGCGGAGGCTTTGCCGATGCCGGCTGCGGCAACACCGAATAGGATCGCGAAAAAAATGACGGCGAGTAGATCATTTTTCGCCATAACGTCAATGATGTTAACGGGGATAATATCAAGAAGCATTTGTTTCAGGTCGACTACTTTTTCCGTATAGCCGGAAAGCTCGTGAATGTCTTTTTTAGCAAGATGAGAGAGGTTAAGTCCGACTCCCGGCTTCAGCACGTTTGCCAATAACAGACCGAGCGCCAGAACGAGCGTCGTAATCACTTCAAACCAAATAATCGTTTTGATGCCGAGACTGCCCATTTTTTTCATACTGCCGCTGCCGGCGGCTCCGATAACAATGGTCGAAAACACGATCGGCACGACAATCATTTTAATCAGGCGGATAAATCCGTCTCCGACGGGCCGCAGCGCCATCCCGAAATCCGGGAAGAAATGGCCGATCAATGCTCCGATGGCTAAAGCGATCAAAATCTGGAATGCGATAAATTTTTTCAAGCGAATCCCCCTTTTACTTGCGCATTTCTTACGTAATTCGTGAAGCAGGCGGCAACCACCTTCCTCTCCGCCATAAATTTGTCACATTATTGACTGTGCGAAAGGAAGGATTGCTTTACATTATGTAAGCGCAATCATTGAATATGACAGAAAGTCCGCATTGGAAAAAAAGAAGGAGCATAAAAATAAAGAAAGATTTCTGCTGAAAATATTAAAAATTTTGATAATTATCCTCTTATAAGTGGTATATTTGATATGATATGGTCAACTGCATTCTCATATATCTGTGCATACAAGATTCGGGACAGAAAAAACATGCAGCTCAGAAAAGACTGAAAATTTAAACAATTAGAAGAAAGGTGTGCTTTTGTTGAATCAACTGATTGAAAGACGTAAGGTCACAGCTAGAAAAGAAAAACCGGATTCCGCTTCATTGGGATTTGGCAAGTACTTCACAGATTACATGTTTGTCATGGATTACGAAGAGGAGAGAGGGTGGCATGATCCGAGAATCACACCTTATGAACCGGTCCATCTGGATCCTTCCGCATCGGTTTTCCATTACGGGCAGGCCGTATTTGAAGGGCTGAAGGCATACAGGTCAGAAGACGGACGGGTGTTGATGTTCCGTCCTGACCAAAATATAAAACGGCTGAATAAATCGTTACGGCGGATGAGCATGCCGCCTCTTGACGAGAAGCTGGCGCTGGAAGCATTGATACAATTGGTTGAGCTGGAGCAGGAATGGATACCGATAGAAAAAGGAACCTCTTTATATATCCGTCCGTTTGTGATTGCGACTGAGCCTTCTTTAGGTGTCCGGCCTTCAAAGCGTTACAAGTTCATGGTTGTTCTGACGCCGGTCGGTTCGTATTACGGCGATCAGCTGAAACCGATCCGCATTTATGTGGAGGATGAGTATGTGCGTGCCGTCACCGGCGGAGTGGGCGACGTCAAAACGTCCGGAAATTATGCGGCCAGCTTACAGGCTCAGCGGAAAGCCGAAGAACTGGGGTACGATCAGGTGCTTTGGCTCGACGGGGTGGAAAAGAAATATGCCGAAGAGGTAGGGAGTATGAATATCTTTTTCATCATAAACGGAGAGGCCGTAACGCCGGCGTTAAACGGAAGCATTCTCGGGGGCATCACACGCGCATCTGTGATAGAGCTGTTAAAAAGCTGGGGCATCCGTGTCAGGGAAGAACAGGTCGCCATTGATGACATCTATGAGGCTGCAATGAGAGGCGAGGTGTCAGAAGTATTCGGTACGGGAACCGCGGCCGTCATCTCGCCGGTCGGCGCGCTGCACATTCACGGAGAAACGATTGAGCTGAATAACGGTTTGATCGGTGAAGTGTCAGAAAAGCTCTATGAAACGATTGCCGGCATCCAAGTCGGGAAGGTGCGGGATTCGTTCAGATGGGTGGTTGAAGTATAAATGAAAAAAGAACCCTTGCGCCGCAGGGTTCTTTTTTTGGTTATTGGGATTTTACGGCTTGCACGCGGGCTCTGCTTTTCCGGTTTTTCAAGTAATAAGCGGTGTAGCAAACGGCCATAAAGGCAATTCCGCAATAAAGGGCGATGGCCTGGTTCGGATCAAAAGCGATGCCGATACAGGAGGCGAGGCATAGGAGAAAGGCCGCTATCGGTACGGCCGGATATCCCGGCGTCCTGTATTTCAAGTCTGAAAGCTGGTGCCCTTCTTTAAGAAACCGTCTTCTGAACAAAAATTGCGAGGCGGCGATGCTCATCCACACAGCCACTACCGCAAATCCTGAGACAGAGACGAGAACAAGATAGACTGTATCCGCTGCAAATACGCTTGACAACAATGACAGAATGCCGCCGATCATACTGAAGATCAGAGCGTTAAAAGGAATGCCTTTAGAGGTCAGCCTGGCAAAGGCGGGATGAAGCTCCCCTTCTTTAGACAGGGACCACAGCATACGTGATGACGCGTACAGCCCTGAATTGGCCGCGGACAGAAGCGCCGTTAAAATGACGAAATTCATCAGATCGGCCGCATAAGGCACGCCGACTCTGTCAAATACCGTGACAAACGGGCTTTCAATCACACCGGCTTCCTTGATGGAGATCATCCCTGACAGCACAAAAATCGTTCCGATAAAGAAAAGCGCCAGCCGCCAGACTGTGGTCTTAATGGCGCGCGGAACGGTTTTTTCCGGATCGGCGCTTTCCCCGGCGGCGATTCCGATCAATTCCGTCCCTGAAAAGGCGAAGTTTACTGAAAGCATCGTCATCAGTATCGGGAAAAAGCCATTTGGAAAAAGGCTGCCGCCATCCGTAAAGTTCGACAGCATAGGTGCGGCCTCACCGCTTTTCATCGGGACGAGGCCGAACATCGCCGCTCCGCCCAATAAAATAAACAGTAAGATGGCTAAGACTTTAATGCTTGAGAACCAAAACTCCGATTCAGCAAAAAATTTCACGGAGAAGGCGTTTAATAAAAAGATGAAAAGAGCGAATACCGCACTCCACATCCAAACTGAAGTATGCGGGAACCAGCGCTGCATGAAGAGCCCGGCCGCCGTGAATTCAGAGCCCAGCGCCACCGCCCACGTCAGCCAGTACAGCCATGCGACCGTAAAGCCCGTCGCGGGCCCGATATAGGTCTTCGCATAGGTGTGGAATGCGCCCGTCACCGGCATGGCCACTGACAGTTCACCGAGGCAAAGCATGACAAGATAGACGATGCCCGCGCCCAAAAGGTAAGCGAAAATGGTGCCCGCCGGACCCGCCTGATGAATGGTATACCCAGAGCTTAAAAACAGCCCCGTTCCGATCACACCTCCGAGTGATAGCATAAAGAGGTGTCTGCTTTTCATACTTCTCTGAAAATTCGTCTCGTTCTTGTTGTTCATTGTTTTCCAACTTTCTGCGAGGGCCGTTCTAATAAAAAATCTCATGCCGGCGAACGGCACGAGATTCCGGCGAACCGGCTTTTTGAATAGAATATACAAACTATTCCGATTAGTCAAGTTGTTTTTAAGGTTTTGGCCCAATCGGCAATGGCTTGGATGTCCGCGGGTTTCGTCCGGCAGCAGCCTCCGATCAGGCTCACGCCGTTTTCGTACCAGCTTTGCGCGCTTTTTCCGAAATGGTTTTCGCACGCTGCGCCTTTCCAGGTTTTTGTCACCGGGTCATATTGTTCACCGGAGTTCGGATAGGCGATAATCGGTTTGGATGCTGCCCGTTTGATTTCTTCTATCAGCGGCGGAATATGTTCGATCGGTGTGCAGTTGATGCCGATCGCTGCGATTTGGCTGCAGGAGTCAAGCAGGGCCGCGCATTCGGAAATAGGCGTGCCTTCGCTGATATGCCGTCCGTCTTTAGCGCTGAAGCTGATCCATGCATAAGTGCCGGGGAATTCCTCCAGCAGCCTTGTGATCGCTTTTGCTTCTGACAGGCACGGAATGGTCTCACAGGCCAAAAGATCGGCGCCGGATTCTATGAGGGCTTTCATCCGGGGGCGGTGAAAGCTGATCAGCTCATCTTCCGTCAGTCCGTAATGCCCGCGATATTCAGAGCCGTCAGCGAGGCTCGCGCCGTAAGGTCCGATAGAAGCGGCGACCAAAGGTTTGGGCCGGTGTAAACGGTTTTCTTCATGAGCCCAAAATTCATCGCGTGCTTGTGCGGCAAGTTCAACAGATGTCTGAATGAGACGTATCGCATCGGTTTCCGGGATGCCGCGCGCTGCAAATCCTTCAATTGTCGATTGATAACTGGCGGTGATCGCGCAATCAGCGCCGGCGGCAAAATATTCTGCATGCACCTGTTTGATCAGTTCGGGTCTCTCCAAAAGAATTTTGGCCGACCACAGATCGTCATGTAAATCACAGCCCATCCGCTCAAGCTCGGTTGCCATCGCGCCGTCTATGATCATAACCGGGTATTCATTTAATATTTGTGTAATGGGATTCATAGGCCTTCCTTTCTGACTTTACTGAAAATATATAAAAAGGGTAATGGACGCTATTCTCTTTGTCAATGAACCGGCGGAAAAAAGGTGTTCAGGACGCTGCCCGAACACCTTTTGTTTAGGAAATGTTTTTGCCTTTCGCGCTTTTCGCGATATCTGAATACTCCCAGCATTCGATCCCGTCATCATCAGGGAGCACATCTCTGTAAAAGACGGGGTCCTTTCCGGCTTTCTTTTGCCGGGCATAATCGCTCAAAGCGGCAAACGCTTTTTTCGACAGAAGGAAAATCGCGATTAAGTTCACGACCACCATTAAACCCATGAACAAGTCAGCCATATCCCACACAAGCTGGACTTTGGAAATACAGCCGAACAGTACCATTCCGAGCACGCAGATACGGTAAATGAACAGCCATTTTTTGTTCTGGCTTAAAAATCCGATATTGGTTTCTCCGTAATAATAGTTGCCCATCAGAGCGCTGAAGCCGAACAAAAGCATTAAGACGGCAAGGAAACCTGACGCCCACGCGCCGACATGATCGCTCAAGGCAGCCTGAGAAAGCGCGATGCCGCTCAGTCCCGGCTGGTGATAAGCGTCTGAAAATAAAATGATAAGCGCCGTGCTTGTACAAATGACGAGCGTATCCGTCAGGACGCCGAATGCCTGAATGAGCCCCTGTTTCACCGGGTGGCTCGTCGTAGCTGTCGCCGCCGCGTTCGGAGCGCTTCCCATACCCGCTTCATTTGAGAAAATCCCGCGTCTTACACCTTGCATCAAGGCCGCACCTAAAGCGCCGCCCGCTGCCTGATCAATGCCGAACGCATTTTTTACGATTAGCGACAGAACGCCGGGCAATTGGGTGATATTCGTCAGAATGACAAAGAAAGCGACACCGATATATAAAACGGCCAAGACGACTACGATGTATTCCGCCATTTTCGCAATTCGTTTGACGCCGCCGAAGATTACGCCGCCGAAAACCAAGATTAAAATAATGCCCAATGTAAGCCGGCTGGTGCCGAATGCGTTTTGAAAGGCGACGCTGATCGTATTGGATTGAACGGAATTAAAAACAACCCCGAATGACAGTGTGATTAATACGGCGAACAGCGCGCCCATCCAGCGTTTCTTCAGGCCTTTTTCCATGTAATAGGCAGGTCCGCCGCGGAATCCGTTTTGATCTTTTACTTTATAAATTTGGGCCAGCGTGCTTTCAACAAAGCTTGAAGCCGAACCGATGACTGCGATAATCCACATCCAGAAAATAGCGCCCGGACCGCCGAGTGCGATCGCAATGGCGATTCCGGTAATATTCCCTGTTCCGACACGCGCCGCCATACTGATGCAAAATGCCTGAAACGGGGAAATGCTGTTTTTTGTCCGGGCGGCCGCGCCTTCCTTCAAAACCCGGATCATTTCCTTCAGCATGCGGACTTGCAGACCCTTTGATCTGAACGTAAAAAACAGTCCCAGAGAAAGAAGCAGTACGATTAACAGTTTTGACCATAAAAAATCATTTGCCGAGCCGATTACATTTTCAAGGAATTCCTGCATCCAATCACCTCTTGGTTCGTTTGATTAAAAAATACTGAGCTCCCACTCCTGTGCGATATGTTTCAGCAGCATGCCGCCGGTCAGGCTGTTGCCGTATTCATCAATGGCCGGACCGTAAATGCCGATGCCGCAGCCGTTATGAAAAGGCTGCTCTCTTCTGGCGCTTGGGGGAACCAATGCCATGATGCCGCCGGATACCCCGCTTTTGGCCGGGACGCCGACGAAAGCCGCATATTTGCCTGACGCATTGTACATCCCGCACGTCAGCATCAGGGCTTTGGCGAGTTTCGCGACATCTTTCGGAATGACCTGTTCCCGTCGGATCGGATGGTAGCCATCATGGGCAAGTATCAATCCGATTAAAGCGATGTCCTCGGTTGTACTCTCCATGGCACACTGCTTTAAATACACTTCAAGCGTTTCTTCCACATCCGCCTCGAGAAAGTTCGTTTCTTTTAAATAATAGGCGAGCGCTCGGTTCCGATGCGCGGTCTGCCATTCAGAACGGAAGACCTCCTCGTGAATGTGAGGCCGTTTCCCTATTAATTTTTCAAAAACGGAAAAGAGATATTCTAATTTATCATGCGCCGTTTCACCCGGAAGCAGCGAGGCGACGGTAATGGCGCCGGCATTGATCATCGGGTTGAAGGGCTTCCCGGGTTTATGGATTTCAAGCCGGATGATAGAATTAAACGCATCACCCGTCGGTTCCACGTCCACACGATCCAGCACGTAAGAAATGCCTCTGGACATGCAGGCGGCAATAAAGCTGATGACTTTTGAGATGCTCTGCAATGTGAACGGGACATTCCATTCGCCGGCATGAATCATTGAGCCATCCGGCTCTAATATGCAAATGCCCAGCTGAGAGTCGTTGATTTCTCCGAGGGCGGGTATATAATTTGCGCTTTTTCCATTGACGGAAAACGGTCGGTAATGCTCGACCCAATCTTGTAAAAGTGAAGCCAGTTCCTCTTTTTCAAGGCGCTCTCTGACCATATCTTTCATAACATTCCTCCTCTATTGCAAGCCTGTCCGAAGCGGAAACCGGTCTTGGAAAACGTTTTCAAAAATAGCGTGTTCCATGTTAATGTATAATGACATCTACAGAATCATACAAAATACGACAAAATCATTCTTAAAATAAGCCGATAGATTTATAAATCAGCCGGAGTGTCCGGCCATTCGGGTCTAAAGAAATTTGCGGACTGTATCGGTCTTGTTCAAAATAGACAGAAGAAGGAAGTGATTATGATCAGGCTCGACTATTTACTGAAAAAAGACGGCTATCTTTTCGCTCTTATGCTGATCACCGTGCCGCTGGCGGGGGAACTGAAATTTTACCCCCTGAATGAGGTATATCGGATCAGCTTCGGCGCCCCGGCTTTTTTCTTTTTTCTTCTGCTGCTTCGGCATGTGCCGGCGGTATTGTCAGGGCTGTTGACAGGTGCAGCCGTTGTGGGATTCCGGATCGGCCTGGCGTGCTGGGGGGGAGAGCATGCCGGATTTACGGCGGCTTTTTTCAGCCAATATCCCAGTTTCTTTTTTTACTTTACATATGCCTGTTTGTTTTATGTGCTGAAGGTCAGGCTTTTTTGGGATCGGCCGCTCATGATCGGGTTTCTCGGTTTTCTCATTGAAATGGCGTCCGATGCCGTTGAAATGACGGTTCAGTTTTCCGGCGGCAAGCAGATTATGATGCCGGACAAGCTGGCGGATATCGCGGTTATCGCTGTTTCTCACACATTTATTGTGCTGAGTTTTTTCAACGTGATGAAGCTGCACGAATCTCAGGTCAGGGAAAAACAAACGAGAAAGCAGCATGAGCACATGCTGATGATTGTATCTAACTTATATGAAGAAACGATTCATTTGAAAAAAACGTTAAAAACGACGGAGCATGTGACGAAAGAATCCTATCAGCTGTATCGGGAAATGAGCGGGAACGACCGGGAGCTCGGGAGCCGAATGCTGCGCCTTGCGGGAGAAATTCATGAAGTGAAAAAAGACAATCAGCGAATATTCGCCGGCCTGTCGAAGCTGATTTCAAATGAGAGATTCCGGGATTACATGAAGGCCGCCGATCTGGTCGGCCTCGTTATCCGCATCAATGAAAAATACGCCGAATCTTTAGGCAAAGACATTCAATTCAAAAGCGTGATTGAAGGAGAACACCCCGATTATCACGTCTTTACCGTCCTGTCGATCTTAAATAACCTGACCGCCAATGCCGTCGAAGCCATGGGTGACAGGGGTGAGATCCGCCTCGCGCTGCGCAGGGCTGAGGGGGAGATGGCCGAATTTGAGGCGGAAGATGACGGTCCCGGCATCCCGGAAAAAATCGGAGAGGTAATCTATGATCCCGGATTTACGTCCAAATACGATGAATTCGGCACACCTTCAACGGGCATCGGGCTTTCATACGTGAAGGAAATCGTAACCGAACTTGACGGAGACATTTCCTTTCATAACAAGCCAAAAGGCGTCATATTTACGATTAAGCTGCCGGTGAAGCATTTGATTGCAGAAAGGATGAACTCATAATATGCGTTTTTTTATAGCTGATGATGACCGGGCGATCCGTTCCATTTTAAAACAGATGATTGAGGACGAGGACTTAGGCGAAGTCGTCGGTGAGGCAGAGGACGGAAGCCAGATTGAAGGGCATTATCTCCATTTCAAACAAGTCGATATTTTATTAATTGATCTGCTGATGCCGGGCCGGGACGGGATTGAGACGATACGGCATCTTCAGGGGTCGTACAACGGAAAAGCAGTGATGATATCGCAGGTGGAGGCAAAGGAAATGGTGGGAGAAGCTTATTCTCTCGGCATCGAATACTTTATCCATAAACCGATCAACAAAATCGAGATCGTCACCGTTTTGCGAAAAGTAAAAGAGCGGATTGAACTGGAAACCTCGATCGGCGACATCCAACATTCGTTAAGCCGTCTTATTCAGCGGAATGAACCGAAAAAAAGCGGGCCGGGGGGGATGCACGAGAAATCAATCAAAGAAACAGGAAAATTTCTTTTGTCGGAATTAGGCATCGTGGGAGAAAGCGGGGCGCATGACCTCATGGCCGTCCTTCACTATTTATTTGAGGATGAACAGGCGGAAAGAAACATCCCGTCTTTAAAGCAGATGTTTACAAACGCCGCCATTCGGAAGCTGGGACCTGCGGCGGCACAAGCCGAGGTTAACAGAGAAATCAAAGCCTCGGAACAGCGGATCAGAAGAGCGATCATTCATTCGTTAAACCATTTCGCTTCATTGGGCACAACTGATTTTTCAAACCCCAAATTTGAATATTACGCCTCGAAATTCTTTGATTTCCCAGCTGTCAGCAAGAGAATGAAAGAAATGCAGGCCAAGGAAACCGTGCCGCTTTCTCCGGTTAAAGTGAATATGAAAAAATTCATTCACGTCTTTTTTTTGGAGGCGAAAGATTTACGCGAAGGATCAAAATTTGTCAGCGGAGGCAGCCGGTAAGCTGATAAATAGGGTTTACGTATATAAGGTTTTTGTGTAAAATAATGTTAACTAAGAAGGAACGGAGGGATCCTGATGGCTGATCAAATTCCGGTTTTCGCACTAATGAAATAGTGTCAAAGTCTCTGCCTTGAGCGCGGAGGAAACCGGGATTCTCTGCCTGAATAAGGAACCTGACAGTAATAGTGAGGGGGCGGCGATTATGCCGCCCTCTTTTTGGCGTCTTCACACATCTCTTTCTCCTCCGCCTAAAGGCGAAGCTCTGTGTCAGTCAATAAGGGAAATGGGGAAACGAAATGACAAAACAAAGGGAAATAGAATCCGTTCTGAACATCGCAAAGGAAAATGGCTTACGGTTAAAATATGAAGGGGCGGACATAAATGAAACGGGTATGGACTTCCAAGTCGTATTTGCTGAAGATGACAGCGGCGTGACATGGGTGCTCCGAAAGCCGCGCCGTCCCGATGTTATCGAAAGAGCGGCTGCAGAAAGCGATGTTCTCGCGTTTCTCCGCAGCCATGCCGCGGTATCAGTCCCCGATTGGCGGATTCATACACCGGAACTGATCGCTTATCCGAAACTGGACGGAATACCGGCTGCCGCAATTGATCTGGATAAGAAACAGTATGTCTGGAATATGGAGCACGAGCCGCCTTCAGACGGTTTTGTCGGCTCGCTTGCCGCGGCATTAGCCGGGCTGCACGGGGCAGACCCGGCTGCAGCCTCCAGATCCGGAATTGAAATTATAAAACCGGATGACGTCAGGCAAAGGGCGGCGGAATCAATGGATCATATAAAAAAAGAAATCGGGGTCTCAGAGCCGCTTTGGAAAAGATGGCAAACGTGGATAAATGACAGCTCGTACTGGCCTGATTTTTCCGCGCTGATCCATGGCGACTTGCATCCTCCGCATATTTTGATCGGCGAAAATCAGCGTGTGACGGGTCTCCTCGATTGGACGGAGGCAAAGGTTGCCGATCCGGCCAAGGATTTTGTCCTTTATCAAGTGATATTAGGAGAAAAAGAAACAAAACGGCTGATGAAGAGCTACGAAGCTGAGGGCGGGCGCGTCTGGCCGAAAATGCAGGAGCATGTGACAGAATGGCAGGCCGCTTACCCTGTGGAAACGGCGAAGTTCGCGCTTCAGACGGGGCAAGAGGAGCATATGCAAATGGCGCGGGACATGCTCGGCCTGTCCGATCCGAAAGGTTATTGACTTCCGCCGGATGACAGCGTATGATACATTTTAAAATCATAGAACGGATGAACAATGCTGAGGAAGAGTAAGTACGCATCAGCGCGCGGGGTTCAGAGAGTCGGTGGCCGCTGTGAACCGATCCCCGTCCGGTGCCGAATGGGCTTCTGAATTGCTGCGCTGAAATGACAGTAGGCGGTGCCGGGATTCTTTCCCCGTTATCAAGAAAGGAGTATTGAAACCCTGAGTTTCTGTACTTTTTGAGAGAATGGCTTTTCAGCCGTTAATAAAGGTGGCACCGCGAAAACCTCGTCCTTTGATGGACGGGGTTTTTTTGCGTTGTTAAGGAGGTGATGGCCATGGAAAGTGACTGGAGACGGACAGACAATCAAAAAAGGAGGGATATTCATGGTGATCGCAACCGACGATCTTGAGCTCACGTGTCCGCATTGTGAAGGAACCGGCGAGGAGAAAGAAGGGACGCCCTGTCCGAAGTGCGGCGCGAAGGGCGTCATATTGACCGCTCAAGGAAACACGCTGCTGCATTTTATCAGAAAGCATATGGATCAGTGAAATCAAACGAATATGTAAAGAAACAGCACAAAACAAAAAAGCTTGTAGAAAAACATCGTTTTCTCTACAAGCTGCTTTTTCATTCTTCAAAATAAGGATTCACATGGATGAGCACTTCTTCAACATCTGAAAAGTGTCTTTTGATTTCATTTCGGATTTCCCGGGCTATATCGTGTCCCTGCTTAATCGTCAAATCATGATCCAAAGATAACCGGACATCAAGCAATTTATAATGGCCGTGTTCTCTCGCTCGGATTTTATCGAGCCGTTTGACTTGAGGGCAATGCAAAATAACCGCTTTATATTCCTCTATCAGTTCGGGATCAACACTTTTTTCCATGAGAACGTCAACAGACGGCCTGATTAATTCCATTGAAATCTTAAAAATGAGGTACGCCACGATGACACTGGCAATTGCATCGGCGTACAACAGATAGGACCATCCGCGTGTGTTCCCGATAATCGCCAATAGGACGCCGATAAAAGCGGCAAGAGAGGCAACGATATCGCCTTTATGATCGTATGCAATCGCTATAATCGCTTTACTGTTCCATTTTTCCCCTTGTTTGATCGAATAACGATATAAGATCTGCTTAGCCACGTAGGATATCAGAGCCGCAAACAATGCGCTGTATTGCGGGATGCTTGGACCTTCAACAAAGGACGAAATCGCTTCTATCAGAATATACACGGAAACGAGCACTAATATGATTCCTACAATCGCTTCGCTGATGACCTCAGCTTTGCCATGCCCGAAAGGATGGTCTTGATCGGGCGGCTTATTAGAAATACCGATGACGGCCAGGACAGCAATTGAAGCCACGACATCCGCTGCAGAATGTATACCGTCGGCAAAAACTGCTTCACTATCGCCTATCAGTCCAAAAAAGATCTTTCCTGCCATTAAGATCAGATTGGCTATCAATGCAATCAAAGCAACTTTTTTGCTTATTTGTTCTCTTTCACTTGTCATTTTTTCCTCCTATAAAACTGCACAAAAAAATAGGAGCGCTTTTGATTCGCTCTCCGTATCCTTTCTTGTGTAATCACTTTGCTTATCATATCAATTCAGTTTCGAGTGGGTCTATAGCAAGGTTGTTTCCTGTTTACTAATAAATAAGGTGACAGAAAAAAAGTTGGAGCAGGGCTAAATAGTACATAAACAAAATTGCGCTGAATTTAAAAATGAACTGTTGACATTTGAGTATTTATCTTTTATTATTATCTTGAATTCAAGATATTTTAATTCAAGATAATTTAATTAGAGTGCAGGATAAGAACCTGCCGATCGTTTCGTTTTTTGATCATATGCTATTTGATTTTTTATACCATAATATCTCGAATTCGAGATAAAGGGGAGTGCGAGAGAAATGGCTGAATTTGTACAGCTGGTGAATGAAAGAAGATCTGCAAGCAACTTTCTTCCAGAACATCCAATCACAAGAGATGAGCTCAACGAAATGTTTGAATTGGTTGCGTTGGCTCCATCAGCTTTTAATTTGCAGCATACAAAATATGTGACGGTTCTTGACCCGGAGGTAAAAGAAAAGCTGAAGCAGGCCGCAAACGGACAATATAAAGTGTTCAGCTCATCAGCGGTTCTTTTGGTTTTAGGGGATAAGCAGGCATATCAGCAAGCGGCTGACATCTATGAAGGATTGAAGGTGCTGGGGGTATTAAGTAAACAAGAGTATGATCACATGGTTCAAAACACCGTTTCGTTTTATGAAAACAGGGGAGAACTGTTTAAGAGAGATGAGGCGATAAGAAATGCTTCACTTTCTGCGATGATGTTTATGCTGAGTGCTAAGGAAAAAGGCTGGGACACCTGTCCGATGATAGGGTTTGATCCTGAAGCCGTGAAACAGATTTTGAATATAGATGATCAATTTGAGGTTGTCATGATGATTACAATCGGGAAAGAAAAAATAGAAAGCAGAAGGCCGCGCGGCTACCGAAAGCCTGTGAATGAGTTTGTGGAGTATATTTAAATATTTGTAAAGGAGCGGATAAAAATGGCTAAAAAAACGATGGGAATCCATCATATTACAGCAATTGTCGGTCACCCTCAAGAGAATGCTGATTTCTACGCTGGAGTGCTGGGGCTGCGATTGGTCAAGCAAACGGTCAATTTTGATGATCCGGGTACGTATCACCTTTATTTTGGGGATGAAGGCGGGAAGCCGGGAACAATCATCACATTCTTTCCGTGGGCGGACGCCCGTCAAGGCATCATTGGAGACGGACAGGTTGGCGTGACATCTTACGTCGTGCCGAGAGGTGCTATGGCGTTTTGGGAAAAGAGACTTGAAAAGTTCAACGTGCCATACACAAAAATCGAGCGCTTTGGAGAACAATATATAGAATTTGATGATCCGCATGGCCTGCATTTAGAAATCGTGGAAAGAGAAGCAGGGGAGGCCAATACGTGGACTTTCGGAGATGTAACCCCGGATGTTGCCATTAAAGGCTTTGGCGGTGCAACCCTGTTATCAGCACAGCCTGAAAAAACAGGTGAACTGCTGGAAAACATCATGGGGCTTGAGCGAGTCGGCAAAGAAGGAGACTTCGTTCGTTATCGTTCTGCCGGTGATATCGGGAATGTGATTGATCTTAAATTAACGCCTATCGGCCGCGGACAAATGGGTGTCGGCACAGTGCATCACATCGCTTGGCGGGCTCAGGATGACGAAGATCAATTAGATTGGCAAAGATTCATTGCTGCGCACGGATATGGTGTGACTCCTGTTCAGGATAGAAACTATTTTAATGCGGTTTACTTCAGAGAACATGGGGAAATCTTATTTGAAATCGCAACTGATCCGCCGGGCTTTGCACATGATGAATCACAAGAAACAATGGGCGGAAAATTGATGCTCCCTGAGCAGTATGAACCGCACCGGGCACAAATTGAACAAGGGCTGCTGCCGTTTGAAGTAAGGGAACTAGATTAGTCTTAATGACTGCTGACGCATGAAGAAAAAGAAAGAGACATATATTCAACAGATGTTTGCTGGAGGCGACTGTTGGTAAACAAGCTGCCTGCCTTGCAGCACATCATATAATATGAAAAATAAGGAGAGATAAAAATGGAAGATGCAGGACTATTACTTATTCGAATCATGATTGGTGTGGTGTTTCTGTTTTATGGATCACAAAAATTATTCGGCTGGTTTGGCGGATACGGGATTAAAGGAACCGGACAATGGTTCGAGTCAATTGGAGTTAAACCAGGTAATGCCGCGGCCGCTTTATCAGGTCTCGGGGAACTCGCAAGCGGAATTTTATTTATTTTAGGTGTATTCCTCCCGCTTGGAGCTGCTATCATAACAATCATTATGTTAGGTGCCATTGTAAAAGTTCATGGAGCGAAAGGGTTTGCGAACGGTGCCGGCGGTTTTGAATATAACGTGGTGCTGATTGCCGTCTCCATCGGAGTTGCACTCATCGGTTCAGGAGCTTACGCTTTGCATTTTTAATATAAGTATCTAAGAACAGTTACTGAAAAGCGGTAACTGTTCTTTTATTTTTCAAGCACGACGTTAAGGTGCTCTGAATCGCAAAAAAGCGGATATGATCCATATAAATGTGTATAGTGAATGTACGAGTATTGATGAGCTTGGTCATGAAAGACGAGCCGATTTGAAGGAGGGTTTTGATGAAAGAGCTGACAGACTTACATTCATTAGATTCTATCGAGAATTGTATTAAGCAGCATCAATTCAGTTTTATCTACATTTCAAGACCTGCCTGTACAGTATGTCACGCTGTTCTGCCGCAGCTCAGAAACGTATTGGATCAGTTTCCGAATATCAAATTGGGGCATACCAACGCTGACGAGGTAGAAGAGGTTGCCGGCAGATTTTTAGTCTTCACTGTCCCCGTGCTTCTTTTGTTCATTGATGGGGATGAGTTTCTGAGAGAAGCCCGCTTTGTTCATTTTGAACAGCTCGAAGAAAGGCTGAAAAGGGTTTATCAGTTATATCAAGATGTATAAAGTGTTTATACTTTACAAATAAAAAGCCCCCCTTTAAGGGGCTCAGGCTGTCGAGGAAATCTCGACAGCCTTTATTTTCCCCTTAAAATATCCATTTCCCTGTCATAAAATAAAAGACCCGCACAAGAGACGCTTCTCAAAACACAGCCGAATTCGTTCTGTTTGACCAACTCGTCGAAGAGGATCACCTGCTTCGAAAAATTGATAAATACATAGATGTCCTTTTTCTGCACCTGAAATCAAATGAATATGTAAAGAAACAGCACAAAACAAAAAAGCTTGCAGAAAAAACATCGTTTTCTCTACAAGCTGAAGGCCGTTATCCGGCCTTTTTTACATTATTCGGACCGGGGTTCTAAAAAACGGGACCCTCCCAAGTCTTTTCTCATCAGATAGATATGGAAAAAATATTCTCCGACGGCGATGATGACGGCGGAAATAAGAGCGGCAAACGCCAGTCTTCCTCCGGAAATGCCCATGGACAGCGGCATTCCCATCAGCCAGACAACAAGAAACGCGATTCCGAAATCAGCGGACGCCGCCGTGATATTATTCCATCTCGGAAGCACGTACAGGTCGCCCGTAAAGTAGGAAACGGCTCCCAGCACAATGGTCATCAGCAGCACGTCGCCGAATGTAAAGCGAAAACCTAAGCCGAGTATCAGATACAGAATAATGATGGTCATAATGCCTTTAATGGCAAGCGCTTTAATGTGTTCCATGCGAATTCCTCCTTATGGAAATCATGTTAGTATGTTTCCTCATAACGTGAAATATAAACCCTTTTTTCGTGAACATTTGTTTTCTGGCTTTTGGCTGTCATCACTGGGCCGCGGCTGAATATGATGAAAGGAGAAAATACGGGAGGTGTCATGATGGCAGTCGTAAAAGCGTCGAGCGCCGATGTCGATCTAATGGCAAGGCTGCTCAGGGCGGAAGCGGAAGGCGAAGGGAAGCAGGGAATGCTTTTGGTCGGCAATGTGGGAATCAATCGGGTGCGGGCGAATTGTTCTGATTTTAAAGGCCTGCGCACCATCAGGCAGATGGTGTTTCAGCCGCACGCGTTTGAAGCGGTGACTCACGGATACTTTTACCAGAGACCGCGTGAATCCGAGCGGAGGCTTGCCCGCAGGAACATTAACGGAGAACGGTTTTGGCCGGCTAAGTTCAGTCTGTGGTACTTTAAGCCGCCGGGCAACTGCCCGCAGACTTGGTATGGCCAGCCGTTTGTCGCCAGATTCAGATCCCACTGCTTCTATCAGCCGACAGGTGAGACGTGCGAAAACGTATACAATACATTTTGATCCCGGGCGCACCGTTCTTAAAATGAACGGTGTTTTTTTAATGTTTTGTGAAGAAAAATAGGAAAAAAGTGCGCTTGACGGATGACAAGCCAAAAAGAAACAGAGGGGGTTTTCTTCCGGCGGGGCAAGGTTTGTCGAAACAATGTGAAAAATGTCTCCCGCCGTTCATTTTTCAGCCTTACAAACCCTTCACACTTCTTCATAGCGGTTTAACATTTCTTTTTTATAATAAGGGCGATCAATAAGACGAAAGGGGAACTGACATGACACATGACGGCCGTTTAGATGAATGGATCAAGGAATTGGAGAACAAAAGCTTTCAGAACAATACGTTTGACCGCCGCGCATTTATACAGGGCGCCGGGAAAATCGCCGGTCTTTCCCTTGGGTTAGCGATCGCGCAATCCATCGGCGCGTTTGAAGTGAATGCCGCTCCAAAATTTTCAAACTATCCGTTCACCCTCGGCGTAGCTTCCGGCGACCCGCTGTCTGACAGCGTCATTCTCTGGACGCGTCTTGCCCCTGACCCGCTGAATGGGGGCGGCATGCCGAAGCAGGCCGTGCCGGTAAAATGGGAAATCGCCGCAGATGAACATTTCCGTCACATCGTCAAACACGGAACGGAAATGGCCAAGCCGAATCTCGGACACTCCGTCCATGTCGAGGCGGACGGGCTCAAGCCCAATAAAGAGTACTATTACCGGTTTAAAAGCGGGCATGAGCTCAGTCCCGTCGGCCGGACGAAAACGCTGCCCGCTCCAGGCGCTGACGTATCCGCCATGACGTTTGCATTTGCCTCCTGCCAGCAGTATGAACACGGCTATTATACGGCGTATAAACATATGGCGAAGGAAAAGCTTGATCTCGTATTCCATCTCGGAGATTACATTTATGAATACGGACCGAACGAATATGTGTCAAAAACGGGAAATGTCAGGACGCACAGCAGCGCCGAAGTGTACACACTGTCAGATTACCGCAACCGTCACGCCCAATACCGCTCTGATGCCAATCTGAAAGCCGCCCACGCCGCATTTCCGTGGGTCGTGACGTGGGACGATCATGAGGTGGAAAACAATTATGCCAATGTTATCCCTGAAAAAGGCCAATCCGTTGAAGCGTTTGTGCTCAGGAGGGCCGCAGCTTATCAGGCTTATTATGAACACATGCCGCTCAGGCGCATGTCATTGCCGAACGGTCCTGATATGCGGCTGTACAGGCAATTTTCTTATGGCAATTTAGCATCGTTCAATGTGCTTGATACGAGACAGTACAGAGATGATCAGGCCAACGGCGACGGGAATAAGCCGCCTTCTGATGAGTGGAGAGACCCGAAGCGCACATTGATGGGGACAGAGCAGGAGCAATGGCTCTTCGAAAATTTAGCCGCCTCAAAAGCGAAGTGGAATGTGCTGGCGCAGCAAATCTTTTTTGCGCAATGGAATTTCGGAACAACCGCCAATCCGATATACAGCATGGATTCATGGGACGGCTACCCGGCTCAGCGGGAGCGGGTCATCAATTTTATAAAAAACAAAAACCTGAACAATGTCATCGTGCTGACGGGTGATGTTCATGCAAGCTGGGCGTCAAACCTGCATACCGATTTTAATCAAACGAATTCAAAAATTTTCGGAGCCGAATTCGTCGGGACTTCCATTACATCTGGAGGAAACGGGGCGGATAAACGGGCCGATACGGATCAGATCTTAAAACAAAACCCGCATATTAAGTTTTTCAACGATTACCGCGGCTATGTCCGCTGTACGGTGACTCCTGCCCAATGGAGAGCGGATTACAGAGTGGTGCCGTACGTGACGGAGCCGGGGGCTGAGGTTTCCACGCGGGCTTCATTCATTTATCAAAAAGACCAGACGGGGATTCGGAAGGTCTCACAAGCGGCGGTTGCAGGCGGCTTAAAGCAGTCAAATGAGGTGGAAGAGGATCGTTTCTTCGCCCATAACAATGCGCATGAAAAGCAAATGAGAAAGAAACGGGCCAAAATCTCACAATAAGGAGGCACACTCATGTTTTCAAATATCGGCATTCCCGGGTTGATCCTGATTTTCGTCATCGCTCTCATCATTTTCGGGCCTTCAAAGCTTCCGGAAATCGGCCGTGCCGCCGGCCGCACGCTGCTTGAATTTAAAAGCGCCGCAAAAACATTGGTCTCAAATGAAGAGCCGGACAAGCAGACGGCTGAGAAAGACAAAACGGCAGGCTGAATCCTGACATGGGGGCAGACGAATCCGCTTCTGCCTCTTTCTCTATAAGGAGGATGTACGATTGGATAAAAAAGAAACCCACTTGATCGGGCATTTAGAGGAAGTCCGGCAGCGTCTCATTAAAACCGTTATCGCCTTTCTCGTGTTTTTTATCGGCGCCTGCTGGTTTGTACAGGATATTTATGACTGGCTGATCAAGGATTTGCATGGCAGGCTGGCCGTTTTAGGGCCGAGCGAGATTTTATGGGTGTATATGATGATTGCGGGAATATGCGCCCTTACGGCAGCGATTCCGGTTGCGGCCTTTCAGCTCTGGCGTTTTACGGCGCCGGCTTTGACCCCGTTCGAACGCCGCGCCGCTTTGCTTTACATTCCGGGGCTTTCGCTTTTGTTTATTATCGGAATTTCCTTCGGGTATTTTGTGCTGTTTCCGATTGTGCTCGGATTTTTAACACAATTATCCGCCGGCCATTTTGACATGGTATTTACGGCGGGCAAGTATTTTACCTTTATGCTGAATCTTACATTGCCGTTCGGATTTTTGTTTGAAATGCCTCTGGCCGTCATGTTTCTGACACGGCTCGGAATCGTGAATCCAACCCGGCTGGCAAAGGCGCGGAAGCTTTCGTATTTTTTGCTGATCGTCGTCTCGGTGCTGATTACGCCGCCGGATTTTATGTCTGACTTTCTCGTCATGATTCCGCTGCTCGTCCTCTATGAAATCAGTGTGACGCTGTCCCGCATCGTTTACCGGAAGAAATGGGCCGAGGCGCCGTCTGCAGCTTAGTGAAGTTCGCCTCCGCCGGTCTCAATATCGTCCTCATGCGCCGCGGCGGTCACCGCGGCGATTTTGAGCGCTTTTGTCACGAGATCCAGGCTGAGGCTCGGCGCAGACTTCTGCAAGGTTTGCTCCGGAATGTACGGGATGTGTATAAACCCGCCGCGGATGTGCGGATGATGGCAGGCGATTTCATCCATCAGCCCGTAAAAGAGATGATTGCATACAAACGTCCCCGCCGTGTAGGATACAGCCGCGGGAATGCCTTCCTTTTTGATTTCCTCAACGATCCGTTTAATCGGAAGGCCGGTCCAATAGGCTGCGGGACCGCCTTGAGAAATGTTTTCCCCGACAGGCTGGTTTCCTTCGTTATCCGGTATGCGCGCCTCATTCAGATTGATTGCGACCCGTTCCGGCGTGATCTGCATTCTGCCGCCTGCCTGGCCGACACAGATGATAATGTCAGGCTGATGCTTTTTGACCGCATCGCGCAGCACGGCAAGAGACTTATAAAAAACGGTCGGCACTTGTTCAGATACAATAGAGGCGGGGCCCTCAGCGGCACCGTTCAGCCGTTTGACCGCTTCCCATGAAGGATTGACCGTTTCCCCGCCGAAGGGGTCAAAGCCTGTCAGCAATACTTTTTTCTCCATATAAAACCCTCCTTTTCTTTTTACCATACTCTATAATGGACATATATTCCTGCCGAAGGGGGAAACATGTCTTGAATTCGCCTCTCGTGCAATACCGATCTTTATTTCCGGCGCTCCGCACACATACGATGCTCGCCAGCTGCTCTCAAAGCGCTCTTGCCCTGCCGGTTTCAAAAGCGGTCAATGACTATCAGGAAAGCCTGCTTCAGCATGGCGGAAACTGGGAAGAAGCCATTGGACGTACGGAGCAGGCAAGGTGTGAATTTGCGAAATTGATCGGCGCCCATCCTGAAGAAATCGCCGTTTTACCTTCAGTAACGGCTGCTGTCTCTGCCGTCGTTTCTGCTTTACCGGATTGCCGAAAGAAACAGGCGGTGTATACGGAATTGGATTTTCCGGCGATCGCCCACATTTTGAAGGCACAGACTGAGATGGAGCTTTCAGTCGTGCCGTCTGAAGATGGAATGATCCCGCTAGAGCGGTATGAGACGTACATATCGGAGCAGACGCTTTTCACCTGTGTGCCCCATGTGTCATATACGTCGGGGTTTGTCCAGGATATGAAGCGCATTGCCGAGATATCCGCAAAGAAGGGATCGCTTCTTTTTGTCGATGCTTATCAATCGGCGGGGCACATCCCGATTGATGTAAAAGAATGGGGAGTTGATATGCTGGCCGCGGGTGCGAGAAAGTATATGCTCGGCATACCGGGAACGGCGTTTCTTTATGTCAGAAAGGAACTTGCCGAACGGCTGAAGCCGAAAGTCACCGGGTGGTTCGGGCAGCAGCGGGCGTCGATGCTGGATTTAACCCGTTTTTCTTATGCGGACGGAGCCAAACGCTTTGAGACCGGGACCCCGGCATTTATCAGCATATATGCGGCACAGGCGGCTTTATCTCTATTAAACGATGCCGGCACAGACCGCATTCACCGGGAAGTAAAAAAACTCAGCGCATTTGCGTATGAATACGCTTCTGAAAAAGGACTGAATCTCACAGGGCCGCCGTCTGCCGATGACAGACCCGGCATGATTTCCATACGGGATGAAAAAGCGGCGGAAACGGCTGCGCTGTTGAGGCGGAAAAACATCGTATGCGCACCCAGCGGACAAATCATCCGGCTGGCGCCTCATTTCTATAACACGGCTGACGATCTGATCTATGCGATTGATGAACTGGCTGAAGCGCGCGGTATATAAAAAAAACAGCAGACTCACGGGGAGCCTGCTGTTTTCTTATGAATGATTCACTTTGACCCGTTTCATAAAGAAAGCGCTGATCAAGCCGATAACGGCGACAATCATCGCGAAGATAAAGGCGTGCTGGACGCCCGCAATCAGCGCGTGAGAGTATGCGGAAGGATCATTCGGGTTTTTCGCGGTGCTCATATAATTTTTCTGGCCGGCCGCCATGATGCTGACCGCCACCGCAGTGCCGATTGCGCCGGCCATCTGCTGGAGCGTATTCATAATGGCTGTTCCGTCCGGATAAAATTCCGGCGGCAGCTGATTTAAGCCGTTCGTTTGCGCCGGCATCATGATCATGGAAATGCCGATCATCAGGCATGTATGAAGCGCGACAATCAGAAGCGCCGTAGAAGCGCCGTTAATGTTTGAGAAAAACGAAAGCACAGTTGCCGTGATGACAAACCCGGGAATGACAAGCCACTTCGGCCCGTATTTATCAAACAGACGCCCCGTCACCGGAGACATAAAGCCGTTTAAAATACCGCCCGGCAGCAGGATGAGCCCGGACGTAAACGCCGTCAGCATCAGTCCGCTTTGTAAATACATAGGCAATAGGAGCATTGTCGATAAGATAACCATCATACAGATGAACACAATCACGACACCGAGAACAAACATCGGATAGCGGAAAGCGCGCAGATTCATCATCGGCTGCTTCATTGTCAGCTGCCTGATGGAAAATAAGATGAGCGCGATCGCACCGACAGTGAGCGAACCGATAACCGTCGGGCTTGACCAGCCGTCTGATCCTTCGCCCGCATTGCTGAATCCGAATACAATGCCGCCGAACCCGATCGTAGACAGAATAATGGAAAGCACGTCAATTTTCGGTTTTGTAATGTCAGACACGTTCTGCATGTAGGCGATGCCGAATAAAAGAGCCAACACAAGAAACGGCAGGGAAATCCAGAAAATCCAATGCCAGTTCAAATGCTCTAACACAAGCCCTGAAAATGTCGGACCGATCGCAGGAGCGAACATGATGACAAGCCCGATCGTCCCCATCGCCGCTCCGCGCTTATGCGGCGGGAAGATGACGAGGATTGTATTAAACATCAGCGGCAGCAGCAGCCCGGTTCCTAAAGCCTGCACGATTCTTGCCGCCAAAAGAAACGGAAAGCTCGGCGCAAGCGCTGCAATCAGCGTGCCGATAATGGAAAAAGCGAGTGAAACGATAAACAGCTGTCTCGTCGTAAACCATTGCAAAAGCAGACCTGATACCGGCACAAGAATACCGAGAACGAGCAGATAGCCCGTCGTCAGCCACTGGACGGTCGCAGGAGTGATATGTAGCTCCTTCATCAGATCAGTCAGGGCGATATTCAGCGCCGTTTCACTGAACATGCCGATAAACCCTGCCGTCAGCAAAGAAATCATGATCGGCATGACTTTATATTGTTTGGAAGGCTGAGCGTTTTCCAAAATCATTCTCCTCTCTTTCTATACGTACATGTCTCTCGTATTTTATGTCTTCAGCAGGTTGGGGATTTGTTTAGAAATATGGAGGATCGGCATTTTGTCTTTTTTGGCTAAGGACACAATGATGCCGCCTTCTATCATGGCATTTAAAACAGTGCTGATTTCCGCCGCTTTCTCATCAGAAAAACCAGCTGATCTTAATTTGCCCGCGAACAGATTCTCCCATTCCTGATAAGCGCTTTGACAGGCCTGCCGGAGCTTTTCGCTCTTTAAAGCAGTCTCGGCAGCCAGTAAACCGACAGGAAACCCTTCAAAATTCTCCGGACATGTGAATTGGCTTGATAAGTCCTGTAAAAACGCTTGAATGCTTTCCGCAGGATCAGGATAGGCATCAAGGCTTTCTTTTATTTTCATACGGATATAATGGCTCATTTCATTGACAGCCTCAATGGCGAGCTGCTCTTTGCCGTCCGGAAAATGATAGTAAAGAGAACCTTTCGGCGCACCGCTTTCTTTAATAATCTGATTCAGTCCCGTGCCGTAATACCCCTGAAGCTGAAACAGCCTGGTTGCCGCGGCGAGGATTTTTTCACGAGAATCTCCATAGCTCATAATGTTCCCACCTTACTGATTTGTGACAAATTTAAAATATAGTGACTGGTCTATTATCTGGATTTCGCATGACGGTGTCAAGAATTTTTAACGGTTATTTTCTTCGGAAGGTTGCCTGACAAGCGCGTTGACCGGTGAGAGGAAAATCTTCATAAATAAAGAAAAGGAGAGAAAAGAATGAAAAAACAATTCATGCCCTTCATTACATTTATCACGGCTCTGCTCTTCATCGCGGCCGGCTGCTCCCAATCTCCTCAAACGAAAGAAACACCGCCCCAGATGGCAGCCGCAGCCTCTGCGAAAAAAGACGGACTTCCGAATATTAAAATTCTTGCCACCGGCGGCACAATTGCAGGCGCTGCTCCTTCGAAGACGTCCGCTACGGAGTACAGGGCGGGGGCAATCGGAGTTGATGCCCTGATTCAGGCCGTTCCGGAGATAAAAGAGGTCGCGCATGTGAGCGGAGAACAGGTTGTGAATATCGGCAGCCAGAATATGAATAACGAGACACTGCTGAAACTTGCAAAACGGGTAAACAAGCTGCTCAAGTCTGATGATACAGACGGCATTGTCATTACACATGGAACAGACACACTTGAGGAAACCGCCTACTTTCTCAATTTGACAGTCAAAAGTGACAAGCCCGTTGTTGTCGCCGGGTCAATGCGGCCGTCCACGGCGATCGGAGCGGACGGGCCGTCCAACTTATATAACGCGGTAAAAACAGCGGCTGCGCCTGAGGCGAAAGGCAAGGGGACGCTTGTCGTATTAAATGACAGAATCGCTTCGGCGCGTTATGTGACAAAAACCAATACAACCGCGACCGACACTTTCAAATCGGAAGAAATGGGTTATATCGGAACAATTGCCGATGACGTCTATTTTAATAACATCATCACCCGAAAGCATACGAAGGATACAGATTTCAAGATAGATAAACTTGATAAACTGCCGCAGGTCGATATTATATACGGCTATCAAAATGACGGAAGCTATCTCTTTGAAGCCGCCGCAAAATCAGGGGCGCAAGGCATTATTTTTGCAGGCCCGGGAAACGGCTCAATGTCTGATGCGGCGCTAAAAGGCGCTGTAAAGTCGGTCAAAAGCGGGCTGGCGGTCGTCCGTTCCACAAGGACGGGAAACGGAACGGTAACACCTAATCGAGAGTATGAAAAAGACCATTTGACAGCTTCAAACTCTCTCAACCCTCAAAAAGCGCGGATTCTGCTCATGCTCGCGCTGACAAAAACGCATGATCCTAAGCGGATTCAAACCTATTTCAATGAGTACTAGGAGAAGAGAACCGGGTGTTCTCTCCTTTTTCGGTATGACGTATTAAAGCATAAGCGTGCTTTCGGGAAAGGGGCGTCTTTCTCATTTTTTCGCCTCTTTTTCAATTGTTGAAAACAGTAAAAAATACACTATTTTTTCCTTTCCTTCTCTAATAGAATGAAAATTGCAAAAATATTACATAGCAGGAGGAAAGTTCATGAAACAAATCAAAAGCAAAATCCTAGCGATTCTTACAGTTTGCATGCTGTCCGTCATTTCCGTATTTGCCTTCCAGCCGACCGTATCGAAAGCCTCCTCAGGGCATAACCCTGTTGTCATGGTCCACGGAATCGGCGGGGCGTCCTTTAACTTCGCGGGAATCAAAACATATTTGGCATCCCAAGGCTGGTCAAGAAAAGAGATGTACGCCATTGATTTCTTAGACAAAACCGGAAACAACAGACACAATGCGCCGAGACTGTCCAATTACGTGAAAAAAGTGCTCAGCGAAACAGGTGCGAAAAAAGTCGATATCGTCGCGCACAGCATGGGCGGCGCCAACACGCTCTATTACATTAAAAATCTTGACGGTGGAGACAAAATCGCAAACGTCGTCACACTCGGCGGAGCGAACGGCCTTGTGACCAACCGGGCGCTTCCGGGGACTGATCCGAACCAAAAGATTTTATATACATCGATTTACAGCTCAGCGGACTTGATTGTCCTGAACCCGCTGTCACGACTGATCGGCGGGAAAAACGTGCAGATTCACGGTGTCGGACACATCGGACTTTTGATGAACAGCCAAGTAAACGGGCTGATTAAAGAAGGTCTGAATGGCGGCGGACAAAATACAAATTAACAGTTTCAAAGCCCCCGGAGAATGAGAATATCCCGGGGTCTTTTTTTCTTCCATATTCTTTTTTCGCCGTAAACCAAGCCCTCTGAAGTTATTTTTGTTAAAATAATAAAGTTATATCAGAATTCGGAGGGTTTATTGTGGGAAAAGTGAAAAGAAATGCCCCTTGCCCATGCGGCAGCGGGAAGAAATATAAAAAATGCTGCGGAAGCAAAGAAGCTGCCATTCCGGCAGACATCGCGGCAAAAGAAGCGAAACAGATTCAGGAAAGCTTAATGGAGTACGCCTTTACAGCACATAGAGACGGCATATCATCATTTATTAACCAGCATGAGTTCATTACGGAGCTGGACAGACAGACTAAAGACATCGGAGTCTTCAACCTCGGCATCTGGGGAATTTTCTTCCGTCCGCTGGCAGGCGGCAAGACGATTTTTGAAGAATATCTTCAGAAAAAAGCCGGCGGCATCAACCGCCCGAAAACACGGGAAATCGTTGAATCATGGAAAAGCATGACACCTGCCGTTATGGTGCTTGAAGATGTGAAAGAAGGAATGATTCACTTTGAAGATGTGATGACGAAAAAACAATTCAAAGTGGAAATGGACGTCAGCCAGCAGGATCTTCCGCCGGCGGGAAGCCTGATTCTCGGCTATCCGATCCACGAAGCGGAAAAAGCGGAGTTCTTCATGCAGTTTACGATCTTCCCTGTGAAGCGGACCGAAGCTCTAATCAGCAAAGTGAAAAAGGCGGCTGCCCCGGCCCTTGCGGAAGGAAAATCGCCTGAGCGCTTTATGCAGGAGGACTTCGACACTGTGCTGGCCGCTCTTTTAGGAACGGCGGAAGAGCCTGAGCAGGCTGCTGAAGAAAAACAGACAGAGTGGGCGAACGACATGGAGAAGGAAACGGCGGACGCTATTGAAAAAGGCCTGAGCGGGGATGAATACCCGGCTGAGCTGGTTCCGGCCGTTATTGACCTGTGGAAAACGTTCTGTGTCAAAAAAACACCGACGATCAGAAAGCCGGAAGCTTTCGCGGCGGCGGTCGAATATTACGTAAACAGTATTTCTCTGAACGGCGCGTCCGTTTCTCAGGCTAAGCTGGCGAAGAAGTACGGCGTCAGCGCCTCAACGATTTCCAGCCGTTATAAGGAAATTGAGGGTGCTCTCACGGATGAAGCCGAACGCTTCGCCGCAGCTCTGACATCTTAATACACAGCAAAAAAACCTTGAAGGGCACATGCTTTTCAAGGTTTTTTCTGCAGAAATGCTCTCGGGGCAGGATAATTCTTACCGGTTATCTAATACTAAACAGAGCGATAAAAGGAAGGGAGCCTGAGCCATGGATGAGACACGTACGCTGGGCAGGACGGATTTACGGGTAAAGCGTATCGGTTTTGGCGCTAATGCGGTCGGAGGACATAATCTGTTTCCGAATCTTAATGATGAAACGGGAAAAGAACTCATCCGCACAGCGTTGGACGGCGGCGTCAATTTTATTGATACGGCGTTTATATACGGTTTGGGGCGTTCCGAAGAGTTAATCGGTGAAGTTGTTGCAGAGCGCGGCGTGCGGGACAGCCTCGTGATTGCGTCAAAAGGCGCGCACAAAGAGGTCAACGGACAAATCGAGCTGGACAACAGCCGTGAATTTCTCCGGAGTGAGGCGGAAAACAGCCTGAAGCGGCTGAAAACAGACGTGATTGATTTGTATTACGTCCACTTCCCTGACGGCAAAACACCGCTCTCCGAAGTGGCGGGTACGCTAAAAGAACTGAAGGACGAAGGGAAAATCAGAGCAATCGGCGCGTCCAATCTCAGCTTCCGGCAATTGCAGGAGTTTAACGCCGACGGTTATTTAGAGGTTTTTCAATCGGAATATTCACTGATTCAGCGTGAGGCGGAGCATGATCTGCTGCCTTATTGTGAAAAGAACGGCATTTCCTTTATTCCTTATTTTCCGCTTGCTTCCGGCCTGCTGACGGGAAAGTTTACAAAAGACACAGTCTTTGAGGACAGCCGAAAGAACAGGCCGCCGTTTCAGGGAGAAGCTTTTCACCAAAACCTGGAGCGAGTGGATAAGCTTCGGTCCGTTGCGGAAGAAAAAGGGGCGCAGACAGCGCATATCGCACTCGCGTGGCTTCTGTCGCAGCCGGCGGTGGATGCGATCATTCCCGGAGCCAAACGCCCCAGCCAGCTGAAACACAATCTGGGCGCGCTTGATGTGCAGTTGACCGAGGATGAGGTTCAATATATCAGTGACATCTTCAAGTGAAAATAAAAAAAGGAAATAGCCTGCGCTATTTCCTTTCTTGCTGTCAGGACGTTTTCAAAAACGCTTCTGTCAATCCTTCCAGATCCGCGTCTGTATCCAGATACCACTGGCCGCGGGCGTTTTTCTTCATCTCGATTTCTCTTGTTACGGAAGAAGAAGCCGGTTTCAGGCGCATAAACTCTTCCGGATAGACAGAAAGCAGGTGGCTGACAATTTCGTTTTCATCAGCATCGGGGTGCTTTCCGGCATAGTCTTGCACGCGGTCTTGCAGCTGGCCCGCAAGCGGAGACATATCAAGCGGCGTTACTTTTGCTTCAAGGACGGCTTTTTTGCCTGACATGGATTTGGTATGCACCTTGAGCTCTGTGTTATCCCGAAGCGCTGATGACATGGCGTCAATAATAGCGGAAATGGCTTTTGAATCCGCCTGTTCTTGTGAAATGCCTGCAGAAGCGATAAAGCTGGCTTTCGCCGATTCCTGATATGCGGCGGCCGTCATTTTTTCATTTACACCGGTCAGGCGGGTGAAATCTTTATTGTGCTTGCCGTACAGCATCACATCAATGTATGCGGATAATGCGTCCGCCGGGTCAGGTTTTGCGTTTGAGGCTGTGCCTTTGACTTTCAGTTTATAAGATAAAGGCTTCGCGTCTTTTGCCTGCGGCTGATATACCAATTCATATGATTTGCCTTCGTCAGCCGTGAAGTACAGATTGCCCGTCACTGTCTTGCCCGCATGAAGCGTGCCGCTCTGCATCTGGTCATCCTTATCGGCCGCCGCTGTTTTCGCGTCATCCTGATAAAGCGAGAAGTCGCTGCTTTTGACGGTAAGCGGGTCTTTGCCCGTATTTTTGACGGTGACCGTTACTTTCAGCGCGGCCGGATGTTCAGTATCGTCTGAAGCGGCCCATGCCGTCTCTTTTATTTTCACTTTCGCCGTGCTGCTTTCCTGGCCGCCGCTCGTTTCGCTGCTGCATGCGGCGGTAAATGCCGTGAGAAGCAGTATGAAAAACACGGCGCTCATTTTTTTGATGGACATCTGGTTTACCCCCTGTTGTTATAATGATTAATTCAATAGTCATGAAGACAGACAGGTTAATTATACTAGTTTTGTATAAAAGAGTCTTGGTAATCATCAATCTTTTTGGAAGAAAAGGAAGTGTTATGATGAAAAAAGAAGAATTGAAACAGCTGGCTCTCCGGATCGGAAACGTACCTGCCCGCTACGAGAGTAATGTGGAAGAATACCAGGAAGATGAGGTTTTGTTTTGGTGGGAAGATAAGAATGATCCGGAAGCCGGCATCATGGTTGAACTAGACCGGGACGGAAAACTGAAATCCTTATCCCGTCCGGCTTTCCGGACTGATCTGCCGGCTCTTTCGGAATCGGACATAGAAGAACGGATGCGGGCGTTTTTAGAAACCCATCGTCCGGGGGCATTGGCTGAGTTCGAATTGGAAAACAGCGGCTCCGCCAATGATGGTGATGTGAGATATTCCTATGTTCAGATGGCTGACGGTCTGCCGCTTCCGCTGACCGGGTTTTACGTCGACCTGTCTTTGACAGGGGAAGTAACCGGCTTTTCTTACCATGGGAAGGCCGATAATCTCTTAAGACCCGGAACAATTGCGGACAAGCGGGAAGCATTGGCTCACTTTGTCAAACATATTGAAGCGGAGCTGTTGTTCACCGTACTGCATCAGTCCGTCTATGTGCAGGGGGATGACAAGCCCCATCTCGTCTATGAAATCGTGTCTCCGACGCGGCCGATATCGGCTGACCTGAAGGAAGAGAATGCAGAAATAGACGAATATGAAGAGCTGGAAGACGGCACGCTGCCGTATGTCCCGATTTCATGCCCTGCACCTGAAGTGGAAAAGATGAGCATCAATGACATGATCGGGCTGCACGACGGTTTTTATAAAGAGAGGGAAAGCGATCTTGGGGACGGCCGCATCGGCATTGCCTGGCATCCTGAAAAAACAAAATCCGTACGGAAAGATAAAAGCTTAGAAAGTCTGTTAAAAGAGCGGAATGAACATGTATTGAAAACAATGCATGATAAAGAATCGGGCCGGCTCGCCGGAGTGATGTCATTTATACATAGTGAAGGCGAACCGGAGTTTTCCGAGGAAGAATGCCATCACATGGCCATCCGCTTTTTGTTCGCCATGTTTCCGGAAGCGGATCAGTATTTCCGGGTTCAATATGATGAGCCGGATGATGAAGGAGAAAACGTGGGACTTACATATAAGGCTTGTTCGGGCGGCGTTGATTTGCGATTCGGAGAGGGGAGAATCTGTGTCAGCAAAAAGACGGGTCTTGTCACTGTATATATGCCGCCGGAAATTGATCCGAAAGAGCTCGAGGAAATCGATCCCGTTCCTTCATTGACAATGGAAGAGGCGAAGGACGCGATCCGCCGGGCCATCAAAGCCGAGCTCGCTTGGGATCGTTGTTACGAAGACGGCAGCTGCGGAAAAGTGTACAGGCTCGTATATAAGCCGGTTTTCCCGCGGTTTATTGAGGCTCATACGGGAGAAGTGATCACGAGTTTAATAGGCTGAAGGTCATGGGCGTTCGTCCCGGGTCTTTCATGGGAAATGTGACTTTTGTATGGGAAACAACCGCTCTGAATACGGCTCTTTTCCCTCTTTGCTAAAAATAGACACATAAAAGGCACTTTCTTCCCTTTAAAAGGATAAGGACGTTTTTATATAATTAAAAACAGTTCTTTTTTATACACTCTTCTGAAAGGATGACCCCATTGCTGAAAGAACATCTGAGAAAAAAAGCGCTGGAGATCGGGAATATACCGCCGCACTATGAGCTTGAAATAGAAGATTATGATGAAAAACAAAAAACGAGAGCCTATTATATATGGAAAGATCGTAACCATCCGGATAAAACGGTAACGATTGAGCTGGGCGACGACGGATCTTTGCTTACATACTCACGCAACGACTGTCCGGGTTCAGACATGCAGCTGTCAGACGCCGAATTAAAGCTGACGGCTCTTCGGTTTGCGGCGAGACACCGCCCGCTTACTTTTATGAATTTCATCTTTCAGGCGAGGGAAGAACGCAATGGGTGCATCCGATTTATCTATACAAAAAAAGTGCTCGGCCGGCCGCTTCCCGATTCAGGTTTTTTCGTTGATGTAACCAGGAGCGGCTTCGTCGTGCAGTTTATCTATTACGGGGATAAGGGTGAAGCGCCCGTCCCGGAAACATTCGTCGATCGGGAAAAAGTCGTCTCGCATTATATGAGTGTGCTGACATTCAGTCTCGTCTATGATGTGGTCAATTTTGAGAAAATACCGCGTCTCGTCTATGAACCGATTCTGCCGGCTTACAGCTATCCGGCCGGTGAAGATGATATCGTGCCGGATCAGCAGCTTTGCGAAGACAGGAATGAGCCGGCAAAACCGCTTCCCGCGTTTGAACATAAACGGGAAATCAGCCTGGATGAATTAATGGGGTTTACCTCGGATATGGTTCAGACGCGCCGGCGCGATCTCGGGGATGAGATCGGAACGACATGGCGGAAAGGGTCGGTTCCGGAACGGAAAGATTTGAGTATCGAAAGCTATTTTGAAACCAGCAACAAAAATACAATGAAGATGAAAACGGACAAAAAGACAGGGAAAATGACAGCCTTTAAATCTTTTATTGAGCATCAGGGCCCGGCCTTTTATTCTGCGGAAGAGTGTGAGACCGTCGCGCTTCAATTTTTATACAAGCTTTATCCGAGAGCGGACGAGTTTTTTAAAATGAACCCGCTGAAAACGGACGGAAGGGGCAGGTTCCGCTTCCATTTTTCCGTATGGCATCAGGATATTCCGCTGCGGTTCGGCGCTGCGAGAATACTTGTCAGTCCCGTAACGGGGCTTGTGGAAGCTTACATGGCGCCTGACATTGACCCGGAGCAGCTGGAGAAGATCAATCCGGTGCCGGCCGTTACTCCCGAAGAAGCAAAGGCCGCTTTTTTATCCGATTTCCATCTGCGGCTGGAGTGGCAGCGCGATTTTACGCCGTCCGGCAATGAAGGATATAAGCTTGTGTACAGGCCTGTCTATCCTCCGTACATTGATGCGCAAAAGCGAAAAAAGAAAAGGTTTTATTAGCCAGGGATCATTTGTAAATGAGGATAATCTTTAAAGCCTCTCCAATCGCCTCCCCAATCAAAACCGAGCGTTTTGGCAATCGATACGACCTCAAGCCAATCGGGCGTGCCGTTTCGGTTTCCGTCGTACGTCATATCCCACATCAGGCTTCCATCCTTTTTTTGCAGGGCGAAGTCGATCGCAAGGCCGTAATTGTGGTAAGATTCCCCGCCTTTTGCGTAGGTGACGATATTTCCTTTTTTTGAACGTCCTTGACGGTACAATTCGTTTTGTTCCTCAATTGATCTGAAACCCTCTGTAATAACGACGGTGATGCCTTTTTTCAGAGCGGCCGTCTGCAATAGCTCCGCATTCTGTTTCACGAGCGGATGAAGAGCGCTTGGAATGGCTCTATCTTGTAATGCCGTCTGCGGCCTCAGTTCTTTCTGCACATAGGAAAAACATAGGTCTGCGGAAAAGAAGAGGATCAAAAGCAGCGCAATTCTGACTGGTAGTTTCATGGTGAATTCTCTCTTTCTTTAATTGATTAAAATCTTTGTTTGCTCACTGCCATAAATTTGCTATGATAAAATATAACATAATTAGTAGCCGGAGGAAGGAGGCAAATCTATGAAATCCAAGATTCCATCTGAAGAAGTGGCCGTTAAGATGAATGAATGGTATAAGCTGATCCGCGCGTTTGAAGCCGATAAAGCTGAAGCGCTGAAGCGGGAGATTCAATATGAACTCGAAGATATGGAAGAAAATCAGGATTTATTGTTGTATTTTTCATTGATGGAATTTAGGCACCGCATCATGCTGGATAAATTAAAACCCATGAAAGACGGCGACTGCCAGCCTCCGTTCTCTGAAATGCTCACTGAGATTGAGATGAACCAGCAAAAGCTGACCGGCTTACTGGAATATTATTTTTACTATTTCAGAGGAATGTATGAATTTAAGCAGAAAAACTTCATCTCAGCGATTTCTCATTATAAGCGGGCTGAGGAAAAGCTTGAATATGTGGAAGATGACATAGAGAAAGCCGAGTTTCTGTATAAAATTTCTGAGGTGTACTATCATATCAAGCAGACTTTCTTTTCGATGAATTACGCGGGACAGGCGCTTGATATTTACAAGAAATATGAATTATACGGAATGAGAAGGGTGCAGTGCAAATTTATCATTGCCGGAAATCTGATGGACGCCCAGCAGCATAAAAAAGCATTGGAATACCTCGAATGCGCCTTGGAGCACGCGGAGCGGCTCGATGATCAATATATGATTGCTGCGGCCTATTATAATATCGGGCACTGTATGTACAGTCTGGGTGACTTTTGCAAGGCGGCGGAGGATTTTGAACGGGCGGCTGCCGGATTTGAAGCACACAGCTTCCGGCAGGTCATCCAGGCTGTTTTTTCACTCACACATATCTACTTTAAAACGGAAAAATACAGTGAAGCCGCCGCCAGCTGCGCGCGGGGCATGAGAAGCGCGGCGGAGTGGGAAGATGAGATCTATATGACGAAATTCCGTCTGATTAAAGAGCTTTATCAGGGGGAAGGCGGACAGGATTCGCTCAAAGAGTATTTTGACATCCTGGAATCAAAGGAGCTGTTGGCTGACACAGAGGAACTGCTTCAGGACGCGGCTCATTTCTTTCATAAACGGGAGAACTACAAAGCGGCATCTTATTTTTTCAGCAGGCTTGTCGGCGTGCAAAAAAGGCTGCAAATGAACAACTACGCATAATGAAAAAAAGAACGAGGGAGCTTCGGTTTCATCGTTCTTTTTATGATTCCTTTTGTTTTCAGCCGATTAAAACCGGGTACATGCTCTGTATTAACATCAGGGAGGAAATGAGACAATGTATCAGGATTTACAGGGAAAAACAGCGATCGTAACAGGTTCTTCGAAAGGAATCGGAAAAGCCATTGCCGAACGCTTCGGCAAGGAGCGGATGAATGTGGTAGTGAACTACCTCGGTGATTCCGCCGGAGCGGAAGAAGCGGCGGACATCATTGAGAAAGCGGGAGGCAGAGCCGTCACCGTAAAAGCCGATGTATCCTCAGAAGAAGGGATTCAGGCGCTGTTTAATGCCGCGCAGGAGTATTTCGGGGGCGTGGATGTGATGGTCAACAATTCCGGCTTTAACGGAGCCGAAGCGATGCCCCATGAAATGAGCCTGGAGGATTGGCAAAGGGTCATCGACGTCAACGTGACCGGCACCTTTTTGGGGGCGAAAGCGGCACTGAAACATATGCTCGAGCGCGGCAAAAAAGGAACGGTCTTAAACATATCGAGCGTTCATCAGCAAATACCGCGTCCTGAAAACGTGCAGTACTCGGCATCCAAAGGCGGGATCAAAATGATGACGGAAACGATGGCGCTCAATTACGCAGACAAAGGCATCCGGGTGAATGCCATCGCTCCCGGAACGATCGCCACAGAGTCCAATAAGGATCTGGAAGATGAAACACATAAACAGGCCCAGCTGAAAAAAATTCCGATGAACGCCTTCGGAAAACCGGAAGAAGTCGCCGCGGCCGCCGCATGGATGGTGTCGGAAGAAGCGAGTTACGTAACCGGAACGACACTTTTCGTCGACGGAGGCATGACGCTTTATCCGTCTCAGCTGGAAAGTTAAAAAGAGGAGGGGAAACCTTCTCTTTTTTGTTTAGAGAAGGGTCATAAAGGAAATGGTTCTCTAAAAAACAGGAGGGCCGCAAGATGGCGAGTGACTGGTGGAAAGACGCCGTTGTCTATCAAATCTATCCGCGAAGCTTCCAAGATACGAACGGCGACGGCATAGGCGACCTGCGGGGGATTATCGCGCGTCTCGATTATATAAAAGAACTTGGCGCTGATGTGATATGGATCTGCCCGATTTATCCGTCGCCAAACGTCGATAACGGCTACGATGTGACGGATCATCAAGCGATTATGGAATCATACGGAACGATGGAGGACTTTCACGATCTGCTTACAGAATGCCGCAACCGCGGATTAAAGCTTGTGATGGACTTCGTCTTAAATCATACCTCCACGGAGCATCCTTGGTTCAAAGAGGCGGAAATGAATCCGGACAGCAAATACCGCGATTATTATATTTGGCGGCCGGGCACCGCGGACGGCCCGCCGACCGATTGGGTGTCGGATTACGGACAATCCGTCTGGCAGTACGAAGAACATACGGGCGAATATTACCTGCATATGAACGCCGTCAAACAAGCCGATCTGAATTGGGAAAATCCCGAGGTTCGGCAATCAGTATACGAGATGATGAGATTTTGGCTCGATAAAGGCGTGGACGGATTGCGAATAGACCAGCTTCATCTTCTGTCAAAAAAAGAATACTTGCCGCCGTATGAAGATTATATCGCTCGCCGGGCCGATCCAAAGCCTTTCCGGCCAAACGGAGCACGGATACATGATTACTTAAAAGAAATGACGAAAGAGGTATTTTCCAAATATGACGTGATGTCGGTCGGCGAGGCGGGATCAGTGACGCCTGAGGAGGGGCTCGTTTATACGGGAACCGATGAGCATGAGCTGAATATGATTTTTCATTTTCAGCATATGGAGCTTGATCAAAAGCCGGGCCAAGAGCATTGGGATGTAAAACCGCTTGAGCTGGCCGATTTGAAGAAAGTGCTCACAGACTGGCAGGAAAAACTGGAACATCAAGGCTGGAATACGCTGTATTGGTGCAATCATGACCAGCCCCGGATCGTATCCCGTTTCGGAGACGAAGGCACATACCGCAAAGCATCCGCCAAAATGCTTGCCGCCCTGCTTTATTTCATGAAAGGCACGCCGTACATTTACCAGGGGGAAGAAATCGGCATGACAAACGCTCCGTTTGACAGAATAGAGGATTATCAAGATATTCAGACCGTCAATATGTATCATAAAAGGGTATTTGAAATGGGCCGTGACAGAGAAGAAGTCATGGCGTCCATTATGGCGAAAAGCCGCGATCATGCCCGTACACCGATGCAGTGGGACGGCAGCAAGAATGCCGGATTTACGGAGGGCGAACCGTGGCTGAAGGTCAATCCCAATTACAAAACCGTCAATGCGGCCGAGGCTCAGGATGATCCCGATTCTATATTGAACTTTTACAAAAAACTGATCCGCCTGCGAAAACAGTATGCTGATATCATAAAAGGCAGCTACACGCTGCTGTTTCCCGATGACCCGCAGCTGTTTGTGTATGAAAGACAGGCAAACGGGCAAAAACTCATGTCCATCAGCAACGTATCGAAAGAAGAAGCCGCCTTTTATTGGCCGGACGGCTCCGAACCTGAAAGGGCCGAGCTGCTTCTCAGCAACTATGGAAATAACGGCGGCGCGGAATCCCGCATCACATTCCGCCCTTATGAAACAAGAGTCTATCTGCTTGCCTGATATGTGATACGACGCCCCCGTCCATACATGGCGGGGGCTTTTTAGGTAAATCGGATATCAATTTAGAAAAAATATCTTGCAAAACGTAATTACTTCGTTTTATTATGGTATAGGTAACAAATGAACGAGAAAGTACGCTTTGGAAATCGTCATCATTCTGATTTACAGAACAGGGGGAAACAGCTTGTTTAAAAAATGGAGCGGAATCATTGTCATTGCGGCATGCTTTTTAATCGCGGCGGGCTGCGGCAATTCATCTTCGAAAGGTTCGTCAGGTTCTTCGAAAAGCGGCAAACTGCACGTCGTGACGACCTTTTATCCTATGTACGAATTCACGAAACAAATTGTCAAAGACAAAGGCGATGTAGACATTCTCATCCCGTCTTCGGTCGAACCCCATGATTGGGAGCCGACGCCGAAGGATATCGCCGGCATTCAAAACGCCGATCTTTTCGTATACAACAGCGAATATATGGAGACATGGGTTCCTTCAGCGGAAAAAAGCATGAGCTCTGATCATGCGAAGTTTGTAAAGGCGTCAAAAGGAATTGACTTGCTCGAAGGTTCGGATGAAGAGGAAGAGGAACATGGACACGGCGGTCATGACCACAGCCACAGCATGGACCCTCACGTGTGGCTCAGCCCGGTTCTTGCGCAAAAAGAGGTCAAAACCATTACGGCGCAGATCGTAAAACAGGACCCGAAGAATAAAGCATACTATGAGAAAAATAGTAAAGAATATATTGCAAAACTGCAGGATCTTGATAAACTATACCGTACAACATTAAATAAAGCGTCGAAAAAAGAATTGATCACACAGCACGCGGCATTCAGCTATCTCGCCAAAGAATACGGCTTAAAACAAGTCGCGATTGCAGGCCTTTCTCCTGAAGAAGAGCCGAGTGCGGCCAAACTGGCGGATCTCAAAACGTTTGCCAAAAAGCATGATGTGAAGATCATCTACTTTGAAGAAGTTGCATCGCCTAAAGTTGCAGATACACTTGCCGGTGAAATCGGCGCGAAAACGGAAGTGCTCAATACACTGGAAGGTTTAAGCCAAAAAGAACGGGATAAAGGCATCGGTTATATCGACATTATGGAGAAAAACCTTGATGCACTGAAAGATTCGCTATTGGTTAAATAACATAGTGTGCGCCGCGGGGTGCACACTATTTCTATGCGGGAAAGGAAGGTCAGCATGAATCTCGTTACATTACAGGATATCGTTTTTGGTTATTCGCATACACCCGTGCTTGACGGTGTGTCGCTGGAAATCAAAAGCGGCGAATTCGTTGGCATTACAGGACCGAACGGCGCGTCAAAATCGACGCTCATGAAAGTCATGCTCGGCATGCTCAGACCTTGGGAAGGAACGGCCGAGATCAGTAAAAAAAACGCAGCCGGAAAACGCCTGACAATCGGCTATGTTCCGCAGCAGATTTCTTCATTTAACGCAGGATTCCCAAGCACAGTTCTGGAGCTTGTGCAATCAGGCCGTTATACGAAAGGAAAATGGTTTAAACGATTGAACGAAACGGATCACCACGAGGTGGAAAACGCGCTGAAGATGGTGGAAATGTGGGATTTCCGCCACCGGAAAATCGGCGATTTATCCGGCGGACAGAAGCAGAAAATCTGCATTGCGAGAATGCTTGCAAGCAATCCGGATCTGCTGATGCTTGATGAACCGACAACCGCGGTTGATTATGAGAGCAGACAGGGTTTCTACGAATTTATGCATCATCAGGTGAAAAATCACAACCGCACCGTCGTCATGGTGACACACGAACAAAATGAAGTACAGCAGTATTTGGATAAAGTCATACGGCTTGAGAGGGGGGAAAAAGGCGGATGGAAATGTTTGACTTGGAATTCATGCGACGAGCTTTTCTAGCGGGAAGCATGATCGGAATTATGGCGCCGATATTAGGCGTATATCTCGTGCTGAGAAGACAGGCGCTGATGGCGGATACGCTGTCTCATATTTCATTGTCGGGCGTGGCCATCGGTTTTTTTCTCAGTACCAATATTACGGCGGCGAGCATCGTTGTCGTCACGATCGGAGCGATCGGCATCGAATATATGCGGCGGGCATACCGTACATATTCAGAAGTATCCATCGCAATCTTAATGGCGGCCGGGCTGTCGTTTGCGATGTTTCTGATCAGCCTGTCAAAAGGCGGCGCGTCGATGAGCATCGATCAATATTTATTTGGATCGCTTGTCACGGTCAGCCAGCAGCAGGTCTATATTATCGGAGGCATTACCCTGCTGATTCTGCTTTATTTCATTATATTAAACAGACCGCTCTATCTGCTTACCTTTGACGAGGCGACGGCAAAGACATCAGGCATTAACACAAACCTCCTGTCAATGTCATTCAGCATCGTGACGGGGCTGGCGATTTCGGTCATTATTCCGATTATCGGCGTACTGCTGGTTTCCGCGCTCCTCGTACTGCCCGCGGCTTTTGCAATCCGTATCGCCAAAGGGTTTAAATGGGTGTTTGCGGCGGCCATTATTATTTCTCTTTTCAGTGTGTTCATGGGGCTGACGTCTTCGTACCAGCTCGGAACGCCTCCGGGGCCGTCAATCACTTTACTGTTAATCATTCTGCTTCTGCTCGGCTTTATGCTGCAGGGGATTTGGAATGCGTTTAAAAAAGGAAAAGAACGAAAAAACCGCCGTTAAGCGGTGCAGCAGTTTCATCTGCTGCTCCGTTTGACGGCTTTTTTTTACAGAAATATATCAGCAAGACGCTCATATGACTCTTTTTTTGCTTCGAAATCAAAGACGTTGCACAGCACCATCATCTCTTTTGTCTGATAACGTTCGGAAAGTTCAAGCAGACGGCGTTTCACTGCGGCAGGTGAGCCGATCACCATCCGCTTCCTGTTTTCTGCAATCTGTTTACGGTCCTCCGGCGAATACGGATAAGCCTTCGCTTCTTCCACACTCGGCACGCGGCTGTCGGCGCCTTTTCCGACACGAAGAAGCCATAAATCCTGGCTTAAGGCGAGTTCTTCCGCTTTCTCATCCGTAGCTGCGCATATGACGAAAATGGCACAGAGCGAGGCGGGAGCGGAAAAATGGGCGGAAGCCCGGAAATGGTCCCGATAGATCTGAAAGGCTTTTTCCCCGCGTTCCGGATTAATGAAATGGCCGAAGACATAGCCCGCACCTTGAAGAGCGGCGCGTCTGGCGCTGTTTTCCCCGAGGCCGAGCACCCAAAGCTGCGGGGCTGTTTCAATCAAAGGCGCTGTTTTTATTCCGGCATAAGCATGGTCCGAGGGAACCGAATCTGTCAGAAAGGATGATAAATCCTGAAGCTGCCTGTTAAACTCGGTCATGCTTTTCTTTACCCCGTCTGTGAGGGCGAGCCGGATTTTCGTCGTGCCTCCCGGTGAGCGTCCGACCCCAAGGTCAATCCGGTTCGGATGCAGCGCCTCAAGCTGACGGAAAGTTTCCGCGACTTTATAGGGGCTGTACTGCGGCAGCAGCACGCCGCCTGATCCGACTCGGATGGATGTTGTGGCTGCGGCGGTATGAGCGATCATAATTTCCGGCGAAACGCTTGCGAGCCCTCTTGTGCCGTGATGCTCGGCAAACCAGTACCGCTTATAGCCCCAACCTTCGCTGAGGCGGGCGAGCTCCGCTGAACGGCGGAGCGTCTCGTGCGGCCCGTTTCCTTTGGATACGGGCGCCTGATCAAGTATGCTTAAATCAATCACTCGTCTGCCCCTTTCCTGACATGTATTGATACAAGGATAGGAAAAATGTTCAGTCCCCGTCAATTTCTTTGTTTTCTCTATTCTCTCCGGAACGAAGGAGAATATAGGAAGTAATTTTTCGCCGTTTTTCGCCAAAAATTCTTATGTTTTATGAAACTTTGATATAATAAAAGACGTATATCTTAATAAACACCGGGATTCTTGTCCCGGAATTTAGTAAAAATGCGCACTTGCGGCGTGCTTAGCGGCACCCTTACAGAATAGGAGTGAATCATATGGCGATCTCTTTACAAAAAGGACAGCGGATTGATTTAACAAAAGGAAAAGCCGGCCTGTCAAAACTGCTGGTCGGACTCGGCTGGGACCCTGTATCATCCGGCGGCTTTTTCGGAAAGCTGTTCGGCGGAGGCGGTGCCAATATCGACTGTGACGCTTCCGTACTGATGCTTGAAAATGATAAAATGACAGACAGCAAAAACGTCATCTATTTCGGCAATCTGAAAAGCCGGTGCGGCGGTGTCGTACATACGGGTGACAACCTGACGGGTGAAGGCGACGGCGATGATGAACAAATTCTCATCGATTTGGCGAAAGTGCCCGCTCAGATTAATAAACTTGTGTTTGTCGTCAATATTTACGACTGCGTCAGACGAAAACAGGACTTCGGCATGATTCAAAACGCGTTCATCCGCGTCGTTGATCAGGCTAATCGCGAAGAACTGGTGACTTACAATTTAAGAGATAACTATTCAGGCAGAACGAGCCTGATCGCGGCTGAAATCTACCGCGAGGACGGCGAGTGGAAATTCGCCGCGGTGGGAGAAGGCACAAACGATACAAAAATCGGCGATATCGTTAACCGATACGCCTAAACGATAAAAAGGAGAGTGCACACATGGCAATTTCATTGGCAAAAGGACAAAAAGTAGATTTGACTAAAACAAATCCGGGTCTTTCTAAAGTCGTTGTCGGCCTTGGCTGGGATACAAACAAATACGATGGCGGACATGATTTTGATTTAGATTCCAGCGTCTTTCTATTAAATGAAGCAGGAAGATGCGCGTCGCCCGATGATTTTATTTTCTATAATCAGCTTGAAGGCGGAAACGGCTCTGTCGCACATTCAGGCGACAACCTGACAGGCCAGGGCGAGGGCGATGACGAAAGTGTAAGGGTCAACCTGAGCGCGGTGCCTGCCGCTATTGATAAAATTTCATTCGTCATCACGATTCATGAAGCGGAAGCGCGCGGCCAAAACTTCGGACAAGTTTCCAACGCGTTCGTGCGCATTGTCAATGAAGAGACAAATGAAGAGCTGATCCGCTACGATCTGGCTGAAGATTTCTCAATTGAAACAGCCATTATCGCAGGAGAGCTTTACAGACATAACGGCGAATGGAAATTTTCCGCGATCGGCTCAGGCTATCAAGGCGGACTGGCCCGTATTGCGACAGATTACGGCCTGCAAATCGGCTAAAACCATATCAAGCACAGAAGGGAGAGACGGCACATGGCTATTCAATTGGCGAAAGGACAGCGTGTTGATCTGACAAAAACGAACCCCGGTCTTACAAAAGCGGTGATCGGCTTAGGCTGGGATACGAACAAGTACTCCGGAGGGCATGACTTTGACCTTGACGCGTCGGCTTTTCTTGTCGATGCCCATGACAACTGTGTTAATGATCTTGATTTTGTTTTCTACAATAACCTGGAACACCCGAGCGGGGGCGTCATCCATACGGGAGACAACCGGACGGGCGAGGGAGAGGGAGACGATGAACAAATTATCGTCGACTTCTCAAAAATACCCGCAAATATTGAAAAGATCGGCATCACCGTCACGATTCATGATGCGGAAGCGCGCGGCCAAAATTTCGGACAAGTTTCGAACGCGTTCGTGCGCGTCGTCGATGAAAACAGCCAGAATGAACTGCTTCGTTTCGATTTAGGGGAAGACTTCTCGATTGAAACGGCGGTTGTCGTTTGTGAGCTTTACCGCCATGGGGCTGAGTGGAAGTTTAACGCCATCGGCAGCGGGTTTTCCGGCGGTCTGGCATCACTTTGCCGGAATTACGGCTTGCAGGTGTAAGCAGGAAATTACCGTTTTACTAAATAGGAGGAAAAAACTTGGATTTTCTACATCATATTATGTCGACCTACGCTTCCTTTTTTGATTGGAAAATGTGGGGTGAGGTGCTGACTGACCCTGTATCATGGGGGCTGATCGGTTCCTTGGTTCTGCTGGAAGGGCTGCTGTCGGCCGACAATGCGTTAGTGCTTGCGGTTATGGTAAGGCATCTGCCTGAAAAACAACGGAAGAAAGCATTAACATACGGATTGTTCGGGGCATATATTTTCCGTTTTATCTTTATCGGAATCGGGATGCTGCTCATTAAGTTCTGGTGGATCAAAGTGCTTGGCGCGCTGTACCTGGCTTGGCTCGTCATTAAGCATTTCTGGATCGGAGAAGGTGATGACGATACGGAAGGCATGAAGAAAAATTCATGGATGGTCCGTACGTTCGGAATTTTCTGGGCCACTGTCGTTTCAGTTGAGTTAATGGATCTGGCCTTCTCTGTTGACAGCATTTTAGCCGCGTTTGCGGTATCGGAAAAAGTGTGGGTGCTCTTGATCGGCGGTATGCTAGGCATTCTCATGATGCGTACAGTCGCAAAAGTATTCCTTGTGTTAATTGATAAAATCCCTGAACTTGAAAACACGGCTTTTGTGCTGATCGGGATTATCGCCGTGAAAATGGCGGCGAGCGCCTTTGATTATGAAATGCCGCACGTGGTGTTCTTCGGAATCATCATCGCTGCGTTTGTGGTGACGTTTATTATCCACTATTTCAACAAACAAAAGCAGGTTCAGGAGCAGACGGCTGCATCTAAAGAAGAATAAAACAAAAAAGGAGGGAGAGTTCATTTCCTTCCTTTTTTGTACCGATTATTATGAAGAGAAAGGAGGAAAATGATGAAGCAGGAAGAATTGGTGATCCGAAAGGCCGAGCCGGAAAATGATGACTGGGAAACGTTTCTGATGCTGCCGCTGCCGGAACGTCCCGGTTACGAGCGGGAAAACGGGCTGGCGTTTACCCGGCTTGCCGTCCGGATTTTGGGCACTCCTTATGATGAGACGGAGTATTACAGTAAGCTTTTCGAGCTGTCTTCTCATGAAAACATCCATGTGTTGAGCGAGACGCTGGATAAGACCATCGCGCCGGAAACGTTTCAGGCGCTGCAGCACATCCATTCGGTCAATCAAAAAGAGAAAGGGCTTTCGGTTTCCAGGTTTGTCGCGTTTCTCGATGGGGGCAGGCTGCTTGCCAAACACGCTGATCCGCTTATGCACCGCCGGCTGAGGACCGCGTTTATGACGCTTTTGGAAACCTTTGCGGACCGGCATGAAAACGGGCTGAATCATCCCGATTTCCGGCGTGTGCTCTTGGATGTGTCAAAGTTTTCGCTGAACCACCTGAATCCATGGCTCGAACAAGCCGATATAGAGCGTGAGATGCCGAAGGTGGTGTGGTATGGAGACGCTACCAAAAGCCAGCTCTATTTTCTCTATTATCTCATGCTGATCGGCTGTGATGTCCTATTGTTTCATCCGGCTGCGGAAGACCCGTTCAGCTTGATTGATCCGGATGAGGAGCTCAGCTTTGTGATAAAGCTCCCCGCAACAGGCGGTCTTGAGCCTTTTCCGAAAGAAAAGCCGGACAGAACGTCCACGACGGCCTACCGGTCAACGAAAGAAATTGAGCATGTGCTGAACCATGAGGAATCCATGATGTATAAGCCTTGGCAGTTCAGGGAGCACACCCCGCAGTCCGTGACCTTAAAAACGACATATGATGAGTTATTTCTCATTGCGAAGGAGCGGGCGTTTATCCGGCCGCAATTTAAAGCGGACAGGGAGCGGGTGGCCGTTCCGAACCTTTTTGCGAAAGTGATGGGGGTTTCCAAAGATACGAAAGAATATTGGAACAGACTTCATACCGCCGCGGACTATCAGGAGACACACATGATCCGCAGTTTTCCGTTTACGGAAGAGCTGAAAGCCAACTACCAGTATCACTACAGTCAGGTTTTAAATGAAAAAGGAGAGATTGACGCGGACAGGCTGAAAAGAAGCAACATCTGGCAGTACAAGCATCTGCCTTCAGGTGTGCAGAGCGCCATCGCCAATGTGATTTCTGACATGTGCAGAAACCCAGGGCTGAAGACTTTGCCCGGGGAGCAGTCAAGGGATGCCGCAATCTATTTGTTCCGCCAGGCGACGAATCTGCCCGCTTCGCTGCTGCAATTGATTCAGACGTTTGATTACGCCCAAACCGTTCCGAAACTCGTTTTATATCATACGGAACAAAATGGCGAACTCACACGTTCTGATGCCGCCGCTCTTTTGTTTTTAAATAAATTCGGCGTCGATATCATCTTGTATAATCCGCCGGGCCATCAGGACATTGAGCATTATATTGAAGAAAGCCAATTTGATGTCCATTGGCTGGAGGACATGGTGTTTCGGCAGGAATATAAGGAGCCGTCACTCGTAAGAAAGCTGTTTAGAACCATTACGCAAAAGCAGGGAGAGTAAATAAACATGACAGAAAATCAAAATCCGCTTGTTCTTGATAAAAATGAAGAGATTTCTGAACAAAAAGCAGATGACATCCGGATGCAGCTGCGCCAAGACCCTGAAGTGCAGCGCATTTCGCAGCAGATTGACGTGAAAAACCAAATGGAGCTGCTTGAGTACGGAAAAGAACCGGCAGTTGAAATCTCGAAGTTCTCCGACCGCATCTTAAATATGATGAAAACAACAAGTGTCACGGATTCAGGCACAATGCTGACGCAGCTCGGAAAAATCATGGACCGTTTCGACAAAAATGATTTCGATGAACCAAAAGGATTTCTCGCTAAAATGTTCAAACGCGGCAACAGCATGATTGAAAAGATTTTTCAAAAGTACCGCACCCTGGGCGGAGAAATTGAAAAAATCCACGTCGAAATTTCGAAATACAAAGATGAAATGGCAAAGACGAACCATACGCTTGAAGAGATGTATGAAAACAACATTAACTACTACATGGAGCTTGAAAAATATGTCGTTGCCGGGCAGATGAAGCTTGAGGAAATGCAGGCGCTCATTCCTTCTTATGAAGAAAAAGCGGCCGGCGGGAACCAGCTTGCGCAAATGCAGCTTGACACGCTGCGTGACGGGCTTCAGGCGCTTGAGGAACGTGTCTATGATTTAGATATGGCGCGGATGGTGGCGCTGCAGACAGCGCCGCAGATCCGCCTCCTTCAGCGCGGAAATACGAAGCTCATCGGGAAAATCAATTCCGCATTCGTCATTACAATTCCGATTTTCAAAAACGGCATTATTCAGGCTGTCACAGTCAAACGGCAAAAGCTTGTGGCTGATTCAATGAGCGAGCTGGACCGCCGCACGAATGAAATGCTGAAGCGCAACGCTGAAAATATTTCAAACCAAAGCGTGGAGATCGCCCGTATGGCAGGCCGTCCGAGCATTGACATTGAGACGATTGAAACGTCTTGGAATACGATTGTCAGCGGTATGCAGGAAACGAAACAGATCGAGGAAGAGAACAGACGTATCAGAGAAGACGGAGCGAAACGGATTCAACAGCTTCAGGATAATATTAAAAACGCAGTCTTAAAGAATTAACGCACACCCCGCTTGCTTACGGCAAGCGGGATTTTTTTGTGAAAAAGGTAATGACAATGTGTAAAGACATGTGTAAACTTATACGGTAATCATTTTCGATTTGAGGTGCTGCTTATGAACAAACAACCTGCCGTCACTCCGCGAAAACTTCTGGCGATTGCCGGAATGGGCTGGCTGTTTGATGCGATGGATGTCGGAATTTTATCGTTTATTATCGCCGCGCTACACACTGATTGGAATTTAACACCCGATCAAATGAAATGGATCGGAAGCGTCAATTCCATAGGTATGGCAGCGGGTGCGTTTGTATTCGGAATGCTGGCCGACAGGATCGGCCGGAAAAAAGTGTTTATGATCACGCTGTTATTCTTTTCTGTCGGAAGCGGCATATCCGCTTTCGCAACGGGATTGACGGTTTTTCTCATATTGCGTTTTCTGATCGGAATGGGGCTTGGCGGGGAACTGCCTGTTGCCTCGACGCTCGTGTCAGAAGCGTCCGCTCCCGAAAAGCGGGGACGGATCATCGTGCTGCTTGAGAGCTTTTGGGCCGCGGGCTGGCTTCTTGCGGCGGTGATTTCCTACTTTGTCATACCGGCATTCGGTTGGCAGGCCGCACTGCTCTTAACGGCGCTGGCCGCGTTTTATGCGCTGTACTTGCGGAAAAGCCTTCCGGAATCACCGGCGCATCAGGCATTGCCGCAGAAAAAAAGCATACGCGGGCAGGCGGGAAGTGTCTGGACGAAACCGTATATCCGGGCGACGGTGCTGCTGTCTGTCGTTTGGTTCTGCGTCGTCTTTTCTTATTACGGCATGTTTTTATGGCTGCCGAGCGTGATGCTGATGAAAGGCTACAGCATGATTGAGAGCTTCGAATACGTCCTTCTGATGACACTTGCCCAGCTTCCCGGATATTTCTCAGCGGCGTGGCTGATCGAAAAAGCGGGGCGGAAGACCATCTTAGTCATCTATTTGCTCGGAACGGCGGGCAGCGCTTATTTCTTCGGTGCCGCGGATTCATTGGGCATGCTGCTCACAGCCGGCATGCTGCTGTCCTTCTTCAATCTCGGCGCATGGGGCGTGCTTTACGCCTATACACCGGAGCAGTATCCTGCGGCGATCCGTGCGACCGGTTCCGGAACAACGGCGGCCGTCGGCAGAATCGGCGGCATTTTCGGTCCGCTTCTCGCCGGATCGCTTGCAGGACGGAACGTTTCGTTTACAGTGATTTTCGCCGTCTTTTGTGCGGCCATCCTGATTGCCGTCATCACTATTCTTATTCTCGGAAAAGAAACGAAACAGACAGAGCTTGCGCAATGAGCACCCTTTTGGGGTGCTTTTTTTAGTGGGGCTGTCTGTTGGCAGACCTATATTTTTCCTTAAAATTCCTTATTTTTAGGAAGCGAAAACTTCTTTTTCCGGGACAATGTCGCAAAAAAGTTCTTGTATTTGTAAAAAAAGGATAGGAAATCAGTTTGCAGCACATTCGATGGAAACGTTCTCAAGCCTGATAAAAGCCCGGTTTCCGTTATAATTTATCCTCAATAAGGAGGATTAGAGAGTATTTAGAAGCATACCAGAGGAAAATAAGACACAGGGATGTTTTTAAAGTAATGATACAAAATAAAAGGGATTATGATGTTTGTTTGACTTATTACAAACGTGTTACGGTATTAAAGATTGCTTATTATGGAGGGAAAATATGAATTTGGATGAGAAACCAATTAAGATAAAAGTCGAAAATGTATCTAAGGTTTTCGGAAAACAGACAAAAAAAGCCATTCAGATGCTGTCCAGCGGAAAAAACAAAAAAGAGATCCTGAAAGCGACCGGATCAACCGTTGGTGTCAATCAAGCAAACTTTGATGTATATGATGGGGAGATATTTGTCATCATGGGTCTATCGGGGAGCGGTAAATCAACTTTAGTTCGGCTGTTAAACCGGCTTATTGAACCGACTGCCGGGAATATTTATATTGATGGTGACATGATAACAAATATGTCAAAAGACCAGCTCCGGGAAGTGCGCCGGAAAAAAATCAGCATGGTCTTTCAAAAATTTGCGCTGTTTCCGCACAGAACGATTCTTGAAAATACGGAATACGGGTTGGAGCTCCAAGGCGTCGACAAAAAAGAGCGTGAGCAAAAAGCGCTTGATTCGCTTAAACTTGTCGGTCTTGAAGGCTTTGAACACCAATTCCCTGATCAGCTCAGCGGAGGAATGCAGCAGCGTGTCGGACTTGCCCGCGCATTGACGAATGATCCTGACATTCTTCTGATGGATGAAGCTTTCAGTGCGCTTGATCCGCTGATCCGCAAAGACATGCAGGATGAGCTTTTAGACCTTCATGACTCTGTCGGCAAGACGATCATCTTCATCACGCATGATCTTGATGAAGCATTGCGCATCGGTGACAGAATCGTGCTGATGAAAGACGGTAACATCGTTCAGATCGGGACGCCTGAAGAAATTCTGATGAGCCCGTCCAATGAATACGTTGAAAAATTCGTTGAGGACGTTGACTTATCCAAAGTTCTGACAGCGGGCCACATCATGAAGCGCGCTGAAACCGTGCGGATTGACAAAGGGCCTCGTGTAGCGCTGCAGCTCATGAAGAATCTCGGTATTTCTTCTATTTACGCCGTTGATAAACAGAAACAGCTTCTCGGCGTCATTCACGCGGCGGATGCGAAAAAAGCGGTGGAATCCGACTTATCGCTTCAGGATATTTTAAATACTGAATTTACGACTGTGCATGAAAGCACATACTTGACGGAAATTTTCGATGTCGTGTCTGATGCGAATATTCCGATCGCCGTCACGGACGATAAGGACCGCATGAGAGGCATTGTCGTAAAAGGCGCATTAATCGGCGCGCTTTCAGGAAATAACGATTATATAAATGTTGAAGATTCTGCTGAACAAGCTCAGGATTCTTCTGTTCAGGGGGTGAAGTAAATGGACAGATTGCCTAGAATTCCGTTAGCAGATATCGTTGACCGGTTTGTTGACTGGCTTACCATGACGTTCGGAGGTTTCTTTGACGGAATCTCAAACGGTTTGGCCGCTTTCGTAAACGCGATTGTGAGCGGTTTGGGTTTCATCCCGTCTATTTTATTGACTGTTATTTTTGCAGCTCTCGCTTGGTGGATCAGTACGAAAGGAATTGCACTCTTTACGTTAATCGGATTCCTTGTTATTGATTATTTGGGTTATTGGTCGCCGATGCTGCAAACGTTGGCGCTTGTCGTCACATCTGTTTTGATTTCCATTATTATCGGGGTTCCGATCGGCATATGGGCGTCTCAGAAAGAAACGGTCCGCCGCATTGTCACACCGATTCTGGATTTAATGCAGACCATGCCGGCTTTCGTATACCTGCTGCCTGCAATTTTCTTCTTTAATATCGGGGTTGTGCCAGGCGTTGTGGCATCTGTTATTTTCGCGATGCCTCCGACGATCCGCATGACGGTTCTCGGTATTAAACAGGTTCCGGCTGATCTGATTGAAGCGACGGAAGCATTCGGTTCAACGACGTCTCAGCGTCTGTTCAAGGTGCAGCTTCCGCTTGCCACAAAAACAATTCTTGCCGGTATTAACCAAAGCATCATGCTTGCTTTGTCAATGGTCGTTATCGCGGCCATGGTCGGTGCGCCGGGTCTCGGTTCTGAAGTATACAGCGCCGTGACACAGTTGAAAACCGGTGTCGGAGTGGAAGCGGGTATCGCGATCGTTATCGTAGCGATTACACTCGACCGTATCACGCAAAACATTAAAGTGAAGAAGAAGAGCAGGGGGAATGCCTGATGCTTAAGAAAATCATCGGTGTCGGCGTTACCGCTGCGCTGGCTCTTTCTTTGGCTGCCTGCGGTTCGCAGACTGATGGTAAGGCAACGGCTGCGGATCAGGTGAACAAAACCATTATCGGTATTGATCCGGGATCGGGGATCATGGCCCTGACGGATGAGGCCGTGAAGGATTACGGATTGAAAGACTGGAATGTCGTCACGGCGTCAAGTGCTGCCATGACGGCGACATTGAAGAAATCATATGACCGGAAAAAGCCGATCATCGTAACGGGGTGGACGCCGCACTGGATGTTCTCCAGATACAAGCTGAAGTTCCTTGATGATCCGAAAAAAACGTACGGAACTGCCGAGCAGATTCATACGATTACAAGAACCGGCTTCAGTAAGGAACAGCCTAACGCGGCCAAAGTTCTCAGCCAGTTCAAATGGACGCAGGACGATATGGGAGAAGTCATGATTGCCGTTGAGGAAGGCGAAAAGCCGGCCAAAGCCGCAGCTGAATATGTGAAAAAACATAAAGACCAAGTGGCTCAATGGACAAAAGGCGCCCATAAAGTCAAAGGGGATAAAATCAACCTGGCTTATGTGGCATGGGACAGTGAAATCGCAAGTACGAATGTAATCGGAAAAGTATTTCAAGACCTCGGCTATGACGTGAAGCTGACGCAAGTGGAGGCAGGACCGATGTGGACTGCGATTGCGACAGGCAGCGCGGATGCGTCATTGTCTGCTTGGCTTCCGAATACCCATAAGGCATATGCGTCTAAATATAAAGGTAAATATGAAGATGTAGGAACGAGTCTGACAGGCGTCAAGATGGGTCTGGTCGTTCCTCAGTACATGAAAAACGTCAATTCAATTGAAGATCTGAAGAAGTAATGAGGAAAAGCAGCCCTGTAACGGGCTGCTTTTTTTTATGCTTCAAACGATTTGAGGACGGCGGCCGTTAATATCTCAACGCCAGTAAAGATGGCGCTTCGGTCAAATGTCATTTGGGGATGGTGAAGTCCCGGCTCCAGGCCGCACCCTAGGCCGAGCATCGTCGTTTTCAAGTTCGGCACCTTTAACCCGTAAAAGTGAAAATCCTCTCCTCCGGTTGTCACAAGGGGTTCATCCACATGTTCTTCTCCGAGAATGCTGCTGATCGCAGATGCCATGATGGCTTCCGCCTCCTTGTTTCGCTCGGCTGCCGGGAGGCTGTGTTCTTTTTGCAGTTCGATTTTTGCGCCGAATGCGGCAGCCGCCGCCTCACAGGCTCTTTCGGTTTCGGCGGTTAATTTCTCCATGGCGGCATTGGTTTGTGCGCGGAGATCAAGGCTGAACGATGCTTTTCCCGGAATGATATTGGAACTTTCTCCGCCTGCCTGAAGCTTTGTCATCTTCACGGAATGCGGGATGCCGGGATCAAGATGAATGAAGCTGAGTTTTTGGACGAGAAGAGCGGCGATTTCGATACTGTTAAGCCCGAGATGCGGTCTCGCGCCGTGGGCTTCTTCTCCGATAATCAGGCCTTCTATATGTTGGCTTGAGCCATGCAGGATGGACGGTGCGCATCGGCCGTTTGCCGTTTCCTGTACGGGGCGCACGTGCACGCCGTATAAGAAGTCAACATCATCCAGTACGCCTTTTTCAATCATTTTCAGCGCTCCGCCGCCTTTTTCTTCAGCCGGCTGAAAAATAAAGCGGATGGTGCCCTTCGGAAGCTTCGGCTGACTCTTTAAAAGCATCATCGTGCCGAGCGCCATCGTCATATGTGAATCATGTCCGCATGAATGGTTCGCCTGAAAGACACCGTCCACTTCCTGCCACAGCGCGTCAATATCCGCCCGGACAGCCACAACGGGCGAGCCTTCTCCGATTTCGCCGACAACACCGGTGCAATCATCAAACGTACGGATTCGGCAGCCGGCCTCTTTCAGTTTTTTAGTCAGATATTCAGTTGTTTGATATTCTTTCCAGCTTACTTCGGGATTGGCGTGCAGGTGGTCAAAAATGTCCATAATGACTTGCTTTTCATGCTCTGTGAGTCTGTTCATGCCGTAAGTCCTCCTTCAAAAGCTGTCTGTTTTTTATTTTTTGATATTGAAAACAGGCAATCGGTCTGTATATAATATAGCACATATCTGTATTTTCTGAATAGTTTATAAATTTAAAGCGGGATGGTGATGTTATGGCTGTGCCGAAGGCCGAACCTGTATTGAAAAAGAAGAAATTGTTTGTGATGCCTGATGCTTATGTGCTGCTGTTCATTGTCGCTTTACTATGCGCGATAGCATCGTACATCGTTCCCGCAGGGGAATTTGACAGGGTGACAAAGGGCAGTGTGACGTCCGCCGTCCCGGGAAGTTATCATTCTTTAGAACAGTCTCCTGTCAGCCCGATCGCTTTTTTTACCGCGATTCAGGAAGGGATGACAAGTTCCGCGCCGATTATTTTTTTAATCCTGTTTACGGGCGGCACCATTGCGATTTTGGAGAAAACGGGCGCCATCAATGGATTGATCAGTAATGTCATCAGTACGTTCCGCGCAAAACAGCTGCTGTTTATTGCGATTGTCGGATCTCTATTTTCGATCCTCGGCACAACCGGCATCGTCGTTAATTCCGTGATCGGTTTTATTCCGATCGGCCTGATCGTCGCCCGTTCGCTGAAATGGGACGCCGTGGCCGGAGCGGCCGTCATTTATATCGGCTGCTATGCCGGGTTTAACGCGACGATTTTATCACCTTCACCGCTCGGTTTATCACAAAGCATCGCGGAGCTGCCGCTGTTTTCCGGCATCGGCCTGCGGATTGCCGTCTACATTTGTTTTCTGCTATCATCTATTTTATATATTTATCGGTATACGAGAAGGCTCAGAAAAGCAAAGGACGCCAGTCTGCTGGGAAACGATTGGTTTCCGGCGGCAGGTTCAATCCCGCAGGCTTCCGATCCGGAGGACAAGCCAGTCCCGTTTACCGTCCGCCATAAATTGATTCTGGCTGTCGCGGCTTTGTCGCTTGCCGGCTTTTTATACGGCGCGCTTACTCTTGGCTGGTCTGATTCAGAGATGGCCGCCGTGTTCATTTTTATCTCAATCGTGTCAGGCCTGATTGCGGGAATGGCGGCAAATGATATCGCAAAAACGTTTATTACAGGCTGTCAGGGCCTCGTTTACGGCGCGCTGATCGTCGGAATGGCGAGAAGCATTTCCGTTATTCTGGAACACGGAAAGCTGCTTGATACGGTAGTCAATGGGCTTGCGTCACTGCTGCACGGTTTCAGCCCGATGGCAGGCGCAATCGGAATGTATATTTCCAGCGCCCTGCTTCATTTTCTGATATCATCGGGCTCAGGGGAGGCGGTCGTATTTATTCCGATCTTGGCGCCGCTTGCCGATCTGATGGGCATCACGAGACAGGTCGCGGTTGAAGCGGTCATGCTCGGGGAAGGCGTCGTAAACTGTGTCAATCCGACTTCCGGCGTGCTGATGGCCGTACTGGCTGCCAGCGGCATTCCGTACGTAAAGTGGCTTCGCTTCATGATTCCGCTGGCGCTGATTTGGTTTGTCATCGGCCTTGTGTTTATCTGCATAGGCGTCCTGATCAATTGGGGTCCTTATTAAACATTTTGTCAATGATATTTCGGTTTATCATTATGAATCGGCAAGATATAATGGGAGTTGTAAGCCATTCTTAATAGTACGGGAGGAAGTCATGAATCAGCGTCGGAACGGACTTTCAAACGTGAATGGAAAGAGTGAGAGTGTGAAAGAGAAAGAACGAATGATTTGGTCAGAAGTCGGAATGCTTGTGGGCACACTGTCTTTGCTTGACATCATCGTACGCGGACTTGTTCTGAACTGTCCATTTAGGGAATGGGCCGGAAGCTTGGCGGTTTTCTTCATTATAATTGTTTATTATTGCATCAGGGCGGGAGCGTCGGGAATGCTCATGCCGAGAATAGACACCAAAGAAGAACTGAAAAAGCGGGTGAAGCAGCAGCGGATAGATTCAATTGCGGTCACTTTTGCGGTGGCGGCGCTTACGATGTACGACAGGGGGTTTCCCCATACATTCTTTGCTTGGCTGAAAATGATCTTTCTTTTTATCGTCTGCGGAGGCGTTCTGTTTTTGCTTCGGTATGTCATTGTGAAGCTGTCTTACAGAAGAGCGATAAAAGAAATAAAAAAGAAATAAAAAAGAAATCATCCTGACAGGTGGTTTCTTTTTTTTGTTTGAAAGCGGGAAGTCTTTTTAATTGATAGGAATATAGATTTGAATTCACTCTGTCACGTTGCTTTGATAGAGAGAGTGTGATAAGTTGAAATGTAAGCGTTAACATAATTCTCCAGTCTTCACAACAGTTGAAAGGAGCTGAAGAAAGAGTAAGAGGAATTTTTGACTCCGCAGTCAGTCTTCAAAAATGAAATAAGGAGTGTCAAAAATGTTTGAAAAACGATTCAAAACCTCTTTACTGCCGTTATTCGCCGGATTTTTATTGCTGTTTCATTTGGTTTTGTCAGGCCCGGCGGCTGCGAACGCTGAAACTGCAAACAAATCGAATGGGATGACCGCGTCATCGGTTAAAAACGGGACCATCCTTCATGCCTGGAATTGGTCGTTCAATACGTTAACACAAAATATGAAAGATATTCGTGATGCGGGCTATGCAGCCATTCAGACGTCTCCGATTAACCAAGTAAAGGAAGGGAACCAAGGAGATAAAAGCATGAGGAACTGGTACTGGCTGTATCAGCCGACATCGTACCAAATCGGCAACCGTTACTTAGGCACTGAACAAGAATTTAAGGACATGTGTGCAGCCGCGGAAAAGTATGGCGTAAAAGTCATTGTCGATGCGGTTATCAATCATACCACCAGCGATTACGCCGCGATTTCTGACGAGATTAAGCGTATTCCAAACTGGACCCATGGAAACACACAAATTAAAAATTGGTCGGACAGGTGGGACGTCACTCAAAATTCATTGCTTGGGCTGTATGATTGGAATACACAGAATACTGAGGTGCAGGCCTATCTGAAACGTTTCTTGGAAAGAGCATTGAATGACGGAGCAGACGGGTTCCGCTATGATGCCGCCAAGCATATAGAGCTTCCGGATGATGGGAATTACGGCAGCCGATTTTGGCCGAATATCACCAATACATCGGCGGAGTTCCAATACGGAGAAATCCTGCAAGACAGCGCGTCCAGAGATACTGCTTATGCGAATTATATGAATGTGACGGCTTCTAACTATGGGCATTCCATCAGATCCGCTTTAAAGAACCGTAATCTGAGTGTGTCGAATATCTCCCCTTATGCATCTGACGTGTCTGCGGACAAGTTAGTCACATGGGTGGAATCACATGATACGTATGCCAATGATGAGGAAGAGTCCACATGGATGAGTGATGACGATATTCGTTTAGGCTGGGCAGTGATTGGTTCCCGCTCAGGAAGCACGCCTCTTTTCTTTTCCAGACCTGAGGGCGGAGGAAATGGTGTAAGATTTCCCGGAAAAAGTCAAATAGGAGATCGCGGGAGCGCCTTATTTAAAGATCAGGCGATCACCGCGGTCAATCAATTTCACAATGTAATGGCCGGGCAGCCTGAGGAACTCTCGAATCCGAATGGGAACAATCAAATATTTATGAATCAGCGCGGCTCAAAAGGCGTTGTGCTGGCTAATGCAGGATCGTCTTCTGTCACCGTCAATACTTCAACGAAATTGCCTGACGGCAGGTATGATAATAGGGCCGGCGCCGGTTCATTTCAAGTGGCGAACGGCAAACTGACAGGTACGATCAATGCCAGATCCGCGGCTGTTCTTTATTCTGATGATATTGGAAATGCGCCTCAGGTCTTTCTTGAGAATTACCAAACGGGGGCAGTCCATTCTTTCAATGATCAGCTGACGGTCACCCTGCGTGCAAATGCGAAAACAACAAAAGCCGTTTACCAAATCAATAATGGGCAGCAGACAGCATTTAAGGATGGAGACCGATTAACGATCGGGAAAGGAGATCCAATCGGCACGACATACAACATCAAGTTAACCGGAACGAACGGCGAGGGTGCAGAGAGAACCCAAGAATACACGTTTGTCAAAAAAGACCCGGCCCAAACCAACATCATTGGCTATCAAAATCCGGATCATTGGGGCCAGGTAAATGCTTATATTTACAAACATGATGGAGGCAGGGCCATAGAATTAACCGGATCGTGGCCGGGGAAAGCAATGACTAAGAATGCAAATGGAATTTACACGCTGACGCTGCCTGCGAATGCGGATACGGCCAATGCCAAAGTGATTTTTAACAATGGCAGCGCCCAAGTGCCCGGACAGAACCAGCCCGGCTTTGATTATGTGCAGAATGGTTTGTATAACAACTCCGGTTTAGACGGTTATCTTCCGCATTAATGGATAGGGCCATCATCACATCAGCGTGCCGGCAAACCCTCGCTTCTGGGAAAAGGACAGCGCATCTTCAATCACGCTGAAAAGATGACAACATCCTAAAACGGTTCCGTTTTAGGATGTTGTCAACAATCTGGAAACCATCACCGATATTTTTTTGTCCAAAAATCAAACTTTTCTCTTGCAAAAGTTTGTGAAGTGTTGCACAATATAAATGTGAAATACTTCACAAGTTAAAAACAGACACCACGAAACACTGGAGGATGAGCATACATGATGAACGAACGAGTGAACAAAGTAGCATTAATCGGAGCAGGTTTTGTTGGAAGCAGTTATGCATTTGCGTTAATTAACCAAGGGATCACAGATGAGCTTGTGATCATTGATGTAAATAGAGAAAAAGCCATGGGCGATGTCATGGATTTAAATCACGGAAAGGCATTTGCGCCTCATCCGGTTAAAACGTCTTACGGCATATATGAGGATTGCAAGGATGCCGATATCGTGTGCATCTGTGCCGGAGCCAATCAAAAACCGGGCGAAACGAGACTTGAGCTGGTCGAAAAAAATCTCGCCATTTTTAAAAGCATTGTCGGTGAAGTAATGGCAAGCGGATTTGACGGCATCTTCCTCGTTGCCACAAACCCGGTCGACATTCTCACTTATGCGACATGGACATTCAGCGGGCTTCCGAAAGAACGCGTCATCGGCAGCGGCACGACACTGGATTCTGCGCGATTCCGTTATATGCTGAGTGAATACTTCGGCGCCGCTCCGCAAAACGTACACGCCCACATTATCGGCGAGCACGGCGATACCGAGCTTCCTGTATGGAGTCACGCCAATATCGGCGGAGTGCCGGTACAGCAATTGCTGGAGAAAAATGCAGCTTACAAACAGGACGAGCTGGATCAGATCGTTGACGATGTGAAAAACGCGGCCTACCATATTATCGAGAAAAAAGGCGCGACATATTACGGAGTGGCGATGAGCCTCGCCCGCATCACAAAAGCGATTTTGCGTAATGAAAACAGCATTTTAACCGTCAGCACATATCTGGACGGCCAATACGGTGTAAACGACGTCTTTATCGGCGTTCCGGCCGTCGTCAATCGGAACGGCATCGCAGGTGTGACGGAACTTGAGCTGAATGAAACAGAACAGGCTCAATTCAGCCGCAGCGCAAACGTGCTGAAAGATATTCTCGCTCCGCATTTCGCAGAGTAAACAAAAAAGCAGTACATGACAAACGCCATGTACTGCTTTTTTTAATTCGCTTTTTTCGCCATTTCCTGAGAGGTTTTTACTCTCGCTTTTCCCATAAACAAAATGGTAACGGCCGCAATGACGATCGGCGCCAGCGCAAGCGTAAATACATATGTGATGCTTTGCGACATGGCGTCAATAATGCGATCCAGAATGTGCGGCGGAATATGGGCGCGCGTGCCGGCCTGGAAAATGTCCTGCGGATTTCCGATGTTCTGCATCGCGCCGCCCGCTCCTTTCATGCCGCTGAATGAATCTGTGAGCTTGTTGGTAAACACATTCGTCTGGATGGTTCCGAAAATCGTCACACCGAGCGTCATACCGAATGATCTCAAAAACGAGTTTGTTGAGTTGGCGCTTCCGCGGTAACGCGGCTCCAGATCGTTCATGGACGCAGCCGGGAGCAGTGAGAAGTTGAAGCCGACGCCGAATCCTGAGATCAGCATGAATACCGTCAGCATCGTACGCGCCGTATCCGGTGTCATATTGGAAAGCAGCAGCATTCCGATAAAGAAAGCGACCACGGAAATCAGCATTAAATTGCGGAACCGCACTTTCGTCTGGAAAATTCCGCCGATCATACTTCCGATAACAGAACCGATCATCATCGGCGTCAAAATAAAGCCCGCGCTTGTCGCGGTGCTTCCGTACACAGCCTGAACGAAGATCGGGATAAACACCGCTAAAATGACGAACGTGGCTCCGTAAAGGAACGCCAGAATCTGTGCCGTAGCAAATAAACGGTTTTTAAACATCCAAAATGAGATAATCGGTTCTTCCGCTTTTCTTTCCACGATAAAAAAGGCGATAAAGAACACGGCGAACACAGCGAACAGACCGATGATCTGCACGGAGTTCCAATCATACGTTTTTCCGCCGAGCTCAAGAGCGAACATCAGACCGACAATGGAAACCACCAGTGTGATTGCGCCGGCCCAGTCGATTTTCTGTTTCTTATGTTCAAGAGATTCTTTATAATAACGAAGAATGAAAAACAATGATAGAATACCGATCGGCACGTTGATGTAAAACACCCAGTGCCAGCTGATGGAGTCGGTAATGAGCGCGCCTAAAAGCGGCCCGAGAACGCTGGAAAGGCCGAAAACGGCACCGAACATGCCCGACATTTTCCCGCGTTTTTCCGGCGGAAATAAATCAAAAATGATCGTGAAGGCGATCGGCATCAGCGCACCTCCGCCGATTCCCTGAATGACGCGGTAAATAATGAGCTGATCCATTGTTTGAGCGATTCCGCATAATGCAGATCCGATTAAGAAAAGAATAAGACCGAATAAAAAGAAACGCTTGCGTCCGTACATATCGGACAGTTTTCCGTAAATCGGCATACCGGCCATAACGGCTACCATGTATGATGCCGTCACCCACGCGAACTTATCGAAACTTCCGAGGTCCGCCACGATATTTCCCATCGCAGTGGCAACGATTGTATTATCCATAGCCGACATTAAAATGCCCAGCAAAAGACCGATGACGACAAACTTTGTCGAGGCGTCCTTCGCGGCTGTTTGTTCCATGCTTTTTTCCTCCCATACTTACTTTTGATCATTAAATTTGCTATGATCATATTAGATTTGCCGAAAATTATCTTGATCGTCAAGATAAATTGATTTTATAGGGAGGCCTGTCAGTTGTCAACAAGAAATACCAGAAGCGAGACGGAGGAAACCGCCATACAGTTATTCCGGAAGATGGCCACAAGGACGATCCTTTTTCATCAGGCGGCCGCTCAATCTCTCGGTCTGTTTCCGACCGATTTGAAATCAGCTGATATCTTAAATGAAGCAGGCCCGATGACCGCAGGCGAGCTCGGGAAAAAAACCGGCCTCAGCACAGGTTCGGTAACGGCGCTCATTGACCGGCTCGAAAAAGCGGGATATGTCATGAGGAAAAAAGACCCCGAAGACAAACGGCGGGTGATCATCGTGCCGCTGACAGCCGGAAAAGCGAATGTGAAGCAATTGTTCAGCTCCTTATCCCAGTCCACGATCAGCCTTTGCCGGCAATATAAAGAAGAAGAACTGCGGCTGATATTCGATTTTTTAGGAAAAGTGACGGACATAATGGAAGACGAGCTTGAGAAATTAAAATAAAATATCATAGCACGGCCCATTCATGAATAACTTGTACAAGTTGCATGAATGAGGGGGAAGCCAATGAACATCTTTTTAAGCTACATCGTTCTCGGGCTGTCATTGTCAGCACCTGTCGGACCGGTCAATGCGGCGCAAATTGACAAAGGCATCAAAAATGGCTTTTGGCATGCATGGATTTTCGGTCTCGGCGCTATGGCCGCGGACGGGCTGTATATGATTCTGATCTATTTCGGGCTGTCTCAATTTTTGACCGCTCCTTTTGTAAAAACGTTTTTGTGGCTCTTCGGTTTTTTCGTGCTGACCTACACGGGAGTCGAAACGTTAAAAAATATAAGGGAAGCCATGAATGTCAGAAGCGGAAAAGGAAAACCGGCTTTTTACAAAACATTCGGCGCGGGGTTTTTTATTTCTCTTTCCAATCCGCTGAGCATTTTATTCTGGCTCGGCATATACGGGAGCATTCTCGCCAAAACCGCTGAATCCTTCGATGCAAATCAGCTTTTGATTTACAGCTCCGGCATTCTTCTCGGCATTTTGATCTGGGATTTCTGCATGGCGGTCGCCGCGAGCACTTTCAGAAATCTCCTTCATGAAAAAGCGCTCCGCTGGCTGACGGGAGCGGCGGGTGTGTCTTTGATCGTTTTCGGGTTTTATTTCGGATGGCAGGGGATTCAAATGCTCATCTCATAAATAGAAGAGTCACCCATCGCCTATCTCCGTCATAACGTATCATGACGATACTGGAGGTGGGCCGATGGCAAGCGGGCTGTACACAAAAAGTTGCCTTGAGGAAAAGTTATTGGATCTGCCAAATTGGCAGAGAATCGCTTTTGAGCTTCTATCAGAAAAAGTAGGCGATAAAGCGGATACGTTTCCGTGCATTCCCGGACGTCAGGGATTTTTGACAGATCAGCTCCGGATATCCTTTGCGGGTGATCCCCGCGAAGAGGGAACCCCGGAGGAAGTGGGGATGCTGCTGTCAGAGTACGGAAAGATCTCAAGGAATACCGGAAGATACGCGTCGCTGCTTGTGATTTTTGATACGCCTGAGGATTTAGCTGAGCATTATTCCGTTGAGGCGTATGAAGAGCTGTTCTGGTCTTTTTTAAACCGGCTGAGCGGCTGCGACCCGAAAGACTGGCCGGAAGACATGCCGGAAGACCCTGAACATTATAAATGGGAGTTCTGCTTTGACGGCGAGCCGTATTTTATTCTGTGCGCGACGCCTGCGCATGAAGCGAGACAAAGCAGAAGCTTCCCGTTTTTTATGCTGGCGTTTCAGCCGAGATGGGTTTTTGAAGGATTAAATGATTCAACCGCGTTCGGACGAAACATGAGCCGGCTGATCAGAAAACGCTTAGAGGCGTATGATGAAGCCCCTCTTCATCCCCGATTGGGGTGGTACGGAGGAAAAGACAATTTAGAATGGAAGCAATATTTCCTCCGTGATGATGAGACGCAAGTGTCAAAGTGTCCCTTTTCTTATTTGAAGAGACTGTTTAAACCGATGAAATAAGCTATGATCCGGCAGGGCTGTGTCCCTGCTTTTTTTGTACGATCCATGTCACGATCGCAATGACGGCGAGAAAACAAAGGCTGACCAGAAAACCGGGCCGGCTCGATTTCTCAAACAGCGTCCCGGAGACGGCCGCGACAATCAGCACAAGGGCGATAACAATCTGTACGGTTCCCATCTTTGTCGTTTCAAGCAGTTTCTTGCCCGAGAACAAAATGAACAGCCACGTATACAGAAGCATGAGGCCCGCCGCGGTTGTCATGTGTTCATATATATTTTTCGGCAGCACCAATGACAGGATGATGGAGACGATGAGTCCGGCAAACGTCAATCCGAGCGCGGGCCAGCAGATTTTTTTGTTTTCCTTTAATCTGAAGCATTTCGGCGCATCCCCGTCATCGGCCATTGTACAAAGCAATGTCGTCACGGCAAACAGCGAGGCGACGAGCGTGGAAAATCCCGCAATAATAAAAATTCCGTTAAAAATATCAAGAATGATATCTAAATGAAAACCCTTCAGCGATGTAATAAACGGGCTGTCCTGTTCGGTGAATTTGCCCAGCGGCACTAACAGCAGCGCCAGGCCGAGAGAAATGACGTAAATCACTGCAAGTACGGCAAGCATCAGTCTGCCTGATTTTGAGGCTTCCTCCGGTTTTTTCAAGTGTACGGTCATCAGCCCCAAGACTTCAATTCCTCCGAAGGCGTAAAACGCATAAATCAATCCCGTCCATAACCCCATCGCTCCGTGCGGGAACAAATCCTTTGATTCGTTCGGCACCTGCACATCCGGTTTATGAGAAAATATACCGCACAGCGCCAATATGGCGATCACGATAAACATAAAAATCGCCGCCGTCTTGACAACAGCGAGCACATTTTCCGTTTTTTGAAAAACGGACAGCCCCGTAAATATAATCAAAAGACCGAGCACCGCATAAATGGAGGCGAAAATCCACAGCGGCACATTCGGAAACCAATGCTTCGTAAACAGCGAGATCGCTGTCAGCTGGCTTCCCGTGATCAGCATCTCGGACGACCAGTACACCCATCCGTTGCTGAAACCGGCCCAAGTGCCGAAAGCCTTTCTCGCATAGGCGCAAAAAGACCCCTTTTCGGGCTGTTTGGCCGAAAGCTTCGCGAGCTGCTCAAAGACAAAATAGGTGCCAAGCCCGGCAATAAGAAATGAGATCAGCGCGGAATATCCGCTTTTGACAATAGCGATGCTGGACCCGAGAAAAAAGCCCGTCCCGATTGTGCAGCCGACACCGATTAAGGAGAGCTGCCACCAAGCGAGATTTCCTTTAGGCTGGTCCTGTGATTTACTCATGAAGTTCAACCCCTTTATCAAAGCTTAGATTGCGGCCGTCAGAAGGGGAATATACATCCAATAAATTGCTTTACATGAAACAAACGGCCGGAGTTCATAATAGAAGAAAAAAAGGAGCAGTCTGATGACACAGCAATTTATCGTACCGCCGAAAAAAGGGCTTGGCCTGAAGGTTCACAAAGGGCAGATCATAAAAGTAGTCGATGTGGAAGGACAGCAGGTGGCTGATTTTACGGCGTATCATGCCAAGGACTTTTATGAGCATCTTGATCAGGGCGCGACGATTGATGCCAACCAGTCCATTCATGTAAAAACGGGTGATCATATTTATTCGAATTTATACAAGCCGATGCTGACGCTGATTGAGGATACAGTCGGCAAGCATGACCTGCTGCTTCCCGCCTGCCGTCCGGATATGAACAGGCTTTTATACGGAAAGCATAAAGATGAGCTCCAGGATACGTGCTATGACAATATGAGCGGGGCGCTTGAACCGTTCGGGGTGCCGCGGCCGCATATGCATTACCCATTTGCCATCTTTATGAACACGGTGCTCGATGAGAAGGGGAACTTATCAGTCGAAACGCCTCTTTCTGACGCGGGTGATTATGTACGGCTCCGTGCGGAAATGGATCTCGTCGTTGCATTTTCATCCTGTCCGATCGAAAAAGGAAAATGCAACGGCGACAGCATCACGGCGCTGCGGGTGGAAATCAGCTGATCCCGGTGTATTTGATTCACTTAAAAACTGCACCTGTGCTATATTTAACAAAGAGTCGTACATAGTGGCATGATTCATTTTCAGCATGAACGGGAAATGAATCATAAAGAAACAATGCAGGAGGAGTGATTGGGATGAGCATCCAGAAACAAATTATGAATGATCTCCATGTAAAACCCTCGATTGATCCGAAACAAGAAATTGAGGACAGAGTGAACTTTCTGAAACAATATTTGAAAAAAACAGGTGCCAAAGGCTTTGTGCTCGGCATCAGCGGCGGGCAGGATTCCACGCTTGCGGGACGCCTCGCCCAATTGGCGGCTGAAAGCATCAGAGAAGAAGGCGGAAACGCGGAATTTATCGCCGTCCGTCTTCCGCACGGCACACAGCAGGATGAGGATGACGCCCAATTGGCGCTCAAATTCATTAAACCTGATAAATCATGGACATTTGATATTAAGTCCGCTGTCAGCGCGTTCGCCGATCAGTACAAAAAAGACACGGGCGATCAGCTGTCTGACTTTAACAAAGGAAATGTAAAAGCCAGAATGAGGATGATCGCGCAATATGCCATCGGCGGACAAGAGGGGCTGCTTGTCATCGGAACCGACCATGCGGCTGAAGCGGTGACCGGTTTCTTCACGAAATACGGTGACGGCGGAGCTGATCTGCTGCCGCTGACCGGATTAACGAAACGCCAGGGCAGACGTTTATTAGAAGAGCTCGGCGCGCCGGAACGCCTGTATTTGAAATTACCGACGGCCGATCTGCTTGATGAAAAACCGCAGCAGACGGATGAGACCGAACTCGGCATCACATACAATGACATTGATGATTATTTAGAAGGAAAGGACGTTTCTTCCGAAGTGATTGAGGCGCTGGAAAAACGCTACCTCAGTACGGAGCACAAGCGCCAGGTGCCGGCATCGATGTTTGATGATTGGTGGAAATAGAAATAAAAAAACCTCCCTTTTGAAAGGGAGGTTTTTGTTTATCGTTTTTATTTATCTACACTTTCATAAATCCCTACCCAATACCCTTTGCTGCTGTCATAATATTTGCTTTTGAAAATCCATTTTGTTCCGTTTAAAACGAATGAAGCAGCGAAATTGCCGTCAGGGCTTTGAACGAGCTTGATGGCATTAATGCCAACATCTGCTTTCGTTGAGATTGGGCTATTTTCCACGGATGCGGATGCTGTTGGTGATGCGGCAAAGGCAGGAGCGGCAGACATCAGTAAGGCAAGAGACAGCGCAGAACCGGTTAACACTTTTTTGAATTTCATTTCGAACACTCCCTTTTCAAATGAAATGTATTGCAGTGTTAATAATTAGATGATTATCCATATAATTCCTTCTTTATTTCTAAAATTTTTTTCTTAAATTGAAAAAAACATCCCTTCGGAGGGACTTTTTATTTATTGATCCATTTGCATGGATCAGGGACATGTTTTCAAAACGTTTTTTTATTTGATACGGATATGATTCAGCTTCACCATCAATCTGTCGGTGAATCTTCGAAGGCTGCCTCTCGAATCAGGCTCAAGAGGCAGATTTGCTTGGGCAGCGATCGTTTCTGCGACCTGCTGAATAGACATTTGGTCTGTATGGAGATGTTCTGTGAAGAGGCTATCAGACAGGCTGTTGATGCAGCGGTCGATTTGTTTTGCGGCCCAGGAGTTTTTTTCTTCCGCTCTGGTGCGCAGGCGTTTCAGCAATGTTTCCTTTGAAGCCAGCAGGGTAAAGTGGTGAATGGTCCGGCCATCCTGTCTCAGCCTGCTGATAATGTCATGGAAGTATTGATCGTTCGTAATGGTCATGGGCACAATGATGATGCCCTGATATGTATCTGACAAATAGGAAAGCATGCTGTAATTGAATTCCCGCCACAGAGGATAGCTTTGAAAATCATCTTCAGCGATATCCGGCGGTATCATCGAACGCATCGCAAACCCCATCTTTTCAGGATCATATACGTAAGACGGTTTCAGTCTTCTGTGCAGTTCAAACGCTGTTTGTGTTTTTCCGGAACCGAAAGCCCCATTTATCCAAATGATCATCATGATATCCCCCTTTTTCTATATGATACAAAAAAAAGACCCTTCGATCGAAGAGTCAGCGGGAAAAAACAGACGTATATTCCCGGAGCGATTCCTTTATATGCGTAAAGGCATGTTCTCCAAAATACTCAAGAGAAACAAAACCTTCATATTGTCTGTTCATCAGCTCTTTTAAAAATGCTTTTTGATCGAGATCTCCTTGAAAAATCGGAGTTGGCTTGCTGAGATACCAGTTGTCAAAATTCCAGTGATAGTTTTTCAGATGAATATGGCTTACGGTATGATACAGCTTTTCTAAAGCGGACATTTGGTCAACGTGATTGACGTGTAGGTTGGAGCCGTCAAAAATGGTGCGGACCCGCGGATGTCCGACATCCTCCAAAAATGCCAGCGCCGCCTCCGGTGTATCCGCGTACGTATCGTAATGAATCTCAAGCCCGATATCGACTTCATAGTCATCTGCGAGCCGTGCCGCCTGCTGAAATTGATCAACCGCACGTTGCCACTTTTCCGGTGACGTCCGATGCGAAGGAAGATTGCCGGCAAAGACTCTGATCAAGGGACTGTGCAGCTGTCGTGCCGCGCTTAATGCCCTTTGAACATCCTTTAACGTCTGCCTTTCATCCTGAGCGGCGAAGTCAGTGTACAAACTGACAGCAGGCACCCCGAGGCTTTCCTCCTGAAGCTGCTGATCAAGTCTGTCGAGCGGGCCGATTTCCTCTATATATTGTTTAGCGTGTCCGTACCACAGTTCGATTCCGTCAAAGGAGTGCTCCTTCGCGAAAGAAATGATGTCGAAAATATGCTTTTTTTTAAATCCTGTCGTGCAAAAACTCAGTTTCATCGGTAATCCTCCCGTAACTGTCTATCATATGTGTACTTTTCCCCGGGTGAGATACGGATAAACAGGTGAAAAGGGCAGACACTTTTATAAGCAGGGTGTCAGTGCGGCACACAAATTGTTTAGCGCTTTTTTGCGTCAAAGTATTAAATAATTGACCGAAGTGTTGTACAATTAATTTCATTCGAGTAAGGGGGGAGAAGCCATTGAAAAATGAAACGGAGCTGACGGACTTCAGTCCCGTCCGCAATAAACCGACTCGCGCTCGTTATGTGATACTGTTTCTTTTGTTTTTTATCACTGCGATTAATTATATAGACCGTGCCAGTGTATCCATCGCCGCCCCGTCCATTCAGACATCGCTGAACATAAGCCCCGCGCTTTTGGGCGTCGTCTTTTCCGCATTCAGCTGGACCTATACGGGTATGCAGATTCCCGGCGGGCTCATTTTGGACAAATTCGGATCAAAACGGACGTACGGCGTTTCTTTAATGATCTGGTCTGTTTTCACCGGAGTGCAGGCTTTTGCGGCCAGTTTCGGGTTTTTATTCGGCTGCCGCCTGATTATCGGGCTGGCTGAATCGCCTGCGTTTCCGGCAAACAACCGGATTGTCACGACATGGTTTCCAAGGCGGGAACGCGCCTTTGCGACGGGTGTTTATACGGCGGGGGAATATGTGGGGCTGGCGTTCGCCACACCGGTTTTATTCTGGGTGTTAACGGCATTTGACTGGCGCGCCGTCTTTATTTCTTCAGGCGTGCTCGGGCTTGTTTTCTCCGTTTTCTGGTTCAAAATGTATCACGAGCCGAATCGGTACCGGAAAGTGAACCGGGAAGAGCTTGATTATATTAGAGAAGGCGGCGGACTGACAGAGGTGTCTGAATCAGCCGGCAGGATCACGTGGCGGGATTTCGTCCAGCTTCTTAAATACCGCAAGCTTGTCGGCTTGTATATCGGCCAATTCGCCGTAGCCTCCACGCTGTTCTTCTTTTTGACATGGTTTCCGACTTATCTGGCGGAGGCAAAGCACATGGCATTCTTGAAAGTCGGCTTCGCCGCATCAATCCCGTATATCGCCGCCTTTTTCGGCGTATTGTTCGGCGGATATTGGTCTGACGGAATGATGAAACGGGGCGTGTCGGTGAACGTTGCCCGAAAAACCCCCGTCATCCTCGGTCTTCTGCTGACAGGCTCCATCGTGCTCGCGAATGTTACGGATTCTGCTCCTGCGGTTTTGACGATCTTATCCATTGCTTCTTTTGCGCAGGGCATGTCCAATATATCCTGGACGATGCTGAGTGAGGTGGCGCCAAGCGAAACAATCGGATTGGCAGGAGGCGTGTTTAACTTTTTCGCCAATATGGCCGGCATTATCACCCCGCTTATCATCGGGTTTATCGTTTCTGCGACCGGTTCATATAACGGAGCGATTCTGTTTGTCGGCGCTGTCGCATTTATCGGGGCATTTTCTTATATTTTCATTGTCGGAAAGGTGGAACGCATTACGCTCCGATAGAAAGAAAAACTCATCTCTTCTTATAAAGGATGGGTTTTCTTTCATTGCATTATCTCTATATTTCAATATTGAGTTATCATATAATAAACATAACTTTTTCATTTCTTAGGAGGATTTCGCCGAAGATGAACGCAAAACGTGCCATTCCCGTAAGAGAAAGAAATATCGTACTGATCGGATTCATGGGGGTCGGAAAGACAACAATCGGCCAGCTGGTCGCTAAGAAATTATACAGAGACTTCATTGATATTGATTTGCAGATTGAGAAAGATTTCAATATGTCCATCCCTGAAATGTTTGAGAAAAAAGGTGAAGCCTTTTTCCGTCAGACCGAAAAGGATTATATATTAGATATCTGCCGCAATACGAAATTCAAGATCGTGTCACTTGGGGGCGGTTCGTTTAAACAAGAGGAAATCAGACAGTGCTGCCTTGAAAACTGTCTCGTGCTCCATCTTGATTTATCATGGGAGAATTGGAAGCAGCGGGCTGACCTGCTGATTGAAAGCCGTCCCGTTCTGCATAACCGTTCCATGGATGAAATGCAGCAGCTCTTTAACGAGCGCCAAAGCATCTATGATAAACATAATTCAAAAGTGGCGACGGATAATCTGGAACCAGAAGAAATCGCCGATTATATCGTAGAAACGTTAAAAATCGGCTGGGATCTGTATCAGCCGATGTAAAAAGAGCCGTGACGCTGTGAGCGTACGGCTTTTTTGTTTTCTTTTAAACAAACGTTTATTAAAATTTTTAGAAAATGAGTGTAAAATCGTGTTAAGATAGAGTCAGAAAATTAAATCTTATAAAACAAAGGAGATTAATCGGATATGCAATTATACGACTTGCCGCTCGACCAACTGCAAACCTATAAACCAAATAAAACCGCTCCTCATGACTTTTCGGATTTTTGGGCATCATCATTACATGAGCTTGCAAAGGAAGAGGCAAAGCCTGAATTGACGGCTGAAAGCTACCCGGCTGACGGTGTGAAAGTATTCCGGCTGACATACCGGAGCTTCGGCAAGGCGGAAATTGAGGGATGGTACGCCGTTCCCGACCGGCAAGGACCGCATCCGGCCATCGTGAAATATCACGGCTACAACGCGAGCTATGACGGGGATACACATGACATCGTAAATTGGGCGCTTCACGGATATGCCGCGTTCGGCATGCTTGTCCGCGGTCAGCACAGCAGCACAGATACAAGCGTCTCACCGCACGGACACGTTCCCGGCTGGATGACGAAAGGGATTTTAGATAAAGATACATATTATTACCGCGGCGTGTACTTAGACGCCGTCCGGGCTTTGGAAGTCATCAGCGGCTTTGATGAAGTGGATGAAACGAGAATCGCCGTCATCGGCGGGAGCCAGGGAGGCGGACTTTCAATCGCCGCGGCGGCACTATCTGACATTCCGAGAGCGGTTGCGGCCGATTATCCTTATTTAAGCAATTTTGAGCGGGCCATTGATGTCGCTCTTGATGAGCCGTATCTTGAGATTAACTCCTTTTTCAGAAAGAACGGCAGCCCTGAGACGGAGAAGGCCGCGATGAATACACTGGCCTATTTTGATATCATGAATCTGGCGGACCGCGTAAAAGTTCCGGTGCTCATGTCCATCGGGCTGATTGACCGCGTGACTCCGCCGTCGACGGTGTTTGCCGCTTACAATCATCTGGAAACGGAAAAAGAATTGAAGGTGTACCGATATTTCGGACATGAATACATACCTTCTTTCCATACGGAAAAGCTGGCCTTTCTGAAAGCGCATCTGAAAGGCTGACAACAGCGAAAAGCCCAAGTACTTGGGCTTTTTTCAGGAATGATCACGGAAAAGGACGGATACAGATGGAACAAAGGATCATCGAAGAATTAAAACGAATTGAAGCACAGCACGGCGTCAAGGTGCTTTACGCCGTAGAATCAGGGAGCCGCGCATGGGGATTTCCGTCAAGCGACAGCGACTACGATGTGCGGTTTCTCTATGTGCCGAAAAAAGAATGGTACTTTTCGATCGAACCGCATAGGGATGTCATAGAAGAGCCGATTCATGACATGCTTGACATCAGCGGCTGGGAACTGAGAAAAGCGCTGCGGCTTTTTAAAAAATCAAATCCGCCTCTTTTGGAATGGCTCTCTTCTGAGATGATCTATTATGAAGCTTTCTCAGCGGCTGAAAAGCTTCGAAAACTGAAAATCCGCGCCTTTTCGCCTGAAGCCGGCATTTATCATTATCTCAATATGGCAAAACGGAATGAAAAAACGGAATTGCAGGGCAGTGAAGTGAAGATTAAAAAGTATTTTTATGTTCTGCGTCCTCTCCTTGCCTGCAGATGGATTGAAACGTTCGGCTCCGTACCGCCGATGTCATTTCCCGTACTGGCCGATGCCTTATTGACGGATGAAGCGCTCATTTCTGAAATCAATATACTGCTTACAAGGAAAAAAAGCGGTCAGGAGCTGGCTCCGGAACCGAGAAATACGATGATTCATGCGTTTATAGAAGAAGAAATAGAACGCATCGGGCACTATGTCAAAACCATCAAAACGCCGAAACCTGACATAACGGAGGAACTGAATCAGCTATTGATTCAGACCGTCGAAGAGGCGTGGGGGGAAAAAGGCGGAAATTGACGATTGCCGTCATTTCCGTCCGCCTTTTTTCGGCATAATCCGCCTGCTATCTAAGAAGCTGATTGTGGTAAAACCACAAAAATTTATCAGAATCTTTGTATTTTTAGAATATTGTGAGAGGATGTTTTGTCCATTTACAATAGACTCATACAAATACTTCTTAGATTGCGGGGTGTTAAGGTTGGAAGTGATTACAAGAGATTTTTTCTTATTTTTATCCAAGAGCAGCTTTCTCAATAAGATGGCGCGAAGCTGGGGAAGCCGTGTGGCAGCCGGCAAAATCATCGGAGGAATGGATTTCCGCAGTTCTATCCCGACAATCCGACATTTGAACAGCCAGGGGCTGTCAGTTACTGTCGATCATTTGGGGGAATTTGTAAACAGCGGTGACGTCGCGAAAGAACGCACCGAGGAGTGCATGCAGACCATCGCCTTAATTGCTGATGAACAGCTGAATTCCCAAGTGTCATTAAAAATGACGTCTTTAGGTCTTGATATAGATCTCGATCTCGTCTATGAAAATATGACGAAAATCCTCCAGACGGCTGAAAAACATAAAGTCATGGTGACGATTGACATGGAAGATGAAACGAGATGCCAGAAAACGCTGGATATCTTTAAAGACTTCCGGAGCCGGTATGAATATGTAAGCACCGTGGTGCAGGCTTATCTGTACAGAACGGAGAAGGATCTTGATGACCTCAGCCCGCTGAATCCGTTTCTGCGGCTTGTCAAAGGGGCCTATAAAGAATCGGAAAAGGTGGCCTATCCTGAAAAAAGCGACGTCGATGAAAATTATAAAAGACTCATCCGCAAACAGCTTTTAAAAGGACATTATACGGCAGTCGCCACGCATGATGACAAAATGATCGAGTTTACAAAACAGCTTGCCAAAGAGCACGGCATTCCAAACGACCGTTTTGAGTTTCAGATGCTGTACGGCATGCGCTCGCAAACCCAGCTCAGCCTGGTGGAAGAAGGATACCGCATGAGAGTCTACCTGCCTTACGGGGATGACTGGTACGGCTATTTCATGAGACGGCTCGCCGAACGCCCCTCAAACATCGCATTCGCCTTTAAAGGAATGACTAAGAAGTAAAAAAGGGAGAGATGACAATGACTACACCTTATAAACACGAACCATTCACGAATTTCCAAGATCAATCGAACGTTGAAGAATTTAAGAAAGCGCTTGCGAAGGTAAATGAGTATCTGGGAAAAGATTATCCGCTCGTCATCAACGGTGAAAAGGTAGAGACGGAAGCGAAAATCGTATCCATTAACCCTGCAGACAAAGAAGAAGTCGTCGGAAAAGTGTCAAAGGCGTCCCAGGAGCACGCTGAGCAGGCGATTGAAGCGGCTGCGAAAGCGTTCGAAGAGTGGAGATACACATCCCCTGAAGAAAGAGCGGCCGTTCTGTTCCGCGCAGCTGCCAAAGTCCGCCGCAGAAAGCACGAATTCTCCGCCCTGCTCGTCAAGGAAGCGGGAAAACCTTGGAACGAAGCTGATGCGGATACGGCGGAAGCCATCGACTTTATGGAATACTACGCGCGCCAGATGGTTGAATTGGCAAAAGGCAAGCCGGTCAACAGCCGCGACGGCGAGAAGAACCAATATGTCTACACACCGACCGGCGTAACGGTCGTCATTCCGCCATGGAACTTCCTCTTTGCGATTATGGCGGGAACGACGGTGGCACCGATCGTAACGGGCAACACGGTCGTTCTTAAACCGGCAAGCGCGACACCGGTCATCGCGGCGAAATTCGTAGAAGTGCTTGAGGAATCAGGTCTTCCGAAGGGCGTTGTCAACTTTGTGCCGGGAAGCGGAGCGGAAGTGGGAGACTATCTCGTCGATCACCCGAAAACAAGCATCATTACGTTTACGGGATCACGTGAAGTCGGTACGAGAATTTTCGAACGCGCGGCGAAAGTGCAGCCGGGCCAGCAGCATTTAAAGCGTGTTATCGCTGAAATGGGCGGTAAAGATACGGTTGTTGTCGATGAGGACGCGGACATTGAATTGGCGGCTCAATCCATCTTTACATCAGCATTCGGCTTCGCGGGACAAAAATGTTCTGCAGGTTCACGTGCAGTTGTCCATGAAAAAGTGTATGATCAAGTATTGGAGCGCGTCATCGAAATCACTGAATCAAAAGTGACGGCAAGCCCTGACAGCGCTGACGTGTATATGGGACCTGTCATCGACCAAGGTTCTTACGACAAGATCATGAGCTACATTGAAATCGGAAAAGAAGAAGGCCGTTTAGTAAGCGGCGGCACCGGAGATGATTCAAAAGGCTACTTTATCAAGCCGACGATCTTCGCTGACCTTGATCCGAAAGCCAGACTCATGCAGGAAGAAATTTTCGGGCCTGTCGTGGCGTTTTCTAAAGTATCAAACTTTGATGAGGCGCTGGAAGTGGCCAACAATACTGAATACGGTTTGACAGGCGCGGTCATTACAAATAACCGCAAACATATTGAACGGGCGAAACAGGAATTCCATGTCGGCAACCTGTACTTCAACCGCAATTGTACCGGAGCGATTGTCGGCTACCATCCGTTCGGAGGCTTCAAAATGTCCGGCACTGATTCAAAAGCGGGCGGCCCGGATTATTTGGCCCTCCACATGCAGGCGAAAACAATCAGTGAAATGTTTTAAGAGGGACTGAATGGGCATCCTCCTCGCGGGGGGTGTCCATTTCACCATAAACCTATAAAGCGGAGGAGGAAATGCCATAGCAAACATTCAGTTGATTATTTCCATTTGTATTTATATGGCGGGCATGCTGTTTATCGGTTATTTCGCCTACAGACGGACGTCGAATCTGACGGATTACATGCTCGGTGGGCGTTCTTTAGGCCCTGCCGTCACAGCGCTCAGCGCGGGAGCGGCGGATATGAGCGGATGGCTCTTGATGGGGCTTCCTGGCGCCATGTTCTCGACGGGATTAAGCGGCGCTTGGATTGTAATCGGACTTGTGCTCGGGGCTTGGGCGAACTGGCTTTTCGTGGCGCCGAGGCTGAGAACGTATACCGAAAAAGCGGGGAATTCCATCACCATTCCGGGTTTCCTTGAAAACCGTTTCGGTGATCATACGAAGCTTCTCAGACTGTTTTCGGGTCTCGTCATTCTCGTCTTTTTCACTTTTTACGTATCATCCGGCATGGTGTCCGGAGGTGTCTTATTCAACAGCATTTTAGGGTGGGATTACCACACCGGCCTGTGGGCCGTGACAGGCGTCGTTGTCGCCTACACCTTGTTCGGGGGCTTTTTGGCGGTAAGCTGGACGGACTTTGTCCAAGGGATCATCATGTTTGCGGCGCTTATTCTCGTGCCGATTGTGACGATTTTCCATACGGGCGGCCCGGGGGAAACCGTTGCCGATATCCGTTCCGTCAACCCGGAACTGTTTAATATGTTCAAAGGGACCACCGTCCTTGGCATTATTTCTTTATTTGCGTGGGGGCTCGGCTATTTCGGGCAGCCGCATATTATTGTGCGCTTTATGGCGATCACATCTGTGAAAGAGATCAAACGCGCCAGACGGATCGGAATGGGATGGATGATTTTGTCTGCACTCGGCGCGCTGTTTACGGGTCTTGCGGGAATCGCGTATTACCACCAGCGCGGGTTGAAGCTGGATGATCCGGAAACCATTTTTATTCAGCTCGGCAATATTCTGTTCCACCCGATTATTACGGGATTTCTCATTTCTGCGATTTTAGCGGCCATTATGAGTACGATTTCGTCTCAGCTGCTCGTTACGTCCAGTTCTTTAGTGGAGGACTTGTATAAGTCCATGTTCAGGCGTTCAGCTTCTGATAAGGAACTCGTATTTCTGGGGAGAATGGCAGTGCTTGCGGTGTCAATCGTCGCCCTGGTGCTCGCCTGGGAGAAAAACAACACGATACTTGGTCTTGTCAGCTATGCATGGGCGGGATTCGGCGCTTCATTCGGGCCGGTCGTACTGCTCAGTTTATTTTGGAAACGGATGACGAAATGGGGGGCACTCGCCGGCATGATTGCGGGAGCGATTACCGTAATCATTTGGGCGAATGCCGGTCTTTCAGACTTTTTGTACGAAATCATTCCGGGCTTTGCTGTAAGCCTTGCCGCTGTATTTGTCGTCAGCTTATTGACACAGGCTCCGTCAAAAGATGTCACAGATCAGTTTCATGACTACCGTGATACACTTTCTCAATAAAAGCAAGGAACGAGAGGAAGAAGGGACCGCCCTTTTTCCTCTTTTCACGATACAGGCTTTCGGATCATTCCGTTTTGGGAGTATATGAATTTTTTTCTATACAAAAAGTCACCCCTCAGAGTATGATAAAGATAAAAAGAGCATAGGAGAAATAGGTATGGAAGAGCTTTTAGAGAGAGTTTTTTCATTTACGGACATTGATAAATTAATTGATTTCATCAGTTATGAATTGCAGAAGCCCGTTATTCTGGAAAGCGCGGATTTCTTTTTGCTTGCCTATAATTCTTATTACATTAATCACTTCGACTCCGCCAACCAGCAGACGATATTCTCAAAAAAATGCCCCGTGCAGATTTTTGAAAGGTTTCTGAAGGACGGGGTGATCGAAAAGCTGAAAACCGTTCCTGAACCGTTCCGTGTCGAAAAAATAGACAGTATCGGACTGAATCAGAGAGTGGTTGTAAGCGCAAAACATAAAGGGGAAGTGATGGGCTACATCTGGATTCAGGAGCTCGACCGAAACTTGACGGACGAGGAGCTCGATTTTTTATATGAAACTTCATTCCATGTCGGAAAAATCATCTATAAAACGAACCGGCTGAAACAGGAAAAAGAAGAGAGAGCGGAAGACCTGGTGAAACGGGCGATCTTTCAGCAATTCTCCTCTGAAAAGGAGTTCAGGCGGGAAGCGGAAAAGATGAACGCCGTGCTGCCGTCGGTTTTTTCGGTAGTCGTCCTGCATGCCGCAAATGGGGATGGGGAGGCAGTCGAAGATGTAAAGGAAAATATCAAATCGTACTTGAATTTGCGGGATAAAGTCAGCCACGTCTTAACCATTGATTCCAATATTGTCATCGTCGTCGCAAGCTTCTCGCAAAAAAGCTCCGGCACTTCGGCAGCATCTGAATTCATCCACAAACTGCTGACTCATTTTCACTTTCAGAAGATCCCCACTCCCATCTATATCGGAATCGGCAATGAATACAGCAGCATCCTGAAGCTCGGGAAAAGTTATATAGAAGCCCTTGAAGTCATAAAGGCCGCCGAAATTACCGGAAATCAGGAAAATATCCCGTACGAATACAGTAAGCTCGGGATTTACCGCTATCTTGAAAGCATCGAAGAAAAAAACGCCTCACTGGAATATGTAAACGATGATTTAGCGTTATTAAAAGCCAAAGACAGAGAAAGCAGCACCGAACTGCTGAAAACGTTAGAAATCTATCTCCTCAATAACTGCAAAACAAAACCAGCCGCAGAACAGCTTTTTATTCATCAAAACACATTGAACTACCGCATCAAACAGATTCTTGACATGACATCAATTAATTTAAACGACTTCAGGACAAGGTGCCAGCTGTATCTCGATATCATGCTGATGAAAAAGAGATAAAAAAGAAACCAGTCGCCGTACTGGTTTCAGTTTTAATACCTTCCCGCTTATCAATCTCAGAACCTCGCTTCTGAATCACTCCTTTCCCGCAAGATGAGAAATGAATAAACACTGCTCCTCAATATGTGTTATACTTTCATTGATATTGATTCTCAATTAAAAATGTATGAAGTATAGATATAAACGGGAGGCAGAACGATGGCGGAAAATCATGAGGTGTATGACGTCACGATTATAGGCGGAGGCCCGATCGGCCTGTTTGCGGCTTTCTATTGCGGGATGCGGGAGCTGAAAACGAAGGTGATCGAGTTTTTACCGCGGCTCGGGGGGAAGGTGTCTATGTTTTTCCCTGAAAAAATCATCCGGGATATCGGCGGAATACCCGGGATTGCCGGGGAACAGCTGATTAAGCAGCTGAAGGAGCAGGCGGCGACATTTGAGCCGGATATCGTGTTGAATCAGCGGGTGACCGGATTTGAACGGCTGGAAGACGGAACCATTGTGCTGGAAAGTTCCAAAGGGGAAAAGCACTATACGCGCACGGTGATTTTGGCCGTCGGCATGGGGACGCTTGAGGTCAATGAACTTGACAGCGCGGATGCGAGCCGGTATTCAGGAAAGAACCTTCATTATAAGGTGGAGAAGCTTGATGCGTTTCGAGATAAGCATGTCGTGATTTCCGGAGGGGGAGATACCGCGGTTGACTGGGCGAATGAGCTGGAACCGATTGCAGCATCTGTTACCGTTTTGCACCGCCGTGAGGAGTTTGGCGGTTTGGAAAGCAGCGTGGCGAAAATGAAGCGGTCTTCCGTGCGGGTGCTTGCGCCGTATCGTCTGAAGCATCTCAATGGCACCGGGGAACGGATCGAGAGCGTCACCGTTTGCCAAACTGAGTCCGGACTTTCTGAAGTCATCAAGCTTGATGAGCTCATTATCAACCACGGGTTTAAAATTGATCTCGGTCCGATGAAGGACTGGGGGCTTGAGATAGAAGAAGGCAGGATTAAAGCTGACAGACATATGCGGACGAATCTTCCGGGCGTGTTTGTCGCCGGTGACGCCGCCCATTATGAAAGCAAGCTCAGATTGATTGCCGGCGGTTTCACGGAGGGGCCGACCGCCGTGAACAGCGCCAAAGCCTATTTGGACCCGCAGGCGGATCAGATGGCGATGTATTCGACTCATCATAAAAAATTGGTGACACAATAAAAAAGGGCTGACCCCCGATGTTGAGCCCGGGGGTCAGAAAAGCATTCCGGCGTATCAGCTGTGAACGAGCATGTCTTTCATTTCATTTCGTATAAACGCAAATAACTGTTCCTGATTTTTCACGGCGGTAAACCCGCAGCCGGCGGGGACGTCTTCGCCCATGCAGATGACGGGAGGGCGGTTTCCTGACGGATTCGGTGATATGCCGATTTGTTTTCCGGCGCTGATCAAATGCTGAGCGGATTCTTTGCCCGTACAGATAATCATTTGCAGAGGAGACTCACTGATCGTGCGTTCGATCATGGAAGTGAACCGCTCATCCGCGATATGTTCATGGGTGATATAAAACGGGCATGATTTTGAGTCTGACAAGTTTTCTGCTGCTTGACGGCTTCCTACAATGAGAGAATGCGGAGAATCATTTTGCCATTCGGATAGGAGAAAGCCCCGTTTTGTCAGTTCCGTCTTTGCGGCTTCAGTCGCTGCATTCAGGCTTGCGGTCACCCGGCGGATGTCGATCTGCTTGAAAGCCAGTGTGTCAAAGAATTCGCATACCGCAAGGCGTGATGTGAAAAATAGTTGTTCAAAGGTGCTGATCTGTTTCAGGATGTTTTCGTTTGCGGGCATTTTTTTAACGATCCGCTTCGGCCATTCAATAACATCGGCGCCATACTCGCGCAGCTTGTCTGTCAGTGTATGTTCATCATCGCCATGAGTGACCACCATGATATGCCGCCCGATGAAGGGTTTGCTTTCAAACCAGCTGTGTGTTTGAAAATTGACAATATCACCGATGACGATAATGGCAGGGTTGGTGATGTTTTGGCTTTGAACTTTGTCATGGATATCCTGAAGCGTTCCTTTAACACTCCGCTGCCGCCCCCACGTTCCCCATTGAATGACGAGTACGGGAATGGAAGGGGATTTTCCGTACTCCATAAGCTTCCGGCATATAAATGACAGATTTTTAACGCCCATGTAAAACACAAGCGTTTGAACGCTTCGGGCAAGCCCTTCCCAGTCGAGATTCGGCCTGCCGTGCAATGATGTATCATGAGCGGTGATCATCGCGAAGGACGAAGCGAAATCACGATGGGTGACGGGGACTCCCGCATACAGCGGCACTGCAATTCCCGAGGTGATGCCGGGCACCATTTCGTAGCGGATGCCATGCTGATGAAGCGCCTCTGCTTCTTCGCCGACCCTGCCGAACACACTTGGGTCTCCGCCTTTCAAGCGGACGACGGTGTAGCCCTCCGCCGCTTTTTCTATCAGCAGGGCATTTATCTCAGACTGTTTCATAAAATGGCGGTCGGGCAGCTTTCCGCAATAAATGAACCGGCAGTCCGGTGAGGCGTATTCTAGAAACTTTGGGTTTGCGAGCCGGTCATACAAAATGATATCCGCTTTCTCCAGAGCCTGTTTTCCTTTTACGGTGATCAGCCCCGGGTCTCCTGGTCCGGCACCGACAAAATATACGATTCCGTTTTTCATGATGGCGTCATCCCTTCAGCAATTTAAAAAATGAAGGACCACTTGAAAAAGTGATCCGGTCTTTGATCAATACAGGAGGTATACATTCTCTCCTTCGATCAGTGTTTCGTATGTTTTGACACAGCCATGGTCCGGCTCTTGGACTTTTCCGTCTCCTAAGGAAATTTTCCAGTCATGCATCGGGCAGAAGACGTATTCTCCGCTGACGATGCCTTCAGCCAGGACGCCTCCTTTATGGGGACAGCGGTTTTCGACGGCGCGGACGTTCCCGTCAGAAAGCTTAAATACGGCAAGCTCTTTATCTTCTATATATACGGTTTTTCCTAACTCCTCGGGTAATTCGTTTACTCTGCCTATGCAAACCTTTGTCATATCTTTATTAACCATGTCCGTTCCCCCTTACTGTTTTATGAAGTCGTGACGACATTTTCGAATAGATCTTTAGATGCTTTTTTATCTTCAAGGAAGTATTGCCACGGATCTTTGTGGACAGAGAGTGTCTCATTCATTCTGTCGTTGAGCTCCTGCCGTTTTTCCGGATCGTTTAATACGGATTGGACATGAGATAAACCGACGCGCTCAAGCCATGCGGATGTCCGCTCCAGATAGTTTGCCGTTTCTCTGTAGTACTGAAGGTAAGCACCCGCGTATTCTAAGACTTCTTCATTCGTTTTTACTTTCATCAGCAAATCACCGGCGCGCAAATGGGTTCCGCCGTTTCCGCCGACATAAAGCTCCCAGCCTCCGTCGATGCCGACAACACCAAGGTCCTTAATGCCTGATTCCGCACAGTTCCGCGGGCAGGCGGACACGGCCATTTTAACCTTATGAGGCGTATTGAGCCCTTCGAATTTTTTCTCAAGCGCAATACCCAGTGCCATGGAATCTTGCGTCCCGAAGCGGCAGAATTGTTCGCCTACGCACGTTTTTACCGTGCGGAGTGTTTTTCCGTACGCGTAGCCTGACGGCATATCAAGCTCGGCCCATACTTTCGGCAGATCTTCTTTTTTCACGCCGATGAGATCAATTCGCTGGCCGCCGGTCATTTTAACGAGCGGGATCTCATATTTGTCGACGACATCGGCGATCTTGCGGAGATCTTGAGAGTTGGTTACGCCCCCGTACATCCGGGGAACGACTGAGTATGTTCCGTCCTTTTGAATATTGGCGTGCATCCGTTCGTTCACAAAACGGGATGTTCTGTCATCCTCGTATGTAGCCGGATTAATCATGCCTAAGTAGTAGTTGAGGGCAGGGCGGCATTTGGAGCAGCCTTCCGGCGTTTTCCAGCCGAGCACGTTCATGATTTCTCTTGTATGTGAGAGCCCTTTGGCTTTGATTTCTTCTACGACTTCATCTCTCGACAGTGAGGTGCAGCCGCAAATCGCTTCTTTTTGCGCGGATGAGTCAAATTCTGAGCCCAGTGTATATTGAAGAATGTCTTCTACGAGCGGTTTACAGCCTCCGCAGGAACGGGATGCCCCGGTGCATGCTTTGATTTCGTCCGTTGATGTGCAGCCTTTTTCCTGAATGGCTTGTATAATCGCGCCTTTTGAAACGCCGTTGCAGCCGCAGATGATTTCATCGTCGCTCATCGCCGCGGTCATGCTTGCGCCTGCTTCCTGATCAAGAGGCTGTAAGATTGATATTTTGGAGGTTTCAGAGATATCTGCTTCTTTTTGAATCATAGAAAACAGGCGGTTGCCTTCGCTGCTGTCTCCGAACAAAACAGCGCCGACAATTTGATTGCCCCTCAGGACGATTTTTTTATAAATGCCGTCCTGTTCATCGAACACTTTAATTGCCTTTTTGTCCTCTGATTCATCAAAGTCGCCGGCAGAGAAGACCTCGACGCCTGATACCTTTAATTGAGTGGAGAGAACGGAGCCTTCGTACGGTTTTGTTTCAATGCCGCAAATATGCTTGGCCAGCACTTTTGCCTGTTCATAGAGCGGCGCCACAAGACCGTATGCGATTCCGCGGTGCTCGGCACATTCACCGACCGCGTAAATGTGCGGAATTTCAGTCTGCATATAATCGTTAACAATGATTCCGCGGTTAACCGGGATGCCGCTTTCTGTGCCAAGCTGTGTATTCGGGCGGATGCCGACAGCCATGACGACCAGATCAGCTTTGATGCTTGTGCCGTCTTTGAAGCGTACGCCTTCGACACGGTCAGTACCGAGAATTTCTTCGGTTTGTTTTTCAAGGAAAAAGGTCATGCCTTGTTTTTCTAACTCGTTTTGCAGCAGGCGTCCCGCCGCTGCGTCAAGCTGGCGCTCCATCAGGAATGGGGCGAGGTGGATGACAGACACGTCCATGCCGAGATTCAGCAGTCCGCGCGCGGCTTCCAAACCCAGCAGTCCTCCGCCGATGACGGCTGCTTTTTTATATTGTTTTGACGCGGCGAGCATCGTGTCGGTATCTTTTATGTCTCGGAATGCCGTGACGCCTTGTTTGTCTGCGCCCGGAATCGGAAGGATAAAAGGGACAGAGCCTGTCGCCAGGATGAGTTCATCGTAAGGCTGGATTCTGTCTGCATCGGTGATGACGGTTTTGTTTTCCGTGTCAACTTTGATGACTGTTTCACCGGTGTACAGCTGAATGTTGTTTTCTTTGTACCAGTTCCAATCGTTTAACGTAATGTCTTGAATGTCGGTATCGCCTTGCAGCACTTTTGACAGAAGGATTCGGTTATAGTTGGGATGAGGTTCGGCCCCGAATATTGTAATCTCAAATTCATCTTTTGAAACACGCAGTATTTCTTCAATCGCTCTTACCCCGGCCATTCCATTTCCAACAAGGACTAGCTGTTTTTTTCCCATCAGATGATCCGCTCCTATCTTTGTTTTTTTCAGCGTAGCACAGCAAAAACAAATATTTAAGATGCATGTTATGAAATGTAACAAAAAATACGAAAAAATCTAAAAATTTTATGAAAAATTAGATAGGGCTGATTCGTACCGCACACATCTTAAAACCGGGCATTTTACAGTCCGGATCGAAGGCTTCACCAATTAAATCGTTGACGTTTTGCGTGTCAGACCAATGGATGGGGACAAACAATGTATGATGTCTGACTTTTACTTGATTTTTAACGGAGAATATATCAAAATAAATAGTAACAATTACGATTTGTAGCCATGTACATCGTGATAATAAGGGAGTTGCGGGATATAAATCGTAATCATTCTATTTTGTCAGGAGGCTATTGATATGAAAAAAATTCCGGTTACAGTATTGAGCGGCTATCTTGGTGCCGGAAAGACGACCGTTTTGAATCATATTCTACAAAACCGCAACGGTTTAAAAATTGCCGTCATCGTCAATGACATGAGCGAAGTAAATATAGACGCGGGCTTGGTAAAGCAGGGAGGCGGTTTGTCAAGGACGGATGAGAAACTCGTGGAATTATCCAACGGCTGTATCTGCTGCACGCTGCGTGAAGATTTATTAGTCGAAGTTGAGAAACTCGCGAAAGACGGCAGGTTTGATTATATTGTCATTGAATCAACAGGGATCAGCGAACCGATTCCCGTTGCCCAGACATTCTCTTATATAGATGAAGAAATGGGCATTGATCTGACAACATTCTGCAGGCTGGACACAATTGTGACCGTGGTGGATGCAAACCGCTTCTGGCATGATTTCCAGTCCGGTGACACCCTTCTTGACCGGAAGGAAGCGGCGGGAGAAGAGGATGAACGGGTGATTGCCGACTTATTAATTGACCAAATCGAGTTTTGTGATGTGCTCATTTTAAATAAATGCGACATGGTGGGCGAAAAAGAGCTTGAACAGCTGGAAACGGTTCTTTGCGCATTACAGCCCCGTGCCAGACTGATCCGGTCCGTCCGCGGAGAAGTGCCCGCCGAATGCATATTGAATACCGGTTTATTTGAGTTTGAGGAAGCGAGTTCATCAGCAGGGTGGATAAAGGAACTGACGGCAGGTCATGAAGCGCACACTCCGGAAACGGAAGAGTACGGCATCACTTCGTTTGTGTACTCGCGGCGTCTGCCGTTTCATACCGTTCGTTTTGACAGCTGGCTGCATCAATCAATGCCTGACAACATTGTGCGCGCAAAAGGAATTGTTTGGTGCGCAACCCGCAACAGCCTTGCGCTGCTGATGTCTCAGGCGGGTCCGGCGGTTTCGATTGAGCCTGTTTCTTATTGGGTGGCGGCAATGCCGAAACTTGAGCAGGAGCAGATCAAACAGCAGGAACCGGAGATTCTGGAAGATTGGGACGACCAATTCGGAGATCGTCATACGAACCTGGTGTTTATCGGAACAGATTTAGATGAAGCCGCCATTACAAAGGAATTGGATCAGTGCCTGCTCACGCCGTCTGAGTTCGATTCCGACTGGTCGCAGCTTGAAGATCCTTTTCAATGGGATATTCAGCGGGCTGAATAGCATACCGGCCAAGTTTAGAAGCAGGTGAAAAGGGAAGGAGTGATGAAAAAGGAGCTGACCAAGTGTGAAAGCATTGACATACCAAGGAAAAGAACATATGGAAGTGAAAGAAGTCCCGGCACCCGCCACTCAAGATGAGAGAGATGTCATCGTTCGAATTACCGCAACCGGGATATGCGGTTCAGACCTTCATTTATATAAAAACGGAATACCCGCCGATCCGGGTTATATTGTCGGGCATGAGCCGATGGGAATCGTTGAAGAAACGGGCAGTCAAGTCAAAAAGCTGAAAAAAGGCGACCGGGTCGTGATTCCTTTTAACATCGGCTGCGGAGAATGTCATTATTGCAAGCACCAGATGGAAAGCCAGTGTGATGAATCAAATCCAAATCCTCATACAGATGCCGGCGGTTTATTCGGTTTTTCGGAGTTTAACGGAAATTATCCCGGCGGACAGGCTGAATATTTACGTGTTCCTTACGCTGATTTCTCTTCTTTTCTGGTTCCGGCAGACAGTGAGCTTGAAGATGAGCAGGTGCTGCTTCTGTCAGATGTCATGCCGACCGCCTTTTGGAGCGTTCAGCACAGCGGAGTGAAGAAAGGAGATACAGTCGTTATTCTAGGATCAGGTCCGATCGGCTTAATGGCGCAAAAATTCGCGTGGAAAAAAGGAGCTAAACGGGTTATCGCAGTTGATCAAGTCCCGCACCGCCTTGAACATGCGAGACGCATAAACGGAGCAGAGACCTTCAATTTTTCAGAACATGATGAGATCGGGAAACTGCTGCACGAACAAACGTCAGGGGGCGCGGATGTAGTGATTGATTGTGTCGGAATGGACGGCACGCCGCTTTCAAAAGAAAAAGCAGAGCAAAAACCGAATCAGTTCGGAACGATCAGCCCGATTCTTACAGCATCAGAAGCCGTTAAGAAGTTCGGAACCGTGCAGCTCACGGGCGCATACATTTCTGAAGCGGACGGCTTTCCGCTCGGCGATTTTTTCACACGCAACGTTTCTTTAAAAATGGGCCAGGCACCCGTTATTCATCTGATGCCGATGCTGTATCAAATGATTGAACAAAATGAAATTGATCCGACGGATATCATTACACACAAAATGAGTCTTGCGGAAGCTCCTGCTGCATATGATATATTTGACAAAAAAGAAGATGGCAACATTAAAGTGATTTTGAAGCCATAGCGAGGGGAAACATGATGAATATTTACAGACCGGCGGGATTTTGGATCAGATTGGGAGCCGTTGTACTCGACTATTTAATTACTTCAGTGCCTTTGGCGATTATTTTTATGCTGGCAACAGGAAAAGATCCGAATGAGAGCGCAATGATCAGCATCATTTTGACTCTTTATGGTATTTTGCTCCCTGTATACTGGAACGGTTATGTTATCGGCAAAAAGATCTGCGGTATCCGCATCGTCAAAAAAGACGGAACTCAGGTAGGCTTTCTCACTATGATTTTGAGAGTGCTTGTGGGCGGCCTGATATATGGCGTGACGTTTGGAATCGGTGTGATCGTGAGCGCATTCATGGTCGGAATGAGAGAAGACAAACGGTCAATCCACGATTTTGTAGCGGGAACGTATGTCACATACGCGCTGCCGGACGAATCGATTGAAAAGAGCGAATAACTTCGCTCTTTTTTTTGCATAAAAAGTGGATGAGGGAGCAACATATAACAAACGTTAAAGGAGGAGAGAGTCATGAAAAAAGCTGCATTGTCTTTAGCTGCGTTTTTCATTACAGCAATGGTTTTCACAATGCCGGCACACGCCGAAACAAAAATGCCTTCAACAATGTCACTCACGGAACAGCAGAAAAAAGAAATTGAATCACTTGAAAAAGAAGTGCTCGAAAAACGCAAACATGTCATATCCAAATATGTTGAGTACGGGGTCCTGCCGAAAGAAAAAGCAGAACATATTAAACAGCATATGGACAGGCGCTTTAATATGATGAAACAAAATGGCTTTGTCCCGAAGCCTCCGCCTCATAAATTGGAAAAGCGGCATCATCATTCTTAAGCATCCGGCAAGCCGGATGCTTTTTTATCGGGATTGCTCTGAAATGAGTTTCATAACGTGTGATATCAATATCATACGCATCAGGAGGATGAAACACATGGTACATAAAAAACAGGGTCTGTTCCCTGATACATTTCTATGGGGGGGCAGCTTCGTCTGCCTATCAGGTTGAAGGAGCTTGGAATAAGACGGTAAAGGACCTTCAGTATGGGTGAACAGTGCAGAGTGGCTATTAGTGACGGAGTTCATCTCATCGGCTGCTGCAGCTGGTCATTCACGGATCTGTTAAGCTGGCTGAACGGCTATCAAAAACGCTACGGTTTTGTGTATAATCAATCGAGATAAAGAAGATGAAAAGGATTTGAAACGGATCAGGAAAAAAGTTTTTATTGGTACCAGAATGTAATTGAAACAAACGGTAAAAGTTTATAGGAAAGTTCCCTGAGAGAAATATGATTCTCTCAGGGCTTTCTTTTACATTGCGTCTGCATCAATAATATACGTATCTGCATGAAGATCGGATATTTCGGCAGGCACTGAATAACAGGTAAGGCTGTATCGGCCTTTCGGAATATTAAAGAAAAGCCGCTTTGACATCACGCTTTCAATCTCAATTCCATCTTTTACAGCCTCAAAGGGAACAGTCGCTTTTTTCTCATAGGATAGTACCGGTTCACTTGTGTTAAGCCTGAGGACGATAAATGCCCTCGTATTTCTCCTTGCTTCAAATGAAACAGCTCCGTCAGCTTCCGCATATCCTTTTTCAATGGCTTCATCGGTCCAATCGATAACAGGCGGTTCTGAATCTTTTTGGAAGATTGTAAATTGATGATAAGAAATGGCCAGTTCTTGCGGTTTCCATGATTTATTCAATGCGCTGTTCCTCCTGTTTTTTTACTTGATTTTAAATAATACTCTCGTTCCGTCGGGATCATTGGTAAGCTGGTGTCCGACCCAAGAGCCGGCTCCGCGGTTGTCTGCCGGAGAAATATATTCTACGGAGGCATTGTTTCCGCCCTGTTGACAAACCGCCATCGGCCATTCATCCCTATCGTATCCCGTTTTGACAGGCACATGTTTAAGAGATTGCTCACGCCGCTTATGTACTCCGTCTCTGTCAATGGTGCATATGCTGGAATGCCCTTCTTTTATCGCGTCCTTAATATGCTTTGCTGTTTCCGGATATCGATCGGACGGAAATAGGATTACTTTATCGTAATCACTCTTCTGAACGGTCTGCTCGTTATCTGAGAAAAGATCACCCTTGATCAGGGCCGCGACTGCTCCGGCAATGATGATAAGAACAAGCAGCAGTGCTTTTAATGTTTTCAAGAGTATCAATCACCTCCAGTTTTAAATTGCTGTAAAGCTGGTCCAAGAATAAAGCAGAATCAGCCGGCTGTAAAGCTGTTAAAATATATTTCTCAGCCGCAATTCAGCTGAATATCTGTAAAACCATCCGCACAAATCAATTTTATTCATTAAATATCCGATCAGAAAGTGTTTTTTGCCGTTTCTCTATTCAGAAATGAACGGTTGCGGCCGTATCGTCAATTGACTTATTATAGCGATAAGCTCACCGGCAGGATATCTTCGTCTGCGAGTGTCCGACCCGAAAACCTTGGCTTGCATGACCGTGCGCAACAAGACGATAAAAAGACGGCCATCTGATAAGAAGGCCGTCAGCAAATCATTCCAGATTCGCATGCTTTGTAAACATGTCTGCTGAATTCAATTCTTTTTTCTCCATGATTTTTAGAATAACCGCATCGTAAAACAGCAAAAGAGTTTGTTCGAATAAAGAACCCATCGGCTGAATCGTCTTTCTGTCTCCGCCGGTCTCTTCCTTAGGAGAGCCGGGAATCGTTATCGTAAGATCCGCAAGTTTGCCGAGACTTGAATCGGGGTTAATCGTTAATGCAGTGATGATGCCGTTAAGGCTTTTGGCTTTTTCAGCCGTATGAAGCAGACTTTTTGTTTCGCCTGAGCCTGAGCCGATGATGACGAGACCGCCTTCTTGGAGGGGAGGGGTAAGCGTCTCCCCGACGATGTAAGCGTTCAGGCCGATGTGCATCATCCTCATGGCGAACGCTTTAGCCATAAAGCCGGAACGCCCCGCTCCGGACGTGAAGATTTGATCTGCTGATAAAATCTGATCCGCAAGCTTGTCAGCTTCACTGTCGGCTATTAATGCTGCGGTGCGGGATATTTCATTGAGTATTTCATGTAAGTATTCAGTCGTTTTCATGATCCTTGTGAAATCAGCTGTTTCATTTTAGCAGCAGCATCCGCTTTATTGTCAGCTCCCGTAATGCCTCCGCCGACAATGATTAAATCTGGGTTTTGTTTGATGGCTTCAGGAAGCGTATCAAGTTTAATGCCCCCGGCAATTGCGGTTTTAGCGCTCTTGACCGCTTTTTTAATCGCCGTCAGTTCCTCGAATGAATTCTTTCCTTCTGCTTGAAGATCATAACCTGTGTGAACACAAATATAATCAACACCGAGTTGGTCAATTTCTTTTGCACGTGTTTCAAGGTTTTTTACGTTAATCATGTCGACGAGAATTTTTTTCTGCTGTTTTTTTGCTTCGGCAACCGCCCCTTTGATCGTTGAGTCGTCTGTCGCTCCTAAAACGGTGATGATGTCGGCGCCCGCTTCTGCCGCTTTCATGATCTCGTAGCCGCCTGCATCCATGATTTTAAGATCGGCAAGCACTTTCAAGTGAGGAAAGGCTGATTTCATTTCCTGTACGGCTTTCAGGCCTTCATTAATGACAACGGGAGTGCCGATTTCTACAACATCTATATATTGTTCGACCTCTTTCACAAGTTCAATTGCTTCCGGGATATTCACTAAGTCTAATGCCAGCTGTAATTCCACTTTATATCCACTCCTCTTTTTTGTGTATTTACATTCTATAGAGTGCCCCGCATGTTGAGAAGTACGCACTTTGAAGTCTAATAGTTACTTTGAGGATACTGTCCCCGCAGGCAATGCGCTTTGTTTCAGCAAAACTGCGTGGTAGTATAAACTGATGAAAGTTGTGTAAAAAAGTAAGCGTGTATGAATAGATGACGAACGTACAAAAAGTAAGAGGAAGGAGAATGGCCCGTGAGCCGAATGGATAAGAAAACGTTTAATTGCGAAAAGGAATTGACGCTTGCCGTGATAGGCGGGAAGTGGAAAATGCTGATTATGTGGCACCTGGGAAAAGAAGGGACAAAGCGTTTTAATGAGCTGAAAGCTTTAATTCCGGATATTACGCACAAAATTCTTGTGAATCAGCTCAGGGAGCTGGAGCAGGATCTGATCGTTCACAGGGAAGTTTACCCTGTCGTCCCTCCGAAAGTGGAGTACTCATTAACGGAGCAAGGAGAGACCCTTATGCCGATTTTGGATGCCATGTATAAGTGGGGAAAAGAATATATGGAATTAATCAACATTGATAAAACTGCAATAAAGGAATCTTTTTGAAGCGCTCTATGTAAAATAGAGTGCTTTTTTTGCGGTTTAATGAAATCATATTGCGAACGATTAAATCTCCTGTTTCGGTTCTTGCGCTGTTTTTTCCCCATCAGCTAATATATGAAAACTATTTTCATTCTGCCATAACTGGATATTCGAAAGATTTATACTATAGTTTAAAGATTTTTAATTTTACATAAATAATATTTTTAAAAATAAATTGCGGGATGCCGCAAAATACCCTCTGGAATTGTCGGAATTTTTTTCGGTGTGCCGAATGAAACTTTTCACCCATTTTTCGGTGATAAAAACAATAATTTCATATAAAGTGAACGTAAGTAGATATATAGTAATTCATGAAGAAATAGGTAAACCCTGTTGCTTACAAACATTGGATTCTTGTCTTGATTTCTCATAAATTTGAGCCGCATTTCGGACTGTGCGGGTGAGTGGATTGCGGATTTCGGCGGTGATTGAATCGGGATCGTTTTGGAGGTAAGTGGTTCTTTTGGCTTGATAATGAGTTAGGGACATTGAGGGAGGCTGTTTCTAAGGGAGAATTGACAATTTTATCTTAAAAAGGGGAGGCGCACACATATGGAAATAACTTTTTATCCTTTAACAAATGCTCAAAAACGTATCTGGTATACAGAAAAATTCTATCCGAACACAAGTATTTCAAATCTTGCCGGGTTCGGGAAACTCATTTCTGATGACGGCGTACAGGCTCATTACGTTGAGAAAGCGATACAGGAATTCGTCCGGCGGTATGAGTCGATGAGAATCCGTCTGCGGCTTGATGATGAGGGGGAGCCCGTTCAATATGTGAGCGAATACCGTCCGCTGACTATCGAACATACAGACATCAGGCAAGCCGGCTGCTCTGCGGAAGAGCTGTCAAAATGGGGACGTGACGAGGCAAGCAAGCCTCTGGCATTATATGATCAGGATTTATTCCGTTTTTCCGTGTATACCATCAGCGAAAATGAGGTCTGGTTCTACGTTAATGTGCATCACGTTATTTCAGACGGGATTTCCATGACGATTCTGGGCAATGCGATTACTGATATTTATTTGGAGCTTTCGGGCGGATCAAGTGAGGAACAGACGGAGATTCCTTCCTTTATCGAGCATGTGCTGACTGAGCAGGAATATGTGCAGTCGAAGCGGTTTAAAAAGGATCGGGATTTTTGGAACGGGCAGTTTGAGACCGTGCCGGAGCTTGTGTCCCTGAAACGGAGCCAGGCAGATGCGGGTCTTGATGCGAAACGGTTTTCTCAAGAAATTCCTCACGACTTATATGGCCGCATTCATTCATTCTGCGAGGAGCATAAAGTCAGCGTACTATCTCTGTTCCAATCAGCTCTGATCACTTATCTCTACAAAGTGACCGGCCGGGATGACGTTGTCACAGGTACGTTTATGGGAAACCGGACGAATGCGAAAGAAAAGCAGATGCTCGGGATGTTCGTATCTACGGTGCCTGTGCGGACAAGCGTTGACGGAGGACAGTCGTTCTTGGAATTCGTTAAAGGCCGGATGAAGGATCTGATGAAAATTCTCCGCCACCAAAAATATCCGTATAACCTGCTTGTCAATGATTTGCGCGCTTCGAAAAGTTCGCTGAGCAGATTGTTTACGGTAGCTCTGGAGTACCAGGTGATGCAGTGGCAGAAAAAAGAGAATCTGTCCTTCCTGACAGACCCTATTTTCAGCGGAAGCGGTACAAATGATATTTCGATTCATGTGAAGGAACGATGGGACACTGGGAAATTGACGATTGATTTTGACTATCGCAGCGACATATTCAAGGGAGAGGAGATTGTATCTGTTTCTGAACGTTTGATCACGCTGATTGAAGATGCGATTTCATCTCCTGATCGCATAATTGATGAGCTTACTCTTCTTTCTGAATCCGAGAAAGAGCGGCTGCTGACACGGGCCTCCGGCAATCCGGTGAATTACCGCGGGGAGATGACGATACCGGGGCTGTTTGAAGAGAAAGTGAAGTCACTGTCTGACAAACCGGCGGTGGTGTATGAAGGCCGAACATTGTCCTATCGCACATTGCATGAACAGTCAGGCCGAATTGCCGGACGCCTTCTTAAAGCCGGGATATCAGCCGATACTCCTGTCGCGGTGCTGCTTGGCCGTTCTGAGCGTGTCATTGCGGCAATATTGGGAATTTTGAAAGCGGGCGGCGCCTATGTGCCGATAGATCCTGATTTTCCGGCGGATCGGATTCAGTACATTTTGGAGGACAGCGGAGCGAAGGCTGTTTTGACGGAGGCCGGAATACAGGCGCCTGTATCGGATGCCGAACCGATTGATTTTGACGAGGCTGTTCAGTTTGAAACGGCTGCGGACGGTGTCAGCACACAATCAGACCGGCTGGCTTACATCATCTACACGTCAGGTACAACCGGGCGGCCGAAAGGCGTGATGATTGAGCACCGGCAAGTTCATCATCTGGTGCAATCACTGCAGCAGGAGATTTATCAATGCGGTGAGCAGACATTAAGAATGGCGCTTTTGGCTCCGTTTCATTTTGATGCGTCCGTCAAACAGATTTTTGCCTCGCTTCTTTTGGGACAGACGCTTTATATCGTGCCGAAAACGACTGTAACGAATGGCTCGGCACTGCTGGACTATTATCGTCAAAACCGGATTGAAGCCACTGACGGAACCCCTGCGCATCTGCAGATGATGGTTGCGGCGGGAGATGTCAGCGGAATTGAATTGCGCCACATGCTCATTGGGGGAGAGGGCCTGTCCGCCGCTGTTGCTGAACAGCTGATGACGCTCTTTCATCAATCGGGCAGGGCGCCGCGTCTGACGAATGTGTACGGGCCGACAGAAACGTGCGTAGATGCATCCGTGCATCAGGTGTCAGCCGATAACGGAATGAATCAACAGGCGGCGTACGTTCCGATCGGAAAACCGCTCGGCAACGCCCGTTTGTATATATTGGATAAGCACCAGCGGCTTCAGCCCGACGGCACGGCCGGTGAGCTGTATATCGCGGGTGACGGTGTAGGCCGCGGCTATTTAAATCTTCCGGATTTGACCGCAGAGAAGTTTTTGCAAGATCCGTTTAACGGAAGCGGCCGCATGTACCGCACGGGTGATATGGCGCGCTGGCTGCCGGACGGGACGATCGAATATATCGGCCGTGAAGATGATCAGGTGAAAGTCCGCGGCTACCGTATTGAGCTGGGAGAAATTGAAACGGTGCTCAGAAAAGCTCCGGGCGCGGCGCAGGCCGTCGTGCTGGCACGGCCGGATCAGCAGGGCAGCTTAGATGTTTGCGCATATATCGTTCAGGAAAAAGGAACCGAGTTTCACCCTGCCGAGTACAGGGAGTATGTGTCCAAGCACCTTCCAGATTACATGGTGCCCGCTTACTTTACAAAAACGGACGAAATTCCGCTCACGCCGAGCGGTAAGGCGGACCGCAAAAAGCTGTTTGCGCTTGATGTGCAGGCTGTCAGCTCATCCGAATATGCCGCGCCGAGAAATGAAACGGAGGAAACGCTCACCGTCATCTGGCAGGAAGTCCTCGGAATGGATAAGGCGGGCATTTATGATCATTTCTTCGAGTCAGGCGGTCATTCATTAAAGGCGATGACGCTTCTGACGAAAATTCATAAGCAAATGGGCGTTGAAATTCCGCTGCAATACTTGTTTGAGCATCCGACGATTGCGGCGCTTGCCGATTATGCGGAAAACCGAAACGAAGGACAGGCATTCAGTGCGATTGAGCCGGCTGAGAAGCAGGCGAGCTATCCGCTTTCGCTCGCTCAGCAGCGGACTTATATCGCGAGCCAATTTGAAGACGCGGGAGTCGGATATAACATGCCGGCTGCGGCCATGATTGAGGGCGCTTTAGACCGTGAAAAGCTTGAGCGTGCATTTTCTGCCTTAATCAGCAGGCATGAAGCGCTCAGAACATCGTTTCAATCAGAGGACGGCACGCCGAGACAGGTGATTCACGAACATGTTCCGTTTCATATTGAAATGATCGAAGCGCGCGGAAGAACGAATGAACAGGTCATGAAGGACTTTGTGCGCCGTTTTGATTTATCTGAGGCGCCGCTGTTCAGAATCGGCCTGCAAACGCTCGGTCACAATCGCCATATGCTGCTGTTTGATATGCATCACCTGATTTCTGACGGGGTGTCTATTTCCATCATGCTGAAGGAACTGGCTGACATCTACGGCGGAAATCAGCTGCCTGATTTGCGCATTCAATATAAAGATTATGCCGTATGGCAGGCGGAACGGGCGAAAGAAGGCTACAAGAAGGAGCGGGCGTACTGGAAAGAAGTCTTCAGCGGCGAACTGCCGGTGCTTCAGCTGCTCCCTGATTATCCGCGGCCGCAGGTGCAAAGCTTTGAAGGTGACCGCGTGTCCGTCAAGCTGCCGAAAATGCTGCGGGAACGGCTGCAGAAGCTTGCCGAGAAAAACGGAGCCACTCTTTACATGGTGCTGTTATCGGCATACTATACGCTGCTTTCTAAGTATTCGGGACAGGAAGACATCATCGTGGGAACACCGTCAGCGGGAAGAAATCACTCTGATACCGAGGGGCTTATCGGGATGTTTGTCAACACGCTTGCGCTGCGAAGCTCCGTGAAGCAGGATCAGACATTTGCCGGCTTGTTAGGTCATGTGCGCAAGCAGGTGCTGGACGCGTTTTTCCATCAGGATTATCCGTTTGAGTGGCTGACCGAGGAGCTGAACGTGCCCCGGGACATGAGCAGGCATCCGATATTTGACACGATGTTCAGTCTGCAAAATGCTTCGGACGGAATTCCGGAGATCGGCAACCTGACGCTGTCTCTTCATGAAACCAACTTCAATATCGCTAAATTCGATCTGACAATGCAGGCCCGGGAAACAGCGGAAGGCATTGCGCTCGATTTGGATTATTGCACGAAGCTGTTTAAGCGCTCAACTGCGGATCGCATGCTTGCGCACTATGTCCGTCTGCTGGAGAGTGCGGCAGCTCAGCCGGATGCGAAAATCAGCGAATATGATCTGCTTTCTGAACGGGAGGCTTTGAACCAATTACAGCGGTTCAATCCGGAGCGCACGGCATACCCGAAAGAGCAAACGATCGTGCAGATCTTTGAAGAACAGGCCCGAAAGAACCCTGACCGGACGGCTCTTCAGTTCGAAGGGGAAACTCTGTCGTATCAGCAGCTGAATGAACGCGCCAACAGGCTTGCGCGGCATATTCTTTCGGTCGGAGGCGGCGGGAAAACCGCGGCTGTTTTATGTGAACGGTCAATGGACATGATTGTTTCCATTATGGCTGTGTTAAAAGCGGGGTCCGCCTATGTGCCGATTGATCCTGAGCATCCGGTTCAGCGGATTCAGCATTTCTTCCGCGACAGCGGGGCGAATGTGCTCCTGACTCAGCAAAGCCTCAAGCCGCTTGCGGAAAAGGCCGGTTTTCAAGGCGTCATTGTGCTTGCTGATGATGAGGCGAGCTATGAAAAGGACTCTCGCAATCCAGCATTGCCGTTTGATTCCAAAACGATTGCCAATCTCACTTATACATCAGGCACGACGGGAACGCCGAAAGGAAACATCGTCACACATGCCAACATTTTGCGGACGGTAAAAAACACGAACTATTTGACCGTTTCTGAAGAGGATACAGTGCTCGGTCTGTCAAACTACGTCTTTGACGCTTTTATGTTTGATATGTTCGGTTCGCTGTTAAACGGTGCAAAGCTTGTGATCGTCCCGAAAGATACGGTGCTGGACATGTCGCGCCTGTCCCGTGTGATCAAACGGGAGAACGTCAGCATTCTGATGATTACGACGGCCCTGTTCCACCTGCTTGTTGATATGGAGCCGTCCTGTCTGACGACGCTTCGGAAAATCATGTTCGGGGGCGAAAGAGCGTCTGTAGAACATGTCAAAAAGGCGCTGGCGGCAGTCGGAAAAGGAAGACTGCTTCATATGTACGGTCCGTCGGAAAGCACGGTGTTTGCGACATACCATCCGGTGGATGTCATTGAAGAGGATACGCTCTCCGTTCCGATCGGTAAACCGGTCAGCAATACGGAAGTCTTTATTATGAACTCAGCCGGACGCATTCAGCCGGCGGGTATCGCGGGAGAGCTGTGCGTCAGCGGGGAAGGTCTCGTAGAAGGCTACTACAACCGTCCTGAACTGACGGAAGAAAAATTTGTAAAGCATCCGTTTAAGGAAGGTGAACGGATGTATAAAACGGGCGACTTGGCCAGATGGCTTCCGAATGGCGATATCGAGTTTATCGGACGTATCGACCATCAGGTGAAAATCCGCGGTCAGCGGATTGAGCTTGGCGAAATTGAGCATCAGCTTCAAAGCCATGACCAGATTCAGGAATGCATTGTGCTCGCTGTGGATCAAGGCGCGGGTGACAAACTTCTTTGCGCGTATTTTGTCGGCCTCAGGGAAATCTCTTCCCGGGAGCTGAGGGAGCATACGGCGAAGGATCTTCCGGCTTATATGATTCCGTCCGTCTTTATTCAATTGGATGAACTGCCTCTTACAGGGAACGGAAAAATCGACAGACGGGCGCTGCCGATGCCGGATGTGACCGCAGCGAATGCCGTGTCATATACGGCGCCGCGCAATGAAACAGAACAAAAACTGGCGGATATTTGGGCTGAGGTGCTGCAAATGGAACGGGTCGGCGTCCATGATCAGTTCTTTGAGATCGGGGGCCACTCGTTAGCGGGGATGAAACTGCTGGCCCTTATCCAGAAGACATTCGGCGTGCAGCTTACCTTAAAGGATCTGTTCACTTCTCCGACGGCTGCGGGGCTGGCGCAGCTGATTGAAGGGGCTGAACGGAAGGCGGCTGAGAGCATCGCACCGGCGGCCGAGCGGGAAACGTATCCGGTTTCTTCACCGCAGAAGCGGATGTTCGTGCTTCAGCAGCTGGAAGGCGCTGAAACAAGCTATAACATGCCGTCTGTGCTCCGCTTAAAAGGAAAGCTTGATGCAGAAAAGCTGAAATCCGTTATGAAACAGCTGACAGAACGCCATGAAGCCTTCAGAACGACATTTGACATAAAGGATGGAGAAACGGTTCAGCGTATATGGGCGGAAGCTGATATCGACATGGAATATTATGAAGCCTCTGAAGAAGATGCTGAACAGATTATTCAGAGCTTTATCCGGCCGTTCCGTCTGGATCAGCTTCCTCTCGTCAGAACGGGGCTGGTCAAGCTGGCTGAACATGACCACCTGCTGCTGTTTGATATGCACCATATCATTTCGGACGGCGCTTCAGTCGGCGTGCTGATAGATGAACTGTCCCGCTTGTATGGCGGCGAAACGCTTGAGCCGCTGCGGATTCATTATAAAGACTATGCGGTATGGCAGCAGAAATTTATTCAATCAGAGCAGTACCGCAAGCAGGAGGAGCATTGGCTTCGGGAGCTTGACGGCGAGCTTCCGGTATTGACGCTGCCGGCTGATTACAGCCGTCCGGCCGTGCAAACCTTTGAAGGAGACAAGCTGGTCTTTTCTCTGACTGAGGAACAGACGTCGGCTCTTCGCAGTCTTGCGAAACAAACGGATTCTACCATGTACATGGTGCTGCTGGCGTCGTACAGCGCCTTTCTCTCAAAACTGAGCGGACAGCATGACATCATTGTCGGCTCGCCGGTTGCGGGACGGTCACATGCGGATCTCGCAAACGTCATCGGTGTTTTTGTGAATACACTCGCGCTTCGTACGTATCCGGAAGCGGACAAAACGTTCACGGACTACCTTAAAGAAGTGAAACAAACCGCTTTACATGCATTTGACGCGCAGGATTATCCGCTTGAAGACCTTCTGCAAAAGGTTGAGGTGCAGCGTGATACGAGCCGAAATCCGCTGTTTGATGCGGTATTCTCAATGCAAAATGCAAATGCTGAAGATCTGGTCATGGAAGGAATTGAGCTGAAGCACCATCCGTTTGACAGAAAAACAGCCAAGTTTGACCTGACGATGACGGCTGAGGACACAGACGAAGGCTTAACGTTTGTGCTTGAATATAACACCGCGCTGTTTAAACCGGAAACGGCAGAGACGTGGAAGCATTATTGGCTTCAACTGTTAAAAGCCGCAACGGAAAATCCGGCTGCGAAGCTTTCTGAGCTTTCATTGGTGAATGAAACAGAAAAACAAGCCCTCCTTGACGCATGGAAAGGAAAAACACTCTCTGTGCCGCGGGACAAAACGGTTCACCGTCTCTTTGAAGAAACGGCCGCCCGCCACGCGAACCGGCCGGCCGCGGCATACAACGGCGCGAAATGGACGTACGGCGAGCTGAACGCAAGGGCGAACCGGATCGCGCGCATTCTCATGGATTGCGGCGTCTCGGCTGACGAACGTGTCGGCATTTTAACGAAACCGTCCTTGGAAATGGCCGCGGGCGTACTCGGCGTCTTAAAAGCGGGCGCGGCATTTGTGCCGATTGACCCCGACTACCCGGAAGAGCGCATCAG
>NZ_JAPNNY010000006.1:0-226689 GCF_027853835.1 Bacillus sp. NEAU-242-2 | reverse complement strand
ACGCGAACCGGCCGGCCGCGGCATACAACGGCGCGAAATGGACGTACGGCGAGCTGAACGCAAGGGCGAACCGGATCGCGCGCATTCTCATGGATTGCGGCGTCTCGGCTGACGAACGTGTCGGCATTTTAACGAAACCGTCCTTGGAAATGGCCGCGGGCGTACTCGGCGTCTTAAAAGCGGGCGCGGCATTTGTGCCGATTGACCCCGACTACCCGGAAGAGCGCATCAGCTACATTCTGCAGGACAGCGGCGCCAAGCTGCTTCTCACACAGGAAGCGCTGGACGTGCCGGATGGCTACAAAGGAGAAACGATTCTGCTTGACGGCGGACGCTCCATTCTGAGCCTGCCGCTTGATGAAAACGATGAAGCGAACCCGCAGACGGAAACAACGGCGGATCATCTCGCTTATATGATTTACACGTCAGGAACGACCGGACAGCCGAAGGGTGTCATGGTCGAACACCATGCGCTTGTGAACCTGTGCTTCTGGCACCACGACGCATTCGCCATGACGGCGGATGATAAAAGCGCCAAATACGCGGGCTTCGGTTTTGACGCCTCCATCTGGGAGATGTTCCCGACATGGACCATCGGCGCGGAGCTTCACGTCATTGACGAGGCGATCCGGCTGGATATCACCCGCTTAAATCACTATTTCGAGGAGAACGGCGTGACCATCACCTTCCTGCCGACGCAGCTGGCCGAACAATTTATGGAGCTGGAAAATACCTCTCTCCGCATGCTTCTCGTCGGCGGCGACAAGCTGAAGCGGGCGGTGAAACAGCCGTACACGATCGTCAACAACTACGGCCCGACGGAAAACACCGTCGTCGCGACAAGCGGCGTCATCAATCCTGAGGAAGGATCGCTTTCGATCGGACGGGCGATTGCCAATACGAGAGCTTATATTCTCGGCGACGGCTATCAGGTGCAGCCGGAAGGCATTGCCGGTGAATTGTGCGTGGCCGGCCGCGGTCTGGCACGCGGATACCTGAACCGTGAAGAAGAAACGGCGAAGAGGTTTACCGCAGATCCGTTCGTGCCCGGCGAGCGCATGTACCGGACCGGCGACCTCGTCAAATGGAACGCGCAGTGCGGCATCGAATACATCGGCCGTATCGACCAGCAGGTCAAAGTGCGGGGCTACCGGATCGAGCTTTCAGAAATCGAAGTCCGTCTCGCTCAGCTTGCGGACGTTCATGACGCAGCGGTGACGGCTGTGGAAGACAAAGCGGGCAATACCGCGCTTTGCGCCTATGTCGCGCCTCAGCAGAACGATATTGAAGCGCTCAAAGCCGCGCTGAAAGACACGCTGCCTGACTACATGGTGCCGGCGTTCTGGGTGGAGCTGGCCGAGCTTCCGGTCACCGCAAACGGAAAGATTGACAAAAAAGCCCTGCCGGAACCGGACATTGAAGCGGGAAGCGCCGCGTATAAAGCACCGGAAACGGAAATGGAGACGCTGCTTTCTGACATTTGGCAGGAAGTGCTCGGTCTTGATCAGATCGGCGTAAGCGATAATTTCTTCACGCTCGGCGGTGACTCGATCAAAGGCATCCAAATGGCGAGCCGCCTGAACCAGCACGGCTACAAGCTGGAGATGAAAGATCTCTTCCAGCACCCGACCATCGAAGAGCTCGTCTCTTATGTGGAGCGGACGGAAGGCAAGCAGGCCGACCAGGGACCTCTCGAAGGCGAAGCGGACTTAACGCCGATCCAGCGCTGGTTCTTTGAGAAAAACTTCACGGACAAACACCACTGGAACCAATCCGTCATGCTTCACGCGAAAGACGGCTTTGATCCGGAGATAACAGAAAAAACATTACATGTCCTGACGGTGCACCATGATGCGCTCCGGATGATTTATCGTGAACAAAAACCGTATTACAGAGGGCTTGAGGATGCGTCTGTTGAACTGAACGTCTTTGAGCTGAACGGACCTGCTGAAGACCATGAGGACCGTATCGAACGAGAAGCAGACCGTCTTCAAAGCAGTATTTCACTGGAAACAGGACATCTGCTGAAGGCCGGGCTCTTCCGGGCTGAAGATGGAGACCACCTTCTTCTCGCAATCCATCACTTAGTCGTGGATGGTGTATCTTGGCGGATTTTACTGGAGGACTTCACGTCCGTTTATACGCAGCTGAAGCAAGGCAATGAACCGGCGCTGCCTCCGAAAACACATTCATTCGCCGAATTTGCTGAGAGAATCAAAGAATACGCAAATACGAAGGCGTTTCTGAAAGAAGCGGATTACTGGAGAGAGCTTGAGGAAAAAGAGGTATGCACTCAGCTTCCGAAAGACAGGCAGTCTGGTGATCAGCGCATGAGACATACGAGAACGGTCAGCTTCTCTCTGACGCCTGAACAAACTGAACAGCTGACGACAAACGTACATGAAGCCTACCATACGGAAATGAACGACATCCTGCTCACGGCGCTCGGACTGGCGCTGAAAGAGTGGACGGGTGAAGACACGATCGGCGTTCATTTGGAAGGCCACGGGCGCGAAGACATTCTTGACGGCCTGAATATCACCCGGACGGTCGGATGGTTTACGAGCATGTATCCGATGATCCTTGAGATGAAGCACGCCGACGATCTTTCATATCAGCTGAAACAAATGAAAGAAGACATCAGACACATCCCGAACAAAGGAGTCGGCTACGGCATTCTGCGTTATGTAACGGCGCCTGAGCATAAAGAGAATCTTTCATTTAAGATTGATCCGGATATCAGCTTTAACTACTTAGGCCAGTTTAATGAGATGTCGGATTCCGGCTTATTTACAAGATCCGGGATGCCGTCAGGACAATCGCTGAGCCCTGACACAGAGAAGCCGAATGCGCTTGATATTGTCGGATTTATAGAAAATGGGCAGATGACGATGACGTTTGCCTATCATTCTCTCGAATTTCATGAAAAAACCATTCAATCGTTCAGTGACAGCTTTAAAGGGCACCTCTTGAAAATCATAGATCACTGCCTGGCCCAAGACGGACCTGAGCTTACGCCTAGCGATCTTGGCGATGATGATCTGACGCTTGATGAACTTGATAAATTAATGGAAATTCTCTAACAGAAAAGACAGAGGTGACATATGAGCAAAAAATCGATTCAAAAGGTGTATGCACTCACACCGATGCAGGAGGGAATGCTGTATCATGCGCTGCTTGATCCGCATTCTTCCTCCTACTTCACACAATTAGAGCTTAGGATTCACGGAAGCTTTCAGCTTGAGCTTTTTGAAAAAAGCGTCAATGAGCTGATCCGGACATATGACATCCTGCGTACGGTATTCGTGCACCAGCAGCTTCAAAAACCGCGCCAAGTCGTATTAGCAGAGCGGAAGACGAAGGTGCACTATGAAGATATCAGTCAATTAGATGAAGCGCGCCAAACCGAATATATTGAACGCTATAAACGCGATGTGCAGCAGCAGGGCTTTCATCTGGCGAAGGATATTCTCTTTAAAGCGGCGGTGTTCAGGCTCAGTGAGAAGGAGCTGTATCTCGTCTGGAGCAATCATCATATTGTCATGGACGGCTGGAGTATGGGCGTTTTGATGAAAAGCCTGTTTCAAAACTATGAAGCGCTTCGTGCCGGCCGGCCCGCCGGGGGAAGCCAGGGCAAACCTTACTCTGACTATATCAAATGGCTCGGAGGCCGGGATTATGAGGAGGCGGAACAATATTGGAGCAGCCGCCTGGCGGATTTCGAACAGCCGATCCTGCTCCCGGGCCGTCTGGCATCAGAAAAGAAAGACTACTACCAAAATGAAGAATATTCTTTTGTCTGGGATGAAGAGCTGGTCGCGCAGATTCAGCAGACCGCCAACCGGCATCAAGTCACGGGGCCTAACCTGTTTCAGGCCGTTTGGGGTGCGGTGCTCAGCAAATACAACTATACAGACGATGTGGTGTTCGGCACCGTCGTATCAGGCCGTCCTTCAGAAATCAACGGCATTGAAACGATGGCGGGGCTGTTCATCAATACGATTCCCGTCAGAATCAAGATTGACAAAGATGCAGCCTTTTCTGACGTGATGGCGGCAGTTCAGAAAAACGCCGTGGAAGCCGAGCGCTATGATTATGTGCCGCTCTATGACATTCAAAAGCGCTCCGCTCTGGACGGCAGCCTCTTGAATCATTTGGTCGCGTTTGAAAACTATCCGCTGGACAAAGAGCTGGAAAACGGGGGCATGGAGGAAAGACTCGGCTTTTCCATTAAAGTTGAACATGCTTTTGAGCAGACGAGCTTTGATTTCAATCTCATCGTGTATCCGGGAAAAACGTGGACTGTCAAAATCAAATACAACGGAGCGGCTTTCGCTCATGATGCCATCGAACGAACGGCGCATCATCTGACCCGCATGATGAAAGCGGCGGTCGGAACGCCTGATGCGCCCGTGCGGGAACTCGGCCTTGTTTCAGGCGAAGAAGAGCGGCAGATTGTTGAGATATTCAATGATACAAAAACGGCGCTTCCGGAAGAGGAGGCCGTTCACCGTTTGTTTGAAGCACAGGCAAACCGGACGCCTGCAAGCATCGCGATAAAAGAAGCGGGACGCGAATGGACCTACCGTGAAGTGAACGAAGCGGCCAACCGCCTGGCGAGACACCTTGTGAAGAGCGGGCTGGAAAAAGGCCGGACCGCCGCTATTATGAACGACCGGTCTGCGGAAACCGTTATCGGAATGCTTGCCGTCCTAAAAGCAGGCGGCGCCTATGTGCCGATTGATCCGGCTTTTCCGGAGGACCGTCTCCGCTTTATGGCGGAAGACAGCTCGATTCGGCTTGTGCTGACAGTTCAGGACTATCAAGAACAAGCGGGCACATTGCAAGTCCCGATTGTCATGCTGGATGAAAGCGAGGATGAAACGGTAAGCGGAACAGACTTGAATCTTCCGGCCGGCGGCAACGACTTGGCGTATATCATGTATACATCCGGGTCGACCGGAAAACCGAAAGGCGTCATGATTGAACACAGAAATATCATCAGGCTCGTCAAACATTCGAATTACGTGCCGGTTCATGAAGAAGACCGGATGGCGCAAACGGGAGCCGTCAGCTTTGATGCCGGAACCTTCGAAGTCTTCGGCGCATTGCTGAACGGAGCGGCATTGCACCCGGTGAAAAAAGAGACGCTGCTTGACGCCGGACGCTTCGCCCAATTTCTGAAAGAGCAGCGGATCACGACCATGTGGCTGACGTCTCCGCTGTTTAATCAGCTTGCCCAAAAGGATGCCGGCATGTTTAACACGCTCCGGCACCTCATCATCGGCGGTGACGCGCTTGTGCCGCATATCGTCAGCAAAGTGAGGAAGGCATCACCGGAGCTGTCGCTTTGGAACGGCTACGGGCCGACGGAGAATACGACGTTTTCGACGAGTTTTCTCATTGATCAGGACTACGACGGCTCGATCCCGATCGGGAAGCCGATCGGAAATTCCACTGCGTACATTATGGACGAAAACCGCAACCTCCAGCCGATCGGCGCGCCCGGTGAGCTGTGCGTCGGCGGAAGCGGAGTGGCAAGAGGCTATGTGAATCTGCCTGAATTAACGGAGAAGCAGTTTGTCCGCGATCCGTTCAGACCGGATGAAATGATATACCGGACGGGGGACTTGGCGAAGTGGCTTCCGGACGGCACGATCGAGTTTCTCGGCAGAATTGACAACCAAGTAAAGGTCCGCGGTTTCAGAATCGAGCTCGGCGAAATCGAGGCGAAAATCAGCCAGGCGGAGAATGTGACGGAATCTGCGGCTGTGATCCGGAAAAATAAAGCGGATGAAAATGAAATCTGCGCTTACTTTACCGCAGACCGGGACCTTTCACCGGAAGACCTGCGCAAAACGCTTTCGGAATCACTTCCGGAATACATGATTCCCGCGCACTTCATCCAGATGAATCAGTTTCCGCTGACGGCGAACGGAAAGATTGATAAAAAAGCGCTGCCTGAGCCTCAGGCTGAAGCCGTTCAAAAAGAATACGAAGCGCCGAAAACGGAAGCGGAGCAGAAACTCGCGGACATTTGGGAAGGCATTCTCGGTGTAAAAGCGGGTGTGACTGACAATTTCTTCACGATTGGCGGACATTCTTTAAAAGCTATGATGATGACCGCTAAAATCCAGGAGCACTTTCAAAAAGAAGTGCCGATTAAAGTGTTATTTGAAAAGCCGACCATTCAGGAGCTTGCGCATTATTTGGAGCATGAGAGCGAGGAGGAACAGCAGTTTGAACCGATCCGACAAGCGCCTTATCAGAAGCATTATCCTGTTTCCTCAGCACAGCGCAGGATGTATATCCTTAATCAGCTCGGACAGGCCAGCACGAGCTACAACGTCCCTGCTGTACTTCTGCTGGAAGGATCAGTAGACAAAAAGCGTCTTGAAGAGGCCATGCAGGCATTAATCAACCGTCATGAGACACTGCGTACGTCGTTTGACATGGCAGATGGAAAAGTCGTGCAGACCATTCATAAAAATGTGTCGTTTGAGCTTGAAACCGCCGAGGGCCGGGAAGAAGATGCAGAAGAGCTGACAAAAGCCTTTATCAGGCCGTTTGCGCTCAATCATGCGCCGCTGGTCCGTTCGAAGCTGATCCGGCTTGAAGAAGACCGGCATCTTCTGCTGATTGACATGCACCACATTATTACGGACGGAAGCTCAATGGGCATTTTCATCGGTGATCTTGCGAAGCTTTATCAAGGCACGGAGCTTGATCTGCCAAAGATTCATTATAAGGATTTTTCAGTCTGGCGGCGTGAAAAAGCAAATCTCGATCAGCACGAAGCCTACTGGCTTGATACGTTCAAAGGCGATCTGCCGGTGCTGGATCTGCCGCTTGATTTCCCGCGTCCTGCCGAGCGCAGTTTTGAAGGGGAACGCGTCATCTTCGGGCTTGATAAACAGGTGACGGCGCAGATTAAGAAGCTGCTGGCTGATACGGATACGACGATGTACATGTTCTTGTTAGCCGCTTTTCAAGTGCTGCTGTCCAAATATTCGGGGCAGGAAGACATCATAGTCGGGTCTCCGGCGGCCGGAAGACAGCATCCTGATCTCCAAGACGTGCCGGGCATGTTTGTCAACACCGTGGCGCTTCGGTCGCATCCTGCCGGCAAAAAAACGTTCAAGCAATTTCTGGATGAAGTGAAAACGGCGAGCCTTCAAGCTTTTGAGCATCAAAGCTATCCGCTTGAAGAATTAATTGAAAAACTGCCGTTAACGAGGGACACAAGCCGGAGTCCGCTGTTCAGCGTGTTATTTAATATGCAGAACATGGAGATCCCGGCCCTGCGGCTCGGAGATTTGGAGATTTCTTCTTACTCCATGCATCATCATGTCGCTAAATTTGATCTTTCCTTAGAAGCGGCTGAGCGCGGAGAAGAGGTCGGATTGAGCTTTGATTACGCGAAAGCCTTATTTGCGGACGAAACCATCCGCCGCTGGAGCGCTCATTTTGTCAATCTGATTAAAGCCTGCGCCGAAAATCCGGAAATTCAGCTGGCCGACGCAAGCCTGCTGTCCGCTCCTGAGCGGGAAGCGCTCCTTTCTGATGAAAAACGGACGGAAGCGGATCTGCCTGAGGGCACTTTTGTTTCGCTGTTTGAACGGCAAGCGCAGAAAACGCCTGATCTCACGGCGGTTGCGGGCGGAACAAGTCTGACATATCGTGAGCTTGATGAACGCTCGAACCGGTTTGCCCGACACCTTCAGGCTTGCGGAACGGGCAGTGAGGACATCGTGGCCATTATGATGGATCGTTCGGCCGACTTGATTACCGCGATTCTCGGCGTCATGAAAGCCGGAGCGGCATTTCTCCCGATTGATCCGGAGACTCCTGAAGAGAGAATCCGCTACTCTCTCGAAGACAGCGGAACGAAGCTTCTGGTCGTCAATGAGAGAAACATGACCGCGGCCGCCGTTTATAAAGGAAAAACGGTCGTAATGGAAGACGGAGAATGGCAGAACGAAAGCGCCGACCGGCTTGAAACGGAGTCCGGCGCCGACCGGCTTGCCTATATCATTTATACCTCGGGAACAACGGGCAAACCGAAAGGCGTCCAGCTGGAGCACCGCAATCTAATCAATTATGTTACATGGTTCAGCCGTGAAGCCGGTTTGACCGAAGCTGACAAATCCGTGCTGCTGTCTTCTTACGCATTTGATCTCGGCTATACGGCCATATTCCCGATTCTTCAGGCGGGCGGCGAGCTGCACATTGTGCCGAAAGAGACGTACACCGCACCTGATCAGCTTGGTGAGTATATACAGAAAAACGGCATTACGTATATGAAACTGACGCCGTCATTGTTCCATATGATCGTCAACACAGCCCGTTTTACGTCAGAACGCCGTTTCAGCCCGCTTCGTTTAGTGGTGCTCGGCGGAGAAAAGATCATCACGTCCGATGTCCGCAAGTTTCATGACGTATACGCCCATACCGACTTCATCAATCACTACGGGCCGACGGAAACGACGATCGGCGCCATTGCGGAACGGATCAATATGGAGCGTCTTGATCAATATGAGCAGCGTCCCGTCATTGGCCGCCCGATCGCAAATACCGGCGCGCTTGTATTGGACGGAGCAATGCAGCTCGTTCCTCCGGGCGCAAGCGGCGAGCTTTATATTACCGGGAAGGGGCTTGCCAGAGGATATCTTCACCGTCCGCAGCTGACGGCGGAGAAATTTCTCTCAAATCCTTTTTCACCGGACAGCCTGATGTACAAAACGGGAGATGTCGTCCGCAGGCTTCCTGACGGGACGATTGAATTTATCGGCCGTGCGGATGATCAGGTGAAAATCCGGGGCTACCGCATTGAATTAAAAGAGGTTGAAACCGTGCTGTTAAGCGTAAACGGCATTCAGGAGGCGGTCGTTCTCGCAGTCAGCGAAGGCGGGCTGCCGGAACTGTGCGCGTACTATAAAGCCGACAGTGGGCTGAAAGGCTCTGAGCTTCGCAAACGGCTTTCCGAAACACTGCCGTCTCATATGCTTCCGGCTTATTTCGTGCAGGTAGACCGCATTCCGCTCACAGCCAACGGAAAAACCGATAAAAACGCCCTCCCGAAACCGGGCGTCAGCCAAACGGCGCAAACAGCTTCAGCCTTGCCGGAAACGGAATTGGAGGAAAAGCTGTGCCGCATTTGGAAACAGACACTCGGTACGGATACGCTCGGCATCGACGATAATTTCTTCGATTACGGCGGGCACTCTTTAAAAGGCATGATGCTCCTCGCCAATATTCAGGCTGAACTGGACAAAACGGTTCCGTTAAAAGCGCTGTTCGAACAGCCGACTGTCCGCCTGCTTGCCGCATATATCGAAAAATCGGCGGTATCTGAGGGATATCGGATGATCACACCGGCAGACAGTGCAGACGCGTACCCGTTATCATCCGCCCAAAAACGGATGTACGTCCTGAACCAGCTTGACCGGGAGACAATCAGCTATAATATGCCGTCCGTTCTTCTGATGGAAGGAGAAGTCAATATTTCAAGGCTTCAGGAAGCGCTCAATCAGATGATCAATCGCCACGAATCTTTGCGGACGTCCTTTATCGATCAAAAAGGCCAGCCGATGCAGAAGATCGCAGAACAGGCTGACATTGACCTGCACATTTTTGAAGCAGCGGACGAGGAGAAAGCGGATCTTATCATTCAGGCATTCATTAAGCCGTTTGATCTGAGCGCGGCTCCGCTCATTCGGGCCGCTCTTGTCAGACTGAATGAAAAGAAACACCTGCTGCTGCTGGATATGCATCATATTATTGCCGACGGCGTGTCCAGAAGCATGCTGGTCAAAGAGCTCGCTCACCTTTACAAAGGCGGAAGTCTGCCGTCGCCGAACCTGCACTATAAAGACTTCGCCGTCTGGCAGAATGAACCCGGGCAGGCCGAACGGATGAAAGACCATGAGCGTTATTGGCTCTCCGCATTTTCCGGCGAGCTTCCTGAATTGAATCTGCCGACCGATTTTCCCCGTCCGCCGGTTCAAAGTTTTAAAGGACAATCCGTCCGTTTCAGAGCGGGGCGTGAAACGGAAAAAGCGGTGCGTGAATTAATGGAATCATCGGGAGCGACTCTTCATATGGTGCTTCACGCCGCGTTCCATGTCTTTTTGAGCAAAATCACGGGACAGCGCGATATCATTATCGGCTCGGTGACCGCCGGAAGAACGAGCGCCGAAGTTCAGGAAATGCCGGGGATGTTTGTCAATACGCTTGCGCTTCGCAATGAAACGCGAAAAGAGCAGACCTTCGCCGGGCTGCTCGAACGGGTGAAACAAACCAATCTCGACGCGCTGGCGCATCAGGATTATCCGTTTGAGGATCTGATCGGAAAGCTTGACCTGCCGAGAGATATGAGCCGCAACCCGTTGTTCCAGGTGATGGTGACGACAGAAGATCCGGATAAAGAAACACTGGAACTGGAGAACCTGCGCATCACTCCGTATGAGTCAAACCAAGGCACGGCGAAATTCGATCTGACACTCGGCGGCTTTACGGATCAAGAAGGTCTCGGCCTTCAGTTTGAATATGCGACTGATCTGTTTAAAAAAGAAACCATTGAAAAGTGGAGCGCCGGGTTCCTGCGGATTCTGAAGCAAGCGGCGGAAAGCCCGGACAGAAAGCTGCCTGAGATTTCACTGATCAGCGATGCTGAAAAACAAGCCCTTCTTGACGCATGGAAAGGAAAAACAATTTCTGTGCCGCGGGACAAAACGGTTCATCGTCTCTTTGAAGAAACGGCCGCCCGCTACGCGAACCGGCCGGCCGCGGCATACAACGGCGCGAAATGGACGTACGGCGAGCTGAACGCAAGGGCGAACCGGATCGCGCGCATTCTTATGGATTGCGGTGTCACGGCTGACGAACGTGTCGGCATTTTAACGAAACCGTCCTTGGAAATGGCCGCGGGCGTACTCGGCGTCTTAAAAGCGGGCGCGGCATTTGTGCCGATTGACCCCGACTACCCGGAAGAGCGCATCAGCTACATTCTGCAGGACAGCGGCGCCAAGCTGCTTCTCACACAGGAAGCGCTGGACGTGCCGGATGGCTACAAAGGAGAAACGATTCTGCTTGACGGCGGACGCTCCATTCTGAGCCTGCCGCTTGATGAAAACGATGAAGCGAACCCGCAGACGGAAACAACGGCGGATCATCTCGCTTATATGATTTACACGTCAGGAACGACCGGACAGCCGAAGGGTGTCATGGTCGAACACCATGCGCTTGTGAACCTGTGCTTCTGGCACCACGACGCATTCGCCATGACGGCGGATGATAAAAGCGCCAAATACGCGGGCTTCGGTTTTGACGCCTCCATCTGGGAGATGTTCCCGACATGGACCATCGGCGCGGAGCTTCACGTCATTGACGAGGCGATCCGGCTGGATATCACCCGCTTAAATCACTATTTCGAGGAGAACGGCGTGACCATCACCTTCCTGCCGACGCAGCTGGCCGAACAATTTATGGAGCTGGAAAATACCTCTCTCCGCATGCTTCTCGTCGGCGGCGACAAGCTGAAGCGGGCGGTGAAACAGCCGTACACGATCGTCAACAACTACGGCCCGACGGAAAACACCGTCGTCGCGACAAGCGGCGTCATCAATCCTGAGGAAGGATCGCTTTCGATCGGACGGGCGATTGCCAATACGAGAGCTTATATTCTCGGCGACGGCTATCAGGTGCAGCCGGAAGGCATTGCCGGTGAATTGTGCGTGGCCGGCCGCGGTCTGGCACGCGGATACCTGAACCGTGAAGAAGAAACGGCGAAGCGGTTTACCGCAGATCCGTTCGTGCCCGGCGAGCGCATGTACCGGACCGGCGACCTCGTCAAATGGAACGCGCAGAGCGGCATCGAATACATCGGCCGTATCGACCAGCAGGTCAAAGTGCGGGGCTACCGGATCGAGCTTTCAGAAATCGAAGTCCGCCTCGCCCAGCTTGCGGACGTTCATGACGCAGCGGTGACGGCTGTGGAAGACAAAGCGGGCAACACCGCGCTTTGCGCCTATGTCGCGCCTCGGCAGGACGATATTGAAGCGCTCAAAGCCGCGCTGAAAGACACGCTGCCTGACTACATGGTGCCGGCGTTCTGGGTGGAGATGGACGAGCTTCCGGTCACCGCAAACGGAAAGATTGACAAAAAAGCCCTGCCGGAACCGGACATTGAAGCGGGAAGCGCCGCTTACAAAGCGCCGGAAACGGAGATGGAGACGCTGCTTTCTGACATTTGGCACGAAGTGCTCGGTCTTGATCAGATCGGCGTAAGCGATAATTTCTTCACGCTCGGCGGCGACTCGATCAAAGGCATTCAAATGGCGAGCCGTCTGAATCAGCACGGCTACAAGCTGGAGATGAAAGATCTCTTCCAGCATCCGACCATTGAAGAGCTCGTCTCTTACGTGGAGCGGACGGAAGGCAAGCAGGCCGACCAGGGACCTGTCGAAGGCGAAGCGGACTTAACGCCGATCCAGCGCTGGTTCTTTGAGAAAAACTTCACCGACAAACACCACTGGAACCAATCCGTCATGCTTCATGCGAAAGACGGCTTTGATCCGGACCTGGTGGAAAAAACCCTGCAAGCATTGATTGAACACCATGATGCGCTCCGCATGGTTTACCGTGAAGCAAGGGAAGGCATCATTCAGACATACCTCCCTGTCACAGAATGCAAGGCAAGCTTTGAAATCGTTGATCTGTACGGAACGGACGAGGATATGCTGAAAAGCCAGATTCAGCGGCTTGCCGATCATCTTCAGGGAAGTTTTGATCTGGAGAACGGCCCGCTGTTAAAAGCGGAGCAATACCGGACAGAACAAGGCGATCATCTGTTAATCGCGGTTCACCATCTCGTCGTGGACGGGGTTTCATGGAGAATTCTGTTGGAGGATTTCGCTTCAGGTTATAAACAGGCGCAGCAGCAAAACAGCATCGTTCTCCCGCAAAAAACCCACTCCTTTAAAGATTGGGCGGAGGCGCTGAACACGTTTGCGCAATCAGAAGAGCTGAAAAAGCAGGCGGCTTATTGGGCGCAGGCAGATGCGGAAGAACTCCGGCCGCTGCCGAAAGACCATGATCCGGACAAACGGCTCGTCAAACATACGGCGGCCGTGAAATGTGAATTAACTGAGGAAGAAACGGCACAGCTGCTGACAGATGTTCATCATCCGTACGGAACGGAAATCAACGACATTCTGCTCAGCGCGCTCGGCTTAACGATCGGTGAATGGACGGAAAACGGAAAAGTCGGCATCAACTTAGAAGGACACGGCCGGGAAGAAATCATACCGAATGTCAATATTTCACGGACGGTCGGCTGGTTTACGGCCCAATATCCGTTGATTCTGCAGATCAGCAAGGAAGACGGCGTCTCTTCCGTCATTAAAACGGTAAAAGAGACAGTGCGGCGCGTTCCTGATAAAGGTGTAGGATACGGGATTCTCCGGTATCTGTCATCCGATGAAACAGAAAAAGGCGTCACGCCTGAAATCAGTTTTAACTACTTGGGGCAGTTTGACAATGAAGTGAAAACGGAATGGTTTGAGCCGTCTCCATATGATATGGGACGTCAAGTCAGCGAAGAGTCAGAGGCGTTATACGCACTGAGCTTCAGCGGGATGGTTACAGGCGGCCGCTTCGTCATTTCCTGCTCATACAATCAGGAAGAATATGAAAGAAGCACCGTCGAAACACAGATGCAGCGGTTTAAAGACAATCTTTTAATGATCATCCGCCATTGCACGGCCAAAGAGGAGAAAGAATTTACGCCGAGCGATTTCAGCGCGCAGGATCTTGAGATGGATGAAATGGGAGACATCTTTGACATGCTTGAGGAGAATTTAACGTGACAAAAACAGTTAACAGAAGGGGGGAGCGGAGCAGATGAGCCAGTTCAAAAAAGATCAAGTTCAGGACATGTATTATTTGTCGCCGATGCAGGAGGGAATGCTGTTTCATACTCTCCTGAATCCCGGCCAAAGCTTTTACATCGAACAAATGACAATGAAAGTAAAAGGCAGCTTGAATATTAAATGCCTTGAAGAAAGCATGAATGTGATCATGGACCGGTACGATGTATTTCGTACCGTGTTCATTCACGAAAAAGTAAAAAGGCCGGTCCAAGTCGTATTGAAAAAACGGCAGTTTCAGATAGAAGAAATCGATCTGACACACTTAACGGGCAGCGAGCAAGCATCCAAAATTAATGAATACAAAGAACAGGATAAGATCAAGGGCTTTGATTTGACGCGGGATATTCCGATGCGGGCGGCCATATTCAAAAAAGCGGAAGAAAGCTTTGAATGGGTGTGGAGCTACCACCACATCATTTTGGACGGCTGGTGCTTCGGCATCGTCGTGCAGGATCTGTTTAAGGTGTACAATGCCCTGCGCGAACAAAAGCCGTACAGCCTGCCGCCGGTCAAACCGTATAAAGACTATATCAAGTGGCTTGAAAAGCAGGATAAACAAGCATCACTGCATTACTGGCGCGGGTACTTAGAAGATTTTGAAGGACAAACGACATTTGCGGAGCAAAGAAAGAAACAAAAGGACGGCTATGAGCCGAAAGAGCTGCTCTTCTCACTGCCGGAGGCGGAAACAAAAGCATTTACCGAGCTTGCAAAATCGCAGCATACCACTTTGAGTACGGCGCTGCAGGCGGTTTGGAGTGTATTAATCAGCCGCTACCAGCAGTCCGGCGATTTGATCTTCGGCACAGTCGTTTCCGGGCGTCCCGCAGAAATCAAAGGCGTTGAACATATGGTCGGGCTGTTTATCAATGCTGTCCCGAGGCGGGTGAAGCTGTCTGAGGATACCACATTTAACGGCTTGCTCAAGCAGCTGCAGGAGCAATCGCTGCAGTCTGAGCCTCATCAATATGTGCCGCTCTATGACATCCAAAGCCAGGCCGATCAGCCAAAGCTGATTGATCATATTATTGTGTTTGAAAATTATCCGCTTCAGGATGCAAAAAAAGAAGAGAACAGTGAAAACGGCTTTGATATGGAGGACGTCCATGTTTTTGAGAAATCGAATTATGATCTCAACCTGATGGCTTCTCCAGGTGATGAGATGCTGATTAAGCTTGCCTATAACGGGAATGTGTTTGATGAGGCGTTTATCCTGCGCTTAAAATCTCAGCTTCTCACAGCGATTCAGCAGCTCATCCAGAAGCCGGATCACCCTGTCAATACGATCAGACTTGTTGATGAAAAGGAAAGAGAGCTTCTGCTTACCGGCTTAAACCCGCCGGCTGAGACTCATCAGGCGAAGCCTCTGACGGATTGGTTCAAGGAAGCGGTGAATGTAAATCCTGATGCACCGGCGCTTACGTATTCCGGCCAGACTCTTTCCTATCGCGAATTAGATGAGGAAGCGAACCGTCTTGCGCACCGTTTGCAAAAGCAAGGTGCGGGTAAAGACACCGTTGTCGCGTTGTACACGAAGCGCTCGCTTGAACTGGTGATCGGCATTCTCGGCGTATTAAAAGCAGGAGCGGCTTATCTGCCGGTTGATCCGAAGCTGCCGGAGGACCGAATCTCGTACATGCTGACTGACAGTGCGGCAGCCTGTCTGCTGACACATCAGGAGATGAAAGAAAAAGCGGCTCAGCTGCCGTATACAGGAACAACACTCATCATCGATGATCAAGCACGGTTTGAGGAACAGGCAAGCGATCCTGCAGCCGTAATTGATCCCGATGATCCGGCGTATATTATGTATACGTCCGGCACAACCGGAAAGCCGAAGGGCAATATCACCACTCATGCCAATATACAAGGATTGGTCAAGCATGTAGACTATATGGCATTTTCTGAACAAGATACGTTCTTATCTGTTTCGAATTACGCCTTTGACGCATTTACTTTTGATTTCTACGCATCAATACTGAATGCGGCACGGCTCATTATCGCAGATGAACATACACTGCTTGATACAGAACGGCTCACTGATCTGATCCGGCAGGAGAATGTCAATGTCATGTTTGCGACAACCGCACTTTTTAATCTTCTCACCGATGCGGGAGAGGAGTGGCTGAAGGGGCTCCGCTGTGTGTTATTCGGGGGTGAGCGCGCGTCTGTGCCTCACGTCAGAAAGGCGCTTGAGATCATGGGGCCTGGCAAGCTGATTAATTGCTACGGGCCGACTGAGGGAACGGTGTTTGCGACAGCTCACATCGTGCATGATATACCGGATTCCATTTCCTCATTGCCGATCGGAAAGCCGATCAGCAATGCAAGTATTTATATTCTTAACGGGCAAAACCAGCTTCAGCCGTTCGGAGCTGTCGGTGAACTGTGCATCAGCGGAATGGGTGTATCAAAAGGGTATCTGAACCGTCACGACCTGACGAAGCAAACGTTTATCCCAAATCCGTTCAAGCCGGGAGAAACGCTTTACCGCACAGGGGATTTAGCACGCTGGCTGCCGGATGGAACAATTGAATACGCCGGGCGTATTGACGACCAGGTCAAAATACGCGGTCACCGGATTGAACTTGAAGAAATCGAAAAGCAGCTTCAGGAATACCCGGGTGTGAAAGATGCGGTCGTTGTTGCAGACCGCCATGAGTCCGGAGATGCATCAATCAACGCCTATCTCGTGAACCGGACGCCGCTTTCAGCTGAAGACGTAAAGAGGCACTTGAAAAAACAGCTTCCTGCTTACATGGTGCCGCAAACCTTTACTTTCTTAGAAGAGCTTCCTTTAACGACAAACGGGAAGGTCAATAAACGGCAGCTGCCGAAACCGGATCAGGCTCAGGCGGCGAAAGAATGGATCGGGCCTCGAAACGCGACGGAAGAAACGATTGCACACATCTGGTCCGAGATTCTCGGCAGACAGCAGATCGGGATTCATGATGATTTCTTCGCGCTCGGAGGCCATTCCTTAAAAGCGATGACGGCAGCGTCGCGCATTAAAAAAGAGCTCGGTACGGACATCCCGGTGCAGCTGTTATTCGAAGCGACGACAATCGCAGACATTGCCGGTTATCTGCTTCACGGTGAAGAAAAAGGAATGAAAGATCTCACCATCATGAATAAAAATCAGTCTGACACACTGTTTGCGTTCCCGCCGGTTCTCGGTTACGGGCTGATGTACCAGCCGCTGGCAAAACAGCTGTCCGGCTATAGAATCTGTGCGTTTGATTTTATCGAGGAAGACAACCGCATCGAACGCTACACAGAGCTGATCAATCAGCTCCAGCCGGAAGGACCGGTCAAGCTGTTCGGATACTCGGCAGGCTGCACGCTCGCCTTTGAAACGGCCAAACGGCTTGAAGCCGAAGGACGTAAAGTGGAGCGGCTGATCATGGTTGATTCTTATAAAAAACAAGGCGTCAGCGACTTGGAAGGCCGCACCGTAGAAAGCGATGTCCAGGCGCTGATGAAGGTAAACCGGGATAACGAAGCGCTGAATGACGAAACCGTCAAAGAAGGTCTCGCCAAAAAAACAAACGCGTTTTATTCTTATTTCGTGCATACCGTCAGCACCGGCACGGTCAATGCGGATATAGATCTATTAACGTCAGAACCGGACTTTGCGATGCCGCCGTGGCTCGCTTCGTGGGAGGAAGCCACGACAGGTGAATACCGTGTGAAAAAAGGCTGCGGCAGTCACGCAGAAATGCTTCAGGGAGAATGTCTCGAAAGGAATGCGGCATATTTGCTCGAATTCCTAAGGAAGGAACATCCGAAGCTGACAGCTTCACGATAGAAAAGGAGGAAGCCCGCTAATGGTCCAGCTCTTTAAATCGTTCGATACCACAGAAAAAACGCAGCTCATCTGTTTTCCGTTCGCAGGAGGCTATTCCGCATCATTCCGCCCGCTCCACACCTATCTTCAAGGTGAGTGTGAGATGCTCGCCGCGGAACCGCCGGGACACGGAACAAATCAAATGTCCCCCGTTGAAGATTTTGAACAGCTTGTCAGCTTGTACAAGCAGGAGTTGAATCTCCATCCTGACCGCCCGTTTGTCCTGTTCGGCCACAGTATGGGAGGCATGGTCGCTTTCAGGCTGGCTCAAAAGCTGGAGCGGGAGGGGATTTACCCGCAGGCCGTGATCATCTCAGCCATTCAGCCGCCGCATATTGAAAGGAAAAAAGTGTCTCATCTTGATGATGAAAAATTTCTCGCCCATATTATCGAGCTGGGCGGAATGCCGCAGGAGTTAGTGGAGAATAAGGAGGTCATGTCATTTTTCCTGCCTTCTTTCAGATCCGACTACCGCGCGCTTGAAAGCTTCCGTCCGTCTGATTCTCACATGATTCAATCACCCGTCCATATTTTTAACGGGCGGAAAGATAAAAAATGTATCAAAGATGCGGACGGATGGAAAAAATGGGCCGACAATCCCGTATTTCATGAGTTTTCGGACGGCCACATGTTCATATTAAGTGAAACTGAAAAAGTGGCGGAACGAATATATGAGATTATTAACAGGAGCACTGCAGGCCAATTGTTATAGGAGATGACAGACAGCATTCGCTGTCTGTTTTTTGTAACAAAATCTGCCCGTGAGTTTTCTCATTTATCAAAAATTTTATGTTATGATTTGATGGAATATAATTTTGAAGGGATTGTCGTACATGAATGATGCAGCAAAAGAGCTGAACAGAACATTATCTGAAGAAAACCCGCACGTGCTTCATATGCTTTCTGATTTGGGCAGAGAGTTGTTTTATCCGAAAGGGGTGCTGACACAATCGGCGGAAGCGAAAGCCAAGGCCGGAAAGTATAATGCCACGATCGGGATTGCCACCTCACAAGGCGAGTCCATGCACTTTTCCCATATTCAAGAGACATTGTCCGCCTATAACCCCGATGATATCTACGATTATGCTCCGCCGCAGGGAAAAGAGCCGCTCAGACAGGAATGGCTGAAAAAAATGCGTCTCGAAAATCCTTCATTAGCCGGCAAAGATATCAGCACGCCGATCGTGACAAACGCTTTAACACACGGGCTGAGCATTGCCGCCGACTTGTTCGTCAATGAAGGGGATGCGCTGCTTCTGCCTGATAAATATTGGGGAAATTACAATTTCATTTTCGGTGTCCGGCGCAAGGCATCCATTGAGACGTACCCGCTTTTTCAGCAGGATGGGCGTTTTAATGCGGCGGGGCTGTCCGAGCTGCTGAAAAAGCAGGAAGAAAAGGCGATTGTCGTGCTGAATTTCCCGAATAATCCGACAGGCTATACGCCGGGAGAAGAGGAAGCGGCAGAAATCGTCAGCGTGATCCTGGAGGCGGCGGAGGCCGGCAAAGAGATTGTCGTGCTCGTAGACGATGCGTATTACAATCTGTTTTACGATGAAACAGCCATTCAGGAATCCATCTTCAGCAAACTCGCCCAAGTGCACGACCGGGTGCTTTGCGTGAAAATAGACGGCGCGACGAAGGAAAATTACGCGTGGGGCTTCCGCGTCGGTTTTATTACGTACAGCACAAAAAGCGAAAAAGCGCTGCGCGTGCTCGAGGAAAAAACAAAAGGGATTATCAGGGGAACGATTTCAAGCGCCCCGCATCCGTCCCAAACGTTTATGCTGCGGGCGATGCAGTCACCGGAATACGAGAAAGAAAAATCGCTGAAATATAACATCATGAAAAAACGGGCTGACAAAGTGAAAGCCGTTCTTGCAGAAAACAAGCACTATGAAGACGTATGGACACCTTATCCGTTTAACTCGGGTTATTTCATGTGTGTCCGGCTGAAAGACATAAACGCCGGCGAATTGAGAGTGTCGTTGCTTGAAAAGAGAGGAATCGGGACGATATCCATTAATGAAACCGATTTGCGAATCGCATTTTCATGTGTTGAAGAAGAACACATCGCGGATCTGTTCGAAGAAATTTATCAAGAAGCAAAGCAGCTGCAGAAACAGGCGGAAATATCAAGCTGACAAAAAAGGAGGGGGAGACCCTCCTTTTTCTATGCTTACAGCAGCTCTTCATACGTTTTCATCGCAATCCCGTCACAAAAATCGGGATGCGCCGCACAAACGGCCAGCTTATATTCCTCGTCCGCATCATATGTGCGGATGAAACATGGTTCATGTCCGTCCGGGAGCTCAATGGACACATGGCCGTCGTCTTTGAGGCGGACGCTGAATGAATCAAGCGGCAGGGAAAGCCCTTTTCCGGCCTGCTTGATAAAGCTTTCTTTCATCGACCACAGGTGGTAAAAATAATCGGTCTGCTGATCGGGGTGTTTCGCTTGCAGATCACTGTATTCCGTCGGCGAAAAAAAACGTTTGGCGATATCAATCGTGCCGGGCTTCATTTTTTCAATATCAATGCCGATCGGTTTTGAATCAACGGCACACACGATCCAGCGCCCGGAGTGGGAAATATTAAAGTGCATGTCCGGAAGCGCGGGTATGTACGGCTTTCCGTATTCCTGGACGCTGAATGAAATCGCGGCCGGATCAAGTCCGTAAGCTTTCGCCGCAGCGGTGCGGATCAGCATGTCGCCGATCAAGGTGCGGTGAGCATCCTCCTTATGGTAAAAGCGCCGGCATTTTTCCCGCTTTTCAGCGGACACGGCCGTCATCATCCGATCCTCTTCCCCTGCAGAAAGCGGGCGGTCCATATATACTCCGTAAATCTTCATGTCCAGATCCTCCGTCTGAAAATATTGTCAAAACCATCCTATCATATCAAACGAAAGCTGTCCGAAAATAAAAAAACAAAACCGTTTCGGCTTTGTTTTTAATGCACGGACGTTGCCCGCCCGGAGATCGCGTATGTTAACAGTTTAGAGGACTGCGGCAAAGAAAAACGCAGAATCAGCCCCGTCAAAACAGCCGTAATAATGGTTCCGGCGCCGATCGGTCCGCCCATCACCCAGGCTGCGGCAAGAATCGTCAGCTCAATGCCGTTCCGCACCCATTGCACGTTCCAGCCCGTTTTTTCAGATATCAGCATCATCAGAGAGTCCCGGGGGCCCGCGCCGAGCCCAGCCGATACGTAAATACCGACGCCGCAGCCGATCAGCAGCAATCCGATAGAAAAAAACACGGCCGCTAAGGAAAAAGCGTGCGCCTCAGGAAGCAGAAACGAGAAGAAATCAATAAACATTCCCATCAGCACCATGTTTAAGATAGCGCCGATTTTCGGGAGTGTCCTCGTGAACAGGCAGGTTAAAGCCACGATGACCGCGCCGACCAAGATGGACCATTGGCCGACAGATAGCCCGAAATGCTGAAAAAGCCCATAATGAAAGGCATCCCAAGGGCTGATGCCGAGAGCTTTTCCTTTAATGGTTAACGATACCCCGAAAGACAAAATCAACAGACCGGCAAAATAAAACGTCCAGCGCATCAAGAATTCCCGCTTCAAAGAGGTCCCTTCTTTCATAAAATTTCATTAATTGTCATTGTAGCATAACCGCCAAAAAAAAGAAGAAGCGAAATCAGTGTTTCGCTTCTTCTCCGGCTCCTACAAAGGATTCAGTATACGGTTTAAAAACCGCTGCGTGCGTTCTTCTTTCGGCGCGGAAAAAATCTGGGCCGGCGGTCCTTGTTCCACAATGACGCCGCCGTCAATGAAGATGACTTCATCAGCCACTTCCTGCGCGAATTTGATTTCATGGGTGACGACGACCATCGTCCAGCCTTCGTTCGCCAAATCCTTAATCACTTTGAGCACCTCGCCGACCAGCTCCGGATCAAGTGCTGACGTCGGTTCGTCAAACAGCATCAGCTCGGGCTGAATCGCAAGCGCGCGGGCGATGCCGACCCGCTGCTGCTGACCGCCGGAAAGCTGGAACGGATATAAATCCATTTTGTCTTTCAGTCCGACTTTTTCCAGAAGCTCCATCGCTTCTTTTCTGACTTGCTCCTTGTCGCGCTTTTGCACTTGAACGGGTCCTTCCATGACGTTTTCAAGCGCCGTGCGGTGAGGAAACAGATGATACGCCTGGAAGACCATGCCTGATTTGCGGCGGAGGCGGAGAATATCAGCCTGCTTCACTTTTTTAGAGAAATCTATTGAAAAATCGGAGAATGCCAGCTCGCCGCGATTGGGGATCTCAAGCGCGTTCAGACAGCGCAGAAGCGTCGTTTTTCCAGAACCGGACGGTCCCAGAATGGCGATGACTTTCCCTTTTTCTATCTCCATATCTATCTTTTTTAAAATTTCATTCTGTCCGAATGATTTATTTAATCCTTTGACGGAAAGCATATCGAAACCTCCTTATTTGGCCACATAACGGTCGAGACGCCGTTCGATCACATGCTGTACGATTGACAGCAAGAAGCAGATGATCCAATAAATAAAGGCGGCTTCAATATAGATGACCAAGATTTGATCAAGGTTTTGCGCGCCGATTTCCTGCGCTTTTCTGAACAGCTCCGCGACGAGAATCTGTGACGCGAGAGATGTATCCTTGATCAGGCTGATAAATGTATTTGATAATGGCGGAATGGACACGCGAAACGCCTGCGGCAGGATCACGCGGAACAATGTCTTGCGATAGGTCATGCCGATCGTATAACCGGCTTCCCATTGCCCTTTCGGCACGGATGAAATAGATGCCCGGATGATTTCAGAAGCATAGGCGCCCACGTTTAATGAAAACGCGATGACTGCGCTTGGGAAAGGGTCCAGCGTAATATTAAATGTCGGGAACAGATAAAAAATGATGAACAATTGAACGAGAAGAGGAGTGCCGCGCACCGCTGATACGTATACGCTGAACACCCATCTCAATGGTTTCATATTTGACATTCTGGCGAGCGCCGTAATCAGCGCGATGATCATTCCGAAAATAAAGGAAAGAATGGTAAGGGGAATCGAATAATAGATTCCCCCGGAAAGAATCGGCCAGAATGACTGCTGCACCAAATCCCACGGAATGGCTGTTGCAATCACGGGCTCCGGCATGTTACTTAGAAACATCTTCGCCGAACCATTTTTTAGCTATTTTAGAAAGAGTCCCGTCCTCTTTCATTTCTTTTAACGCTTTGTTGACGTGAGTCACAAGTTCGCCGCTTCCTTTTCGGAATGCGAAATACGTCTGCTGCGGCTGGCCTGCTTCAAACGCGATTTTCACGTTTTTATTGCCGGACGTTTTTAAGTAGTTCAGTACGGCAAGCTTATCGTTGTAAGTCAGATCAGCGCGGCCCTGCTGAATGAGCTGAAGGGATTGCGCCATGCCTTCAACGCCTTCAATTTTCGCGCCGGCTTCTTTCGCTAATTTATTGTAATTGCTTGTTAATGACTGAGCCGCTGTTTTTCCTTTGACATCAGCCTCTTTCGCAATCGTGCTGTCTTTTTTCGTCACGACGACTGCATTTGACGTTGTGTATTTATCAGAAAAATCATATTGGTTCTCACGGCCTGTTTTGCCGACTTGGTTGGCGACGACGTCAAACCGTTTCGCGTTTAAACCGGCAAACATGCTGTCCCATTGTGTTTCTTTAAAGTCAGCTTTCAGACCGAGGCGTTTCGCGACTTCTTGAATCACTTCAACATCATATCCGGTCAGTTTGTCAGTCTTTTTATCATGGAAGGTAAACGGTTCGTACGTTCCTTCTGTACCGACGGTCAGTACGCCTTTTTTCTTGACAGAAGCCCAAAGATCGCCGTCTTTTGACTTAGATCCGCTGTCCTGTGAGTTTCCGCAGGCTGCAAGCATTGCGATGCTGACCATCATGAACAAAGCGAATAATGCTTTTTTCATCTTCTTTATTCCCCACTTTTCTGAGTAGTTTTATTGAGAAAAAATAGCTCCCAATTGTAAAGGATAACTTTTTTTTAGTATGAGTCAAGTAATTGGTTTTCATAAGCGGGAATTCATCGTGTTCCGGATCAAAATAATTCCAAAAACTGTCTGACAGGCTTCGGCAGGTAGCTGTCTTTTCTCCAGATGACGGCCGGTGTCATGACAAACGGGTTGTCTTCGATGATAACCGTTTTGACATGTGAGCGCATATGGACGGGAATCATCGTCAAAGGCAGAATCGTGGCACCGAATCCTGATGATACGAGGCTCAAGAGCGTCGCGGAGTCATGGCATTCACAAACAACCTGGAGATCGAGACTGTACTGTTCACAAACATGGAGGACTTGGTCATACACACCTCTTCCATTGACGGTGCGCAAAAGGATCAGAGGCAAAGAGGCGATGTCACTCAGTTTAATCGTTTCTCCGCACAGTCGTTTTGAATGCTCGGACAGCACCAATACACACGGAATGTCTTCAAGCTCCTTCGATTCAATGCCGTCGTTTTTAATCAAGGTGGTGGTGACGGCGGCGTCAATCTGCCGGGTTTCCAGAAGCTCGAGCAGTGAGACGGGCTCATCTTCCCAAATGTTAAAGGTGAGATGCGGAAACCGCTCTTTCATCTGTGACACTTTCTCAAGCATGAGCGCTGCGCAGTAAATGGTTGACCCGACGGCAAGTGTCCCGGCCACCTCCTCCTTCAGCTCTTGTACCTCGATTATAGCGTCCTCAAACTTATGAAGAATCTCTTTCGCTCTTTTCAAAAAGACATTTCCTTCATATGTGAGGGTCATTTGTTTCTTTTTATTGCGGTCAAACAGAATGACGCCCAATTCTTCTTCGAGCTGTTTCAACTGTCGGCTCAAAGGCGGCTGTGCCATATGAAGCTTTTTGGCGGCCGTCGTGATTTTCTGCTCTTGGGCAATGGTGATGAAATAACGCAATTGCCGAATATCCATGAGAATGCGCGCTCCTTTCTTTTATACCTTTAAGGTATGATACATAGATTTAACGAATATTTTTCATATGGATATATCAGGAGTATGATGGATTTGACACCACATTTCAAGCGTAAAGGAGGGGTCAATATGAAGCTCGTCATCGGAATGACCGGGGCAACGGGAGCCATATTCGGGATCAGGCTTTTAGAATATTTAAAAGCCGCGGAGATCGAAACCCATCTTGTCGTTTCTCCTTGGGCAAATGTCACCATTACACATGAAACCGATTATACGTTAAAAGATGTCGAGAAACTCGCATCCTATACGTATTCTCACAAAGACCAGGCAGCGGCGATTTCAAGCGGCTCGTTTGAAACGGACGGGATGATCATCGCTCCGTGCAGTATGAAATCACTGGCAAGCATCCGCACCGGAATGGCTGACAATCTGCTGACAAGGGCGGCTGACGTCATCCTGAAGGAGCGGAAAAAACTTGTGCTGCTGACAAGAGAAACGCCGCTCAGCCAAATCCATTTAGAAAATATGCTAGCGCTTACAAAAATGGGTTCCGTCATTCTTCCGCCGATGCCGGCATTCTATAACAAGCCGGCTGACATGGATGAATTGATAGACCATATTGTGTTCCGGACGCTCGATCAGTTCGGCATCCGTCTGCCGGAAGCGAAACGGTGGTACGGAATTGAAAAACAAAAAGGAGGAATCTGATAATGGCCTATCAGGATTTTAGGGAATTTCTCGCCGCTCTTGAAAAAGAAGGGCAGCTCTTAACCGTCAACGAAGAGGTAAAACCGGAGCCGGACCTGGGCGCCGCCGCGCGTGCAGCCAGCAATCTCGGGGATAAAACCCCTGCGCTTTTGTTTAACAATATTTACGGACATCACGATGCGCAGGTGGCTCTGAATGTCATCGGCTCGTGGCCGAATCACGCGATGATGCTCGGCATGCCGAAAGATACGCCTGTAAAAGAACAATTCTTTGAGTTTGCCAAACGGTACGATGCATTTCCGGTGCCGGTCAAACGGGAAGAAACCGCGCCGTTTCATGAAAATGAAATAACGGAAGATATCAATCTTTTTGACATCCTTCCGCTATTCAGAATCAACCAGGGGGACGGCGGCTACTATTTGGATAAAGCGTGCGTCATTTCCCGCGATCTTGAAGATCCGGACAATTTCGGCAAGCAGAATGTCGGCATTTACAGAATGCAGGTAAAGGGAAAAGACCGCCTCGGCATTCAGCCCGTGCCTCAGCATGATATTGCGATTCATCTTCGCCAAGCTGAAGAACGCGGCGTGAATCTTCCCGTTACGATCGCGCTCGGCTGTGAGCCGGTGATTACGACGGCTGCATCAACTCCGCTGTTATACGATCAATCCGAGTATGAAATGGCCGGCGCGATTCAAGGGGAGCCCTACAGAATCGTTAAATCTAAATTGTCTGATTTAGACATCCCTTGGGGCGCTGAAGTCGTTCTGGAAGGAGAGATCCTTGCGGGAGAACGGGAATACGAAGGACCTTTCGGTGAGTTCACGGGCCATTATTCAGGCGGCCGCAGCATGCCGGTCATCAAAATCAAACGGGTATATCATAGAAACAATCCGATTTTTGAACATTTATACTTAGGCATGCCGTGGACGGAGTGCGACTATATGATCGGCATTAATACGTGCGTGCCGCTTTACCAGCAGCTGAAGGAAGCCTATCCGAACGAAATCGTCGCCGTGAATGCGATGTATACGCACGGGCTGATCGCCATTATTTCCACGAAAACGCGCTACGGCGGATTTGCCAAGGCGGTCGGCATGCGCGCCCTGACGACGCCGCACGGACTCGGCTACTGCAAAATGGTCATTGTCGTGGATGAGGATGTCGATCCGTTTAACCTGCCGCAAGTCATGTGGGCGCTCTCAACGAAAATGCATCCGAAACACGATGCAGTCATCATTCCTGATCTGTCCGTCCTTCCGCTTGACCCGGGGTCTGATCCGGCAGGGATGACACACAAAATGATTCTTGACGCCACGACGCCTGTCGCGCCGGAAACAAGAGGCCATTATTCGCAGCCGCTTGATTCCCCGCTGACAACGAAAGAGTGGGAACAAAAACTGATGGACTTAATGAATCAATAAGAAAGGATGAGGTTACTATGAAAACATGCCCGCGCTGTGAATCGAAAAAAGGAGAAACCGTCAGCCAATCGCCGGTCAAAGGCGCTTGGGAAATATACCAATGCCAAACCTGCTTTTTCACATGGAGATCCTGTGAACCGGAAAGCATCACGAATCCGGCGGCATTCAACCCGGCATTTAAAATCGATCCGAAAGAAACAGAGACGGCCACACATGTTCCCGCTGTCCCGGAAAGAAAAGCGTAATGCTGACGGAGCACTTGCCGGAGGCGCTTTACACGCTTTTAGACGGAACGGAGCTTGAAAAAAAGCAGCACGACGCATTTGTGCTCCAATCCGTGACAAAAGAAGGCCGTCCGCACGCGGCCATGATCAGCGCCGGTGAAATCGCGGCCGTGAGCAGAACAAATCTCCGGCTCGCCTTATGGAAAAACACGACGACCGTAAAAAGCCTTCTGCATTCGGGACAAGCTCTTTTCATCGCCTGGCACGGAGGAGCCGCATATTACGTCACATTGGAATGTAAGGCGCTTCCGCCGCTGAAAGAGGCGAAACACGAGCGGGAACGGTTCAGCTGCCGCGTGATCACCGTCAAGGAAGATCGGGCGAAATACGCGGATCTGACATCCGGACCGGCCATTCAGCTCCACGAACCGGAAGTTGTCCTGAAAAGATGGAGAGAAACACTTGAGGAGTTAAAACGATAGACGCACAAAAAAAGCCTGCGGACGATTCCGCAGGCTTTTCTTTTATTGTACGCCTTTCATCGCCCGTTTAATGACGGGAGACAGAAGAATTAAAATAATACCGAGAATGATCGAAACAAGACCGATTGAGCCGAAGTAGGCCGCTTCAGAAATCTTATCAAACAAACCGACTACTTTTGCGTTCAGGGCTTGACCGCAGGCGTTTGTTAAAAACCACATACTCATCGTCTGCGCTGAGAAAGCTGCAGGCGCAAGTTTCGTTGTGACGGATAAACCGACCGGTGAAAGGCAAAGCTCACCAAGCACAACCAAAAGGAAGCTGAGCACAAGCCAAAGCGGGCTCACAAGCTCCCCGCTTCCGCCCATAACCGGAAGCACCATGACTAAAAATGATAATCCGGCAAGGATAATGCCGATCGCGAATTTAATCGGTGTTGAAGGCTGGCGTTTGCCGAGCTTCATCCAGATCCATGCGAACACCGGCGCGAAAATAACGATGAATAACGGGTTCAGAGACTGGAACCATGAAGACTCAAGATGCATGCCCGCAAAGGAAAGTCTCGTGCGCTGATCCGCATATAAAGCAAGAATCGTCGCGCCCTGCTCCTGAATCGCCCAGAACATTGCCGCTGCAATAAACAGCGGAACATAAGCCGCAAGCCGTGATTTTTCCGTTTTCGTCGCTTTTTTGCTTGTGAACATCACGATAAAGTAAATAACCGGAATGACAATGCCGAGGATACTGACGGTGTCAATCACACGCTGGATCGTCAGCCAGCCGGTTTGAATCAGAACGATAATAACGGCTGCTGCGATGACCACTCCGATTCCCGTGCCGATCACTGATGATTTAGAAATCGGATTCGGTACATTGGAGCCTGCTTTGCCGAGGTATTTCTTTCTCGTAAGAGCGAAAACAATCAGTCCGAGGAACATACCGGCCGCGGCGCATCCGAAGCCTAAGTGGTAGTTGTACTTCTGTCCGAGTGTTCCGACAATTAGCGGCGCAAGCAATCCGCCGAGGTTGATCCCCATGTAAAAGATGCTGAAACCTGAGTCGCGGCGCTCGTCTTCCTTCGTATATAAATCTCCGACAACGCTGGATACGTTTGGTTTAAGCAGGCCGGTTCCGATAATGATCAGAGCCATGCTGGTAAAAAACGCCGCCGTGCTGCCGGGGAAGGCAAGAGCGATGTGCCCGAACATAATTAAAATTCCGCCGTAAAATACGGTGTTTGCCGTGCCGAATACCCGGTCGGCCAGCCATCCGCCGATGACGCTCGACATATATACGAGAGATCCGTATATGGACATGATGGCAACTGCGGTCGTTTTATCAAAGCCGAGACCGCCATGAGCGACTTCCGTGTATAAATAGTAAAGCAATATGGCTCTCATACCATAGTAGGAGAAACGCTCCCAAAATTCGGTGAAAAACAGTGTGAACAAGCCGCGGGGATGACCGAAAAAGCCTCGTTGCGGCACAGTTTCTGTTATAGATTCCTTATCAATAGATGCCACCTGAGCCAACCCTTTCTTAAAAAAGTGTATTACAAAAATCATATTCTTATATAATACTTGTGTCAATATAATTTATACTGAATTCAAAAAATTCCAGAATGAAAAGATATTAAAACGTTTAATATAGACGAATTTTCCTGATTCCAATGACTTATTTTGTTATATTATCTGACTAAACTATCTTTATAAACTTTTTTAATAAAATTTAAAGTATGTACAGGCGGAGCGGGATATGGCGGAATAAGATGACAATAAGAGAGGAAGGAGGAGATTATCACTTGCCGAATCGTATATTGGATATTACGGATTGCGGTGTGGCGGCGGACGGAAAAACCGATGTGACGGGCGCCATCAACCAATGCTTGGCCAGGGCCGTCAGCGAAGGCTGTCATACGGTGTTTTTTCCGCCCGGAACGTATAAAATCAACGGCACGCTTGGCGGGGACAGAAGTCAGCCGTTTCGGAACGCCGGGATTAACGTGCCGAGCCATCTCACCATCGTTTTAGATCCGGAATGCACGATTAAAGTGGCGCCGAACAGCTCCTGGGGCTACTCGGCTTTCTATATAGGCAGGCGTGAAAATGTCACCATCACCGGCGGCCGGATCATCGGGGAACGGGATGAACACACGTATACCAATGTCCCTTTGCGGTCGACCCATGAATGGGGGTTTGGAATCTGTATTGAAGGCAGCAGCAATGTGCTGATCGAAAATGTGAAGATTTCGGATTTTACGGGAGACGGCATAATTGTCAGCCCGCTCGGGTTAAAAACAAACAGTGATTACGAAACTTCAGAACAGGTGACCATCCGCCGCTGTGAGATCAGGCAGTCAAGGCGGAACAACATTTCAATCACCGGCTGCAATACCGTTACGGTGGAAGAATGCGTGATTGAAGACGCCGGGCAAGGGAACGGAACGGCTCCGAAATTCGGAATCGATATTGAATCGTACGGAGAAGGCGATATTGATTATGAAGAAGCTCTTCATATTACGGTCCGCAACAACTTCTTTTCCGGAAACGCCGCAAGCTCAGTCACCAATTTTAACGGATATAATGTGTTAATTGAAGGAAATCATTCCGATAACACAATCAGCTACGGGTACGGGGCACATACCGTCATTTCGGGGAATGTCTTCTTTCGGTCAGACGGCGGCTCAAGGACCGCAGTCGCCGGACAAGGTGTGTCACAAGGACAGGACAGCAGCAATGCCGTCATTTCCAACAATCTGATTACCGGGTTTTCCACCGGAATAGATGTAAGGGGAAAAAGCGTCCTCGTCACCCACAACAAAATCAATCAATTTGAAAATACGGGCATTTCCGTCTATCAGGCAGAAGATGTGACCGTTGACGGCAATGTCATTAAAAACGGACGTTCCGAAACGAGACGAAGCACGGGGATGCGGGCGACGCTGTCGGAGAACGCCGTCTTTACGAATAACACTCTGAATCAGGTGACAGACGGAATCAGCATGTCGGCCGGCAGTATCATTGTAAAACAAAATGTGCTGACATCGTTCAGCCGGGGCATATGGGTCACAGGCGGAAATGCCGTTATTGAAGGAAATACGCTCCTTCCGAATGCGTATCAGGGCGCCGCGGAGTCCTATGCCGTATCTGTGACAAATGACGCCAGGGCTGTCATCAAAGGCAATCTCTTTAAGAACTATAAAAACTATCCCGTATTCAGTTCAACATCCTCGGGAACCTCTGTCATCAGCAACCGCTTTGAATCATCACCGCTTATCGTTACCGTGTATCTGAACTCAGGCACGCATGAAGTCATAGACAATACGCTCACGATCAACCGAACAGCGGGCAGCCCGATCGGCATCTATCTGAACGGAGCCTCCAATTCCCTCGTTTCGGGCAATACCATCAACAACCTTTCCGCCGCTTCTGCTTCCGCCATCCAAACCAGCTCCTCCGCAAGTACTAAAATCATCGGCAACCGCATTATCAAAGGCGTCATTGTGAAACACGCGACAGATACGGAAAGCGGAAATATCGTCATCTGAGAACAATCTGCGCCGGAAAAATAAAAAGAACACATGAACTCCGAGAGAAGGAGGGATGTGTTCTTTTTTGACACAATACAGCCGTGCGCCTGTCAGGCATCTTTTTTACCTGATTTATATAAAGCGATCATTTCTCTGATTAAAAAGAGGGCGAATAAAAACAGCATCAGCCATTCTGAGAAGGTGGTCAATTTAAAAGCGGACAGGTTGTTTTGGACCGCTCCATAGAAACTGAAACCTTGCAGCATATCCATCGTTACTGAAATGATCAGACAGGCAGTCAGCAAAAAAAATGAAACCCCCAATATTTTCATGCGCATCACTCTCCCTTTTTATCCTTTTCGATTACGCAGAACTTATGCAGGCTTTCCGCCGTGCATAATCTTTTGCCGTACAGGAAGAATATGAAAAAAACGAGGAAAGGTTTTTTGCGATATGCCGCCATTTTTTAAGCAGAGGAAACAAAAAAAAGCCGATCAAAACGACCGTGACAATGAAGGCAGAAAAGAAGCGGACAGCCAGCCGGACAAAGAGCGGGATGAGCCGATCTCCCTCAGCTTAAAGCAAAATATGAAGAAGCTGTCTGAGAGGTTCGGCAACAGTGCCGATGTCGTCATCCGCCGGCTGAAAATCGGAAAAGAAGAGCTTCCGGCCGCAATTGTGTATATCGCCGGTTTGGTAGACGAACAGCTTGTCAGCCAATCCCTTCTGGAGGATTTAATCGACATCCCGTCCGTTCAGCCGGAACAAGCGGTCTGCCTGATATACGATAAAACGCTTGCGATCGGCGGGGTGAAAGAGGAAGAAAAATGGAAAAGCCTTTATGCCGGGCTGGTGGCGGGCAGCACGCTCATTTTTGTCGACGGTGCTGACAAGGCGCTGATCGCCAGCACGGAAGGGGGCGAGCACCGGTCCATTCAAGAGCCGAGCACTCAGGTCTCTTTCCGCGGCCCGCGGCAGGGATTCACTGAATCTCTGCAAACCAATATTTCCATGATCCGCAGGTATGTAAAAACGCCTGATGTATGGGTTGAAAAAATGGAGATCGGACACGAAACGAATACGGATGTCGCGCTGATGTATATTAACGGAATTTGCGATAAAAAGCTGATTAAGGAAGTCCGCAAGCGGCTGAAGCACATTGACATCGACAGCATTCTGGAATCCGGCTACATTGAACAGCTCATTGAAGACGCGCCGTTTTCTGTGTTCCCCACCGTATATCATACGGAGCGGCCGGACGTCGTGGCGGGGAATCTGCTGGAAGGACGATTTGCGATTATCGTGGACGGAACGCCGTTCGTTCTCATCGCGCCGGCCTTATTTATTCAATTTTTTCAATCCGTTGAGGATTATTATTCACGATTTGATATCGCCACAAGCATCAGGGTGCTGCGGGTTTTGATTTTCTTCATTTCACTGGTGGCGCCGGGGATTTATGTGGCGGCGACGACCTTTCACCAGGAAATGATTCCGACGCAGCTGCTGATTGTCATCGCGGCTCAGCGGGAGACGGTGCCGTTCCCGGCCGTGATTGAAGCGCTGACGATGGAAGTGGCCTTTGAGATTCTCAGGGAGGCGGGTGTCCGGCTTCCGAGAGTTGTCGGCTCCGCCGTTTCCATAGTCGGAGCGCTTGTCATCGGCCAGGCCGCCGTACAGGCCGGCATCGTCTCCCCGGCCATGGTTATCGTCGTCGCGCTGACGGCGATTGCCAGCTTTGCGACCCCGGCTTTTGACATGGCGATATCCGCGCGGCTGATCCGGTTTCTCTTTATTCTGTCAGCGGCGGTCATGGGATTTTACGGGCTGATTCTGGGCATTATCATGATGTTCGTCCATCTGTGCGGCCTGCGTTCATTCGGTTTTCCGTATATGTCCCCGCTCGCTCCTTTGACCCCGGGCGGGCTGAAGGATTCCATCCTCCGCGCTCCGTTATGGGCGGATGAAAAAAGGCCGGAACTGCTCGTGCAGGAAAACAACAGGCGCGAAGGGGAACATCAAAGACCGAAACCGGAGACATCCAGAGGAATGGTTAATAAAGATGTAGAAGAGGGCGACGGTAATGAAAAGACGTAAATGGATGCTTATCCTTTGTACGATGGTTTCCCTTATGTTTGTATCCGGATGCTGGGATAAAAGGGAGCTGACTGATTTGGCTGTGATCTCCGCCATCGGTATTGACCGGACCGAAACGGGAAAATACGTCCTTCACTTGCAAATTATCAATCCGGGAAACGTGGCCGGCGGTCTGCAGGGCGGCGGAGCGGGAGACCGGCCTCCGGTTTCCGTCTATTCGGTGTCCGGAGACAATATGACGGAAGCTTTGAGAAAAGGCTCGATGAAAGTGTCCAGAAGGCTCTATTTTGCGCATACGAATCTCGTGGTGTTCAGTGAAAAACTGGCGAAAGAGGAAGGGCTCAGTTTTATTCTGGACAATCTTGACCGCGACACCGAATTCAGGACGACCGCAACCGCGGTTATCGCGCATAATTGCAAGGCTGAAGACATTATTAAAGTGCTGACGCCGATTGATAAAATCCCTTCCAATAAAGTGAACAAGACGCTCAGCTTCACGCAGGAACAATACGGCAGAGTCATTAAAACCAGCCTTCAGGACGTTCTGATTGATCTCGCTTCTCCGACCGGGTCGCCGTTTATACCGGGTTATGAAATGCACGGAGACGAAAAAGCCGGCCCTACAATGGAAAATACGCAGACGACTGAACCGAAAGCAGTGCTGTCAGCGGACGGATTGGCGGTGTTCAAAAAGGATGGGAGGCTGGATTACTGGATTGAGGATGACGACAGTGTGGGGGCTGTATGGCTGCTCAATAGGATCAAGCATACGTTCATCAATGCGGATTGGAAGAACGTGAAGCATGCAATCAGTCTGCAGGTCACCCGCCAGAATACAAAGGTGACGGCCACTTTTCCGAACGGAAAACCGCATATTCACGTGCATGCTCAGGTCGAGGGGCTGGTGGACGCTGTCAGATACCCTTTCCATCTGTCTGATCCGCAAGTGCTGATGACGATGCAAAAGGCGCTCAGCGTGCAGCTTGACAAAGATATCACCAAATCAATTGAAGATATAAAAGCCCGTAAGAATGACTTCGTCGGCTTCGGAGACCTGATCTATCGGAAGCATCCGGACAAATGGAAAAAGTTCAAAGGGAAGTGGGAGGAAGAATATTTCCCCAATCTCCCCGTAGATGTCAAAACGGAAGTCATTATCAGAAGAACGGGCTTGCGGAATAATCCTCTCTCAGACAAGCTTGAGCATGATTGATGTGAGGGGAAAGGAGCGAAGCGTATGGAAAATGCGAAAATCGGCACGCGTCAGCTGTTTATTATGATCATTTTGTTTGAATTGGGCAGTTCGTTATTGATCCCGCCGGGCACGATGGCCGGGCGGGATGCGTGGCTGTCCGTGCTTCTCGGGTGCGTTACCGGTCTCGGACTTTTCTACGTTTATCAGGCCCTGTATCAATTTTTTCCTGAGTCTTCACCGAGAGATTACATGAACGAACTGATCGGCAGACATCTGAGCTGGGCGGTCTCGCTTCTTTATATTCTCTATTTTTCTTATATCGCGGCCCGCGTATTGCGGGATTTTGGCGAAATGCTTGTCACCTTCGCCTACCAGGACACGCCGCTTTTAATTGTGAATGCCATGCTGATGATCGCCGCGATATTTGCGGTCAGAAAGGGAATTGAAGTGATAGCGAGGGCCGGCGAGCTGCTGTTTGGCATTATGTATTTTCTGACAGCCGTCGGGCTGATCCTCATTATCAGCTCAGGCACGATCAACCTCAGATTTCTCCAGCCCGTTTTAGCTGAGGGTGCAGGAACGGTCATTTATTCCGTGTTTAAACAGACGATGTTCATCCCATTCGGTGAATTAATCGTGTTTGTCATGATTTTCCCTTATTTAAAAGATCGGAAAAAGGTGAAGAAAACCGGATTTCTGGCGATTATCATCAGCGGGCTGTTTTTGGCGATGTCAGTGGCGATTAATATTTGTGTGCTGGACGTCAACTTAATGCTCCGCTCTCAATTTCCGCTGCTGAGCACTATACAGACGATTAAAGTAGAAGAGTTTTTAGACCGGCTGGATGTCTTTTTCATGCTCGTGCTTGTCATCGGCGGTTTTTTCAAAGTCAGCCTTTTTACATATGCGGTTGTCGTGGGCGTGTCCACGCTGTTTAAAGAAAAAAACCCGTCCCAGCTGGCCTTTCCAGTCGGATTGGGGGTGCTGATTCTCTCCATCAGCATCGCAAGCAATTTTTCGGAACACATGAATGAAGGCTTAAACATTGTGCCGATCTATATTCATCTTCCGTTTCAAGTGCTGTTCCCCGTTTTGCTGCTTATCATTGCTGTTATTAAGAAAAAGGTCAAAGGGACCGTCTATACAGTTTCGAAGAAATAACCCGGCCGGTGCGCCGGGTTATTTTAAAAATCATGATTTTTGTCTTAATGCATTGACAAACTTGCGTGACAATTGTACATTTTGATTTATTCTTATAAAATTACTAGGAAATATAGGTTTAGTGGTGTTAATATTTTCTGAACCGTATTTCAGAATAGAAGGAGATCCATCATGACAAAGAAAAAAGAAATCAAACTCGGTGTGTTTCTCGCGGGCACCGGCCATCATGTCGCTTCTTGGAGACATCCTCAGGCACCGGCGGACGCGAGCATGAATTTGGATTATTTCAAAGAACTGGCGAAAACGGCTGAGCGGGGGAAATTGGACATGCTGTTTTTGGCGGACAGTTTATCAATAGACGGCAAATCACATCCGAATGTGCTGACGCGCTTTGAGCCGTTTACGCTGCTGTCGGCGCTCGCTCAGGTCACATCCCGCATCGGTCTGGCGGCGACCGCGTCTACCACATACAGCGAACCGTTCCATATCGCGAGACAATTTGCATCGCTTGATCATCTTTCCAACGGCCGCGCGGGCTGGAATGTCGTCACATCTTCGATTGAATCGACCGCGCTTAATTTCAGCGGCGAAAAGCATCTTGAGCACCATCTCAGATATCAGCGCGCGGAAGAATTCGTGGAAGTCGTCAAAGGATTATGGGATTCGTGGGAGGAAGACGCCTTTATCCGTGACAAAGAGTCAGGAGCATTTTTCGATAAAGACAAAATGCATGAATTGAACCATAAAGGAACATATTTCTCCGTGAGAGGGCCGTTAAATGTCGCCCGCACACCTCAAGGGCGCCCGGTCATTATTCAGGCCGGATCATCAGGAGACGGAAAAGCGCTGGCCGCCAAAACGGCGGAGGTCATTTTCACCGCGCAAAATCATTTGGAGTCCGCGCAGGAATTCTATCAATCTATTAAAGAACAAGCGGCTTCTTTCGGCCGTGATCCTGAAAAAATCGCGATCATGCCGGGGATCTTTCCCGTTATCGCCGATACCGAAGAAGAAGCGCAGGCAAAATATGAAGAGCTCCAAGACCTCATCATTCCGTCTGTCGGCCTGAACATTCTGCAAAACTATCTGGGCGGCGTCGACCTTTCCGCCTGCCCGCTTGACGGCCCGCTGCCTGAATTGGATGCGGATGCGTCGAATGCCGTTAAAAGCCGGTTCAAGCTCGTTCAGGAGATGGCCAAACGCGATAACATGACCATCCGCGAGCTGTACAAATATGTGGCGGGGTCAAGAGGCCATCATATCTTTGTCGGAACGCCTGAACAGCTTGCCGATAAGATGGAAGAATGGGTCGGAAAACAAGCTTGTGACGGTTTCAACATCATGCCGCCGCTTTTGCCTGAAGGTCTCACTCTTTTTGTAGACAAAGTGATTCCGATTTTACAAGAACGGGGCGTGTTCAGAAAAGAGTATGAAGGAACGACGCTCAGAGAACATTTCGGACTGGAAAAACCGGCAAACCGATATGCCGACTAAAGGAGGGCTCATCATGTCAAGACAATACCGGCTCGCAACGGAGGCAGACGCTGATGAGCTGCTTTCACTGACACTGAGGGCGTATGAACCGATCCGCAAGCTCGGCATCAATTTTGCCGCTGCCACGGCGGATAAAGAACTCGTATTAACTAACATACAAAAAAACGCCTGTTACGTTTTGGAGGAAGACGGACGGATTCTGGCGACGATTTCTCTGCGGATGCCGTGGGGGCCGAATCCCGGGCCGTACGGTGTCCCTCATATTTGGTGGTTCGCCGTCGATCCTGAAACCGGTAAAAAAGGGACGGGCTCAGACATGCTGGCGTGGCTGGAGAACACAGTGCTCCGCGATACATTAAAAGCGCCTTTCGTGTCACTGGGCACAGCGGACAAGCATCCGTGGCTGATCGGCATGTACGAGCGGAAAGGCTACGTCCGCGCAGGCGAAAAGGATTTAGGAAAAGGGCACATCACCATCTATTTAAAAAAACAATTGCAGGATTAACATTTTAATAGGAAAAGGCGGGATTTCAATGAAGAAGAAAACATGGGCTTTGCTGCTGTCTGCCGCGCTTTTGGCGGTCTTAACAGCATGCGGAAACGGAAAAGAAAGCGAAGGCGGCGATAACGTGCTGCATGTCGGCGCCACGGGACAAAGCTATCCGTTCGCATATAAAGAAAACGGCAAGCTGACAGGCTTTGACGTGGATGTCATGGAAGCCGTTGCGAAAAAAATCAACATGAAACTGGACTGGAAGCTGCTTGAATTCAGCGGACTGATGGGCGAGCTCCAGACCGGCAAACTCGACACCATTTCAAACCAGGTCGCTGTCACGGACGAACGCAAGAAAACGTATAACTTCACAGAACCGTATTCGTATGCGGGCACTCAAATCGTCGTCAAAAACGATAACAAAGACATCAAATCAGTCAATGATCTGAAAGGAAAAACAGTGGCGGCCGTTCTGGGCTCAAACCACGCGAAAAACCTTGAGAGCAAGGACCCGGATAAAAAAATCAACATAAAAACATATGAAACACAAGAAGGTACGCTGAAAGACGTGGCTTACGGACGGGTTGACGCTTATGTAAACAGCCGCAGCGTCCTGATCGCCCAGATCAAAAAGACCGGTCTGCCTCTGAAATTAGCAGGAGACCCGATTGTTTATGAAAAAGTCGCTTTCCCGTTTGCGAAAGATGCGGCTCACGATAAAATCCGCAAAAAAGTAAACAAAGCCATTGAAGACCTGCGGAAAGACGGCACGCTGAAAAAGCTGTCTGAAAAGTACTTTAACGAAGATATCACAAAGGAAGCAAAGCAATAAGAAACGGCGGTGAAAATCGAGAATGAACAGCATTGATTGGGGATTTATGTTTTCAGCTTTTCCCGCGTTAATCGAAGCCTTGCCGATCACATTACTAATGGCCGTCGCGGCCATGGTATTTGCCGTGATCGGCGGCCTTATATTAGCGCTTATCACAAAAAATCGTATTCCTGTGCTTCACCAGCTGTCAAAGGTGTATATTTCATTTTTCCGGGGCGTGCCGACGCTCGTGCAGCTTTTCTTAATTTATTACGGCCTGCCTCAGCTCTTTCCCGGGATGAGCAAGATGACGGCGTTAACTGCGGCGATTATCGGGTTAAGCCTGAAAAATGCCGCCTACCTGGCTGAAATCTTCCGCGCTGCGCTCAACTCAGTCGATGAGGGGCAGCTTGAAGCCTGTCTGTCTGTCGGGATGACAAAATCCCAGGCGTACAGACGGATCATTTTCCCGCAAGCCGTCAGAAACGCGCTTCCCGCGACGGGAAATACGTTTATCGGCCTGTTAAAAGAAACATCGCTCGCTTTTACATTAGGTGTGATGGAGATGTTCGCCCAAGGAAAAATGTACGCATCAGGCAACCTCAAATATTTTGAGACGTATTTAGCCGTCGCGGTCATGTACTGGATTCTTACGATTATTTACAGTGTGCTGCAGGATCTGCTCGAACGGGCGATCAGCAAGCCTTATCGCACATAGGAGGAGGCTCAGGATGATACAAGTCAGACATATTCGAAAAGCATTTAAAGACCTTACCGTACTTGACGGGATCGATCTTGAGATCAAAAGCGGCGAAGTCACGGCCATCATCGGCCCGTCAGGCTCGGGAAAATCAACGCTCCTCCGCTGTCTGAATCTGCTGGAGCGCCCGGATGACGGCATCATTGAAATCGGCGATGCAAAGCTGAATGCAGCGTCCTATTCGCGCAAAGACGTACACAAGCTTCGCCAGCAGACGGCGATGGTGTTTCAGAATTACAACCTGTTCAAAAACAAAACCGCCCTGCAAAATGTGACAGAGGCGCTGATCACCGCGCAAAAGAAACCGAAAAAAGAAGCGGAACAGATCGGTATGGACCTGCTGCGGCAAGTCGGTTTAGAACACAAAGCGGACAGCTACCCGATTACGATGTCAGGCGGGCAGCAGCAGCGGATCGGGATTGCGAGAGCCTTGGCCGTTGATCCTCACGCGATTTTACTCGATGAACCGACTTCAGCCCTTGACCCTGAGCTTGTAGCCGGGGTGCTCCAAGTCATCAAATCAATTGCCGAAAAACAGACAACCATGATCATCGTCACGCATGAGATGGCTTTTGCGCGTGAAGTAGCCGACAAAGTTATTTTTATGGCGGACGGACGCATCATCGAACAGGGAACGCCGGAGGAGCTGTTTGACAATCCGCAGAACGAACGGACGAAAAAATTCATTAAGCAAGTGGGAGAGCCTGCCGAACTTGTCTAAGAAGGGAAGAAGAAGAAATGGCAAATGAAACGTATGAATCATTAAACAAACGTTTAATCAATATCCGCCGCGACCTTCATGAACACCCTGAGCTGTCAGGCGAGGAATTCGAAACGACGAATAAAATCCGCCGCTGGCTGGAGGAAGAAGGAATCACGGTTCTTGATGTGCCGAAACTTCAAACCGGAGTGATCGCTGAAATCAAAGGAGATAAAAGCGGCCCTGTCATCGCCGTCAGAGCGGACATCGACGCACTGCCGATCGAAGAGAAAACAAACCTTCCGTTTGCTTCGCGAAACAGCGGCGTGATGCACGCATGCGGCCATGATTTCCATACGGCATCTATTCTCGGCACGGCTTTCTTATTAAATGAGAGAAAGCATGAGCTGAAAGGAACGGTGCGGTTTATTTTTCAGCCCGCGGAAGAAATCGCCGCCGGAGCAAGACAGGTCATTGAAGCCGGCGCGCTTGACGGTGTATCGGCGATATTCGGCATGCATAACAAACCTGACCTCCCCGTCGGCACGGTCGGTCTGAAAGAAGGCCCGCTTATGGCGAGTGTCGACCGCTTTGAAATCACCGTGAAAGGAAAAGGCGGCCACGCCGGAATCCCCGACAACAGCATTGACCCGATTCAGGCGGCAGGACAGATCATCGGCGGCCTGCAATCGGTTGTCAGCAGAAACATCAGCTCACTTCATAATGCCGTCGTCAGCATCACAAGAGTTCAAGGGGGCAGCTCTTGGAATGTCATCCCGGACCATGTTGAAATGGAAGGAACCGTCCGGACGTTTCAAAAGGAAGCGCGGGACGCTGTTCCGAAACATATGAAGCGGGTTGCCGAAGGAATCGCGGCCGGATTCGGGGCAGAGGCTGACTTCCGCTGGTATCCTTACCTGCCGTCAGTGATGAACGACGCCCGTTTCATACAGGCGGCGGAACAAACGGCTGAAAGCCTCGGACTTCAAACCGTTCGGGCAGAACAGTCGCCCGGCGGCGAAGACTTCGCATTATATCAAGAAAAAATCCCCGGCTTCTTCGTCTGGATGGGAACAAACGGAACAGAAGAATGGCACCATCCCGCCTTTACACTCGACGAAAAAGCGCTTTCGAAAGCGGCTGAGTTTTTCGCCCGGCTTGCCGTCAATGTATTGGAGCAGACGGAATGAATACGGAACATCTGACGGCCGGACTTGCTCAGGCCGTCATGTCGTCTGTGCCGGAAACATCCGCTGAAGCGATGAAAGAAGCGCGCAAAGGACTGCTTGATTTTACAGCGGCGGCTTTTGCGGGGAGACGGGATAAAGGCGTTGAAAAGCTGGTAAAACTGGCCGAAGAAGAAGGCGGGGTGCCGATAGCGCCGCTTATCGGCAGAAATCAAAAAACCACGCCTTCCCAATCCGCGCTCATTAACGGATTCATTGCCCATGCGCTTGATTTTGACGATGTTCATTCTGATGTAAGAGGACATCCGAGCGCGGTCATCCTTCCGGCTTTGATTGCAGCCGCATCAGCCGGCCGGATAGACAAGAGCCGTTTTCTCGGTGCTTATGTGACGGGAATCGAAGTGATGGCGCGGCTCGGCGAGTCAGCTGGAAGGCATCATTACGAGAAAGGCTGGCACAATACAGGAACGTTAGGTGCCATTGCGGCCGCATGCGCCGTCGGATTCGCGGAGAATCTGAATCAAACCCAATTGCAGAAAGCAATCGGGTTTGCGGCTGCCCGTTCCGGAGGCATGAGAATGCAATTCGGGACAGAAATGAAGCCGCTCCACGCCGGCCTGGCCGCTCAAGCCGGGGTGTTCGCCGTAAAGCTTGCAAAGGCCGGTTTCGGCGGCTCAGCTCATGCGCTCGACGGGGAGAAAGGTTTTTTCGGACTGTACGGCGATCTTGAACGGGCAGAAACCCTGCTTGTAAATGGGTGGGGAAACCCTTGGCGGATCGTGAGCCCGGGACTTTGGTTTAAGGTTTATCCGTTTTGCTCGGCGGCCCATCATGCGGCGGACGCCATTCTCAAGCTGAAGGCCGAACATGGTCTCACTTTCGGCCAAACGGAACGGATTGACGTGATTTATCCGCCGGGAGGGGACGCCGCATTGACAGAACAGCGTCCGAAAACAGGCGAAGCGGGCCGGTTCAGCGTAGAATATGTGATCACCTTGGCTTTGCACGGTAAGGATTTTTCAGTTGAACATTTCACATCCGAGCCGATTCCGGAATCCCTTCAAAAAGGATTTGAGCGGATTCACCGTAGCTGCGATGACCAAATTCAGCCAGCTGACAACGCCGTTCCGAAGGGCCGTTTTACAATTGTACGGGTCACGGCTTCCGGCGGTCATGTCTATGAAGCACGTATCGACTGTCCGAAGGGAGCGCCGGGAAACGGTCTTTCTGAAAAAGACATTGAAGACAAGCTCCGGCTCGCTTTGCCGGGAGAAGAGAAAAAGGCGGAAGAATTGATCAAAGCAGCCGGACAATCAAATATGGACCGTTATTTACAGCTGATATAAATAAAAAGAGCGAGGGGATGCAGCCCACGCTCTTTTTACGTTCACTTCTATTGAATAGGGGGATATAGGGTGCGCCCCTGTCTGCGCTGGCAGGGGCGCGGTATCAGGAAACGGCCGTGCCGTTTTCTTTGACCGTGAAACTTCCTCTTGATAAGCGGATGTTGATATCAGACACTTTGGCAATTTGTTCGTCGTGCGTAACCATGATGACGCATTTGCCGTCTTTATGCGCCAGATCCTGAAAGAGCCGGACGATTTCCTTTGACGTATCCTCGTCGAGATTTCCCGTCGGCTCGTCCGCGCAAATCAAATCCGTGTCACAGCAGAAAGCCCGCGCAATTGAAACGCGCTGCTGCTGTCCGCCGCTTAATGTCAGCACCCGCTGACGGGCCTGCTGTTCGGTGATGCCGACTTTATCCAGCATGCTGAGCGCGAACGCATCTTTGTTGTTCTCCTTAGATCCGGTAATCTCCATCGCCGTTGTGACATTCTGGAGCGCCGTCATATACGGGATCAGATGATAAGATTGAAAGACGATAGAGACATATTGATTTCTGAATTTGGTTAATCCGATTTTGGAGATGTCTTCTCCGTTATAAAGGATGCTTCCCTCTTTAGGTGTGTCAAGACCGCCCGCCAGAGACAGAAACGTGGTTTTCCCCGTCCCGGAGGCGCCGGCAATTGTATAAAACTTCCCTTTTTCAAAGCTGATCGTTATATCCTGAAACAGCGGCTGTGATTTATCTTGGTACCAGTAGCCGGTCTGTTGAAAGGTTAATAGGCTCATTATGCTGCCTCCTCTTATTCCTGCTTGGTCAGGATCGTTTTAGGGTGAAGCCGCATGACTGATACAGACGGCAGTAATGTGGCGATGACGGCAATTGCGACGCCGATCCCGCCGAGAATCAGAAGGTCATTCAGCGAAACGTTTACCTGCATTGTACTGATGACATCTGCACCGGATGAATGCTGACCGAACATGCCGCCTCCCCGCGGCATTTCTCCTCCGCCCCAGCCGCTTGTTTGCTGCTGTGAATCATCGGCTGAGCTGACCTGCTGGGAAAGAAGCTGATTTCCGAGCTGATTCGCCACAAGGCTGCCCGTGACGGATGCGATCCCGATGGCGATAACCGCGACAATCAGAATTTCCGTTAAGAATTGTCCGATGAGCTTCCAGCGCTTTTCGCCGATCGCCATTAAGACACCCATTTCATACTTGCGTTCCCTGATCGACATCATCACGATCAACCCGAGAATGACCGCCCCCGCGATGGATACAAGGTACACCACGTTTTTAGAAAATGACGCGACATTTTCAATCGGGCCGACCATTTGCTGATACACCTGATCATTTGTCGTCAGCGTGTAGGTTTTATCATCTATAGATGTTTTTTTCGCAGCCGCAACGAATGAGTCAATATATTTTGCATCATCCATATAATAAACGGCTGAGCTGATTTTGTTTTTGTTATCAGACCCTTTTAACGCCGCCGCGGCGGTGTAAGGCGTATAGATTTTATTGTCAGGATTTAAGAATGAAAAATGCTCTGCCTGATCGTCTCCTGATGATGTTGTTTTATAAATTCCCACAATCTTAAGCTTCGTTTTCACTGAATCATCCGCTGCTGAGGAAACCGTAATGGAGCCGCCGACCTTCAGCTTGTTTTGATCTGCCAGCGTTTCATTGATCACTGCGACTTTTGCGTCCGAATCTGTTTTTGTGATGGCGCGGCCGTCAGTGATTTTTGAGCTTCCGCCTGTGAAATCATCAAGCAGCGCCGTAGAGAGCACGCCTTCGACCGAAATGTCCGCTGAAATCATCTGTCTTCCGCCGCCTTGAAAACGGCTTCCGCCGGAACTGTTATCGGCTGAGTCGCCTGAGCTTTTTATCGCGTCAAAGCTTTCTGCGTTTGCTGACGCTGTCGTGAGGAAGTTGTAATTTTTAACGTGCTGTAAAGATGTAAGTTTCTTGGCATCCGAGACGGAAATCGGCGCTGATTCAAACGTCCTCTTTTCACCGTCTTTTTGCTGCTGCGCCATTTGCTTTTGGCGGTCAGCCTGGAGTGTGACGCTCCCGCCGAGCTGCTGCCTTGCCAGTTCGCTTGATTTCTTTGCCGCTGACTGGATCGTAAGACCGGACAGGACAAAAATGCAAATCACTGAAAACACAACCAGCTGCAAAAACGTTTTTCCCTTTTTTGCCTTCATGCTCCAAAAGGCTCTTTTTATAAAGTTCATGTCTGTTCCTCCGTGTGGGTGTCAGATCTTGTAAAACCGACCTTCTTTAGAACCGGTTATCCGATATGTATATAGTAGGAGAAATGTGTGAAAAAAATATGAACAAACTATTTCCGGGTGATGAAATAAAAACTAACAATTGTGAAACCCGAAAATATCCGGGTAAAATGGTGCTATTATAAGTAAAAGCGTCAAGATAAGCGGAGGAACCAATGAAGATATTAATGATAGAAGACAATATAAGCGTATGCACCATGACGGAAATGTTCTTTTTTAAAGAAGGATTTGAAGCCGAATTTGTCCATGACGGAGTGGAAGGCTATCAGCGGTTCACGGAAGAGGACTGGGATTTGGTCATTCTGGATATTATGCTTCCATCTATGGACGGAGTGACGATCTGCCGGAAAATAAGAGAGACGAGCAGTGTGCCGATTATTATGCTGACCGCAAAGGACACGGAGTCTGATCAGGTGATCGGGTTTGAAATGGGGGCCGACGACTATGTCACCAAGCCGTTCAGCCCGCTGACGCTAGTAGCGCGGATTAAAGCGGTGATCAGAAGATACCGGGCGACGGGGCAGACCGTAAAAAGCGACGACTTGATCGAAACGGCGTGTTTTTCAATCAATAAGAAGACGCGGGAAGTGTTTCTGCACGGAAAGCCTGTCGAGAATCTGACGCCGAAGGAATTCGATCTGCTCTTTTATCTCGCACAAAATCCGCGCCAGGTCTTTTCGAGAGAGCAGCTGCTTGAGCAGGTGTGGGGGTATCAATTTTACGGCGATGAACGTACGGTTGATGTTCATATTAAACGGCTGCGCAAAAAACTGTCCAGTGAGGAAAAACCGTTTTTATACACGGTGTGGGGGGTAGGATACAAATTTGATGAGGATTAAATACTTATATCAGCTGCTGTTAAGCCATGTCAGCATTTTGATTTTGGCCTTTTTCATCATCATTTCCCTGTTTTCGCATTTTGTGAAAGATTTTGCGTATCAAAATAAAGTGGATGAGCTGTCTTCTTATGCCCAGCAGATCACAAGTGAGCTGAACGGACGCGATCTTGATCTGCGCCGCCTGTATCCGTATCAGGACATGTTAAAAACGCGCGAGACCAGGTTTATTATTTTTGATGAACATCAGCGGCCGTACTTTTTTCCTGACGATATGCCGCCGCGCGAGAAGCTGAAAAGTAAAGAGTGGCACTTGCTGAAGCAAGGGAAAACCGTTCAGATCAGAGCGGAGATGAACCGTTTTAATACGGAAGGCTTGGAAGTGTCGCTTGTCGCAAAACCGCTTTTGATCAACAATCAATTTAAAGGCGCGGTGCTGCTCGTGTCTCCCGTCAGAGGGGTCGAGCAGATGATCAGCCAGGTCAACCGCTATATGATTTACGCGATCATCAGCACCCTTATCATCACGATTCTGCTGAGCTGGCTTTTATCTAAATTTCACGTCAAGCGGATTCAGACATTGCGGGATGCGACCGGAAAAGTGGCGTCCGGTGATTACGATATTTCGCTCAAGAACAGCGGCGGCGATGAAATCGGCATGCTGGCGTCCGACTTCAACATCATGGCCAAAAATCTGAAGCAATCGAGAGAGCAGATTGACCGCCTGGAAAAACGGAGGCGCCAATTTATCGCCGATGTCTCCCATGAGCTGAGAACGCCTTTGACGACCATTAACGGACTTGTGGAGGGGCTTAACAGCAACACCATCCCGGAAAAAGATAAAGAGAAATGCTTCTCTCTGATCAGCGAAGAAACGAAGCGGATGCTCAGGCTCGTGAAAGAAAACCTGGATTATGAAAAAATCAGATCCCAGCAAATCAAACTGGACAAGCTCAGTCTGCCGCTCATCGAGGTGTTTGAAATTATTAAAGAGCATCTCAATCAGCAGGCGGAGGAAAAACAAAATCAGCTGCGGATTCAGGCGGAGGACGGCGTCAAAGTGTTCGCCGATTATGACAGGCTGATCCAGATTCTCGTCAATATCACGAAAAACAGCATTCAATTTACGCAAAACGGAGACATCACGCTGCGCGGGTATGAAGGCTATAAAGAAACGGTGATTGAGATCGAAGACACCGGAATCGGCATCTCCAAAGAGGAAATTGAGCATATATGGGAGCGGTTTTATAAGGCGGACGTGTCCCGGACGAATACGGCATACGGCGAATACGGACTCGGCCTGTCCATCGTCAGGCAGCTCGTCGAAATGCACAAGGGCACGATAGATATTGACAGCGAAAAAGGAAAAGGCACGACCTTTACAATCCGCCTTCCGCTGAATACGAAACATGAATCATCTTGAAACCGGCAGTCCCGTCTGGCTGCCGGCTGTTTTATCTTCACTCGGAAAATTGCGCTCTGCCGAAACAAAGTTTGCGTGTTTTTCGGGATGGAAAGACACGGAAACGTGATAAAATAACTGGTAAACAGGTCTTGGATGGGGAGGGTGAAGGAATGAAGAGCGGGTTAATTCCTTCTTCAGCAGTCGGGCAGAAAATTAACGAGTGGTATCGATACATCAGAACATTCAGCGTGCCGGATGCGGAGATCTTGAAGGCCGAGATCAAACAAGAGCTTGACCGTATGGAGCCTGATTCAAACTTAGTGCTTTATTATTCCCTCATGGAATTTCGCCATCAGCTGATGCTGGACTACTTGGAGCCGCTGGAAAAACTGAAGATAGAAGACCAGCCGACCCTGTCGGAAATTCTTGATAACATTGATAACAGCCAGGCCGGCCTCAAAGGGCTTCTCGATTATTACGTCAACTTTTTCAAAGGCATGTTTGAATTTGATAAAAGAGAATTTATCTCAGCGATTACGTATTATAAACAAGCTGAGAAAAAACTGGCCTTCGTATCGGACCACGTGGAACGGGCGGAGTTTTATTTTAAAGTGGCCGAAGCTTATTATCATATGAAACAAACGTATTTTTCTTTGATACATATAAAAAACGCTTATGAAATTTACGTAGAGCAAGACACATATAACGTCCGGATCATTCAATGCCATTTTGTATTCGGCGTCAATTTAATGGATGAAAGGCGCTTTGAACAGGCGGCCAAACATTTTCAGCACGCTCTGCAAATGGCCGAAAAAGAACAAAAAGCGCAGCTTGTCGGGAGGGCGCTGTATAACCTCGGACTGTGCTACTACAATCAGGACCGCATCGGCGAAGCGATTCCGTACTTTGAACGGGCGGTTGATACATTTGAATCACAAAGAATCGTCAATTCTCTTCCTCAAGCATATTTCCTAATCACACTCATTTACTTTAAACTCGGAAAAAAAGAAAAAGCGTCGGAATATCACAAGCGGGGATATGAATATGCTAAAGAAACAGACGATCCCGTTTACACGGTAAAATTCGAATGGCTGCAGGCTCTGTATCAGGCGAAACCGGATGAGGAAAAAATCAGCGCATGTTTCCGTTACCTGGAAGATAAAAATTTATACGCCGATATAGAGGATTTAGCACTAGAAGCAGCTAAATATTACTATGAACAAAATTGCTTTAAGATTTCTTCTGACTATTTTCTGAAAGTCGAAGAGGCAAGGAAACAAATACAAAGGAGTGAGGGTTTGTATGAAATTGAAATCTAAATGGTTTGTTATTTGTTTAGCAGCCGCCGCGATTTTTACAGTGACAGGTGCAGGCCAGACAGATCAGGCTGAATTCCATGTAGCTGAAAGAGGAATGACGTGAGAAGAAAATAACCTGAACAAAGGAAAAGACTGCCCGGGAATGTTCCCGGCAGTCTTTTTTTTGCGCGGCCGGACTTGGACAGCGGCGGAAAACAAAAGAAAACGCCGCAGGTCAAAACCCGCAGCGTCCTCATATAGACGGAGTGATGCTTAGAAACCGCCAACATAGGCAGTACCTACAATAACCAACAGGATAAATAAAACAACGATCAAAGCGAAAGAGCTGATTCCAGAATATCCTGACATGAGCTTCACCTCCATATTGTCTATACCATACAATATGTAAAAGAAGCTGCTTTGTAAGGGATATTAGTGGACAAGAGAAAAAAGAGGCGGTGTCCTATGAGAGTAAGACTCCGGCAAAAAACTCGTCATACAGCGCCCGCACCGCGTGTTTTTCCTGTTCTTCTTTCACCCCGAACATCATGCTGACTTCCGATGACCCCTGATTGATCATCTCGATGTTGACGCCGGCTTCGGACAGTGCTTTGGATGCCCTGGCGGTTGTGCCGACATTATGGCGCATCGCTTCCCCGACGACCATAATCAGCGCCAGGTTGTGCCTGACTGTGACTTCATCTGCTTGAAGTTCCTGCTTCAGACGGGTGACGAGCCTGTGTTCCAGTTCTGAGTCCATCTGATCGTGCCGAAGGATGATCGTGATGTCGTCAATGCCGGATGGAACATGTTCATACGTCAATCCTTCTTCCTCCAAAATGTGAAGGGCTTTGCGGCCGAAACCGATTTCCCGGTTCATTAAATATTTGCTTATGTAAATGCTGCAAAAGCCCGTGTCGCTTGCGATGCCGATGACTGGCCCGTTCGTATTGTCACGGCTGCTGACGACGCGCGTTCCTTTCGCATCCGGATTATTCGTATTCTTAATCTGAACGGGGATGCCGGCCCGAAAAGCGGGAATCAGCGCTTCATCATGAAAAACGGAAAACCCGGCATAGGAGAGCTCACGCATTTCCCGATACGTCAGTTCGTTAATTTCTTTCGGGTGCCGCACGATCGACGGGTTGACGGAATAGACGGCGTCCACATCAGTAAAGTTTTCGTACAGGTCGGCTTTTAAGCCGCTGGCGAGAATGGAGCCGGTAATATCAGAACCGCTCCGGGAAAACGTCACAATCTCATGCTCCTTCGTGTAACCGAAAAATCCCGGAAAAATGATCAAGCCTTCACGGTTTCTCAGACGGTACAAATGATCATAAGATTCAGGGAGCACCTGCGCGCTTCCGGGTTCATTCGTCACAAACAGCCCCGCTTCTTTCGGGCTTACGTATTCGGCTTTCACGCCCTGCCGGCGGAAGTAGGCCGCGATCAGCTTCGCGTTGTTGTCCTCACCGCTCGCTTTCACCGCATCCATATACTGATCGGGATTGGCTTTGCTGCTGTTTAAGAGAGCGAATAGGTCACTGCGGATTCTTTCTATAATAGAGAAATCCAGGTTCAGCTCACGCGCGATGGCGGCGTACCGTTCAATGACCGGTTCGGCAAGCTCGGGCGCTGCACCTTTTTGCAAATAATGCTCCGCACAGCGGATTAACAGATCCGTCACCTTTGTATCGTCCGAGAAGCGTTTTCCCGGCGCCGATACGACGACGGCTTTCCGCGAGGGATCAGCCGTCACGATTTGAAACACTTTCTCAAGCTGGGCTCCTGACGCAAGAGAGCTGCCTCCGAATTTTACAACTTTCATGATTTACATCCCCTAATATTTAAATTTTCTCACAAATTTAATTTTTATTATCTCTCTTTCAAACATGTAAATCAAGGATTTTTTCTACGTAGGGAGAACATTTGTATTTTCCTGGAGGAATTTTGCCGCTGTTTGTCAGATTTTTTTCCCTCAAGCGTGTCATCATGTGCAAAAAATGATAAGCAGCCAAATGAAGGTTATAGAAAATCCTGCAAATTCTTGATAGACTGATTGTAAAACAATTTAGTGTACGGCCCGCGGATGACCGCTTTTGAAAGCAAAACTGTATTGACTGCGCTTGGAAAGATGATAAGATTATAGTTGTCGTTGATAATGATAATCATTACGAGTGGGGATATATGGGAGTTGTTTGGCAATCAGTCATACCGTTTGTGATGGGTGCAGGGAGGCAGCATGAAGCTACGTTACTTACTTTTGCTACTGGCGGTTTTGGCGTGTACTTCTATATTTATCGGTGTAGAAGATTTGTCGCCGCTGGATATTTTTCATTTAAATAAAGAACAGGCAGGTACATTGTTTGACAGCCGGCTGCCGCGTTTGGTGAGCATTATCATCGCCGGCATGAGCCTGAGCATCTGCGGATTAATCATGCAGCAGATCAGCCGGAATAAATTTGTATCGCCGACGACTGCGGGAACGATGGACTGGGCAAGGCTCGGAATTTTGATTTCATTAATGCTTTTTACGTCAGCGAGTCCGCTTGTGAAAATGTCTATCGCTTTTATTTTTGCGTTGGCGGGAAATTTCCTTTTCATGAAAATCCTCGAGAGAATCAAGTTCAATGATGCGATTTTTATTCCTCTCGTCGGTTTAATGCTTGGGAATATCGTCAGCTCAATCGCCACGTTTATCGCATATAAATACGACCTGATCCAAAACCTGTCATCTTGGCTGCAGGGAGATTTCTCACTGGTTGTCAAAGGCAGGTATGAGCTTTTATATCTGAGTATCCCGCTGGTGATCATCGCTTATGTCTATGCGGATAAATTTACGGTGGCGGGAATGGGAGAGAGCTTTTCCGTCAATCTCGGCCTGAAATACAAACGCGTCGTCAATATCGGTCTGATTATCGTGTCGCTCATCGCTTCACTGGTGATCCTGACCGTCGGGATGCTGCCGTTTCTCGGTTTGATCATTCCCAATATGGTGTCGATTTACAAAGGGGACAACCTGAGGAGCAGCCTGCCTCACACAGCTCTCTTGGGCGCTGTTTTTGTGCTGTTTTGCGACATTTTGGGAAGGGTGATCATCTTCCCGTACGAAATTTCCATCGGCCTGATGGTCGGTGTTATCGGCAGCGGCATCTTCCTGTATATGCTGTTAAGGAGAAAAGCATATGAGTCATAATAAAAAAATTACGCTGCTGGCGGCGCTCGCCATGATATGTATCGGATTCTTTCTGTTCTACGGACTGGGCAATTGGGAATACTCCCTGCCGAGACGATGCTTCAAAGTGCTTGCCATGATGCTCACAGGGGGAGCGATCGCGTTTTCAACGGTCATCTTCCAGACGATTACAAATAACCGCATACTGACACCGGGCATTTTAGGCCTCGATTCCCTGTATATGCTCATTCAGACCGTCATCGTGTTCCTGTTCGGTTCAATGAATATCGTCATGATGAACAAAAATCTTAATTTCGTCATCTCCGTCGGGCTGATGGTGCTCTTGTCACTCGTTTTGTATCAGCTCATGTTTAAAGGCGAGGGGCGGAACGTGTTTTTCCTTCTGCTTGTCGGCGTCGTGTTCGGCACGCTGTTCAACAGTCTGTCATCCTTTATGCAGATGCTGATTGATCCGAATGAGTTCCAGGTTGTTCAGGACAAAATGTTTGCCAGCTTTAACAATATCAACACCGATCTTTTAGGATTTGCCGGTGCTGTCTTTCTTCTGACAGGCATTTATGTCTGGCGGTTCACGCGGTTTTTTGACGTGCTGTCGCTCGGCAGGGAGCACGCCGTCAACCTTGGGATTGATTACGATAAGCTTGTGAAACAGATGCTCATCGTCGTTGCCATTCTTGTGTCTGTCTCTACAGCTCTTGTCGGGCCGATTATGTTTTTAGGACTGCTTGTCGTCAATCTGGCGAGAGAGTTTTTAAAAACCTACAGGCACACGTATTTAATCGCGGGTTCCGTCCTGATCAGCATCGTCGCGCTCGTCGGGGGTCAGTTCGTCGTGGAGAAAGTGTTCACGTTTTCCACGACGCTGAGCGTCATCATTAATTTTGCCGGCGGGATTTATTTTATCTATCTGCTGTTAAAGGAGAATAAATCATGGTAGAGGTCAAAAATGTAAGCAAACAATACGGAGGGAAAGTCGTCCTTGAGAAAACGTCTCTATCCATTCAAAAGGGCAGGCTCACCTCGTTTATCGGTCCGAACGGCGCGGGAAAAAGCACGCTGCTGTCTATCATGAGCCGGCTGATTAAGACGGATTCCGGAGAAATCACGGTCGACGGGCAAGAGATCGGGGCCTGTAAAAGCAACGATCTGGCGAAAAAAATCAGCATCCTGAAGCAGACGAACCAAATCAATATAAGACTGACGATTAAAGACCTGGTCAGCTTCGGCAGATTTCCGTATTCCCAGGGGAAACTGACGGATGAAGATTGGGTGCATATCAATCAGGCCCTCAGTTATATGAAGCTGGATGACTTAAAGGATAAATACCTCGATCAGCTCAGCGGAGGCCAGTGTCAGAGGGCGTTTATCGCGATGATCATCGCTCAGGATACGGACTATATTTTTCTCGATGAGCCGCTGAACAATTTAGATATGAAGCATTCCGTTGAAATGATGAAGCTGTTGAAGCGGCTTGTGGAAGACTTCGGAAAAACGGTCGTCGTAGTGATTCACGATATCAACTTCGCATCCGTATATTCAGACCATATCGTCGCACTGAAAAACGGCCGGATCGTCAAAGAAGGGCCGGCGGAGGAGATCATTGAAACCTCCGTGCTTGAAGATATTTATGATATGACCATCCCGATTCAAGAGATTGACAGTCAGCGGATCGGTGTGTACTTTTCTTAAAAACCAGATGAGGTGAAAGTCATGAAAAAATTCGCATTGCTATTCATTGCGCTAGTTACGATTTTTGTTGTTTCTGCATGCGGAAACGGGGACAAAACATCAGGCAAATCAAAAGAAACAATCACAATCAAAGATGATCTGAACAAAGAAGGAGTCAAAGTGCCGAAGAATCCGAAAAAAGTCGTCGTATTCAACTTCGGAATGCTGGACACGATGGATGAACTCGGTTTACAGGATCACGTGGCGGGACTTCCGAAACAAAACCTTCCAAAATACTTATCTTCATATAATAGTGATAAATACGCCAATACCGGCGGTTTAAAAGAACCGGATTTTGAAAAAGTCGCGGATATTGATCCGGATTTAATCATTATCGCCCACAGACAATCTGATTCTTATAAAGAGTTCTCAAAAATCGCGCCGACGATTTATCTTGATGATGACTATACAAACTACGTTGACAGATTCAAGCAAAACACTGAAGTGATCGGCAAAATCTTTAACAAAGAAAATGAAGTGAAAGATAAGCTTGCGAAAATCGACAAATCCATTGCCGATCTGAAGAAAAAGACAAGCAGCACGGATAAAAACGGGTTAGTGGTGATGGCGAACGACGGCAAAATCAGCGCGTTCGGATCTAAATCAAGATACGGCTTCATTCATGATGTGTTCGGCGTCAAACCGGCTGACAAAAACATCGAAGCCTCACTGCACGGACAAAGCATTTCCTATGAATATATCGCCAAAACAAACCCTGATTACATGTTTGTCGTTGACCGCGGAACAGCGATCGGCACAAAATCTTCAACAAAACAAGTGGTTGAAAATGATTATGTAAAATCGGTGAAAGCCGTGAAAAACAACCATGTTGTCTACCTTGATTCAGCTACATGGTATTTATCAGGAGGCGGCCTGGAATCCATGGCGCAAATGGTGAAAGAAGTAAAAGACGGAATCGAGAAGTAAAAAAAGAACCCGGTCACATACGTGATCGGGTTCTTTTTGGTTTACCGCGTCACGGCCTGCTGCTGCTCGGGCTGACGCGGTTTTTTCTTCAATGTAAAAGATAGGAGGAAGCCGGCCAGCGCGATGCAGGCGGCTACGACAAATGCCGCATTCATGCCGTGCAGGGCAGCGTTTGCCGGAGTTGACGCATTGGCGTGCGCGGCCTGGCTGCTCATCACGGAAACCAGCAGCGCCGTACCGATAGAACCGCCGACTTGGCGGACGGTATTGTTCATAGCTGTGCCGTGCGGAATTAAGTGGCGCGGCAGGGCATTGATTCCCGCGGTCGTCACCGGCATCATAATCATGGCTGTTCCCAAAAGCCGCGCGGTATAAACGACGACAATCCAAATGAGAGACGTCGAGTCCGTCAGATTCATAAACGGCAGGGACGTGAGCAGGATGATGAAGAATCCGGTCATCGCAAGGCCTTTTCCTCCGATTCTGTCAAACACCCGGCCGATAAACGGAGACATCATCCCCATCACAATCGCGCCCGGCAAAAGCATTAATCCGGTATCAAACGCGGATACGCCCCGGACCTTTTGCGTGTAAAGCGGGAGAATGGTTTCCGTTCCGATCAGCAGCGCGAAAACAAGCGTTCCGAGCAGGGTGGTCAGGCTGAAAATCCCGAAAGAAAACACACGGAATTCCAGCATCGGTTTTTTGAGCTTCATCTGTCTTGCGATAAAGAAAATCAGCGCGGCCGCTCCGACAAGCAGCGAAGTCAGCACTTCAGTACTGGTCCATCCTGAGGAACCGGCGCTTGAGAAGCCGTAAAGCAGCCCGCCGAATCCGAGGGTCGATAAGATCACGGATAAAATATCAATCTGTGTTTCTCGTAATGTCGTGACGTTTTTCATCAGAATAATCGCTAAAAGCAAATCGATGACTGCGATCGGGAAGATGATGTAAAACAAAGACCGCCAAGAGAATGCTTCGACCGCCCATCCGGAAAGCGTCGGGCCGATCGCCGGCGCGAACGAAATAACCAAGCCGACCATACCCATGGCGCGGCCGCGCTTTTCCATCGGGAAAATCGTGAGAAATACCGTCTGCATGAGCGGCAGCATAATTCCGGCGCCGGCCGCCTGAATAATCCGGGCCGTTAAGAGCACCGGAAAGTTCGGGGCGAATGCGCCGACAATGGTGCCCGCCGTGAAAATACTCATAGCGGAAATCAGGAGGGTGCGGCTCGTAAATTTCTCTATTAAAAATGCGGTAATCGGGATTAAAATCCCGTTCGTCAGCATAAACGATGTTGTCAGCCATTGCGCTTTGTTGGCGTCTATATTGAAGTCATTCATAATGTGCGGCAGCGCCGTGATAAGCAGTGTCTGGTTCAAAATGGCGACGAACGCTCCCGCCAAAAGAATCCCGACAATGACAGAGCGGTTGTATGGTGCAGTTTCAATACTCTTATTCAAGCTGATTCCTTCTTTCTTTATAGTTTGAGCAATGTTTTAACGGCTGCAAGCGGCTGGTGCAGCGGTCCGGCCTGCTCCAAATAACCGATGAGCGCTTTTATAAGAAAATCCCGCGGCTGTTTGTCCGCTGATTCTTTCTCCAGCATAACCGCCGCGGAAGCGAGTCCTGCGGCATCATATTTTTCCTCCGGAAGGGCTGAGACGGCTTCTTTCAGTTCCTTCAGGCTTTCAGCCAGCAATACGGTTTTGTCTTTCGGCTCAAATGAGGAAGCGGAGGCGGTATAAAGGTCAATCATCTCCTGAGGCAAAGCCGTTTCGGTTTTCCTGTTTTCGACGATGAGATTGAGATGGCGGATGATAAAGTCCGTGAGCGGCTCCAGAGCGAGCGGTTCTTTTTCCAGCTTAATCAGCGTGATGCATTCTCTCAGGAGCCCCTGCAGGACGATCACCAGCTCCCATACATAAGGAATAATGTCTTCGCCGTACGTCTGAATCAGTGAATCGCGATGCCAGCAGATAAAGGTGGAGCGGGCCCTGTGAATATGCCGTTTTACCCGCTCATTAATGGAAGAGGGGCTTCCGTACATCAGCATATTAAAAAACTGCTGATTGCGCCTGAAGCCTTCAAGCTCAGCCATCAGTTTTTTGGCAAACCGTTCCTCAGGGGAGAGGCTCGTTTCTTCATTCAATAATGAAGCGGCCGCTACCATCTGTTTCTGGTTAAAATCGAGCAGCTCCAGGAGCAGGTCTTCCTTTGATTCAAACAGCTTATATAAAGATGCTTTGGAGACTTTGCACTCCTCTGCGATCGCCTGCATCGAAACCGACGAAAAGCTTTTCCCGGAAAAAAGCTTCCTTGCCGCCAGCAGAATATCCGTTTTCTTATCATTCATAAGCCCAGATTCCTTCTTTCGTCACAATAGAAAACCCATCGGTTCACAGAAAACCAATGAGTATATGATGAAAATATTAACAAAAATTTTTACATAGTGTCAACGCTTTTGTTTGAGAAATAGAAAAAACCTGCCGGAGTGTTCCGGCAGGCTGATACGTTTATTTATCCGTCTTAAATCCTTGTTTTTCAAGCATTTCACGAATGTGAGGATAATAAACCTGCTTATAGTAGGAAGTGATGCCTTGTGACCAGTTTCTTGTTTCCTGTCCGTCGGTGCGTTTTTTCATGTATTCGGACATCTGCTTGTCATAGGCCTCGATATGGGTTCTTAAATCTTCTTCTTGATACGTTTCATGATGCAGAACGGCTGCTTGCGGCAGACGCGGTTTTTTCGCGGAGCGGTCTGCCGGATGGCCGATGACGAGACCGGAAACCGGGAAAACGTATTTCGGAAGTTTCAGCAATTCAATGAGTTCGTCAGGCTTGCCGCGCACGGCGCCGATCGGCACAGTGCCGAGTCCCATTGATTCAGCCGCAGCCGTTGCCGTACCCAGCGCAATCCCGACATCTACGGCTCCGACTAGAACGGACTCTAAACCGTTCGTGATCTCAAGCGGTGTATCATTATATTCTTCCAGCGCAATTTTGGCGCGGTTAAAATCAGCGCAGAATAAAAGGAAAACCGGCGCTTGGTCAATCCACGGCTGGCCGCCGGCCAATTCGGATATTTTTTTCTTCCGCTCCTTATCTTTCACCGCAATAACGGTAAATTGCTGGCCATTAATGGAAGTCGGCGCTGCCTGAGTTGCTTGGATGATAAGGTCCAGCTGCTCATCCGATACGGGTTCATCTGTGTAGCTGCGGATGGAACGGTGGTCTGTTAATATTTGAAGGACTTCGTTCATGTCATTCATCCTTTCGTTACTCTGACAGTTCTGTGCGGACGACGTCAAGCGGCGCACTCAGCACTTCTTTTGCTTTTGCCACGAATCCTTGGAAATGGTCAGTTGCGTTGTGGAATTTCATCGCTTCTTCATCTTTCCATTGCTCAAGCATAACGAATGTATTTTCCTCACCGACTTTTTCGAAAAGATCGTATTGCACATTTCCTTCTTCCGCGCGTGAATGCTGAACAAGTGATTGCGCTTCTCCTAAAAATTCCTCGCGTTTATCCGCTTTTACTTTCATGTAAGCCTGTAAGACGATCATTGTTATTCCTCCTGATTGGGTTTATTTGTTATAGTTCGAATATTATCGAACTAACTGTAACATGTTTCGCAGTGAATGGTAAAGGAAAAACCCTCACCGCCTAAATTGTCACCCGCCGCTTTTATGTGTTACATTTGACTCATGAACATTCCAAACCATCCTGAAACCGACCGCTTACAGCTGACAAAGGTTCTTCATGCTCTGAGTGATCCGCTCCGCTTAGAGCTGGTCAAACAATTGGCGGAAACAACAGAAAAAACGTGCGGTACCTGCGCTGATGTCCGGGTCGCTAAATCAACGCTGTCCCATCACTTCAAAGTGCTGCGGGAAGCGGGGATCGCCCAAGTGCGCATAGACGGGAAGCACCGTTATTATTCCCTGCGCAAAGATGATTTACAAGCGGCGTTTCCCGGCCTGCTGGAGGCGATTTTGCAGACAGAACCGGACCGCTGGTAAATAAGTCCCCGAATTCCGGGGGTTTTTTTATGCGCCGAAAACCGCCCGGTAAAGCCTGAGGACGCCTTCTTGAATATCGCTCTCCTTCAGGCGGGCGAACCCCAGAATGAGCTGCGGCTTATTTGAATCGCCTCCCGTTTTCAGACGGAACCGGCTCATCGCAAACAGATCGAGCTGTTCTGCATCCGCCCGTGCCAATATCTCTTTTTCTGAACGGGCGCAGTCAAACTCAGTGACAAAATGAAGCCCCGCATTGGCGCCCTTTACACTGATTCTTTCTCCGAATGTTTCTTCCAAAGCCGAAATGAGGCGTTCCCGCATGTTCTTATAATGCTGCTTCATCTTTTTAATATGTTTCTGATATTCACCTGAGTCGATAAATTCTTTCAGCGCGAGCTGGGCAAGCGTGCTGCACGTATGCAGGTCATACGTTCTCTCTTTGAACGTCCGCAAAAGCCCGGGCGGCAGAACCATATAGCTGATGCGCAGACCTGGGAAAAGGGATTTTGAAAAGGTCCCCATGTAGATGACATTTTGAAACCGGTCAAGGCTTTGAAGCGCCGGTATCGTATCGGCGTCATATTTAAATTCACTGTCATAATCATCTTCAATGATGAAGCGGCCGTTCTGTTCGGCGGCCCAGTTTAAAAGCTGAATCCGCCGGGAAGCGGGCATGATCACGCCTGAGGGGAATTGATGGGAAGGCGTGGTGATCAATACACAGGGCCGGCGTTTTTCGATTTCGGCCATGGACATGCCTTTTTCATCAAGGCTGATCGTCGCAACCTTTTTCCCGAGGTTTTGCAGCAGCCGGTACATCCTCATATATCCCGGGTTCTCCATGGCGTACAGCGCGTCTTTTGGCAGCAGTTCCGTCAGCAGCTGCATCAGCATTTGCGTGCCCGCCCCTAGCACGATTTGTTCCGGGCGGCATGTAACGCCCCTTGTCAGGGAAATAAGCCGCGAAATGGTTTCACGGACTTCATATAAGCCTTGCGGATGGACGAGGTCTCCGAGTGTATGAAATGAACGGGCGGCTGCTTTATGCTCACAGCGGAACCAGCTTTTCAGGGGAAAATGCGCCGTATCCACGCTCATATGAGAAAACGAAATCCAGCCGCTCTTATCCGGCTCCCGCTCTTTTAAATCTTCAGGCAATGAGAGCGAAGGCGTTTCTTCATGATAAACCGTATCAATTTCCTCCACGAAAAAGCCTTTTCTTTCGACTGCATATAAATAACCTTCCGAAAGCAGCTGCTGATAAGCTGAATTCACTGAATTCACGCTGACCTTCAGCGTCTCGGCAAGCTCCCGTTTAGACGGCACCTTTGTATGAGGCATCAGGCTGCGTTTCAAAACGGCCGCTTTTATGTGCTGATAGATCTGCTGATAGATATAATCCGCCGTTTCCGAATGATCAATGGAAATCGTCAGCATCCAGACCCTGCTCCTTTCTGATACCATGGAAAAATTGATTTTGGTACTTTTCATCATACCAAAAAGAAGTCAGAATGATAAGAAAACAATGCAGGGGGATGGAATCTATGAGTCGAACAGCATTATCGGAAGTGACAACAGCCCAGTGGCAGCAAAAACGGGATCAATTCGTTTCCAAGGGGGTCGGCAACGGAAACCGCAGCATGGCGGTAAAAGGGGAAGGGGCGCTTTTGTACGATTTGGACGGCAGACGATTCATTGATTTTGCCGGAGCGATCGGAACGCTGAATGTCGGCCATTCCCATCCGAAAGTGGTGGAGGTCGTGAAGAAACAGGCGGAGGATCTGATTCACCCGGGATTTAACGTCATGATGTATCCGTCTTATATTGAGCTGGCTGAAAAACTTTGCGCCATTGCGCCGGGAGATCATGCGAAAAAAGCGATTTTTCTCAATTCGGGGGCGGAAGCGGTGGAAAACGCCGTGAAAATCGCCAGAAAATATACGAAGCGCCAGGCTGTCGTGTCATTTACAAGAGGGTTCCACGGCCGCACGAACATGACGATGAGCATGACGAGCAAGGTGAAGCCTTATAAATTCGGTTTCGGCCCGTTTGCCTCAGAGGTGTATCAGGCGCCGTTTCCTTACTATTATCAAAAGCCGGCCGGCATGACTAACGAGCAGTATGACGACTTTATCATCAGCGCTTTTGAGGATTTCTTTATCGCCGCAGTTGCACCGGAAACCGTCGCCTGTGTCGTAATGGAGCCGGTTCAGGGAGAAGGCGGCTTCATCATTCCTTCAAAACGTTTCGTGCAGCACGTCGCCGCTTTTTGTAAAAAACACGGTATCGTTTTTGTAGCGGATGAGATTCAGACCGGTTTTGCCAGAACGGGAACGTATTTTGCGATTGAACATTTCGAAGCCGTCCCTGATTTGATCACCGTATCCAAATCACTTGCAGCCGGATTGCCGCTGAGCGGTGTCATCGGCCGGGCGGAAATGCTTGATGCCGCCGCGCCGGGGGAACTCGGGGGCACATATGCGGGAAGCCCTCTCGGATGTGCGGCTGCGCTTGCCGTCCTGGATATTATAGAAGAAGAAGGGCTGAATCAGCGTTCCGAAGAGATCGGCCGGATCATCGAGCATCAAGCGCTCGAGTGGAAAAAAGAGCATGCCTGCATCGGAGAAGTGCGCAGACTCGGCGCGATGGCGGCCATCGAAATTGTCAAAGATCCGGACACGCGGGAACCGGACAAAGCAAAAGCCGCGGCGATCGCTAAAACGGCGAACGAGAACGGACTGCTGCTGCTGAAGGCCGGCATTAACGGCAACATTATCAGATTCCTGACGCCGCTTGTCGTGACGGATGAGCAGCTCAAAGAAGGCCTTTCCATTATCGAAGCAGCTCTGTGAGTTCAATTATTGGAATGCCGCCGGATGTGTCTGCTATCATGAAAGTGTGAGATACATCAACAAGCATTCAATGGTTTTACTATAGGAAAGAAAGGAATGTTCAATATGCCAGAACAATTAACAGTGTACAACCCGGCAACGGGAGAGGCGATCGAAAGCATCCCCCAGCAGACGGCCGAAGATGTTGAAAAAGCGATTGAACGTTCACATCAAGCGTTTCAATCATGGTCCAAAACATCAGCGGGAGAACGTGCCTCACTTTTGAGAAAATGGTATGAGCTGATTGTTGAAAATAAAGAAGAACTTGCGGAATTAATTACGAAAGAAAACGGCAAACCGTACGAAGAAGCGGTCGGAGAAGTTTTATACGGCGCCGGCTATATTGAATGGTTCGCTGAAGAAGCAAAACGGATTTACGGCAGAACCGTACCTGCGCCGACAACGGGCAAACGGATTGTCGTCACCCGTCAGGCGGTCGGCCCGGTAGCCGCGATTACGCCGTGGAATTTCCCGAATGCGATGATTACAAGAAAAGCCGCGCCCGCTTTGGCGGCAGGCTGTACGTTCATCATCAAACCGGCGGAGGATACGCCGCTTTCCGCTTACGCCCTTGCGCGTCTCGCATATGAAGCGGGAATTCCGAAGGACGTGCTGCAAGTGGTGATCGGTGACGGAGCCGAAATCGGAAACGTCTTCACCAGCAGCCCGAAAATCCGCAAAATTACCTTTACCGGCTCAACGCCTGTCGGCAAAATTCTGATGAAAAACAGCGCCGACACCGTAAAACATATGTCAATGGAGCTTGGCGGACATGCGCCGCTGATCGTGGATGAAGACGCTGATCTTGATCTGGCGGTAGCCCAAACAATGGCCTCTAAATTCAGAAATGCCGGCCAAACCTGCGTCTGTGCGAACCGTCTGATCGTACACGAATCCGTGAAAGACGAGTTTGCGAAAAAACTGAGTGAAGAAGCTGCGAAACTCAAAGTCGGAAACGGTCTTGAAAATGGCGTAAATGTCGGCCCTGTCATCAACAAAAAAGGCTTCGATAAAATCGTCGGCCAAATTAATGACGCCGTGGAAAAAGGCGCAAAAGTGCTGACGGGCGGAACGTATGACCAAAACGATGAAAAAGGATGCTATTTCGTGACGCCGACCGTGCTTTCAAATGTAGACACATCCATGAACATCATGCATGAAGAAACTTTCGGCCCGGTTGCGCCGATCGTTACGTTCTCAGATATTGATGAAGCGATCAAGCTTGCGAACGATACGCCGTTCGGGCTTGCGGCTTATTTCTTCACAGAAAACTACCGCCGCGGCATCTATATTTCTGAACAGCTTGAATACGGCATCATCGGCTGGAATGACGGCGGTCCGTCCGCGGTTCAAGCGCCGTTCGGAGGAATGAAAGAAAGCGGCATCGGCCGTGAAGGCGGTACGGAAGGCATTGAACCGTACCTGGAAACCAAATACATGTCTATCGGACTTTAATGAGCCGAAAAGAAAGCCCCGCTTCTAAGCGGGGCTGTTTTTATTGAGCGGTCTGCCGGTGAATATCGCCGGCAGGCTTTTTTGATCTTGCGGGAATAATCGGTTCGATTCCAGACAAAATAACAGCAAATACGATTGAAAGAAGGTCGCCATCATGGATATATTACTGGCTCTTCTCCCGGCTTTATTTTGGGGGAGCATCGTGTTATTTAACGTCAAATTAGGCGGCGGGCCTTACAGCCAGACGCTGGGAACGACAATCGGGGCGCTCATCGTTTCGTTTGTGCTGTATCTGTTTGTCCACCCGGTCCTGTCCGGGCGCATTTTTATTGTCGGCATCATCTCGGGGCTGTTTTGGTCGCTCGGCCAAAGCAATCAGCTTAAAAGCATACAGCTGATGGGCGTTTCAAAAACGATGCCGATATCAACGGGAATGCAGCTCGTCTCGACTTCTTTGTTCGGTGTGATCGTATTCAAAGAATGGTCAACCCCGATCGCGATTACGCTGGGTATTCTCGCCCTTATTTTTATCATCATCGGGATTGTGCTCACATCTTTAGAAGATAAAAAGGGGCGGGCGGACGGAGAACCGGGAAACTTAAAAAAAGGCATTGTTATCCTGCTGATCTCCACGCTCGGCTATTTGGTCTATGTCGTCGTCGCCCGGCTGTTCGGCGTATCCGGATGGTCAGCACTTCTGCCGCAGGCGATCGGGATGGTCATCGGCGGACTGCTCCTGACGTACAAGCATAAACCGTTTAATAAGTACGCCCTCAAGAACATTCTGCCGGGAATCATCTGGGCGCTCGGGAACATGTTTCTGTTCATCTCACAGCCGCGTGTCGGAGTTGCGACAAGTTTTTCCCTCTCTCAAATGGGGATCGTCATCAGCACGCTCGGCGGAATCTTCATTCTCCGTGAGAGCAAAACGAAGCGTCAGCTGGTCGCCATTGCCATAGGGATTATCCTGATCATTGTAGCGGCGGTATTCTTAGGCGTTGCGAAATCAAATTCATAACATATGCAGGAGGTTTGAACATGTACACGGATTTAAAAGGAAAAGTCGTTGCCATTACGGGAGCTTCATCAGGATTAGGAAAAGCGATGGCGATCCGCTTCGGACAGGAGCAGGCGAAAGTCGTGGTTAACTACTATAGTAATGAAAAAGACGCCCAAACCGTTAAAGAAGAGATTCAAAAAGCGGGAGGCGAAGCGGTCATCGTTCAAGGAGACGTCACAAAAGAAGAAGATGTCAAAAACATCGTGCAGACCGCAGTGAAGGAATTCGGCACATTGGATGTCATGATCAATAACGCCGGCATGGAAAATCCGGTTCAGTCGCATGAAATGCCGCTTAAAGACTGGAACAAAGTTATCAACACCAATCTGACCGGCGCTTTCTTAGGAAGCCGCGAAGCCATTAAATATTACGTAGAGAATGATATTCAAGGAAACGTCATTAACATGTCAAGCGTACATGAAATGATTCCATGGCCGCTGTTTGTTCACTACGCGGCGAGTAAAGGCGGTATCAAATTGATGACGGAAACGCTGGCGCTTGAGTACGCGCCGAAGCGCATCCGTGTTAACAATATCGGACCGGGAGCCATCAATACGCCGATCAACGCGGAAAAATTTGCGGATCCCGTTCAGAGAAAAGATGTGGAAAGCATGATTCCGATGGGATATATCGGTGAGCCGGAAGAAATCGCGGCTGTCGCCGTCTGGCTTGCTTCAAAGGAATCAAGCTATGTGACCGGGATTACGCTGTTTGCTGACGGGGGAATGACCAAATATCCGTCATTCCAGGCAGGCCGCGGATAAGAAAAAAAGCGATCGCAGGCTCTTTAGAGCCGGATCGCTTTTTGCTTACGCGCGTTTTTTCTTTACAAGCGCCGCGATGGAAAGGATAATCGCCGCAGCTGACAGAACGATGGCTGCAATATCAAGCGCTGATACGCCGGATTTGCTTTCTTCATTTGACTGTTCAGCTCCGTGCGCATCCGTCACGCTGGCCGATTTCGTGATTTTCGTAATCGAGTGGGGCGTGTCGGCTTTCTCATCACCCGTCCATTCTACAATGCTGCCGTCTTTGTAATATTGATAAGCGTCCCAAGCGGCATCTCCGCTCTTTTCAGGATTTTTCGCAACGAACGTGAACTGCTGGAATTGGCCGGGCTGAATGCCGCCGTCCTTTGCTTCCCAAGTGACGGAGACCGCTTTGTCATCATGTTTGGATACGGATGTTTTCCAGCCCGGAATCGGCTGATACTGCTGAAATTCAACGCCGGCGGGCATTTTCAGCACGACTTTCGTTGTCGGCTCATTCTTTTCCACAGGCACTTTCATCGTGTACGTTTCCCAAGAACCGGCCGCGGATTCCGCGGGTTTGACTGAGACGTGGGCGCTTGCTGCAGCCGTAAAACCGACGAGTGACAGGGTCACGGCGGATATGAATATTAAAGCCTTTTTTTTCAACATGAGATACACTCCTTAGTTTGTCGTTGAGAATATTTGGTTGATTTCATTAAAATCGTTTGTCAGTCCGTGGACTTTGATCTTCCAGTTTCCCTTTTCGGTGATGGACAGGTTGGCGGCTTCGAATGTGCCTTCCTTCGTCTTCTTCAAATCAAAGGTGCTTTCATGCTGTTTGCCGCTGAAGCCCGTCTGGTAAACAGTGACCGTAAATTGCTGAATGTCTTTTACTAAGCTGCCGTTATGATCGGTGACAATGACTTGAAATTCATTTTTACCCGGCTGGTTCGGCGTAATGTGCAAGGATAGGGTCTCCCCGTTTCCGATCGTTTCTGAGCCGTTAAAAGGCAATGGCGCAGGCGGCGGCGGGCTGGGCAGGCTTGTGAAGACGGCGGTTGTGAATAACACCGCAATACCAAGTGCCCATTCGGCCTTTATCGTTGCGCTGATGCTCCTTTTTCTGCTGAACTTCGTCATCCATACGTGAACGGCGCCGAGCGCAAGCATGATGACAAACAGTCCGATTTTCAAAAGGAGCGTCTTGCCGTAAGCGGTGTGAAAGAGTGAATCAAACGAGCGGATAATGAAAAATCCGTTCAGCACACCTGAAAATAACAGCACGCCGACAGAGGCGAACGCCCAAGGAGAAAACCGTCTGACCGTTTCCCAAGCGATGGTTTTATCGGTTTTTCTCCACTCTGATGAAAGAAGCAGCACAAGAGCGGCTATACCGCCCATCCATACAGACGCGGCCGATAAATGTAGAAAGTCCATCACGATGCCGACCGCTTTTTCGTCGATAACGGCTGCATGCCCGGCGAATGCTTTTGCCAAAAGCGAAGCGAAGAAGAGCAACAGCGGCGCCGTCCAGTACGCAAATGACCGAACTGCTTTCTTCTTCAGCAGCGGGATCATGGACAGGGCGAGCAGGATAAATAAGCTGATCTGGATCATCCAGACGTACCCGCCTGCCGTTTTCAGAAGCGTTTCTTTTACATAGTCCGGCTGAAACGCGGCGCTCCAAGCGCCGCCCGCGTTTTCTTTCGTCTGGATCGGGAGCTGGCACACGAGCGCGAGCCCCGTTAAACATAAAGAAATCACGAGCAGCTTTACAGTTCGTTTTGCTTTTGATGAATCTTCATTATTTCTGTACCAAAACAGATGGAAAAAAGCCGTGCCGATAAACAGGGAGAGAGCGGTGTACAAAATACCGCGGTCGATGGCCGCTTCGGGATGAAGCGCCGCTTGCGATGATGTCTGCTCCTGAAGTTCACCGCCGGCTTTTCCGATACTGAAAGGGATGACGCCGGATACCGGATGTCCGTCGGCCGATACCGCGTTCCATTCCGCTCTGTAAATATCATGCGGCAGATTTTTTTTCAATGCCGCGGTCATGATGCGGGCATTATTTTTTTGAATCACCGTTTTGCCCGCGTCAACCCGTTCGCCGGATGAATTATAGACCTTAATGGAGTGGAAGCCTTCTTCAATCTGTTCATTAAACTCAATTTCAATCTGCTTCGGCGCTTGTTTTAATTCGCTGTTCTCACCCGGATTTGAGTTTGTGATGTAGGCGTGGGCGAAGCTTGTTTTCGGAATCAAAACAAGGAACAGCAAAAAGATGAGCCAGCGTTTGTTCTGTCTCATGGATGATGACACCGCCTTCCGGTTGGTTGTTGTTATGTCTTGCTGCAGGTGCATCCCTTCTGCCTGTCGTGTAAGATGATGTCCGCCGCCTCGTCAAAGGTGCAAATGACCCCGCCGAATCCTTTTTGAAACCGTTCTGCGTAATCAAGCGTTGAGAAGGGAATCGCCTGAGGCCGGCAGCAGTGAAGGTCAATATCGGCATGGACTAAAAAGTATGCGGAAGCGGCCGTCAGTGTCGTCTGGAGAAGAAAATCCTTACAAATGACGTGGGACACTTCTTCCTTTTTATCCTCATACCGCAAAATCGCGCAATGAATGCAGCACATCTGCTCAACGGCTTGGGAAACGGTAATAAGCTGAACAGAATACGAATGCTGAATCGGCCGCAGGCAATAGCCGCATTGATTGGCGCTTTGTTCTGAAGCGTGAGGGAGCGTAATGCCGCCGGGTGTCCGGATAATCCGGTTTGCATCCGCCAGCTGATTGACGTCTCTGTACACGGTCATCTCGGAGACGCCGAATCTCTCGCTTATGTCAGAGATTTTCAGCGCGCCCTCTTCTTTCAGCCATTCGAGCAAGGTTTGCTGTCTGTGAATCGGAAGCAATTCTGCATCCTCCTTTTTATGCGAATGAGTGATGAACCTCCCTCTAAGAGTAGATGTTTTCACAAATGCACACAAGAGCCTGATGATAAAATATGTGAAAAAATGTTGAACAATCACAAATGTAAAACACGCAGTCGGACTCTGTTATAATAGAAGAGTTGAATGGAGGAATAAACATGAAAGAAACGACCTGCCCGAACTGCGGCAAGCCGATTACAGGCGACATGGTCAGATCATCCATGATCCCGTGCCAGTTTCAGTGCGGGCATTGCCATGTGAAATTGCGTGAATATAAAGTATCAGCTCCGATTATGGCTGCGGCCATTGCGATCACGGTGCTTTTGATTTATCTTGTGCAGATGGCCAGAACCGCCGTCATGCCGATGTTTCCGGCAGCGCGGTATGTGCCGGCCGCCATTTTCGCGCTCGTATGTGCGTATCCGGTGTTTATTGTCAGTGAGCGGCTCATTGCCAAGCTCGTCGTCACAAAAGGACACATTATATACAGAAAGCGGTAAGACACCTTTGATGAGGTGTCTTTTTTTTGTTAAGGATTTGTCACAGTCTCTGTGCCAAACTCCTCTTTACTTTTCATTGAATGGGGATTGTAAGCGTTTTATGATGAAGACACAGGGGAGAGAGAAACCCCGTGTCTTATTTATTTTCATCTGAAGGCAGGCAAACAGGGAGGGAATGAACATGCAGCAAGAACAGCAAGCTGGCATGAAAGTGAAGATACAGCGGTTCGGCAGTTATTTAAGCGGTATGATCATGCCGAATATCGGCGCATTTATCGCATGGGGAATTATCACCGCGCTGTTTATTCCGGCGGGATGGTTTCCCAATCCGCAGCTGAATACATTGGTAAGCCCGATGATTACGTATCTTCTGCCGCTTTTAATCGCATATACGGGCGGAAAAATGATCTATGATCACCGCGGGGGAGTCGTCGGAGCGACGGCCGCCATCGGAGTCATTGTCGGAGCGGACATTCCGATGTTCTTAGGGGCAATGATTATGGGGCCTTTGGGCGGTTATCTCATTAAACAATTAGATCGTGTGTTTAAAGATAAAGTCAGACAGGGTTTTGAAATGCTGATCAACAACTTCACGGCGGGAATTATCGGCGCAGTGCTGACGATTATCGCGTTTTATGCGATCGGCCCGGTCGTCCTGTCTCTTAACAAATTGCTGGCGGCGGGTGTGGAAGTCATTGTCCACGCGAATTTGCTGCCGATTGCAAGCGTTTTCGTAGAACCGGCGAAAGTCCTGTTCCTGAATAACGCGATCAACCACGGCATTTTAAGTCCGATCGGAATCGAGCAGGCCGCCAAAGCGGGTAAATCCATTCTGTTCTTAGTGGAAGCGAACCCCGGACCGGGACTCGGTATTTTACTGGCCTATATGTTCTTTGGGAAAGGCTCTTCAAGATCAACAGCTCCCGGAGCGGCGATCATTCATTTCTTCGGGGGGATTCATGAAATCTATTTCCCTTACATTTTAATGAAACCGATGCTGATCCTCGCGGCGATCGCCGGGGGAGCGAGCGGACTGCTTACATTCTCGATCTTTAACGCGGGTCTTGTCGCCGCATCATCTCCGGGAAGCATCATCGCCATTTTGGCGCTGACGCCGAAAGGAAGCTATCTCGGCGTGCTGGCGGGCGTCATCGTTGCCGCGGCCGTATCGTTTATCGTCTCGGCGCTTATTCTGAAATCGTCTAAAGCGGGCGAAGAAGATTTGACAGCCGCGGCGGAAAAAATGCAGGAAATGAAAGGCAGGAAAAGTGAAGCGGCGGCCGCATTGGCAGACAAAGAGGAAGAGCCGGAAAACAGCGCCGCTGATATTTCCGCTGACCAAGTCAGCCGCATTATCTTCGCATGTGACGCGGGTATGGGATCGAGCGCAATGGGCGCCTCCATTTTAAGAAACAAAGTGAAAAAAGCAGACCTGGATATTGATGTGACAAATACGTCGATCAATAATCTTCCGAATGACGCGGATATCGTCATTACGCATAAGGACCTGACTGACCGCGCGAAAGCGAAGCTGCCGCAGGCGGTGCACATTTCGGTTGATAATTTCTTAAACAGCCCGAAATACGATGAACTGATTGAAAAGCTTAAAAACTAATCAAACAGAAAGAGGGATCTTCATCATGGAAGTATTGGCTAAAGCGAACATCAAACTGAACCAGACAGTGAACTCAAAAGAGGATGCCATCCGCCTGGCGGGACAGACGTTGATTGATAACGGTTACGTGAAGAACGGCTATGTGGAAAAAATGTTCGAACGTGAAGAAACATCATCCACGTTTATGGGGAATTTCATTGCGATCCCGCACGGAACGGAAGATGCGAAGGATGAGGTGCTTCATTCAGGCATTTCCGTCATCCAGATTCCGGACGGTGTGGAATACGGTGAAGGCAATACGGCAAAGGTCGTTTTCGGTATCGCCGGAAAAAACAATGAACACTTAGACATCCTGTCAAACATCGCCATCATCTGCTCAGAGGAAGAAAACATTGAACGGCTGATCAGTGCAAAGACGGAAGAAGAACTGGCCGCTATTTTCAGCGAGGTGAACTGACATGATTGCCCTTCATTTCGGAGCGGGAAACATCGGGCGGGGCTTTATCGGCGCCCTGCTCCATCATTCCGGCTATGACGTAGTTTTCGCTGATGTGAATGAAACGATGGTCAGCCTTCTCAATGAAAAGAAGGAATATACCGTGGAGCTTGCCGACGGCGGCAGGCAGACAGAAATCATCGGCCCCGTTTCAGCCATCAACAGCGCGGTGCAAGAACAAGAGCTGTACGGGCTGATCAATGAAGCGGCGATCATTACGACGGCGGTGGGCCCGAACGTTCTCAGACTCATCGCTCCGTCCATCGCGGAAGGTCTGAAGCGCAGAACGTCCTCTGAGCCTCTCAATATCATTGCCTGTGAAAATATGATCGGCGGCAGCAGTTTTCTGAAAAAAGAAGTTTTCGGACATTTGACGGAAGCGGAGCGGGAACTCGTGAACCGGACAGTCGGCTTCCCGGATTCTGCGGTAGATCGGATCGTGCCGATTCAGCACCATGAAGATCCGCTGAAAGTATCCGTAGAACCGTTTTTTGAATGGGTCATAGACAGAACCGGCTTTGCCGGCGATCAGCCGGTACTTAAAGGCGCGTTGTTTACGGATAATCTTACACCTTTCATTGAGAGAAAGCTGTTTACCGTCAATACCGGGCATGCCGTCACGGCGTATGTCGGCTATCAGCGCGGATTAAAAACCGTCAAAGAGGCCATCGGCCATCCGGAAATCCGGCGTGTCGTGTACGATGCACTTTCAGAAACGGGCGAGTACTTGGTGAAAGCGTACGGCTTTAAGCAAGCCGAACACGAGCAGTACATGAAAAAAATCATCAGCCGCTTTGATAATGAATACATCACGGATGATGTGACAAGAGTCGCCAGATCACCGCTCAGAAAACTCGGAGCGAATGACAGATTAGTAGGGCCGGCCAAAAAAATAAAAGAACCGAATGCGCTGGCGGAAGGTATCGCCGCCGCCCTGCGCTTTGACTATCAGGATGATCCGGAAGCGGTTGAGCTGCAAAAGCTTATCACGGAAAAAGGCACGAGCGGCGTTCTTCAAGACATTTGCGGTATTCAGCCGCATGAACCGCTGCACGGCATCGTGCTCAAAAAGCTCAATCAATAAAAATGAACCCGCGTCGGGGGGACGCGGGTTTTTTCTTGCGTTATAATGAGAGGGAAGGGAGGCTGCGTGATGAATCAGACGCTATTGCCCCATCGTTTTCCGTTTCTTTTGATTGACGGCACGACGAACAGTGAAGCCGGAAAATGGGCGGCTGCTTACAAAAACATCAGTGAAAATGACTGGTTTATAACTGAATCCCAAAGAGAGATGCCATTTTCGCTCGTCGTTGAAGCAATGGCCCAAACGGCGGCTTGCGCGGGAATTACCGGCGGTGACGGCCTCGGTCTCTTATCCGCGGTGAAGAAAGCGGAAAGGTTAGGTGCCGCTTTGCCGGGAGACCGTCTGGATCTTTTTTTTGAGGTCACACGAATCAGACGCGGTTTTGTGTTCGGCCGGGCGAAAGCGTCCGTTGCGGGAAAGCCTGTGGCGGATGCCGAGCTCAGCATATTTATCCAGCCATCGTAAAAAAAGCCGCCTCCACCGGCGGCTTTCGGACAAGCGTGTTATTTTGTATCATAATCTCTTTCACTTTGTGAATTGTCCCTTTGGTCATGTTTGTGTTTTTCGTCATTGGCGTTTTCCTTCAGCTCTTCCAGCGGAATCGGATCGGTTAAATCATGATGTTCAGGATTTTCATTCGGTTTATTCTTTTGTTTTCTTTCTTTCATCCTCCATCACCTCAATATTTATTTTCCTCAACGCTCGCCCTGCCAAACGCAGGAAGCGGTTTTTTGTTCCTGTGGGTCATATGTATTAAAATAGAGACGACTACAATATAAAAAGTGAGGTACATATATGCCGATACAAAGAGAAGACGCAGATATTAAACTGATCGCGATTGATATGGACGGAACCCTGCTCAATGACGAGCAGCTCATCCCGGAGGAAAACCGGCGGGCGATCAAGGAAGCGGAGGCGAAAGGAATTCACGTCGTCATCAGCACAGGACGCACGCTGATGACCTGCCGCGAACTGGCTGAGTCTCTCGAGCTGTCATCCTTTTTAATCACGGCAAACGGCAGCGAAATCTGGGATTCCAACTTTGAGCTGGTTGAGCGCAAGCTTCTTCATACCGATCATATTCAAAAATTATGGGATCTGAGGAATAAGCACAACACGAATTTCTGGGCTTCCACCGTCGATAGAGTGTGGAGAGGGGAATTCCCGGAAACGATTACGGATCATCAGTGGCTCAAGTTCGGGTTCGAAATCGAGGATGACGAAGTGCGGAATGAGGTGCTGAAAGAGCTCAAAGAATACAAGGAGCTCGAAATCACAAACTCAAGTCCGATCAACATCGAAGTCAATGCCCTCGGTATCAACAAAGCGGCTGCGCTGGCGAAGGTATCGGAAAAACTCGGCTTCACGATGGAAAATGTGATGGCCATGGGTGACAGTCTGAATGACATTGCCATGATTGAAAAAGCGGGTGTCGGCGTCGCCATGGGGAACGCGCAGGACATCGTGAAAGAAACAGCTGACTGGGTGACTGATGTCAACACGGAAAACGGGGTCGCCAAAGCGATCCGCCACTGGGTGTTATAATAGAAAAAAGAGAGAGTCTCAGCATGAGGCTCTCTTTTTTTGTTTTGTCAGATTTGTGACTAGGTCTATGGTAGGTTTTCTGACAAAAGGATGTTCAAACCTGTCAGAATTAAATATAATGAAGAGAAATTCAACAATTCGGAATAATCGTTCCGAATATCGGAATGATAATAAAATAAAACGTTTACAATACAGGAGGGAGCTTATGTTTCAGATTGACATCAATTGTGATTTAGGAGAGAGTTTCGGTGCTTATAAAATCGGACTGGATGAAGAGATTTTGGATTATGTGACATCTGCAAACATCGCCTGCGGCTTTCATGCGGGTGATCCCAGCGTGATGCGCAAAACGGTTGCGCTTGCGGCGGAAAAAGGCGTGAAAATCGGCGCTCATCCCGGGCTGTTCGATCTGCAGGGATTCGGGCGGCGGCAGATCGCGATTACGCCCGAGGAAGCGTATGATCTGACGCTGTATCAAATCGGCGCGCTGTCAGGGTTTTTAAAAGCGGAAGGTGTCGAGATGCAGCATGTGAAGCCGCACGGCGCTTTATATAATATGGCCGCTGTCAATCCCGGCCTGTCAGAAGCCATTGCTCAGGCGATCTGTCATTTTGATCCCGGACTCATTCTTTTCGGGCTTTCCGGAAGCGAGCTGATTAAAGCGGGAGATCGAATCGGACTGAGGACGGCAAGCGAAGTGTTTGCGGACCGCACCTATCAGGAAGACGGCACGCTGACGCCGCGTTCAGAGCCGGATGCGCTGATTCAGGATGACAAAAAAGCGGTCGGTCAAGTGATTCAAATGGTGAAAGACAGCACGGTGACATCACGTAAGGGACAAGCTGTAAACCTGAAAGCGGACACGGTCTGCATTCACGGAGACGGCGCCCACGCGCTGACATTCGCAAAAACAATCAAAAAAGAATTAAAAGCGGCAGACATTCAAATCAGTGCGCTTGCAAAAGACTGAGCAGCAGAGGGAGGAAGACAGCATGGAGCAAAAGAAAAAAACAGCCGGAAAGGCTTCCGGCAAATGGTCGCTTCTTTTAGGCGCGACATTTTTGATGGCGACATCATCAATCGGGCCCGGCTTTCTGACGCAAACGGCCACGTTTACCAATACATTGGCGGCAAGCTTCGGCTTTATCATTTTAATCTCTATTATTTTGGACATCTTCGCGCAAACCAATGTATGGCGGATTATCGCGGTTTCCGGAAAGCGCGGCCAAGAGATTGCCAATATGGTGCTTCCGGGCGCCGGTTATGCCATTGCTTTTCTGGTCGTGCTCGGCGGACTTGCGTTTAATATCGGAAACATCGGCGGCGCGGGTCTCGGTCTTCAAGTATTATTCGGAATCAAACCGGAGATCGGCGCTTTAATCAGCGCTGCGATTGCGGTTCTGATTTTCGTCATAAAGGAAGCCGGAAAAGTCATGGACCGTTTTATGCAGATCGCCGGAATCGTCATGATCGTATTGACGGTGTATGTTGCCGTAACGACGGCTCCGCCGGTCGGACACGCCGTTGTGAAAACTTTTATGCCTGATCATATCAGTGTGCTGGCAATCGTGACGCTTGTCGGCGGCACGGTCGGCGGATACATTACATTTGCCGGCGGCCACCGCTTGCTTGATTCAGGCATCCAAGGGAAGGAAGTCATTCCTCAGGTCACGAAAAGCTCCATCACGGGCGTCTTGATTACATCTATTATGCGGATTGCCCTGTTTCTCGCCGTGCTCGGCGTCGTTTCAAAGGGCCTGCGCATCGATCCTGATAATCCCGCGGCTTCTGTGTTCAAGCTTGCGGCGGGAAATGTCGGCTATAAAATTTTCGGCGTCATCATGTGGTCTGCCGCTATCACGTCTGTCATCGGCGCCGCCTATACATCGGTGTCATTCTTCAAATCGTTTTCGGCAAAAATCGAAAAGCACTCACATGGCGTAATTATCGGTTTTATCATTGTATCCACTCTTATTTTTGTCACGATCGGCCAGCCTGCCAAAATTCTGGTCGCGGTCGGTTCGCTTAACGGCTTAATTCTGCCGCTTGCATTAGCGATGATTCTGTTGGGCGCTTATAAGAAAAAAATCGTCGGCGATTACAAGCATCCGATCTGGCTCACGATTGCAGGGGCGATCGTAGTGGTTGTCATGGCGGTTATGGGCATCTATACATTATTCTCGCAAATGCCGCAGCTATGGAGCTGATGATATGAAAAACCATATGAGTGATACGAGTCCCGAAGAAGTCAGACAGCTTATCAGGAAAGGGCAGATGACCGGGCCGACGGCGGGGTTGGCCGCTTCTTACGCACAAGCCAATCTCGTCGTTTTGCAAAAGGATCTTGCCTTTGATTTTCTTTTATTCTGCCAGCGCAATCAAAAGCCTTGTCCGGTGCTTGATGTGACGGATGCGGGTTCACCTGTTCCGGCAATAGCGGCGCCGGGAGCTGATATCCGGACGGACTTTCCGAAATACAGGATTTATCGGCATGGCGTGCTTACTGAAGAGGTAACGGATATTACGCCGTATTGGAAGGATGATTATGTCGGGTTTTTGATCGGCTGCAGTTTTTCATTCGAGCAGGCCCTTATCAATCAGCACATTCCAATCAGGCACATCGATGAGGGTGTGAATGTCCCCATGTATAAAACAAATATTGACTGTGTTCCGGCGGGCTCGTTTTCAGGAAAGATGGTCGTCAGCATGAGACCGATTCCGGAAAGGCTTGCAGTCCGCGCGGCGCAGGTCACGTCACGTTTTCCCGCCGTGCACGGCGCCCCCGTCCGCATCGGAAATCCGCAAAGCATCGGCATCAGCGATTTGCATCAGCCGGATTTCGGAGATGCCGTAACGGTGCGGGAAGGTGAAGTTCCCGTATTCTGGGCCTGCGGCGTTACACCCCAGGCGGTGATCATGGAAGCAAAGCCTGATATCGTAATAACACATTCACCGGGGCATATGCTGATCACCGATATACGAAATGAATCGCTTGCTGTCCTGTAAGTGAGAAAGAATACAACGAGGTGATGACAATGATGCAGTATAGCGGAAATACAGCGCTTGATATACAGCCGTACGGTGATTCCGCCGTTATCATCCGCTTTGGCGGGCACATCAGCGAAGAGGTCAACAGCCGGGTGCATGCGGCGGCAGCCTGTATGGAAGAACGGCCGTTTCCGGGCTTCGTTGAATGTATTCCGGCATTCACAAGCTTAACGATCTTTTATGACGTGTATGCCGTCTCAAACATAAAAAAAGGCGTCTCTCCTTTTGCCCTGGTCAAGAAAGAAGTGACAGAACGTCTCAGTCATATAATGACCGGCCGCAAAGAAGAGCGCCGGGTGATGGAAATCCCCGTTTGCTACGGCGGTGATTTCGGTCCCGATTTAGAAGAGGTCGCTGAGATGAACGATCTGACCCCGGAAGACGTCATCCGCATTCATACTGAAGGCGAATATCTCGTTTATATGCTCGGATTTGCGCCGGGGTTTCCGTTTTTAGGAGGAATGTCTGAGCGGATCAGAGCGCCGAGAAAGGCGTCGCCAAGGCCGTCCATCCCGGCCGGTTCAGTAGGAATCGCGGGAATGCAGACCGGTGTGTATCCGATATCCACTCCCGGCGGCTGGCAGCTGATCGGCAGCACCCCGCTCCGGCTTTTCAGGCCGGAAGAACATCCGCCGAGTCTTTTGAGAGCGGGCGATACGGTGAAATTCGTCCGGATCACAGCAGAGGAGTACAGCCGCATCAAGGAGGGAGCCGAATGAGTATGAAAGTGGTAAAACCCGGTCTCTTGACGACGGTTCAGGACACGGGACGGACGGGATATCAAAAATACGGTGTATTGGGAAGCGGCGCAATGGATACGATCTCTCTGCGCATCGCCAATCTTCTTGCCGGAAATCAAGAAAAAGAGGCGGGGCTTGAAGTTACGCTTATGGGGCCAGGGCCTTCCTTTGAGTTCTCAGAACCCGCGGTTATTGCCGTTACGGGAGCGGATTTCGCCTTTCATATTAATGGGGAGCCCGCCCCTCTGTGGAAACCGGTTTTGATAAAGGAAAACAGCGTCGTCTCATTCGGGCCGTGCAAGATGGGGAGCCGCGCTTATCTCGCCGTCGCGGGGGGATTTGACGTGCCCGCCGTCATGGAAAGCAAAAGCACGTATGTCAGAGCGGGGATCGGCGGCTTTTGCGGAAGAGCGCTGCAAAAAGATGATGAGCTGCCGCTCGGCCGTATGACGCCATGTTCGGAATCAATCGCGTACCGTCTGAGCGATTCTTTCGGACAGCATGGTTTCTCAGCGCCTGATTGGTCTGTCAGCAGCAGAGGATTTCTGCCGCTGAAAAAAAATCCGGTCATACGAGTGCTTGAAGGCGCTCAATTTCACGCTTTTACAGAAGAAGCAAAATTACGTTTTTATCAAGAGTCATATACGGTCACGCCTCAATCCGACCGAATGGGCTACCGGCTGAAGGGCGCTCCGCTTGAATTGCGGGAGCCGCTGGAAATGGTATCTGAGGCCGTGACGTTCGGAACGGTGCAGGTGCCGCCGGACGGCAATCCGATTATTCTGCTGGCTGACAGACAGACGACGGGGGGCTATCCGCGGATGGCGCATATCATATCCGCCGATCTTCCTCTCGTCGCCCAAACGATGCCGGGGGAACACATTACGTTCCGGGCCGTTTCGCTGGAGGAAGCGGAAATGCTGCTTTTGGAGAAGGAACAGCAGCTGAAGGAGCTGAAAGCAAGGCTCAAAATGGAATGGGTGATCTGACAAAGGGGCTAAAGACCATGGAAAACAAAAACAAGACCGTCATCAAATCAATGGAACTGCTTCATTTGTTTCTGACTGAACAGAGCCTGAGCCTAAATGAGCTGGTTTCTCTATCGGAAATGCCGAAGACCTCGGTTCACCGGATGGCAAGCTCACTGGAGGAAACGGGGTTTCTCACCCGGGCGGCGGACGGCCGTTATCAGCTTGGTCTGATCTTTTTACAATTCGGCCAGCTCGTCTCTGAACGTCTGGATATCAGGAAAATAGCCAAACCGATTATGGAAGAGCTGTGCGGCGAAGTGGATGAGGCCGTTCAGCTGATCATGAGGGACGGGGATGAAGCCATTTACGTCGAAAAAATTGAAGGCACCCAAACCGTCCGCCTGTATACGGCAATCGGCCGCCGGTCGCCGCTGTACGCGGGAGCGTGCGCCAGAAGCATTTTATCGTTTCTGCCGGAAGAGGAGATTGACACATACATTCAGAAGACAAAGCTTGCCGCAATCGCCTCAGGCACGATGACGGATCGGGCTGAACTGCTTCACTCCATTGAAAGATCCTTGCAATCAGGTTATACGATCAGCTATTCGGAATTAGAAGATTATACGGCGGCGATCGGGGCGCCGATTTTCAATCACGAAGGTAAGGTGGCTGCCGGAATCAGCATCGCCGGCTTCGAAGCCCGGTTTTCAGAGGACAGGCTGCCGTATTTAACCGAAAAGGTCAAAAACGCCGCACAGCATATTTCTGAGAAATTAGGTTATTGACCGAGCCAATTTTTCTTCACTCGCGTACATTACAATATCGATAGTAACGAGTGGAGGAAAGTAAATGGGACTTGTTTATACGGCGCTGGGGGATTCTTTGACGACGGGGAGGGGATCCGGGCCGTTTTCCGCCGGTTTTGTCCAGCGGTTCGGGCGCATGATGGCAGAAGATTTACAGACAAGAACCGACGTATCCATCTTTGCCAAATCAGGCCTTGAGACGGGAGAAATTCTCGGGCTTATGTCCTTGCCGTACATTCAGAGGCGGATTCAGGCTGCTGATATGATTACGATTACAGGCTGCGGCAACGATTTGATCGATTCGGTTCAGGCATATCAGCAAACATCGGATGCTTCGGTATTCACCAGCGTGTCCAGTCACTGCCATGAGAACTTTGAAAAGATGATAGCCAAGATCGCTGCCTTAAAAGGGCCGCACCCGTCTCCTTATGAGATCCGCGTCTTCAATTTATACAATCCTTTCCCGGGCATCTCCATTGCAGAAAAATGGATATCCTCTTATAATGCGCACCTCAGCACGCTCGCATCGGCGCCGCACGTCAAAATTGCCGACGTCCACAGCGCTTTCAAAGGAAAAATGAATGAATATCTTTCTCATGACCGCGTACACCCCAACAGCAAGGGGTATGAAGTCATGGCATGCGTCCTGCGGGGGCTCGGATACGGAAGCCTCGCCCGCTCATAAACCGCGCGCTCCTTTTCATGGGGAGCGCGCTTTTCGTGCTCCTTAAAACAAACTTAAAATTGTCCGACTTTCGTTCTATCCGCGCAAAAAGTACGCTAGAATAATGGGGGATAAAGACAGAAATAGAATTGTGTTCAAAAAATGATAACAGAAAGGATGGATTGCTTTGCTGCGCGCCTTAAAACTGTCACTCGCGATGCTGATTATTATACTTGCGGCCGCCGCATTTACGTATGCGGAACATACCTCCGTCATACAGCCGGTTATGCTCGTGTTTCTCGGTGCGGTCATGTTCATTCAGGGGCTGGAGGAAAAACGGAAAGAAAACGACGGCTCCGGGAAATTCAATATCTATACCGCCGTTTTTGTATGGTCGATCTCCTTAATCGGTTTTACGCTTCACGCGATCTGAGTCTGATAGATCCTGAAAATGCTCCACAACAGGAAATGGTGAATAAAAACGGTGCAGTAAGGCTTTCCACTCCTGATATTCCGGCGATCCGCGAAAGCCTTTTGTATGATCTTCTAATGTCTCCCATTCCACAAGCAGCAAATATTTATGCGTCTTTTCCATACATTTGGACAAGGAATGGGACAGATAACCTTTCATGCCCGCGATAATCGGCTCCGCCCGGCGGAATGCCTCTTCGAATTCCCCCTCAAGGCCTTCTTTTACATACAGCATGGCTGCTTCTCTGATCATCTGAGATTCCTCCTTTTTTTAATAGATACATTGTATAAGAATATGGGCCGTGACGGCCGGAAAAACAAAAAAATTTTAAACGCTCTGAGAAAAAAATCCTTGCCAGCCTGATTTGGTTTAGGAGAAAATAACAGTTGGAAGGCAGGGGAATAGACAGTGAAAAAAGGGTTATACCTATTACTTTTACTCGCAGGAATCATAGGTTTGATCGGCTGCTCGAAAACGGAATCGGCCGAAGACAGAATGAAAGATTTCGTAAAAGACTGGAACGGCAGTCATTACGATAAGATGTACCAAAGCCTCACCCAAGATGAAAAGAAAAAACGATCCAAAAAGGATTTTGTAAAACGATATGAAACCATTTATGAACAAGCAGGGGTCAAAAATCTGAAAGTCACTGCCGAAAAACAGGACGAAGACGATAAGAAAAAAGATGACCTCCAGCACATCGATTATAAAGTCAGCATGGATACAAAAGCAGGGAAGGTCGCTTTTGAAAACACGGCCGTCCTGAAAAAAGAGAAAACAGACGATGGCGAATCATGGAACATTGACTGGAATCCTTCTTTTATTTTCAAACAGCTTTCCGATGACAAAACCGTGCAGATCGCAAATGAGGAACCGAAGCGCGGACAAATTTACGACAAAGACGGAAAAGGTCTCGCCGTGAATACCGAGGTGCCGGAAATCGGCATTATCCCTGGAAAACTCGGCAAGGATAAAGACAGCGTGATCAAAAAACTGTCTGAAAAACTGGACCTTTCTGAAGACGATATCAAAAGCAAACTGAACCAGGGCTGGGTAAAAGACGACTCCTATGTCCCGATTCAAAAAATCAGACCGGATGATGAAAGCAAGGTCAAAAGCCTGCTCGCACTAGACGGCGTGACGAAAACGAAAGTCAGCTCCCGCTACTATCCGTACGGCGAAAAAGCGGCCCATCTGACCGGCTATATTAAAACCATCACAGCGGAGCAGCTGAAAAAAGCGAAAGACGGCCAATACAGCGATACTTCCAAAATCGGCATCGCCGGCCTTGAGAATGTATATGAAGACAAGCTGCGCGGCACGACCGGCTGGAAAATTTACGTCCCGCAAACAGGTGAGGTCATTGCTGAAAAGAAAGCCGAAAGCGGGCGGGATATTCATGTAACGATTGACATGAAAACGCAGACGAAGCTGTATGATTCTATGAAAGACGACAGCGGAGCGGCAGTCGCCCTCGAACCGCAAACGGGAGAGACCCTCGCGCTCGTCAGCGCACCGTCTTATGACCCGAACGGCTTTCTTTTCGGCTGGAGCGGAAAAGAGTGGAAAAAGCTGAATGAAGATAAAAACAATCCGTTTTCAGCGAAATTCAACAAACTTTATGCGCCGGGATCAACGATTAAACCGATTGCCGCGGCAGTCGGCCTGACAAACGGCACATTGAAAGCGTCGGAAAAGAAAAAAATCACCGGTAAAGAGTGGCAGAAAGATTCGAGCTGGGGCGGTTACCATGTCACACGCGTATCAGAGCGCCTGAATGAAGTGGATCTCGAAAACGCGCTGATCACATCGGACAACATCTACTTTGCGCAAAATGCCATAGATGCCGGAGCGGACGCGTTTACAAAAGGATTAAAAACATTTGGCTTTGATGAAGAGATTCCGTACCAATTTCCGATTGAAAAGTCCTCAATCGCTAACGGCAAGCTTGATTCCGAGATCCTTCTCGGAGATACGGGCTACGGCCAGGGGCAGATGCTGATGTCTCCTCTGCACTTAGCGGCTGACTATACCGCATTTGTAACAGACGGAAATCTCGTCAAACCGACATTGATCAAAGACGGAGAAAAAACACCGCAAATCTGGCATAAGCAAGTGGTGTCGAAAGCCAATGCCGAAGAAATCACAAAAGGGCTGAGAGGCGTCGTTGAAGATCCGCGCGGCTCTGCATATCAGCCGGCCGTAAGCGGCATTACCGTAGCCGGAAAAACCGGCACAGCCGAGCTGAAAACGTCTAAAGAAGATAAAGACGGCAAAGAAAACGGCTGGTTTGTCGGTTACGATTATAAAAAGAAAGACCTCTTGATCGCGATGATGATTCAAGACGTCAAAAAACGCGGCGGAAGCCATTACGTCGTTGAAAAAGCGAAAAAGCAGTTTCAGAATCATTAAATGACGATTTTTGCGGGCTGAAAGGAAAATCGGCCGCCGAAGCAGAATGAAACAGCATGGGCAATTCCTGAAAACAGAGATACAAGAGGCTCTAAGAAAAAGGGGGATTTCACATGCAGCGCATTCAATTGGCTGAAGACCTGGAATTTTCAAGAGTGATACACGGGCTTTGGCGTTTGAACGAATGGAATGTTTCAGACGGAGAGCTGCTGAATCTGATTGAATGGTGTATCAGCCAAGGCATCACCACCTTCGACCATGCCGATATATACGGCGGTTATACGTGTGAAAAGCTGTTCGGCGGCGCTTTGTCCCTTTCGCCTTCAATAAGGGAGCGAATCGAAATCGTCACAAAATGCGGGATTGTCATTGAATCACCGGAGCGGCCCGGAAACAAGTCGCATCATTATAATACGTCGAAGTCTCACATCTTAGCGTCGGCGGAGCAGTCGCTTTTGAATCTGAATACGGATTATCTGGATGTGCTGCTCATTCACAGACCGGACCCGCTTATGGACCCGGAGGCTGTGGCTGAAGCGTTTCACGCGCTGAAAAGCTCGGGCAAGGTCAGATATTTCGGGGTATCGAACTTTAAAGCGCACCAGTACAGAATGCTCGAATCCTATTTGGATGATCCGCTCATCACAAACCAAATTGAAATCTCGGCGTACGAGCTGGAAAATATTCATGACGGCACGCTGGATTTCTGTCAGGAAAAACGCATTCCGCCGATGGCGTGGTCACCGCTTGCGGGCGGGAGCGTCTTTACAGGACAATCAGATAAGGACCTCCGAATCCGTGCCGTGCTTCGTTCCGTACAGGAAGAAATCGGCGCTGCTTCCATTGACGAAGTCATGTACGCATGGCTGTTCACCCACCCGGCAGACATCATGCCGATTGTCGGCAGCGGAAAAGAGAACCGCATTTCCGCCGCGGTGCGTGCATCCGCGTACAAACTCAGCCATGATCAGTGGTTCCGGATTTATACCGGTGTCCAAGGCTGCGATATTCCATAAACAGAACAAACGCCCGGAAGGTATCTTCCGGGCGTTTGTTTATGTGGTGTGCAATGTCTAAAAACAAGTAAGGTCACTTTGAAGTATAGCCGTGCGGATCAAGAGTAACAAGCGTCATGGCATATTATCTGACACATTTTTCTCTTTTTCAATACTGTCACACGGCCCAGTGCCAAATTGCCATTTGAAAATGGTTGAATAATCATTGAAAGCGTTTTATATTATAATTTACACCACTTTCCCCGGCAGCACTCCCCATATGCCATACTTCTCACAACTAGAAAATCTGGAGGCGCGTTTCATGTATATGACAGCGAGAGAACAAAAATTAATGAAACATCTATTACTGCAGAACCGTTACGAGACAGTGCATGAACTGGCAGAAGCTTTACAAGTCAGCACAAGAACCGTTCACCGCGAGTTAAAAACAATCAAACCGATGATGGAATCATTCGGTCTGGCACTTGATAAACAGCCCGGCAAAGGACTGAAAGCGGTAGGAAACCCGGAGGACAAACAAAAACTCCTGTCAGACCTGTCCTATGAACAGCATGAATACAGCGCTGAGGAGCGGAAACTTTTAATTCTATGTTCACTATTAGAGTCGCAAGAGCCGATCAAGCTCTACAGTCTGGCGAACGAACTGCAAGTGACAAACGCGACGATCAGCTATGACCTGGATGAGCTGGAGACCTGGATTGCGCCCTTCGGCTTGACGCTGATCCGAAAAAGGGGCTTCGGCATTCAGCTGACGGGGCCGGAAAATGCGAAACGGAAAATCGTCGGCAATCTCATCGTCAACCGGCTTGATATTCAGAGCTTTTTGGAAGCGGTTGAATTCAATATTAAAGGAAAACCTGACGATGCTGAAAAAATGTTCGGCGTCGTAAATAAAGCGGAACTTTTGAAAATGGACCGGCTCTTGATTCAGCTCAAGGAAAAAATCGCGATCGCCTTATCTGACAGCTCATACATGGCGCTTGCGGTTCATTTAACCTTTGCAATGGACCGGATCAGACTCGGAGAAACCATCACGATGGAGGCTTCGGAACTAAAAGCGCTGCAGCAGACGAAGGAGTACGGCTCTGCGCTGGAAATGGCAAAAGAGCTTGAAAAAGCGTTCGGCGTTTCAATTCCGGAAGCTGAGATCGGTTATATCACCATTCATTTGCGGAGCGCCAACCGCCAATACAAAACGGAATTCAAACCGGAAAACATTGAAGTTGAAACGGCCTTGCAAACGAAGCAGCTGATCGGATTCATTTCTGAAAAAATCAAAATTGATCTGACGGAAAACGGTTCTTTATACGACGGTTTAATCGCCCATCTGGAGCCTGCGATCAACCGGGTGAAAGAAAATATCGACATGTACAACCCGATGACCGAGCAAATTAAACGCGACTACTTTCTGCTGTACATGGCCGTAGAAGAAGGAATGGAAAAATTCTTTCCGGGGCTTCTTTTCTCTGATGATGAGATCGCTTTCATCGTTCTTCACTTCGGCTCCGCTCTGGAAATCAAACGGGAAGAAGCGAAGATCAAGGCGCTGATCGTCTGTTCCAGCGGCATCGGGTCGTCCAAAATGCTCGCATCCAGACTGAAAAAGGAGCTTCCGGAAATCCGTTCCTTTGATATGTCTTCCCTCATCGAACTGAAGGACCGAGACATCACCGCGTATGACATGATCGTATCCACCGTTCCGATCCCGTATGGAAACATTGATTACGTCATGGTCAGTCCGCTTTTAAACGAAGAAGACGCTGATCAGGTGAAGCAGTACATCAAAAGAAAAATTCCGCTGATTCTTGACAAAAAAAGAAACGGTAAAAGAGAAGAGAAGCAGCCGGAGACGCCTGATATGCTGGAAGCGGCCGGCCGTATGGCACATTATGCGGCGGTTATCCAAAGCGTGCTGCGGAACTTTTCGGTCAAATCCATTGAGTCAAACACGGCGTACGAACTGTTTTTGAATCGTTTGTTTGCCATGCTTGAGCAAGAAGGATTTGTCCGTAATGCCAAACAAACCGCACAGCGCCTTGCAGAGCGTGAACGACAGGGCGGACTCGGCATTCCGGGAACGGCGATGGCGCTGTACCATCTCAAAAATGAAGAAATTGTCACGCCTTTTTTCAAAATTTATGATTTGACGGCTCCATGCAGTGTCAAAGGCATGGACGGAAATTCCCTGACCGTCGGCCGCGCTTTGGTGATGATGGCGCCGGCTGATATGCCCGCTGAAGGGTCGGAAATACTAAGTGCGGTCAGCTCCGCCATCATCGAGTCCGAAGACAGTATAAAAGCCTTCCAGACGGAGGATGAAGCCGATTTATACAAACGTTTAAACAAGCTGTTTTATCATTTCATTCAGGAGAAAGGACAGCGGTAAACAGAAAGCGCACACCTCATATGGGGTGTGTTTTTTTCTGCATGTATGAGGGTAAGGGGAAGGGAAGAAACTAAAAACATGGGACTATTGTATCATTCACGAATGGAATAGTTCTAAAACAAAATTGTTTTACAAGTTATATTTTTTGGTTTAAAATGGGTTGCGTGAGGAAGAAAATCTGACAGAGTTTTTTGTGATTTATGATTATGGGAGATGAAAATATGGAGACATTACAGCATCTGATTCTGCATGACATTTCAAATAGCGAAGAGATCGAAGCTGTAAAAAGCGGTGCGCATACCCTGACCTACGCGGAATATCGAAAACGAATCAACCAGCTTGCACAAGCGCTTCTTGATAAAGGAATAAAAAAAGGCGACAGAGTGGCGATGCTTTGCAAAAACGGCCACGCGTCATCCATTGTCATGTTTGCGGCACTCGAAATCGGCGCGGTTGTTGTGCCGGTCAGCTGGCAATTAACACCTTACGAAATGAAAGGCATTTTAGCAGCCTGTGAACCGAAAGCTGTCTTTTTCGGCACTGAATTTAAAGAGATTATGGAAGAAGTTCTTCCTGCGCTGGTATCTTCTCTTAAACTGAAGGTCGAGACAGGAACAGCTGCGGAGACAACGCCTGAGTTTGACGCTTTATTGACAGGCTCCGGTGATACACCGGATGTCGAAACGGTGTCTGAAAACGATACGGCATTGCTGATGTTTACTTCAGGTACAACCGGCAATCCGAAACGCTGCATGATCACTCACGGCGGCATATACAACTACGTAAACGCGACATTGGCTTACACGGGGAGAATGCAGCATGTCCGCTTCTTAGCATGCCATCCGAATTACCATACGAGCGCGATTATCTGCCAGATGGTCGGCACGATGAGCGGAACGACATTCATTATGACAGACAATCAGGACCCTGTGGAAAACTTGAAGCTCATCGAAAAAGAAAAAATTCAAACCATCATGGCGCTGCCAGTCTATTTCACATACCTGCTGAAAGCATGGGAAACGCACCAGACTGACATGTCTTCTATCGTTTATATGATGACGGGAGGCACAAAGGTGCCAAGCAGCCTGATCCAGCAGTATCTCGACATCGGCATCCCGCTCATGCACGGATACGGAAGCACGGAAGCGTGGGGCATCAGCTCTTGGAATCCGCAAATGGGAATGGATAAAGCCGCTTCCGCGGGTAAACCGATGGAAGAAGTGGACGTCCGCGTTGTAGATCCGGAAACAGGTGAAGTCCTTCCGCAAGGCTCAATCGGAGAAGTCGTTGTGACAAGTCCGTTTTTATTCAAAGGCTACGAAGGTAATGAAGAAGCGACACGAAAAGTGCTGAAAGACGGCTGGTTCCATACCGGCGATTCCGGCTATGTGGATGAAGACGGATTTATTTTTATCACCGGACGTTATAAAGATGTCATCATCTACGGCGGCGATAATATTTATCCCGACCAGATTGAAGAAGTCATTCAGCAAGTGCCGGGCATTCTCGAAACGGCGGTTGTCGGTATCCCTGATCCGCTTTACGGCGAAAAGCCGAAAGCGTTCATCGTGACAAACGGCAGAGAAGACCTGACAGAAGAAGAAGTGACCCGATTCCTGCAAGAACGTCTTGCTGCCTTTAAAATTCCGGACATTGAGTTCGTCAGCGAACTTCCGAAAAACAACCTTGGAAAAGTGAGAAAAGACGTGCTCCGCAAACAAGCGGTACGTTCATAATAGAGAACAAAAACCCGGCTGCCAGCCGGGTTTTTTTCTTGCGTTCCATGTGAAACATTTTTCTCCGAAAACGTTTTGAACTGTCTCAATCATGTTTATCCGGAGGACAGCCGAGGTAGACAAGAAATATGAGATCGAACAAGAAGGAGGAACTTGACATGGAAAACTATCCGAAGGAATTCCCGGCGGAATCACAAAACCGCCAGCCGGGCATTGAAAACGAAATGAATCCGGCGCCTGTTTACGAATACAAAGAATATAAAGGCGCTGACAAATTAAAAGGGAAAACCGCGCTCATTACAGGGGGCGACAGCGGTATCGGACGCGCCGTTGCGGTTGCTTACGCGAAGGAAGGCGCAAATGTCGCGATCGTCTATTTTGATGAACACGGTGATGCGGAAGATACAAAAAAACGAGTGGAAGAAGAAGGCGTAAAATGTCTGTTAATCCCCGGCGATGTCGGTGAGGAAGACTTTTGCAATGAATCCGTTGAAAAAACGGTTGAAGAATTCGGGCGTCTTGATATTCTCGTGAATAACGCCGCGGAACAGCATCCGAAAGAAAGCATTAAAGACATCACAAGCGAGCAGCTTCACAGAACCTTTAAGACAAACTTTTACTCACAATTTTATTTGACTAAAAAAGCGATTGATTACATGAAGCCGGGCAGCGCGATCATCAATACGACATCCATTAATCCTTACACAGGCAATCCGCAGCTGATTGACTACACGGCTACGAAAGGCGCGATTAACGGTTTTACGAGATCCATGGCGCAAGCGCTCGTCAACGATGGTATCCGTGTCAACGCCGTGGCGCCGGGGCCGATCTGGACACCGCTTATTCCGGCGACATTCTCAGAAGAAACAGTCGCTTCCTTCGGTCAGGATACGCCGATGGGCCGGGCAGGCCAGCCTGTTGAGCATGTCGGATGCTATGTGCTCTTGGCCTCAGACGAATCCTCTTATATGACCGGACAGACGCTGCATGTCAACGGCGGCAGATTTGTGACCACATAAGGAGGCAGACCCATGACGATATCGAAGCATGACGTGAATGCATACTATCAAAAAGCGGGAATCGTTCTGACTGATGATGAAGTTGAAGACATTCAAATCATGGATTACGGCTTAGGCAAGCTTGAGGAAACCGGGCTTCAGCTGTTTATTTACGTGAATACCGACCGCTACTGTTCGAAAGAATTGGTGCTCTTCCCGCGCCAGACGTGTCCGGAACACCGCCATCCGCCGGTAGGCGGCGAGAAGGGAAAACAAGAGACATTCCGCTGCCGCTGGGGGAAGGTGTATCTCTACGTGGAAGGCGAAAAGACAGAGAACCCAAGCGTCCTCCCGCCGGAAGAAGACAAGGAGTACTACACCGTCTGGCATGAGATTGTGCTTGAGCCGGGCGGACAATACACCATTCCGCCGGATACGAAGCATTGGTTTCAAGCGGGAGAGGAAGGGGCGGTCGTTACGGAAATGTCATCGACAAGCACGGATGATCACGATGTTTTCACCGACCCGCGCATTTAAGGATGAGGCTGCACGCCTCATCTTTTTTGTATGGAAAAAAATAAATTTACCTGTATAATGGCTAATAAAGGAAAGAAGGTGCGGTCGTGTTTTCCTGTCAAATCCGGGAACATCTGACGATCAGATTGCTTGCCAAAGAAGATACGGACGAATTGTATTCTGTTATGAAGCGAAATCAAAACCATCTCAGCGAATGGCTCAGCTGGGCGGAAGAACTGGCTGACATCGATACGTACCGCGATGTGATCATCCCCGAATGGCGCTATAAATATGCGGAAGAGAATGGGTTTGACGCCGGAATTTTTGTGAAAGGCCGGTTTTGCGGCATGATCAGCATCCATAATGTCGATACAGTCAATCAAAAAGCAGAGATCGGCTACTGGCTGGATCGAGAGCATGAAGGATTCGGCATTATCACCGCAAGCTGCCGGGCGGTCATCACCCATGCATTTCAGGACCTCGGGCTGAACCGCATCATGATCAGCGCGGCTGAAAAAAACACGAAAAGCAGGGCGGTGGCGGAACGGCTCGGATTTCAGAAAGAAGGACTGACGAGAGAAGGCATTTTCGTACAGGGCGCCTATCATGACACGGTGAACTACAGCATGCTGAAGCGGGAATGGAGCGAAGATCGGCAGAAGAGCACATTTCTTGGTTTAAATGTCTCCCCAATGTGGAAAAGTAACAGCGGAGACGTTAAAAAGGAGTGATTCTTCATGAATCAAAATGAAATCAAAGAAAAAGTGCTTGAAGTACTGGATCATCATAAAGTCGGTTCGCTTGCGACGGTAGAGCAAGGCAAACCGCATTCACGCTACATGACATTTTTCCATGACGGCTTAACGATTTACACGCCGACGAGCAAAGACACTCATAAAGCGGAAGAAATTGAAAACAATCCGAATGTTCATATTCTGTTAGGGTATGACTGTGAAGGATTCGGTGACGCTTATGTGGAAGTGGCCGGAACCGCCAAACTGAACAACTCAGCAGATTTAAAAGAAAAGCTGTGGGATCCGAAACTGGAACGCTGGTTTGACGGAAAAGACGATCCGAACCTGGTGATTCTTGAAATTGAACCGAAGCAGATCAAGCTCATGAACGCGGGTGAAAAAACGCCGGCCGAGCTGGAACTTTAATAAATCATTTGATTATTCAGGGGCAATCTGTTATACTTAACTGCTAAGTGACAACATGCAAATAAAAAAGAAAGTAAACTTCTTTTTTCTGTTTTGATATAGAAGCTTCAGGCTTCAACGGACAGCTTGAAAAAAAGCTGAGCTTATTCTTTTCCTTCTGATATTCGCCCCTAACGAAGAGATGGAAAAAAGACTTTTTGTTTTACAATTCACACCGGCGCGGCTTCGGAGCCGCAGTGACGATTGAGAGGTAGGGCTTTCGTTGTCTTGTGTTCAAGAACTTCCATGGTGTTTACTTTCGAAGAATGATTCTGTCGGAACTGTTAATACGAATCACCCGCGGGCTAAGGCGGGCAACCATATATTATTTATTTGCGTAAGAAAAGAATAAGACAAAACCGCGCCGGACATCCGGGCGGTTTTTTTATGTAAACGGCCGAAACCTCGCCGCAGTCTGCAGAGTCTAATCAGTATGAAAAGATTTGGAGGAATCATACATTGCACGTTATTACTTCACAAGTACTGTTTATCTTCTGTTTTCTGCTGCTGATACATTCGATTGAAACGCTTGCCTATGCAACACGGCTTTCCGGCGCGAGAGTCGGATTTATCGCGTCCGCGCTGTCATTATTTAATGTCATGGTTATTGTGTCGCGCATGTCAAACATGGTTCAGCAGCCGTTTACCGGACATCTGATTGATGCCGCCGGATCAAACGCTCTGTCTGTTGTGGGCGCCCAGTTTCGATTTTTAATATTCGGCTCCACGGTCGGAACGATGCTCGGCATCTGTCTTCTGCCGACATTCGTCGCGTTATTCTCCAGGGCGATTATACACTTGGCGGACGGAGGAGGCTCCGTCATGCAGGTATTTAAAAAAGGATTTTCACTGAACGGGCTGAAGCATGCGCGTTCTTATATCAGACTGCCGTCAGTCTCCTATTTAAAGGGGCTTCAATTCCGAATGATCCCGAAACGCTTGTTTGTCATTAATATGGTCATTACGTCTATTTACACGATCGGCGTTCTGTCCGCTCTGTACGCCGGCCTTCTGGCGCCTGAGCACAGTACGACCGCCGTGATGGCATCAGGCTTAATCAACGGCGTTGCGACTATGCTGCTGGCCGTGTTTGTTGACCCGAAAGTCTCCGTACTGGCAGACGATGTGGCGAAGGGCAAGCGCAGCTACGTCTCCTTAAAATGGACATCATTGACGATGGTCACATCAAGGGTCGCGGGCACGCTTCTCGCCCAGCTCGTATTCCTCCCCGGCGCTTATTATATCGCCTGGGTGACGAAATGGATGTAACGCATGAAAAAAGCTCCTCTGCAGAAGAGGAGCTTTTTTATTGATAATTTCTCAGGCCGCGATCATAAATAAAATTACCGAACGGAATAAAGGCCGCGATAAAACCGGCGGCTGACCATTTCACATGCCATTTGACAGTAAATGCCGCATACGCCAGCACCGCCAGATAAATGATAAACAAACCGCCGTGAATGGAACCGGCAATGGTGACGGCGAGCGGATGATGAGCCCAATACTTCAGCGGCATCGCGATAAACAGCAGCACCAAAAGTGACATTCCTTCAATAAACCCCATCGTGCGAAGTCTGCCGATCGGCGTGTGTAACATACAGCTCCCTCCTGTCGGACATCTTTTTTCCTCTATACTATAAGCAAAGGGCAGTCCTAATATGACCATTTCGCGTCAGTTCCTGAAAAAACCTTCATGATTTCAGCCTGTTGTTCTTGTCATTTTTCGGATTTCTCTTGATAATATAGCCAAAAGGGTAAGGAAGGACTACAGTCATGAAACTAGATAATGTGGATCTGAGCATCATTAAAGAGCTGCAGCGGGACAGCCGCCTGTCCATGCGGGAGCTGGGCAGAAAAATCAAATTGTCAGCCCCGTCCGTCACAGAGCGTGTCAGACAGCTTGAATCCTTCGGCGTTATTAAGCGCTATACATTGGACATTGATCAAAAAAAGATCGGGCTCCCCGTCTCCTGCATTGTCGAAGCGACGGTGAAAAACGGAAAATACGATCAATTCAAAACCTACATTCAATCCATTCCCAACATTGAATTTTGTTTTCGGGTCGCCGGGGCGGCGTGTTATATGCTGAAGATTAACGCGGACAGCCTGGAAACGATCGAACACTTCATCAACCGCACCTCTCCGTATGCCCAAACCGTGACCCACGTCATTTTCTCAGAAATTGACACAAAAAACGTCCTCGATTAGAGAGAGCGTGAGGAAGTCTGTTATAATAACAGGATGAGTGTGAAAGAAAGAGAAGTGAAAAGCATGTCAAAAACAGTTGTATTAGCTGAAAAACCTTCAGTCGGCCGGGACTTGGCCCGCGTTCTGAAGTGTCATAAAAAAGGAAACGGATATCTTGAAGGCGACCGCTACATCGTCACATGGGCGCTCGGGCATCTGGTAACGCTCGCTGACCCTGAAGGATACGGCAAAGAATTTCAATCATGGCGGCTTGAGGATCTTCCGATTATTCCGGAGCCTTTAAAGCTCGTCGTCATTAAAAAAACAGGAAAACAGTTCAATGCGGTCAAAGCTCAGCTTGTCCGGAAAGACGTCAGCCAGATCGTAATCGCTACAGACGCAGGACGGGAAGGGGAACTTGTGGCCCGCTGGATTATCGAAAAGGCAAACGTCCGCAAACCGATTAAGCGGCTGTGGATTTCCTCTGTGACGGATAAGGCGATTAAAGAAGGATTTCAAAAGCTCCGCAGCGGCAAAGAGTACGAAAACCTGTATCATTCCGCCGTTGCCAGAGCGGAAGCGGATTGGATTGTCGGCATCAACGCGACCCGCGCCCTGACCACGAAATTTAACGCGCAGCTGTCATGCGGACGCGTCCAGACTCCGACACTGGCGATGATCGCCAAACGCGAAGCGGATATTCAGGCGTTCAAACCCGTTCCTTATTACGGTCTCCGCGCGGCGGCTGATCAGATGACGCTGACATGGCAGGATAAAAAAACAAAGCAGACAAGAACGTTCGATCAGACGGTGACCGGCCGTTTGGCAAAAGACCTGCAAGGAAAGCCGGCAGTCATTTCAGAATTGAAAAAAACGGCGAAGAAAAGCTTCGCTCCCGGTCTTTACGACTTGACGGAATTGCAGCGGGACGCTCATAAGCGCTTCGGTTTCTCCGCAAAAGAGACGCTGTCCGTGCTTCAAAAGCTGTATGAACAGCATAAGCTTGTCACTTACCCGCGGACGGATTCCAGATTCCTTTCCGCAGACATCGTGCCGACTTTAAAAGACCGTTTAAACGGCATGGAAGTTAAGCCGTACGCCCAGTACGTCAATCAAATACTGAAGCGGGGCGTCAAAGCGCATAAAGGATTCGTCAATGATGCGAAAGTATCGGATCACCATGCCATCATTCCGACAGAGGAGCCGCTGATCCTTTCAAGCCTCAGCGACAAAGAACGAAAGCTTTACGATCTGATTGCCAAACGTTTTCTCGCCGTGTTAATGCCGGCGTTCGAATACGAAGAAACAAAGGTCACAGCCGATATCGGCGGCGAAACATTTACCGCAAAAGGGAAAACGGTTCAATCGCCTGGCTGGAAAGCCGTGTATGATATGTACGAGGATGACGACGATCATGAGGAAGACAAAGACCAGACGCTCCCGGATCTTCAGCAGGGTCAGCGCCTCACTGTCTCATCATTGAAAGAAACGAGCGGACAGACGAAACCGCCGGCGCGCTTTAATGAAGGCACGCTGTTATCCGCGATGGAGAACCCAAGCGCCTTTATGCAGGGAGAAGAGAAGAACCTTGTGAAAACATTGGGTGAAACCGGCGGACTCGGAACAGTCGCCACCCGCGCTGATATCATTGAAAAACTGTTCAACAGTTTCTTGATCGAGAAAAAAGAAAAAGATATTTTCATTACGTCAAAAGGGAAGCAGCTCTTACAGCTCGTCCCGGAAGATTTAAAATCGCCGGCCTTAACCGCTGAGTGGGAGCAAAAGCTCTCCGCCATCGCAGCGGGCAAACTGAAATCCGCCGTGTTCATTAAAGACATGAAAACATATGCGGGCAAAACGGTGAAGGAAATCAAAAACAGCAGCCAGACTTTCAGACATGACAACATTTCAGGCACCGCCTGCCCTGATTGCGGCAAAATGATGCTTAAAGTCAACGGCAAACGCGGCACGATGCTCGTATGTCAGGATCGTGAGTGCGGCAGCCGGAAAACGCTGGCAAGAAAAACAAACGCCCGCTGTCCGAACTGTCATAAGAAAATGGAGCTTCGCGGCCAGGGCGAAGGCCAAACCTTCGCATGTGTATGCGGCCACCGGGAGAAACTGTCCGTCTTTGAAAAGCGCAAGGCGAAAGATAAATCCGGCCGCGCATCCAAGCGGGACATCAACTCTTATATGAAAAGCCAAAACAAAGAGGAGCCGATGAACAACGCGCTGGCAGAACAGCTGAAAAAACTCGGCCTGGATAAATAGATCAGAGAAAGGCAGCATTTGTAAAGAAATGCTGCCTTTTGTTGTGTTTTTTACTGTAATGGGAATACGATCCAGACGAAGAGGGAAAAGGTGAGAGGCGGCGCTCCCATTTAAAATTTTCCAATGTGAAAAAATGCTAGTATTCTTTTATCGTTTCCTTTATAGTAAAAATACTTTGTGAAAAAATAAGATATGGGTCTAAAAAAGGATTTATAAAATAGGAGGATGGGCTGTGAAGCAATTCGTTTTTCGTCTGATGCTCCTTTTGATTCCGATCGTTCTGACGGCGGGGTGCGCGGAGGCCGGCACTGAAAAACAGGCGGCAGCCGAACCGTCCGGACCGCTTCAGCCCGCAGAGCATTTTATTTATCATAAATTGATGAACGGGCGGGGGATGATCCGGACGAACATATCCGGTGAGCCGGAATATTTATCTGAGTCTCTCGGACTATGGATGGCATTTTTGCTGAACAGGAAAGATGAACGGCAGTTTCAAGCGCAATATCAGCTTCTCACCGATTCGTTTCTGACGAAAAACGGGCTCGTGTCGTGGAAGATTGACGGGAATAAAGCGAGCGGCACCAATGCCTTAATTGACGATTTCAGAATCATGAACTGTCTGAATGAGGCCGGAACCCTGTGGAGAAACAGTGAATACGGGAAAACAGCGGTGCAGATCGGGAAGGCGCTGGAAAAATACAATACGAATGACGGGTATTTTACGGATTATTATGATGCCGCTTCAAATGCCGCATCAAAGACCGTGACGTTATCCTATGTTGACCCCGGCGCCTTACAGATGCTCAGAGAAAAAGGGATTATCGATGAGAAAACGGAAAACCGGAACCTTGATGTTCTCAATCATGCGCCCCTGAAAAATGGTTTTCTGCCGAAATCATTCAATACCGAAACAAAGGAATACAAATATGACAGCGAAGTGAATGTCATCGACCAGCTGTACGCCGCCGTGAATCTGAAGCGGGGCGATGGCAAGGCTGCCGCGCTGTCAAAATGGATGATAGAGGAATTTAAGTCGCGCGGACAGCTGTACGGACGATACAGCGCAGACACGAAGGAGCCGGCGGTTCAGTACGAATCACCGTCCGTTTACGCCCTGGCCGTTCTTTTTTTAGCAGAACAAAAAGCTGATCCGGCTGTCATCAAGCCGCTTTATGAAAGAATGACTTCATTTGAAACACTGGACACGCTGAAACCCGATTACGGCGGCTATATGAGCGGGAGCGATACACATTCTTTCGATAACCTGCTGCCGCTTCTGGCTGAAAGGAAATTGTTTAATGAAAATATCATTCAATGAATCACAAAAACTGTGCAGCTACACAGCAGTTATGCTGGTGCTGCTGTCTTTTTTTATTTACTATGCGTCTCAGCAATCCGCAGGGCTTCTGATAACCTGCATCACATTGCTTGTTGCGGGAGCCGGTATATGGTTCGGGGCAATTTACGCGCTCGTCATGACCTTACTCGTCTTATTTGTTCTCGGCAGCCTGCTCCTGTGGTTTCAGACCGGGAGCTTTATGGCGTCTGCCGGTGCCGAAAGTCTGCAGGTGCTGGTCATTTGGGGGATTGCGCTGCTGCTCTTTTCTTACATAGCGGGAAGGATTCACGAGTTGGCGAAGGGGCTTGAGCGCTCAGTGAAACAGCTGCGTGAAGAGATTACGAGCTTTGTCGCCGTCGACAGGGTGACCGGCTTTGACAACCATCTGCGGATGAAGCTGGAGCTTTCCGAAGAGATCAAGCGGGCGGAACGCTACGGCAATTCCTTCGTCTTTTTGCTGCTGCACATGCATTATTTCAAGGAATTTAAATCCCTGTACGGAGAAAAAGAGACCGATCGGCTGCTGGCGTTTATCAGCCGCCAAATCCGGTCAAGCGTTCGGGAAACAGACAAAAAATTCAGGCCGTCCGCCGAACGGTTCGGCATCGTGCTGACCCATACGCCTGAAGAAAACATGCCGGCCGTTCTGGCGAAGCTGAAAAAGGAATTGGATACGTACCGGCTGCAAAACGGTAAATACGTCTCCATCACCTTCCGTGTATGTTACTTGGCGTACCGAAAAGATTTACAAACGGCCGAGCAATTTTTAAACGAACTGGAAAACGAGATGATGATGAATGAACTCTAAATGGATACGTCTCTTACTCTCGGCGCTCTTCATGATTTCGGCGGTTTATGTTCCCCGTCCGGCGGAAGCAAAAGACAAAAAGGACGGCATTCTCATTATTTATACAAGCACGGACGGCAAAGAAACCGCTGAGGTCAAAATGCTTGATCTGACCGCGGGCCATTTCTCATCAGCCGTCACCGTGAAAAGCGACGGAGACATCACAGCCGCGGACTTCAAAAAGAATCGGCGCGTCATCTATTACGGCGTCACGAAAAAAAAGCTCAGCACATCATTTGTGTCACTGATCAGCAGCATGCCGCAGCAGCTTATCAGCATCGGCTATAACGCCGGACAGTTCCGCCAATTTGCGGGGTTGTCCCTGACAGAAAAAGAAACGGTATACCGCATTTACAGCAAGAAAGAAAAAACAGACATGCCGCTTGAAAAAGGGATGTCCGTGCTCGGCGTATCGGGAGTAAAAGGAAAGTCCCTTTATACATACCGGTCCGGTGACGGCAGCACCCGCCCTTTTATGTGGAAAACGGCGCGCTCTGACTATTATTTCGGTGTGACGAGCCTGTTAAATGATTCGTTTCTGACGGCGAAAGCGATGCGCAACGCATTCGGAGAATCAGAGGGCGGCACCCTCCTTTATTTGCGGCTTGAAGACATCAGTCCGATGTCAGATGAAACATTGCTTTACGAAGCGGGCGCTTACCTGCATAAAAGACACATTCCGTTTATTCTGGCGGTCATTCCGGTCTATCTCAATCCGGAAAACGGAGAAAAAGTATACCTGGCGGACAAGCCGAAAATGGTCCGCGTCCTGAAAAAACTTCAGCAAATGGGCGGCAGCATCATTATTCACGGCTACACGCACGCATACCGATACAGCGAAACGGGAGAAGGCTTTGAATTTTGGGATGCCAAAGCGGATCAGCCGATTACGTCAGAAAATGCGGATAATACTCCGGTCAAGCTTGAAAAGGAACAGGATTTTCCGAATGAAAAAGCGTACCGGGCGTATGTGAAACCTTTTCGTGAAAAAGAAAACATCTACACGAGAACGAAGCTGGAGCAGGCGATTGACGATCTGACAGAGCTCGGCCTTTACCCGCTGTCATTCGAAGCGCCGCACTACACGATGTCTGAAGAAGGCTACAAAATCGCATCTTCTTATTTCTCCAGTATTTTCGGACAAGTGCAGCTCAGCGGCACGACGTGGAAAACCTCGGGCGCCCCTCCGTTCGTCTCAAAGCCGGCTATGCTGGACGGGATGACGCTGTACCCTGAAACAATCGGTTATGCCGATAACTCAAAGGAAAATCCGCTCGGAGATATGGAGAATCATATCTCGCAGATGATTGATTTCGGCGGCGGAACGGCGGGCGGTTTCTACCATCCGTATCTCGGCATGAAATACCTTCCCGAGCTCGTCAATCAGATGGAGCGGATTCCCGGCGGCGAGTGGCTCGATCTGAAGAAAACGAAGCAAACGGTAACGTCGGACAGCGTCAGGATCAAAACGGACGGAGACGGAACCATTCATGTGGAAAACAAGATTCATCCGATAACGGCCTTTTTCAATCACCATCAGCAGACGCCTCTGGAAAAAGCGCTTTGGATTCTCTCCGGCGTGGTGTTATTGTTTATCATCATGTTCGCCTGCTACGTCCTTTATTTGCGCGCCACATTAAAAAAACGAATCTTTAAGGAGAGAAGAAGCCTTGAGTAACATTCTGTTTTTTATCTCATTAAGTTTAATATGGGTGATGCTTCTCTATCACATGTTTCTGATGCAGGGCGGATTCAGGCATTATATGACCTTCGAACGGAACATTCCGAAATGGCGCGCAAAGATGGGGGAGCTCCCGAAGGTCAGCGTGCTCATTCCCGCGCATAACGAGGAGGTCGTCATCAGGCAGACGCTGAAGGCGATGGTGAACCTGTATTATCCGAAAGACAGGCTTGAGATCATTGTCGTTAATGATAATTCCTCCGACCGGACGGGAGATATCGTCAATGAATTTTCCCGTCAGTATGACTTCATTAAAATGGTTATCACAAAGCCCCCGAACGCCGGAAAAGGAAAATCTTCGGCGCTGAACTCAGGGTTCGCGGAATCGAACGGAGACGTGATCTGCGTGTATGATGCGGACAATACGCCGGAAAAAATGGCGGTGTACTACCTGGTTCTCGGTCTGATGAATGATGAGAAAGCGGGAGCGGTTGTCGGGAAATTCCGTGTTATCAATGCGGCGAAAACGATCCTGACGAAGTTTATCAATATTGAAACCATCTGTTTTCAGTGGATGGCGCAGGGCGGCAGATGGAAATGGTTCAAAATCGCCACCATCCCGGGAACGAACTTCGCGATCAGGCGGAGCATTATCGAACAGCTCGGCGGCTGGGATGATAAGGCGCTGGCGGAGGATACCGAGCTGACCATCCGCGTGTATAATCTCGGCTATCATATCCGCTTTTTCCCGGCGGCTGTGACATGGGAGCAGGAGCCTGAGACATGGAAGGTCTGGTGGCGTCAGCGGACAAGATGGGCGCGCGGCAACCAGTACGTCGTTCTTAAGTTTTTATCCCAATTTTTCAAGCTGAAACGCAAGCGGATCATCTTCGATCTGTTTTATTTCTTTTTTACGTATTTTTTGTTTTTCTTCGGTGTGATCATGTCAAACACGATTTTTATCATCAATCTTTTTTACGACCTGCATCTGACAGTCGGGTTTTTGGCGATGATTTTGTGGATACTGGCCTTTTTCCTGTTTATGACTGAGGTCATGATTACTTTGAGCATTGAAAAAACAGAAATGAACAAACAAAACTTCTTTATCGTATTTCTGATGTACTTTACATACTCCCAGGCTTGGATCGTGCTCGTCATCTGGTCATTATTCACAGAGATCAAGCACCGATTGTTCAAGCAGGAAGTCAAGTGGTACAAAACGGAGCGATACAATCAAAATAAAAGCGGGTGACCTTTTTGAAAAAAGCGATCATATTGATAACTGGCCTTTTGCTATTGATGTATAACGGGCAGGCGGCCGCGGCCCGGGAACTGAAAACGGACGGTTCCGCCCTCGGAACAAGCGCCGGCGCAAAAGAGCAGCAGGCGCTGACTGGCGATCTGATGACACTGTACGGGGCGAAAGACAGCTCAGAGCTGACCTATCAGATTCCTGCGGGAGCTTCGAATGCCGATCAGTCGCTTCTGATTGATTACGAGGCGTCAAACTTATTAATTGCCCCGTCTTCTTTAACCATCGCCATTGATGATGAACCCGTCAAATCCATAAAGCTTGACGGCAGCTCCAAGCGGAAAACGGTGAAGCTCAATCTCAGCAAAAGCCAATCCGCCCAAGGCTATCACAATGTATCATTACGATTTTACGGCGTATTAAAAGAGGGCGTCTGCGTCAGGCAGGATACGTCAGGCAACTGGATAAAAATTTATCCGGACAGCCGCCTTGTGCTTTCAGAAGCAAGCAAGTCAAAGGGAGCGGATCTCGGCCATTTCCCGTATCCGTTTGCCCAATCAGGCAATACGGGTGAAGAAACCGATATTATCCTTCCTGACAAACCGACCTCTGCTGAAGCTGAAGCCGCAGTCAAAACAGAAGGATTTCTGAAAACGGCTGACAGCAGGCTGAAGGTATCCTATGTAAAAGAATCCGACGCCGGCAAAATCAGCAATCCGTCAATTGTCATCGGCGCTGATCAGCATTGGAACGGGAAAATAAAAGAGCTTTTCGATCGCGGGAACCTCAAAGCGGAAGACAACAAACTCCTTCTCGCTGAACGGGTTCTGACATCAGGGGACAAACGGCAGCCCGTCCTGTTTGTCACGGCGCACTCAGACAAAACGCTGGCGGATAAAATCCGCGTCATCACAGACAGCGCTTATTCAAGCCAGCTGGGCGGAGATACTTTGACAATCGGCCGCCTTCAGCCCGCTGCGGAAAAAACAGGCAATAAACTGACATTAGAGGACTTCGGCGCGGGAAATGTAACGGTCGGATCAAACAAAACGGCGTCAGAGCACTTCTTTTACCCTGCGGCGGCCGCTGTTGATAAAGACGGTAAGGTTAAGCTTTCACTTACATTAAAAACGTCGGAATCGATCCGGACGAAGGCGGATTCAGCTAATGACGCCGAGAGAGCGGAGCTGAACGTCATGGTCAACGGACAGCCGAATGCGGTGCGTCTTGACGATCTCGGCAATCAAGATAAAGACGGCTTTTACCACGTCTCAATCCCGATTGATCCGAAGCTTTTGCGAAGCAGCAGGTACATTGATCTGCAATTTGTCACGTCAGGTTTGAAACATAACAACCCGTGTATCGACCGTGACGAAAATAAATGGGTCTATATTGATAAAAGCAGCATGCTGACGTATCCGGTAAGTGATGCGGCGCAGAAAGCGGATTTCGGGCAATGGCCGCTCCCGTTTGCGGGCGGCGTGAAAGAGAAAACAGTGATCGTCATCCCGGATGACGTAAACATACAGACACTGAAAGAACTTTCTCTGGTGGCGGATTCATTCGGAAACGGCTTTACCGTAAAGACGGCATCAGACATGAAGGAAGCGGATGCCAAAGGCCGGAATGTTGTGTTTATCGGAGGCCTGCCGCAAATTCCGCTTTTGAAATCAAACGCCTCTAAGCTTCTCGTGCCGTCAGACCGCAGCGGCGCGTACGATGTTTCTTCGTTTCAAATGCTGAATGAGACAACGAAACAAGTCGCGTTTACCCAGGAATCACCTTGGGACTCCGGCCGGAGCATCGCTGTTTTTGCTCCGTTATCAGGCAGCGGCGCGTCTGTCACAAAAGAGCTGATCCGCTTTTTAGACAGCACAAGCGATGCCGCAACCGTCATTAACGAAACGGCCGGCCGGCAGCTGTTTTCAAACCATCAGCAAATCAAATCCGACGACAGCAGTCCATCGCCTGATACGAAAAGCCGTTCCGCAGCACTGAACGTCACGTATATCGCTGTTTTCGCTGCGCTTATAATTATTGCGGCCGGTCTGATCTGGCTGACGGCAAGAAGGAAAAAAAGAAAAGCGGACAATGAAAAAAGTGAAGAGTAATGAAGGAAAAAGAGGCCGTTAACAGGCCTCTTTTTTTGTATTTTTATTTCCATTTTTGGCGGTGATTTTTTTATTTTTGAAACAGCATAAAAGCCCCTTTACAACTGAACGGGACGGGAGTATGATCTCTTTTATAATCTATATCGCTTAATCTGTAATCAGAGCGGGGGAACCAATTTGCGGCGCGTCATGCCGCTTGGGGTGAATCCTTTTTCAGGTAGGGCCAACTCTCATCAGCCCGAATCCGACAGCTAACCTCGTAAGCGTTCATGAGAGGAGATGAATGAAACCTGTGCACGATTATGGCGCAGGGGCATCCGTTTGCCTCTGTGTCTTTTTGCTGTGCCGAAATATGGCATGCAATCGTTATTCAGAGACATCATAGCAGTAAGGGTTTGTAAATCAAACGGAAAATGAAAAAAAGGGGAAGACAAAAAATGTACCATTCAATCAAAAGATTTTTGATTGGGAAACCGCTGAAATCACAGGCGGCCGGAGAGCAGAAACTCACGAAACTCAAGGCGCTCGCCATGCTTTCTTCAGACGCGCTGTCATCAGTTGCTTACGGAACGGAACAGATTCTGATCATTTTGGCTGCGGTAAGCGCGGCCGCGTTTTGGTATTCCATTCCGATCGCAGCGGGTGTTCTCATTTTGCTGCTTGCTTTGATTCTGTCCTACAGACAGATTATTTACGCTTATCCGCAAGGCGGGGGCGCTTATATGGTGTCAAAAGAAAACCTTGGTGAGAAGCCGGGCCTGATTGCGGGGGGCTCATTGCTTGTTGATTATATTCTGACTGTTGCGGTAAGCATTTCTGCCGGAACTGATGCGATTACATCGGCATTTCCGGCTTTGCACCCGTATCATTTGCTCATTGCTGTTTTGCTTGTGATTCTGATTATGATTTTAAATTTGAGAGGGCTGTCAGAGTCGGCGTCCATTTTGGCGTATCCCGTCTATCTGTTTGTGGCGGCGCTTGTCCTTTTGATCGTCGTCGGGCTGTTTAAGCTCATGACGGGGCAGGTTCATCCGGCCGAGCATACACCGATCGGCACGCCCGTAGCGGGCATCACGCTGTTTTTGCTGCTGAAGGCCTTTTCATCCGGCTGCTCGGCACTGACCGGTGTTGAAGCCATTTCAAACGCGATCCCGGCCTTTAAAAATCCTCCGGCGAAAAACGCGGCCCGCACTTTGGCCATGATGGGGATTCTGCTGGCGATCTTATTTACGGGGATTACGGTGCTGGCGTACGGCTACGGTACGGGTCCGAAGCCTAACGAGACCGTTATTTCACAAATCGCAGCGGAAACTTTCGGACGGCATACGGTGTACTATTTCATTCAAGGCGTTACATCCCTGATTCTCGTGCTTGCGGCAAATACGGGCTTTTCTGCTTTTCCGCAGCTGGCGTTTAATTTAGCGCGCGATCAGTATATGCCGAGAATGTTTACGGTACGAGGCGACCGATTAGGATTTTCAAACGGAATCATCTTTCTCGGTATCGCGTCCATCTTGCTCATTCTTTTATTCGGCGGCCGCACGGAACATTTAATTCCGCTTTATGCCGTCGGCGTGTTCATTCCGTTTACGCTGTCGCAGACGGGAATGTGCATCAAGTGGATCAGGCAGAAGCCGAAGGGCTGGGCGGTAAAAATGCTGATCAACTCATGCGGCGCCGCCATTTCATTTATGGTGCTGTGTATTTTATTCGCGACGAAGTTCAATCTTGTCTGGCCGGTGCTGTTATTCATGCCTGCTGTCGTCATGCTGTTTTTCGTCATTAAAAATCACTACACCGCGGTCGGCGAACAGCTGCGAGTCGTTGATCAGCAGCCTGAGGAAATCAAGGGAACCGTCGTCATCGTGCCTGTCGCCGGTGTCACCACCGTCGTCCAAAAATCGATTCAGTATGCGAAATCATTATCGGATCAGGTCATTGCGGTCCATGTTTCCTTTGACAGAGAACACGAAAAAAAGGTGGAAAAGCGCTGGGAAGAGCTTCATAACGGCGTCCGCCTCGTCACCCTGCATTCCTCATACCGCAGTCTGGTTCACCCGTTTGATAAGTTTTTAGAAACGGTCGAACAAAAAGCGAAAAAAGAACAGTTCTCCGTGATGGTGCTGTTTCCGCAATTTATTACGAAAAAACGCTGGCAGACCATCCTTCACAACCAATCAGCCTTCTTGCTCCGCGTCCGGCTGTTTTGGAAGAAGGACATCATTGTCGCCACCCTGCCGTATCATTTTAAAAAGTAACGGTAAAGACCGCAGGCTAAAATGCCGCGGTCTTTTTTGTAAAGGAGGACGACATGGCACAAGGCGCGTTTGTCATCATACAAAATGAGGAGCGGGACATATTGCTCGTAAAACGAAAAGACATTCCCTTATGGGATTTGCCCGGGGGCAGGATCGCAGAAGGTGAAATACCTGAAGCCGCAGCCGTCAGAGAGGCCTTCGAAGAAACCGGTTATAACGTGACCATCCTGCATAAAGCCGGTGAGTATGAAAGGCCGGCATTTGAAGATACACAGCATGTATTCATCGGAGCCATTACCGGAGGAACACCGCTGATGAACGGGCCGGAAACCGCCGCATTACGCTGGTTTTCCCCAAACCGGCTGCCGCTGTTCATGGTGCCGAACAGAAAACGGCAGATAAAAGACGGACTCAATGGGGCGGCAAATCGTAAGGCAGTCCTTAAAGACCTAAATCTGTTATCCATCCTTGATCTTCTGAGAAAAAAGCTGAGAGTATAGCCCGTGTTTCAACCCGTATGAAAAAGGGGATGAATACAGGTAAAAGGAGGATGCAGTATGCCAAGTAAAACAGCAGGACACGTAATGACGGAGCTGCTTGAACAATGGGGAGTCGGTCATATATACGGCATTCCCGGAGACAGCATTAATGAATTTATCGAAGAACTGAGACATGAACAAAATAACCTGACATTCATCCAAACCCGGCACGAGGAAGTCGCCGCCCTGGCTGCCGCGGCTGAGGCAAAACTGACCGGACAGATCGGTGTCTGCCTTTCAATCGCAGGACCGGGGGCCGTTCATCTGCTGAACGGTTTATACGACGCCAAAGCGGACGGCGTTCCGGTGCTGGCGATTGCGGGACAGGTGGCTTCCGATGAAATCGGGCGTGACAGCTTTCAGGAAATCAAATTAGAGCAAATGTTTGAGGACGTGGCGGTATTCAACCAGCAAGTACATACGGCAGAAGCGCTGCCCGATCTTCTGAATCAGGCGATCCGCACGGCTTACAGCAAAAAAGGCGTTGCCGTTTTAACCGTTTCTGATGATTTATTCGCGCAAAAAATCAAACGGGAGCCGGTTTACACATCGCCGATATACCTCAAAGCCGATATAGAGCCGAAAAAAGAACATCTCGTCACATGCGCGCAATATATTAACAACGCAAAAAAACCGGTCATTCTCGCCGGCCAAGGGTTAAAATCGGCAAAAGAGGAGCTGCTCGCATTCGCCGATAAAGCGGCCGCCCCGATTGTCATTACCCTTCCGGCAAAAGGCGTCGTGCCTGACAGCCATCCACACTTTCTCGGGAATCTCGGGCAAATCGGCACAAAGCCCGCCTACGAAGCCATGGAGGAATGCGATCTGCTGATCATGCTCGGCACATCGTTCCCATACAGGGATTATCTCCCGGACGATACGCCTGCCATTCAGCTTGATTCGGATCCGGCGAAAATCGGCAAGCGCTATCCCGTCAATGCGGGAATCGTCAGTGATGCGGCTCTGGGGCTGAAAGAGCTGACGGAATACATTGAATATAAAGAAGACAGAAGATTTTTAGACGCCTGCACCGAGCACATGAAGCATTGGTGGAAGGAAATCGAGAAGGATGAAACCGAAGCGACTCATCCGCTCAAGCCGCAGCAGGTCATTGCCCGGCTTCAGGATGCCGCCGCAGAGGACGCCGTCCTGTCAGTGGATGTCGGAACGGTTACGGTGTGGATGGCCCGCCATTTTAAAATGAAGAAGCAGGACTTTATCGTCTCAAGCTGGCTCGCCACAATGGGATGCGGGCTTCCGGGAGCGATTGCCGCAAGCCTTGCCGAACCTGAGCGGCAGTCCATCGCCATTTGCGGAGACGGCGGATTTTCAATGGTGATGCAGGATCTGCCGACGGCTGTTAAATATAAACTGCCGATTACGGTTGTCATATTAAACAACGAAAATTTAGGCATGATTGAATATGAACAGCGGGTCAAAGGCAACATTGACTACGTCACCCAGCTGCAAAATATGGATTACGCCGCTTTTGCAGAAAGCTGCGGAGCAAAAGGCATCAAAGTGACGAAACACGAGGAATTGGCTCCCGCTTTTCATGAAGCGCTCAACTCAAATGAGCCGGTCGTCATCGACGCCGTCATCGGCGACGAGCCGCCGCTTCCGGGAAAAATCACTTACGGCCAAGCGAAGGGCTTCAGCAAATACATGCTGAAAAACTTCTTTGAAAACCAAAAAATCGAAATGCCGTCACTCAAGAAAAGCTTAAAACGGCTGTTTTAAGAAGCCAGCGCTTATAAAAAATAAACAGGCAGCATGCCTGTTTATTTTTTTAGGCTTTCTTGTTGATGATTATTTCTTTAATGACCTCTTCCATGGTAAGGAAGTGGTCAGCAGTTTGAACCCGCTTGGAAGCTTAGAGGACGGGGACCGCAATCGAAAGTGTATCGTATTAAAATCTGGCGAAACGGTAAAGGAGATCGTAAAATTCGCAGCTGGCGAGCGATGGCTGATCAAAAAACTCGTGATGGATCAGCGCGGTTTCATCTGAAGAACAGCCAGAGAGCGGTCACAACAGCGATCATAAAGTAATCTCCATCATTCAGTGTAGTTCCATTTTTGACAAACATACGTGCCGTCCGGTTTGTCTTTGTCCCTTCCGGGGTTTTAAGCGCAATGTTCTTCCCTATATTGTAATAAACAACTTTAAACAAATAATATGCCAGCGAACAGAATAAAAAGAGCAACATGAACTTGCCAATAAACAATATCATGTTTCATTACTCCCTTTTGCCGTTTTTTCGTTTGAATATATGACGGAGAAGTCAGGATGTTATATAAAAGGAGAAGTATTTTACAGAGGCCGGTGTTAAACATTAATGAACGGTTCCCGCAACATCCCCAGATCCGGAGCAATTTCAAAATGAAAGAGAAGCCCTAGGATTATAAAAAAACAGACCCTAATTTGTCCGCTTTTTTTTGAAAATTTGATCCAAGATGAACATAAAGAGAGTGAATAAAAAGGACATCGTAATCATATCTATCAGAGATAAATTAGAGGTTTCTTTTATGAGTAGCAGCCATACCACCTGCAAAACTAAAGAAATAGAAAAATAAGATATATATGTCATGATCCTCATATCCGTTTCCCCCTTATTAGCCTAATTTCTCTTTTGAAATCTTATCCAAATTAGTAAAAAGAATATCCAATCCCGAAAATAAGAAAGTGATGAACAATGAAAGAAGCACTTCTCCGCCTTGAAATATAGATATGTTCTCAATGATATGATTGGAAACGTATTGAATTGAGAAGTAAACAGCAGCCCATGCAAAAATGAATTCAAGGATATAGGCTGACCAAGCAGGCAATGTCAAAACATGAGTCATTCCTTTAACAATTGCCGTAAGGATTAGCATATAAACTAAAGCTAAAATACTGACGACGACAGAAAATATGTATAAGTCTGATAGAGAATCATATATGATGTAATCTCCGAAAAAATGATGTATTGTTACAGCTGCAAAACAAATAATCAGGCTGGGTACAGTTATAGCGAAGAACAGGGAGAATCCAATAAGCCCTATGAATGCTGTATGAGCTAAGCGGTTTGGCGGTGTATCCACGATCTCTTTTTTTAATAGAATCATAAAAATAAGAGATGAAATCACAAGGCAGCATAAGAAAGTGAGCAAAACAGTAAAAAAGACAGTCATGTGAAATCTCCAATGAAAAAGTGCTATTAGAGTGAATCTAACAGCACTTTGCATTACTTCATACATATTTTCCTGCTGATCATTTATGAATGAGTTTAAAATGCTTTCATTGCTAAAGTTGTCAAATGAGCGAGGTTTTTAGCCTGGCTGTCAGAAAGTCCGGACTTTTTAAGTGAGAGATAAAGATTCTTTTCCACATCAGTCCAGCTTAAGGCGACATACTCGTTCAGCATTTTCTTTAAAACCGGTTCTATGTGTTCATTGAAAACGGATTCGAGTTCATTTCTTATTTTCTTTCCCGCTAATTTTTCAACAAGATTGAATAATTTTGTTTTATTTTTCAGCACCTCTCTGATTGCATCTTTGACTGGTTTTGACACAGATGCATCGCTTTGTGCTTTAAGTCCGTAGGAAAATTGCGTATCAGTCTGATAAAAAAATGATTTTGTCGTTCCAGTGGCATTGGCAGTATTATTATGATTTTCTTTAGCTAAGGATGCGGGGACAAAAGCAGTAGTTACAAGGGCTAAAGATGCGGCAAACAGAATGCCTTTAGCTGCGTGTCTAATGGGAAATCCTCCTTTAGAAATGTAGTGTAGAGAGAAATGAAAGACTATGTATTTAGGCGGGACCTGTATGATCCGCTTTGAACATTTTTCCCTCTCAGATACCATTCTATCAATAGGTATTTTTTGGGTAAATAGGATTTTAATACGATATTTTTCTCGCAATTCAAAATCTTCTTTGGCAGGATTTATTTTAGCTGCAGTTTCGTGAAATAGAACATGGGCTGGAGACTATATAACACATGTACAGGCTGTTTGAGGCGGAATCACATTATCGGAGCGGTTTTTATCATTTAGGCTTAGGTAAAAAAATAAACAGGCGGCATGCCTGTTTATTTTCGTTTGCGTGAAAGAGCGAAGAAAAACGGGAAGGCGGAACCGGCCAATAACGTACCGAATAAAAACATGCCTCCGATGAACACATGATAGTTCACCCCGCCGATCCAAAGCCCCGTGATTAAGGAAATGATACTTAATGCGATCATCACAAAGCCGGGAACCAGACGTTTCTTACCCGTTGTCCGATAAGCAAAAAGAGAACAGAAGATACCGATGACAATCGGCACAATCCACAGATAAAAAAGGATAAATACTGACATAAGCAAAACTCCGATTTTTCTTCTATCATACCAAAAACGCCCGGAAAAAGATACGAACGGCACCCGGTGCCAAAAGAAAAACCGGCCGCTATGGCCGGTTTTTTTCTAACGGAATGAATCGTAGATCACAAACAGATTAAGCGCGATCACCAAAACCGCAATCAGCCAGGCGAGAGCCGTCACCCATTTTCGGTTCGTCAGGGCGCCCATCAGGCGTTTGTTGCTTGTAAACATAATCAGCGGCACGAGTGCAAAGGAGATGCCAAATGAAAGAACAACCTGGCTCCATACGAGCGCTTCTGTGGCGTTGACCCCCGAGATAATGATGATCATCGGCGGAATGATGGTAATGAAACGCCGCAAATAAAGCGGGATACGGTAACGGATGAAGCCCTGCATGATAATATCGCCTGACAATGTGCCGACAGAAGAGCTTGAAAGCCCTGCGGCCAGCAGCCCGATCCCGAAGAGAATGGCTGAAGCCGGTCCGATATAGTGGCCGAATTGCTGATAAGCCACGTCTAAATCTTCTACATACAGCCCGTTCTTGAAGAAAAGCGCGGCAGCGACGATGAGCATGCTTGCGTTAATCGCCCCGGCGATCACCATCGCGATGAGAATGTCAATCGTCTCAAATCTAAAAATCTTTTTCCGCTCACTATCCGTTTTTCCGACGACACGGCGCTGTGTCAGTGCGGAATGTAAGTAAATGGCATGCGGCATCACGGTTGCACCGAGTATACCGGTTGCCAAGAGCACACTGTCCATTCCGTCAATTTTCGGGATAAACAGCCCTTCGAGAACGGAGGCGGCGTCAGGTTTGGCAAAGAAGGTTTGCAGAGCGAAGGCGATCACCACGACAAACAGAAGTCCGGCGATGCCCGCTTCCAGCGCCCTGTAACCCCGGCGCTGCAGCTCTAAAATCGCGAATGATCCGATTGCCGCGATAATGGCCGCTTCAACCATCGGTATGCCGAACAGCAGGTTGAGCCCGAGCGCCGCCCCGATAAATTCTGCCAGATCAGTTGCCATAATCACCAGTTCACCCTGTATCCACAGCCCGGCGGATACCCATTTCGGATACCGGTCTCTGGCAATTTCCGGAAGGTTTTTACCCGTGGCAATGCCGAGCTTCGCGGAAAGAACTTGGATTAAAAAAGCCATCAAGTTTGAAAAGAGGATGACCCACAGCAGCATATACCCAAATTTCGAACCAGCTGAGATATTCGTAGCGAAGTTTCCCGGATCAATGTAGGCAATCGCCGCGATAAAGGCTGGGCCTAAGAAAGGCAGAAGCCGCTTGAATCCCTTGCTTTTGCCGTCAAGTGCATCCTGCACGGCTTTTGCTTGCAGTGATTGTGCTGAGATGTCTTTGCTCATTATGTCTCACCTAAATTCTGATAGATTTTTAGCTAAATAACAAAAAGTTTCCTAGATGCAAATTATTTTATCTACATCATAAATCCGCTATTATGAGATGTCAAGTTCTTTATGTTCAATAAACCGGTACATTGATGCCCTGTTTTATCTATGGTATGTATCCCGCCGAAGAAAGGTCCGAAAATGAAAACGGCATCGTTCCGGGAAAGAAGCGATGCCGTTCTCAACGATGTTTCCGCACGGGTTCTCCATTTTAAAAAGGGTGAAAGAGTACACTGTCCCATAAATCGTCAGAACCTTCCGTCCGCCAGCAAAGATTTGAAAAAAGACGGCACATTTCCTCCATTTTGCCGGGTAAATAGAATAATAATGAACCTTTCCATTGGAAGATAAAACCTTCCTGTACCATTCAAATGACCTCCGGAAAAACTCCGGACGCTCTGAATAAATGTTTGAATCAACGATATATCAGTGATTCAAGTCCAATAAACCGCTGTTATTTATCGAAACAAAGAAAGTGCTTTATCATTCACGCAGAAAAGAAGTTGGAGCATTAGACTTATTCCAGTCTTCCGGGCGAAAACGTATAATAACGTCAGGAAAGCTTTCCAGCCATATGATAAAAGAGGGGGAATTTTCTTGGTACGTCGTTTGTCGGTCTTTTCTTTAGCCATGATGTTTGTTGTTTCTTTATTCGCTTTTGGCGGCTCTGCATCAGCTGCAACTTTTACACCTAAAGCTGAACCGGACGTTTCCATTTTAGCCAGCGGGGGAACAGTCGGTATTTACGGTGCTAATATGCGCTCATGCTCTAAGGTCAGCTGTTCAACAATTACAACATTTTCAAGCGGTAAAAAAATTACAGGTTCTTGGGTAACCGGTGAATATGTTCAAGGCCACTACACCAATTCTAATAAATGGCTGAAAGTCACGTATGCCGGAGCGACAGGCTACGTGTCAGTTACCACTCTTTCTTATTATTACGGTTTATAATCAGAAAACCCCGTTCTCTTTAGAGCGGGGTTTTTCCATATATACCGGATCAATTTCCGCGCTTCGTTTCATCATCGTGCTTCATCAGCTGATCGATTTCTTCCTTAGAGGCATTTTCTTTCCACTCTTTCGCCTGACTTGTCGCAATGGGAATAGCCCGTCCTTCTTCATAACCCTCATCTACCATCGCATTCGCGATTTCGATCGCTTTTTTCTTCACAGGTTCCTCGAGATTCTTCAATGATTGCGGATAATCCTTCATAGACCAAGGCATGTCTATCACTCCTTTATGAAAAGTGTTTCCCGCCTGAAGAAAAAGAAAACCGCCTCATCAAAAAGAATGACAGCTATTTTTACGAGAGACCAGCAATTTCCGAATAAAATATAAAGGATAAAGAAGCAAGTACAGATTGAATGCCCACCACATGAGATCAAAATCACCGATAAATACCCAAAAGGCGATCGCTTGCAGGCCTGAACAAAAGGTCAGCACAAGTGATATTAATGCGAAAGGGTGCCATAACGCATGTTTCTGTCTATAAAGAAACATGCTGTACAGCCCGGTTATCGAAATGAAAATATCTAAGGGAAAGAATGACCAGTTCCAGGCCATTATCATGGCGTTATCATAATCTTTAAACGCCATGTTTTTTGGAATCCACTCAAAAAAAGTAACAATCCAATAAATGATAAATCCAATATCTGTAATGAGGAAGAGAACCTTTAACCCTTTCATCATCTGTTTCTGTCCGTATGAACGCTGATGCCGTTTGATGACGTTTCACTTTCAGAAATAAAGTTTAAGGAAACCACACCGATGATGATCAGAAGAACAGAGACGGCTTTTATGACAGAGAACTGTTCATGAAAGAAAAAAATTCCGATCATGGAAATCAGCACGATCCCCATTCCCGACCAGACCGCATATGCGATGGAGACACTTATATATTTCAAAGTCAAAGTAAGAAAACAAAGGCTGCCGATATAAAACAATAACAATAAAATACTTGGGACAAGTTTTGTAAATCCATTTGATAATTTCATGCTGACCGTACCCAATACTTCAAAAATGATCGCTAAACTTAAATAAATCCATTGCATTCAACATTCTCCTTCAATCGTATTATTCAAAATTATACAATATATAGAATTTGAAGAAAATTAATCAATGGAATGTTTTCCGGATAAAAAGTCCGGCCGGGTGTAAAAAGAAAACGCCATAAAGGTATACTATGTAGAAAGAAATCAGAAAGGACGTGCAGGACGGGTGACAGAAGATCGGACAGACCTGGAAAGACAACTGAGAGACATTCAAAAATGGGAAAAGGCGCAGCAGAGGGCGATGTTCTGGCAAACATTCACCCGCTTGCCGTTTCAGCTTTTGGACAAGCTGACACCGCAATTTATTCAGAGGAAAATCGGACTCATACTCGATGAAACGGGAACGTTTATTCAGTCAGGCGGACAGTACCTTACATCAGAAAAGCGCATCATGAAAAAGTTTCAAAAACGGCTGCCGCACGGTACATGTCAAACGCTTCACGACATCCGCAATGCGCCGCTTGCCGTCATGGACGAAATCGCAGAAGCCATAGCGCGTACAAGCGTAAAGGCCGCGACGGTGCAGGGAGCCGCAACGGGAGTCGGCGGCGTGTTTACGCTTGCGGCAGACATTCCGGCGATGCTCGGCCTGTCCTTAAAGACGCTGCAAGACATCGCGGTTGCTTACGGCTTTGATCCGAAAGACAAAAAAGAACGCGTGTTTATCGTCAAATTGCTTCAGCTTGCATCCAGTGACGTCATCGGAAAAAAAGCGATCCTGCAAGATTTACGGCAATATGATCAAAACGACCAAACCTATCAGCGCGTCGCCTCGCAAATCCAAGGCTGGCGGGAAGTCGTTTACAGCTACCGCGATACGTTCGCCGCGAAAAAACTGCTGCAAATGGTTCCGGCCGCAGGCATCATCTTCGGCGCGTCCGCCAACCGTTCAGCTTTAGAAAGCATCGCGGAAACAGGCATCATGCTTTATAAGAAACGCCGGATTCTAAAACGCATGAAGGATACAGAATGATAAAAAACCACCCGAAAACACATTCAATGTGTTTTCTTTGTTTAGCAGTTCTGAAATCGGGAAACCAACAACCAACACCAATTAAAGGAGGAATTCAAAAATGGCACAAGATAATAACAAAATGAGCAGAGAAGAAGCAGGTAAAAAAGGCGGAGAAGCTACAAGCAATAACCATGACAAAGAATTCTATCAGGAAATTGGTCAAAAAGGCGGAGAAGCCACAAGCAAAAATCACGACAAAGAATTCTATCAGGAAATCGGTGAAAAAGGCGGAGAAGCCACAAGCAAAAATCACGACAAAGAATTCTATCAGGAAATCGGTGAAAAAGGCGGAGAAGCCACAAGCAATAACCATGACAAGGAATTCTATCAAGAAATCGGTCAAAAAGGCGGAGAAGCTACAAGCAAAAATCATGACAAAGATTTTTATAAGGAAATCGGCCAAAAAGGCGGAAACAGACGAAGCAGCTAATAAAAGCATAAAAGGCAGACAACCTGCAGATCAAAAGCGATCCGGCATATCAGCTGGATCGCTTTTTATTTTGGGAAAATCTTGATCTGAGCCGCCCTTACGATACAATAAAATGAAAAAGGGGTTTTTCACTCGTGTCTGACATGCTGAATTTGCTCGCTATCGCCAATAAAGTCAAAGAAAAACACGCCAATTTTTCAATCGCGGAGATCAATGACCACTGTGTGCGCCTCGCAGTGTTTACGGGAGAATATGACTGGCACCATCACCCTGACTCAGATGAATGGTTCATCGTTCTGGAAGGTGAGCTGCTGATCGATTTTAAGGACAAAGAAACCGCAGTGCTCAAAGCAAATGACAGCCTGCTCATCCCGAAAGGCACGATTCACCGCACCCGCTCTTACGTCAGAACCGTGAATCTCTGTGTCGAGCATACGCATGCGAAAACAGTCATCACAGAGGAACTGTCATGCTGATCAAAAAGATTGTATGTGAAACAGACGCTGCAAACGCTGAAGCATTTGGGCAAGCACAGTCAAGGTGGGGAGCATTATCCTGTGTAAATGGCTTCGTCAAACAGGCCGGCGGCTGGCGGAAAAACGCAGACGGCCTGTTCATCGCAGAGATCATCAGCGTTTGGGAGAACAGACAGGCCTATGATGATTTTATGGAGAACGAACATGACCGCATATACGAAGAAAACGAGCAGAAGGCTGCGATTCTTTCAATAGAAGTGATGCTGTACGAGGGGGATGAACCTGTCATTCACGAGCTGTTACATCACCCGGACATCCGATACGAACCGGACTGGACAGTTGTGCGCACATAAAAAAAAGCCCCTTTAGAGGCTTTTTTATTTTCGTCCGGGAAGCGTGTTGTGGACATACGGCGGGACGGGGTCCAGCTTAGCTATTTCGCCGTGCGCTTTCGGTTCCTTTTCGTATTCAAATGGTTCTCCGTCCGGCGCTGTTTCCTTCAGCCAATTTTGTTCAGCGCTTTCTGCTCCATCTGAGAAATGAATAAGCTTATGGGAGAATGACTGTTTTTCCAGCGCCTTCGGGAATGTGGAAGGAACGATCGGACCTTCCTGTTCTTCTAATTCTTTAATGGCCGCAAGCCATTGGTTTTGATGCATGGTATCACGGGCCAATAAAAAGCTGAGCATATCTTTCACGCCTTTATCATCGGTCATTTCATACAGGCGTGCGACTTGAAGCCTTCCTTGTGATTCGGCGTTCAGATTGGCGCGGAAGTCTGCCAGAAGGTTTCCGCTTGCGACGATATAGCCTGCGCTCCACGGAACGCCCGTGCTGCTCTCCGGCATTGCGCCGAGTCCTGAGACAATGGCATGATGCGGATTCATCCCGCCTAAAATGGACCCGATGACCGGATCATCAGCCGCTTTTTCCTGCTCTGCCAGCGGGGCGTCTTCTAACAGTCTCGCAATCATCGTCGCGATCATTTCGACATGGCCGATTTCTTCAGTCGCGGTATCCATCAGAAGATCCTTATATTTTTCATTGCCCCGTGTATTCCATCCTTGGAACAAATATTGCATGGCGACGGATATTTCCCCGTATTGTCCCCCTAAAATTTCCTGCATCTTTTTTGCGAACAGCGGGTCAGGACGATCCGGTTTTGCCGGATGCTGCAGTTTTTTCGTATGTGTAAACATGTCTCCATCTCCTTTTTTTGCTCTGTCCCTATTTACTTCCCCGGCGGGAAAAGGGATGAAACGGAGATGGGCGTATTGGTCCTGCTAAGGCTCGCGGCGCAAGGATAACAAATCCTGCACAAGCCCGCGGCCGATCACCTGTTCATATTGTCCGTAAATCGGGTCGAGGCGTTTCATCCATGTGTTCTTTTCCGCTTTGCTCAGCACATGAATATGAATGGATGAATTCTTCTTTATCTCTTCAAGCTGGTCTTTATTCATTTTCTCAGCGGAGGCTTCGTTCCATTCCGTCGTTTCTCTCATCGCCTCCGTTAAGATGGTTCTCGTTTTTTCTGTCTGTGAATTCCAGAAATGCTCGTCGGTCATCACGGCATAACCGAGGTATCCGTGATTGCTGATTGTCAAATAATCTTGAACATTATAAAATTTTTTAGAATAGATATTTGAAATCGTATTTTCTTCTCCGTCTACGAGATTGCTTTCCAAGAGCTGAAACGTGGAATTAAAGGAATCCTGCCGCGGGTGCGCGCCGAGCAGGCGGTACTGGTCTTCGATCACGCTGCTCGGCATGATCCTGAGCGCCTGTCCTTTCAAGTCGTCCGGAGTGAAGATCGGTCCTTTATTTGACGTGAGCTGCTTAAACCCGTTCGTCCAGTACGCCAGTCCTTTCAAATGATGCTTTTCTAAAGAAGCGAACAGGCGCGTGCCGATTTTGCCGCTGAGGCCTTCTTGCACGGCTTTATAGTTTGTAAACGCGTACGGCAGATCCAAAACACCCCATTCGGGAGACAGTGATCCGAGCTTTGAGGTGGAGGGGGCGATGAATTGCACGTCCCCGTTTTGGAGGGCGTTTATTTCTTCATTATCTGAATAGAGGCTCCCGTTTGGAAATACCTCTACTTTAATGGTGCCGCCGGACTTTTGATAGACCAGGTCGGCAAATTTATTCGCCGCCCGCCCTTTAGGCGTGTTTTCAGCAACGACATGGCTGAACTTGAAAACCATTTGATCTTTCAGGCCTTCCTGTTCGTCATCATAATACGGTTCTTCCGTTGAGAAACGATCGTGAAAGCCGATGAATAAAGCGGTTCCGATACCGAGTACCATCAGGCTGAGACAAGTCAGCAAGCTTTTCATCGAAAACCCCCTCCGCCATTTTCTATAACAAGCATAATCGGGCGGGCCGTTTTCGTAAAGAGACGGAAAGGAAGAGGCCAATGACGAAAAAAAAGCTCACCATCCGCTGGAAAATCACCATACTTTCGTATATCGTCGTGCTTTTTACCTTTTTGATCGTCGGCATCGTGCTGATCGGCAATATCCAGCATACAGAGGAGCGCGAGCTGAAAAAACGGCTGATGAATACCGCGCGGACGGTATCTGAGATGACCGATGTCAAACGCGCCCTGGAGCAGAAAAAACAAAGGGAAGACGTGCGCCATGCGGTCGAAGAAATAAGGATCATCAATGAAGCGGACTACATCGTCGTCATGGATATGGATCATATCCGCTATTCACATCCCGTCAGCACAATGATCGGAAAGCGTTCAAGGGGTGAGGACGAAGCCGCGGCGTTCGCCGAGCACATTTATTTTTCCGAAGCAAAGGGAGAGATCGGCACCGCCGTCCGCGCTTTTTATCCCATCAAAGACCGGGATTTGAATCAGATCGGTGTCGTTCTGGCCGGTAAAACGCTGCCCGGATTCGGTGAAATTCTTCTTCAGCTGAAACATGAAATACTGTTTATCGTTCTGCTGGCGCTCGGGTTCGGACTGGCCGGCTCCTTTTTGCTGGCCCGCCACATCAAAAAACAAATGTTTTGGCTGGAGCCCCATGAGATCGTGAGAATGTATGAGGAACGGACCGCTACGTTTCATTCAATGAATGAGGGCGTCATTGCGATCGATAATCAGCATCACATCACCATTTTTAATGAAAAAGCGAAGCAGATATTCAATGTCAGACAAGAGACCGACGGCAGGCTGATCTGGGACGTGTTAAAAGATTCGCGGCTCCCTGAAATCGTCGAGCGGAACCGAGCCGTATATAATGAAGAAATCCAAGTCAGCGGAAAGGTGATCATGAGCAGCAGAATTCCGATCGTCATGAAAAAGAAGGTCATCGGAGCCGTCGCCATTTTTCAGGACAGGACGGAAGCGGCGAAAATGGCGGAAGAACTGACAGGTGTGAAAAATTTTGTCGATGCGCTCAGAGTCCAAAATCATGAACATATGAACAAGCTTCACACCATCGCGGGGCTGATTCAGCTCGGAAAATCAGAAAAAGCGCTCCAGCTTGCTTTTAAGGAATCATCAGAACAAGAAAGCGTCACTGATTTTCTTCATCAGGCCATTCAGAATGACGCTGCGGCGGGGCTGCTGTTAAGCAAAATCAAAAGAGGAAAAGAGCTTGGCATTTCTGTGAAAATTGATGAAAACAGCAGTTTCTCGGCATTTCCGGAGCATGTCGACCAGCATGACATCGTCGTCCTGCTCGGCAATTTAATTGAAAATGCGTTCGGCGCATTCGAAACAGCGGACACGGAGGACAAACATATTGACATCAGTATCGAGCAAAATGATGAAGTGCTTGCTATATTAATAGAAGACAACGGAAGCGGGATTTCCGATCAGCACATCCCGCGCCTTTATGACAAAGGGTTTACCGTCAATAAAACGGGAGGAACGGGATACGGCTTGTACCTCGTCAAACAAATCGTCGACAAAGGGATGGGCGTGATTGAAGTCGACACACGGCAGGGACAGGGAACGGCATTTTCTATATTATTTCCGATGAAGGGGGAGGAATCATTCGATGGACATCAAGGTGCTGCTTATTGAAGATGATCCGATGGTGCAGGAGGTGAATAAAGAATTTATCACCGGTGTTTCGGGGTTCAGCGTCATCGCCACAGCCGCTGACGGAGACGAGGGAATCAGGCTTATAAAAGATCTGCGGCCCGGGCTCGTGGTATTAGACGTATACATGCCGAAAAAAGACGGAATTAAAACACTCCAGGAAATCAGAAAACAAAAGCTCGAAGTGGACGTCATCATCGTCTCGGCCGCAAAAGACAAAGAAACAATCCAGCTTATGCTGCAAAACGGTGCGGCCGACTATATTTTGAAGCCGTTTAAGCTGGAGCGGATGAGACAGGCGCTCGAAAACTATAAACAATATAAACGGAAAATTGAAGAGCATGACACCATGTCGCAAGAGCAGCTTGACATGCTGCTGAAAATTCCGCAAAATCCGTCCCGGGATCTGCCGAAGGGGTTAAATCATTTTACGATGAATGAAATTTTGACCTATATGAAACAGCAGACGGAGCCGCTTTCAGCTGAAGAAGCCGCCAAAGCGCTCGGAATTGCAAGGGTGACGGCGCGGCGTTATCTTGATTTTCTTGAGAAGGACGGCCAGATTAAGCTCGACATTCAATACGGGGGAGTGGGACGGCCGGTTAACCGCTACAAATTCGTCCGCTAGCCGAGACCAAAAAGACCAAAATGTCCGTTATGATCATAAGCTTCCCCTCTTTGTATGAAAACGCTATCATTTTTGTATAGACGCAGCGAGAGGCAAGGGGGAGTAGGGATGAAAATTTTCAAAAATCTTACGGTGCAGGTCATCACGGCGGTGATCATCGGCGTCATTGTCGGACTCGTATGGCCTGATGCCGGGAAGCAGATGAAGCCGCTCGGCGATACATTTATCAATGCGGTAAAAATGATTATCGCACCGATCATATTCCTGACGATCGTGCTTGGCATCGCCAAGATGGGAGACATGAAAAAAGTCGGCAAAGTCGGGGGAAAAGCATTTATTTATTTTGAAGTCGTGACCACCATCGCCCTTATTATCGGACTTCTGGTCGTCAATATCATGAAACCCGGTGAGGGCCTTGATTACAGCAAGCTTGAAAAAGGGGATGTCTCTCAGTACACCCAAAACGGGGGACAGGGGATTGACTGGATTGAATTTATCACTCACATCGTTCCGTCAAATATGGTTGACGCTTTCGCAAAAGGCGACATTCTTCAGGTCTTATTCTTTTCTGTTTTATTCGGTGTCGGCCTGGCGGCGCTCGGTGAAAGAGGCAAAAGCATTATTGATTTCTTCGATAAACTGTCGCACGTTTTTTTCAAAATCATCGGCTACATCATGCGCGCGGCGCCGATCGGCGCATTCGGGGCCATGGCCTATACGATCGGTCACTTCGGCCTTGATTCCATCAAGCCGCTGGCGAGTCTGATGCTGTCTGTATACGTTACGATGTTCCTGTTTGTATTTGTCGCTTTGAATATCATTTGCAAACTATTCGGTTTCAGCTTGTGGAACTATCTCCGTTTTATTAAAGATGAACTGCTCATCGTTCTCGGCACAAGCTCTTCTGAGTCCGTCCTTCCGCGGATGATGGATAAAATGGAGCGTTACGGCTGTTCCAAATCGGTTGTCGGCCTTGTCATTCCGACGGGATATTCTTTTAACCTGGACGGCACCTCGATTTATCTGTCCATGGCGACGGTTTTTCTGGCGCAGGTATTCGGCGTTGACCTTACCATCGGCCAGCAGGTTACGATCATTCTCGTGCTGATGCTGACATCAAAAGGCGCGGCGGGCGTAACCGGAAGCGGATTTATCGTGCTCGCCTCCACTTTATCGGCACTTCAGGTTATTCCGCTGGAGGGACTGGCGCTGCTCCTCGGCGTTGACCGCTTTATGAGTGAAGGAAGGGCGATCGTCAACCTGATCGGAAACGGAATCGCCACCATCATCGTAGCCAAGAGCGAAAATGAGTTTGACGAAGCGAAAAGCACACAGGCCGTAAAAGAGATGAAAACGGCGGTATAAAAGGAAAGGAACGGCATGCATCCGGCATGCCGTTCTTTTTTTCGGCTGCCATGAGTAAAAAAGATAAATTTGTTTAAATTTATTAGGAGGTGGACAAAGACCTTAGCGTCATTTTGTTATATAATTTACAATTAGAGAGTGAAAGATGAAATCTAAGGGCTTTTTGTCCTAGCAGGAGTGTATAAATGGCGGCTATTTTTAAATTTTTTCAGCATCCGGGTGTCAGACGTTTTTCCGTTTTTCTTGTTTTGACTGGGGTGTTAGTTGTATTCCGAAGTATGATTAATTTGATTTTGCTTACGTTTATTTTTACTTTTCTGATGGATCGGCTGGAGACTGTCATCCGGCACGTGTTGAACCATTTTTTCCGGATCAGCCAGAGGGTGGTCATCACCATTTTATATATTGCGCTGGCTGTCGGGGCGACTGTCGGAGGCTTTGTCTTTTACCCGATTGTTGCCAAGCAGATTGAACAGCTGATTAAGCAGATCAAGCACATCGCGTATCATCCCGATGTCATTCCGTTTTATGATGAGATATCGAGCGTGTTCGGCGATATCAATATCGGTTCCTATGTAAAAGAAGGTTTTAATGTACTGTATACATACTTGGCCGATATCAGCACTTTCGGTTTGCAGGTCGTGATGTCACTGATTCTCAGCATGTTTTTCCTGTTCGAGAAAAAGCGGCTCACGGAGTTTATGAAAAAATTTCAGCACAGCAAGCTGTCTGTTTTTTACTACGAACTTGCTTATTTCGGCAGCAAATTTGCGAGAACATTCGGCAAAGTGCTTGAAGCCCAATTTATTATCGCGCTGGTGAACTGTATCCTCACCTTGATCGCATTGGCGATTCTGCATTTTCCGCAGCTGTTCGGCCTGTCCATCATGGTCTTTTTCCTCGGGCTCATTCCCGTGGCGGGTGTGGTGATTTCGCTCATTCCGCTCAGCATCATCGCGTATACGACGGGCGGCGCTGCGTACGTCATCTACATCGTGCTGGTCATTTTCGTCATTCATGCGATTGAGACGTACTTCCTTAATCCGAAACTGATGTCAGCAAAAACGGAACTGCCGATCTTTTTTACCTTTACGGTTCTGATTTTCTCAGAACATTTCTTCGGCATTTGGGGCTTGATTATCGGAATTCCGATTTTTGTGTTCCTGCTTGATATTCTGGATGTCGTCAATAATGAGGACAAGGAAAAAAACGGACCGGCTCCTGATAAGACATAACGTCGGCTCCGGCTCTTCACGAATATATGACTAATGTTATAATGCAGACAGTGCCTATGTACGGGCACTGTTTATTTTTTGTGAAAAAGGAGGAAGGCTGTATGACTGAGCCGATTTTACATATTGAAGGCCTTGACAAAACAATAGGCAAAAAGCACATTTTAAAAAACATCAGCATGGATGTCAGGCAGGGCGAGATCATCGGTTTGCTCGGTCCGAACGGGTCGGGAAAAACCACACTTATCCGAATCATCGTCGGCCTTTTAAAGAAAAACAGCGGCACGATTACAATTAACGGCTTTCAGCACGATGCTGATTTCGAAAAAGCGCTTGAATCCGTCGGAGCGATCGTGGAAAATCCTGAATTCTACCCGTACCTGACGGGGTGGGAAAATCTGAAGCACTTTGCCAACATGCACAAAAACATCAAAGAGGACAGGCTTCAGGAAGTCATCGAGCGGGTCGGGCTCACAAATGCCGTTCATGACAAAGTTAAAACGTATTCCCTTGGCATGCGTCAGCGTCTCGGGATTGCACAGGCCATTCTTCACCGTCCGAATCTGCTCATTTTAGATGAACCGACAAACGGGCTTGATCCCGGCGGAATGAAGGATTTCCGCGATCACTTAAAGGAACTCGCGGAGCTTGAAGGGACGAGCATCCTTTTTGCGACGCATTTATTGCGTGAAGTGGAGGACCTTTGCGACCGTGTCATCATCATTCAAAAAGGTGAGATCAAAACAGAGGTTGTTCTGCGCGGCGCTGCGGAAAAAGAAGAAAAAGCCATCCTCGACATTCAGCCGGCTGACGCAGCATTCGAATGGCTGTCCCAGCAGCAATTCGTTCCGGAGAAAAACGGCGGGAGCATTACCGTCACCGTAGCGAAGAAGGACATCCCGGCATTAAACCGTGCGCTCGTCGGACAAGACTTTCTCGTGTATTCCATCATGCCGTATGCGGAATCGCTGGAGGATGAATTCATGAAAGTGACGACGGCGCTTCAAGAGGAGGGGGAGACGAATGTTTAAATTGACAGCGAATGAGCATATGAAACTCTTTAACCGAAAAGTCTCATTAGTGGCGCTGATTCTGATGGCTGTTCTCCAATTTATTATGGCGCTTGTCATTAAACGGCTTGTCATCAGTTCCGGAACGGATGAGAATTTCATCGGCTATATGGCGTACGCCCCCGGGCTGAATATTCTGCTTGAGGCATTAACAATCGTTATCGCGGCAACGATCATTTCCGCTGAATTTGATAAGAAAACGATCAAATTTTTGTTGATCCGTCCGGTAAAGCGGGAGCGGATTTTTGTATCTAAACTCATTACCGTATTTTTGGTCAGCTTGTACCTGTATGCGGCGTACTATATTCTGTCTCTGCTGTTCGGCATGGCTTTCTTCGGAGTGTCGGTGACATCTGAATCAGGGACGCTTCTTGTGAACACCCTGAAAGTAATCGGCACGAACTGGGTCGAGGCGTTTGCGATGGCATGCTTTGGCTTGTTGTGTTCTTCTGTATTCCGAAACAGTGCAACGGCCGTCATTTTGTCATTTATCGTGCTGTACGGCGCAAAATCCCTTGTGACGATTATGTCGCTCTTCCAAAACAAATGGGGAAGTTTTCTGCTGTTCGCAAATACTGACCTGACGCAATATATGAGCGGGGCGAAACCGCTGTTTGCGGGAATGACGCCGTTATTTTCCGCAGGCATTATCATTATCCATATCGTATTCTTCTTAGCCGTTGCTTGGTGGAGCTTTTGCAAACGAGATGTTCGGGTATAAAGTAAAGGAATGACATTTTTGTGAAAAAGATCACGATAAATCAATAATTTATGCTATTTTGATTTATAATAAAGGTAATGACGGAGGTGCTCACTTGAGAAATTTTATTACCGCATTACCGATTGTGTTATTGCTTGGTTTTTCCTTTTTGTCATTCATGTTTCAATTCGAACATCTTGTTTATTTCAGGCTTGCGCTGGGTTTGTTTTCTACAGTGGGGCTGTTTCTCTTATATAAAATGAAGACGGGATTCCGTTATTTCATCATCTACCTGTATGCAAGCTGGATCGTGCTTGCGGCGGTTACCGCGTTTGAAGAGCCGATTTTTTCAAGCTTTTTCTTTGGCGGGCTTGTGATGACGATGGGTTATCTCACATATATGCTGATTTATCTCGGGCTCAAGCAGGACCGCGGCCCGGAAGCAGTCTGAACGCGCTATTCCATGGAATAGCGTGTTTTTTTTGTACAGCCTCACAGTTGCGAAACGAGACTTGAATCTCTATAATACTTATTAACTTTATCGGAATTATAATGGGGGGATTCCAGTGTCTTTATGGATACAGAATGAACGGCAGCGGGAATGGATGGAAAAAATCGGCCTGCTTGCAGACGAATTTCAAAAAACAGCCGCGCTTGATGATGAGGCGGGCCGTTTTCCCGCGGAGAAAATTCAAAGACTGCGCGACGCGGGATATACGGCGTTAACGGTACCTGAGGCATTCGGCGGTGCAGGCATTTCCGTTTATGAGATGGTGCTGTTTCAGGAACGGCTGGCGCGGGGAGACGCGGCCGTCGCTCTCGGAATCGGCTGGCATTTATCCGTCATGGGTGAGCTCGGAGAAGGAAACAGCTGGGATGAAGATGTCTTTTCATTTATCACAGAAGAGGTGAAAAAGGGAGCCGTCCTGAACAGGGCAGCGACGGAACGGCAGACCGGCAGTCCGACGAGGGGAGGAAGACCCGGCACCTCCGCTGTCAAAAAAGACGGAAAATGGGTGCTGAACGGCCGAAAAACCTTTACAACCCTTTCGCTGACTTTGGATTATATGCTTGTGACGGCATGGATTGAAGAAAAACAGACGACCGGTGTTTTTCTCATTCATAAAGATCAGGCAGGCGTTTCAGTCGAAGAAACATGGGATATGATTGCCATGAAGGCGACCGGAAGCCATGATCTCCTTTTAGATCATGTCACGGTCAGTGACGAGCGGCTTGTGGAGCTTATCAGCGGGCCGAGAGCGGCGAAAGTGAATGGCTGGCTGCTTCACATTCCAGCTGCTTATCTGGGCATCGCTCAAGCGGCAAGGGACTATGCCGTCCGGTTTGCATCCGAATATTCGCCGAACAGCCTGAACGGACCGATTAAAGACGTGCCGGCCGTTCAGCAGCGTGTCGGGGAAATGGAGCTTGAATTGTTAAAAGCGAGACAGTTTCTCTTTACGGCGGCCCAAATGTATGATGACCCGAAACGCCGCCCTTTCATCAAAAGCGAGCTCGGTGCGGCAAAACATATTGTGACAAATGCCGTCCTTTCTGTTGTTGACAAAGCAATGAGAATCACCGGCGCAAAAAGCCTGGAGCGAAATAATCCGCTTCAGCGGTATTATCGGGATGCCCGGGCCGGCCTTCACAATCCGCCGATGGACGATGCGGTCATCGGCAAATTAGCGGCGGAAGCCTTTGAGTAATAAAAAAAGAGCCTGAAAAAGGCTCTTTTTATGTATGGCTGTTGTGCCGGAGCAGTTTTTGATGCTTGCGGTCAATTCTGTCATAGATCACATTCATCAGCTTCTGATTATTCATAATGGCCGCCTTGTTTTCTTTTATCAGCTGTTCGTATGTTTTTATTTTACGTTTCGCCATGAGCCCGCACCTTCCTTACATATTTGTATTCGCTTTCTAATTCTCCGAGCGATAATTCATATAAATGCCGTTCCGACTTTTTGTATATTCCGTTATTGATCAGCAAATGGATCAGATGTTTTTTTCGTCCTTCAACGGATGATCTGAGCTGAGGAGAAGACCTCATGATTACCCTCCTAATCAAATGATATTGAGAATCATTATCAGTTAATGAAAGTATACAATGGACATATTCATATGTAAAGGAAAAATACCGCCAATTTTTCGACAAAAGTTTCCCGGGGAATAATGCTGTCGAATATTGCATTTGGTCAGATCAAAGCTGCTATTTTTCCGCTTTTCCATCCATACTATGAATGAGAATGGAGGAGTCCTTGCATGAATGATCAAACGGCAAACTTAAAACGGGGCGAAAAAGGCGCGATTCTTAATATCGCCGCGTACCTCATCCTTGCCGCCGTCAAACTGGTGATCGGTCTTATTTATCATTCCGAAGCGCTCAGAGCGGACGGGTTAAATAATGCCACGGATATTGTCGCATCACTGGCTGTGCTGATCGGGCTCCGGATTTCCCAGCGCCCCGCGGACAGTGATCATGCCTACGGACATTATCGGGCTGAAACAATTTCTTCATTAATTGCGTCTTTTATTATGATGGCGGTCGGTATTGAAGTGCTGATCGGAGGAGCAAAGGCGATTGTCAGCGGAACGGAGGCCGAGCCGAGCTTCATTGCGGCATGGACGGCGCTCGGAAGCGCGATTGTCATGTACGGCATGTATGTATATAACAGCCGTCTTGCGGATCGGGTTAAAAGTTCTGCGCTTCAGGCGGCGGCGAAAGACAGCCGTTCTGACGCCTATGTCAGTATTGGGGCGTTTATAGGCGTCTTAACGGCCCGGCTTCATCTGCCGTGGATTGATCCGGTCATTGCCTTTCTGATCGGAATTATCATCTGTAAGACGGCATGGGACATCTTCAAAGATGCTTCCCACTCATTAACGGACGGGTTTGATCTGAAAGATTTGGAGCCGTATAAACACACAGTGAAAGAAATAAAAGAGGTCAGCAGGCTGAAGGATGTGAAAGCAAGGTATTTGGGGAGCACGGTTCATGTGGAAATGGTCATTACGGTAGATCCGGGACTGTCTGTGAAAGAAGGCCATGAAGTAGCCGATGAAGTCGAATATGCAATAAAACATGAACATGATGTGACTCATGTCCATGTTCATGTAGAGCCTGAAGTCATAAACAAAGATCGTGAAACGAATTAAATATGCTGTGATAAAAACTCTGTGACTTCTTCGGGCGTTTTCGCGTTTGCGCTGTGAAGATGCGCTTTCTTTTCGCCGTTTTTAAAGATCAGAAGGCTCGGTATGCCCATTACCTGATATTTGTCGGCAAGCTCAGGGAGCTCGTCTCTGTTCAGCTCATACCAATCATTTTGATTATATTCTTCCAAAATATCGCCGATGAACATATTCATGCGCGTGCAGTCAGGGCACCAGTCAGCGAAAAATTTCACGATGATTTCCTTGTCGGATTGAATAAGTTCATTAAATTGTTCTGTTGTACTGATTTTTTTCATATGACACATCTCCTTTTCCATGCCATTTTAATATAAAATAAAAAGGAATTACATACAAATGCTTTCATATTCAGAATGCCCAAAAATAATTAGATCATTTTCTGAGGAAAGTGATAAGATAGTAAAGATGAATTGTTGTGGGGGGAATATCCATTGAAAACAAGTCTAGGATTGGTGTACGGCGGAAAGTCAGCCGAACACAATGTATCGCTGCAGACAGCATTAGCTGTAACAAAAGCGCTTAATACTGAGAAGTTTGATATACATCCGATTTACATCACTGAAAAAGGAGAATGGCAAAGAGGCCCGCTGCTGACTGAGCCGGTTTCCAACGTGAAAATGCTTCAGCTGGAACAAAACGGTGAAAGTTTCGCTCTATCAGCATTGAACCGGGAAATGTTTCCAGAAGCGTCGCCTGACGAAAAGGCGCCGATCGATGTCGTATTTCCGCTTCTCCACGGACCGAACGGTGAAGACGGCACGATTCAGGGTCTGCTGGAATTGCTGAACGTTCCTTATGTCGGCAACGGCGTGCTTGCATCATCAGCCGGCATGGATAAAGTCATCATGAAGCATTTGTTTGCTCAAGCGGGGCTTCCGCAGGCGAAGTACGCCGCTTTTTTAAAAAAGGACTGGAAACAGACGCCGGACAGCTGCTTACAGCAGGTTGAAGAGGAGCTGGGATATCCGTGCTTCGTCAAACCGGCGAACCTCGGGTCAAGCGTCGGAATCAGCAAATGCCGAAACCGTGAAGAGCTTGAAAAAGCCTTCGAACTGGCTTTTGAGTATGACCGGAAAATTGTGGTGGAAGAAGGAATCGCCGGCAGAGAAATCGAAATCGGCGTGCTCGGAAATGACGAACCGAAATGCTCCGCCGTCGGTGAAATCGCGCCGAAAACCGACTTTTACGATTACAAAGCGAAATATGAAGACGGCGACACGGATTTAATGATTCCCGCGCAAGTGACGGATGAACAATATGCGGAAATCAGCGAGATGGCGATTAAAGCCTTCAAAGCGATTGACGGATCAGGCCTTGTCCGCGCCGATTTCTTCCTGACCAATGACGGTCAAGTGCTCATTAACGAAGTGAACACAATGCCGGGCTTTACGCCATTCAGCATGTTCCCGCTGCTTTGGAAAGAAGCAGGCGTAGATTACAGTGATCTGATCGAACAGCTGGTTGAGCTGGCAAAAGAACGCCATGCCGAAAAACAGCTGATTAAACATACATTTTAATGAAGACGGACACTGCCTGAAGGGGCAGTGTCTTTTCCCGTAACAGACAACATTTTCAGAAAGCGAGGTGCCACCTTTGATAAAGCGAACTGTAAAACGAATCGCCGACATGGTCAAAGGCACACTGACAAATCCTGTATTTGAACAAACAATGATTGAGGGCGCCGCAACCGATACGCGGACTTTGGAAAAAAATCAGCTGTTCATTCCTTTAAAAGGCGAGCATTTTAACGGCCACACTTTTGTGCCGCAAGCATTCGAAAAAGGCGTTTCCGCGGTGTTGTGGGACCGCTCTGAACCGAATCCGCCGGAAGAGCGTGCTGTCATCCTTGTCGATGACACGCTGGAGGCGCTGCAGACATTGGCGAAAGCTTATTTGAAAGAACTCGGCACACGGGTCATCGGGGTGACCGGGAGCAACGGAAAAACGACAACGAAAGACATGCTTCACGCCGTTCTCGGCACTCAGTACCGCGTTCACAAAACCGCCGGCAATTTCAACAACCATATCGGCCTGCCGCTGACCGTGCTTGCCATGCCTGAAGATACAGAAATCGCCGTTTTAGAAATGGGAATGAGCGCGAGAGGCGAAATTGATTTTCTGAGCCGTCTTGCTGAACCGGAAGCTGCCGTCATTACCAATATCGGCGAATCCCACATGCAGGATTTAGGCTCAAGAGAAGGAATTGCGGAGGCGAAACTTGAAATTATAAACGGACTTCGGGAAGACGGTGTTCTGTTTTATTTCGGGGATGAGCCGCTGCTCCGCGAAAAGGCGTACACTTGCCGGACAACGACATACGGCGCAGGCGCTGACAATGATCTCCGTCTGAAAGAAATAAAACAGGCGGAAGAAGGCACGTACTTCAATATCGACGGGATCGAACGTTCTTTCTTTATTCCCATTCTCGGCAGACATAATGTGATGAATGCCATGGCTGCATACGCCGCCGGCATCTATTTCGGCATTACGCCGGAAAATGCCGCTCTGGGACTGAGCCGCCTGAAGGTGACGGGGATGAGATTGGAACTGGTTAAAACGGACAACGGCATCTCGATCGTAAACGACGCGTATAATGCGAGCCCGACGTCAATGAAAGCGGCGGTCGAATTAATCGAAACGATGAAAGGCTATCGGAAGAAAATGCTCGTGCTCGGTGATATGCTTGAACTCGGTGATGAAGAAAAAGCATTCCACGAAGAATGCGGAGCTGCGATCAATCCGGCGGAAATCGACCATGTATTTACTTACGGCACACTCGGCGCATTCATCGCTGACGGAGCGCGCCGGCATTTTGAAGAAGGGCGCGTCAGCCATTATCTTGACAAAAAAGAACTGCTTTGCGCCATACAGGAAAAGACCGCTTCCGGCGATCTCCTTCTGTTTAAAGCATCAAGAGGTATGAAGCTCGAAGAAATCGTTAAAGATTTATTAGAGAAGAACTGAAAAAATACCGATCAGCATCATAAAAATATACAAAAATGAAGAAACTAATTCAGGGTGAAATAATTCTGTCCGTATGAAAAAGCAAGGCCGCCGGCTGGGAAATCCCGTCCGGCGCGGGGTCCGGCCTCGTTCGCGGGAAGAATCCGGTCAGGCCGCTTCCGGCCGCCTGACCATCTCGCCTTATTGAAAAACACATAGTGTAATGGTAAGATTAAACGTAAAGTAATTCGGGCTTTGTATACGTATGATCCTGTCCTTTGGATGAAAGGGCAGTTTTTAGTGGTAAATCACGACATTACTGAAACAGCAATCAGAAGGAGTTTGAATAATTTGACTATAACGTTTCAAGATTTCCAATTAAGTTCTGATCTCATGAAATCAATCAATCGTATGGGATTTGAAGAAGCAACACCGATTCAGGCACAAACGATTCCGCTCGGACTTTTAAATAAAGATGTCATCGGACAAGCGCAAACAGGTACAGGTAAAACAGCTGCGTTCGGTATACCCCTTGTTGAAAAAATGAACCCCGAGTCTCCTAATATTCAAGCAATCGTAATCGCGCCAACCCGTGAATTAGCCATTCAAGTATCTGAAGAGTTATATAAAATCGGACAAGATAAGCGTGCGAAAGTGCTGCCTATTTACGGCGGTCAGGATATCGGACGTCAGATCCGCGCATTGAAGAAAAACCCGCATATCATCGTAGGTACGCCGGGGCGTCTTCTTGACCATATCAACCGCCGCACGATCCGTTTAAACAACGTGAACACGGTTGTCATGGACGAGGCTGATGAAATGCTGAACATGGGATTCATTGATGATATTGAATCCATTCTCTCAAACGTGCCGAGCGACCACCAAACGCTCTTATTCTCAGCAACAATGCCTGCGCCGATCAAACGGATCGCAGAGCGTTTCATGACTGAGCCGGAACACGTAAAAGTAAAAGCGAAAGAAATGACTGTGTCCAACATTCAGCAGTTCTACTTGGAAGTGCAGGAGCGCAAAAAATTCGATACGCTGACTCGTCTTCTTGACATTCAGTCTCCGGAACTAGCGATCGTATTCGGCCGTACAAAACGCCGTGTTGACGAATTGACGGAAGCGCTGAACCTTCGCGGATATGCGGCTGAAGGAATTCACGGCGACTTAACGCAGGCGAAGCGTATGGTAGCGCTCCGCAAGTTTAAAGAAGGTGCGATCGAAGTGCTTGTAGCGACTGACGTTGCTGCCCGCGGACTTGATATCTCAGGTGTTACCCACGTTTACAACTTTGACGTGCCTCAAGATCCTGAAAGTTACGTTCACCGTATCGGAAGAACGGGACGCGCAGGAAAAACGGGTATGGCGATGACGTTTATCACACCGCGTGAGAAAAACATGCTTCGCGCGATCGAACAAACGACAAAACGCAAAATGGACCGCATGAAAGAGCCGACGCTTGACGAAGCATTAGAAGGTCAGCAGCAGGTGACGGTTGACCGTCTGCGTACGGCGATCAGCGAAAACAACCTGAACTTCTACATGACGGCAGCTGCGGAATTGTTAGAAGATCATGATGCAGTGACAGTTGTGGCTGCAGCCATTAAAATGGCGACAAAAGAGCCGGACAGCACGCCTGTACGCCTCACTGATGAAGCGCCGATGGTCAGCAAACGCTATAAAAACCAGCGTACTTCTAAGCGCAGAGACGGCCAAGGCGGCGGCTACCGCGGCGGCAAAGGGAAAAACAACAACCGTTCTTCCTACGATAAAAAACGCTCAAGCGACCGCCGTTCTTCAGGTGACAGACGCCAGAAAAAATCTTACTAAAACACTGGAAGCGGACCCTTTTACGGGGTCCGCTTTTTTTGATATGCCGGAAAGTGAATCTTTTTTGCAAATCAGCCGTATTTGTATGTATGATAAAAATGGGAGGTAGGTATGTTGAGAGCACAGCCAAAAAATCGAATCAGTCCAAGCGGCTTAAAAGTCTGGCGTCTTCAGGAAATCATCCTGTCCGCCTTCTGTCTTCTGGCCGTTATAGCAGCAGCTGTTTTAAGCCATTTCTTCCATTGGCCGTATTGGATCACCGGAGTCCTCGGCATCATTTGGGTCATCGGTTCAGTGATATCCGTCTATGCCATACCGAAAATCAGGCACAGGATCTGGCGCTATGAGGTCCATGAAAATGAAATTGATATTCAATCCGGCATTTTTATAGTCAAACGGGTCATTGTGCCGATGGTGAGGGTGCAGCACGTAGATACTTCACAAGGCCCGCTCCTCAGAAGGTACCGTCTGGCCTCAGTCAAAATCTCCACGGCGGCAACCGTTCATTCCATTCCGGCGCTTGATATGGAGGAAGCTGACCGGCTGAGGGATTCCATTTCCCGTCTGGCAAGGGTGACGGAAGATGATGTCTGAGCCGAAACGTCTGCACCCGGCGGCCGTGATTTTGAACTTATTCCATATTATTATCGAAACCATTAAAAACATTATTCTGCCATTTTTTCTCGTCTATATTGTTAATTCCAACCACTTCATCCGCTTTTACGGAGGCATTGCGCTCGCCGTCCTGCTTATCTGGCTGATTACGGCAAGTGTGATCGAGTGGAGAAAATTTACATACCGGATTGAGGACGGAGAATTCAGAATTGAAGAAGGCTTGTTTTTTACGAAAAAGAGATACATCTCCATTGACCGGATTCAATCAATGAATACGAGTGCCGGCATCATTCAGCAGCTGTTTAAGCTTGTTAAGCTTCAAATCGAAACGGCCGGCGACGGGAAAGACGCCGAGGCTGTCTTATCCGCCATTACGGTGGAAGAGGCGGAACGGATCAGAGCGGCTGTTTTTCAGCAAAAAGCGGAGCAAGAAGAACGAGGGGAGACCGCAGCGGAGCAGGAGCCGATGCGCGGGGAAGATGTGCAATCCGTTTACCGCCTGTCTGTGGGTGAGCTGCTTATGGCCGCCTCAACATCCGGGGGGATCGGTGTCATCATCTCAGCGGTATTCGCCCTCTTTTCTCAGATTGATGAAGTACTTCCGATGGACTGGCTCTATGACAGGTTTTCCTTTCTCAAGCATGCGAGCATCGGCATATACGCCGTGATCATTTTCATAGGATTGTTCATCGCCTGGCTGTTAAGCATCGCCGGTATGATGATCAAGCATGCCAACTTTAAGATAGAAAAAAAGGAACACGAATTGGTCATTACGAGAGGAATTATTGAAAAACATCAAGTGACGATCCCGCTCCGTAAAATCCAAGCCATTAAAATTAAAGAAAATGTGATCAGGCAGTTATTCGGATACGCGACGGTTGCGATTGTCAGCGCCGGAAGTGCGGGGAATGAGAAAGAAGGAGCTCAGACGATTCTGTTTCCGATCATCCGCAAATCAAAGCTCGGTGTGATGCTGAACGGTTTCACACCGGATTACGTACTGGAAGAAAACAGGAATCATTTGCCGAAAAGGGCGCTGCGCCGGTATTTATTCCGCTCCGTTATCTTCTCGGTTTTCGTGATCATTCCGCTTTGTATTCTGTTTAAACCGTGGGGATATGCATCGCTCCTTGTGCTTCCCGTCGAACTGGTGCTGGGCTACGCCTCATTTAAGAGCGCGTCATGGTGCTTAAACGGCGGCCGGCTGCAGCTCACCACACGGCTGATCGGGAAGACGACCACGATTATGCTGAGAAGAAGAATGCAGATGTTTGAAGTCAGCCGCTCCTTTCTGCAAAAAAGAAGGCGGCTCGCATCTGTGGCTACCGCAGTGAAATCAGCTCACCACATGGAGCATGTCATGCTGAAGGATGTCAGCGAGGAAGATGCCGAACGCATCGGGCGCTGGTATTCATATGAAAAAGCGGACGGTTAATACCGCCGCTTTTTTTGCTGCACGCATAAAAAGGAAAGCAAAAATCCGCCTGCCAATCCGAACAAATGCGCCATAATGTTAATATTAGAATTGATAAACGTCGACAGTACCGCGATGATAAGCAGGGTCATAATCATTTTCGACTGATCCCGGCCGATCAGCTCCTTGCGGAAAACAGTCAGAAACACATACACGCCGAAAAGTCCGAAGATCGCGCCGGATGCGCCGACATGCACATAATCAAGCGGTTCGGCAAGATACGTGCCGATATTGCCGATAATGCCCGATGCGATGTACACAATCAAAAAACGGACTTTTCCGAGCATCTGCTCCAGCGGGGGCGCGAATAAAAAGAGAGACATGGAGTTAAACAAAAGGTGAGTGAAATTCGCATGTAAAAACATCGGTGTCACCAGCCGCCACCATTCTCCCGAGGAAACGCCGTAATTATAGCCGGTCACTGCATCTGACCACATCATGACGGAATGAAGCGGCATACTGAAAAACAGCCACAAGAACGCCTGCAGCGCCAAGATACAGCTGACGGCCGGATAACGTCTGATAAAAGTCTGGAAATTTTCCGTACGTATAAACATCGCAAGCCCCTTTGCATCTGATTTGTTACATATATAGTAACACGTTTATGACATAAACCGTTTTTTAGTACGGACTTTTAGGAGGAATTCACATGATTTTCGGAATCGGAATCGACATCGTTGAACTGCACAGAATTGAAAACATGATGAGCCGGCAGGCGAGGTTTCCGCAAAGAATATTGACGGAGGCTGAATACGCCCGTTTTACATTGCTGTCGGATAAAAGGAAAATTGAATTTCTCGCGGGAAGATTTGCGGCAAAAGAAGCCTTTTCGAAAGCATACGGCACAGGTATCGGCAAAGAGCTCAGCTTTCAGGATATTGAAACCGGAAACGACACGGCGGGCAAGCCGGTGCTGACCTGCGCCAAGCTGGACGGCGCGGCGGTTCACGTCTCCATTACCCATACAAAAGAATACGCCGCGGCACAGGTCGTGATTGAAAGGTTGTCACGCTAGTCTGCATATTAGCCGAAACCCCTTCATATATTTGATAGTGCATTAAGGGAGACAAGTTGTTTGAGGCTTTTATGGTACGCGTCCGTCCGTTCAGGGCGTACCGTTAAAGTCAAACAAGCGATTTCTTCCCTTTACATCAATTGAGAAGAAGGGGTTGAAAAAAGGTGAGAAAAAGCTTTGTTTTGCTTTTAACGGGACTGCTTGCCGTCCTTATTCTTTCGGCCTGCGGCCAAAAATCACAGGAAGATATCGTGAACGGTTTAGATAAGAAGGCGAAAGAATACACCTCGTACAAAGCGAAAGCCAAAATGACCATTCAGACGGGGAGTGATCCGCAAGTATACAATGTGGAAATCTGGCATAAAAAACCTTCCCTGTACCGGGTCTATCTGGAAAATCCGAAAAAAGACCAAAACCAAGTCATTTTACGGAACGCCAACGGAGTCTTTGTCCTTACGCCGTCTTTAAATAAGAGCTTCAGGTTCCAAAGCGATTGGCCGAATAACAGCAGCCAAGTATATTTGTTTGAGTCACTTGTAAAGGACGTGCAGCATGACAAAGACGCCGTCTATTCCGCCAAAGATAAAAAGTACACGTTTGAAACAAAAACAAACTATCAGCACAACAAAATGCTGCCGACTCAGGAAATCACTTTCAACAAAAAGGACATGAGCCCGTCGCTCGTCAAAGTGATGGATACAGACCGGAAAGTGATGGTAAAAGTCGAATTCAAAAGCTTTGAATTCAACAAGCCGTTTGATAAAGACTCTTTTGACGAGAAGAAAAATATGACGCTTTCCCAGATGGACGTCGCCACAAGCGCCAAGCCGTCTGATTCATTTGCGGTCAAAACACCGCTTCAAGTGCCGGCCGGCGTCAAAAAGCTTGAAGAGAAAGATATTTCAACGGCGGACGGCAAACGGATCGTCATGACTTACGGCGGAGAAAAATCCTTCACCCTTATTCAAGAAAAAGCCCATATCGCAAAAGCCGCCTCTGCCGTCACGCTGAAAGGCGAACCGGTTAATCTCGGCTTCACGGTGGCCGCATTATCTGATACGTCTTTAACGTGGACATATGACGGAGTCGATTATCTTCTGTCATCACAGGATCTGACAAAAGATGAAATGGTGGCCGCCGCTAAAAGCATGCAGGGACAGTCGTCAAAATAATGTCAAAAAAGAGGCCGCCGCTGTCGGTCTCTTTTTTGATTCCATTTCACTTTGCAGAATAATTTTAGTATGATAATAACAATATGAATTGAAAATAATGCTAGGAAGTGTATCGAATGAACACAGCATCCTTTTACAGAGAAACGTGGGCGGAAATCAACCTGTCCGCGATTAAAGAAAATGTCACGCATATGAAAAAACACATCGGGCAAAACGTCCATCTCATGGCGGTTGTAAAGGCGAACGCTTACGGCCACGGAGATTTGGAAGTTGGGAAAGCCGCGCTTGAAGCGGGTGCCTCTTGTCTTGCCGTAGCCATACTGGATGAAGCGATTTCATTGAGAAAACGGGGCATTACAGCGCCGATTCTCGTGCTTGGCGCCGTGCCGCCCGAATATGTACAAGCAGCTGCCGAGTATGACGTAACACTCACGGGGTATTCTGTTGAATGGCTTCAGGAAGCTGCGCGCCACCTCGGAGGTGCCACATTGCCGTTTCATCTGAAAGTCGACACCGGCATGAACAGACTCGGAGTCAAAACGGAGGAAGAAATCCAAAGCGTGTTAAAAATCCTCAGCCAAAATCCCGGTTTAGTCTGTAAAGGTGTATTCACCCATTTTGCTACCGCGGATGAGAAAAACAGAGATTATTTCCTCTTCCAGTTTGACCGCTTTAAAACATTGATCGCTCCGCTCCCTTTAAAAGAATTGATGGTGCACTGCGCGAACAGCGCCGCCGGACTTCGCCTTAAAAAAGGCTTCTTTAACGCGGTTCGTTTCGGCATCAGTATGTACGGGCTTCGTCCTTCTGCTGACATCCAAAGCGAAATTCCGTTTCAATTAAAGCCGGCTTTTGCGCTGCACTCTGTGTTATCCCATGTGAAAAAGATCCGCAAAGGGGAAAGCGTCAGCTACGGCGCAACATATACGGCAGAGAAGGATCAATGGATTGGAACGGTTCCCATCGGCTATGCAGACGGGTGGCTCCGCAAGCTGAGCGGCACGTCTGTGCTGATCGGCGGCAAACGGATGAACATCGCGGGAAGAATCTGCATGGATCAATTGATGGTCGAATTAGATCACTCTTATCCGCCGGGCACCAAAGTCACCCTGATCGGCAGCCAGAAGGAAGAAACGATCACGATGGATGAAATCGCAGGGCGGCTTGAGACGATTAATTACGAGGTCCCTTGTACCATTAGTTCCCGCGTTCCCCGTATGTTTTTGGAAAATGAGAGTATAATGGAAGTAAGAAATCCTTTACTGCAAGATAATACAAACAAGTAGCCGTCATCCGGAAAAAGAGAATTTATAAAACAGCTTTGCTTGACGTTTGAATAATGGTATCATTATGTCTGGATGGATGAATTGGTCGTATCCGTAAGTTTGGTGGAGGTGTATGTTTTTTGTCTGAATCCAGCGCAAGAACCGAAATGAAAATCAGCTTGCCCGAAAACTTAGTAGCTGAATTGGATGGTGTAGCGATGCGGGAGAAACGAAGCAGAAACGAACTGATATCACAAGCAGTGAGAGCGTATGTCAGCGAACGGACGACTCGCCATAACCGTGATTTGATGAGACGCGGGTATATGGAAATGGCGAAAATCAACTTGAATATCTCTTCTGAGGCTCACTATGCTGAGTGCGAAGCAGAAACGACCGTTGAGCGCTTAGTCAGCGGAGGATAATCATTTTGATTGTAAAGCGCGGCGATGTTTATTTTGCTGATTTATCTCCTGTTGTTGGCTCAGAGCAAGGCGGCGTACGCCCGGTTTTAGTGATCCAGAATGATATCGGAAATCGCTTTAGCCCGACTGCTATTGTTGCAGCCATAACAGCCCAAATACAGAAAGCGAAATTACCAACCCACGTCGAAATTGATGCAAAACGCTACGGTTTTGAAAGAGATTCCGTTATTTTGCTGGAGCAAATTCGGACGATTGACAAGCAAAGATTAACGGATAAAATAACTCATCTGGATGATGAAATGATGGATAAGGTTGATGAAGCCCTGCAAATCAGTTTGGCACTCATTGATTTTTAGTCATATTTTGGTTGCTCATATAGAGCAACTTTTTTTGTTTTCGAAAAACATAAGCGCTATAATAAAGAGATAATCAAACAAAATTTGTTGTTTTGTGTCGGGAGGTCAGTGAAACCCATGTCGAATCAGAAAGTGTATCAGTTCATTATTGATCAGCATGATGAACTGCTTGATACTTGGACAGCCAAACTAAAAGAAGTAGGCAATCAGGAAGACTATCAGCTTACGAATCACATATGTGAAAATATTTGTAAAGACTATATAGACATTCTTTTATTATCGACAAAAAATGACGAGGCTACGGAAGAGCAGATCAGTGAACTCGCACTGCGCGCCGTTCAGCTCGGCCTGTCGCTGAAACTTCTTTCAGCCACCCTGTCAGAGTTTTGGAAACTGCTTTACGAAACGATGGTCGACCTTAATATGGCCGATCAGGACAGAGCAGATTTGATTTTGGAAATAGACAGCTTTTTCAATCCGATCAACACGGAAATTTTAAATCAGTATTCTATCTCCTGGGAAAAAACGGTTACTTTGCAAAAAATCGCGCTTCAGGAATTGTCGGCTCCGCTGATCCCGGTATTTGAGCATGTAACGGTCATGCCGCTTGTCGGGACGATTGATACGGAGCGTGCAAAGCATATTATGGAAAATCTGTTAAACGGCGTCGTAAAGCACCGTTCACAGGTTGTATTAATTGATATTACGGGCGTGCCGGTCGTTGATACGATGGTGGCGCACCATATTATTCAGGCATCAGAAGCGGTGCGGCTTGTCGGCGCGAAATGTCTGCTCGTCGGAATCCGTCCGGAAATCGCGCAGACGATCGTTAATCTGGGAATTGATTTGTCGCAGGTTATTACGAAGAATACCCTTCAAAAAGGAATTCAAACAGCGCTTGAAATGACAAATCGAAAAATCGTTTCATTGGGGGAATAACATTGTGAGACATCCAAAAATCCCGATCCTGAAACTGTATAACTGCTTATTGGTATCCATCCAATGGGAGCTTGACGACCAGACAGCTTTGCATTTTCAAGAAGATCTGCTGAACAAAATCTATGAAACCGGCGCAAACGGGGTCGTCATTGACCTGACATCCGTTGACATGATCGATTCATTTATCGCGAAAGTGCTCGGCGATGTCATCACCATGTCTAAATTGATGGGTGCAAAGGTCGTATTGACGGGAATTCAGCCGGCTGTGGCGGTCACATTGATTGAACTCGGAATCTCACTTGAGGAAATCGAAACGGCGCTCGATTTAGAGCAAGGGCTTGAGACATTGAAGCGGGAATTGGGGGAATAGCGATGAACGACCAATCCTGTGTGAAAATCATGACAGAATGGGATATCGTAGCCGCCAGACAGCTTGGCCGCAACGTTGCGAAGGAATTAGGCTTCGGCACGGTGGACCAGGCCAGAATCACGACGGCTATCTCAGAATTGGCCAGAAACATTTACTTATATGCAGGCAAGGGCCAGGTCAGCATAGAACAAGTAAACGACAGAGGGAAAAAAGGCCTTAAAATTATAGCAGAAGACAAAGGACCCGGAATCCCCGACATCCGTAAAGTGATGGAAGACGGCTTTTCAACGTCAGGCGGACTGGGAGCGGGACTTCCGGGCGTCAAAAGGCTGATGGACGAATTCAGCCTGCAATCTGTTGCAGAGGAAGGAACAGAGATTCAAGCCGTAAAATGGCTTCGGTAGGAGGTTAGAACGTGGATTTCAGGGAGGTTATAGAGCAGCGGTATCATCAGCTGCTTAGCCGATATATAGCCGAATTAACAGAAACATCTTTATATCAAGCCCAAAAATTCAGCCGAAAAACGATTGAACATCAGGTTCCTCCGGAGGAGATCATCAGCATCCACCGAAAAGTGGTAAAGGAACTGTATCCGGATCTGCCGGAAGATGTTTTTCATTCGCTGGATTTTTTAATAGAAGTCATGATTGGCTACGGGATGGCTTATCAGGAACACCAAAGTCTGCGAGATATCCAGCAGGAGCTTCGTTCAGAAATTGAAATTGCCGCAAATGTTCAGCAGACGCTGCTGGGCACAAAAATTCCTGAAGAAGAAGAACTGGATATCGGGGCGATCAGCGTCCCCGCCAAGCAAATGAGCGGGGACTATTATCACTTTGTCAAAGACAAGGAATCGATTAACATCGCGATAGCCGATGTCATCGGAAAAGGAATACCCGCCGCATTGTGCATGTCGATGATCAAGTATGCCATGGACTCTCTTCCGGAGATCGGCATTCACCCCTCCCAAGTGCTGAAAAATCTTAACCGCGTTGTAGAACAGAACGTGGACTCAAGCATGTTTATCACCATGTTTTACGCAAACTACAATACGAAAAATCACCAATTTACATATGCTTCTGCGGGGCATGAACCGGGCTTCTACTACTCTGAAAAAGAAAAAAAGTTTTATGATCTGGAGGCAAAAGGATTGGTGCTGGGAATTTCCCAGGATTTTGATTACAGCCAATATGAACAGCACATGGACGAAGGAGACATGATCGTTCTTTTTTCTGACGGCGTCACCGAATGCCGCACCGAAAACGGTTTCTTAGAACGCAGCGACATTCAGCGCATGCTGGAAGAACATATGGACTGCTCCGCGCAGGATATGGTCAAAAATATTTACGACAGCCTGCTGAGACTTCAGGACTTTCAGCTTCATGACGATTTTACGTTAATTGTTTTGAAAAGAAAGGTTTAAAAAAACAGCAGCACGGGTAAAAAGCCATTAGCACGAGTAAGGATAACTTTCAGAGGTGATACGATGAATTTAACGGTAGATATGAAGGAGAATCTTTCAGATATACAAATCAATATCGCTGGAGAAATCGATGTATACTCAGCTCCGGTGGTTCGTGAAAAGCTGATGCCCCTGGCAAACGAGGGGAAGGACATGAGAATCTGCTTAAAAGATGTAAACTATATGGACAGTACGGGTTTAGGCGTTTTTGTAGGCGTGTTTAAAACGGTGAGCAAGGAAGGCGGCTCTCTGAAGCTTGAGAATCTTTCCGACCGGCTCGTCCGTCTGTTTGAAATTACGGGGCTTAAGGACATCATCGACATTTCGGCAAAGTCAGAAGGTGGCGTGCAATGAGTACATCAGTTGATTATATAGAGATGAAAATTCCGGCCGAACCGGAATATGTAGGAATCGTCAGGCTTACGTTATCAGGAGTCGCCAGCAGAATGGGCTATACCTATGATGACATTGAAGATTTGAAAATCGCTGTCAGCGAAGCTTGTACAAACGCTGTCCAGCATGCATACAAAGATGAAAATAAGGGAGAAGTATCCGTGCGGTTCGGTGTGTTTGAGGATCGGCTGGAGGTCATTGTCGCCGATCAGGGAGACAGCTTTGATTTTGATCAGAAGCAGCAGGATCTCGGGCCGTACACACCTTCGCACACAGTCGATCAATTGTCAGAAGGAGGGCTCGGTCTGTATTTAATGGAAACGCTCATGGATGAAGTCAAAGTTCAAAGCAACTCTGGCGTAACCGTGGCGATGACAAAGTATTTAAATGGGGAGCGAGTTGATCATGGCACAACCATCAAAAACTACGAAACTAACTAAAGATGAAGTTGATCGGCTCATACGCGACTTTCAAACACATGATAATAAAGAAGCCCAGGAAACACTCGTCGAGGTGTATACCAATCTCGTCGAAATGCTGGCAAAGAAATATTCAAAAGGAAAAAGCTTTCACGAAGACCTCCGCCAGGTCGGGATGATCGGACTTCTCGGAGCCATTAAACGGTATGATCCCGAGGTCGGCAAATCCTTTGAAGCATTTGCGATTCCGACCATCATCGGCGAGATCAAACGCTTCCTCAGAGATAAAACATGGAGCGTACACGTCCCGAGACGGATTAAAGAACTCGGTCCGCGCATTAAAATGGCGGTGGATCAGCTGACGACAGAGACGCAGCGGTCGCCGAAAGTCGAAGAAATCGCAGCCTTTCTCGATGTGTCAGAAGAGGAAGTGCTTGAAACGATGGAGATGGGAAAAAGCTATCAGGCGCTTTCTGTCGATCACAGCATCGAAGCGGATGCGGACGGAAGCACCGTCACGATTTTAGATATCGTCGGGTCGCAGGAGGAAGGATACGAACGCGTCAACCAGCAGATGATGATCAAAAGCGTGCTTCATGTGCTGTCCGACCGCGAAAAACAGATTATCGATCTAACATTTGTGCAAAATAAAAGCCAAAAAGAAACAGGGGACATTCTCGGAATATCTCAAATGCACGTCTCGCGCCTGCAGCGGAAAGCGGTGAAAAAACTGAGAGAGGCCTTGATTGGAGATCCCTCCATGGAGCTAATGTAATGATTCAGGTTGAAGAAAATGAACATGTTCAAACTCTCGTATACCAATTAAATAAAGAAGGCAAGTCCATATGCGGCGACAGCTTTTTTATGAAGGCGAATGAAGAAGAATTAGTTTGCGCGGTAGCGGACGGTCTCGGCAGCGGATCTCTTGCCAACGAATCCTCGTCAGCCATTAAAGACATCGTGGAAACGTATGCGGATGAGGATGTGGAAAGCATCATTGAGCGCTGCAATCAAGCGATGAAAAACAAAAGAGGGGCGACTGCCTCCATCTTAAAAATCAATTTCATCAAAAGGGAATTGACATACTGCTCGATCGGCAACGTCCGTTTCTTCCTGCACTCCCCATCAGGCGAAGTCTTTCATCCGCTGCCGATTTCGGGTTACCTCTCAGGCAAACCGCAAAGATACAAAACGTATACGTCATCATACGAAAAAGGGGCGACATTCATCATCTACACGGATGGGCTTGAGGTTCCGCATATCCGCACCTGCTTAAAGCAGGGACACTCAATAGAAGAAATATCAAAATCACTTCATCCGTACACAACATCCAGACGTGATGATTTGACCTATATTCTCGGGCAGCTTTTATCGTAAGGCTGCTTTTTTTATGTTCCGCCGTTTTTTGATACACTAGAGAAAGAAAGAAGAGATGGAGGCTTTTGTGATATGGAAACGTTAGCCCTTTTGAAAAAACAAATTGCTGAAGAAACAGCGTTATCCCAAAAACATGTCGAAAGTGTCATCCGCCTGCTGGAAGACGGCAATACCGTCCCGTTTATTGCGCGGTACCGAAAAGAGCAGACCGGCTCAATGGACGAGGTGCAGATTCAGGCAATCTCCGAGCGGTGGCAATACATACAAAACCTGACGCAGCGGAAAGAGGAAGTCATCAGATTGATCTCTGAGCAGGACAAGCTGACGGACGGACTGAAGCAAAAAATCGAGCAAGCGGTGAAGCTTCAGGAAGTCGAGGATTTATACCGCCCCTTCAAACAAAAACGGAAAACAAAAGCCACCGTCGCCAAAAGCAAAGGCCTTGAACCGCTTGCGGACTATATTCTTTCTCTCCCGAAAGAAAACCGCCTTCACGACGTCGCTGATCAATATATCAGTGCAGAAAAAGAAGTCGCTTCAAGAGAGGAAGCCATTGAAGGCGCGAAGCACATCATAGCCGAACAAATCTCGGATGATCCTCATTTCAGAAAGTGGATCCGCCAGGAAACGTATAAAAAAGGAATTCTCACTTCCGCGGCAGGCAAGTCAGCCGCAGATGACGAGAAAAACGTCTATGAAATGTACTACGAGTACGAAGAGCCGATCCAAAAGGTCGTTCCTCACAGAGTGCTTGCGATGAACCGCGGTGAAAAAGAAGGCATTTTAAAGATTGCGATCGAACCGCCCGCCGATCAGATAAAAGCTTATTTAGAAAAGCAAATCATCAAACACCGTGAAACACCTGTGAAAGAAACGCTGAAAGAAGCCATTGAGGACAGTTACAAGCGCCTGATCCAGCCGGCTATTGAGCGTGACATCCGCAAAGAGCTGTCAGAAAAAGCAGACGCCCAGGCGATCCATATTTTCGCTGAAAACCTGCGTAAGCTCCTGCTGCAGCCGCCGATGAAGGGAAAAGTCGTGCTCGGCGTCGATCCGGCCTTCCGTACGGGGTGCAAACTGGCAGTCGTTGATGAGACGGGAAAAGTGCTGAAAATCGACGTCATTTACCCGCACGCTCCCGTCAAAAAGACAGCGGAAGCCCGAAAAAAAATCAAAGAATTGCTGGACCGGTACGAAGTCGAGGTTGTGGCGATCGGAAACGGCACGGCATCACGGGAGACAGAGCAATTCGTCGTTGATGTGCTGAAAGAAACAGAGCGGGACATTTATTATGTCATCGTCAATGAGGCCGGAGCAAGCGTGTATTCCGCATCAGAAATCGCCCGTGAGGAATTTCCGGATTTTCAGGTCGAAGAGCGCAGCGCCGTCTCCATCGCGCGGAGATTGCAGGACCCGCTGGCCGAGCTTGTGAAAATTGATCCTAAATCCGTCGGTGTCGGGCAATACCAGCATGATGTCAGCCAAAAGCATTTAAACGAATCTCTCCGTTTTGTCGTAGAGACCGTCGTCAACCAAGTCGGGGTGAATGTCAATACAGCATCAGCCGCGCTGCTTCAATATGTAGCCGGGTTATCCAAAACCGTTGCCGGCAATATCGTTAAAAAAAGGGAAGAGCTCGGAAAATTTACAAACCGCAAAGAGCTGAAAGAAATCCCGCGTCTCGGCGCAAAAACATATGAACAGTGCATCGGCTTTTTGAGAGTGCCCGGAGGACGGGAGCCGCTCGACCGCACCGGGATACACCCGGAAAGCTATAAAGAGACAAAGGCGCTGCTCAAAAAACTGCAGCTCACTGCGGATCAGATCGGAAGCGCGGACGCAAAAGAGAAAATAAGCGCATTGCCGCTTTCTGAAACGGCTGAAGAGCTCGGTATAGGGGAGATTACGCTTGCGGATATTTGCGGGCAGCTGACAAGGCCGGAGCGAGATCCCCGTGACGAAGTGCCGAAGCCTTTGCTGAAAAAAGACGTTCTGCAGCTTGAGGATTTAAAGGAAGGAATGGAATTGCAGGGCACCGTCCGCAACGTTGTGGACTTCGGCGCTTTCGTCGATATCGGCGTCAAGCAGGACGGGCTTGTGCACATCTCAAAACTGAGCAATCAATTCGTCAAACATCCTCTCGACGTCGTATCGGTCGGAGACATCGTCACCGTATGGGTCGAAGGGGTGGACGTGCAAAAAGGCAGAGTGTCGCTGTCTATGGTAAAATAAAAGCACTGCTTACGAGCAGTGTTTTTTTCTGTAGAAATACCAGCACTGGTTCAGCAGTTTGATTTGGTAATTGTCCTTTTCTAAAAACGCTTTTTGCATTTGTTTCATCAGCCAATTCGGCATGGCTCATTCCTCCTCAGCTTTTAGTTAGAGGTCGGTTTTAACACATTGTATGCGAACGGTGAATTGTCCCGTTCAATGTTTTTAAAGCGGGGTGCACATATGGATAACGAACAACTTCAAAAGCTGACGGAAGACATCTCTGCACAGGATTTCGGAAAGCCGTTCCGTCACCGGGCCTTTTTCAATGACCGGCTGAAAACGACAGGCGGCCGCTACATGCTGTCTTCCCATAACATCGAATTAAACCGCAAATATCTGCTCGAACACGGGCAGAGCGAGCTGATAGGCATCATCAAACACGAGCTGTGCCATTATCATCTTCATCTTGAGGGAAAAGGGTACAAGCACAGAGACAAAGATTTCAGAGACCTGCTTCAGAAAGTCGGAGCGCCAAGATTCTGCACGCCGCTGCAAACCAAAAAGACACAAAAGAAAACATATATGTATAGATGCGAGGCTTGCGGCCAACAGTATATAAAGAAGCGGGCAATGAACCCGGAAAGATATGCCTGCGGAAAATGCAGAGGAAAAATCAAAAGAATTTTTTAAAAAGGCTTGACTCATCTCAATGATCTGTGTTAAATTATAAAAGTCGTTGAGAGACAACGATACTTTCTCAAAAAAATAAATGTTGCTTATTGACACAATATGTCGCATCATTTATAATGAAGAAAGTCTGATTATTCCACAGTAGCTCAGTGGTAGAGCTATCGGCTGTTAACCGATCGGTCGCAGGTTCGAATCCTGCCTGTGGAGCCATTATGGAGAAGTACTCAAGTGGCTGAAGAGGCGCCCCTGCTAAGGGTGTAGGTCGCGTAAGCGGCGCGAGGGTTCAAATCCCTCCTTCTCCGCCAGATAAGTTCTCAACCAGACGGCCCGTTGGTCAAGCGGTTAAGACACCGCCCTTTCACGGCGGTAACACGGGTTCGAATCCCGTACGGGTCACCATTTACCTTCGTTGGGCTATAGCCAAGCGGTAAGGCAACGGACTTTGACTCCGTCATGCGTTGGTTCGAATCCAGCTAGCCCAGCCATTTTATTTAAAATTTTTGAATCACTTTTAGAGCGAGCCATTAGCTCAGTTGGTAGAGCATCTGACTTTTAATCAGAGGGTCGAAGGTTCGAGTCCTTCATGGCTCACCACTTGTCACGCGGGTGTGGCGGAATTGGCAGACGCGCTAGACTTAGGATCTAGTGTCTTACGACGTGGGGGTTCGAGTCCCTTCACCCGCACTTTCTTTTCAAAGTGATGATCATCATCACTAGCTTATATGCTTAGTGGAAAGACAGCTTCATAGCACGCGGTCGTGGCGGAATGGCAGACGCGCTAGGTTGAGGGCCTAGTGGGTGAATAACCCGTGGAGGTTCAAGTCCTCTCGGCCGCATCTCAATGATACCAAGGGTTTAACTACCTTTGGTATTTTTTTGTTTATAGAAATTTGTCTGTTACTGCCCACTTACTGCCCAGTTACTTATAGTAAGTCGTCTAGTTTGATGCCCTTCGTTTTTTTTTTACTTATCTTGGTGAGTGGTCAAGGTTTCTTTACTCCCATTTACTGTCCAGAAAATATGAAAAAACATCAAAAAAGGTGTAAATAATGATAATGAGCGCTGTATAACCCTTAAATATAGGACATGATAATATTTCATAAGGCTGAGGGGAAAAGAGCAAGAAAAGCAGGAGCAGAAAATTGGAGAAAAGTAATTACTAATCGGTTTGATTTGCATCATATAGGATTTAATACAAAAACCTTTTATTTCTAGAAAAAGAGAAGATGAACAACCTGGAGTGAATTTATCTCCAAATTACAGAAAATAAGGATCTATTTGTAAAACTAAAAAATGATGAAATTACGGAAAGGTAATGAGTGATTACCTTTCCGTAATTCGTTAATTATTTCTTTGGGCAATTTTATATTTCATCTTAACACTGCCACCTTGAGCCGTTGGTGAAGCTGTAAATGTGTAATTGTATGTCCAACCAAACCAACCATTTTTAACCTCGGCAGAAATGTTGCCTTGCTTGCCTGGTGCGATGGTTCTTGAGACTTTTCCATCAATTGATATTTTTATGTCATTACTTCCGTTATTTGAAATCCAGAAGTTTACTTGTGCTCCGTCATTCTCATCTAATTCGAACTCCCGACTCCAGCTTGATTGATCAACAGAGCCCTCTGAAACCTCCTTGTCTAGAGCTTTGAATACCCCACTTTTAACTGCATAATTTTTCGGCGATACACTTGTAGTCGACTCCGCAAAAGCAGGTATAGTACAAGTTCCAACAATTACACCAGCTATCAGAGTCGATGTTACTCCTTTGAAAATGGATTTAAGATTCACGATCAAGCACTCCTTTTAATTTCATTTATTACACATACATATTCCATATGCACAATACAAATAATACCATGTAAAATAATTACAGTAAACGTTCTTTTGGATAATAATGTTTGTAACTCAACTTTTGTACCCCAAACATCCCAAATCAGACAAGTAAACCTTGATATAGCTAGGTAAGTGGAAATTGCGATCTTCTTATTGAGGCACTGCTACTAGCAAAGATTTTCCGATACCCGCAAAACGCAAAAACTATCGCACCTAGTGGGCGAGACTGCATTACTTCTCTTGTTAGTGGTTTCTTAGGTCTTAGCTGAAATTACAAATTTAAAGGTAATATTTTCAGTGATTTTTGAAAACAGGTGGAAATGAAGATAAAGAATGCTTTATTTATAAGGTTTATGTAATACTTGATACGTTTTCATTAGGTTGAGGGCCCAGCGGGTGAATAACCCGTGAAGGTTCAAGTCCTCTCGGCCGCATCTCAATAATACCAAGGGTAATAGAGAGATCCTTGGTATTTTTTTGCGCTTATTTTTAAATGATCTACTGCCCACTTACCTAAAGTAAGTCATCTGCAGTAGACATCGCACAAATATTTTCATCATTTATAGTTAGCTACTAATGCCTCAAACTCCAATTTACAAAAGTAGAGAAAGTGCTGCTAAGCATGGGAAGAAAACCAAGACTTCGGGGAGAATGTTTGCTGATGTTGAAGGTTTTTCGATTGAAGTCGCTGATTATTTTCATGAACGAGGAAATTTAATGTTCTCTACGAAAATTAAAAAAGGGGAGATGATTGATGAAAATCAGCCGGGTTCTATTGGCTGCAGTGATTTTAGGTAGTGTATTTTCAATCACTTATTTGCAAAGTGATCAAAATACTCAACGTATCTGGACAATACTTTGCTTGGTTCTTATTTGTCGATAGTCGCAGTAACGAAAGCACTAAACAACACATTAAACAGATTCTTTTAATATGACGGACACATATGACAGTTTGCGATTGTCGAAATTCAATGTATAACCCTTGTTCAACTTACCAAGTTCAGTTAAAAGTTTGTTAAAATTGTGATAAATGCATGAAAGGATTAAATGTTCATATCGAAACATTAGGATTACAGGGAAGGGGAACAAATACATGTCGATTTACCATAAAGTAATTGGAGATGGATATCCGATCGTTATGTTGCATGGTTGGACACTTGACCATCAGGTGATGTTACATGCAATGGAACCGTTATTCGAGAAACGAAGCGGTTGGAAGAGAATATACATAGACTTACCAGGTATGGGACATTCTAAGCCACAACCGTCTATTCAGAACTCTGATGATGTTTTAGAAGCGATATTGCGTCTTTTGGACGAGATTATTCCTGATCAACAGTTTATTGTTTGTGGTAATTCATATGGAGGGTACATTGCCAGAGGTATCGTTCGTTCACGTAAGGAAACAGTTCGTGGATTACTGCTGATGGCACCATTAACTATACCCGAATTCGATAAAAGGGTAGTACCGCAGAAGACTGTTCTAAAAAGAGACAGCGACTTGATATCACATTTGTCTTCAGAGGAAGCGTATGAATTTTGCTCTATGGGGATTGTGCAAGGTAAAACTGAATGGGAGAGGTTTCGAGATGAAATTTTACTTCCATCTAAACAAACAAATTATGAATTCGTAAACAACATTCGTCAAAATGGATATGGGTTTACCTTCGATATTTCATCTAAACTTGAGTATCCCACGCTAATTATCACAGGGCGTCAGGACAATGTAGTCGGATACCACGATGCATGGCGATTAATAGAAGATTACCCAAGGGCAACTTTTGCAGTGCTTGATATGGCTGGTCACAACCTGCAAATCGAACAAACCGATGTATTTAATTCATTGGTTCACAACTGGTTAAACAGACTTGAGTCGGAAAATTTTTGATTGGTATAACTTTCTATAAGTGTGAGTTTTACTGTTACAATCCCAATTAATTAAACAATAATTAAGATAAGGAATATTGGGGTTTCCTATAATGTTTAGTAATTATTAGTATTTACTGTCATTGAGGGTAATTTAATCATTGATTAAAAATAAAACCATTATTTCATACCCGGTGCTACTTATTTCTGTTGTAGTCTGCATACTGATTAATAGGTAAGAAAAGTCGAAAAGGTATACGAAATTCGTCATACAAATTAAAGTTTTGAATGAAAGAGCAGGATTACTCCTGCTCTTTTTCTTTCTAATTGGGCTAGATTAAACGCAGACGGTTATTCCTTGGGAAAAACAAAAAAATTTCTTCTATCCATTGACTAGCTTGGCTTTAGCCGGGTTTCTACCACCCTGTTGGGCTTGTCAGATTTTAAAAAGGTATGCTACGTTTATAGTGTTTTGTTTCACCTGATTGTGGGGTAATAAAGATAGAATCAGTAAATAATTCTTAGGAACGACCTCAATCTTATAATAAACATATTGGAAGACGTAATGGAAGAACTAAAATAAAGGTTTAGGATACTTTTAAGAAATAAAGTTTTTTATCGATTGTGATCATATTCACAATAGAGCTGTATGAAGGGGAATCATTTCTCCAAATAGTCTGCAGAAAATACCAACCGCAGCCCGAGGATATGTCACTAACCGTTTTGGCTGGTATTATCTGTTGGCTGTTTCTCTTTTTGTTGCTTCTTGTATTATTTTTAGCCCAATCGGCAAAAATAAGTTAAGGAAACCAGCGAAAACACTGAATTTCATCCTTTTTCCTGGTTTACAATGTTATTTGGCGCTGATATGGATATTAGTCTAGTCTTTTAAGGTACAGTTGAACCAATCAGCCACTATGCCGTTAGCTCTCCATCAGGTGAAACAGAAACCCCCAGACTTTTAGAGAAGCATTACGCTATACATTCTGGGACTGCATGCTCGGACCGTTTATGCGCTTGTATAATGTGGATTTGATAATTAAGGAGTCGATATTATTAAATGAAGTTTAACAAGAAAAAAATTAACGTTGTAGACATTCAAAAAGCGAAGAAAAGCGTGTTTGCTACAGGGATAGGAAACGCGATGGAATGGTTTGATTTTGCTTTATATTCTTATTTGGCAGTTATTATTAGTAAAAACTTTTTCAGTCCGGTTCAAAACGATGAATTAAAGTTAATATTTACTTTTGCTACATTTGCAATTGCCTTCTTACTTAGACCGGTAGGCGGAATTATTTTTGGTAAAATGGGTGATAAATTTGGTCGGAAAATGGTATTAACAATTACTATTTTAATGATGGCTTTATCTACTTTAATAATTGGTGTGCTTCCTACCTATGATCAGATTGGTGTATGGGCCCCTATATTATTACTCTTTGCCCGTATTCTGCAAGGCTTTTCTGTGGGTGGAGAGTACGCTGGGGCAATGGTATATATCGCAGAATCTTCTCCAGATAATAAACGTATAAGGTTAGGCAGCGGTTTAGAAATCGGCACATTATCTGGTTATATAGTAGCTTCTGTTTTAGTTACAGTACTTTTCTGGACTTTATCTGATGTTCAAATGAATAGTTGGGGATGGAGAATTCCTTTCTTCTTAAGTATTCCAATAGGATTATTTGGTTTATATTTGAGAAGTCATTTAGATGAATCACCAATCTTTGAAAATGACATCTCTGAAAACCAAGAACAACAACCAGGTTTATTTGAAGTCATTAAAACATATAAAAAAGATATCTTTTTATGTATCGTATTTGTGGCATTTTTCAATATAACCAATTACCTATTGTTAGGGTATATGCCTTCTTATTTAGATGAGAACCTTGGTATAAGTGATAATATAAGTACACCGGTTACAGCAATTGTATTGATTATTATGGTACCGTTCGCTTTAACTTTTGGTAAACTGGGAGATAAATTAGGAAATAAAAAAGTTATAGCAATTGGATTAGTATTAGGAATTGTATTTTCGATTATCTCTTTCCAATTTCTTAATATGGGGAATATAACTTTCTTATTTATAGGACTTTTAATGTTAGGTATTGTATTATCTGTATACGAAGGTACTATGCCAGGATCTTTACCTACGTTGTTCCATACGGACATTAGATATCGTACATTATCCTGGACATTCAACTTATCAGTTTCTATTTTTGGCGGAACAACACCTTTAGTTGCTTCTTGGTTAACCCATGTGACAAGAAACAATTTGGCGCCGGGTTTCTATTTATTGGCAGTCAGTTTAATTGGCTTAATAGTTGTGTTAACCTTATTTAAAGATACTTCAGGTAAATCTTTAAAAGGTTCATACCCAACAGTTGCTTCTAAAGCTGAGTTTCAAGAAGCTGTTGAAAATCCAAAAGATTCACTGTGGTGGAAAATGGAACAAACAGAAAAGGAATGAAAAAAACATCCATTTAATTGAACGACTACTCGAAATACAGACTCAGAATAAGCTGGGATTATCCGAGCAGCAATGACTGCAGCTCTTTTATATTCTGGAGGGCTCACTGCTTTGCAAAAGCAGCGTTGCTATTCTCGATCGTCATTATTTTATTGGTTGTGTCCTAATAATAAAACATTGACGCAAGAACGAAGAGAAATTAAAAGGTCCGGGCAATACAGCAAAATAAGAAGCTTTGTTATGCCAGTTCTTCTCCCGAAGGAGAGCTGGCTTTTTATTTTCTATATGGGGTCCAAAGCAGAAAACGAGAACTTGTACGCTAACTAATCAACAAAGGTTTTTTGGATATGAAGAGGGTGAAGTGGTGAAAAAATGGAGTTTGTTGTGGAGTTAGCTTTTCAATTAGGGGGACATCTCAACAACAAAATAATAACCAGCCCGATTAAAAAGCTCATCAAAAGTTCCATTATTCCAATATACGATCCACTCAATTATTTGAGTGGATCTGTTTGTTTTTTATTTATTTGCAGCAGTCTCTATGTGACGAAACAATAAATGGATTAAAACCCTTTACGCAGCCAGGTTGCGGCGAGATCAATTGCTCCGCGCGCAGCTTCAGTTTTAGCTAAGGCGTTGAGCATCACGAAATCGTGAATGATACCTTGGAAACGTACGGCAGTGACCGGAACACCAGCTTCACGAAGTTTATTGGCATATGCTTCTCCCTCGTCACGAAGTACATCAGCTTCAGCTGTGATAATCAATGCAGGTGGAAGCCCTTGAAGCTGCTCAGCAGTTGCACGCAGAGGTGATGCTGTAATTTCAGCACGCTCGTTCGAATTGGTTGTGTACTGATCCCAAAACCACATCATCGCGTCCTTGCGTAAAAAGTATCCCGCAGCAAACTGTTGATAGGATTCCGTATCGAAAGAAGCGTCTGTTACCGGATAGAAAAGTAATTGTTGCCGGATATTCAAGTCACCTCGTGCTTTGGCCATTAGCGTGACAGCAGCAGCCATATTGCCTCCAACACTATCACCTGCAATTGTTAGACTCTCGGGAATCATGCCGTTCTCACGGCCATTTTCAGATGCCCACTTCACTACTGCATAGATTTCTTCAATGGCTGTCGGATATTTTGCTTCTGGAGATAAGGTGTAATTTGGAAAGACAATAGCAGCTTGTGCTCCGACTGCTAGCTCACGGATGAGCCGATCATGTGTATGCTCATTACCAAATACCCAGCCGGCCCCATGAATGTACACGATGACAGGAAGGTGCGCAGGTGCATTCTGCGGGCGCATTATTCTTACTGATACCTGTCCGCTCGGTCCTCCTGAAATCATAATATCTTCAATATCAACTGGCAGTTTATCAATTGGGTCAGATTGAACCTCATCTACAGCTTTTCGTCCTTTCTCAGGTCCAAGGTCGAATAGATAGGGTGGGTTCGCGGTTGCTTCTGCAAATTCTTGAGCTGCTTTTTCTAATTGTACTTTCTTTAACATCAATCTCACTCCTTATTTGAAGGTTGATCACCTATATGTTTTAATCAAATTTTTTTATTCTATTGCCTATTGATCTTGGCATCTTTCGTCTTACATTGCTGTTGTAATGATTTGTACATCAATATTTCCGCGAGTAGCTTTAGAATATGGACATACTTGATGAGCTGCATGTGTTAATTCTTCCGCTTGCTCTTGAGATACCCCTTGAATTTCCACCTCCAGAACAACTCCGATTTTATAACCATTATCACTTTCATCTTTTAATAAACTTACTTTACCGGTAACAGCTGATTCGATTTTTAATCGTTGTCTCTGGGCTGCTAAATGAAGAGCACTGTCATAACAAGCTGAATAGCCTGCCGCAAATAATTGTTCTGGATTTGTAGCAGTGGATACTTGATTTCGTTTTGGCATAGCTAAATCCAAATCAATAATAAGATCATTAGATGTTACATGACCTTCTCTTCCGCCTTTTGTTGTAGCTTCTGCTGTAAAATATACTGTCATCATCAAACACTCCTATAAATTAAATTTAACACAATTGAATTTTAATCAATATAACAAGCGTTGTCAATTAAATTTTTGAAAATTAAATTGTTCTCAATTGAAATTCGCAATTAAAATCCTCTAAATGATTGATTAGACTAAAATAAAGAACAGTTTTCGGCAGTTTAAAGTTAGTGTACATAATAACCACATTGAGAAAATAGGAGATCATATTATTGGTGATAAATTCTTTCTGATTTTGCATAAGTTATGATTAATTAAATTGTTAGTCATTCAATTTTACTTAATGTAATTCTTATGCTATTATGTGTAGTAATGAATATAAATATTGTGAGGGATTTAACATGAAGAATGATAAATTACTGTTAAGTAATCATCTATGTTTTGCGATTTATGCAGCTTCCCGTGAAATGATAAAGTTATACCATCCTCTCTTAAAAGAATTAGGAATTACGTATCCACAGTATTTGGTTCTTCTTGTTTTATGGGAGAAGGAAAAAATATCTGTTAAAGGTTTAGGCGAAGAATTATATCTGGACTCCGGAACATTAACTCCAGTTTTAAAACGACTTGAGGAGCGAGGTCTTATTATAAGAGAGCGTTCAAAAGAGGATGAACGAAGTGTAATTATTACGTTAACAACTGAAGGGAATGAGTTTAAAGAAAAAGTCACAATGATCCCTAATGCAGTATTTGATAAAACCGGTTGTAATGAAGAAGAAATTAAAAGTTATAACAAGGAAATTCGTAATTTACTTCACATGCTGACAACTGAGCAATAGTTTTGTGAATATAGATGGTGGCCCAGCGGGTGATAACCTGCGGAGGTTCAAGTCCTCTCGGCCGATCCCAATGACACCAAGGGTTTTGACACCTTTGGTATTTTTTGTTTATAGACTTACTATAGTAGGTCGTATGATTTGTCAGTCACCTTCATCCTTCTGCTGACTGCGTGCGGCGGTAGTAAATAGGATAATGCAATTAATGAAGTGATTAAGCAGGAGAAGAAAGTCAGAAAAGAAATGCGAGCAGATTCTGATGAGTACAAAAGAGATAACGCCATAATTTCTGTATATGATGACGGGAAGTATATTCAGCTTGCGTTTTATCAGCCAGAAGAAAGTTCTCGCAAGCTTACTGCTTAAAAAGCCATTTTTCAATCAAAAAATCAATATCAATTCGGGGCTGGATTCAATATAACCCAGTCCCTTTTTGTTTTATTGATTTTTTATCCCCAGTCTGATAAAAGATTTTCTGTGAATCATTTAACAATTATCGGCCGATTTTTCTTTTTCAATAATATCCTTTACCACATCCTCAATTGTTATATGTCCAAGAGCTTTTTCCAAGGCAGATTGGGCGATTTCAAATATTGGACCAATTGTACTTTGAATGTTCCGGCCTACAGGACATTGAGGATTGGGATTTTCATGTATACTAAACAATTCTTTATCTTGAACAACATTTACTGCTCTATAAACATCAAGTAAGGTGATTTCAGTTAAATCCTTCGCTAATTCAGCTCCTGCAATACCTGGCCGTACATTTACTAAACCTGCTTTTTTCAGCATCCCCATAATTTTTCTTATTAAGGCGGGATTTGTATTTACACTTCCAGCTAAAAATTCAGAAGTGCTAATTCCGTCTTCATTTATTTCAATAAGAGCCAATATATGAATTCCTACAGCAAAACGGCTGCTAATAGACATGATTTCTTCACCATCCTAATTACTTTACACTCTTTATAGTACACTTGTAACTGAATGTATTACAAGTTTATTTCACTCTAATATGCTCAATTAACAAGATGATAAAAGTATTGACAAATAAATAAGGTGTAACTAAAATTATTACATGTAATCAATTTGGTTACATTTAAAATTTTGAATGATTAGGGGGACTTTAAATTGAAAATTGGAATCATTGGTGCAACCGGAAAAGCTGGAAGTCTTATCTTGAAAGAAGCGGTAAGCAGGGGACATGAAGTAACTGCAATTGTAAGAGATGCTGCAAAACTTAAAGAGGAAAAGATCTCAATCATTGAAAAAAATATAATTGATCTGACATCGGATGATCTAAAAAAGTTAGATGTAGTAGTTAATGCCTTCGGAGCTCCATTAGGAGAAGAACAGGCACATGTAGATGCTGGCCGGGCATTAATTAGGGCATTAAAAGGAATGGGGACAAGAGCCGTAATTGTAGGCGGAGCAGGGAGTCTTTATGTAGACGAAAATAAAACTGTCAGTGTAATGGATACACCAGATTTCCCGGAGATTTTTATTCCAACAGCTAAAGGGCAAGGTCGTAACTTGCAAGAGCTAAAGGAGACTTCTGATATTAACTGGACATTTATCAGTCCTTCAGCGGTATTTGACCCAGACGGGAAAAGAACTGGGTTTTATCAGTCAGGAAAAGATCATCTTCTTGTGAATTCGAAAGGCGAAAGTTATATCAGCTATGCAGACTATGCAATTGCAGTATTGGATGAAATAGAAAATCCAAAACATATAAATGAACGCTTTACAGTTGTGGGAGAAGCTGAATAAGTTATTGAGTAAGAAACAAAGGTGCCATTAGCGTCATTGCTAATGGCATTTTCCTTTTAAGAATGTACGGAGACATTGAAAACTTTGCAATCAGAGTAGCTGATTATTTTTATGAAAAAGGGGATTTATCATGTTCCAATGAATATTATCGAACTGATGACAGAGCAGGTGCTTAGTGAGTTGGATCAAAAAAATACGTATAAATAGCTCTGACTAAAACCTTTGCGGGTTAGTTAGAGCTTTTGTAAACCCACTCGTTTTCATGAGTGGGCTTTTTAAAAATACACCTCTCAACATGATATTTATTATTAAGTACGGTAAGGGGTCCGTCAAAACTTCTAAATTACAAATGAAGGTTCTCACTAAAAAACCTGCCGCACGTTTAACAAATAAAACATGAATGAACATATTATTAATTTGCAGTTATTTCCGTTTCGTGCTATGATAAAGGAGAATTATTTTTGTTCGTGTAAAGGATAGTATGAATATCGACTTTTCGTCTTGATGATACTTTGGGCAAGGATAGTAATACAATGTGTAATACACTAGGAGGCAACAAAAATGGAACAAGGTACAGTTAAATGGTTTAATGCAGAAAAAGGTTTTGGATTTATCGAACGTGAAAATGGAGACGATGTATTCGTACACTTTTCTGCAATCCAAAGTGACGGATTCAAATCTTTAGACGAAGGTCAAAAAGTAACGTTTGACGTTGAGCAAGGTGCTCGTGGAGCTCAAGCTGCTAACGTTCAAAAAACTGCTTAATCTTCAATCGTTTATACAAACAGGCTCTTTATATAGGGCCTGTTTTTTTATGTTCTCTGTATCATACTGAATAAAAAACCCTACTCAACGTTCGAGTAGGGACAGATGCTACAAGGTAAGAAAAAGGTTTAAAACCTCAAAGGATTGTTTACAGTATAACATAACGGATTGACGATATGTGGAATATATATAAATGATTTGTTTTTATGTTCTCAAGGTAACTGTATGTTATTCTTTGTTACAATTCGCATATCTCTTTTATGAAAAGAAGATAAACAACTGCTATTCACTGTCGCAAGAGATGTAAGAAATTCTTAAAGATAAAGAGGGGAGTGGTTGTTTTTTCTTCCGGAAATAATCACTTAGACCTAAAACAATGAAAGCCCTGCCTCTCTTCCATCCTTACGGCTCCTTGTCCGTGCCAGTGTGAATCAGGATTACAAAAATCAAGTGACTATTTCATCGAGAATTCAAGTGTTCGTTGAAGAAAAAATAAAACAGATTAGATTGAGGAGTAATAAAAGCGGTTAATGTTTAAAAAGTAAGTTGAAGAAGTTGAACGTCTAATCGTAATATTCTGAAAAATTATCTATCATTAACCTTAACAGAAACTTTTTATTTGTTTTTCAGTGATTCCTTTAATGACTTCCAGTTCACTAATCAAAAATTCATATGCATTATCCAACATTTTTTTTTCGCTTGAATTAAGTGCTTTTTCTTTCTTCATTCGCATTAAATCACGTACAACTTCAGCGCCTTCTTGTATTTCACCCGTTTTTATTTTGTTCGTGTTTACTATATACCTTTGCTTCCACGGCAGTAACCTATCTGATTCTCCATGCTGAAAAATGTGTATAATGTGTTTTAATGCACGTATATCAGTAACTGGCCGTATATTTGAACTCGATATTTTACGCGTTGGAATCATAACTGTCATATTACTGATTGACATTCTTATGACATAATACTGTTGTTTTTCCTCTAAGAATTGTTTTTCTTCTATGGCTTCAATCGTACCTGCTCCGTGCATTGGATAAACAATGTTATCGCCAATTTGAAACATATAATCCACCTCCATATATGGGAACTTAACTTAAGGTTACCATATATGAAGTGAGATATCAAATTTTCAATAATAACATGATCGTTTATTTGTGTCAATAAATTTTTTTAAAAAAACAACATCAAAACAAGAGGGAACCTTTGGGATTCCTAAAAAAGGAAGGTCAATTGGTCGGGGTATATCTTGGAATCTCGACTAATTAACAGAGATCAGTTTTTCGTTGAAAATGAGTTATTAAATATCCTTTAGGAGTTCATGCCTTGACATCAATGACACGTTTACTAATCTATATGGGCACAATTTAATCACCGATTTTTAACCATCATTCATGAAAACATAGTAATGAAAACAAGCTTTCATAACCTTAGTGTATCTGCCATTCTTCTGCGTGCGGCGGAATTAGATATGATAATTCGATTAATGAAATGATAAAATAGGAGAAGAAAGCCAGAAAAGAAATGAGTGCAGATTCAGATGAGAAACACAAGAATAACTCATCATGATCGTATTCGTACACATTTTTACAGAGGAGGACAATTATGATTGGAATACTGGCAGGCATGGGGCCAAAATCTACTGGGCCATTTGTAGATAAAGTCGTAGACGAGTGCCAAAAAATATATGGAGCAATACATGACATGGATTTTCCTCATATGATGATTTATTCCTGTCCGACACCTTTCTACATGAATAAACCTCTCAATCATACGGACATGGAAAATGCAATTATTAAGGGTGCTGTAAAGCTTGAAAAAACGGGTGTTGATTTTATTGCCATTCCATGTAATACCGCACATCTCTATTTTAATCAAATAAAAAAATCGATTTCAGTCCCTTTACTAAACATGATTGATGAAACCATAAAAAAAATACCTAAAGGCTCAAAAAAAGCAGCTCTTTTAGCCACCGTTCCTACGGTTCAATCCGGAATATTTCAAGAAGCGTTAAACAGAGAAGGTTATGATTTTTTACATCAAGATAGTTGGCAAATCTATGTCAATCAAATAATAGAAAAGATTAAACAAGGTCAAATCGATGAGGCTAGTACACTATATGATGAATTACACCGTGAATTAGCAGAAAAGGTTGATACGGTTATCATTGCATGTACGGATTTAAATATGGTTACGGATCAAAAAAGAAGCGGGCTTACCTTTGTTGATTCATCAGCCTGTCTCGCTCAAGCCATTGTAAATAAGTATGTATCATTAACAAAATAAGTCATCTGATTTATCAGCAAATTCAGGGCGCTTTTTTTCCTTTAAAGCGCCCGGCTTCGGCAGATACATGATCCTCAATTACTTCTTTGAATGTAACTTCCCCGCGTTATTGTTCTTTTAACCTTGAATACTTTCGATACGCTTTATAGAAACTGCAGCCAAATAGAACAGCCATAAGGGCGGGAAGCGACCTCAAAAGGGCAAATGGAGTTTCAAATAAAAATGCCTTCCAAAACATTGCGCCTTCCATACTCCACAGACCTTCAGCTAAATACAAACCTGAATCCTTGTAAATCAAATAAGAATAAAACAAGCACAGTAACCCAAAACAAGATGAAAAACTCATTAGTCTTTTATAATAATTACTCTTTGACTGGCGATCCGAGAAGATTTCATTTTGATCATCATCTTCTTTTTGCCAATATCGAGTTCCAAGCCCCCAAGGGCCATTTATATAACTCCAGCCGAAGTCTTCATAGATCTCTTTGTAATCTTTAAATTTTTTCTTTGATAAATAATCTTGATAATCCAGTCTCATCACATATTTTTTGTCGGTTTTTTCGAAAGTGTATATTCCTAATCCGCTGATATTTGTACAGCGATAGCCTTTTTGTAATTGCTCGTTCAGCCATTGCTCCTCTTTTTCAATATCAAAAAACATCTTAAATTTCTTCATTCGATTCACTTCCTTCGTGCAGGGATAAAATATGCAGTAACCTGTTTTGTTCCATCTTCAAAATGGCGCTTCCTTCCGCAGTTATCTTATAGACTTTTCTCCGGCCTGATTCTCCAACAGGCTCAATCCAGCCATGCTTATTCAAGTTTTCAATCGCGCCGTATAATGTGCCGGCCGCTAAAATAACAGTTCCGTTACTCATCTTTTCGATCTTCTGCATGGCGGCATAGCCATGAAGCGGCTCACGCAGAGCTAATAAAATATAATGCATGGTTTCAGACAGCGGTAATAATTTATGTTTCATATCCTCATCCTCTATTCAGTTCGACTATATAGTTAAACTTAATACAGTACAACTGAATAGTCAATGGTCTTTTCAAAATTTGTAAAAGGAACTTGAAAATCAAATCTAAAAAGTCGCTTTCTTTACGTAATGGGAAGTGACTTTTTGTATGTCCATATTAACGTCAAAAGAATGTATCCCGGTACGTAACTGTTTTCCGATGTAACAGTGTCGTTTATTTTCAATGTGTTTTTTTACGGTAAGAAAATCATCAAATTGAAAGGGGATGAAAATTAATAGTTGACTCAAGCAACTGTTTCGATTACGATGGAAAAAGTTTCTTAAGTCAATCTTTTGGAGGAGGTTCAACAATTTGGAAACAAAACGTGTTTTGGCATTCAGACAATTTAATAGATTTTATACAGACATTTTGGGTTTTCTGAATGAACATATTTATGACAGTCCATTCTCTTTAACGGAAACCAGGATTTTATACGAAATTTATAATACGCCCGATTGTACAGCAAAAATCATTCAAGAAAGGTTAGACCTGGACAGAGGATATGTAAGCAGAATTATCAGAAAATTTGAAGAAGAAGGCTTCATATACAAGCAAAAATGCAGAGAAGACGGACGCAACCATTTCCTTTATGTCACCGAGTCAGGGAAAAGTATTTATAAAAGCCTGGAGAAAAAAGCTAATCAGCAAGTTGAATATATCCTTGAACGCATAGACAAAGAGGAACAAGAAAAACTTGTACATTCAATGGAAATCATTCAAAACATTTTGCAGCATTCTTTTTATGATAAAGAATCTCCGATTTCAATAAGAGACTATTATACTTCAGAGGATGTCAAAAACATAATTGAGAAACAGCGATTATTTTATGCCGAATCCCATCGCTGGGATGAAACATTTTTATCCTATCTTCACGATACGTTTAAAGCGGATATTGAAAAAATATGGGTGGCAGAAAGCGGGAATCAATTTGCGGGTTGTATCGGCTTAGTGAATGACGATGAAAAAACAGGTCAGTTAAGGTGGTTCTTAGTCGATCCGTCATTTCAAAGAAAAGGTGTCGGCAGCCGTCTGATTAAGGCACTTGTTCAATATTGTAAAGAAAATGGATACGAGCGTATATTTCTTTGGACGGTAAGAGACATGTCAACAGCCCGGCCATTGTATAAAAAGAATGGATTCGAAATTACAGAAATTCATGAAGAAAAACCTTTATGGGGATCAAATTTAATAGAAGAGCGCTGGGATTTGGAATTATAAAGTGAGGGGGGATAGGATGCGAATAAAATATCACTATGCATGGATCATTGTGTTTGTCACTTTTTTTACCTTTTTAGCAGTTCAAGGCGCGCGTCTTTCATTTGGAGCTTTTGTTGAACCATGGGAAAAAGATTTTTCTATGAATAGAGGAACAATCTCACTTATTTCCACTCTGAGTTTTATCATATATGGCATATCTCAGCCCATAATAGGGAGGCTGGTTGATAAATTAGGTCCCCGAATGATTTTGTCAGTCAGCACTTTCGTAGTCGGGATCAGCTTTATATTGACTTCTTTTGTAAATCATCCATGGCAATTATTTATCCTTTACGGAATTGTTATCTCCGTCGGTGTCGGAGGGGCATCCAATGTAGCCGCAACAGTTGTTGTTACAAATTGGTTTAATGAAAAACGCGGACTTGCTTTTGGAATTATGGAGGCAGGGTTTGGCGTGGGTCAGATGCTTCTTGTTCCCGGCTCTCTCATTTTGATTCAATGGTTTAACTGGAAGTTAACTGTAGTGATTTTGGGTCTGCTTTTAATGGTTATTGTGTTTCCTGTCATACTGTTATTTTTACGGAATCATCCCGGCGAGATGGGGTTATCTCCTATGGGCGGTTTTATGAAAGCAGGAGTTGAAAGTGAACAGCATACGGCCCGCTTTTCTGTTTGGGCTGTGTTTTGCAAGAAACAATTCTGGTTTTTAATATTACCTTTTGCTATATGCGGTTTTACAACTACAGGGCTGATGGATACTCACCTTATCCCTTTTTCTCATGACCATGGATTTTCAACAAGTGTAACCAGTGCCGCAGTTAGTGTATTGGCGGGATTTAATATATTGGGGATAATCATTTCAGGAATTGCGGCAGACCGTTGGAGCAGTAAAAAGATGCTTATTCTTTTATATGCCATACGCGCATTATCAATTTGTATCCTGTTATATAGTCATCATCCGGTCATATTACTTATTTTTGCCACCCTGTTTGGACTAGTTGATTTTGCAACTGTAGCCCCTACTCAAATGTTAGCCACGCAATATTTTAAACAATATTCAGTTGGTTTTATTTTAGGCTGGTTATTCCTGAGCCATCAGATAGGATCAGCGCTGGGAGCTTATGTACCGGGTTTTCTCTATAGTGAAATGGGTAACTATGATCTTTCTTTTTATTTCTCAATTATTATTTTGTTGGGAGCGGCAATATTTACTTTCTTACTGCCTGAAACGGTTAAAATAAAAAAAGAGCAAAAACCGACCGATTCAGCTTCAAATGAAACAGTATCCCAGCGTGTGAATAACCCGTGAAGGTCCAAATCCTCTCAGCCGCATAAAAAATACCAAGGGTTTGAGTCCCTTGGTATTTTTTGTTCATTGTATGATGATGTAAACTTCTTGCTTATTTAGCGCTGTCATTCCAGTTTTTCTCTATAAATGTATTCGCAGGCTGTAAGTTGGTTTTGTTCGCAATTTCAATGACAGCGGGAACCACGGAAGGGTCTGTTTTGGAGAAGTTAGGAATCCGCGGATCTAACCGGAAAAAGCGATCTCCCAGCAGATTCGCGCTGACCATGGATTCATAGTAGCCATTTCCGCCGGAGATCATCTGAAGAAATGGCAGTAAAGGTTCATTAGGCGACCTGTCCAAAAGGACTCCCCAATTTGGAGGAAGGTTCTTCAGATTTTCGGGACGTATGTTATCCGCACTTACCATTCCCCATCCCCTCGTATCTCTTCTTAACCGAGTCGGGGCTTCACCTGTCCCGATGGATAGCGCCGCAATTTGATCCAATGGCACGTTGGCTTTACCAACCGCAAACGCGATACTGGCCGTACTGGGGTTCGTTGCCACTACATATCCGTCCACGTAGTTTTGATAGGCGCGCTGTGTCGCGGGAGCACCGCTGCTCCGCAGTATGACATCACTCACTTTCTCATTTAAATAGGGAGAGCCGGGAAAGTTGTGAAATAATACGGGCGTCCAACGATCCAGTGCCGGGGAGTATAATTTGAATGAAGGGACAACAATTCGTTTTCTTACATCTTTAAGACGAAGGCCTGGCGGGAAAAAGTTTCGTACCGCTTTAATAAAACCGGAATATGGTAATTGCTGATTGAAAACAGGTCCGCCCGGCCGGGAAGTGCTGAATGCGGGCAGGATTTCATCCTCAAAATACTGAAGTGTTTCCTTCGGAGATCTTCCGCTTGCTAATGCCAGGGCAGTAAATGAACCGATTGAATTTCCCGCAAATACATGGGTTCGGCTTATTAATGCCGGATTTTCTTCAGCCAGTCTGTTCAATAGTTGTAAACTTAAAGCACCTAATGTACCGCCCCCGTCAAAGGTCATGATCCGATATTTTGCCAAAGCTGATTTCTCCTTTCTGATGCAAACTATCATTCAGTATATGTTCAGCCAGAGTCTATTGTATGGATGAATGAATATCTTCTTATCTTAAAAATGGTTTGATTATCAATCCAGCGAGTCGGGAAAGGATATGTTTTTTATTTGAAGAGGTTTTTTCCGTGAAGAAGGAGAATTATTATTTAAAAATAAAAGGGGGAAAATACTTGAATACAATTGACCTTATTGTTTTACATTTTGAAGAGGTAAGACGGCGAAGCATCAAGTTATGGACAGCTGTACCTGAGGAAAAAATGGACTGGCGCCCGGATTCCGAAGCAATGTCGTGCAAGGAAATGATAAGACATGTATTAGAAGCGGAATTTCTTTATCATCACATTTTACTAAAACAAATGAATGAGTCTTCAGAGGAATCCGAAAACCCGTATGAATCAAAAACGTTTACCACAGTAACCGAAGAATTAGAATTCGCCAAACCGTATCGGGCCGCGTTTTTGACATTCATCAAATCGTTAAGCGAAACAGATTTAACAAATATAAAGATTGACAGGTCTGATGTTGGATATATTCGCGAACTGGGAGACATGTTATTAAGAATCGCTTACCATGAGTCTGTACATACCGGTCAGCTTTTAGACTACCTCAGAACTGCTGAGGTTGACAGGCCTTTAATTTGGGACTAGTAAAATGATTGAGTTTTACACGGGAAGGGGAAAGAATGGAATATAAACCGATTAATTTCCAAGAGAAATTAGCTGCGTTCCAAGATCAATGGTCTCCAAAAGTAATCGCTGAAATGAATGATTATCAATTTAAACTTGTTAAAGTACAAGGGGATTTTGTTTGGCATAAGCATGACGAAACAGATGAAGTCTTTATTGTTATTAAGGGTAATTTAATCATTGAATTTCGTGATGGAGAAGTAAAATTAAATGAAGGTGAAATGTTTGTCATTCCGAAAAATGTTGAACATAAACCTTATGCAGAATCAGAGTGTAACATTTTGCTTGTAGAACCTAAAGGTGTTGTGAATACCGGGCAGGAAATAACTGATCAAACAGCTGAAAATGATGTCTGGGTCTAGCCTGTAACAAAAAACGATCAAAACTCCGAAAGACCGAATGACATTAGAGACAATGATCAGGAAAACCAATTAAGAATAATTTAAGGTTAAATATTTAAAAATTTGTTAATATTATAATACATTGTTTGGAAATGTAATCTTTTTTTAAGGAGTTTTCTAATTGCGTTGGAGTAAATGGTTCAATATTTTTTGCATAGCAGCATTGGGATCAATATATGGCTATAAATTGTTTACTAATCAAGAAGTCAGTACGGCTCGTGTAATCATAGCTGCTGCTATTATCTTGTGGAACATTGTCGGACTTTTTAGCAAAGAACCAGTAAAACAAACACAGCAAGCAAACTAAAAACCAAAAAACACTTTCCAATCGTTCAATAAAAAGGGTGCTGCAGCGTGCAGCATCCTTTTTATCATTTTCACAAAAAAACCAAGGGTTTAACCCCTTGGTTTTTTCGTAGTCTCCCTTTTTAAGCTGTTTATGATAATCGTCAAAATCATTCAAGTTTCATCAAGCATCCAGAATCTGTTGCAATGATAAATGAAAATTGCCCTAAAAATGTGCCGGTTCATCAAAATACCAGTCCAAGCTGCAGTTCTTTCTTTACATAGTATGTAGAGATTAAAAAATGAGAGAAGGAGTGGCGTAATGTATTATAACGAAGGTGAAGATCAACAGTACGTTCCGAAGAAAAAGCCATACAATGAAGCCTGTGACCTTGGTCATGATTTTGATATGGCGGACGACGCAGCAAGAGCGGAAGCGGCAAGAGAAGCAGAAGCGAGAGCCAGAGCGGAAGAAGCCATAGCAAGGGCGGAAGAAGCAAGAGCCAGAGCTGCAGAAGCAGCAAAAGCAGCAGCAGAAGCAAAGGTAGAAGCGGCAAAATTAGCAGCCAAAGCGAAATGTAAAAAACGTCATAAGAAAGAGAAAAAACATGATTGCAAACGTAAGCACAAGAAGAAAAAATAAGAGCTTTTCATCATGTAAAAGATAAGATTCAATGTGTATTGATTTTATCCGTACAGGGGTGCAAAAACGATAAAGAAAAAGATTCTTGTCGGGGGATCAAACAGAAAGATTGCTCAGCCGGTGTCTCAGCAGAACCACCCATGGCAGGGCAAACATAATGTTCTATGGACTTCCATAGTCAGGTCGGGATATCACGCCAATAAATGTAAGTGCCTATCATGGTAGGAAAGACAAGAGTTTCGGCAGGTTGCCGCTCTTGTCTTTTTTTGTTTTTATATCATCTTCGCGTATATGTATCTATTTTTAAGTTTGCAGAACATCTGTCTAAGAATTTGTCCAATTCCTGCATATACTGGTATCGGAATCAAATGCTTATTGGGAGTGAAATAGATGGGATCAGCACAGTTAACGGGACGTGTCATCTTCAAAGGGGACCCCGGCTATACACAGGCGGTTAAGAATTGGAACCCTTATGTTGATGTCTGTCCGCTTGTCTTTGTTTTTGCACAAAATTCATACGATGTAAGTAATGCTATTAAATGGGCTCGTGAGAAGAATGTGCCTTTACGTGTCAGAAGCGGCCGCCATGCTCTGGATAAAAATCTTTCCACGGTAAGTGATGGGATTGTTATTGATGTGAGTGACATGAATAACGTTTTCTTAGATGAAAAAAACGCGGTAGCAACCGTTCAAACCGGCATTCACGTCGGCCCGCTTGTAAAAGGTTTAGCTCGGGAAGGTTTTATGGCCCCGTTCGGAGACAGTCCAACCGTCGGAATCGGAGGAATCACGATGGGAGGCGGATTTGGAGTGCTTTCACGATCGATCGGCCTGATAAGTGATAACCTTCTCGCACTGAAAATGGTAGATGCCAAAGGCAGGATCATTCAAGCAAATCATTCCCGCAATGAAGATTTACTGTGGGCTTCCAGAGGCGGCGGGGGAGGCAATTTCGGATATAACACCCAATATACATTCAAAGTTCACCGTGCCCCTAAAACCGCAACCGTCTTTAATATCATTTGGCCGTGGGAACAGTTAGAAACGGTATTTAAAGCGTGGCAAAAATGGGCGCCGTTTACAGACGAACGATTAGGATGCTACCTTGAGATTTACAGCAAAGTAAATGGTTTGTGCCATGCGGAAGGATTGTTCCTCGGTTCAAAACCGGAGCTGGTTCAATTATTAAAACCTTTATTAAATGCCGGAACGCCGGCACAAACAGTAATCAAAACACTATACTATCCGGATTGTATAGATTTCTTAGATCCTGACGAACCGATTCCCGGCAGATCTGATCAGAGTGTTAAATTCTCCTCGGCGTGGGCGCTCAATCTTTGGCCAGAAGAACCTATTGCAGTAATGAGACAATTTTTAGAAAAAGCGACTGGGACAGAAACCAACTTCTTTTTTATCAATTGGGGCGGCGCGATAAGCAGAGTTCCAAGCAGTGAAACAGCCTTCTATTGGCGCCGTCCATTATTTTATACGGAATGGACGGCCAGTTGGGAAAATAAATCACAAGAAGCTTCGAATCTTGCATCAGTTGAAAGAGTGCGTCAGCTGATGAAACCATATGTAACAGGTTCATATGTGAATGTTCCGGATCAAAATATCGAGAACTTCGGAAAAGCATATTATGGCTCAAACTTTGCAAGGCTTCAAAGAATAAAGGCGAAATACGATCCCGAAAATGTATTCCGTTTTCCGCAAAGCATCCCGCCATCGTATAAATAGGTTGATCGTTGTGGGAAACAAATTAAAAAACACACCAGAACATTCAGGTGTGTTTTTATTGTTGCTGTAAAATTTGGTTATTCACTTGCATCCCAGTGCGGATTCCAAACGATTTCCCATAAGTGTCCATCGGGGTCTTGGAAGTGAACGGCGTATCCGCCACAAAAAGTATCATGAGCGGGATCAGTTATCGTAACGTTTGATTCATGTGCGATGTTTTTGCGGTCCCAAAGGGCAAGTTTCAGTCCTGTTTGCAAGTCGTTCAAATCTGTACCGGCTGTTCCTTCTGTAGGCAGACCCAAGCCATCCCGATAGAAGTGCAGCGATTTTTCTAAATTGTCTGCGCCTAAAGTAATTACTGTAATCCGCGGCTTCATAGCAATGCAACCTCCCAAGCTAAGCTAATGATAAGAAACATTTTCATTGAAAATATTTTGACATTTCAGTAAAGAACCTATATATTCGTATATGAGCACATAATCATATAAGGTTATTTTTGTGTCCGTGTTAGAATGCTTCATAGCAGAAAAGAAATAATAAATACAGTGTATTAGATAAGGAGGAGATTTTTATGGGTCACAATCACAATCACGCTGGCGGATCCAATAAGAAGGTTTTATTGATCTCTTTTATCATGATTACAGGTTATATGATAATAGAAGCGATAGGCGGATTTTTAACCAATAGTTTAGCGCTTTTGTCAGATGCAGGCCATATGCTGAGTGATTCAATCTCTTTAATGGTTGCTCTGATTGCTTTTAAATTGGCCGAAAAAAAGGCAAGTCATCATAAGACATTCGGCTACAAACGATTTGAGATTCTTGCAGCTGTGATCAACGGTGTTGCATTAATATTGATTTCCCTTTATATCATTTATGAAGCAATCAAACGTTTCTCTCATCCGCCGGAGGTAGCAACAACCGGCATGCTGACGATTAGTATCATCGGGTTAGCTGTGAATATATTGGTCGCTTGGATTATGCTGAACGGCGGAGATACAAAGAATAACCTGAACATTAGAGGAGCTTACTTACATGTGATAAGTGACATGCTCGGATCTGTAGGTGCCATACTGGCTGCGATCCTTATCATCTTCTTCGGATGGAGCTGGGCAGATCCAGTGGCCAGTGTCATTGTGGCTATTCTTGTGCTGAGAAGCGGTTACCATGTGACGAAAGACTCCATTCACGTATTAATGGAAGGAACTCCGGAAAATATCAATGTCACTGACATCATTCATACAATTGAAGAGACAGAAGGAATTCAAAGCATTCATGATTTGCACATATGGTCTATCACAAGCGGATTGAATGCTCTTTCCTGCCACGCTGTTGTTAACGATCAGCTGACCATTTCTGAAAGTGAAAGTATTTTACGCAAAATTGAACATGAACTTGGAGATAAAGGCATTACACATGTAACCATTCAAATGGAAACAGCTGCGCATAATCACGACAATACGATTCTTTGTCAGGCCCAAACTGAGAATCCGCGTGACCATCATCATCATTAAAGGAGGAGATAGGGACTCACTTTGTCTGCTGACAATTAAGATAAAACCGGAGGGGGGGTTCATATGTACGACACGATAGTAATCGGAGCCGGTCAGGCAGGAATCTCAGTAGGATATTATCTAAGGAAGTCGAAACAAAAGTTTATCATTTTGGATAAAAGTCATGAAGTGGGGGAAAGCTGGAAAAACCGGTATGACTCATTGGTTTTATTTACTTCTCGAATGTACAGCTCTTTGCCGGGAATGCAGCTTGAAGGAGACAAGCATGGACTCCCTTCAAAAAATGAAATTGCTGCTTATCTGAAAAAATATGTTAAAAGATTTGAGATCCCGATCCAATTACGGACAGAAGTAATAAGTGTCCAAAAATTAAACAACTATTTCTTAATAAAAACAAACCGGGAAGAATATCAAACGAAGAATCTGGTGGTGGCCGCAGGCCCTTTTCATACCCCTAACATTCCATCAATATCAAAAGATGTAGCCGGTCATATTCGTCAATTACATTCTTCACAATATAAACATTCAAAACAACTGGCGCCTGGGAATGTACTGGTAGTCGGCGGCGGGAATAGCGGGGCTCAGATAGCTGTTGAATTATCCAAAGAAAGAGTTACATATTTGGCTTGCAGTAATAAACCGGTTTATTTTCCTTTATGGATTGGAAAAAGAAGCATTTTTTGGTGGTTTGATAAATTAGGAGTTTTACATGCAAGTCATACATCAATATTAGGCAAGTTCATTCAAAAGAAAGGCGACCCCATATTTGGGTATGAATTAAAACATGCAATAAGACAGAAGAAGATCATCTTAAAACAAAGAGTCATAGCCGGAAAGCAAAATGAAATCATTTTTAAAGACTCATCTTCATTAGAAGTAAACAATGTTATTTGGGCAACTGGTTTTAAGAATCCGCTTTGTTGGATGAAAATAGAAGGTGTTTTGGATAAGGAAGGCCGAATTATACATCACCGGGGTGTTTCAGCTGCGGAGGGATTGTACTTTATTGGTTTGCCTTGGCAGCATAGGCGAGGTTCAGCGCTGCTTCAAGGTGTAGGAAATGATGCTGAATACATTGTGAAACAAATGAACGGTGGATAGACTGAGGAGAGCAGTAACTTACGGGTTTACTGCTCTTTTTTGTGTTGAATAAGCCCAGTTATGTGACTGTGGCTGTTTTAATCGGCTTGTGGAACAGAAAACACAATATCTCTTGGTTGTCGGACTGGTGAGTGCATACCCCGGGCAAGTTTAAGTTTCTCGGCTGCAACAGTGTTACCAAAAGTTACAGGCCTTTGGTATTTTTTATGCAAACGGGTTTTGTGGCCAAAACGATTCTGCTAACTTCAGTCTTTTAGGCTGAACAAGGGAATTCCTTAGTATGGCACACTCTCATTACAAAACGCATAGGATAATATCACAAAAATTTAAAATTGCGGGGATGAAAAATGTATTATATACCTTTTTCGCATCAATGTTATTATTGTGTGAATGTGCCGATGTATAGCGATGGAAGATCTGTTTATTGGACTATTCCAAATAACTATGATCCTTCATACGAAGATAGAAACCTTCTCTTGAAAGATTATGGACCAAAACCATTTGTCGTGAATATCAATAAAGCCGCAAAACAAAACAATACGTTCCGTACGGCCCTATGGACAGGAAAGCATTTTCAAATTACTTTGATGAGTCTTGGCATTGGAGAAGATATCGGTTTGGAGATCCATCCTAACGTAGATCAATTCTTACGGATTGAGCAAGGCCGAGGGCTAGTTAAAATGGGCAAGAGTAAAGATCATTTAAGTTTCCAAAGAAATGTCTATGATGATTATGCCATTGTTGTCCCTGCCGGCACGTGGCACAATGTGATTAATACGGGTAATACGCCGTTAAAACTATATTCAATTTACGCTCCTCCCAACCATCCGTTTGGTACAGTTCATGTGACAAAGGCCGATGCAGCGGCTGCGGAAGATTAGTATAGGATTCCAGAGGACTTTGCTGCGGCAAAGACTATAAAAAAAATCGTATTGGGACAGCATGATCAAATATAGCGATCGAATGGCTGAAACACAAAATATTAACGTTTCAGCTTGTCATAGTGCAGTTGATGCGATGCTTTATTCCACAACTACTCAACAGCAAATGTGGTTTTTTGTCTGACCATTTTAATTGATTGGCAGTCAGTGAAAATGAATTTGTAATAAATTTATCCTTGCTCCTCCTAAAAGCGGCTTTAACAGCCAAGTTTCTGTTTCTCTTCAAACCATTTGCGAAGCTGATTAATATGAGCTTGATGATATCTATTATGGTCTGCCATATGCCATATTCCCCATTGAATGGTTGCTTGTTTATCTGCTTCATAATCTACTGTGTGATTCAGTTGATCGTCAGTTAACTGATAACAAACAGACTTAAACATGCTGAATACTTCTTCATAATCAGTGAGAATTTGTTTTAATGAAACACCGGAAATGAAAGGGATCTTATTGTTCTGATCTAACATTGGTCCATACTTCTCTTCAAGCTGCTTTGGTATCGGTTCACCCTTTATTCTAAATATCCAGTTGAGATCAACATATGCTAAGTGTCTTATTAGCTGAGCTGTACTATTGTATGTTTGATTTGGTCCTTTATAATCGATCTCCTGCTGTGACATGTCTGACACAATGGATATTAAGCGACGGTAATTTTCATTAACGGCAGAATACAGCATTCCCACAAGATGATCCATGTGCGTTTCACCTTTTAAATCTAAAATCATAAAACCCCGCCTCATTAGTACAATTTTTATATTTAGTTTGCCTTATTACTCTTATTTGTCAAGCAATCCAGAGAATGAATCGCTATAGGATGAAGCAATGAAGCAGGCTCTCTTTGCCTGCCTTTTTTGTGTGTCAGCCTTTACATCTGACATGTTGAGTTATCTGAAACTGTCCTTTTTAAATGTCAGACAGTGTTATATGATACTCTGCAGATATTCAAGAATAGTACTTGGAGGTCACTCTCATGCAAATTTTATTGCTATCCCTACGCCTTTTCATGAAGATGAACGTTTATATTCAGCAGGATTTGATCCTAATGTCGAACATTTGAAAAACAGCGGTATCCATTCGGTACTCATATGCGGCACGACTGGTGAACAGCATTCACTCAGCATGGATGAGCGCCTTCAGATCATTGAGTATGTTAATCAGCGAAAATTTGAAGATGTTGAACTGAAGTTCGGGGTTTCAGCCGTAAGAACCAGTGATGCCGTCAAACTGATGAAACACATCGAGAAAACCAATATTGATTCTGTACGGATTGTTTTTCCTCCTTATATAAGACCGACACAGCAGCAAGCCGTTTATTACATTATTCATTCATCAATTGACTTCATATTATTTCATTTGATAACATAAAATGGTTATTGTGATTGAAAAAGGATACCCGTTTTTATAAAAAGGAGTCATAACGTTGCTGAAAAGGTTTTTTCTTGTTTTTCTTACGCTGATGATGTCTATATTTGCTGTATTCGCGGCGGCTGAAGAGTCTCCCGGCGATCGTGTCATTTCTTTTGACGAGCCTATGATTTTATTGATCTCACTCGGAATCATTTTATGTTTGTTCATTCCGCCATTCGTCATGTCCTTTTTTAGCAGCTTGGTTGTGAGAATCATATCCGGCGTCTATCAATGTTTTATCGTTCTCACGTTTGCGGGCCTCATTCCGATTGGATTTCTGATTCCCCATGGCTTTTTGACAATTCTTGCTGCCGTTCTGGGGACTTTGGTCAGTTCAGCGAGTGTGGCCGTGACCTTATTCGTTGGCAGGAAAAAAGAGGCCGGAAGGTTTTAAAACTAGTGGGTAAGCTGCAATATTGAAGGGGAATCCCAGTGATATCCGCAGCGCTTTTTGCCGGTCATTGTTTGACTATTTATATGGAATAGCATAGAATTAAAGTAAATATTTATAAAAAGTCACTAGGGGAGCTTTAATAGCTGAGAAGAGACAATACGTCCTGACCCTTTGAACCTGATTTGGTTAATACCAGCGTAGGGAAGTGAAAAATTAGAGAGATTCTTTATCTTATCTATATTTAAGCCACTTTCCATAGAGGAAAGTGGCTTTATTTATTTTGAAAGGGTGATATGAAGTGGCGACGAAAAAAGTTTTTCTGGCAGGGCCTTTTAAAAGTTTAGTAGATGAGAAAACTGGATTGATGAGTACGTATGAGAGAGGAAAGCTGGAATCATTAATTTCCTTTTTTGAGAATGAAGGATGGCTGGTTCATAATGCTCACAAGCGGGAAGGGTGGGGGAAAGATTTCATGACACCCCTTCAATGCACTAAAATTGATTTTGATGAAATAAGCACTTGCGACCTTTTTGCAGCATTCCCCGGATCACCCGCTTCTCCCGGAACACATATAGAAATTGGATGGGCTTCTGCCTTGAAAAAAAAGATCGTGCTATTTCTAGAAAAGGACAAGGATTATGCTTTCTTAATTCAAGGGTTAAATGCAGTGGCGGATGTTGAGTACATCAGCTATAAAGATACAGATGATTTATTAGAGAACATTAAAAATATCTTTGCAGCATATAAGGCGGAATCTTAATGAGAAAGAGAACTTTTCATGAAGCATATACGGAAACGCTGTATGACATCTATCACAACCCTGAATTTTTCAATTCACCGCGCGGACAAAAAAGCAGAGAACAATTGAACTACCATCTGACTCTGGAAAATCCAATAGAACGTGTCACTTATTTATCCTCAAGAAAAACCAATATCGTGTTTAATTTTGCGGAAGTGTTATGGTATTTATCGGGGAGTAACGACTTAGATTTTATCAGTTATTACAATAAAAAAATGCCTTCATATTCAATGAATAAAAAAACATTAACAGGCACTGCGTATGGGCCTAAAATATTTGAATTCGGAAATGCAAAACTAAATCAATGGAATAGAATAAAAAATCTTTTGACACAAGAAGATATTGATTCAAAAAGGGCATTTATTCAAATATTCGATGCTTCGGAACTCTTCGTTTCAGAAAATATAGATGTTTCCTGCACAATCGGTTTGCAGTTTTTTGTGAGGGAAGGCGAATTATACATGTCTTCTATCATGCGTGCAAATGATGCTTTTCGCGGGATGATCAGTGATCTTTTCTCATTTACCTTCATGCAGGAATTAATGGCCAGAGAACTGCGTTTAGAAGTCGGAGAATATTTTCATAATGCGGGATCAATCCATATTTATGATTCAGATCATGAATGGGCGAAAACGGTGCTTGAAGAAGCTGAAAATCACCATGATATTCCGGAATTTGAATTTCCGAAAATGCCTGAGGGAAATAACTGGCCGTCCATTGAAACAGTCTTAAAGTATGAAGAATTACTTAGGAAAGATCAAATTTCTATGACTAAAAACGATATTGAAATGCTCGATTTACCTGATTACTGGAAACAGATTCTTTTCCTTTTCAGTATATACCAGCATATTGCATATAAACGGGATATGGGTCATTCTCTATTTCAAAGTTTACTTCCTATATATCAATTTTTCGTCAGGAATAAGTGGTCTCATTATTTCTCAATTGAGCAAAAGGAGGAAATTCAATGAAAACTTCATGGAAAGAAGACAGTGTTGCTGGTAAATTCGATGCTTATAATGACGTTTTAGAACAAACGTTAGGTTTTGAGTTTGTTTTTCGTACTTTTGATAAAGCGGAGATTAAAAAGGTGCTGGATTTCGGATGCGGTCCGGGAAAGGTAGCTTATAGGCTGGCTGACAGAATAGGCTGCAATGTGATCGCAGTCGATGAATCAAGGAAGATGTTAGATATAGCAAAGGCAAAAAGACAACATCCTCATGTGGACTATCATTTAATTGAACACGATAATCTTTCCTTCTTACCAGATCACTCGGTTGATGCTGCAATGGCCTGTTATGTTTTTATTAATACGGATAGTGACCAGCGTATCAAAGGTATCATAAATGAAATTTTTCGTGTGTTAAAACCAGGAGCTTCATTTGTCATACTCGATACGAATCCTGATTCAACCGGAATTGAATTTTCAACCTTCCGCAATGGAATACCGGGGAAAGAATATTCTTACGGAGAAGAAAGAAATGAATGGCTCCATGTTCCGGGACAAGCAGATTTAATTTTAAATGATTTTCATTGGCCGAAGTCAATGTATTATAAACTATTAACTCATGCAGGTTTTGAAAATGTAACTTTATCAGAACCAACGTTAAACGATATTGACCAAGAGCATGTAAAAGCCATAGAGAAAGAGTTTCAATTTAATAATTGGAAATGTGAAAAGGAATATCCGCCTTTTGTCATTTTTAAAGCAGTGAAACCTGCCTGAAGGAGGAGTGTAAGTTGAAGGATATTTATAAAGCGCTTTCGATTGCTGGGACTGATCCTTCCGGAGGGGCGGGAATTCATGCGGATTTAAAAACATTTCAGGAACAAAAGGTATATGGAATGGCTGTTATTACATCAGTTGTTGCACAAAACACACTTGGTGTGAAAAGTTTTGAGGAGATGTCTCTACAGAATATATCTCAGCAAATAGACTGTGTCATGGATGATATAAAACCGGATGCTGTCAAAACCGGTATGCTTGCAAGTATAGGAATTATTGAATTGCTGGCAGAAAAGTTAAAAGACGCAAATATTCAATCGTATGTGATGGATCCGGTTATGATTGCTAAAAGCGGACATCATCTGCTCCATAAGGACGCCATTGATCATTTGAAGAAATTATTAATACCCCAAACAACAGTTATTACACCGAACATTCCGGAAGCGGAAGTAATCATCGGCAAATCAATCGAGACTGTACAGCAGATGCGTGATGCGGCGAAAGAAATAGTGGAGGTATACGGGGCAAAAAGTGCTGTCGTAAAAGGGGGGCACCTGAACGGAGAAGCCCGTGATATTTTGTACTTTGACGAGGATTTCGAGGAATTTGTTTCTCCCCGCTTTGATACAAAGCATACTCATGGAACAGGATGTACATTTTCAGCTGTGATAACTGCAGAGCTGGCAAAGCAGCACAGCATACCGGAATCAGTGGCAACTGGAAAGGAATTCATTTCAGCAGCCATTAAACATCCCTTAGGAATCGGGAAAGGACAAGGCCCTACAAATCATTTTGCGTATCGCTCAACTATTAACCAAGAGACACCGCTTAAGGAGTGTTACGATGATCTCCAAGAATTATGATGTATTTTTATTTGATTTAGACGGAGTGATATATATAGGAGATAAAGCTTTACCAGGAGCTGTGGCCTCTTTAAAACGACTCCGTGAAGAAAAGAAAGCCATTCGCTTTTTAACGAATGATCCTTGTGTTACAAGAGAAACGATTGTGAAACGCCTTCATAAACTGGGGATTTCAGCAAGTATTGGTGAAGTGTTTACTGCGGGGTGGGCAACAGCTGATTACCTTGTCAGTGAAGGAATAAAGAAGGCATATATATTGGGAAATGACCAACTTAAAAGTGAAATTCAAAAGGCCGGTATTGATCTTACGGAAGATCAGGCGGAGGCTGTTGTCATTGGATGGGATCAAAATATTACATTTCAGGATGTGCATAAGGCAGTAAACCTCATCCGCTGCGGAGCTTTATTTATCGCTGCAAACGGGGATAAAACATTTCCTGCCGCTAACGGACCAGCTCCCGCGACAGGCGCTATAGTCGCGGCTGTTAAAACAGCAGCTGCTAAAGAGCCGATGATAATTGGAAAACCGGCGTCTTCAATATTTGAAAAAGTACTCGAGTCTTTTGAAGATAAAGAGAGATGCGTTATGATCGGGGATACGCCTGAAACAGATATTGTCGGAGCAAACCAAATAGGCATAACTTCCGTATTAGTTTCTGATCAACATACTTTATTTCCTGCAAAACATGATTTTAGAAATCCGGATGTTGTGATCCGCGATCTGAAAGACTTGTTCGATAATGAAATAAAGGCAGAAGTACGGAAAAAACCGGATTTCCAATGGACAGAACAAGTGAAAGCCGGAGTCGCTGGAATTATAATTAAAGAATCAAGTTCCGTTTTATTAATGAAGCGTGCTGATAATGGTTTATGGGGCATTCCTTCAGGCCATGTGGAACCTGGTGAAACAGTAGAACAAGCAATTATAAGAGAAATAGAAGAGGAAACTGGATTAGTGGTGAAAGTCTCTAAAATGATAGGCGTTTATTCTGATCCGAGTTCACAAACCTTTATATACCCTGACGGCAGAGTCAGCCATTTTATTACCAATTGTTTTCAATGTGACGTCATCGGCGGCACTTTGAAAAAGTCCACAGAGGAAGCCATGGAAATCAGATATTTTGATATCCATGAATTACCTGAACATCTCTTGCCGATGCACCCGAGATGGCTGGATGATGCTTTGGAAATGAAAGAGAATGCTTTTATTCGATAAGGAACAGTACGCCAAAAATACTTTTTGGGGGTTATTTAAAAGAATTAACGGTTCTCAACCCGTAACTCTCGGCCGCCTTCCAAAAACACCAAGTGTCACAGACCCTTGGTGTTTTTTAATTCCGGCAGGACCTTAATGCAAGAGCGGCAGAAAAGAAGGTATAATGGGCGGAGAAGAGGTGTCAGCCAATGAAAATAACCAGAGAGACATTAGAAAAACAGCAAATTTGGATATATGGTGTGACTCTTGTGATCGGCGGAATAGCGGGGATCGCCGGGAAAGATTCAGGACTTCGCTGGGGATGGACGATATCACCGCTTATCGCTGTTCTCATGTATGCCATGTTTGCTCAAATCCCATTCTTGAAGCTGAGGGAAGCCATGTCAAATCTCAAGTTTATGGCGGCTTTACTGATCGGTAATTTCTTAGCTGTACCTGTCGTTGTATGGGCGTTAACCGCTATTTTTCCTCAATCTCCTCCTATATTATCAGGGGTTTGTTTGGTATTGCTTACACCTTGTATTGATTACGTCATCGTCTTTACTCAGCTCGGCAAAGGAAATGAGAGATTAATACTGGCTTCCACGCCGGTTTTGTTCGCCGTTCAGATGGTATTGCTTCCGTTATACCTGTGGCTGTTTATCGGGAAAGAAGTAATAGGGACTGTTCATGCGGGACCGTTTCTGGAAGCATTCTTATTGTTAATAGCGGTGCCGCTGCTGGCGGCGGTGATGACTCAACTATGGGCTGATAAGAAGCCGGCGGGAGAAAAGGTGTTGGAATGGACGGCGTGGCTGCCTGTTCCTTTTATGGCTCTGGTCTTATTGGCGGTCGTCGCCACACAAATCGGCAAAGTCATCAGTGATGCTGACATCATTATACGTGTGATTCCGATCTATCTGTTATTCCTGCTCATTATGCCGTTTGTCTCCCGTTTTATCGCATATGCGTTCCGTCTGGATACAGGTGAAGGAAGAGCATTGATCTTCAGCACGGGCACAAGAAATTCTCTCGCAGTCCTTCCGTTAGCACTGGCCTTGCCGGATGCTTGGGCCTCATTAGCCGCCGCTGTTATCGTCACTCAGACGATTGTTGAATTGATAGGTGAATTGGTTTATATCAAAGCGGTGCCCGGATGGCTGCTGAAATAAAAAATAATCTGCGCTGAAAAAAACATACCAATAGATATTGGTATGTTTTTTATGAGAATTATAAAGTTGCAATATCAATGACGAAACGGTAGCGGACATCGCTTCGGAGAACCCGTTCGTACGCTTCGTCAACTTGATCGGCCGGAATCACTTCAATTTTAGGAGCAATGCCGTGCTCAGCGGCGAAATCAAGCATCTCCTGAGTCTGCGGAATACCGCCGACGAGTGAACCCGCAATGCTGCGGCGGCCCGTGATTAAGGAGAACACACTGTATGAGTCCGGCTTAGCGGGCGCTCCCACATTTACCAATGTACCGTCAATGCGAAGCAGGGATAAGTAGGCATCTACGTCAAGGTTCGCGGATACTGTATTTAAAATAAGATCAAATCGTCCGGCCAGCTCAGTGAATGTATTCGGATCGCTTGTCGCAAAGTAATGATCAGCTCCAAATTCAAGCGCTTCGTCTTTTTTGTTCATTGAGCGGCTGAGGACGGTGACCTCTGCGCCTAAAGCGTGCGCGAATTGAACGGCTAAATGTCCGAGCCCGCCCATTCCGACAATCGCCACTTTTTTGCCGGGACCGGCATTCCAGTGTTTCAGCGGAGAATAGGTGGTAATGCCCGCGCACAATAGCGGGCTGGCTGCATCTAATTCCAATTGATCCGGAATACGGACAACGAATCTGTCAGTGACAACTATTTTCTGGCTGTAGCCGCCATACGTAGGATTTCCGTCGTAGTCCAGGTTATTATAGGTCTGAACAACGCCTTTTGTGCAATATTGTTCGTCTCCGTTCAGGCAGTATTCACATTCTCCGCAGGAGTCTACAAAACAGCCGACACCCACACGGTCGCCGGCGGCAAATGTGGTGACTTCTTCACCTACGGCTTCCACAACTCCGGCAATTTCATGGCCGGGAACCATCGGAAAGATTCCGCCGCCCCATTCATCGAATGCGCTGTGGATGTCTGAGTGACAAATCCCGCTGTACTTAATATCAATCAGGATATCGTGCGGCCGTAATGCTCTTCTCTCAATCGTCGTCCGCTCAAATTTAGCTTTTGCATGCGGAGCGCTTAATACACGAGTCGGATGATTATTGCACATGGTTATCTTCCTTTCCAAGATAAAGTGATGAATCCTCTGTTCGGTTTTACTTTAAATGTTAAAGCGGACTTTAAGTCAAGGGGTTTGGTTTATTTTTCTATGAAATGATATTCTATAATGGCACGCTTATGAAAGGTATGAAGGATGGGTGGTAAGAATATGAAGATTGCGCAGGCTGCAAAGCAGGTTGAGTTATCAGCCGCGACGCTTAGGTATTATGAAAGTATAGGACTGATTCCTCCGGTAAAACGCGATGAAAGCGGCATCCGCGATTATGACGAAGATGATGTGAATTGGATTCAATTTATAAAATGCATGAGAAGTGCCGGACTGTCGATTGAGGCGCTGATTGAATATACCGCTTTATTTATTGAAGGAGCCGATCATACGATCGAACCCCGAAAAAACATCCTTATAAATGAAAGGAAAAGGCTGACGGAGAAACAGAGGGAAATTGATGAAACCATAAAACGATTAAACAGGAAGATTGAGGATTACGAAGATATCCTGGAAAATGAAGCGAAACTTAAAAACAGATTGAAAGCTGAATGTATTTCTGAATGAAGAGAAGGTGTCCCGGGCGCCGGGCCGCATGAAATGTACCAAGGGAAACGAGCCTTGGTTTTTTTATTTTCTAAAGAGAGGAAACAAAACAGCTTTTTCTATCTTATCAAACATTACTTATCCTTTTTTCAGCTTGACTTTTTTACTGCAGACTTTTAAAGTGTGAAATGTTGCTTAGACTGTGATTAGCGACTTTAATGCTGAAAAGAGGTGGTTTACCCAGATGAACAATCATAAGAATCCTTGGGCGTTATTGCCTTTAGTCTTATTCGTAGGGCTTTTTGTCGGCTCTGGTCTGGTGACCGGAGATTTTTATAAATTGCCGATCTTGATTGCCGCGATCATTGCGTCAGCTTTTGCGCTGTTATTTAACCGGAAGAAATCGCTCAATCAAAAAATAGAATGGTTCGCTTCCGGTGCGGGACATCCTGATATTATCATTATGGTTATGATTTTTATATTGGCAGGTGCCTTTGCTTCAGCGGCTGAGGCGATGGGAGCGGTGCATTCAACTGTCAATCTTGCTTTGAGCGTTATTCCGCAGCAGTTTTTGCTGCCGGGGCTGTTTATCATTGCTTGTTTTATTTCTATATCGATGGGAACATCAATGGGCACGATTGCGGCGGTTGCGCCGATCAGCGCGGGTCTGAGCGGAGAGCTTGGCATCTCCGGCGCGATTACGATGGCAGCTGTGGTCGGCGGAGCTATGTTCGGAGATAATCTTTCTTTTATTTCCGATACGACCATTGCGTCAGTCCGGACGCAAAAAACACAAATGATGGATAAATTCAAAACGAACTTCCTGATTGTTTTGCCCGCTGCTATTTTAACGGTTATTATCTTATTTTTTATTCCGGCAGGCCACGCGGGCCATGCGGGCGCTGCATCTTACAGCTGGATTAAGGTGCTTCCTTATGTCGCCGTGTTGGTTTTTGCGTTAATCGGTTTTAATGTGATGGCTGTCATATTCGGCGGATTGGTTTTGACGGGGATCATCGGATTGGCGGGCGGCAGCCTGACGTTTGACTCTTATTTTAAGGCGATTACGGATGGAATCGCCGGAATGAGCGATCTGATCATCCTGTCCATGCTGATCGGCGGGATGGTCGGCGTGATGAAACAAAACGGCGGGATCGACTTTTTACTGGAGTTCATCACGAAACGAATCCGTTCCAAAAAAGGCGCCGAAGCCGGCATTGCCGGACTGGTCAGCGTGACGAATCTGGCTGCGGCCAATAATACGATCTCGATTATCGCAGCCGGGCCGATTGCAAAGAATATCGCTGATAAATTCAGCATCGACAACAGAAAATCGGCAAGTATTCTGGATATCTTTTCGTGTATGATACAAGGATTGATTCCTTACGGCGCGCAGCTGTTATCAGCCGGGAAATTCGGGAATATTTCACCCGTCAGCATCCTGCCATACTCTTTCTATCCCGTTTTAATCGGAATCTGCGGCATCGCCGCCATTATATTTGGACTGCCGAAATTCACAAGAAATACGAAATAAAAGATAAAAAAAGGCGCCGTTCGGCGCCTTTTTTCTTTCATGACAGCCAAGCATTTCTCAAAAGCTGTACGCCCTGTGCGATCTGATCCGTATCGAGATGGGCGAAACCTAACTTTATGATCGGCGGTTCAGGCTTTCCGGCAACGAAATAAACGGCGGTAGGATATACTTTCACTCCGTACTGAAAAGCGCGTTCGATTAATGTTTCTTCTGTATAGTTCAGGTGAACTCTCACCAATATATACAATCCCGACTGCTCGCCGATGATCGTCACCTGATCGCCGAACTGCTGCTTGATATGTGAAGTCAAGTGCTGCATCTTACGCTTGTAGACAGTGCGCATGCGCTTAATATGGCGGGTCCATTCACCGGCCTTCATCAATTCAGCCATGGTCAGCTGGTTAAGCGAAGAAGCGGTGCTTTCGAAATGAATAAACCGTTTTTTATACCGGTGCAAAAGGCGCTGCGGCAAAACCATATAGCTTATGCGGATGCCCGGTAGAAAGGATTTTGAGAAATTCCCTAAATAAATCACCCGGTCTGATTGAATGGAAGCAAGAGCGGGAAACGGCTGCTGTGTATAACGGAATTCACTGTCATAATCATCTTCAAGAATATAACCCTCTCTATGATTCACCCAATTGATCAGTGTTTGGCGCTGCTGAATGGACATGCTTACGCCGTAAGGGCTGTGATGGGATGGGGTCACATAGATTAATTTTTCTTTCATTGCATGCAATTGAGAAAAATCAGCTCCGTTTTCATAGACAGGCATCGTTTCCAGAGATAGCCCGTGAAATTGAAATGCCGCTCTGGCCCCGTCAAACCCAGGGTCTTCAACGATAATTCCGGAAAAATCCTCTTTCAGAATCCGGCTGAGATATATCAGCATCTGCTGGGTGCTGCTGCCGATGATAACCGAATCCGCATCTGTTTTCACTCCGCGTGATTCCAAGAGATAAGCGGCAATTTGTTCACGCAGGTCTCTCTCGCCGAACGGTTCACCGTAAAGGAAGCTTTTCTCTGATGCCAAAACTTGATTGTATAATTTTCTCCATGTTTTCAGAGGAAAATGCTTTTGATCGACGGCTCCGGCGCGAAAATCAATCAGGGCCGGCTGAGTTGATTCGGTTTTCTTAGCGTAAACAACATCGTTTTCTTTTTGAAATAAAGAAGGTTCTACTTCATTTGCAAAATAACCTTTGCGTGTTTCCCCGCGAATGTATCCCTCCGCTAAAAGAAGATCATAAGCCATCAGCGTTGTATTGCGGCTTACCCGCAGGGAATCCGCCAGCTCCCGAATCGAAGGCAGCCGCTCATCTGCCTGAATATTTCCCTGCTCAATCAATGTTTTAAATTGCTCGTAAATTTGTTTGTATTTCGGGGTGCCGCTTCTGAAAGCGAAAATCATATTTTTCATCAGATATTCTCCTCTGACATGTGTATTTGTTTGAAACTGTATCTTTTTAAATGTCAGTTGATATCTTATTATAGCGGAAAGCGCTTTATCAATCCATGTTCAGAGAGGAGAGTTTTGTATGTATATTCCGGCTCCATTTCAGCTGAGTGAAGCTGAAGCGTGCGATGTAATCAAAGAGTATGGTTTCGCAGCATTGTTTTCAACGGCGGGAGGCATGCCGTATGCAACCCACCTGCCATTGATGATGAGTAAGGATAACGAATGCTTATACGGTCATTTTGCATTGCCGAATCCCCAATGGAAAGAGATTGATGGCCAAAACGTGTTAGCTGTTTTTCAAGGGCCTCATTGTTATATCTCGCCTAAATGGTATGAGACGAATCAGGCTGTTCCCACATGGAATTACGTGGCGGTTCATGTTTACGGAGAGGCGGAGCTTTTGGATGAGGAAGAAACCGTGCAGTCGATGAGTGATCTCGTCTTGAAATACGAAAGCCCCGACAGCCCGTACAAATTAGAGGATGTCGATGCGAAATTGCTGGCAGGCATGAACAAAGGGGTAAAAGGTTTTAAAATCAAAATCAGCAAAATAGAGGGGCAAGCGAAGCTTAGTCAAAATCATTCAGCCGCAAGACAAGGGCTGGTCGTACAACAGCTCAAACAGATTCCTCATACAAACGAACAGCTCATTTCCGGCTTGATGGAAGAAAACATCAAACGGATCACCGCGGACAACTGACAAGCATGTTAAAAACATACCGGCAGCATGCGGTATGTTTTTTTCTGATTATGAAGCTTTTCTCAGGATGAATAACGACTCGAACAGCACATAAATCAACGGCGCCATTAAAATGAAGAAAGAATGAAAAATAGCATACGGTATGAGTAAGTAAACGATAAGTTTCAATAGAATGGAAGACGTTTTATTCAATGTCCAGCGGTTTTTCAAGATATCAGTCATACAAGCTAAAACAAGGCCGACCGTCAAATATATGGCTGCTATGTAAAGATAAATAAAAAGGTAAAACGGGTAAGAAGACAACGGAGGTGTGTCTTCCTGTGTCATTTTTAAACCCACATAAAAGACCAATAAAAAGCAAACGGACGAAACGAGAGCTAACAAAAGGTGTTTATATAAATACTTCTTCATGTGTTCACCTGCCTATGGCGCAATTATTTCTTAACATATTATGACATGGTTTTACCGCTGCTGAAAGAATTGGAAGTCCGGCTATATGAGCGGGGCGTAAAGAATCAATATCATCTTTTCATGAATCCGGATGTTTTGTTCGGATGGATGTAAAGAAGAATACACCAAAAAAAAAGCTGTCAGCTTGGTCCTGACGGCTTATTTTTTGGGAAAGGCTTATTTCTCCGTGGTGAAATAAAGCAATGCTATGACAGGAAAAGCGATTCCAATCCATAATGTGATACTCCACCCGCCTGAGGCGTATGCCCATCCTCCGATTGATGAGCCTGCAGCGCCGCCCAGAAAGAAGATTGCCATAAATAATCCGTTTAATCGGCTGCGAAATTCAGGTGCCAACGAAAAAATGGCACGCTGACTGAGTACGAGATTGGCAGATACCCCCATATCCAACAGGATAGCTGCGGCCACCAGAACTGCTATTCCGACGGGGGAGCTGCTCTGAATCATGAGCGGGAGTAATAAAGAAACGATGACAACACCGAGAGCGATTCCGGTGGCAAGCCGGGTCAAGCCGCGATCAGCCAGACGGCCGCCTATCGGTGCAGCCGCTGCACCCGCAATGCCCGCTAATGCATACAGCGCGATTGCCTTTTGAGAAAAATGAAAAGCAGGACCGGACAATAATAAAGGTACAGTCGTCCAGAATAAGCTGAAAGCTCCAAATACAAACGCATGATAAATGGCACGGCGGCGTAAGACCGGAGTCGTGCGCAGCAGCTTCCACATTGAACCGAGTAAGACGGTGTAGCTTGTGTTTGCTGTTGGTTTTCTGGCAGGAAGCACTTTTGATAAGACGATTGCCAGGACAACACTTAACGCGGCGGATAAAGCAAATATGGCATTCCACCCCCATATATCAGCGACCAGACTGGATATCGGACGGGAAAGCATAATACCGAGAAGCAGGCCGCTCATCACATTGCCGACAACCCGGCCTCGTGCGGCATCTGGTGCAAGGTATGATGCGAACGGAACTAGCACTTGGGCTGCGATGGATCCCAGTCCGATGAAAAACGCAGCGGCTAAAAACAGTGTTCCATGCTTCACACATGCTGTCAGAGTTAGAGCGGCTGCGCTTAGTAGGAGCGATACCACGACAAGTTTTCTGTTTTCGATAATATCTCCCAAAGGGACGAGAAACAGTAGGCCGGCAACGTATCCGATTTGAGTCAGCGTGACAATCAATCCGGCACTGCTTGGAGAAAGCCCGATTGCCGCACTAATGAATCCTGCCAAGGGCTGTGCATAATAAAGATTAGCGACAATGATACCGCATGCCGTTGCGAGAAGAAGGGTTAAACTGGTTGAGATTCTCTGATCTGCTTTTTGTTTGTTTAACGTAGCCATGTGAATGAACTCCTTTTTAATGATTTTATGAGGTTTGATAAATATTTTGCTGATTCATCTCCTCTCCATAGATTTTTAGTGCTAAGGTTTGCGGAGTGTTGAGCATTTACTAAACTGTACGTTTAGTTTTTATAAGTAAATAATATACTGAACGTTCAGTTTTGTAAATAGGCTTCTGTTTTATTTTTTTATCATGTTAAGTATACTGAACGTATCGTTTATAATTCGGGAAGGAATGATTCATGTGCAGAGTAAACGAGGACGGCCGCGTGATGAAGGAACACATAAGGCGATTCTTTCTGCTGCCTATGACCTATTGTTGGAAAATGGCTTTGACGCGGTGACAGTCGATAAAATTGCAGAGCGTGCCAAAGTGAGTAAGGCAACGATTTATAAATGGTGGTCAAACAAGGCTGCCGTTATCATGGACAGCTTTCTTTCGACCGCTACGGACAGACTGCCTGTGCCCGATACAGGATCAACAGTGCAAGATATATTGATCCACGCCGCGAATTTAGCAAAGTTTTTGACAAGCCGGGAAGGAACCGTTATTAAGGAATTAATCGGTGCGGGACAGCTGGATGCAAAATTGGCGGAAGAATATCGCACGCGATTTTTCCAGCCCCGCCGCCTCCAAGCGAAAGGCCTTCTGGAAAAGGGAATTCAGAAAGGTGAATTAAGAGAGAATCTTGATATTGAAGTAAGCATCGATCTCATTTACGGACCGATTTTCTATCGCCTGTTGATCACAGGTGATGAGGTGAATGATTCCTATGTGCATGATCTTGTGATGAGTGCGTTTAAGGGAGTTCAAGCTACGTGAATAATCGCTCGAATGGGGCAGATAATGAAAAGGCAGAACAAATTGTTCTGCCTTCTCTTGCGAACGCCCGGCAGCTGCCACGCACGCATTCACCGCTGCAAGCCCCAATAACAGCCCGAAGAAAGGCTGGAGAAGCTGCAGAGCTGTTTCGTTGAAGCTTGAGCCAGAGGTGCTGTCTCAGCAGCAAAACATTTATAGGACGGGCAGGCGGAGCGCCGTATCAATATTTTGTAAATTAAACCGGACTTGTTCATCTGTGTTCCACGGATGATACCAGCCTTTTTCCATCATATAGCGTGAGATTTGCTCGTGCATGTCGATGGCTTCTTCTAAGTGACGGGTGAGGATCGCTTTCACTTCAGGCGTTCCGGCTTCCGTCGCCGCCATCGCATAGTTTCTGACTCCGCTTTTTGCCGAATTCAATAAATCCATAGCGACAATTTGGTCTGTCAGTGCATCCATCCCCGTCAAGTATTCCATAATCGGATTCATTCGTTATTCATCTCCTATTCGTGCTTTGCATCAGATAAAATCGAGGCAAATTCCTGCAATTGCCTTGTTGATGTATCCGCATCCTGCTGCATGATTTCTTTCAGCTGCGGATCGGATACGAGCGCTTTCATGGTTTTGGATTTCGTCAGACAAAGTGACTTAAAAGAAGCCATCTCCTGAATTTCGAGTAATTCATGTAAGGCGCTGGCCATTTCTGTAGCCTCCGTTCTCTAAGGTTTGAGTACAACTTTAATACAATCATCTGTTTTCGTGTCAAACATCTCATAGCCGTGCTTCGCTTCACTGAGCGGAATGACATGGCTTACAACATCGCTCGGATCAATTTTGCCGGTTGACACCAGTTCAAACATATACGGCATATAATGGATAACCGGAGCTTGTCCTGATCGGATATTGACGTTCCGCTGCATGATATCGCCAAGGGGAAACCCGTTGTATCTGCCGCCGTACACACCCGTAATCTGAATCGTTCCGCCTTTTCGCACCGCTTGGGACGCGATGACCAATGCGCTCATGGCCCCGCCTTGAAGTTTTAATCCGCTGGCGAGGAACTCCAGATCTGTCATTTTTCCGTCCATGCCGACGGCGTCAATGACAACGTCGGCGCCGCCTTTGGTGATTTCCTTCAGGTAGCTGCCCGTATTTTCGTGGTCTTCGAAGTTCACGATTTCCACTTTATTCGTCCGTTTCGCATGCTGGAGACGGTAGTTGACATAGTCTACGGCTATGACGCGTTTCGCTCCCTTTAACCAGCAGAATTTTTGAGCGAAAAGGCCCACGGGCCCGCAGCCGAGAACGATGACCGTATCGCCTGCTTTTACGCCGGCATTGTCAACGCTCCAAAAACCGGTTGTCATCGCATCGGCAATAACACTCAATTTCTCATCCGGTTCTTCGCATGTTTCGGGGACTTTAAAATGGGTGAAGTTCGCAAAAGGGACGCGTAAATATTCGGCCTGGCCGCCCGGATAGCCGCCGGTACTCCCTGAATAGCCGAAATAAGCGCCCATATCGCCGTTTTCATTTGATTGATCACATTGGCTTTCCAGGTGATTTTTACAATAAGTGCATTCTCCGCAGGCGATATTAAAAGGAATAATGACGCGGTCGCCTTTTTTGACTTTCGTCACGCCGGGACCGGTTTCTTCCACAATGCCCATCGGTTCATGCCCGATAATATAGTCTTCCTGCAAGTTCGGAATGAGTCCGTGGATTAAATGTAAATCTGATCCGCAAATTGCCGTACTTGTGACTTTTATAATCATGTCATCGTGTTTTTCAATCTTCGGATCAGGCACGTCTTTGACTACGACGTTTTTCACTCCTTGATACGTTACGGCCTTCATGCTGTAATACCTCCAGTGTTAGTGTTCATCAGGTGTGCGGTCAAACATCCCTTTTCTGTTCGTTTCAACGGGAAACAGATTCATGTTTCCGACCATGAGGGTATTTTTCGCAGAGAGCTGGTCCAGTTTATACTGTTCGCTCAGATCATGCGGGTGAAACCACTTTTTGCTGACCATCAAGTCGGTAATTTCCTGATGCATCGCGATTCCCTGCATGAGCTGTTTGCGCAGCAAAGCTCTTACATCAGGTGAAGCGGTTTCTGTTAAAGCGACGGCGGTATTTCTGACGCCTTCTTTTGCCCGTAAAAGAAAATCCATTGCGAATGTCATATCTGCGAGTTCAGGGACGTGTAATGAATTGATTGGATCTAAATAGTCATGATTCAATGATGCTTACCTTCCTTTCAATTAATGATCGAAGTCGGCCGGTTTTGAGGAACAGGAGCCTGAAAAGATGCCCGTTCATAAACCGCCTGCAGATCAGCAAGGTTTTGCGAGGCTTGCTGAACGTCTTTTTCCATTAACGTTTTCAGATCCTGATCAAACACAAGCCCTTGCATGAGCTTGGATTTCGCTACACAAAGCGTCTTGAAGTTAATGATTTCATGTAAGTCCAGCGACTCGTGAGCCGCTAATTCACGCTTTTCCATAATCGTTTTTTAAACCTCCTCTTCTCAATTACATAATTAATTTCCCCTGAGAAAAGAGCTCTAGTCTTACAAATTTTGTTTATAAAAAAAGAGAGAAGAAATCTGACGGTACATTAAAAAAGAGGAAGCACAATCGCTTCCTCTTGTTCACATGGAATGGCTGTCGGTGTCCTGAACGTTTTTCTGATGCGCGGGCGGTTTTGCCGCGCGGGAGACGAGACCGCTGAAACCCGGGAAAGGTCATAAAAAAGATATGAACAAAAGCAGCCCGCGAACAATCCCGCAGGCTGTTTTTTCTTTCACCCGTCATGCAGGACAGAAGGGGAAGGTGAGAAGCAGGCGATTATGGTATGATGACAAATAGAATAAAACATCGTGAGGCCGGTCGGCTAAAAGGAAGTGGACAGAGATTGTTTGGTACAAAACATCAAGAAGACTATGTCTCCCGTGACAGACGCTCATTGCATATGCTTGCGCTTCGGGTGCCCGGTCTGGCGTTTATTTTTATGGTATATGCCGCATCAGTCTCTTTGCAGTACATTTATGAAAGCTGGACGGTTTTATTGCTGCTGTTATTCACGATATTGATCGTCATTTTTGCCGTGCTGCACTGGCATTCCTATCGCTGGGTCAAGAAAAAAACGTTTCTTTATTTCATCATACAGGGATTAATCATATATACATCGGCTAACTTGATGACCGGCGGCTATATCGCGGCGGTCATCGGTCTCTATGCCTTTTTAATCGGGCAGATTATCGGAATGGCGGATAAGGGCAAAACGCTGCTCATACTCTATCTTTTCATTTTAATGTCCATAGCAGCCCTGCACCAGGAGCATCCGCATCATCTGCTTCGTTTCATCGTTATCGCCGCTCCCATCATGATCGTGATTATCACGTATGCGGCAACATTTTTCGCGCAAGTTGATGAAAAAATCAAAACACAGATGACGCTTGAAAAATTAGAGCTCGCTCACCGGCAAGTGAAACAGCTGACGCTTCAAAACGAAAGGCAGCGGATGGCGAGAGACTTGCACGATACACTTGCACAAGGGCTGGTCAGCTTGCATATGCAGCTTGAAGCGGTGCATGTTCATCTTTCAAAGGGTAACACTGACAGAGCGAAAGACATCATCAGCCAGTCAATGGATAGAGTGAAGGGCACATTGGCTGATGCGCGCTCGGCCATTGACAACCTTCGCAGCAAATCAGAAGAGATCGGGTTCTTAAAAGAAAGCATCACTGAACAAATCAACCATTTTACAGAAGCCTCCGGGCTGTCTTGTTTTTTAGATTACAGCGTGCATCATGTGCTTGACGTTCATACGGCGGAGAATTGCCTTTACATGATTGGCGAAGGCCTGACTAACGCCGCCAAGCATGCAGAAGCCAAGAATGTCTGGGTGTCCGTTCAGGAAGAAGAGGGACAGATCCGCATAACCGTCAAAGATGACGGGAAAGGCTTTGATGCCGGAACAGAAATGAGAAAAAGCGGACATTACGGGCTGCTTGGGATACAAGAACGCGTCAATATGATGAATGGCACTTTCCGTATAACAAGCGCCAGAGCAGCGGGAACTCAAATTGAGATCATCATACCAATTCAAGGAGAAGCGGAACATGTATAAAGTGTTAATAGCAGATGACCATCTTGTCGTCAGAGAAGGTCTGAAGCTTTTGATAGAAACAAATGACCATTACACCATAACGGGAGAGGCGGAAAACGGGAAAACCGCCGTCCGCCTTGCAGAGGAACTAAAGCCCGATGTCATTCTCATGGATCTGTACATGCCGGAAATGAGCGGGCTGGAAGCCATTAAACAGATAAAAGAGCATTCTGATGTGCCGATCATTATTTTGACGACCTATAATGAAGATCATCTGATGATAGAAGGCATCGAATCAGGCGCGAACGGTTATCTGCTGAAGGACACAAGCTCAGAAACCTTATTTCATACGATGGATGCGGCGGTGAGGGGAGAAGTGCTTCTGCAGCCGGACATCTTGCGCCGTTTCCGGGAAATGAAAATGGAACGGGCAAATGCCAATGAAACACAGCTGACGGACAAGGAAATCATAGTTCTGCAAGCCGTGGCGAAAGGACATAAAAGCAAAGCGATCGCCTTCGATTTAGGAATCTCTGAGCGGACGGTAAAAGCGAGATTAACATCGATTTATAACAAATTAGGCGCTGATTCGCGGACGGAAGCCGTCACCATTGCCATGCAAAAAGGCATTCTGAAACTGAATATATAATGAAAAACTGCCCAAACGTACATGCCCCTATGTACGTTTTTTTTATGTGAATGTGAACTACAATTAGGCAGAAAGTAATGATTGGAGAGGAGTATTCGATGTCTGGTTTTTTATATAAATTAGGGGGATGGTCTGCCCGCAACCGATTCAAAATGATCAGTGCGTGGCTCGTGATACTGATCGCTTCGATTGTGATCGCCATCTCGTTAAAACCTGCTTTTTCTGAGGATATGTCAATTCCCGACACACCTTCTGAAAAGGCGATGGATGTGATTCAAAAAGAATTTTCAAAGGGGCCCGATAAAGGAAGCATACGGGTTATTTTCGGAGCTGAAGACGGGAAGAAATTGACGTCAAAACCGGAAAAACAAGCGATTGAAGAGACATTAAAGAAGATCAAAACAGATCATTCAGTCGCTTCGATTGCAAGTCCTTTTGAAACAGGAACCATTTCTAAAGACGGATCAGTGGCATATGCCGATATTACGTACAAAAAAGCGGCGGATGACATTACGGATGCGTCTGTTTCACATATTAAACACAGTCTGTCCGCCGCCGGAGACAAGGGCCTGCAGACGGAGCTCAGCGGCGATGTGCCGGGGGCCGGTGTTGAAGCCGGCGGTGTATCTGAAATTGTCGGCGTTGTGCTGGCTTTCGTCGTTCTGGCCATTACATTTGGTTCATTAGTCATAGCGGGGCTGCCGATTGTCACGGCCCTGATCGGGTTAGGTGTAAGCGTCGCGCTGACGTTAATTGGGACACAGATCTTTACGATAGCCTCCGTCAGTCTCTCATTATCAGGAATGATCGGCCTGGCCGTCGGGATTGATTATGCGCTGTTTATCTTTACGAAGCATCGTCAGTTTTTGGGCGAAGGTGTACAAAAAAATGAATCGATCGCTAAAGCTGCGGGAACGGCTGGCAGCGCCGTCGTTTTTGCGGGACTGACCGTGATCGTCGCGCTTTGCGGATTGACCGTTGTCGGCATTCCGTTCATGTCTGCGATGGGATTGACTGCGGCACTCAGTGTGCTGATGGCTGTATTGGCATCAGTAACGCTGGTGCCTGCGGTGTTGTCAATTGCAGGAAAACGGATGATTCCGAAATCAAACAAGAAGAAAGAAAAGAAAAGCGCCGACACGAATGCCTGGGGACGCTTCGTTACAAAGAAGCCTATTCTGTTAAGCATTTTCAGCATTATTCTTTTAGCCGTCATCAGTCTGCCGGCCATGCATTTAGAGCTGGGGCTGCCTGATGCGGGAATGAAAGCGAAAGACAGCCCGGACCGCCGCGCCTATGATCTGTTGTCTAAAGGATTCGGCGAGGGCTTTAACGGCAAGCTGACAATTGTTGCCGATGCAAAAGGGGTCAAGGGAAACAAAAGTGAAGCATTTCAAGACGCCGTGAAAGAAATAAAGGACTTGCACAATGTGGCGAGCGTCACACCTGCCATGCCGAATCAAAAAGGGGATTATGCCATCATTACGGCAGTGCCTGAAACCGGGCCGAATGATAAGGCAACGAAAGAGTTAGTGCAGGATATACGGAAACGATCAGACAAAAACGGCACCCGCCTGCTCGTCACCGGGTCAACAGCGGTGAATATTGATATTTCAGACCGGTTAAACGATGCGATTCCGGAATTCGCCATTCTTATTGTCGGGTTTGCGTTTGTATTGCTGACCGTTGTTTTCCGCTCGCTTCTCGTGCCGCTTGCCGCCGTCGTCGGCTTTTTGCTGACGATGACCGCTACACTCGGGTTATCGGTATTCGTTCTGCAGGATGGGAATTTCACCGGCTTGCTCAGCATTCCGGAAAAAGGTCCGATTCTCGCCTTCCTGCCTATTTTAGCCATCGGTATTCTTTTCGGGCTGGCGATGGACTATCAAGTATTCCTTGTCAGCAGAATGAGAGAAGAATATGTCAAAACAAAAAATCCGGTACAAGCCATCCATGCCGGATTGAAACATAGCGGACCTGTCGTAACAGCGGCGGGACTGATCATGATTTTCGTCTTTGCGGGATTCATCTTCGCGGGGGACTCTACGATCAAATCCATGGGGTTGGCAATGACCTTCGGTGTTCTTTTCGATGCGTTCATTGTAAGAATGACCATCATTCCGAGTGTCATGAAGCTGATGGGACATGCGGCCTGGTACTTGCCGAAGTGGCTGGATAAAATCATTCCGAACGTGGATATCGAAGGCCATAAGCTGACACAAGGCAAAACACCGGAGAAACCGGAAGAATAAAATGAAAAAGCAGATCGTTATGATCTGCTTTTTTTATGTGCTGACCGCATTCATGAACAGAGAAAAAAGCTTTTTCATGTCTTCATGTTTTTTTGTCAGCATTTCGGGATGCCATTGCACGCCGACGACAAATAATTCACCCGTTCGTTCAATCGCTTCAATGGCCCCGTCTTTCGCATAAGCCGCGGCTTTAAATGAAGGCGCCGTCTCTTTTATGATCTGGTGATGGAATGAATTCACCCGCGCTGAATCGCCAAACAAGGAATGGAGACGTGTCCCTTTTTCAAAAGAAACATGATGGGTTTTTAACGGCGGATCTTTTTCTTGATCGTGCTTAATGTCAGCAAACGAAGCGTGTGTCAGGTCTTGATATAAAGTTCCCCCGTAAGTGACGTTTAACATATGCATCCCCCGGCAGATTGCCAGAATCGGCTTTTCTAAAGCAACCGCCGTGAGAATCAGCTCCTTCTCGTAGGCATCCCGATCAGGAAAGGTCTTTCTTAAAGCCTGTAAAGGTTCTTCGCCGTAAAACAGCGGGTCTATATCCTGGCCGCCGGACAGAATGATGCCGTCAACATGAGAGACCTGTTCCTTTAAAAGCGCCATCTCTTGAATCACCGGCAATATAAATGGCACACCGCCGGCCTCAGAAACAGACTGAATATAATCATTATTGACATATGCCCGATTATAACCCGGGAAAGGGCCGGATTGATCAGCCATAATGTTTCCCGTAATTCCGATGCGTTTGGCCATCCTGCGTTCACCTGAACCTTTCTTTCTGAACCTTCTCGTATAAATCTGAACGTAGGTTGTACAAATCAGTTTGAAATTATTCTTCATGATATGTGAACTTTTCAAAAAAACCCGTGACAATCACGGGTTTTTACATTCATTTCAACTTCTTGATTTCTTCCGTCAGCTCTTTGAACTTTTGATCAAGCTCACGATATTGTTTATCAGCCGGAGTCATGAAGCTGAGTTTTCCGAGGACTTCCTGCCGTTCGGTTTCAAGCTTTAATCGCAGTTCTTCAGCATCATCCCTGACGGAGGGAGATTCTTTCCATTGTTTTCGGACGCTGCCGTTTGAGATATCAAGCCGGATGTCCGTCGTCTTTTCGACAAAGTAACGATCATGCGATACGATGATGAGCGTTCCGTCGTATCGGGCCAAAGTGTCTTCAAGCTGCTCGCGTGACGGCAGATCAAGGTGGTTTGTCGGCTCATCCAGAATCAGCACATCTTTCTCCTCCAGAATAAACGCCATCAGCTTGCATTTGACCCGCTCTCCCATGCTCATCTTGCCGATGGGTTCCGTCCATTGCGCTGCGGTAAATCCTAAATGCTTCATGAGGGATTGAACATTTCCCCTTGCTTCGAACGTTTCTTTGTAAAAAAGCTGTTCGGGGGTTTTATCAAGCGGAAGGTCGAATACTTCCTGGGTTAAATAGCCGACGTTTGCAGACGGAGAAATCCATATGCCGCCCTGCGCTTTTTCCTGACCGAGGATGACCTTCAATAATGTTGTTTTCCCGCTGCCGTTCGGGCCTGTAATCGCGATCTTTTCACCGTGCATCACAGTGAAATTCACGTTTTTAAAAAGCGTTCGGCCTTCATATGACTTTGTGACATCACTTACTTCTAAAAAACGCTTTCCCGCTTTTTTGCGGTGCTCAATGGAAAAACGGACTTCATACTCCGCTTCAACCGGTTCTGCTTTCGCTTTTTCAAGCTCTTTTTCAAGACGCTTCTGCTTTGATTTAATCTGGGCGTCCGTGCGTTTTGCTTTTACGCGGTGATATTCTTTAAAGCCTTCTATTTTCGTTGATTGGGCGTGGGCTTTTTTTGACCAGGCGCTCAGCTCGTTCATTTGAGCTTCAATCCGTCTGATCATATGCTGCTGATTCTCATATTCCCGCTGCTGTGTCAGCCTTCTCTGTTTGCGGACCTCCATATAGCTTGAATAATTCCCTTTATGTTCAATGAGTTTCTTTCCTTCGATGGCCCAGATTTTTGTCGCCGCCGCATCTATAAAAGCACGATCATGTGAAACGAAAATAATGGTGCCTTTGTAATTCCTGATCTGATTCAGCAGTATTTCTAAACTGTGCTGATCGAGGTGGTTCGTCGGCTCATCTAATAACAAAAGGCCGCTTGAGGAGGAGAAACCTTTGGCAAGACGGGCTTTCAATTTTTCTCCGCCGCTTAATTGCGAAAAGGCGCGTGCGGGCACGTTCCACTTTTCTAACAGGGCTGCCTCCGCAGGCTCCGGGTGGCCGGAATTATAAGCTTCCGTTTCTTGTTCCACCATATATATGTTCACATCTTGCATCATCTGGATCTGTCCTTGTGACGGCGCTTTTTGATTGCAGATCAATTGCAGCAATAAAGATTTGCCGGCGCCGTTTTTACCGATAACGCCGATGATGTCGCCTTGCTGGACACTCGCGCTGATCTGTTCAAAAAGGGGAACGCTGTTGATTTCATAACTGATGCCGCTTAACTTTAACATTTCTTTCATATGTCAATCCCTCGCTTTAAAGGGAGGACAAAAAAATCCTCCCAATTGATTTGGAAGGATTAGCCGTACCTGTGCATGATCAAATAAGCTATTTTTACATAGCTTTCTCGTATCGTATAGAAAATGGGCAGACTAATCCTATTTTTTCTGATTTGAAATATTTGATTTCAAACGGTCAAAATAAGATTAGTTAATCATTGTCCACCCATCATCCCTTCGTATTTGTTACGAACAGTGTAGCATACACTTATCTGTAAAAGCAAAGGGTATAAGCCTTTTTATTCCAGATTGGGGGCTTCCCACTCTTCTTCTAAAACGGCATAATAATATTCATCCCACCATTCATTATCATGGGGGATGCATTTTTTAAAAAAGCCTTCCCGCCTCATCCCGATCTTTTCCATTACCCGGTGCGAAGCCATGTTTTCCGGCTGACATGTCGCAATGATCCGGTGTAATTTCATCTTTTTAAACCCGAAAGCCAGCACGGCGCGCGCCGCCTCTGAAGCATATCCTTTGCCCTGGTATTCCGGGTGAAACACCCAGCCGATTACATACGTATGATCGCCAAAATACTGAAAAAAAGCAATGTGGCCAATGACCGTTTTCTCATCCTTCAATAAAACGGGAAACTTCCCGGCATGTTCACCGCTGTTTTCAGTAACGAATTTCCTGGCATCTTCTTCGGTAAAGACACCCTCTGGTATATATTTCATGACACTCGGATTTGAGGTGTACGCATAGACATCCTGCCAATCTTCCGGTTCAAATGTCCGAATGACGAGCCTTTCAGTTTTGATATTCATTTTTTTATGTTCCTCCATCAAAAAAGGTTTCATTTACTACTTCGATTGAAAGATGTAAAAAACCTTTGAGCGGGGAAGAGCCGAATAAAAAAAGCCTGCAGCTATACACTGCAGGCGGTTATTTTTCATTTGCGGCGGCAGGCAGGTTTGTAAACCCGAATTGCCCTCCGACAGCTTCTTTTACTTCATGAATAACGATAAATGATTTCGGATCAATTTTTTGAACATGTTTTTTGATTTTCAGCAATTCGTTCTTTTTAATGACAACATAGATAATGCGCTTGTCTTTGCTGCCGTAATACCCGTATCCGTAAAAAATCGTCGCCGCGTTGCCGTACTCGGAGGTGATGGCTTTGGCGATTTCTTCGTATTGGTCAGACATAATGGTGAGGGCTTTTTTATTATGGAAACCCTCAATGACAATATCGACGATTTTGGCGCACAGATAAACGAATATAAACGTATACAGCATATGATTGATTCCGATCGCTAAAACGGATGCGAAAATGATGACACAATCCATATAAAACATGCTTTTGGAGATGTTAAAGCCCTTTGTGTAATTCAATAAATACGCCAAAAGCGTGGTCCCGCCGGTAGATCCGTCAGCGATAAAGATCAATGCCAGCCCCGCTCCCATCAGCAGAGCGCCGAATACGATCCCGAGCACCATGTCGTGCACGCCGAATGGAATAAAGCTGACGATGCTGAGAAAAACAGAAGTCATTCCCGTACCGAGTATCGTGTATAAAATCGTTTTTTTCGTTAAAAATTTATAAGCCAACCCGATAAAAATCAAATTTACAACCAGAGTCGTAATACTTGCAGGTATATGGAAAAGATAATATAAAACGAGAGCGATTCCCACGGTGCTGCCGTCCCCTAAATGATTCGGGATGACGAAAAATTCCACGGACGCCGCGATAAGAAAGGCTCCGGCCATAATCATCAGTATATCCTTGCAAATGTTCTTCATATGCAAACCTCCTCCGCAGTCAAAAATATATAAAAAACAAAAACGCCTCAAAAATTATCCAGCAGAACTAAATAATTTTTAAGACGAATCATTCACAATCTCGTTTGTTCATTCAGTAAAGAATGATCAGCTTCAATATCGAAGATTATATAGACACCTTCACATCTTGTCAATGCCGTGAAAATTGATTTTTCAGCAGTGTATATGAGGTTTGAATCAAACCAAAACGAGGAATGATATCAGAAGAGTTTTCATTTCTGCTCTATCAATAAGAGAAATGTAATGAGAGACAACGAAGAAGGGATGATGACATTGGAACGAATTTTTATCAGTCCGGCCAAATACGTGCAGGGAAAAAACGCCATTGAAACAATCGGCGGACATCTGGAGGGTGTTGGTGAAAAAGCCGTCGTCATCGCGGACAAAACCGTATGGGATATCGCGGGCCATAAAGTGACGGCTGAATTAAAGAAAAGCAATATCTCTTCTGAAGAGGCGGTTTTCAACGGCGAAGCCTCCCAGGAAGAAATGAAAAGAATTGCCGGCATCGCAGAAAAAGCAGGGGCGACTATTGTCATCGGAGTCGGCGGCGGTAAAACGCTTGATACGGCCAAAGCCGTATCAGATGAAATAAACGGCTACACCGTTATCGTGCCGACGGCCGCTTCAACGGATGCTCCGACAAGCGGGCTGTCTGTCGTGTATTCTGAACAAGGCGCGTTCGAAAACTATCGTTTTTATCATAAGAATCCTGACTTGGTTCTGGTCGATACGAAAATCGTCGCGGAAGCTCCGCCGCGCTTTTTAGCATCAGGGATTGCCGATGCGATGGCGACGTGGATAGAGGCGCGCAGTGTCATCGCCAATGGCGGTAAAACGATGGCAGGCGGAATTCCGACAATCGCCGGAGAGGCTATCGCGGAAAAATGTGAAGCGGTATTATTCAAATACGGCCGTCTCGCTTATGAGTCTGTGAAAGCGAAAGCCGTTACGCCTGCATTGGAAGCGGTGGTTGAAGCCAATACACTTCTGAGCGGACTGGGATTTGAAAGCGGCGGCTTAGCTGCGGCGCATGCCATTCATAACGGATTTACCGCGCTTGAAGGTGAAATCCATCACTTGACCCACGGTGAAAAAGTGGCATTCGGCACGCTCGTTCAATTGGCGCTGGAAAAACGTTCGCTTGAGGAAATTGAGCGGTATATCGCGTTTTATATCAGCTTGGGGCTGCCTGTCACACTTGAAGACATCAAATTGAAAGACGCATCTAAAGAGGACATTATGAAAGTGGCAGAAGCCGCGACGATTGAAGAAGAAACGATTCATGCCGCTTTTGACGTGACGGCTGACGACGTGGCGGATGCCATTATAGCGGCTGATCAATACGCAAAAGCATTTAAAGAAAAACACGCGTAAAACCTTTTACCGCGTGACCCGGAACCAAGGGCTGTTACAGCCCTTGGTTTTTTTTATGCCCTTTGAAAACTTTTAAAAATAAAGAAAAAATTATGATACAATATACAAATGTTTTGAGAGATTGACAAAGGAAAGGTGGGAACGATATGCTGCATAATCCGACCGGTAAGGAGCGGCTTGCGCTGGCTTTTCTACTCGGAATGCTTGCGATACTGGGGCCGCTCAATATAGATATGTATCTGCCGAGCTTCCCTGAAATCGCCGAAGATTTAAGCGCCCGCGCTTCGCTTGTCCAGCTCAGTTTAACCGCTTGTCTGATCGGACTGACAATCGGACAGGTTGTTGTCGGCCCGTTAAGTGACGCGAAGGGAAGAAGAAAACCGTTATTGCTATGTATTTTTTTATTTGCTTTGTTTTCTCTGTTTTGCGCGCTTGCACCGAACATTTCAACACTGGTGATTGCCCGTTTTCTTCAAGGATTCACCGCTTCGGCGGGACTCGTTTTATCCCGTGCAATCGTCAGAGATGTGTTTACGGGGAGAGAGCTTTCTAAATTTTTCTCGCTGCTGATGGTTATTACCGCCGTCGCGCCGATGGTGGCGCCGATGACGGGAGGCGCGATTTTATTGCTTCCGTTTGCATCATGGCATACGATTTTTCTGTTTTTAACCTTTATCGGGTTTTTGCTTGTTCTCATCATTGCGCTCAAGTTGACAGAAACCCTGCCGCCGGAAAAGCGGATTCCGAGCTCCATCGGAAATTCCGTGCGGACAATGGGAAGCCTGCTGAAGGATCGGTCATTTATCGGCTATGCGCTGACGGTCGGTTTTATTCACGGCGGGAGCTTTGCGTATGTCTCCGGAACGCCTTTTGTGTATCAGGATATTTACGGAGTATCGCCTCAGGTATTCAGTGTTTTATTCGGCATAAACGGTCTGGCGATCATTACCGGAAGCTTTATCATCGGCCGTTTCGGCGGGATCATTCACGAAAAAAGCCTGCTGAGAATCGGCGTGATTACAGCGATGACGGCGACTGCCGTTCTGCTCGTCATGACGATCATTCACGGGCCGCTGGCGGCACTGGTGATTTCTATTTTTATTTATATGATTACGATCGGCATGACGCTGACAAGCACCTTTACATTGGCGATGGAAAAGCAGGGACACCGCGCGGGAAGCGCAAGCGCACTGCTCGGCATGCTTCCGCTTCTTCTCGGTTCCATCGTGTCGCCGCTTGTGGGGATGAATGAAGCGACGGCCGTGCCGATGGGGGCAATTATGTTCACGACATCCGTTATCGGTTCCATCGCTTTTTTCGCCTTAACAACAAAACCGGAGAAAGCAAAAAAGGAGTGAAATGATTCACTCCTTTTTTTGATGCCCGCTATTCATATTTCTTCAGCACGATCGCCGAATTATGTCCGCCAAAGCCGAATGAGTTGGAAAGGCCGATCGTTAACGATTGATGGCGGGGCCCGTCTGACACATAGTCCAAATCACATGCCGAATCAGGGTGCTGCAGATTGATCGTCGGCGGGATGATGCCGTGTCTCAGGCTTTCTGTCAGAGCGATGGCTTCAACGCCGCCTGCCGCGCCAAGCATGTGGCCGAGCATTGATTTGTTGGCCGTAACCGGAATGTCATACGCAAGCTCTCCGAATAATGTCTTGATGGCCAATGTTTCAGAAAGATCTCCGGCTTTTGTGCTTGTCGCGTGGGCGCTTACGACATCAATGTCTTCCGCTGAAACGTTTGCCTTTTTCAAAGCATTTTTCATCGCCAGGTATGCACCCGTCCCTTCCGGATGGGAGGCCACCATATGATACGCGTCAGAGCTTGCGCCGTAGCCGAGCACTTCACAAAGGATCGGGGCATTTCTGCCGATTGCGCTATCCAATGATTCCAATACTAAGATGCCTGCGCCTTCACTCATGACAAACCCATCGCGATCCGCGTCAAACGGCCGGCTTGCCGCGGCGGGGTCTTCGTTTCTCGCTGACAGCGCGTGGGCATTGCCGAAGCTGGCTAATGACAAATTCGTAATCGCCGCTTCCGCTCCCCCGGCAAACATGATATCTGCGTCATCATTCCGAATGGCGTTGAATGCTTCCCCGATCGACGTATTGCCGATGGAACACGCGGTGACGGGCGAAAGTGAGGGGCCGAGCGCGCCTAATCTGATGCTGATTTGAGCGGCGGCCGCGTTTGAGATCATCATGGGGACAAGGCTCGGGCTCACTTTTCGCGCTCCCCGTTCATTTAAAGTATGAACGTTATCAATCAAAGTCGTGATGCCGCCGATTCCCGAGCCGACGTACACGCCGAGGCGTTCACGGTCAATCTGATCGAGCTGAATCCCGGAGCTTTCAAGCGCCTGTTCCGCTGCCGCTAAAGCAAACTGGCTGAAACGGTCAAGCCGTCTCGCTTCTTTTCTGCCCCATCTTTCTTCTGCGTCAAAATCACGGACGGTGCCGGCTATTTTTGTCTTGGAGCCGGAGACATCAAACGAATCGATGAGAGAGATTCCCGATGTTCCTTCCGTCAGGTGTTTCCAAAATGTATGCACATCATTGCCGAGAGGTGAAATCACTCCCATTCCGGTGATCACAACTCTTTTCATGGTCATTCCTCCTTCGGTATGTATTTATTGTAACTCGCAATTATCCTATTACAAGTTGTTGGTTATCCTAGTATAATAAATACCAGGGTAAGAGAGGAGAGATTCGGTATGATACCAGAAGGAAGATTGCAGGCGCTCTCAGAGTTTTTAAAAACGCAGCGGGCCAAAATTTCTCCGCAGATGGCCGGGCTGCCGATGGGCACACGGAGAAGAACGCCCGGACTCCGAAGAGAAGAGGTCGCGCAATTAGCCGGCGTAAGCACCACGTGGTATACGTGGCTGGAGCAGGGCAGAGACATTAAAGTGTCCGCAGCCGTGTTGGACGCGGTTTCCGATGCGCTGCAGCTCAATAAAGATGAGAGAAATTATTTATACGCGCTTGCCATTGAGGAGGGCGTGAAGCAGCCGTTTACCGCGGAGGAAGAAGCGGTTATCAGCCCGTCGCTTTCAAAAATCCTGCAGGAGCTCCGTTATTGCCCCACCATTATCTCGGACAGGCGGTGTCATATCGTAGGATGGAATCAGGCCGCGGCTCACGTGTTTTTAGATTTTGAACAAATTCCTCCTGAAAAACGGAATCTCATAGAGCTATTGTTTTCCAGAAAAGAATTAAGAAGTTTAGCCGTGAACTGGGAGCACTTTGTGAAAGGATTCATCGCCATTTTCAGAACGTATTACGGCCAGTATGTAGCTGATACGTGGTATTCTCAGTTTATAGAAGAAATGGAGAAAACGTATTCGGAATTTCATACGCTGTGGAATGAGAGCGAAGTCAGCTCGGCACCCGAAGTATTAATTGAGTTCCGCCACGCGAAGGCGGGAAAAATGGTCTTTAACCTGACTTCATTTCAGGTTCAGGGCAACAGTGATCTGCGCTGCAGTGTGTATACGCCGGTAGATCATACCGAAACGGAAGCAAAGCTGAAAAAGCTCTTCGAAAACAGGTGAAGAACAGAAAAAAAGGGGAGGCGGCCGCCTCCCGTTTCAGTTTAAAATAAAAGCATCAAACCGGCGATGGCCGGTGTTAAAAAGATGGCTGATTTCAGAATGACTTTCGGCACGAGGTTGGTGAATTTTGCTCCGACATATGCGCCGCACATCGTTCCGATCAGCACTTTGACCAACAGCATATAATCGACAAATCCTTCCGTCACATAACCGAGTCCTCCGCCGACCGCAAGCGGGATAATGACAAGCATGGTGGTGCCGACCGACTGGCGGATGGATAAGCGCAAAAGAATCATTAAGCCGATTTGGATAAAAGGAGCAGAGCCGATACCGAACGTTCCGGACAAGATTCCTGCGATGATACCGAGTACAACGGCTTTCACCCATATGTTCAGGTTGCTTTGCCGTCCGGAATCTTCTTGTGTTTCTTTTACAATAAATAACCGGACTAAAATAAGCAGAGCAGATAAAAACAGCATGCCGGCCGTCAAGTAATGCAGCAAATCTGCGGGGATAAGGGAAGTAAGCCTTGCCCCGAAAAACGAACCGAATGCCGCAAAAACGCCGACGATGAGGCCGATTTTCATCTGAATATTGCCTTCACGGTAGTGGCTGAAAGCCCCCGATAAACTTGTGAAAGCCATTCCGGCGAGGGAGGTGCCCAAAGCCGTATGAATCGGTACGTGAAACAGTATAGTTAAAAGTGCAATGACAAAACCGGCTCCCCCCGCGCCGATAAACCCGAGAATAATCCCGAGAAGAAACATAACGAGTATAATAAGCACAATCTTCTCCTCCATTTAGATGCCTGATCACCATGTTCAGATCCGCTTTATCAGGTTTTTAACAATCGATCGTCGTCCGTCGACCGTCGTCCATTATCTTTATGTTACCTCAAATTTGAGGGATTGGCAAGAAGCCGAATCGCTTTTATACAGAGGGTTTACAGCTCTTTCACCATCACTTTTTCCCCGTTTGAGTCCAGCTCTCCATTGAATAAGAAGCCGAATTTTTGATAAAGCCGCAATGCGTGCACGTTATCTTCAAACAGACTTAAATAAATCCGTCTGCACTCATATATTCGAACGAGATGGCGGATAAGGGCATCAAGCAACAGCCTGCCCAATCCACGTCCCTGATAACGTTCATCAATAAAAAAACGGTCAAGCCACACTCTGCCGTTTTCATTTTCCTCATCATATTCCGGAAACCATCCGTACATGGCAAAGCCGACCAATTCCCCGTTAACATAAAGACCGGCCGGCTGATAATGCCGGCAATCCTCAGCATCTTGTAAGCACTCTTCCGCGGTTTCAATAAATGAAGTCTGGCTTTCCCTTACATGAAGCGCCAGTATATCGGCACGGTTCTCTTCCGTGACTGCTCTGATTTCAATCGTCATACTTGATACTCCTCTTCCGCTTTTTTCTGAGACGGTAAAGCTTTCATTTCGTAAGCCATTTGTGAATCAGCCTTCTCTCGGATACAATGATCATCATAAAGGATATGGTTACCGTATAGTCAAGGAGGCATTATGAGCGAAGACGTCAGAAAATACTTCACAACGGGTGAATTTGCAAAACTGTGCCACGTAAAAAAACAAACCCTGTTCCATTATGACGAGATCGGCCTGCTTTCTCCGGAAATCAAAAAAGCGAACGGATACAGATACTATTCCTATCATAAATTCGAACTGTTCCAGGTCATCGGTCTGTTTAAGGAGGTCGGGGTGTCCTTGAAGCAGATCAAACCGCTCTTAACAGACAAAACCCCCGAAGGTATCATCACGCTTTTAAAAGAGAAATCTTCAGAAATCGAAAGCAAAATCAAAAAGCTGGAGCACCTGCAAAGAATGATTCAGACAAAGGTGAAGCTGACCGAACAAGCTTTGGAGACAGACTTCTCCTCCGTCTCATTGCAACGATTAGATGAAGAGACACTTATGATAGGACGACCCGTACTCCATTTGCCAGAACGGCAATACACTGCCGCCATTTCCGAATTGATCCGCTATATGCGGGTACATGAACTCGATCAGGGACATCCGGTCGGCGGACTGTTTGCGCGGGAGCAGATTCTGAAAAAAGAATTCTACAACTACACCCATTTTTATATGAAGACAGAAGGAGGCATAGAGAATAGAGACCTCCATATCAAGCCGAAAGGGCTTTATGCCGTCGGGTACCAAATAGGGGATGAAGCGGAATCGGCGTACCGCAGCATCATGCAGTTTATTGAAGAGTATGGGCTGGAAATGGGCGATTATGCATATGAAGAATATATGCTTGATGAGGTTGTGGCGGACGGGTTTGACAATCAGATCACAAGAATCCAGCTGCAAGTCCGCAATCGATAAAGCCGATGCCGCCGTTCGTTTACGTCTTCTGACAAACCTTGTATAATGAGAAAATCAGATTGCAATTGAGGTGAAAAACGATATGTTTCTAGCGCCCTTATTTGAACATGATGTACCGGCAGCACTTCTCCGCCCTTAATGGAGGAAAGTGACTGCGCTTCTCTCCGTTAGGGCATATGACGTGACCTAATATGATAACGGAGGGTGCATCAAATTGAAAAATACATTGTTCGGTTCGATTTATTTGGCATTGGCCGCCAGTATCTGGGGCGGTATGTATGTCGTCGTAAAAGTAGTGGTAGCGGTCATTCCGCCGCTTGAACTGGTATGGCTGAGATATGCGGTGGCGCTTCTTTCGCTTTTGATTCTCAGTTTATTTACACGCCAATCCTGGAAAGTTCATAAACGTGATTTATTACTGATCGCTGCGATCGGATTGATCGGCAACACGGTTTCGATCGTCACGCAGGAAATCGGCACGAAATTATCAACCGCGCAGATGGGTGCGATTATTACGGCATCCACTCCCGCATTTATGGTTGTATTTGCCCGGCTGATGCTGAAAGAACGGTTAACGCTGAAAAAAGGAATATCGACAGGGCTGGCGACGATCGGAGTATTGCTCATTGTGGGGAACGGAGATCTCGATATGTCGAGCCAGCTCGGCGGTCTCTCGCTTCTGGCTGCGGCGCTGACATGGGCTTTGATGTCCGTGCTGATGAAACGGGTTCCCGGCCATTACTCACCGCTTGTCGTCACAACGTATTCTATTTGCGTCGCATTTGTCATCCTGACCCCGTTTACAGCGGGCCCGCTTCGGGAGATTCCTTTGTCTCAGCTTGCCCGGCCTGAGATATGGGGCGGACTTTTATATCTGGGTGTGATCTCAACCGCCTGCGCGTTCATGCTTTGGAATCGCGGATTGCAATTGCTGAATGCGGCAAGCGGCGGTCTGTTTTTCTTCTTTCAGCCGCTTTCCGGGACATTGCTCGGCTGGCTGCTGTTGGGAGAGTCGATCGGAGGAACCTTCTGGATCGGGGCGGCCCTTATTGTTTCAGGCGTCGTTCTCGTCATGAAAGAAAAATAGAAAATGAAAAAAAGCCATTCAGCAAATGAATGGCTTTTTTCTGATTTCCCGGCAGGATTCGCTCCGCCATAAACAGAAAACAAGGAGCAGAAACGGATCATGGGCACCGGTACTCTCAAGGTGCAATTCGGGGTTTCGTCAATTAACATAACGGGCGGTGAAAAAATGGAGCCAAAATGGCTTGAATGGGCAAAACAGCTTCAATCCGCGGCGCAAGCGGGGCTGGCTTATTCCAAAGACATATATGATATTGAGAGATTTGAAGAAATAAGAAAAATAAGCGTGGATATCATGGCGCAACATACCGGGATCGACAAAAGGATCATCAAAGACGTATTCGCCGGTGACACGGGCTATCCCACTCCGAAAGTTGATATCAGAGCGGCAGTTTTTAAAGATCAGAGCATATTAATGGTAAGAGAGAAAAGCGACGGCAGATGGGCGCTGCCGGGCGGGTGGGCTGATATCGGGATTTCACCGGGCGAGACCGCTGTCAAAGAAGTAAAAGAGGAGTCGGGAATCGACGTAAAGCCCGTTAAACTGTTAGCTGTAATGGATAAGAAATGCCATTCCCATCCGCCGTCCGCCGCCCACGTTTACAAAGTGTTTATCAAATGCGAGATCATCGGCGGCCGGCTCAGAGAGGGAACGGAAACAAGCGCGGCCGGCTTTTTTGCGGAAACGGAGCTGCCGCCGCTATCTGCCGCCCGCAATACGGTAAGTCAGATTGAAAAGATGTTTGCATATCTCAAACATCCGGATGAACCCGTTTATTTTGATTAAGGCAGCAAGCAGGAAAAAGAGAGGAACTGGTTCAGCACCATTTCACTTATGAATGATCCGGCCTGTGATAGAGAAGGGTAAATCATCAGGCCGGGTTTTAAGAGTCTGTCTGTTTCGGTGTGGTGCACCCCTTAAAAAACCGTTTTTGAAAAGTCGATAATCCTGCGGGCAGCTTCTGTCGGTTTTTCCTCGGGGACATAATGGCCGCAGCCTTTTACCTCATATCCGCTGACTTCACGAATTGATTCTCTCCATGTGTCAAGCACGGGAAGGCCGGCTAAGTTCCCTTTTTCTCCCCACAGCAAAAGCGTGGGAACATCCAGTTTTTTCTGTGATTCCTTTTCTGAACGATATCTCGGCAAATCAATTTGATAAGCGGCTCTGTAGTCATTAAGCGCAGCTTGAACAGCGCCGGGCTGCTTCCAGGCGGCTAAGTACCGGTCCCAGGCGCCGTCTGATGCCAGCAGGTCAAAAAGCCCGTCACCTCTGCTTAATAAAAATCTAAGATATTCCTCTTCTTTTCCTTTTATTAATTCTTCCGGCAGATGGGGAACGACCTGAAATGTCCAGTGCCAGTATTTTTTTGCCGCTTCAGCTGCCGTCAAAGAATCATAGACGTATTCAGTCGGCATAATGTCAATGAGCACAAGGCCTGCCGCCAGCTCCGGCGCATCTAAAGCGAGCCGCCTTGCTACTCTTGCGCCTCTGTCATGCCCGGCAATTAACGCTTTTTGTATATGCAGGCGGCGCATCAGACCTTGTATATCGCCTGCCATCGTTTTGTTATCATAGCCGTTTATGCCGCTCGGCTTTTCAGAATCGCCGTAGCCCCTCAGATCAACTGCGATGACTCTATGAGAAGCGGCAAGCGTCGGAATCACATAACGCCACGTCACCCAGCTTTGCGGAAAGCCGTGCAGGAGAATGACGGGGGGAGCATCCTCCTTTCCCGTAAAGACGTAATGAAGGCGGATGCCATTTACCTTAATTGAATCATGGGTCACATGCTTTTCAAATTGTTCACGAAAAGAATCCATTTTCTCTCTCCTCATAAAATGTTATTTGTTTATTTGAGAAATAATAGCGGAAGTGACATCTTCCGTTGAATGTTTTCCGCCGGCATCAGGAGTCAGAATGCCGCTGTTTGTGACCGTTTCAATAGATTGTAAGAGGAGATGGCCCAGTTCCTCTTCTCCGAATGAATCGAGCATTAATTTCGCCGTCCATATTTGGCCTATAGGATTGGCAATTCCTTTTCCGACAATATCCGGGGCGGAGCCGTGAACAGGCTCAAACATAGAAGGATATTTGCCGTTTACATTGATGTTGGCTGCGGGAGCGATTCCGACGCTTCCCATAATCGCCGCGCCGATATCTGTCAGCACATCTCCGAACAGATTCGAAGCGACAATGACATCAAAGCGTTCCGGCTGCGTGACAAAGAAGGCCGCCAGTGCATCGATGTGCTGGGAATCCGTCTCAATCCCGGCGTACTCCCGGCTGACCTCTTTAAAGATGTCATCCCAGAACGGCATCGAGTGAACAATACCGTTTGATTTCGTCGCGCTTGTGACGTGTTTCCGCCGACTTGCCGCCAGTTCGAAAGCATACCGCATCACTCTTTCTGTACCCCGTCGGGAAAAGACCGCGTTTTGTATGGCGATTTCGTCCTCACCCTGATAGATTCTGCCGCCGACAGAGCTGTACTCGCCCTCACTGTTTTCGCGGACGACTATCAGATCAAAATCCTTCGGGTTAACGAGGGGGGAAGTGATTCCCGGCAGGAGCTTCGCCGGCCGCACATTAATCACCTGTTCAAATTCCCGGCGTATCTTGATGAGCAGCCCCCACAGCGAAACATGATCGGGGACGAGTTTTTGATTCCCCACCGCTCCCAAAAACAAAGCATCAAAGTGCTGTAACGTTTCTAGTCCATCATCCGGCATCATAGTCCCGTGCTCCAAATAATACTCGCAGCTCCACGGAAAAGAAGTGAAATCAAAGGCAATGCCTCCATGTAATTCGGCGATCGCGTTCAACACCCGCTCCGCTTGCGGAACGACTTCTTTCCCCACACCGTCCCCCGGTATGCTGGCAATCTTGTATGTTTTCATGTTTCCGTCACCTCTGAATGAATTGTTTTCGGTTTACGGCAGACCGTCGACCGTCGTTCGCTATAATTCCATATTACGCCACATCCGATATGCTGACAAGCTCGGGAATGTTGCTTCCATAGATAAACTGTTATATGATCTTGGTAACAATAAGGCCTAAATTGTATGAAGAGGTAGGAAAGATGGATAATTTTAAATTAGATAAGCCAATCCCGTATTATCTGCAATTTTATTCCCAATTGAAAAAAATGATATTTGACGGGATTTTTAAACCGGGTGAACGGCTGAATGAGACTCAGCTGGCTAAGGATTTCGGAGTCAGCCGGTCGCCGGTCAGAGAAGCCATGCGGCTCCTTGAAAAGGACGGGCTTCTGACAGCAGACGATCGAAACGGCTTTGTCATTTATTCTTTGTCCGTTAAGGATGTTGAAGAGATTTATCAAATCAGAATGTCACTTGAATCACTGGCGGTCGAACTGGTTATTGATGAAGCGGCTGAGAGTGAAATTGACCTCATTGAAAAACAGCTGCGGGAGACGGAAGAAGCCATCAATAAAGGCGTCAAAGAGACTGAGATTATTTCCTTAAACGAGTCGTTTCATCGGCTTCTTGTGGATTTCAGCCGCAACAGCCGGCTGGCCATGCTGCTTGAGCATGTCAATGTGCTGATTCATTTTTGCAGAGTTCTTAATTTTAAAGGAGATGACCGTGCGGAGGTTATCCTGCATGAGCATCGGAAAGTCTTTGAAGAAATAAAAAAGGGCGATAAAACAAAAGCCGTGCAATATATGACGGAGCATCTCAAGCATGATGAAGAACATCTGAAAGGCGTGCTCAAAGCGGGAGAAACAGACGAATCATCACGATAGACAAGGTGAAAAGCCTTGTCTTTTTTGCCGATGTCATCGAACCGTCATAAAGACCTGACGGATGTTCCTTGCATGATTTTTTCCGCGTCATTTATGATGGATATGGAAGAGACGCAAAAAAGGCAAAGGAGTTTGAAAAATGGCGAAACATATTCTGATGATCAATTTTCCCGCAGAAGGACACGTAAACCCGACTTTGGGTATGACAAAGGCCTTCAGCGAACGGGGCGATCACGTTCATTATATCTCAACGGAAAAATACAAAAGCAGACTGGAAGGAGTAGGAGCGAAAGTTCATCTTCACAGCGATCTGCTCAGAATGACACCCATTGATCCCGGCAGTCCGTCCGGCATACTTGCATTTTTAAAGGTTCATATCAAAACGTCACTGGAGATTTTACATATTGTGCAGCGGCTGGCAGAGGACATTCAATTCGACGCCGTCTATTATGATAAATTCGGTGCGGGAGAGCTGGTGCGGGATTATCTCAACATTCCCGGCATCTCTTCTTCAGCATCCTTCCTGTTCAATGAAGACCGTCTGAAAATACTGCCGCTCCATCCGGAATCGGGCGTGCCGTTTCAGCCGGACAGGGAATGTGAAGAGCTGTTGGCCGAGATGAAAGACAAATACGGTGTCGCCCCTGACAGCATGGTTCAATTTATGAACAACACAGGTGAATTGAACGTCGTCTATACAAGCAGATATTTTCAGCCCGAAAGTGAGACATTCGGAGATGAGTATTTATTTATCGGTCCGAGTTTTCCGAAGAGAAAAGGGCGCGTCGACTTCCCGATTGACTCATTAAAGAATGAAAAAGTCATTTATATCTCAATGGGAACGGTGCTCGGGGACACGGAAGCGTTTTTCAATCTGTGCATAGACGCGTTCTCAGATTTTGAAGGAAAAGTAGTCATTGCCGCCGGGGAAAAAGCCGATATGTCGAAAATCAAACAGGCGCCCGAAAACTTTATCATCGCCCCGTACGTGCCGCAGCTTGAAGTGCTGGAGCAGGCCGACGTGTTTGTCACGCATGGCGGAATGAACAGTGTAAATGAAGGCATTCATTATCAAGTGCCGCTGGTCGTTATTCCGCATGATAAAGACCAGCCGATGGTTGCGCGCCGCCTGACTGAATTGGATGCAGGCTATACAGTGCAAAAAGATGAAGTGAGCGCTGAAAAGGTAAAGCTTGCCGCGGAAGAAGTGCTGCATAACGGAAAATACAAACAAGGCATTCAAGCCATTAATGAAAGCTTTAAAGAATGTATGGACATGAAGGATGTTCTGGCCCGGATCGACCGGTTTATTGAACAAAAACATGCTCAATAATACATGGAAAAAGCCTGTTTCCTCTGCCAAAGGGAAACAGGCTTTTTATAATGGCTTTTAGATGATGTGATGTTCTTCATTTGCAAGTTTCACAAGAGTCAGAAGAGATTCTGCCTCACGTGCGTCGAGTGTTTTTGCCAGACGGTCTTTTTCAAAGATCTGCTGGCCGAAGACATTCACTGACGCCTGGTCAACCGCCGTGTGCCAGTTCTTTTGTGAATGATTCTCAGAAAAAGAGAAAACAAACACGGCAAAGACCGCTATAAGCATCGCCATGACCCAAAATTTTTGCCGATTTCCTGCTGCTGACATAGGCCGCCTCCTAACGTTCATTTTACTGGTATTAGATCATATATGAGCTGTTTTTCATAGAGTAAAGAAGTCATTATTTCAGGTAGTCCAAATGAAACGGAGCACAGCCGAAAGCCCGCCGGTCAGGCCGATGAGCCAATTCATATTTTGTTCATATTTTATTAAAAGTTTATCCAAGCCTGTCCTTTACAGTGGATATAACCACAAAACGCTGCTGAAAGGGGCCTTGAAAAATGCATATTCATATGATCAACAAAAACCAGTTTGAGAGTGACTTGGAGGCGGCCGGCTTCATCCGTCAGGCAGATGATATTATCGGCAAAATGAAAGAATACGTAACGGAATACGCGGCTTCATCCGAACGGTTTCTGATTGAAATTCAAACCGTCATGAACGAATACAAAGCCGTCGTCTGTGCGATGTTTTCGACTATGGAAATTGCCGGTGCAAAAAAAGACGAGAAGCATGTTGAGTTCGAAGCCTGCACAGTATGGTGCGAATAAAAGACCTTCATCAAACCCCCGCGGCTGCCTGAACGGCAGTTTACTGACTGGTGTTCCAGTAAGGAAAAATATTGAAACTTCTAAAGCGGCTGTTCGTATAAAAGAGTAAATCAGCTTGTATATGGAGGTTCGTGAAATGAACGATAAGAAAAAACAAGCTTTTGAACAGCTTTTCAGCACTTTAGACGGAAGACATGAAATAAACGGAGCTGTATTGGCAGCGGAAAACGGCCGCATCTTATATCAGGGTTCATTCGGCGCTGCAGAACTGAAAACAAAGAGGATGCTGAATGACCAATCGGTCTTTGAATTGGCCTCAGTATCGAAGCCGTTTACAGCTTTAGGCGTTATCATTTTAGAGCAGCAAGGGAAGCTGCGTTATGACGATATGATAGAGCGGTGGCTTCCTGATTTTCCTTATCCGGGCATTACCATTCGGCAACTACTCCATCATACGTCAGGATTGCCGGACTATATGGAGTTATTTTTAACACATTGGGACCGGGACAGAATTGCCGTTAATCAAGATGTGATCGATATGCTTAAGCAGCATAAACCGGATGCTTATTTCCCGCCGGGCAAGGATTGGCTTTACAGTAATACGGGGTATGCGGTGTTAGCGGTTATTATAGAAATTGTATCAGGCATGAGTTTTGCTGAATTTATGAAACAAGCCGTATTTCATCCGCTTCGTATGCACGATACGCGGATTTATAACAGAAGGCTGAGTAAAGAAAACATTCCGAACTATGCATATGGCTATGTGTATGATGTTCATTCCGGAGAATATGTGCTGCCGGATGAACTTGAGGAAACCGATTATGTCGTCTTTCTTGACGGGATTCAAGGTGACGGAACCGTTAACTCCACTATTAGAGATTTATATCTGTTTGATCAGGCTCTTTATACGGAAGAAATCATCGGCAAAGAGTCTAAAGATCAAGCGTTTACGCCGGGCTATTGGAATGAAGAAGAGCAATTCGGATACGGATTTGGCTGGATGATTCAAAACAGCCGCCAAAAAGGGAAGGTTATCAGTCACGACGGAGGCTGGCCGGGCTATTCAACTCTGATGATCCGGTATATTGACCAGAACAAAACACTGATTTATCTCAGCAATATGGAACAATCGTATCAATTTGAACAAGCTGTGATTGCCGCGGCCGTAAACATCTTATTTGATCAGCCATACGTGATTCCGAAACGTCCGGCGGATCAGAAAAAAGCAGATATCGATCCTGCGATTTACAGCAGATTTACCGGCAATTACTCATTTCAGGATGACACACATGCATCGGTGACGGTAAAAGAAAACCGATTGTATCTTACAATAGACGGGCAGACACCATTCGAATTATTCCCAATGACGGAAACCCGTTATTTTGTCAGGGCGCTGCCGCTTGAAATTGAATTTGCAGGTGATAAAGCACAAACAGCCCCGCATTTCGTTTTATATCAGGACGGCACAGAAGAAACGGCTTTGCGGATAGACTGAGTGACATGCAAAACAAAACCGCCGTCCTGAGAAGACGGCGGTAATAGAGAAGTCAAACCCCTTTGATGACGCGAAATTTTCTTTTCGGCTCTGACATAAATATAGAAGAAAAAATCATAGCTCCGACCATTGTGATGTATTCCATATAAAGCGAAACTTCTGCCAAAACCAACCCCGCAATCATTAAAACAGCGCCCAATACCACCGCAAAAACCTTCGTTTTCATGATGAGTTCCCCCTATTATCTGATAATTGAATTATACTGCATCTCTATTAATGTGTACATTTTGTGAACAATTTCACCTGATAAAAGGCAATAAAGAGAGAGTTGAAGAATTAGGAGAAATGACAGGCCATCTTTTTGTTTTACCGAAGAAACGAAAGGGAAAATGAAAAATCAAAAAGGCAAAGGAGTTCTTGAAATGAAAGCGAGACTATTTTTATTCAGCATGTTTCTCCTGATCCCCGTTCTGGCGCTTGCCGGATGCAACAGCCAATCTTCAGGAGGAAGCGAAAAAGCGAAAGACAAAGAAACGCACTCTCACGAAGACATGAATCACTCAGGTTCATCCGAGGTGCCGAAAGGTTTAAAGAAGGCCGAAAATCCGACTTATAAAGTCGGCAGTGACGTCATGATTTTAGCTTCTCATATGAAAGGCATGAAAAATGCGCAAGGAACCGTAAAAGGTGCTTATGATACAACGGTTTACAGTGTATCTTACACTCCGGAAACGGGAGGAAAGCGCGTCGAAGATCACAAATGGGTCATTCAGGAAGAGCTGAAGGGCACCGGTGATCAAACGTTAAAACCGGGTGACAAGGCCGTGATCGAGGCATCCCATATGAAAGGCATGAAGGGTGCCGAAGCCGTTATTGATTCAGCCAAAAAGACAACCGTTTATATGGTCGACTATACACCGACTGACGGCGGCCAAAAAGTAACCAATCATAAATGGGTGACAGAAGACGAGCTTGCTGCCGCAAAATAAAAAGACCGCCAAAGCCGAAGGAACTCCTTTGGCTTTTTTGCGGTCTCACATTTATGCGGATTTTCTTTTCAAGGCAGGTCTCGTTAAAGAGAATACAGCTAAAGCGACAGCGATAATGACAATCAAACCGCCGCACCAGGCTGTTGCTGTGACAGAACCGGTTTGTCCGATCACGCCGCCGCCGATGGCTGACCCGAGCGCGATGCCGATCTGCAAAGCGGACGTGTTGAAGCTTTGCTGAATATCGGAAGACTCAGGCGCAATTTTGATTAAATAGCTTTGCTGCGCCGGCGCAAGGCTCCAGCTGAGCAATCCCCAGATCACCATCGCAGGCAGGAAAATGATTAAAGAAACCGTTGTCAGCGGAAGAATAAACAGGATCAGAGCGAAAGAAACGGTCACAAGCATGATGCTTTTAAATGCTCCTAAACGGTCATACAGCCAGCCTCCGAACGGGCCGCCGCATACCGCTGACAGACCGAACAAAAAGTAGCATACACTGACCCAAACGGAACTCAAATGAAGCGTTCTTTCCAAAAAAGGCGCAAAGTAGGCATAGAGTGTGTAATGCCCCGCCAATGTAAACAAGGTGACAAGGTGTGCGCTGGCAATTTTGGCGGTCCCGATCGTCTTGATCTGCTCACGAAACGGAATCATTTTTTCAGCAGGTATTTTTTCAAAAAAGACGCTGATAATCAGCATGGAAATGAGAGATAATACGCCGATTCCCAAGAACAGAACACGCCAACCGAAGGCATTGCTGATGATAATGCCGACAGGCACGCCTAAAGCGATTGCGGAGCTGAACCCCATGAAAATGATGCCGATCGCCCGCGCTCTGTATTCAGGCGCCACGATTTTAGGAGCAATCGTTAAAGAAAGGACGACAATCAGCCCTGTGCTCATGGAAGCGAGCACCCGTGACACCATAAGAACGGCGAAATTGGGACTGAAATAAGCGACCAGATTACTTAGGAAGAAAATAAACAGTGCGATTAAATAAAGCCGCTTTCGTTCAGCCTTTGCCGTCACTGCCAAAAGCAGCGGGCCGGATACCGCGTAACCGAGCGCAAACACGCTGATCAGCTGCCCCGCGCTGACGATGGATATATCTAAGTCGGAAGCGATTTGCGGAAGAATACCGCCCACAATTAATTCAACCAATCCGACTGCGATGGTAGATGCTGCAAGCAGAAATACTTTGAAATTCATGTACAGATACTCCTTTTTTTATTTTTTAGAAAATAAAAAATCCTGATTACAAAAAGTGTACGGGACAATTTTTGTAATCAGGATTTTACGGTTCCTGGTAGACACCCTCAAACCATATCATTGAGGTTATACAATGTATGCAATATTCGGCTGTGTCCGTTTCTGCAAAAAATTCTACCATAATAGTGAGGGAGATTCCATAGAAAATTCGAGGAAATCCTTTCAATTTCAATATCGGCGGCTGTAACGTCATTGATGAAGCAGGGAAAAAAATTTATGATAACCGTAAGGAGTCTATACAGATCAAACATTATACAGCCGGAGGAAACCGATGAATAAGTACGAAAAAATCGCCAACGAAATGAGAAAGAGGATTAAAAGCAGTGTATATGACATAGATCAGCCGATCCCGGATGAAAAGACGCTCGCTGCGGAGTTCGGGTGCAGCCGGATGACGATGAAGCGGGCGCTTGATACACTTGCGGCTGAAGGGATGCTTTTCAGAAAAAGAGGGCACGGCACATTTATCATCCAATCAGCCATGCAGGATGAGCACGTTCACGTAGTCAGCAACGAAATTCTCGGCTTGAGCAATTTGTTAAAAGGCAAAAATATCAAGAGCAAGGTCATCCGGTTTGAAGTGCAGTTTCCGTCTCAAGATGTCGCCGCACATTTGGCCATCGATGAAAAGACTCCCGTCTATTATGTAGTGAGGCTCAGAATTGTTGAAGGCGAACCGTACGTTCTTGAAAAAACATACATGCCGGCGAGCCTTATACCCGGCATTAATGACGAGGTGCTCAACCATTCCATCTACGATCATATTACGCGGGAACTGCAGCTCAAAATCGCGGGCTCACACAGAAAAATCAGAGCGTGCAAGTCGGATGACATGGATCAGCAATATCTCGGCTGCCGGCCGGATGACCCGATACTTGAAGTCGAGCATGTAGGCTTTTTGGACAACGGCACTCCCTTTGAATATTCATTTTCCCGCCACCGTCATGACAAGTTTGTCGTGACCTCAGTCAATATAAAACGTTCATAAAAGCGCCGAAGAGTGAGAGAAAAACTCACTCTTTTTTTGTTGCCGCTGATTTACATCGTCGCTTCTTTTATGTTATATTACCCAATGATAGAATCATCCTACAAATTTCAGAGGTGTTTTGATGGAGATATCCAAAACAAGCAGACTGTCGCTCGTAGAACAAGTGGTGGCGCAAATTGAATCGTTAATTCAATCGGATAAATGGCCGGTCGGGACGCGCATTCCCCCTGAGCTGGATTTAATGAAGCAATTTGATGTGAGCCGAAACACGTTGCGTGAGGCCATTCGGGCGCTCGTACATGCCGGCCTGCTGCAGACAAGGCAGGGGAGCGGTACGTATGTCAGCTCATCCAGTGTTCTCGGCGCGGCATTTTACCGCCATATTAAAAAATCAAATTTGCTTGAAACATTAGAAGTCAGATACGCACTCGAAAGAGAAGCTGCACGATTGGCGGCGGAAAGGCGTAATGACGAAGACCTGAAAGCACTGAAGGCATGCTTGGATGAATGTGAAGCGGCCTTGCAAAATGAAGATCGAAAACGGTATGCCGAAGCCGACATTAAGCTGCACAAAACAATTGTACAGGCGGCCCATAACAACATGCTTTCTGATCTATACGAGCATATGACGGAGGCGCTTTGTGCGTCAGTCCATAACCTGTTGGAAATCACCCCTGCTATCCGGATCCACACCCAGCTTGCCGCCGCGATTATCGGACAGAAACCGGATCAGGCCATGGAGGCCGTCAACCAATACATCACAGTATTTAAAGATACAATACACATGGAGGATGAACATGAAAATTGAAGACGAACATCAAATTCTGCAAGCAAGTCATCGTAAAAAACTGATATTGCTGGTCATCGGAGTCATATTGATAGGGGCCAACCTCAGAGCGCCTTTGACATCGGTCGGGCCGCTCGTTTCCTCAATTCGGGACAGCCTCGGCATGACCAATGCGGCTGCCGGCACCATTACGACAGTGCCGCTTTTGGCCTTTGCATGTCTGTCGCCGTTTGTTCCTTTATTGTCCCGGCGCTTCGGGACCGAGATTGTCTTACTGTCATCATTAATTGTCCTGACAGCCGGAACTCTGCTGCGCTCCATCGCCGGAATCGGCACTCTCTTTTTCGGAACGATCCTGTTGGGATTGTCGATCGCCGTATGCAATGTCCTGCTGCCGAGTCTCATTAAACATAAGTTTCCCGGAAATTTAGGCATCATGACCGGCGTCTACTCGGTTTCTATGAATCTGTGCGGTGCGATTGCATCCGGCATCAGCGTGCCGATCGCCTCTTCAGCGGGGTTAGGCTGGAAAGGCGCGCTCGGCTGCTGGGCTATCCTTTCTTTTATTGCGTTCGTCATGTGGATTCCGCAAATGCGAGGACGTGAACTGCCCGTCCGCACGACTGGGACAAACGGAGAGAAGAAAAACAGTCTGATGCGGTCTCCGCTGGCTTGGAAGGTGACGATGTTCATGGGGCTGCAATCCCTTATTTTTTACACCGTCATCGCCTGGCTGCCGGAAATTCTTCAGCAGAATGGACTCAGCTCAAGTAAGGCGGGATGGATGCTTTCATTAATGCAATTCTCAGTCCTGCCTATTACTTTTATCGTGCCGATCGCTGCCGCTAAAATGAAAAATCAGCGCGCACTCGCCGGACTGACGGCTTTATTTTTCCTTATCGGCATTGCCGGCGTTCTTTTCGGAAGCCCGGCTCTCACTCCGCTATGGGTCATTTTGATCGGAATTGCGGGAGGCTGTGCGTTCAGTCTGGCGATGATGTTCTTCAGCCTGCGGACCCGGCATGTTCATGAAGCCGCGGCGCTTTCCGGCATGGCCCAGTCATTCGGATACCTGCTTGCCGCGTTCGGACCGCTTGTATTCGGTTTGCTGCATGACATCACGCACGGCTGGACGGTTCCGTTATTCATGCTGATCGCAGTCTCCGTTCTGATTTTCATTTTCGGAGTCGGAGCGGGAAAAGCGGAACAGATCAAAACAGCATAAAAAAACAAAGGGCCCGTTTAGGGTCCTTTGTTTTTTGTTTAAAAAGCTGTCTCAGGCCGTCACGCTGTCAGTTTTAAGCCGATGACACCGATGAGGATAAGCCCCAGAGACACCAATTGTGACAGATTGAATTTTTCTTTAAACCAAAGTATGCCCACGGCCGAAACGCCGATGCTTCCCATGCCGGTCCAAGCCGCATACGCGACACCTGTGGGAAGAACCTGCATCGCTCCGGAAAGGCAAAAGAATGAAAGCATAAAGCCTGTTACCATGACAATCAGCGGCCACTTTTTTTTAAAACCGTCAATATGTTTCATGGCAACGGCCGCTACAACTTCCTCCGCTCCGGCAATAAATAACAGCAGCCATGCCATTAATGTTCACCCCTTGTTTCAGTTTCTTTCGTAAATACCTTCATTCCTAAAATGCCGGACAACAGCAAAGCCAAAAAGAATATTTGCCCGATTGAAAACGATTCGCCTAAAATGACGCCCGTTACATATGTGCCGACGGTGCCTATTCCGACAAAAACGGTATATGCGGCAGCCATCGGAATTTTTTTATAAGAGCGGATCAGCATCAGAAAGCTGACGGCAATCAAAAGGAAAATACCAATCCAATCAAAGAGCGAGTCCGCATGCTTCAGGGCGGACGCCCAAACTACTTCTAACAGTCCGGCTATCAATACAAGCAGCCAATACATGATACAGTCACCTCAGTTATGAATGAATGTCAGTCATTTTTACGGCGGTCAAAAATGATCGGTCTCCGCCAATCATTTCTGCAAGCTTCTTTTGAGAAAGCTGAATATTTCTTTTTTATATACTTCGAGATCGACATCCTGTTCACAGCCGATATAAAACCGTTCAGCCGCGTTCTCGACAACGTTGATAATCGTTCTGGCCGTCCATCTGACATGAATGCCGCTGATGACCTCACCCTGTTCAATGGCCGTATTGATCACGCCTTCCAGCCAGGAATAATAAGGCTGATAAATGGCTTCCCATTTCTCCATTGAATGATCGATGGCAAGACCGGAATAACAGAGGACGATAATATCTTTATGAAGCCGGGTGATGTGAAATGTCTCATCTACCAAAATGTCCAGCAACGTCCAAAAATCTTCAGAACCGTCCGTTTTCCCTTTTATTCTGTCCAGCGTAGTGTCGAGCAGGTTTTCTGCAATCGCGGATATCAGTGCGTTTTTAGAAGAAAAATATAAATAAAACGTACCTTGGGCCGTTCCGGCTTTTTTGACGATTTCTGAAATGGATGCTTTGTCTAATCCTTTTTCAGAAATGACTTCAATCGCGGCTTGCAGGATCTTTTCGTATTTTCCCGAGCTTTGTTTTGCCAATAGAGGGGTTCCTCCTTTTATGAATGACTGTCATTCATTTTATCGCATATTCGCTTTTTTGTCACCCCTTAACATAAAAATACCGGAAAGAAGACCATACTTCTTTCCGGCATTCGTCATTTATCACTGTCGATCATAGCCTTCGGCAGACCTGTATATTTTGCCCAGTAATAAATACCGAGCGAACCGATGGCGATCAGAATCAGGTCAAGCGGATTGCTGATAATGCCCAATCCGTGGCCGAACGAGCCGAGATAGGAGAAAATCAGCATCATGACATAAAAGCCGACGATCCACCATGCTGATTTCAGCTGCTGGCGTATGCTGACATCATCTTTGGGAGCATATTTACTGAAACAGAGATAGATCAGAAACATGACAATTTGAGAACCGAGAAGCCAGGATACGGTGCGCCATCCGGACCAATATACAATATAAGAGGTAAAAATAAACGACAGCGGCCCGATGATGCTCATCCCTTTTAAATAAAACGGTCTGTTAATGTTCTTCGCGTTGACTCTCAGCGCCGCAGAAGAAATCGGCGCAATCGCATAAGACAGAATCAATGCGACGGAGCATACGTTGACAAGAGCGTTCCAAGAAGGGAACGGAAGCGTCCAAAAAACAGCCAGACCGAACGAAAGCCAAAGGGAGGCGCGCGGTGTCCCGGTTTCTTTATTGACTTTAGAAAAAATGCTGAATAATGTTCCGTTTCTGGCCCAGGCATAGACGAGACGTGAAGTCGTATTCATAAAGATATTTCCGTTACCGCCCGGTGATAAAATCGCATCTAAAATAACCAATGTCGCCAGCCACCCCAAACCGAGCAAAACGGCGATATCTTTGAACGGAAGGGAGAATTCAGTCCCGATAGCCGGCCATCCGTGCTTCAGGGTATCCGCCGGGATCGCCCCGATAAAAGTGAGCTGCAGCACGGTGTAAATAATAGTAGAAACGATAATACAAACAATCAATGCAATCGGAATGTTCCGCTTCGGATTCTGCACTTCACTCGCGACAGCCACAATCGGATGCAGCCCAAGGTATGCAAACATGACGCCGCCTGTGGAAATCGCGGCCTGAATTCCGGTGAAACCAAAAGGCGCGAATCCGTGAACGGTCATATTGCCCGGGTGAAAATGAAAAATCAGTACAACAATTACCGTAATCGGTACGACATATTTAAAAATCGAAATAATGAAGTTTGCTTTCGCAAAGGTTTTGACACTCCAGTAATTGAGGAGGAAGAACAGGCAAAGCAGCGCAAATTGCAATATCCATCCGGCAATTGTCGGCGAATCAGAGCCTTTTACGGTCAAACCGGGAAACCAATACGCTACGTATTGGCGGACTGCCGTGACTTCTATTGAAATAAGACTCGTGTATGCCACAATGGTGACAAAGGAAATTAAATATCCGACCAGGTGTCCGTGTGAATATACGGGATACCGGATAATTCCCCCGGTCCGCGGCAGCGCGGCGCCCAGTTCCGCATAAACTAAGCCGATCAATAAGATGATTCCCCCGCCGATCAGCCAGGAAAAAACGCCTGACGGGCCCGCTTTAGAGGCGACGTTACTGACGGCAAACAGCCATGCCGAACCGAATATGGCTCCCATGCCGATTAAAATAAGATCAAAAAGTGACATAGTTTTCTGGAAGTTTCCTTGCTTAGACATTCGCTGCCTCCTTAAAAAAGACATTGTTCTCTTTACATAATTCCCATTATCATTCAAACATACCCAGCCGGCCGGCTGGAAAATTAGGACAACTTTCGAAACGAAGTATGTACAGAAATGTGCTCACATCAAAATAACGGCCGTATGGCAAGATCTCCCGGCTTATATTCCCCGTTTTGAACACATTCAAACCTCATATTCAGAAAAACAAAAAACGCCCGAAACAGGCGTTTTTTGTTACAAGTTCATATCTTTCAGTCCGGGGCTGTGCTCATTCGGAAGCTCGGGAAGTTCCGGGACGGGGAAACCTTTAGGAGGCTCGGACACACTTAATTCGCCGCCGTTTCGGCTCGGCGTCGTTCCCTGCAGAATTTCTCCGATCCGTGTCGGATCCAGTCTGAAATTAAATTGGGTATTATGATAACCCATTTCAACGAATTTCCGGCATTCCGGGTATTTTTCAATATCATAATTCGGCACGGGAAATAATTTGCCCCATTCGACACCCAGTGTTTCCAGCGCTTTTGTAAATGCATTTTGATGGGCGTTGTCACGGACGATCAGAAAACCGAGTGTTTCTCTGAACGTCTGATTTGAACTCATTTCATAAATGCGCGTCTTTTGCAGCACGCCGGTTGATTCCAGCACGACATTGTCCAATAGATCGGAAATCAGATTCCCGTGGTTGTATACCCAAGACCCGTTCCATGGATTGCCGCCGGCGTCTACAGGAAGAGAACTTTGCGCCCCGATGATAAAATGGTGCGGATTGGCGTGTTTAACTGCTTCGTCAAGCGGCGCCTGATCTGCTGCCTGATTTCCGGCGCCCTCAGCGCCGCTTTCATCGAGCAGCGCATTAATCGTATGCTGGACGAGCTCAACGTGTGCGATCTCTTCTAAAAATACACCGCGAAGCAGGTCACGGAACTGTTTTTCTTTTCCTCTGAAATTAGAGCTTTGGAAAAAGTATTGCATCATCGTCCGCATTTCCCCGTAATGCCCGCCTAAAATTTCCTGAAGCACCTTGGCCGCGGCCGGGTCCGGCTTGTCCGGTTTAATGATATTGATCAGCTCTTCTTTGTAATAATACATAAACAGCGCCCCCTGAAAGAAGTTTTCGGTTCTTCTGTTAGTGTCTTTGCAAATTCAGTTTTTATGTATCGGCATCAAAAAAAGGACGGAAAGCGTGTCCGTCCTTTTGTGTTAAGCCTCAACCGCCCCGCGAAGTTTCGTGTTGACAAGCCCGTTCCATCCTTGATCCATCGTACTGTGAATCTCGGAGCTTTTCCGATTGACTTTATTGATGACGGCTTCCGGCTCTTTCCATCCGCCGTGAATGAGAGTGAATTCCGTATCCCCGCTTTCCGTTTCCTTTAAGACAAAAGAAACGATCCAGCCTTCCGTATCCCATGAAAAAGAAAGGCGGTACGGCGCTTCAATATCCAGCAGCTTGCACGGAGACGGACCGAACGGAGATTCCAGCTGAAACTCACTGTCTTCTTGAGGTGTGAAATCATTCGGCATAAACCAGAGAGACAGGCCGTCCGCCGTAGAGACCGTATCCCAGACAACTTGTATCGGCGCCTTGAAAACGGCGGTATGAATAATGTCCGGTAATGGCTGATTGCTGTTGTTTTTGTTATCTTTGTTTTGTTTATCAGACATGATGCGTAACCACTCTTTCGCTGTTTTTACTTTTGATCATACTACACAGGGCAGGACATTTGAAAACAAATCAAACTTATTTTATGCTTTTCCAAAGCCATTCAATTCATTTTAAGGAGACGTAGTGATGACAGATCAATTTAAAGCGTTAGTAGTCGATCAACATGAAGACCGGTTTTCAGTCAGCGTACGGGAGCTGGCGGTTCAGGACCTTCCCGAGGGTGAAGTGCTGATTAAGGTTTGCTACTCAGGGGTGAATTATAAAGACAGCTTGGCTGCCATTCCTGACGGCAAGATCGTAACCTCGTATCCTTTCGTGCCGGGAATTGATTTAGCGGGAATCGTCGTTTCTTCAGAGGACGCCCGTTTTAAAGAAGGGGACAAAGTCATTGCGACAAGCTACGGCATAGGCGTTTCCCATTTTGGCGGCTATAGCGGGATGGCCCGCATTCCGGCAGATTGGATCGTGCCGCTGCCTGAAGGTCTGACACTTAAAGAAGCCATGACGATCGGAACCGCCGGCTTCACTGCCGCATTGTCCGTCCAGCGTCTTGAAGAAAACCATGCCGCTCCTGAAAAAGGGAAGGTGCTGGTGACGGGAGCGACAGGCGGCGTCGGAAGCTTTGCCGTCTCCATTCTTTCAACCTTAGGTTATGAGGTCGAGGCCAGTACGGGAAAAGAAGAAGAAAGCGGCTATTTGAAGAGCCTCGGAGCAAAGACGGTCATTCACCGTGACGAAGTGTATAACGGCACGTTAAAACCGATGCAAAAACAAAAATGGGCAGCGGCCGTCGATCCGGTCGGAGGTGAGCCGCTTGCTTCAGTTCTCAGTCAGATTCAGTACGGCGGATCAGTTGCTGTGAGCGGACTGACAGCGGGAACGAAACTCCCGGCTACAGTCTTTCCGTTTATATTGCGCGGCGTCAGTCTCTTGGGAATTGATTCCGTATTCTGTCCGATGGAGACAAGAAAGAAAATATGGCAGCGTTTAGCTGATGACTTCAAGCCTGCAGATCTGGAGGCCTTTATTCAAAAGGAAATTACACTTGAAGAGCTGCCGGATACGCTTCCTGCCCTTTTAAAAGGAGAAGCGAGAGGGAGAACGATTGTTACAATAAACAAAGAATAAAACAAAAACCCCCAATCAGCAGTTGGGGGTTTTCAATATGTAATCAATTATTGATTATAATAGGGGTAATTCATTGAGTATGTTATGGAAATAAATTGATATAAAACGAAAATTGATTATATATAGGTAATATAAAGGTGAGTTATAAAATTTCCTGAAATATTTATTGACTGAAAGCGCTTTTAAAATTATGATAATAACATGAGTGCCAATAATATCATTATAACTTCACTACAAAGTAACTATAAAATAACAATATGACGAGAGGGGGAGAGCGAATAATCACTATAAATGATAACGCTTTCGGAACATTTTCTTCTTATATAACTGTTTTGGACGGTCAGAACTTGTATGCAGATGTTAGAGGTGTAAATATTGATAACTGAATATTCCGATATTATCTCTGTGTAAAAACTAGGAGGATTTGAAGATGAATAAAAATAGCAGCCAGCATTCATTTTTGAGAACCATCATTTTAGTATCGACATTCGGGGGGCTTCTTTTCGGCTACGATACCGGTGTGATTAATGGGGCGCTGCCGTTTATGGCGGAAGCTGACCAGCTTAATCTTACCGCTTTGACTGAAGGGATGGTGGCGAGCTCCCTGCTCTTGGGGGCTGCGATCGGCGCGGTTTTCGGAGGGAGATTGTCGGACTATAACGGCAGACGTAAAAATATCCTTATCCTTGCCGTTTTGTTCTTTGCAGCGACGCTTGGATGTACACTGGCGCCTAACGTATCGGTTATGATCATCTCCCGTTTTCTGCTGGGGCTTGCCGTCGGGGGAGCATCCGTAACCGTACCGGCATATTTGGCTGAAATGTCGCCGGCGGAAAGCCGAGGGAGAATGGTTACCCAAAATGAATTGATGATTGTAACGGGTCAGCTGCTTGCCTTCACGTGTAATGCTATCATCGGCAATGTGCTTGGTGATACCTCTCACGCTTGGCGCTATATGCTCGTTATCGCGGCCCTTCCGGCGGTATTCTTGTTTTTCGGTATGCTGAAAGTTCCTGAAAGTCCGCGCTGGCTGGTTTCTAAAGGAAGAAAAGAAGATGCTTTGCACGTTCTCCGGCGAATAAGGAATGAAGAGAAAGCGAAGTCTGAGCTCGCTGAGATTGAATCTGCCTTTCATAAGGAAGCTCAGATGGAGCAGGCGACCTTTAAGGATCTTGCCGTTCCGTGGGTGCGCCGCATTGTGTTTATCGGGATCGGAATTGCGGTAGTGCAGCAGCTCACCGGCGTGAATTCAATTATGTATTATGGAACTCAAATTTTAAAAGATGCCGGTTTCGAGACAAAAGCCGCATTAATCGGCAATATCGCTAACGGTGTGATTTCAGTGCTCGCGACTTTTGTGGGAATATGGCTTCTCGGCAAAGTCGGCCGCCGCCCGATGCTTATGACGGGGCTGATCGGAACGACTGCGGTGCTGCTTTTGATCGGAGTTCTGTCTGTCGTGCTGAAAGGATCGCCTGCTCTTCCTTATGTGGTTCTTTCATTAACAGTCACTTTCCTTGCGTTTCAGCAGGGGGCTGTCTCTCCGGTGACCTGGCTGATGCTGTCGGAGATATTCCCGCTGCGATTGCGGGGGCTTGGTATGGGGGTCACTGTCTTCTGCCTCTGGATCGTGAACTTCATTGTTGGTTTAACTTTTCCGATCCTGCTCGCAAACATCGGATTGTCTGCAACCTTCTTCATTTTTGTCCTGTTAGGGATAGCGTCCGTTATATTTGTGAAAAGGTTCCTTCCGGAAACGAAAGGTCTGTCGCTCGAACAGCTTGAACAAAACTTCCGTGCCTATGAAAAAACAGATCGTAATAGCGCAGAAGCCGAGGTGAGCGGATAATCTGAATAGACGCGGGGTTCCTGGGAATCCTGCTTTTTATTTATTATATAGAAGGGAATAATAAGCGGGAAAAAAAGTTTCATAAAAGTGTTGACCTAATTTAAAGTGCGTGGTATATTATTAAACGTCGCTGATGAACTAAGCGATAACGACAAATGAGAAAATGATCTTTTGAAAAAAGACTTTACAAATTCTCAAAAGCGTGTATAATAAATGAAGTCGAGAAAAAAGACTTCGAAAAGAAATGAAAAAACACTTGACATCATAACTGATTGGTAGTATGATAGTTAAGTCGTCTGATAAGCGCCCGTAGCTCAATTGGATAGAGCGTTTGACTACGGATCAAAAGGTTAGGGGTTCGACTCCTCTCGGGCGCGCCAATTCAAATGCGGGTGTAGTTTAGTGGTAAAACCTCAGCCTTCCAAGCTGATGTCGTGAGTTCGATTCTCATCACCCGCTCCATCATAATGATCTTTGAAAACTAAACAAGACAAAACGTACCTGTTAATTCAAAGTTTTAAATAAATCGCACAGCGATGTGCGTAGTCAGTCAAACTAAGGTCTGCACGATGCAGATCACACAGACGTTACT
>NZ_JAPNNY010000005.1:0-269300 GCF_027853835.1 Bacillus sp. NEAU-242-2 | reverse complement strand
ACTCTCAATGGTTTGGTGGCGATAGCGAAGAGGTCACACCCGTTCCCATGCCGAACACGGAAGTTAAGCTCTTCAGCGCCGATGGTAGTCGGGGGTTTCCCCCTGTGAGAGTAGGACGCCGCCAAGCTTTTCTAAAATTTTATCATCGCGGGGTGGAGCAGTTCGGTAGCTCGTCGGGCTCATAACCCGAAGGTCGCAGGTTCAAATCCTGCCCCCGCAACCAAAAATTAAATGGTCCGGTAGTTCAGTTGGTTAGAATGCCTGCCTGTCACGCAGGAGGTCGCGGGTTCGAGTCCCGTCCGGACCGCCATTTTTATTGTAAACGAAACGATCATGTTTTCGTTTTTTTTGTGTTTTCTTTTAATGCTGGCAGCTTGGTATCTAACCAAGCTTTCTTTTATATCGTTAAAGTCTTGGATATTGAAACATAATCCGATACACTAGAAAGAGCTGTATTTCACAAGAGCGTCAGAAAGGGAGACGGGAGATATATGGATGAGTTTGAGTTGATTCACAGTATTACGCCGCATTCGCATTATCATCCTTCCGTCGATGTAGGGATCGGTGATGATGGTGCGGTTTATACAGCGTCACCCCATATGCAGCAAATTGTCTGCCTTGATACAATGGTGGAGAATGTCCATTTTAAATTAGAGTATTCCTCTCCTCATGATATCGGTTATAAGGCGCTTGCTGTTAACATTAGTGACGTTGCGGCGATGGGAGGCATTCCGAAGTTTTATTTGGTGTCTCTAGCGGTTCCTTCTTGCTGGCAGAAAGCTGACGTCCAGGCAATGTATGAAGGGATGGCGGAACTGGCGAAACTATACCAAATGGATTTGATCGGGGGAGATACCGTCTCCGCTTCCGGTCAAGCCGTAATTACCGTTACTGTCATCGGTGAAGTTGAGAAGGATTGCGCTTGTCTGCGAAGCTCGGCAAGACCCGGAGATGTTGTGTTTGTTACGGGGGATATCGGCTCGTCCGCAGCAGGACTGTCTCTTTTGTTGGGAGAAACACTTCCTTCTGCTTTTCACACGAGTGATTATTTTATCCGAAAACATAAACGGCCCGTTCCGAGAGTTCAAGTCGGCCGCTTCTGCTCTCAGCTTCAGCGCGCGGCTCTGAATGATATCAGTGACGGATTGGCCAGTGAGCTGCATGAAATAGCTGCGGCAAGTTCAGTTACGATAGAAATTGAAGAACAACTTCTGCCGGTGCATCCGGATTTGCCTGAGGCAGATTCCGAGTGGAAGAAATGGGTGTTATTCGGCGGTGAAGATTTTGAATTGGTTGGAACGGTTTCTCAGCAAGAGTGGATTTCTCTGCTTGATTACTGCACTCAATCGGGCATTCCGATTGCGAAGATAGGAGCGGTATCTGAACGGAAGGAAGCATGTGTTCTTTTGACAGCCAATGATCAGAGACAAATCGTCCTTGAGAAAAAAGGATACAATCATTTTAAATAAGACGGGTGACTCACTTTGAAGACATTACAATGGAGAACGAAAAACCCCGAAGAAACGAAAGCCGTAGCCAAGCTTGCCGCTTCTTTGGCAAAGCCGGGAGACATTTTGACACTGGAAGGCGACTTAGGCGCGGGAAAAACGACTTTTACAAAGGGTTTTGCCGAAGGACTGGGAATCACGAGAGTGGTAAACAGCCCGACTTTTACAATTATAAAAGAATACCATGACGGTTCGATTCCTCTATATCATATGGATGTGTATCGTATGGAGGATGAAAGCGAAGACTTAGGGCTTGAAGAATATTTTGAGGGACAAGGCGTCTGTTTAATTGAATGGGCTCATTTAATTCAGGATCAGCTGCCTGCTGAACGGCTGCAGATCGTCATCAAGAGAGCCGGTGATGAGGCAAGGGACATTACCTTTACGGCTTTCGGAATACGGTATGAAACGCTTTGTGAGGAGATAAATAAACATGACAATACTGGCAATTGATACGTCAAATTACACGCTGGGTGCCGCGCTCGTTCGTGACAAAACGGTGATGGCGGAGTATATTACATATTTAAAAAAGAATCATTCCGTGCGGGCGATGCCTGCTGTCAATTCATTGCTGAAGGATTGCGGCCTAACACCGCAGGACCTTACGAAAATAGCGGTGGCGAAAGGACCTGGATCGTACACAGGTGTCAGAATCGGTGTGACGCTGGCAAAAACATTGGCATGGTCGCTGAAGCTTCCGGTTTCCGCTGTCTCGAGCCTGGAGGTGGTGGCGGCTAACGGACGGCACTTTCAAGGACTGATCTGCCCGTTATTTGATGCCCGGCGCGGACAGGTATATACGGGACTTTATGAATATCAGGACGGCCGATTACAATCCGTTCTTCCTGATCAGAATGTCCTTTTGACTGATTGGCTCGGCATGCTGAAAGAAAAAGCGTCTCCGGTTTTATTTTTAGGACACGATACAGCCATTCATGAAGAAACCATTCTGCATGAATTGACATCTCAAGCAGTGATAGGAACGGCTGCACAGCATAATCCGCGGCCGTCAGAGCTGGCGTTTTTAGGCTTGGAAAAAGAAGAAACGGATGTCCACAGCCTTGTTCCGGATTATTTGCGTCTGGCAGAGGCTGAAGCGAAATGGATGGAATCTCAAAAATAGGGTGATAGGGATGAAAACGAAAACGGCGATTCGAAGCATGCGGCCGGAAGATATTGATCAAATTTATGAAATTGAAACAGCATCCTTTACTTCTCCGTGGACGAAGGATTCATTTTATCATGAGCTTTTGGAAAATCCGTATGCCCACTACCTTGTCATTGAAAAGGACGGCTGTCTGGCGGGGTATTGCGGAATCTGGATTATTATAGATGACGCGCAGATTACGAACATAGCCATTAAGCCGGAATATCGGGGCCAATCGTTGGGAGAAGCGCTGTTTCGCTCTGCGATAGAATTGTGCAGAGAAAAAAAGGCAAGAAGGCTCTCTCTCGAAGTCAGGGTCTCAAATCATCCCGCCCAATCCTTATATAAGAAATTCGGTCTTCAGGCCGGAGGAATCAGAAAACAATACTATACAGATAACGGGGAAGACGCGTTATTAATGTGGGTGACATTACATGAGTGAAAAACAAGATATTTATGTATTAGGAATCGAAACAAGCTGTGATGAAACTGCGGCCTCAGTCGTGAAAAACGGAAAAGACATCATTTCAAACGTTGTCGCTTCTCAAATTGAAAGTCATAAACGTTTCGGCGGAGTCGTGCCTGAAATAGCGTCCAGACATCATGTGGAGCAGATTACCCTTGTGATTGAGGAAGCTCTTTCAAAGGCGGAGATGGGCTTTGATGATCTTGATGCGATTGCCGTAACGGAAGGACCCGGACTTGTCGGAGCCCTGTTAATCGGGGTCAATGCGGCAAAGGCGTTAAGCTTTGCCCATCAAATACCGTTAGTCGGCGTCCATCACATTGCGGGCCATATCTATGCAAACAGGCTGATAGGAGAGCTTCAGTTCCCGGCGCTTGCTTTGGTTGTGTCAGGCGGACATACGGAATTGGTTTATATGAAAGAGCACGGTTCATTCGAGGTTATCGGTGAAACGCTGGATGATGCCGCAGGCGAAGCTTACGACAAAGTGGCAAGAACGATGGGGCTTCCCTATCCGGGAGGGCCGCAGATTGATAAGCTGGCTGCTGTGGGAACGGATTCCATTCCGCTTCCGCGTGCGTGGCTGGAAGAAGGGTCTTACAATTTCAGCTTCAGCGGCCTGAAATCAGCCGTGATTAACACGCTTCATAACGCCTCGCAAAAAAATGAGGTGATTCCTCCGGAGGATCTTGCCGCAAGCTTTCAGCAGAGTGTCATTGATGTACTGACGGCAAAAACCTCTAAGGCCGCGAAAGAATATGGGGTTAAACAAGTGCTGCTTGCAGGAGGCGTAGCCGCTAACAAAGGGCTGAGAGCCGCACTGCAACAGGAATTCAGCCATTCGGGAGATCCCGAGCTTATCATCCCGCCGCTTTCTTTATGCACGGACAATGCAGCGATGATTGCGGCTGCCGGAACCGTTGCTTTTGAAAAGGGGATCCGGGGCTCATATGATATGAACGGACAGCCCGGTTTGGAATTAACATCCTTTGATCGTCTCACGTTGTAAAACGTGAGGCTTTTTTTACTTATTAACAGATAATTCTAACATATCCACAGGATTGTGAATATATTCAGAAATCCAGTCTGGATAAGGGACTGAAAGTTGTTAGTAAAGTGGATAAAGTCAGAAAATTTTGTGGATAGTGTGTATAAAACGCTTACTTAAATGGCTGACAAGGAGGATAGCTGTGGATAAAAAAGCACCCCTTAAAGAGGTGCTTGACTTTTTCTATTCTTCTGAGGAGAGTTCCTCCCATTCTGCTAATAAGTTTTCGAGCTCTTGATTCAGGGCTTCATTCTCCGCGTGAATGGTCTGTACTTTTTCATGATCCTGATACACGTCAGGGTCGCACAGCAGCTCCTCATTGGCACTGATTTTCTCTTCGGCGGATGAGACGGCCGCTTCGATTTCTTCAATGCGTCTCAGGCGCTGCCGTTCTTTCTTCTTCCATTCTTTTTCTTCCTCGTAAGTTCTTTTCGTATCCTGTTTGACCTTGCCGGCAGGCTGAGCCTGCTCTTTTTCCTGCCGTTTCATTTCTTCCAGTTCCAGCTGCTGGGCTTTTTTCTCGGTGTAATAGTCATAGTCACCCAAATATTCTTCTGCATGATCAGGTGACAGCTCCAGCACTCTTGTGGCGATCCTGTTAATAAAGTAGCGGTCATGCGATACAAATAACAGTGTTCCCGGGTAGTCGATCAGGGCGTTTTCCAGCACCTCTTTACTATCCAGGTCAAGGTGGTTTGTCGGCTCATCAAGGATGAGAAAGTTTGCTTTTTGAAGCATCAGCTTGGCAAGCGCGACTCTTGCTTTCTCCCCGCCGCTTAACGAACGGACCGGTTTCAGGACATCGTCTCCGCTGAACAGAAAGTTGCCGAGGCATGTTCTGATTTCTTTTTCCGGCATGTCCGGATATTCATCCCACAGCTCGTCCAGCACGCGTTTGGACGATGTCAGTTCAGCCTGCTCCTGGTCGTAATAGCCGATTGTGACATTGGAACCGTACGTGATCGACCCGGATTCCGGACTGATCGTGTTCATAATCGTTTTCAGCAAGGTTGATTTGCCGATTCCGTTCGGTCCGACGAGGGCGGCGCTTTCGCCTCTTGTAATGCCGAAGGTCAGGTTTTTCAAGAGCGGCGGCTGGCCGTCATAGCTGATGGAAACATCCTGTACGCGCAGGACGTCGTTTCCGCTCTGTTTTGTAATGTCAAAACGGAAGGCGGCGGATTTCTCATCCCCGAGCGGCTTGGCCATGACGTCCATCCGTTCAAGCTGTTTTCGTCTGCTTTGGGCTCTTTTCGTTGTAGAAGCTCTGGCCAGATTGCGGTCGACAAAATCTTGAAGCTTGGCGATTTCGTCCTGCTGTTTTTCATACAGCTTCAGGTCTTTCTCATACTGCTCGGCTTTTTGTTCTAAATAGGCGCTGTAGTTGCCGAGGTATTTTTTGCTTTCTGTCCGGGAGACCTCGTACACTTGGCTGACGACTTTATCAAGAAAGTATCTGTCGTGGGAAACGATCAGGATTGCGCCTGAATATCCCTGTAAATAATGCTCAAGCCATGTAAGCGTATCGATGTCGAGATGGTTCGTCGGTTCATCCAGAATAAGCAGATCAGGCTGGGTCAGCAGCAGTTTTCCGAGCGCAAGCCTTGTTTTCTGACCGCCGCTCAGGCTTTGCACTTTCACGGAATCGTCAAATTTTCCGAAGCCGAGTCCGTGAAGGATAGATCGGACGTCCGCTTCATATTGATAGCCGCCTTTATCCTTGAAATCCTGCTGAAGCCTGTCATAGGTTTTCATCAGCGTCTCAAGCTCCGCCGGGGCGGCCGTGGCCATCTTTTCTTCAATAGAGCGCATCTCTTTTTCCATTGCTTTCAGGAAATCAAAAACGCTCAGCAGTTCTTCTTTTATGGTAAGCTGGGATTCCAAGCCAGTGTGCTGGGCAAGATATCCCATCGTTAATTCTTTCGGTTTGATTAATTCACCCTTTTCATATGAAAGGTGACCTGCGATAATTTTAAGGAGAGTTGATTTGCCGGCTCCGTTTCTGCCTACTATGGCGATGCGATCCCGAGATCTGACTTCAAGCTTTATATTGTTTAAAATAGGATCAGCGCCAAAAGATTTGGATAGCTGATTAATTTGTAAGATCATCATATTATTTCACCTCTGTTATAATAAGTTAAGTGTAGCTTATCAACCTGCTGTCAGCAAACAATACATTAGAATTGGAACATTATAGGATAAGACATCAGGGAGAAAATAGTGTATGATCAGAAGTAAGGAGAGTTTAAATATGAATGGATTTTCTCATTTTAATGAAGAAGGCCGTGCCCGCATGGTGGATATAAGCGATAAATCTTCAACAGTCCGTACTGCCGCTGCGATATCCAGCGTACACATGAAGCATGACGTGTACAGCAGAATCAAAAACCGCGAGATCGGAAAAGGTGACGTGCTGGCTGTCGCACAGGTGGCAGGAATTATGGCCGCAAAGCAGACGTCAGCGATTATTCCGATGTGCCACCCGCTTTCTTTAAGCAGCGTCGACATTTCATTCGGCTGGGAGGAAAAGGATTCCGAAGCCGTTCTTCATATACAGGCAAGCGTAAAAACGAAAGGGAGTACAGGTGTGGAAATGGAAGCGCTAACTTCCGCTTCAGTCTGCGCTTTGACCGTGTATGACATGTGCAAGGCGCTGGATAAAGGAATGGTCATCGGCCCGACCTGCCTCATGGAAAAAACAGGAGGCAAAAACGGTGATTTTAAAAGAGATGCATCTGAGTATAAAGTGGAGGACCAATCATGAACAAGGATCAATCAAAAATTCCACAGGCGACGGCAAAACGGCTGCCGCTTTATTATCGCTTTTTAAAGAATTTACACGCCTCAGGAAAGCAGCGCGTTTCATCAGCTGAACTGAGCGACGCGGTAAAAGTCGATTCGGCCACGATCCGCCGGGATTTTTCCTATTTCGGGGCGCTCGGCAAAAAAGGATACGGCTATAATGTGGATTACCTGCTGTCATTTTTCAGAAAAACACTGGATCAGGATGAAACGACGAACGTCATTTTGATCGGTGTCGGGAATTTAGGGACGGCGTTTCTTCACTATAATTTCACAAAAAATAATAACACAAAAATATCTATGGCTTTTGATGTGAATCAGAGTAAAATAGGAACTGAGGTAGGCGGTGTGCCTGTCTTTGATCTTAATGATTTAGAGCTTCACATAAAGGATGAACCCGTGGCGATTCTTACCGTTCCGGCGGTTGCCGCCCAGTCAATCACCGACCGGCTCGTGGCGCTCGGAATCAAGGGAATCCTTAACTTTACGCCGGCCCGTTTGAATGTGCCGGATCACATTCGAATTCATCATATAGATTTAGCTGTAGAGCTTCAATCATTGGTTTATTTCTTAAAGCATTATTCTGTTTTGGAAGAAATTGAATAGCGAAAGGAGGAGCTGCACATGATCGGTCCTGGAAGCCTGGCGGTTATCGGTGTGGTGGCGGTGATTATTTTCGGTCCGAAGAAGCTTCCCGAATTAGGAAAAGCGGCGGGGGACACGCTTCGTGAATTTAAGAACGCTACTAAGGGATTAGCCGGTGAAGAAGAGGAAAAAAAGAAAGAAGAACAGTAAGATAGGATGACGCGTATGAGAGTGAATCAAATGACGCTTGTGGAGCATATTGCCGAACTTCGGAAACGATTGCTGATTGTGGCGTTATCCTTTACGGTTTTCTTTATTGCCGGCTTTTTTCTGGCAAAACCTATCATTGTGTATCTTCAAAAAGCCGATGAAGTAAAAGAGCTCACCCTTAATGCTTTTAACCTGACGGATCCGCTGTTTATCTTTTTGCAGTTCGCGTTTATCATCGGCATCATTTTGACTTCGCCGATTATTCTCTATCAGATTTGGGCGTTTGTCAGCCCGGGTCTGTATGAGAAGGAGCGCAAAGTAACACTCAGCTATATTCCGATTTCGATCGTGCTGTTTGTCGGCGGTGTGTCGTTTTCTTATTATATTTTATTTCCGCTGGTCGTTGATTTTATGAAGCGGGTCTCGAATGACCTGGATGTCAACCAGGTGATCGGGATCACCGAATACTTTCATTTTCTGCTGCAGCTGACGATTCCGTTCGGGCTGCTGTTTCAGATGCCGGTGCTGATCATGTTTTTAACGAGACTCGGTGTTATCACTCCGATGTTTTTATCGAAGATCAGGAAGTACGCATATTTTGTGCTGCTCGTGATCGCCGCGATGATTGCGCCGCCTGAGCTGCTGTCTCACTTGATGATTACCATTCCGCTTTGCATTTTATACGAGATCAGTATCCTGATTTCAAAAGCGGCGTATCGGAAAAGGCAGACCGGCAGTGAATCTGACCAGGACGTATCAGCATAAAAAAAGCCATTTCTCAATGATGAGAAATGGCTTTTCTTTTATTATTTTTGATTTTTCTTCACTTTAAATGAGAAGGCGAACATTTTAAACGAGATGCTGATATTATAAGCGGCGAAAACCATCAGCAGTATGGAATAAAAAGACCACATGCTTCCCGGAGAGCTTGCGGCCAAATACGTAAAGATACAGCCGACTGCGAAATAAATCAAGCCCCAAGTCATTGGGTTCCTCATACAAACAATCCTCCAATAATTAATTGCATTTGCTCACTATGCTGTTCAATATATTTTTGGGCGGGGCCGAGCTGCATGACCACGACAATGGTATTCATCATGACATGGGCGAATATCGGCACAATAATCCGTTTCGTCTGCACATACAAGAACGCAAAGGTAAAGCCCATGGCCGTATACAGCAGCAGGTGCGTGAGGTCTTGATGCACAATGCCGAAAATGACGGAACTGATCAGTCCGGCGATAAAGAAATTCGTTTTTTCATATAATACACCGAAGATGATCTTCCGGAAAATGATTTCTTCAAGAATCGGCCCGACGATAGAAGAAACGATAATCATGAGCGGCATGGCTTTAATAATGTTGAGAATGGCTTTCGTGTTTTCGGAACCGCTGTCCACGTGAAAGACATACTGCTCAATCATCCCGGCGATTCCCTGAGAAAATAAAGCGAGCCATATTCCCGCGACCGCCCAGAGAACGGACATGCCGGCGGATGCTTTCTTCCCGTTTCTTAATGTCTGCTTCGGCGCGGTTCTCAAAATCAAGAGAACGATAATCAGGCAGATAAAAAAGCTTACGACGGAATAAATCCCCTGAGCCATGGTGAGATTCGCATTCGTAGGGTGCCCGCCCGCATAGCCGAATTTGTACATTAAAGGAATGCCGATCAATGCGGAAAGCTGCATGATAACATATGTCAAAATGATATACCAATACTGTTTTCTCAAATGATATGTACTCCTTTATCCTATAAAATCAACTTATTTGTTCTTATTGTAACACAAGTGAACTTGCCGTGAAAAAAGGAGAAAATCAGTGTGAGAGAGAATCATGTAAGCGTGAAAATTTTTTATTCTTATGACTTGAAATTGGAAGTGAGATTCTTTATTATAATAACTGTGTTAGCACTCTTTAGAGCTGAGTGCTAAAATTACATATTCATACTATTGAGGAGGTTATTACATTGTTAAAGCCATTAGGTGATCGCGTTGTCATTGAACTCGTAGAATCTGAAGAAAAAACTGCCAGCGGAATCGTATTACCGGATTCTGCAAAAGAAAAGCCGCAAGAAGGCAAAATCGTGGCAGCCGGTTCAGGTCGCGTGTTGGAAAGCGGAGAGCGCGTTGCTTTAGAAGTAAAAGAGGGCGACCGCATTATCTTCTCAAAATACGCCGGTACTGAAGTGAAATACGAAGGTACTGAATACTTAATCTTACGTGAAAGCGACATTTTAGCTGTAATCGGCTAAGCAAATAAATATTTTTAAAAATTCGAGGAGGTTTCGTTAACATGGCAAAAGATATTAAGTTTAGTGAAGAAGCACGCCGCGCTATGCTTCGCGGTGTCGATGCGCTTGCTGACGCTGTAAAAGTAACTTTAGGGCCAAAAGGACGCAACGTGGTTCTGGAGAAAAAATTCGGTTCTCCATTAATTACAAATGACGGTGTGACAATCGCAAAAGAAATTGAACTTGAAGACGCGTTTGAAAACATGGGTGCGAAGCTTGTAGCTGAAGTAGCCAGCAAAACAAACGACGTTGCCGGTGACGGTACAACAACTGCAACTGTTCTTGCGCAGGCTATGATCCGTGAAGGCCTGAAAAACGTAACTGCGGGGGCTAACCCTGTCGGCGTACGTAAAGGTATGGAACAAGCCGTAACTGTAGCAATCGAAAACTTAAAAGAAATTTCTAAGCCGATCGAAGGCAAAGAGTCTATCGCTCAGGTTGCTGCGATCTCTGCTGCTGATGAGGAAGTCGGAAGCCTTATCGCTGAAGCAATGGAGCGCGTAGGAAACGACGGCGTCATCACAATCGAAGAGTCTAAAGGCTTCACAACTGAGCTTGAAGTTGTGGAAGGTATGCAATTCGACCGCGGATATGCATCTCCTTACATGGTAACTGACTCTGATAAGATGGAAGCGGTTCTTGACAATCCTTACATCTTAATCACAGACAAAAAAATCACAAACATTCAAGAAATCCTTCCTGTGCTTGAGCAAGTTGTACAGCAAGGCAAACCGTTGCTTCTGATCGCTGAAGATGTTGAAGGTGAAGCTCTTGCTACACTCGTTGTCAACAAACTTCGCGGCACATTCAACGCTGTTGCCGTTAAAGCTCCTGGCTTCGGTGACCGCCGTAAAGCAATGCTTGAAGACATCTCTGTTCTTACAGGCGGAGAAGTAATCACAGAAGACTTAGGCCTTGACCTGAAATCTACTGAAATCGGACAATTGGGACGCGCTTCTAAAGTTGTGGTAACGAAAGAAAACACAACAATCGTAGAAGGCGCCGGCGACACTGAAAAAATCGCTGCACGCGTCAACCAAATCCGCGCTCAAGTGGAAGAAACAACTTCTGAATTCGACAGAGAAAAATTACAAGAGCGTCTTGCGAAACTTGCCGGCGGCGTAGCTGTCATCAAAGTCGGCGCTGCGACTGAAACTGAGCTGAAAGAGCGTAAACTTCGCATCGAAGACGCCCTCAACTCAACTCGCGCAGCTGTTGAAGAAGGCATCGTATCCGGCGGTGGTACAGCGCTTGTCAACGTATACAACAAAGTCGCTGCAGTGGAAGCTGAAGGCGATGCGCAAACAGGTATCAACATCGTGCTTCGCGCGCTTGAAGAGCCGATCCGTCAAATCGCACACAATGCAGGTCTTGAAGGATCTGTCATCGTTGAGCGCCTGAAAAACGAAAAAATCGGCGTAGGCTTCAACGCTGCAACCGGCGAATGGGTAAACATGATCGAAAAAGGTATCGTTGACCCGACAAAAGTGACACGTTCTGCACTTCAAAACGCAGCTTCTGTAGCAGCAATGCTCCTGACAACTGAAGCCGTTGTCGCTGACAAACCGGAAGAAAACGCCGGCGGCGCAGGAATGCCTGACATGGGCGGCATGGGCGGTATGGGCGGAATGATGTAAACCGACAAAAAACCCTTGATTTACAAGGGTTTGTCGGCAACGGACGTCATTTTTAATGCCCTCTTGATGCCATTTAACTTTTCGAGGCTTCTCATGAGTTCACCGAACTTGTGAGAAGCTTCTTTTTTTCTGTCTTGCGGGCTTTCGATTAAATTATGTAATCGATTAAAGCTTCAAATTCAAAACAAAAAACATAGCATGTTCATCAATGAAATATTAACAGCCGCTTTTTCTATAGCTTAATATTATATTTGTCTATAATTTTTTGCATGTACTCTTCTACGTCTGGTTTATTTTCTGGGTGTCGTTCTAGATATTGATCAACAATTTTATTTAAATATTTATAGAAATTTTCGTAATCTAAAATTACTTCTTCATCTTCTTTGACTGCTGGGTAGTCGAAATAAAAAGCAATACCTTCATCTCCAAAGTAATCATCTTCCCACTCTTCGTAGTCATCAGCAAATACACACCAGACATTCTCTATACCATAACCTTCCCCGTTGGAGAATTTCTCTAAAATTCGTAAAAAACGTTCATCACCCATCACCTGAAAAAAGTAGTTAATTAAATCTTTACTTTTATTATCCATTTCATTTTCACTCCGAATTATTTAATCATTTAAAGTTGGGAAAAAATTTGTTATTTCTCCAGTTGCTTCATCAATATAACCTTCAAACTTGAGACCGTTTTTAGCGTATCCAGTTACTTTTCTCCCGACTACTTCTCCATTTCTCATTGCTTCTTCTCCCCACTGCAACATTTGTTCGTTTGAGATCTTCTCGGGATCATAAACTGTCTTTGGAGTACGAACTTTTTTTAGTTCTCCAGGTTTGATATTTCCCTCTCTATCTAATGCAGGTAATCCATATTCAATTTCATAGATACCATCAATTGTGGGGTGTTCCCTTTTTGAAATTATACAACTCTTTAAATCCCAACCTTTATCAATAAATGCCTTCTCAAAACTCTGTAGATTGTGACCGCCGACAATACCTTTATTTTTCTTTCTGACTATATCTTCTACCTCAACTAAATGGGTATCATATCCTTGCCTAAAAGTAACATTTATTTTGGAAAAAGCATTATTTTTTTCTTCTTCAATTATACTTTTTAACAATGGTGTGTTTTTAACATTGTGAGTATTCTCAATATCTTGTGCAATTCCTACAAGTGCAGGTTCATATCTGTTTTTAAAAAAGGGATTAAAAAAATTGTTGCCTTTTGTAATTCCTTTATTTACATGAGCAGCAGCTGTTCCGCTCTCAACCACTTTACCTACTTTAGAAAGCTTGGCAGTGGTTTGCACTGCGGCACCTGCACCTTTTGGACCAACGATATTACCGACCGCATAACTGATATAATGTGCTCTTGTGTATGCATCGCCATTTATCATTTTATCATTCCATGAATCGACGATGTTTTTCCAAATTATTTTAGGGTAGGAGGGGACACTTAAGACTGTTGTAATCGTTTTTGTAAGTTTTAGTTCAATAGGGAGTTGTGAAAATTCCCATGCGCCCACAACCAAGTCCTTGATGCCATATATCGTATCATCAATCGCATCGTTAAGCCCATCATTAACCCCATCGATGATATCCAATGCCGTTTTACCTGCGTTGATTACACTTTCACCGACAGCCTTCAGCTGTTTTGCTTGTTCAAGCTGTACCACATACTGAAGCTGTTCAGGGGTAAGACTCTCATACCCGACCTTCTTGGCAATTTCTAAGTAATCATCCGGGTCCGTCACTCCGTCAGCCAGTTTCTTCTTTAATTCTTTGATTTCTCGTTCTTTTGCTTCATCTTTCTTGATCTTCAGATAAGCTTTAGTCTGTTTCTCGATATCTCCTTTCTTCTTATGTATGTCACTTTCTCGATAAGCATTGGCATTGTAGTGAATGGGTGTAGCATTCTTGCCCTTGCCTGTAGATTCCTCAAGCTTTTGGAAGTCTTTCTTGATGAATTGCTCGATTGGCTCTGACTGGGCATATTCAGTAACAAGTGCTTCGTCCACGCTTCCTAATTTATCGACTGTTTTTTTACGTTTGTCCTCTGCATCTGCAAGTTCGTCTTTGAAGTCTTCTGTCGAGAACAAATCAAGCGGAAGAATATCATTGATATCAAGTAGGATATCTTTCATTGCTTTCTTCTGTTCAGACATAATGGATTTTGACTTGGTGTAGGCATTAGCCAGTTCGTGTTCCAGGAAGGATTCTTCTATGTATGCGCCAGACAAGCTGGCGTCCTCTAAAGCGCCTGAAATGCTTGTTAAAAAAGCAATCTTCATATCAATTAGATCAATCCAATTGTCAGCCACACCAGCGTGATCATGATAAAATGCTTTGATGTTGTCAGCGCCTTTTCCGGAAAACTCACTGTCATCTAAATCAGCTACGGCTTTGAAGGCTTTTTTAAGATTGACCATCTGGCTTCTTAATTCTTTGTATTCTTTTGCACGTTTATCTGCTTCTGAAAGCAGTGTTTTGGCTTCAAATACTTTCATATTCATATCCTTTCATTTAAATAGATCAACAAGATTTTACCATGGGAAAATGAAGAAACAGACGAAATGTGATACAAAAGTGTGAAATGATCAATTTGATCTGTGTTATTTTACCTATATGAATCACTTTTTGGGAGACTGGCAATGTCGTTAGACGGTTCCAGTTGGATGTAAAGCTGACGGCTTTGATGAATCTAAGAAAAAGCGAAAATTGAAGAAGCGCTATTAATGAAAAGGATCCATCTTTTATTAGGATCTCAGAGTCGAGAAAATTTCTATACCCTGTTTGCTTACATTTGGTGGTGTAATTCTTAAAAAGTACATAAAAGATGTTGACGGAGTATTTTTGAAGTGATAAGATTCAATGGCAATGAAAATCAGTAATTTTAAAGAATTACTTTTTGAAGAGGGCGGGATATGCGACTTGAAGAGATTGTGACGGTTAAAATAGGGAGAAATCTTTCTAGAGGACACGAAAAAAATGATCCGACATTAGTTGCTTATACATATGAGGATTTAATAAATGATTTAGATGGCTCGTTTCTAGACTCACAAGTTAGTCTTGGTGCTGAACAGTCAAATCATAAAGAAAGCTATTTGAGCAGTGCCGGGGATGTTGTTTTCAGCTTTGTCAGTTCCAAGGCTGGGATCGTGAGTAACTTACATCACGGAAAGGTGATAAACCAAAACTTTGCGAAACTCATGATTGAACACAATGATTTGGATAGTCGATATTTATGTTATGCATTAAATGAGTCGCACACAATGAAAAAGCAAATGGCGATTTCCATGCAAGGAAGTACTGTGCCAAAATTGACTCCAGCGATATTAAAAGAATTGGAGATTGAATTACCAAGTATTGAGAAACAACGGATGATTGGAAATGCTTATTTCTGTTTGAGAAAGCGTCAAGCTTTGGCGAAGAAACAAGCGGAACTTGAAGAGCAACTTTATTTAGAGGCATTGAAGAGATTAGACCAACAATAGAAAAAGTGAGGAACACAACTATGGCTGAATTACACTCAAATTTATTTAGTGCCGCAGACAGCTTGCGAAGCAAAATGGATGCATCAGAATATAAAAACTACTTATTAGGATTGATCTTTTACAAATACTTATCTGATAAGTTATTAGAAAAAGTCGTTGAAATCGCAGATGAATCTTTAGAAGAATACAACACACAAGAAAAACAAACGCAATTGTACCGGAGTTTATTAGCGGATGAAGAGATCAAAAATGATTTGATCGAGACGTTAGTCGATACATTAGGTTATGATATTGCGCCAAAGCATTTATTCAATGTATTAGCCAATCAAGCGAAACAAAATACGTTTCAGCTGAATGACTTGAATAAAGCATTTATCGATTTGTCTACGAAATATGACCAATTCAACGGTCTGTTTGATGATGTGGATTTGACCTCAAAAAAACTGGGATCAGATGATCAACAACGAAACATTACGATAACGGAAGTACTGAAAGAATTAAATGCTGTCAATGTAATCAGTCATGATGGAGATGTGATTGGGGATGCTTACGAGTACTTAATTGGCCAATTTGCTTCCGAAGCCGGTAAGAAAGCGGGAGAGTTTTACACGCCTCACCAAGTATCTGACATGATGGCGCGTATTGCCGCAATCGGTCAAGAAGACAAAAAATTGTTTAGCGTATTTGACCCCACGATGGGTTCTGGTTCTTTAATGTTGAATATCCGAAACTACATTCATTATCCAGACAGTATAAAATATCATGGGCAAGAGCTAAACACAACGACCTTTAACCTAGCGAAAATGAACTTAATCTTGCATGGTGTGAATAAAGAAGATATGCGGTTACGCAATGGGGATACATTGAACAAAGATTGGCCGACAGATGAGCCATATACCTTTGATTCTGTTCTTATGAATCCGCCTTACTCTGCAAAATGGTCTGCAGATGCTACATTCCTAGATGATTCGCGTTTCAATCGTTACGGAAAGTTAGCGCCAAAATCAAAAGCAGACTTTGCTTTTCTTTTACATGGGTTCTACCATTTGAAAGATTCGGGAACAATGGCCATCGTCTTACCGCATGGAGTATTATTCCGTGGAGCGGCAGAAGGTGTAATCCGTAAGAAACTATTGGAAGATGGCAGCATTGATGCCGTAATCGGCATGCCGGCAAACTTATTCTTTGGCACATCGATCCCAACAACAGTCATCATCTTGAAGAAAAATCGCAGCACTCGTGATGTGTTATTTATTGATGCAAGTAAAGAGTTTATAAAAGGAAAGAACCAAAATAAACTTTCTAAAGAACATATTGATAGGATTGTCGAAACGTATAAGAAGCGAGAAGACGTTGAGAAATATGCCCACGTTGCAACATTCGAGGAAATCAAAGAGAATGATTTCAATTTGAACATCCCTCGATATGTCGATACGTTTGAAGAAGAAGAACCTGTGGATATGGCTGCAATTGGCTCGAAAATCAAAGATATTCGAAAAGAAAAAGCGGAACTAGAAGCTAGCTTGTATGACATGGTTTCTTCATTGCAATATGATGAAGAAAATGCAGAATGGGTCAAAGGTGCGTTAGAGGTGTTTCATCGTGGGAAATAAACGAGTGCCAGAAGTGAGATTTGAAGGATTTAGTGGAGAATGGGAAGAGCGTAAGTTGGGGGATTTCACTGAATCTTATTCGGGTGGAACACCGAGTGCAGGAAATAAATTATATTATGGTGGAAGCATTCCTTTTATCAGGTCAGCAGAGATTAATTCAAAAAGCACTGAACTGTTCATAACGGAAGATGGATTAAATAACTCATCAGCTAAAATGGTGGAAAGAGGTGATATCCTGTATGCTTTGTATGGTGCAACTAGCGGAGAAGTTGGTATAGCAAAAATACATGGTGCTATTAATCAAGCAATATTAGCAATAAAACCTAAGTTCGATGATGATTCATACTTTATTATGCAATGGCTTAAGAAACAAAAAAGTACAATTATTAATACCTACTTGCAAGGCGGACAGGGAAATTTATCAGGCTCTATAGTAAAAGATTTAATTATACCATTACCTACCAATAAAGATGAACAAGTGAAGCTAGGAGATTTTTTCAAAAAAATAGACGACACGATCGCTCTTCATCAGCAAGAACTAACCACCCTCAAACAAACAAAACAGGGATTCTTGCAAAAAATGTTTCCAAAAGAAGGGGAGTCTGTGCCGGAGGTTCGGTTCCCTGGGTTTGATGGAGAGTGGGAAGAGCACAAGTTAGATTCAATTGTGGATAGAGTAAAATCATATTCTTTATCTCGTGATGTCGAGACGACTGAATATACAGGATACAAATATATACATTATGGTGACATCCATACAAAAGTTGCCGATATAATAGATGAGTTTAGCGATTTGCCAAATATTAAAGCTGGAAACTATGAACTTCTGAAAAAAGGAGATTTAGTATTAGCTGATGCTTCAGAAGATTACCAAGGAATAGCCGCACCTGCAGTAATTACTATAGATGTGCCATACAAATTAGTTTCTGGACTTCATACGATAGCTTTGAGACCGAAGCAAATAGATTCTTTGTTTCTTTACTATTTGATTAACTCCCAAACTTTTAGGAAGTATGGTTATAAGGCTGGAACAGGAATGAAGGTATTTGGAATTAGCGCAACAAACCTTTTAAGGTTCGAAAGTTTGTTCCCAACATTTGAAGAACAAACCAAAATCGGCAACTTCTTCAAACAACTAGACGACACGATCGCCCTTCACCAACGCGAATTAGATGCCTTAAAAGTAACGAAAAAAGCTTTCCTACAAAAGATGTTTGTTTAACGAATAAAGAGGGGGAGAATCATGGCAACGATCCAGCATAAAGATGAAGCAGAGGTAGAGCGCCGCCTGATTGAAGTGTTAGGTGAAGGGTATAATCAGTGGAATTATCGTCCAGATTTAAAATCGGAAGAAGACCTATGGGAGAACTTGCGTCAAAAAATCACGCAAAACAACCTATCAGAAATTGGGGAACATCCCATGACTGATAAAGAATTTGACAAGATAAAGACAGAGTTATTATCGAAAACACAGACTCCCTTTGATGCAGCTAAGTGGCTCAAAGGGGAAAATGGAATAGCTCGAATTACGATTGAACGTGAAGATGTCTCTTTAGGTTCGATGTCTCTGGTGCTATATTCCAATCAAGACATTGGCGGAGGAATTTCTACATACGAAGTCGTTCACCAGATAGCGAAACAAAAAGCAAACGTTGACGGTCGAGATCGGCGATTTGACGTGACACTTCTCATTAATGGATTGCCCATTGTTCAAATTGAGTTAAAACAGGCCAGTGCAAAAGACGGCGTATTCCAAGCCTATCATCAAATTAAGAAATACGCAGAAGAAGGAATGTTTCGAAACAATATCTTTTCTACCCTGCAGTTATTTGTCATTTCCAACGAACAAACGACTCGCTATTTTGCCAATGCGCTTCCAAAAGATATGCATAAGAAATTGATCTTTAGCTGGCGGACAACGGATAATCGAAAAGTAGAAAATCTCTATGAATTTGTGAAACAAGTGTTAAACATTCCAGATGCACACCGTTTAATTGCCAATTATACAATTGTGAGTGAAGACCAAGACAACAAAGCTCTAGTGGTGTTAAAACCGTATCAAATTCATGCCATAGAAGCCTTGTTTACATCCGCCATGAGGCATCAATCCGGCTTTGTTTGGCATGCGACCGGATCAGGAAAAACGTTGACAAGTTTTGTGTCTACCAAGTTATTGGCTCGCAAACCAGGTGTAGACCGTACCATTATGCTGATTGACCGAAAAGACTTAGATAATCAAACGACGACAGAATTCACCAAATTTGCTTCCGAGTTTAATACCGGTATTTCTTCTGGTGATGCAATATCGAATAGCTTGATTGTCGGAACTGGAAGTGCCAAGGAGTTAAGTGATACTCTACTGTCTGATGCCAATTCCAATACAGTTATTATTACCACTCGTCAAAAACTAGAAGCTGCCTTGCGCTATGCCCAAAGGCAAGAGGAGCAAAAAGGCACTCAGCGCTTTAAGAAACTGCTGGGGCAGCATATTGTCTTTGTCGTGGATGAATGCCATCGTGCGTTAAGTGCAGAAGGCATGGAGGTCATTAAGGGGTTCTTTCCAAATTCAACTTGGTTCGGATTTACAGGGACACCGATATTTAATGAAAATAAAAAACAAGCGAAGGGCCGATTAGCTCGCACTACTCGTGACCAATATGGAGACGTTTTGCACACCTATACCATTAAGAATGCGTTAGACGATGGTGCTGTTTTAGGGTTTCAAGTAGAGCATGAAGATACAATTGACCCCACTTCATTAAATAATCATATTTTCGAACTGCTGCGTCATCAAGAAAAATACGCCAATTGTAGTGATGATGAAATCAACGATATGATTGATCAAATGGATGGAATCGAAAAAGAAGCATATCTTGAACCATCTTCGTTCCAGAATGATGAACATATTCAAAAAGTTATTCATAAGATTTTTAGGCCGGATAATGCCTATATTAAATTTGATTTTCAAAACGGCCGCCCGCAAAAATCAGCTATTTTAACAACGAGTTCCATTGATATGGCGAAACGTTACTATCAGGCAATTAAAGAAATGACGAAAGATCCAGATTGGTTAACAAAAGAGTTTGCGGGACACCCGATCCGAATAGGGCGTACAATTGAAGATCCTGATTTTCCTCGGATTGCAATTACGTATTCAATGCAAGAAAACGAGGAAGATTCCAAGCAAACTCACGATGAAATGATGGAGATCATCAAAGATTATAACGATTACTATCATACTGCCTGGTCGATAGAAGATATTGAACGGTATAACGGCGATATTAACAATCGGTTAGCTCGTAAAAAAGGGGAATTCAAAGAAATTGGGAAACAAATTGACCTTGTCATTGTTGTCGATCGATTATTGACTGGTTTTGATGCCCCAACGATTCAAACGTTATTTGTGGATCGGAATTTAAGTTATGCCAATTTGATTCAAGCATTTTCTAGGACCAATCGTACTTATCCAGGAAAGACAAAAGGATTGATTGTGACATTCCGTAAACCTTTTACAATGGAACAAAACGTAAAGAATGCGACGAAGTTATATTCTCATGCACAAGAGGAATCTAGTCTTGTTTATCCAACGTATGATGAATCGAAGAAACGTTTTAAGAAGGCCCACAAAGTCCTAACTACGTTAATTCCCAATCCAATCGATATTGATGAGCACACATCTCTTGAAACCCGAATTGAGTTCGTAAAAGCATTTCAAGAGCTAAACAATTCTTACGAAGCGTTAGTTACATATGATGACTACAACGATGATATGGAGAAATCAGCAGCACTTCAAGAACAGGTGAAAACACTAGAAGAATATATTGGTATCTATAACACGATTAAAGGTTCACTTATAGATGAAGAGCGTCAAGATGGACCGGAGCTGGACTTTTCGGACATTGAATTCTATGGAGAAAACGCAGTGAAGATCTATGATATTGATTCAACGTATATTGATCGACTATTAGAAACATACTCGGCCAATAACCAGAATATCCGTGATGAGATCGAAAGCGCACTTCAAAAACTGGAGAAATCAGACACTGTTAAAGATGTATACCGTGAGATGTTAAATGCCATTGATACGAAAAACGTAGATGAAGAGGAAGATATTCTTGTCGTGAAACGAAGCTTTTTCACGAAAGCACGAGACAAAGCAATTCATGAATTTGCAAATACTTGGTTTGTGGAAGAAGATGAACTGCATTTATCTGCAGTTCAATATGTGATAGGGGCAGATCCTATTCCGAATATCGGGGGAATCATCAATAGCAAGCAATTTGATCGGTACAAAGCCGTACATCCAGATGCAAAACCATTGAAATACGGACCAGAGTTGAAGCGTCAGTGGAGAAAAACGTTAGATGAAGTCATTGTACCTTTGGATGGCGAGCTGAGATAAAGTCTATATAGGCCAACTACTGCGAATCTTGAGTTGGCCTATTCTATTTATTATGAAGAAATATCATGAGATTGCTGACAGAACGACTATGCGTACTAGTCGTTTTCTTTAATCATCTTTTCCAGCTGTTCCACCTCACCCCGAATCCCAATCCCAGGCTCCCACGAATCAATCAGACGAATGGCTTTCTGATTCGATTCCATCGCTTTCGTTTTCTCTCCTTTTCGGTACAACAGCTGTGCCATTCCGTAATAATAGTAGATCAGTTCAACCTGATTGGCGTTGTGTTTGTCATAGAGCATTTGTTCAAAGGCTTTTTCCGCTTTTTCGAGCTGATCACACTTGACGTAAGCCATGCCCAGGTTGAAATAGGCTTCTATCGTTTTTTCGCCGCCGTATGCGGCGCTGGTTGTGTTTGCCGCTTCGTATAATGTGATGGCTTCTTCGTAGTGAGAGCGGGCGAAACTCAGGTCGCCGCGGACCAGAAGAACCCTGTGCCGGATAATGGGGGAGACGGGCTGATCTTTGATGCCATCCAGCATTGCTGCCGCTTTGTCCGGTTCTCCGGTTTTTAACAGCAGCCTCGATTGCAGGGCGGTTCCCCATACTTTCAAGTCGTCGTGATCCGGCGCGCCTGATTGTTCGAGTATCTTCAGGCCGGCTTCTATTTGCCTGAGGGCTCCGTCTGAATCATTGACTTCCATCAGCGCCCAGCCTGCCGTGTCGATCCGAAAGTAAGCTTCCCGCGTGTGTTCGCCTGATTGATGGGCGGCATCGGCGGCTTTTAATCCGTATTCGATTCGCAGGGGCAGGTTGATTCTGCTTAGAAAATGGCTGATGCGGATGATGAGTTTGATCAGGATGTCATGTTGTCCTGTTTCGCTCGACCATTCGATGACCTTTAGGATGTTCGGCCATTCTTTTTTCATTTGCTCTAAATTCCGTCCCAGCAGGTAGCTCCAATAGACGGAATTCGGCCGTTCCCGTTTTATATGGGTTTCCGCATAATCAATATAATAATGCGCCCAGCGGCTGCGGGCTTCTTTTGCAAATTCGTGATTTTCGGATAAGTGCTGTTCTCCGTAAGCGACAACGGTTTGATGGGCTGCGTATTGAATTCTTCCTTCGCTTCGTTCCGGCTGTATTAAAGCATATGACCTCATTTGCTCAATCGCGTAATGAAACCGCCGGACGTCTAATCCGGCCGCTAGAGCCAAGCTTTTCTCATCAGGGGGCTTAGCGAAAAAGCAAAGCGTCTGCCATAGTTTTCGTGTGTCTTCATGACATCTGTCCCATGTGCGGCCAAAGAGAACCTCAAACAATTCCAATAATGAGTAGCCTGCTTGTTTAAGTTCTTGAATGAGCTGGGGAGCGGGGATGTCGTCGTCTGACATGTATGCAATGCTCAGTGCCATGGCCTTCGGGTTGCCGGCGGCTGCCGAGATGAATTCATTCTTAAGGTCAGGCGATAGCCGCAGCAGCTGCTCCAGCTTTTCCCGTTTTTGCGGGAGGTTGCATGTTTGCAGACATCGGTGCACTTCTTGCTGAAAAAATTCAAGGGCATCCGTTTGTTCAAGGCCGCTCAGCTGGATGGCCGCCAGTTCCCCGAGGCCGTCCCGGTAAGTCTGTTTTACGTTTTCCCGTGCCGTAAGGAGGACTTTTACGCCTTGCGGAAGGCCGATGATAAATTCGTGAATGTCACGTTCCGCTGTATCAATGCTGTCAACGATCAGCAGCACGGGTTTTTCATTTGAATGAGCGGCTAATGCATTGCGGACGACGAACCGTTTTTCGTTGATGGATTTGTCGATTTGTTCTGCGCGTCCGAGCTGATAGGCGATCGTGTTTAAAAAATCGCTGAAGCTCAATCCTTTCCAGTCCGCGCTGATCCAGATGATGCTGTTGAATGCCGGCCAATCTGGTGAACCGCCGGCACAAAGGTAGGCTGCTTCAAGAGCGATCGTTGTTTTTCCCATGCCGGCCCAGCCAGTGATTAAACAGACCGGTGACGGAGACAGCATCCATTGCCGAATCGCCTCTATATCAAAGCCGCGTCCGATAAAGTTCCCGGTCCGGCGTGACGGTAAGTTATGCGTGACGGACTGTTCTGTAAGCGCATTCGTTTCATGGCTTGGTCTGTCATGAAACAGCCGCTTTACTGCTTTTTCAACATCTTCATCACTCGGCGCTCCGAATGATCCGTCTTTCCGGCGTATTTTTGCTTTTTTTAGACAAGACGCCGTCCAAACGGGCAATGCGGGTTTGATGACAGGAATGGTGGTGGTTTCCAGAAGGCCGGTCAGCCATTCAGGATCCATGTCGGTCTTTTCGATAATGATCCAAATCAAGCCGAACAGCTTTCCGTCGTCAATTCGTCCGGGAATGTAGTTTGCGCCCATCTGTCCGATCCAGCTTTTGATCGTGTTAGAGGAAACGCCTAATCGGAGTGCGATTTGATCTATATAAGACTGTCCTGTTTTTTCGTTCTTTTTCCTTCTGACTTTATAATCAGGATGATGTTTCAGCGATTTGACGGCAGGTGCCAGCAGTTCTGCAAATTGTGTCCGGTTTTCTAGTTCAGCCATTAGCCTGCACCTCCTATTAGTACTATTTTATCAATTCAGTGTTTTTTGTATATGAAAAATTAAAAAGTACAGTGCGGCTGTCCTTTTATACAGCAGGAAAGGCTGTTGAACGTATGGAAAAGCAGATAAAATAGGGGCAGTAATAGAGAAAACAAAAATGTATGCACTTACATTTCAAAGCAGAGAAAGGATTTTGCCAAATGACTCACACAGTGCCTCAAAACATGAAAGCGGCGGTTATGCACAACACGAGAGAAATCAAAATCGAAACATTGCCCGTGCCTGACATCAATCATGATGAAGTGTTGATTAAGGTGATGGCTGTCGGAATTTGCGGATCTGATCTGCATTACTATACAAATGGCAGAATAGGCAATTATGTAGTGGAAAAACCATTTATCCTCGGTCATGAATGCGCGGGAGAAATTGCCGCCGTCGGATCGGCTGTCGGTCAATTCAAGGTGGGAGACCGTGTCGCCGTCGAACCCGGTGTCACATGCGGACGCTGTGAGGCGTGCAAAGAAGGGCGTTATAATCTTTGCCCGGATGTACAGTTTTTGGCGACACCGCCGGTTGACGGCGCGTTTGTCCAATATATCAAAATGCGTCAGGACTTTGTTTTTTCGCTTCCGGATTCACTTTCCTATGAAGATGCGGCTTTGATCGAACCGTTTTCTGTCGGCATTCATGCGGCCGCGAGAACGAAGCTTCAGCCCGGTTCAACGGTTGCGATCATGGGCATGGGTCCTGTGGGGCTGATGGCCGTTGCGGCAGCGAAAGCATACGGGGCAGGCACAATTATTGTGACCGACTTGGAGCCGCTGCGGTTAGATGCCGCGAAAAAAATGGGCGCGACGCATGTCATCAATGTCCGGGAACAGGATGCCGGTGAAGAAATCAAAACGATCACGAATGGCAGAGGCGTTGATGCTGCCTGGGAAACAGCGGGGAATCCGGCGGCATTGCAATCCGCACTGGCTTCCGTGCGCCGGGGCGGAAAACTGGCGATTGTCGGTTTGCCTTCTCAGAACGAGATTCCGCTCAATGTGCCGTTTATTGCAGATAACGAGATTGATATATACGGAATCTTCCGTTATGCGAATACGTATCCGAAGGGAATTGAATTTCTCGCTTCCGGTATAGTGGACACGAAGCATCTTGTAACGGACCAATATCCGCTGGAGAAGACGCAAGAGGCGATGGAACGCGCCTTTCAATACAAAAATGAATGCTTAAAAGTGATGGTGTATCCAAATCGCTGAGTGAACGGGGAGGATCTTTGCATTCTCCCTCTTGCTTATCAAAAATGAAAACGGATTCTTGGGGTGGGAAATGATGATTGAAACAGAAAAAGCAGCGGCAGTAAAGACGAAACATCGCGGCCTGTCCTGGATGGAACGGATCGGCTACGGATTCGGCGATATGTCGTACAATATTATCTTTCAGTTTGTAAACGCATACTTATTATTCTACTATACAGATGTCGGCGGCATTAAGCCTGCGGTCATCGCAGCTTTGTTTCTTATCGTAAGGGTGCTGGACGCTATTTTTGACCCGATTATGGGCGTGATTCTAGACAAGACGAATACAAGATGGGGAAAGGCAAGGCCGTATCTTTTGTGGGTGGCGTTTCCTTTTGCGTTATTTACGTTCTTATGCTTCACGACCCCTCATTTCGGCGAGACGGGGAACATGGTTTATGCGTACATCACTTATATTCTGCTTGGGATGTCCTTCAGCATGCAGACGATTCCGGTCAACAGCTTAACGGGTCGGATGACGAATTCCGTGGAGGAACGGACGGTTCTGACGACGACCCGGATGATTTTGGTTTATATCGGAATTCTGTTGTCGATTTCCTGTGCGACACCGCTTGCGGACGCCATCGGCGGGAAAGATCAGGCGTTTGGATTTCAGATGACGGCGCTTATCTATGCGGCGGTGAGCATCGCATTGAATCTGTTCAGCTTCTTTACCGTGCGGGAACGGATTCAGCCTGAAAAAAGAAAAAAACAAGGAATGAAAAAAACGTTGTCTGTTTTGTTCCGAAACAAGCCTTTGCTCATTTTGGTTTCTGCATTTTTGGCGTTTGCGATTGGGTTTAACATTAAGCTCAGCACGATGGTGTACTATTTTACGTATAACGTCAGCCATAAGGAATTTGTGTTTTTAGGAACCGTGTTGTTTTTCGGCGCCGCGCTGATCAGCAATCTGTTTATTCCTTTCTTTTCTGAGAAGCGGGGCCGGAAGCAGGTCATGATCATCACGGCGGCGTTATCGCTGATTTCTTATGCGGGCCTTCAGTTTACATCGTATTCCTCGATTCCCCTTATTTTCTTTTGGCTTTTCGTTTCGGGATTTTTTACGACGCCTTTAAATACGCTTGCTTGGGGAATGGTTGCCGATTGTGTCGATTATGCGGAATGGAAAACCGGAGTCCGGGCTGATGGCGTGGTGATTTCGAGCATGAGTTTCATCAATAAGCTCGGAGTTGCGTTAGCCGGGTCATTTTCGGCCGTTTATCTCGGAATCGCCGGGTATGCCGCGAATACCGAACAGGCCGCCTCGTCATTGAATGCGATTAAAAATATGAATGCGCTCATTCCGGGATTGTTCATTCTGCTGTCTATTATTCTTATTTCTTTTTATCCTTTAACTGAAAAGAAATATCAGCAGATGATGTCTGATCTGGAGCAAAGGGCTGCAAGATGAGTATACGTAAAATTTAAAATATTCTATGTAAACGGTTGTATTTATGACTGAAAGCACTATACTGAAACTATAATCGAGAATTGATAAATGAGTGTGATAATGTGGGAAGCCAATCTGTTATTTGTATTGGAGAATTGTTAATTGATTTCTTTTGTACCGATGTGGATGTTGATTTGACGGAAGGGCGCAATTTCTTAAAAAGTGCCGGCGGCGCACCGGCGAATGTGTCGGCAGCCATTGCTAAGCTGGGCGGAGACGCGGCTTTCAGCGGGAAAACAGGCAAAGATCCGTTCGGGTATTTTCTGAAGCAGACATTAGACGCCGTACACGTCGATACCTCTATGCTCGTCATGGATGAGAAAGCGCCTACAACGCTTGCGTTTGTTTCATTAAAACAAAATGGGGAGCGCGACTTTGTGTTTAACAGAGGAGCGGACGCTTTGTTTACGCTGGATGATATTGATCTGGAAAAGGTAAACGATGCGAAAATCCTTCATTTCGGATCAGCGACGGCATTGTTATCTGATCCGTTTTGCTCAGCCTATTTACGGCTGATGTCGATTGCGAAAGACAATGGACAGTTTATTTCCTTCGATCCTAACTACCGTGAGGATTTATGGAAAGGAAGAGTTTCAGAGTTTATAAACACCGCAAAAAAAGCCATCGCCGTAAGTGATTTTGTGAAAGTCAGTGACGAAGAGCTTGAGATCATCAGCGGTGCGAAGGATCATAAAGAAGGCGTTGCGGTTCTTCATGAGCTCGGGGCCGGTATTGTGGCGGTGACACTCGGGAAAAGCGGCACCCTTCTTTCAAATGGGAAGGATATTGACGTCATTCCGAGCATTCCGGTGACATCAATAGACTCAACGGGAGCGGGAGATGCGTTTGTCGGCGCGGCGCTGTATCAGCTGGCGCGCACGGATGAGGTTCAGACGGCAGCCGAAGATTTTGCGAAGCTGCGTGATATTGTCTCATTTGCCAATAAGGTGGGGGCGCTCGTGTGCACCAAAATCGGTGCGATTGATGCTTTGCCGAGCTTAAAAGAGGTTGAAGTATCACTGTAAAGTATGGAGGATGTTTCTTGAAAGTCATCGGACTTCGGGAAGCATCCTCTTTATTTAGGTCTGAAACCCTTTTCGATATACGGTATACTTTAGAAAGGCATCCAGTAAATTGAACCGCTGTGAAGTACATACAATAATGTTTTTATCCGTTCTGAGTAAAACCAAGTTTCTGCTGCTGCCGTCATGTACAGTGTGACGGCCTGTGATATTGAACCGCGGAGGAATGTTTTTTTATGAAACATGTTTTTCTTATTGTGCAATGCGCGTTTTCTGTTTTTTGTTTTCTTTGTCTCGCCGCTGTCAATTGGTATCAGGGGAGTGAGCTTGTTTCTGATTCGTTTGATTGGAATGATACGGCTAAATTCTCAAAGCTTTTGAATGGGACGGATACGATTACAAGTCCGGAACAGATTTCGCAGTTGGATTTCTTTGTGTATGCTGCGAAGCATTATCCGTTAGTGAGCGGGTTGATGATCGGGCTGTTTGTTTATTTTTTGTTCTCACTGTATCTGCTTGTGAGGAATTTCCGTCGGCACAAATGGGCTGAATGAGACTATTTTCATATAAAAATACATAAATTCAAGAGGAAATGAAACCTTTTTCGAAAAAAACAGTATATATAACTGTGAACTTGTTACTATTAAATTTTGGGAGGAAAATGAAAAATGAGTATTTTAGGAAGATTTAAAGACATTATGTCAAGCAATATCAATGCGCTGCTGGATAAAGCTGAAAACCCTGAAAAAATGGTTGATCAATATTTACGGAATCTGAACAGTGATTTAGGAAAAGTGAAAGCGGAGACAGCTTCTGTCATGGCTGAGGAACAGCGGGCGAAAAGAGCATTAACGGAATGCCAGGCTGATGCCGAAAAGATGGAAAGTTATGCGATGAAAGCGTTGCAGGCCGGCAATGAAGCCGATGCGCGGACATTTTTGGAAAGGAAAACGGCTGTTGAATCAAGACTGACTGAACTGCAAACGGCTTATCAGCTCGCTTCTTCCAACGCGTCTCAAATGCGCAAAATGCATGACAAGCTTGTCGCTGATATCGGAGAGCTTGAGTCGCGAAGAAATGCCATCAAAGCGAAGTGGTCTGTGGCAAAAACGCAGGAGAGAATGAACAAATTGGGGTCCTCTGTGTCAAATGCGGGCCAATCGCTGACAGCTTTCGGCAGAATGGAAGACAAGGTCAACCGGGCGCTTGATCACGCCAATGCGATGGCTGAGCTGAACGCGTCTCCGAAAGACGATATTGACGAGCTGACGGCTAAATATGACAGCAATCAAAGCAGTGTCGACGATGAGTTGGCGGCGCTTAAGCAGAAAATGCTTTTCAGTAAAGATCAATAGACAGCGGGCTGCAGTTTTGTCCGATATAAAGAGAAAGTGAGAGAAACAGAATGATCATTTCTTATAAATGCCCGAACTGCGGCGATGATATGGTCTTTGACAGTTCATCCGGCATGCTGACATGTCACAGCTGCGGGCGGCAGGATCAGATTGAGAGCCTGCCAAAAGAGTATATAACGACGAGATTTTCCGAAAATGAGGCGAACGAGTACCGTTGTGAGAACTGCGGCGCAGTATTAATGACTGAGGCGGAAACGACGGCCACGACGTGCGGGTTTTGCGGAGGAGCCGCTGTTCTCGCCGACCGATTATCGGGAAATCTCGCGCCTTCGATGGTGATCCCTTTTACGATCAGTAAAGAAGAGGCCATGAGCGCTTTTAAAAAGTGGTGCCGAAACGGCCGTCTGACACCGAAAGGATTTATGACTGCCGATCGGGTGAAGAGCATAACCGGCATGTACGTGCCGTTTTGGATGTTTGACTTAAACAGCAAGGTTCAGGTCAATGCCGTTTGTACGAGAGTGCGTCACTATGAAGATGGAGAATACCGGGTGACGGAGACCGAGTATTACAACGCGTACCGCGATATCAATCTTGATTATCTCAAAATTCCGGTCGACGCTTCAGAAAAAATGAATGATGAATTAATGGACAAATTGGAGCCTTACTCATACAGTGAGCTGAAGGAGTTTAATACGGCCTATTTAGCGGGATATATAGCGGAAAAGTACAATTATACCGATGACGATCTTTTTCCGCGGGCGAAGGATAAAATCAGCCATTATATTGATTCTTATATCAGATCCACCTTCTCCGGGTATACGACGGCTGACATTACGGATGAGCAGATTCAGACCGATAAAATCAGCAGCTTTTACGTACTGCTTCCGGTCTGGATGGTCAGCTACGACTATGAGCGGGCTGAGCACATTTTTGCGATGAACGGGCAGACGGGCAAGGTTGTCGGCAAACCGCCGATCAGTGCCGGAAAAGTGGCCGCGTGGTTCGGCGGCATAACCGCCGGTGCGTTTTTAGCATTAAGACTCGTCTCACTTATGATAGGAGGCGGTTTTTAATGAAAGTACCGATGAAAAAAGCGTGTCTCTTCTGCTTCGTCCTTTTTCTGATGCTGTCTTTTTCTTTACATACATCGGCGTCTGCCGCGGAACAGAAGCAATATGTTTATGACAATGCTCATTTATTAACGAAGGATGAAACGAAGAAACTTGAGGAATTGGCCGGGAAGCTGGGAGAAAAGCGCCATACCGATTTTATCATTCTTACCGCAAACGGAACGGGCGGTAAGGAGATCGAACAGTATGCCGGTGATTTTTATGACAGTCATTTTAGCGGAAGCACGGCCATATTGACAATTGATATGAAGGATCGGGAAGTATTTCTCTCCGGATATAAAAAGGCGGAGACGTATTTGAACAGCAGCCGGCTGAATACGATCAGAAATACGATCTCGTCAGATATTTCCGCAGGCCATTATGAAAAGGCGTTTCAGACCTACATCAAGATGGCTTATAAAGATATGGGGAAAAGTCCGGACGACAAGTCTGACAATCTGCTGCTCACATGGTGGTTTCAGCTGATTATCGCTGCAGCCGCGGCCGGAATCGCCGTCACCGTGATGGTGTACAATTCCGGCGGCAAGGTCACCGTCACCGGCAGCACGTATATGGATCACGATACGTCTGAAGTGCTGAGCCAGCATGACACATATATCCGGACCGACATTACAAGAGAAAAAAAGCCAGATAAAGATAATGACAATGACGGCGGAGTCACGAGGGGCGGCACGAGTTACAGCGGAAGCAAGGGAAGTTTTTAATTTATATGTAAAGGATTTGAGCATACATGGGTTTTTTCAGAAATCAGTTAGCAAATGTGGTGGAATGGGAAGAATTCAGAGACGACATGGTTTTCTATAAATGGAACAACCGTGAAATTAAAAAAGGCAGCCGTCTGATCATCCGGCCGGGACAGGATGCCATCTTTTTATACAACGGGAAGATTGAAGGGATTTTCCGTGATGACGGCGATTATGATATCGAATCAGAAATCATTCCGTTTCTATCGACACTAAAAGGGTTTAAGTTTGGCTTTAACAGCGGCATGCGGGCGGAAGTGCTGTTTGTGAATACGAAGGAGTTCACCGTGAAGTGGGGCACAAAAAACGCCATCAACATTCCGGCGGCAGGTATGCCGGGCGGTATGCCGATCCGCGCAAACGGCACATTTAACTTCAAGGTCATTGACTACATCGGATTGATTGATAAGATTGCGGGTGTCAAAGACAGCTATTTAGTAGAGGACATTAAAATCCGGATTACGTCTATTCTCGATCAGCTTTTGATGAAATGGATCACCAGAGAAGGAAAAGACATGTTCAATCTGCAGTCGAATTCATTTGAAATCGGAAAAGGGATTCAAGAAGATCTTGATATGCAGCTGATCGGAGACGGCATGTCGATTACGGGCTTCAATATTATGAGCTTTAACTATCCGCAGGAAGTTCAGGATATGATTACGAAAAACGCTTCTTACGGCATGGTGGGCGATGTGAACCGCTATCAGCAGATTTCCATGACGGACGGCATGTCATCCGGCAAAATGAGCGGAAGCGGCGCCGCCTCAGACATGGCGGGCATGATGATGGGAATGAATGTGGCAAATCAAATGATGAACCAAATGAATCAAAATCAGCAGAATCAGCCGCAGCAAGATCAAAGTCAGCAGGATCAGGGGACGGCGCCGGCAAACAGCTCGGAAGGAGCGGCTAAGCCGAAATTCTGTCCGAACTGCGGAACGAAAACGGAAGGCGCGAATTTTTGCCCGAATTGCGGACAGAAACTTGCCTGATGATATACGAAAAAGAGGCCTTTTTGGGGCCTCTTTTTTTTGTCATGATTTCATTGTTTGAACGATGAGGGATGTCAGTGCTTTTGATCCCTCAGGTATGAGATGGACGCCGTCCGGTGTGAAGTATTCAGGGTGCTGCAATGCTTTTGCGTGCCAATCGACAAGCGTCACATTTTTGCGTGACTCGGCCTGCCGGCGCAATGATTCGTTTACTTTGCTTTCCCACTGCCGCGGTACACGCGTGTTGACAAGATAGATATCGGCTTTTGAAAAGGAGCTGATCAGTGATTCAATTTGGCTGTTTGTGAAATAGCCATTCGTCCCTAACTCGATGATGACCGCTTTGTTCGGCTGATTAAATGACGCATATTCCGAAGTGAGCTGGAGTGCTTGAGAGACTTGTCTTCCTACCTTTCCGTCGATGGTGACATGAGGGAGGGACTGCCGCAGGTATGACGCAATGTCCAGCATCACCGAGTCACCGATGGCCAGCACGTCTTGCTGAGGCTGTGCTTGTTTTGAATCAGCCGTTTTTTGAGATGACCGTTCCTTTTTCTCGTCGGTTTTCTTCGTTTCTGATTTGTCTGCTGGTTCTTTCTTGTTTTTGTCTGACGCGGTATCCGTTTTTTCGCCGCCGTGTTTTTTCTTGCTGTCTTCTTCTTTTGCAGGCTGATCGTGATCGGCCGTTTTGTGCGAAGAGGCGGCGGTTTCTTGCTGATCATTCTGCGCGTACGTCCATTGCGGCTGTTTTTTCTCTTCGGCTATCCCTGACAGCCCGCCCGCAAATACGAGAATGGCGGCAAGAATGAGGCCGAGCAACATTCTGCTGATGACAGAGGACGTCTTCCATTCCAGAAAGCGGTTCAGAAACACGCGGCGTAAAAATGGCCGGAAGCCCGCAGTGCGGATCGGCTGTTCAATGAAATGGTAAGATAGCTCGGCAAGAATGAAAGTGGCGCCGATTCTGACGGCGCAGTGCCAATAAACCGGATTTCCGATTTCCTGCACGGGTGTGCTCAGTACGAAAACCGGGTAATGCCAAAGGTAGATTCCGTATGATCTCGTTCCGATCCAGCGAAGCGGCTTCCATGAAAGAACATGTCCCAAAAAGCTGCTCGGATGGCATAAACATGCGACAAGAACCGCTGCGGTGATGCTGATTAAAAGCATGCCGCCCTTGTACAGGAAGGGTTCATATTCATCCGTGTAAAAGACGCAAAGCAGCAGCGCGGCAAAAGCGGCAAGCTCCGTCCCGTGAAGCAGGTGTTTCATGCTGCTCGGCAGCCGTTTGGAAGATAATCGTTTCATCGGCCACACTAAAGCTAAAGCGCAGCCGATCAGCAATTCAAATGACCGGGTATCCGTCCCGTAATAGACGCGGCTCGGATCTCCGCCGGGCACATACATCATACTCATTACGACTGCCGAACATAACGCGATAAACATGACCGCGGCCGCAAGCCGGGCCCGTGTTTTACATATGTACATTCCCGCAAGCAGCAGGAAGGGCCATATGATATAAAACTGTTCTTCAATCGCCAGCGACCAAAGGTTTTTTAATGGCGAAGGGGAGCCGAAGCTGTCGAAATAAGAAAGTTGATGAAAGATAAACCACCAATTGCTTATGTAAAAAAGTGAGGAGACCGCATCTCCGCGTACGGTATGCAGGAGCTCGCTGTTAAACAATACGACCCAAATGACCGTCGCGATAATCATGAGATAAGCCGCCGGCAGAAGCCGTCTGATCCGGCGCACCCAAAAATCACGCAAATCAAGGGTGATGTCATTGCCCTGGGCAGGCAATATAATAGATGTAATTAAATACCCCGATAAAACAAAAAAGATATCAACACCAATGAAACCGCCGTCGGCCCAGTTAAAATTCAGATGATATGCGATAACTGCGAGGACGGCAAAGGCGCGAAGTCCATCCAGTCCGGGAATATAGCGGTGATGCAGTGACTTGTCTGACATGGTATTCCTCCAATAATGTGTGCGGAAATTCTCGCTGTTTTGCGGATAGCTATAGCTGATTTCTGTACAGTCTTCCATTTGTTCCGTTAATTAGACGCATTCGGAAGGGGATTTTGTTTCAGAAAAAATGTATGAAATGCTGTGATTTTCTTAAACTTTTCAGCCTCCGTCCGGCGTCTGTTATATGAAAAGGGTCCCTTATGCATCTTGGCTGTTGCGGGACGAAAGAAAAAATCCATGATCTGCGGATATCATGGATTTTTTTCTTTCTTTATCTGATGTAGCGGTCTCCGACAAGCAGCTTGGAGATGACGGAGGTCGGTATTGTAAACTCTGTAACGCCCATATATCCGGGTGCCGCTTCGTATTCATCAAATGAAATAACAAGTTTGTGCTTATCTGTAATATAAAAATTCTGGTCGGCGCGGATGGCTTTAAAAGGCTCCGTCATATCATCTTCTTCGACCCAGTATATTTTATTCGGATCTTCTTTCATCTGTTTTTTCATTTGTTCTTTAATATTTTCGCTGATGACTTTAATATAACGGTCATCTTTAAATAAGCTCTTTAACGTAAGCACGGCCTCATTCTTTTTATCAATCGTGATGTATCTGCTTTGCGTATAAGCGGAAGCTTGTGTTTTTTCGATATCACGGCGGATTGAGATCAGATCCGCTGTGTCAGTAACGGTTTCATAATCGCTGTAAATACTGAGGTGGCCTTTTTTGCTTTTTGAGGTCGCCTTCATAAATTCCTGATACAGCTCTTTGCTTTCTTTCATATAATGCCGGTTGATGCTGTCTTCGAGTTTATGATCGGAAAGTCCGGACAGAGCGGGCGTTTTCACATCAATGCTTGATTGGTTCTTTTCTTCCTTCATCTCCACGAATGTGATGGCTTGGACGACTTTGCCGATGACGGGGATTTTAGACATGGCTTGTGCGGCATCCGGGTTGATATTGACAACGGCGGTAAATAAGACGGCCGCAGCGACTGCCGCGGATGTCGGCCACATCACGATTCGTTTTTTCTTCGGTTTTTGCTGAAGGGCTTTTTCGACAATGCTGTCCAGTTCCTTAGGAATGGGCACACTTTTATACTCTTCTCTTAATTGTTCTAATCTCTTTTCCATTAAGAAAGATCCTCCTTCGTCAGCTGAATGCGCATGAGCTTCAGCCCCCTGTAAAGGCGTGTTTTGACGGTGTTGATGTTTTCCCCCGTGATGTCCGCGATTTCTTCTAATTTCAGGTCTTCAAAGAAACGCAGAATGATAATGGTTTTATATTGATGCGGCAGGTCATCAAGCGCTTCGTGAAGGTCTGTGTCTTTGTAGTGATCTTCCTTTCCGCGGCTTAAAAACTCGATCGTTTCATCGTCCATCACTTTCAGTTTTTTCTGTTTGCGGAGAAAATCAATGGCCGTGCGCACTAAAATTTTATAAAACCAGCTTTTGATCACATCGGGGTTTTTGACGGATTCGACCGATGTCAGCGCTTTTTGAATTGATTCCTGAACAATATCTAACGCGTCATCCTTGTTCTTTACGTAACTGTACGCAAGCCGGTAAAAGTCTTCCTTGCGCTCAGTTATGCACGTCACAAGCGACGCTTTGGCTGTTTCGTTCTTCATTGCTTCAAAGGGCTCCTTTTTAAAAAATACGTATCATAGGCTGCTGCCTAAGGATAGACGGGACAGGGTGAAAAATAGTTTGCGCAGAGGGGGTCATTTTTAAAAGGAAAAGGAAGGAAAGACGATGAGATGAAAAAAAGAGCCGGAACGGCTCTTTTTTGGATGTGTCTGATATTCAGCTGAACGGTTTAGTTCGGTTTGACTAAGATTTTTACTTGGTTTTTCTCTTTGATTAAAGCGCCGAAGCCTTCTTCAATGAGATCGTCGAGCACGATTTTTTTCGTGACGAGCTTATCTGCTGAGAAGTAGCCCTCTTTCATCAGTGCAAGAACGGAAGGGAAGATGTCACGGTATCCGATAATCCCTTTTACGGTCCGTTCTTTGATGACGATATCGTTCGGATGAATTTCCGCTCCTTTTTCCCAGATGCTGACGATAACCGTTTCACCGGCAATGTTTGTTGACTGGATCGCCTGGCGGAGAACGACAGGAACGCCTGTTACTTCATAAGAAACATCAACGCCGCCGTTTGTGCGTTTAGCGATTTCTTCAACGACATCGTCCGTTTTTGACGGATCAATGATGATAGCGCCGAGTTCTTTCGCTTTTTCCTGACGTTCCGGTGAAAGTTCAACCGCGTAAATATCTGTGGCGCCGGCCGCTTTCAGGGCTTCAATCACAAGCAGCCCGATCGGTCCGCAGCCAAAAACTGCCGCCTTGTCGCCCGCTTTTAATTTGCTTTGGCGGACGGCGTAAAGCGCTACCGCTGACGGCTCAACAAGCGCGCCCTGTTCGTAAGAAAGCTCTTCAGGAAGCTTAAACAGCAATTCTTCGTCAACCGATACATATTCAGAAAATCCGCCGCCGCCTCCGGCTAAGCCTAAGAATCCCATTTGTTCATCAAGGTTATAGGCTCCCTGATGTCCGTGTGTGGCAAAAATCGGTTCCACGACGACACGGTCGCCGACGCTGTAATTTTTGACGCCTTCGCCCACTTCCACGACTTCTCCTGAGAATTCGTGACCCATCGTGACGGGCGCCATTTCGTTTGTTAACGGATGAGGTTCGCCGACCGGAATAAAGATCGGGCCTCCCAAATATTCATGAAGGTCGCTTCCGCAAATCCCGCACCATTTGACTTTAATTTTGACTTTACCCGGTTCTGCTTTAGGTTCATCAATGTTTTCGATTCGAATGTCTTTTTGATTGTGCCATCTTGCCGCTTTCATTGATTATCACTCCTAGTCTGATTGAAACGAGTATAGGTACATGATCAATATGAACCACGGTTAAAAGGAATAAAGTGCTTCCTAAAGCCTGATTTCTCAAAATATATCATATTATGCAACTATCAATAGGCCTTATAAAAAGTCCATATTGAATGCAGAAATACTCTATGAATATTATAACGCTAATGAATTAAATTTTGTAGTATAATTTACCATGGAATTATATAGAACAGGTAATTGTGCCGTCGTTATGTGCATGTCTCATCACGTTGTAATGAACATGTAAAGTGATTGAAATATTATAATCGTCTTCTTGGTGTATAATTTTGCCTAGAATAAAGAATCAGGAGGACGAAAGCTTGAAGAAGTTATTCTTAGCCTTATTGATTTTAGCAGGAAGCACGCTGGGAGCGATCAGTTACTCTTCTGATGCAAGTGCTAAAAAAGTGAACGGAAATATTACATGGTATAATGGAGTCGGTAAAAAAGGATCTTCCGGTAAAAAACTGGGACACTGGGATTGCGCGACAAAATTAGGATTTGACGTTCCGAGAAACGGAACGAAAATCAGAGCTTATGCGAAAGCAAAACCGAAAAAGGTTATCACAGTATACAAAAATGATGTAGGCCGTCTGCCGAATGCCGTGTTGGATGTCAGCCCGAAAGCGTTCAAAGCGCTCGGATATCCATTAAGCAAAGGAAGAGTATCCGGACACTACAGCTATTAAAATAGACCATCTTAAAAAGCAAGGACTCTGATTCTTGCTTTTTCTGATTGACGGAGAGATTGATAATGAAGAAGAAACGATGGATCTGGATTTTGCTGGCCGCCGTTTTGGCGGCGGCGGTCATCGCGTCCGTTTTACTGATTAAAGGAAAAAGCGACGGCGGCGGAAAAGCTGTTGTCTCCGGCGGCCATGACAAGCTGCTAGTTTCCATTACAGACAAAGATCTGATGACGAAATATTACGAGGACGGCCGCGTGCTGTACGAGGAAAAGCTTTCGGCATATCCGGCGTTTGCACTCGATGACGCCCATCAGGTGCTCTATTTTGTCGGGAATAATGACCAAAATGAGATGCGTCTGTATAAGCTTGATCTGAAGACGAAAAAGAAGACGGTGCTTTATAAAGGAACGGCAAGCGCTGACAGTCTGTTTTTATCAAAGGATCTGACGCACATTTATTTCCGTCTCGGAAAAGCGGATGAAGATATTTTCCGTCTCGCATCTTTTGATTTGAAAACGAAACGTTATGAAAATCTGTATCCTGCCGCTGATGAGAAAGACGACAGTGTAAGCAGCTTCTTTTATAACCGCAGCCAAAACGATTTTGCGCTTCTGCATTATTCCGTCAAAGAGGATTATCAAAAAACGGATGAGGCAAATGAGAAGGGGATTGACCCTGAACCGACGAATATCCGGTTTGCAGCAGGAGCGGGCGAACACCTTCAGGACCTGACAAACCTTGAACAGTTTATCAGCGGCGTGGCGGTGTCACCGGACGGTAAGAACCTTGTCTTTACATCTTATACACAAAAAGGGACGGAACAAAAAGCGTCCATCCGTCTGATGAATGTCAAAACGAAAAAAGATGAAACGATTATCTCAAACGGGAAGGACTTCGCTCCGCTGATTGATGCCCAGCCTCAGTTTTCTAAAGACGGCAGCATCATTTATTTCATGGCGGAAGCAAAAGGCGCTAAGCGTCTGAAGGATGAAACGGGGCGGAATGCGAAGGTCCGGACCATTTATGCTTATCATTTGGATACGAAAAAATGCGAAAAAGTCTGGGAAAATGACAACGGCATTATCAATAGTTTTTCCGTCATCCAATCATGAAAAAAACACTCAGCGCCCGCTGGGTGTTTTTTAATGAACAAAGCTGGCTGCGGCTGAGGCGAGCCGTTTGAAAAAACGGAGAATCGGAACGGCAAAATGAAGCGTTTCGATGAATGACTGTGCGGCAAGGTTCATTTTCCGCCGTTTTGCCATTTCCTTCAGATCTTTCTGCTGCCGATCGTTTTTCATGTTCATTGCTCCTTTGCATCGTAAAAGGACATGATAACGCAAAGGCCTCTCATGAGACATGGAGGCCTTCTCTATGTTGAGACTCGTAAAAGGGAGGTCTAACTTGATGCCGTTTGATTATTGTTTTGGAGATTTACCAACGAACGGACGCCGTCGATCATTTTACTGCCGCAAAGGGGGCAAGTCGGGGTATCACTGCCGGCAAAATTCTTTCTGCTCCAGCCGATACAGTCCTCTTTTGTGCATTCCCACGTACTGACATCTTCTTTAGGCAGCGGTTCCTGATTACGTTTGTTGTAGTAAGACATAAAGTCACTTCTTCCCTTATGAATTTTCGTGCACTCCTTCATTGTCTCATACTTTTCCCTAATCTCCTAATTCCTTTTTCTATCCAGATTTCCAATGAGGGTGCATCGTCTTCCTGTTATTACAGTATATGCAAATAAGCGCCTTCTTATTTTTTCTTTTTGGATAAATAAAAAAAGCCCCTTCTGGAGAAAGGGGGGGATGTTTGTTTACTGCTTATCCGTGACGTCCATCGGTCTCATCATGTCGTAATCTTCGTGCTCTAAAATATGACAGTGCCATACGTAGCGTCCGCTGTATGGAGCGAAAGTCGCCGCGATTCTGATGACTTCCCCCGAGTGCGCCTGCACGGTGTCTTTCCAGCCTTTTTCACTTGGAGGAGGCGGGACGGCGGGGCCTGTATACACAATGTCGCCGAATTTGTTATAACGCTCTAAGTCAAAGGGACGCCGGTCAAGGATTTGGAAGGAAACAAGGTGCAGGTGTATCGGATGGGTTCCCCCCATCGGATTGATAATCGACCAGATTTCCGTTGTGCCAAGCTTCGGCGCTTCTGTCACAGGATCATGCCATCGCTTGTTATTCAGCGTCAAAACGGGCCGGCCGTATTTGTCTTGCGTATTTGTGAGTTTAAGCGTCCTGATATTGTGTATTCTCTTTGATGTCACATTAGGCATTGTTGAAAGATATTTAGGCTTCCGGCTTGTGTCTTCTCCCTTCAGCGGTTTTGTGACGCGGAATTGCATCACATTGGCGTCTGTATCCGGATCGACGTCGCCCCCGCAGCCGGTGCCGTTCGTTAAAATGATATGTTCTCCGTCAAAGGAGGAGAAATCGATGAGCACATCATACCGCTCTGCCGGGGCTAAGCTGATAGATTGTGTTTTGACCGAGCGGGGAAGCAGTCCGCCGTCAGAACCGATTTGGATAAACTTCCCGCCGTTATTGAGCGAGAGAGAAAATGTTCTCGTATTGGAAGCATTAAGGATGCGGAAACGATATGTCCGCGGTTCAACTTCCATATACGGCCACGCTTTACCATTGACGAGAATGGTATTTCCGCAAAAAAACGGGACGATGGAAGGGTCGGGCAGCGTTTCGGAAGGGTTAGCAGGTCCGCTCGGATAAGACAAGGAACCGTCGTCATTTAACGTGCGGTCCAAAATCATAAGCGGTACGTCGTACTCTCCGGAGGGAAGCTTCAGCTGCTTTTCTTTTCGCTCGCGGATGATATACATCCCGGCAAGCCCGGCGTACACATTGAGCCTCGTAATCGCCATGGCGTGATCGTGATACCATAACAGAGCCCCGCGCTGTTTGTTTGGATAATGGTATACCTCTTTCTCAAAATAAGGACCCGTTTCCTTAAAGTCCTTCGTGAACCATGCTTCCGGGTAGCCGTCGCTGTCCGGCGGCGTTGCTCCTCCGTGTAAATGGACGACGGTTTTGACATCGGGGTCCTGATGGCCGCTTTCTGAATGGTGAATGGTATGATCCACGGGCAGAAAATGCTTATCCGGCAGGTCATTCATCCATTTAATATAGACGTTTTCATCTTTGTTCACGTCGATCGTCGGGCCGGGAAACAAACCGTTATACCCCCAAAGCCGGGTCGGCGGGAGATCGCGGTGCAGCTTGTGAAAGCATTCCTTCATGGTGACTTCATAATACGTGCTGCCGTCTGATTTCTTCTGCGGCTGGAGTGTTTCGATAATCGGCAGTTCATCTGCAAATTTTTCTAGTGCCATTTTTCATCCTGTCCTTATCATTTATTGAAATCCTGTACTACAGTTAATGCTGCCTAGAACAGGTTGGTTAAAAAAACACCCGCCCTTTTTTGAGGGGGGGTGTTTGCGGTTATTGCGCAACCCGGCTTTCGGAAGCGCTCTCTTTCGGTTTTTGTTTTTTGCGGAATACATATGAGGCAAGTACCAGCAGAGTAATAAATCCTGTCAGCAGAAATTCAGACCGCATTGAACTGATAAACAGCATAGATAACAAGATGGCGCAAATGGCGATGATCGTCAGGTAGGTTAAGTACGGATAAAACCACATTTTGATTTTAAGAGATTCAGGGTTTGTCCGTTCGATTTTCTTTCTCATTCTCAGATGTGAGACGGCGATGACGAGATAGACGAGCAGTGCGATCGCCCCTGATGAATTGACCAGGAACAAAAATACGGAGTCGGGAGAAAAGTAGTTCATAACAACGGCAATGTAGGAGAAAAAGGTGCCGGCGATAATGGCTTGAACCGGTACGCCTCTTTTACTCAGTTTCATAAAACGCCGCGGCGCTTCATTTCGCTCTGCCAGTGAATACAGCATCCGTGACGTCGTATAAAGCCCGGAGTTCAGGCAGGACAGAACGGCTGTCAGGACGATGAAATTCATGATTTGAGCGGCTGCGGGAACCCCGATATGGCTCAAAACGGCAACGAAGGGGCTTTCCAAAATATTGGCTGAATTCCACGGCAGCAGTGTGACCACAACCGCAATGGAGCCGACGTAAAAAATAATGATCCGCCAAACGACTGAGCGGGTCGCCTTTGTGACGGATTCGACCGGATTTGACGTTTCTCCCGCTGCGATTGCGACGATTTCAGATCCCATGAAAGAAAAAATGACAACGACGATGCCGAGCAGAACGGAACTTGGACCTTTAGGGAAAAATCCGCCGCTGCCCGCCAGATTTTCCAGCCCGACCGGCTTGCTGCCGGGGACGATTCCGAAAATGAAAGCAAATCCCGCGATTAAGAAGACAACGATCGTCGCTACCTTCACTAAGGAAAGCCAGTATTCAAATTCGCCGAATGATTTAACTGAATAAATATTCGTCAGTGTTAACAGCACGGTCAGAAGCAGACTCGTCAGCCATAACGGAATCCCGGGGAACCAGTACTGTATGATTCCGGCGCCCGCAATGGCTTCAATGGCAATGACGATGACCCAGAAAAACCAATACAGCCATCCGATGGTATAACCGGCCCACGGCCCGATGGCGTCATGCGCGTACTGTGAAAACGAACCGCTTGTCGGGTTGACGGAGGACATTTCCCCCAGCATTCTCATAATAAAAATCACTAATAATCCTGCTAAAGCGTAGGAGACAATCGCTCCGGGTCCGGTGGAATGAATGACGGATCCGCTTCCGACAAATAATCCGGCGCCGATCACGCCGGCAATTGAAATCATGGTCATATGCCGGGTTTTTAATCCCTTAGATAAAGAGTTAGGCTGATTCATTCTTTGCCTCCTTTTGGTTTGTTTATGCTGAATATTCCGACAAGTATTATTCTATCATAAATGCTATAGACAGTTGAAAATGATGTAAGAAAATATGACATTTTTTTCGCATTCGTACAGCAGAAGGCGCCGGGATGAAAGAGGAACATGCCATTGACCATTCACACGTTCATATGGAGCCTCTCCAGCTGAAATAAAGCTTCCTTTCTAAAGGGAGCTTTTTTCCTTTTTCGGACTGGAAACAATTCGCTGGAAACGTTTTTTTATACTGTTTATATTTTGTGGTAAAGTTAGGTTACGATAATTGAAATTTGAGAGATGACTAGGAGGAGAAGAATGGCTTATAAAGAAGAGCTGCATCCGATGCTGGAGAAAGCCGTTGAGCATATTGAAAACATCATCATAGGAAAACGGGATATCGCCATACTCAGTCTGGCCGCCATTCTCGCAAAAGGGCATGTGCTGCTGGAAGACGTGCCGGGAGTCGGAAAAACGATGATGGTCCGGGCTTTGGCCAAGCTGATCGGAGCTGACTTTAAGAGGATTCAGTTCACGCCGGATCTTCTGCCGTCAGATGTGACGGGTGTCTCTATTTATAATACGAAAACAATGGAATTTGAATACCGCCCGGGGCCGATCATGGGGAATATCGTGCTGGCTGATGAAATTAACAGAACCTCTCCGAAAACTCAGTCTTCCCTGCTTGAGGCGATGGAGGAAGGGAATGTCACGATTGACGGAAAGACAATGCGGCTGGCTGAGCCGTTTTTCGTCATGGCCACACAAAACCCGGTTGAATATGAAGGAACGTATCCGCTTCCCGAAGCCCAGCTTGACCGGTTTTTATTTAAGCTGCGCATGGGCTACCCGACTGCCGAGGAGGAGCTTCGGGTTCTGTCTTTGCAGGAAGGGCGCAATCCGCTTGAAACAATCGAGCCCGTCATTTCTAAAGAACAGTTTATCAGCCTTCAGCAAAAACTGGAGCAGGTGCGGGTGGATGATGGAATTAAAGCGTACATCGTCGGCATCATTCAGCATACCCGTCGGCATCCGTCCGTACATCTGGGCGTCAGCCCGCGCGGTTCAATTTCATTAATGAAAGCCGCACAGGCGTACGCGCTGCTTCATGACCGCGATTACGTCATTCCTGATGACGTCCAGTATTTAGCTCCGTATACGCTGCCGCACAGAATGATCTTGACCGCCGAGGCGAAATTTAACGATGTGACGGCGGAAGCGGTTATAGAAGACATCATGCAAACGGAAAAAGTTCCCGTTCAAAGGATGTCGGTCCGCTAATGAGAAAGAAGATGCATTGGCTTCTATATGGCTGGAAGCTGCTTATGTTGGCCGTACTGACGGCGGCTGTCTTTTCTTATGCCATGTTTCAGGGCGGATTTGTGAGCTGGTTTTTATTTTATGCGTTTTTGCCGTTTACCGTTTACGCCGGGCTGGTCGCTGTGTACCCGCTGCGGGCGTTTCAGGTGACGCGTGACGTGTCCTCCGCCCAGTTAACCTCAGGCGACAGGCTGTCTGTCACCATCAGGCTGACGAGGCGCCTGCCGTTTCCGCTGACATATATGGTCATTGAAGATGTGATGCCGGAAACGCTTGGCGAGAGGCGCAGTGCGAAACAGCTTGTGTTTCCGTGGTTTCAAAGGAAGCTGATGTTACAATATGAGCTGCCGCAGGTGCCGCGCGGAGAGCATCATTTACATACGATCAGAGTGCGGACGGGAGATGTTCTCGGGCTTTTGGACAAGACGGCGTCGTTTTCCGTAACGGATACGGTTCTGGTTTTCCCGGCGTACGGGCCTGTTCACTATAAGCCGCAGGCTGCATCAGGAGAAGAGGGTGCGGGTGCCGGCGCTCCGTTTCAGGTACACCGCACAGCAATGGCTGCGAGCGTCAGAAATTATCAGCCGGGCGACCGGTTTTCCGCACTTGACTGGAAAACATCGGCGCGGCGAAATGAACTGATGACGAAGGAATTTGACCCGCTGCAGAGTATGAATATGATTCTCCTTTTGGACTGCAGGCCGTCCCCTTCGTTTGAAGCCGCGGTGTCAGCTTCGGCATCCCTGCTTTACACGGCGCTTGTGAAGGGCTCTCCCGCAGGATTTATTTCATTGGGGAGCGACCGGACTGTATTTCCCGTCCGGGAGGGAGAGCGGCATTTCAGACAGATGCTGCGTTACCTGGCATCAGCTTTAGAATCGGAAGAAGCCGATGCAGGCGGGCGTTTAGGGAAAGAACTGGGTAAAGCTTCCGTTGCCGTCGTGACGGGCAGTCTTACAGAAGACCTTCTCAAACAGGCTGATCCCGGCCGTGCTGACATGACGGTGTTTTTGGCGAAAGAAACGAATGCCGCGCTTTCGGAGAAAGAACGGAAACTCGCTCTCATCTTCGCTCAGAAAAATATTAAGGTGCAAATGATCAGGGACAAACGGGTGTCCCATGTTGTTTAGAAAGAGAGGTGGCGCGCCATGCCGCATGACGAGAACCAGGGAAGCAGGCTGAGTCTGCTGCTGTTTTATTTTCTCGCTTTTTTATTGTTATGGGAATGGCTCAGGCCGCTGCACAATTTTACGGATACAAAACATACCGGTTTTTTCATCGTTTTTATCGGTTTGGCATTTCTGCTGTCATTCTTCCGGATGAGGTGGTACGTCACCGTGCCGTCCTGCATTCTGTTTACGTTGATCAGTATTCACATCCTGTTTTATAAAGGTTCTATTTTTCAGCCGGAATGGCTCGTTTCTTTTTTGCGGGACGTGATGCAAAATGCCCGCCACATCGGAACCGGAAGATGGAATGATATGAATCCGTCATTCCGCACGTTGCTGTTTTTTGTGCTTTTATGGCTGCTCGTGTATTTGCTGCATTACTGGGTGATCTATCAGCGGAAAATATTATTCTTTTTTATCATGACGGTGGCGTATATCACCGTGCTTGATACGTTTACTCCTTATGATGCCGCGTACGCCGTCATCCGGATCGTCTTTATCGGCTTTTTGATGATGGGGCTTTTGTATATGGAGCGCATCCGGCTTACGGAACACATAGCGTTTAAAAAAAGATTGATACTCAAATGGTTTCTGCCGCTGATGCTGTTTATCTGCGCTTCCGTCGTGTTCGGTCTGGCGGCTCCGAAATCAGACCCGAACTGGCCGGATCCCGTGCCGTTTCTAAAAAAAATCACAAACCACAAAGAAGTGCCCGCCGCCGAAAGCAAAATCGGCTACGGCAATCATGATGAAACATTGGGCGGTCCTTTTCAGGAGGATGATACGCCGGTTTTTACATGGAAGGGAAAAGAACGGGCGTACTTCCGGGTGGAAACGAAAGATACATACACGGGGAAAGGCTGGGTGGAGACCGATCAGGGCATGTCCTATAAACTGAACGGCGGCAATGTGGAAGATGTATGGTTTGACCGGAGTGTGCAGACGAGACGGTATACGGCACAGGTGTCCATTGATGAGAATTATCTCTATAATCACGTCATGTATCCGATCGGCGTCTCCAATATTAAACCGAAGCACTCGATTCAGCTTGAAATGAACGGAAACACCGAGCAAATTACGCCGGTCAGTGAACAAGTGGGCAACATCCGCAATATGGGACGGTACACGGTGACTTTTCAGGCGCCCGTCTTTAAGCTGAATGATCTCAGAAAAGTGAAAGTGAAACGATACCGTGAGCAGAATCAATTCAATGACCGGTATTTACAGGTCCCCGACAGTCTTCCGGGAAGAGTGAGACAGCTTGCGGACAGACTGACGCGGAATCATCATAATATGTTCGATAAAGCGAAGGCGATCGAGGATTATCTCGGATCTTCCGCATTTTCGTATAATACACAGGATGTCGCGGTTCCGGAGCACAATCAGGATTATGTCGATCAATTTCTGTTTGAAACGAAAAGAGGATATTGTGATAACTTTTCATCGGCAATGGCGGTGCTGCTCCGCTCCGCGGGAATTCCCGCCCGTTGGGTGAAGGGCTATACATCCGGCGAATATAAAGGGGCAGGCGACCATAACGGCCACATTTATGAAGTCACAAACAACAACGCCCATTCGTGGGTAGAAGTGTATTTTCCCGATCAGGGCTGGGTGACGTTTGAGCCGACAAAAGGCTTCACCAATCCGACGGAGTTTACGTCAGAGCAAAATCATACCGCGGCAAAAGACAGCGGAGGCTCAGCGGGGGGTTCGGATTCACCGTCTGACAAGCAGCGTCAGGAAACAAAGCCGGAAAAAGAAGAAACACCGAAAAAGCGGGATCACAGCGCGGCACCGCATCCTGTGATCCGCAACAAAACCGCGGCACACCTGTGGCCGTATGCAGCCATCGTCATCGTGATTTCAGCCGCGGCGGCACTCGTCTGGCTGTTCCGGGCGCGCTGGATTCCGCACGTTACAGCAGCCAGATTGAAGCGGCGAACGGATGAAGACGTCTTTTTCGACGCATATGCCGCGCTGCTCCGCCAGCTGAAACGAAAAGGTTTCAGCAGGGGAGACGGAGAAACACTCCGCGATTTTGCTGCGAGGATTGACGAGGCGCACCATACAAACGACATGTCCGAGCTGACGCTGCGCTATGAGCGGGCCTTATACCGCAGGGATAATGCCGCAAAGCTTTGGAATGAATCGGGACAGTTGTGGGAAAATATAATTAAAACAAGATAGTCTTGACCGCATATCGTCCTGTTGTTAGAATAAATGAATGTTAAATGGGAGCCCGGGAGCGTTAAAAAGCCGGGCTTCCGGACAAGTCTTGCGCGACAGAGGGCTGAACGTTTGTCCTCCGTTTTTTCTGTGTCAAAAACTTAGAGGAGATTAGGTGACAACCATGACGAAGTTAGTGAATGAAATGATTCTTGTTCTTGATTTCGGCAGTCAGTATAACCAGCTGATTACCCGCCGGATCCGTGAATTTGGCGTATATAGCGAGCTGCACCCCCATACGTTGACAGCTGAGGAAATCAAAGAAATGAATCCAAAAGGAATTATCCTTTCAGGCGGACCGAACAGTGTATATGATGAAGGATCTTTCCGCTGTGACGAAAAAATCTTTGAACTCGATATTCCTGTATTAGGCATCTGCTACGGCATGCAGCTGATGACTCATTATCTCGGAGGAAAAGTCGAGGCGGCAAGCCAGCGCGAATACGGAAAAGCGAACATTCAGATTCAAGGAACTCCTGACTTGTTCAAGGATCTTCCGGAAGAACAAGTTGTCTGGATGAGCCACGGCGATTTGGTTGTAGAAGTTCCAGAGGGCTTCACTGTTGACGCAACAAGCCATCACTGCCCGAATTCAGCGATGAGCAAAGCGGACAAGAATTGGTACGGCGTACAGTTCCACCCGGAAGTGCGCCACTCTGAATACGGCAATGATCTTCTGAAAAACTTTGTCTTCGGCGTTTGTGATTGTGAAGGCAAATGGTCAATGGAAAACTTTATCGAAATCGAAATGCAAAAAATCCGCGAAACAGTCGGAGACAAGCAGGTTCTTTGCGCGCTAAGCGGCGGTGTTGATTCCTCTGTTGTGGCTGCTTTGATTCATAAAGCGATCGGCGACCAGCTGACTTGTATTTTCGTCGATCACGGCCTGCTTCGTAAAGGCGAAGCGGAAGGCGTCATGAAAACGTTCAGCGAAGGCTTTAATATGAATGTCATTAAAGTTGATGCGAAAGACAGATTCTTAAACAAGCTGAAAGGTGTTTCTGATCCTGAGCAAAAACGCAAAATCATCGGCAACGAATTCATTTACGTGTTTGATGATGAAGCGGACAAGCTTAAAGGCATCGATTACCTTGCGCAAGGAACGCTTTACACGGATATTATCGAGAGCGGTACTGCAACGGCGCAAACGATCAAATCTCACCACAATGTCGGCGGACTTCCTGAAGATATGCAGTTTGAACTGATCGAGCCGTTAAACACGCTCTTCAAAGATGAAGTGCGCGCGCTTGGCACAGAGCTCGGCCTTCCGGATGATATCGTATGGCGTCAGCCGTTCCCGGGCCCTGGACTTGGCATCCGCGTACTCGGCGAAGTAACGGAAGAAAAACTTGAAATCGTTCGTGAATCAGACGCGATTCTGCGTGAAGAAGTGGCGAATCACGGCCTTGAGCGCGACATCTGGCAGTACTTCACGGTTCTTCCTGACATCCGCAGCGTCGGCGTCATGGGAGATGCGAGAACGTATGATTACACAATCGGTATCCGTGCCGTAACATCAATCGACGGCATGACATCTGACTGGGCGCGTATCCCTTGGGATGTGCTTGAAGTGATTTCAACACGGATCGTCAACGAAGTGAAACACATCAACCGCGTCGTGTATGACATTACGAGCAAGCCGCCTGCAACGATTGAGTGGGAATAGTCAAAAGAAGCTTAGAATCCTTGGTTTATAAGGGTTCTAAGCTCTTTTTTTCTTTTATAGCAACAATTGATCCAATATTATTAATTGAACCGTGAATTTTAAAAACTCTCTTGGAACAAGTATTCCTTAATGAGATAATAATTAATGTTGTTTTAGAATAAGGTTTGTTCAAATTAAGCAAATTAAAGGAACCTCCTTATTCAAATACAACCATTTCACCGACATCTGTAAATCCAAATCGCTTATAGATATTTTTTCCATCATCTGAAGCCTGTAATACCACTGGTTTTTGTTTATCCTTTGTTTGATTTAGAAGAAATTGAAACATTTCACTGCCAATTCCTTTACCTCTAAATGTTTCTTTTGTCATCACATCATAAATACCATAGCTATCTTTGGTTTCTATTAATAAACCAGTAGTTACAGGCATTTCATCTATGCATCCAATAAACATTTGAACTTCTGAACCTAATTTTACTTGTGAAAACCTATTAAAATAACTTTCTAATGCATCTTTTTCTGGTGTTCCCTCAAATAAGCTCATGAATACGTCTATATATTTTAAAAGTTCTTCATCATTTTTCACAGCAGTAATCATAAGCTGATGGGAAATTCTTTGCCCGGCATTAAGAGTATTTTCAAGTTTCATCATTACATTACGTTCCGCTTCTTTTAGATCATATTCTTGTATAAGTTTAGTCCAATCCTCAGTTAAATACTGAGCATCAATCCAAATACTAAAGGGATATTTTTTATATGAAAAATTATCGATTCCATGTCTGATCTTAACTGTATTTTTGATATTTGGAGATTTCGGCAATATTACATTGAATGTATCAGTAGGAATTTTTGTATTTGCTATGATGAAATCTTCTTCCTTTGTAAGCTCTCCGCTAACTGTATGAGTAAATGATTTTAATTTTTCTTCCAAATTGTTTATGACTAATTGTTGATTTGTAATCATGTTTTTGCACCTTTCAATTTGATTTAGTGCGCTTTTTTTATTATAAGGTCAACTAAAACACTAAAAATACAGTGTTCACAGTATTTCCCCCCTCCCATAATATTCAGAACACGGGGGGCAATATTTTTATGGTAACTTCTAAATGAAGGAACTGCAAACCCCCAAAAGGCTTGATATTCAATAAATTAATTCTTATAATGTTTAGAAAGCATTGAGTGGGAATAAATGAAGATAAAAAACGCCTCTTTTTAAAAAAGAGGCGTTTTTTTTTTATCTTTTTGAAACCGTTTTGCTCCGATTCATATCTAACAGCATAGGAGGTGGATAAGGTGAAGGAAGAACGATTGATCAAAAAGGCGAAAAAAGGTGATGCCTCAGCCTTTGAAAAACTGATCACAACCCATCAGGAGACTTTATATAAAACAGCTTATCTCTATTTGCATCACAAGGAAGATACACTGGACGCAGTGCAGGAAACGGCTTACAAGGCTTTTCTTCATATCGCGCAGCTGAAGGAGCCGAAATATTTTAAAACGTGGCTGATCCGGATTCTGCTTCATACGATTTTTGCGATGAGGAAAAAGCACGGAGACGTCATTCCGTTTGAGCCGCAGCATGATACGCGCGCGGAGAATAAGAACATTGAAGAATACATAGATCTTCGGAATGCCCTGGAAACGCTTGACGAACATATACAGCTGACCATTCAGCTTTATTATTTTCAAGATTTCTCGATTGCTATGATCGCTGAACAGACCGGAATGGCGGAAGGCACTGTAAAAACGCATCTGCACAGGGCGAGAAAAGCATTGAAGCAGGAGCTGGAAAAGGAGGATAAACACATATGGAAAAGCATCAAATGAAGCAATTGTATCAGAACATTGACGTGCCGAAAGCTGAATTGAAAAACGTGATACATAGCGCCGCTGTCCGTGCCGGAAAAGAAGGCGCCGTCAGACGGAGATGGGGACGAAAAGTGATAAACGGCCTTGCGGTTGCTGCTGCTTTGTTTATTCTGTATCTGTCCTCAGGCTTGTTCATGCCCTCCGTTAATACGGCTATGGGAAACATTCCTGTTGCCGGACAAATTTACAGTCTGTTTCAGGATAAGGCAGGTTCTGCGCTGTTTAAAAGCAATTTGGTGACAAAACTGAACGAGAAAGCGGAATCACGCGGAATCACGGTGACAGTGAAAAGTGTGTATTACGACAGCGGACAGCTCGTTTACAATTTTATCGTTGATAATTTGAAATCAGATGAGGAGAGCATCTCTTTTCAAGTTGATTATAAAGATCCACGGAATATGTTAGCAGAGGATTATGACAGCAGTGATATGAAAAAAATGAAAGACGGGCAGTACGCGGGGCAGCTTCGCCTGTTCACGGACGGCTCAAAGCTGAAAGACGGTGATAAGCTTCCGCTTGTCATTACACAAATCAAGGATATCCCTGGAAACTGGCGCTTTACACTTCCGATCAAAAAACAAAAGTCCGTTTCTCTTGAAGGAACGAAAGCTGTGAATGTAAATCACGGATTATACCGCTTTTTCGATATCCGGGCGGAAAACGGAACGATGGGATCGGCTCTCCTGTATTCTATCGACTTCTATGATGCAGCTAAAAATGATACCATCTCGATTGACGAAGCAACGGATGATGCTGGAAACCATTATGAAATGACGATGTCGAATATTGAACTTGGCGGAAGGAAGAATCTTCCTGGCGGCGGGAAAAGAATACGCGGCCAAACTCAATTCAGCAAACCGATAGACCCGAAAGCGAAAACACTTTTCATAACGGGCGATATAAAAACAGAATCAGAGCCGGGAGAAATCGTGCCTCTGAAAACAAAACTGCCCGTCAGTTATAAAACGAAACATCATCATGTCGGCATCACCATCAAAAAGATCAAACAGCAAGACAGACGGGTAATTGTCGATTATCAATTCAGCGGAATTGATGTAAGCAAGGCGGATGAAGATCAGCTGATGAATGTCGGTGAATCAATCGGTCTCGGCAATACGAAAAAAATGAAAACTTGGCCATCGCTTAATGAGTATGAAAAAGGCTATTATCTGAAAGGGAATAAGGCGAAAGTCACGAATCTTAAAACGGGTGAAATGGAATCCGTTTTTGAATTAGATGATTCATCCGATAAAGACTATTCATTGCGCGATTTCTCATTCGATTCATATGCTTTGTACGTCAATCAAACGGTTATGAACTTGCTGGCGGATGACAAGGGGATCATATTCGCGGTGCCGGTTCGGCCTGCGGACGGAAAATAATGTCGGGAAGGCGGCTTTTGCCGTCTTCCATTTTTGGTCAATTAACGAATAAACCAAATTTTTTTAACGGGATTGTTCGTTTTTTTTATTGAGTTTTCAAAATTGAATTGATACAATAGACTCAGAAATCAAATATGCAGATATCGTATAATGGCGGGGATATGGCCCGCAAGTTTCTACCAAGCTACCGTAAATGGCTTGACTACGGATCAATCTCAATCGTTTGATATAAATAATCCATTCTTATTTATTCAGACTGAACGTATGTAGTCAAGCGTCCCAAAATGTTATTTGGGGCGTTTTTTATTTGGCGGATAACGGGCAGAATAAATGGGAGAGAATGAAGGAGGCAATTGGCTTGAAGCAATTTTTTCAGTTTGATGAGCTGGGGACAAGCTATCGTAATGAAATCATCGGCGGTTTAACGACCTTTTTGTCAATGGCGTACATTCTGTTCGTCAATCCGCTGACATTGTCTTTAAACGGTGTGAAAGGATTTCCCGAAGCATTAAAAATTGATCAGGGCGCGGTGTTCACCGCTACAGCCTTGGCATCTGCGGCCGGCTGTATTTTAATGGGGCTTATTGCAAAGTATCCGATCGCGATTGCGCCGGGTATGGGATTAAATGCGTTTTTTGCTTTCTCTGTCGTACTCGGCATGGGGATTTCATGGCAGGCTGCGCTTTCCGGCGTCTTGATTTCCGGAATTATCTTCGTGGCGCTTTCGCTGACGGGATTGCGGGAAAAAATCATTAATGCGATTCCGCCTGAGCTGAAATTGGCGGTCGGCGCGGGTATCGGTTTGTTTATCACATTTGTCGGTTTGCAGGGTTCGGGCATTATTGAAGCGAACTCATCGACTTTGGTGTCTATCGGCAATATTCACAGCGGCCCTGTGCTGCTGACGGTTTTCGGTGTTATTGTGACGGTCATTCTGATGGTGCTTCGCGTAAACGGCGGCGTGTTTATCGGAATGCTTCTGACGGCGGTTGCCGGTATGATCTGCGGGCTGATTCCGGTTCCGACACACATTGTCGGCAGCGTGCCGAGTCTTGCGCCGACTTTCGGACAGGCGTGGATGCACCTTCCGGATATCTTCTCCGTACAAATGCTGATTGTCATTTTAACTTTCCTGTTCGTCGGATTTTTCGATACGGCCGGTACGCTGGTAGCTGTAGCGACACAGGCCGGACTGATGAAGGAAAACAAACTTCCGCGCGCGGGAAGAGCGCTTCTGGCAGATTCAACATCAATCGTTATCGGAGCCGTGCTCGGTACGTCTACAACGACTTCTTATGTTGAATCCAGCTCAGGCGTTGCGGCGGGGGCGCGCTCCGGCTTCGCGGCTGTTGTGACGGGCATTCTCTTTTTGCTGGCGATGTTTTTCTCGCCGCTTCTGTCAGTTGTTACCACGAATGTGACGGCTCCGGCTTTAATTATCGTCGGCGCGCTGATGGTGGCGCCGCTCGGTAAGATCGCCTGGGATAAATTCGAGGTGGCTGTTCCGGCATTTTTAACGATGATTATGATGCCGCTGACGTACAGCATTGCGACGGGGATTGCGATCGGTTTTATTTTCTACCCGATTACAATGATCTGCAAAGGAAAAGGAAAAAGCGTTCACCCGATTATGTACGGGCTGTTCGTCATCTTTATCCTGTATTTCATCTTCTTGAAATAACGGAAAAACCGGCTGAGGACAGCCGGTTTTTTGTTTTTGTCCTATTCCGTAAAACCAATACATACTATAAAACGTCATGTGGGTGTCCGGGTGAAGAAAACCGCTTGACTGTTTAAGGCCGCTTCGGTACCTTATATAAGTGTTTTATTTTCTTGCTAAACAAATTCCGCCGTATTTTTTTGATAGGAGTTGCTGACATGACGGAAGAAAGAAAAGAAACGTTGGAAGAAGAAAAACAGCATCAGGGAACTGATGAAGAACCGCTGTCGAGAATGTCCAGAAATGCGGGACGTTATCAAAAGCAAAAGAAAAAAGAAAAGGAACGGCGCCCGGCTCCGGCTTTTACAGAAAAACTCGCTTCTGCATGGGCCGCGGTCAAACGTTATTGCCGTTTCGCGCTGCGCATTTTGACATCACCGGTGAAGGTCGTTGGGGAAGACGGCTTTTCCCGCTTTAAATATGCTCTTATTTCAATGCTTGTATTCAGTATCTTTTTCTCAATCGGAAATTGGTTTCAGCTGAGGGCAAGCCAGCAAAGGCCTCTCGGATACGGGGAGCGGCATCATACGTTTTTTGACGGCTTTACCGTCGTTCTCGTGTACACGCTCGTCTTTTTTGCCGCTGCGGCGGGCGCGGTCTGGCTTGTATCACGTTATATGATGAAACAGAAAATTACGATGCGGGATGCGGCCGCGGGGGTCGGATCGCTTTTGGTTCCGGCTGTCGCCTGCTCTATCGTGTGGATGATTTTCGCGATATTGAATCTGCCGGTCATCACCGTGGTGTTTACGGCGCTGACCTTGTTTCTGGCCGCCTCGGCGATGGTGCAGTTTGTGCAGATTCTATACAAATCGGCTGAAAAGCCTGCGGCTGACGTGATGTACTGTATTTCCGCGGCGGTCATCATCATGCTCGTTTTTACGGCTGTGACATGGCCGCTCATTTCCGAGTACTTTACTGCTTCGCTGATTCCTTTATAAGTCGAAATTTGTCTTTCACAATGTTTACAAATTTTTCTAATAAAGCGTGTTGTTTTGAGGACCCGGCCGAGATATGATGAGAGCAACAGCAATTCGAAAGCGGCACTACTCTTTATGATTCGGAAAGGGATGATGAAGATGGCCCCGTTGTTGCGAGAAGCCATTAATCGGAAAAAACAGCACCTGAGGACAAAACTGATCCGCTCAGGGTTTTATCAAGACCATGTTCAGGAACTGTCCGGATACACGCTGAGTGAACTTGAGAAGGAATATGAAGCTGTCAAACGATTGAAAAAAGCCGAGCTTCACTGATAAGAGCTTGAAAGTCTGCCTTGCGGGGCGGGCTTTTTTTTCTTTTGAAAATGATGAAAAGAGGGTAAACTATCCTTAATTGAAAGATTGGCTTTTCAAAGTCAGAGGAGGGGAATCAGTGATGCAGACAATTTTATCCAACAGTATAGGTATGGTTCTCATTATTCTCATCATTAACATTATATATGTCTCTTTCTTTACGATCAGGATGATTCTGACATTAAAGGGACAGCGCTATTTCGCCGCAGGCATCAGTACGATTGAAATCCTTGTGTATGTGACCGGCCTGAGTCTCGTTCTCGGCAATCTGAATCAAATTCAAAACGTCATTGCCTATGCGCTCGGCTACGGCCTCGGCGTCATAGTGGGAATGAAAATTGAAGAAAAACTGGCGCTCGGCTACATAACAGTCAACGTCATTACGAAAGAGCTTGATCTGGACCTGCCGAAACAGCTCCGGGAAAAAGGATACGGTGTTACAAGCTGGGTTGCGGGCGGACTTGAAGGAGACCGGACCGCCATGCAGATTCTGACGCCGCGCAAATATGAGCTTCAGCTTTATGATACGATTAAAACGCTTGATGAAAAAGCGTTTATCATCGCCTTTGAGCCGAAAACGATCCACGGCGGATTCTGGGTGAAAGCAGTGAAGAAGAGGAGAATTAAGGAATGACAAAGCCAAAAAAGAAACGGTTTGAAGTAACGGAAGATGAAACGATTGACACCATTCTCACTTTAATGAAGGAAGAGGGTTATACGCCCGTCCGGCGGATGGAAGAGCCGATCTTTACAGAAAAGAAAGAAAATGGATCAATTCAAGTCGTTCCTTGCGGGAAAAAAATCGTATTTGAAGGGAAATTGATCTAAACACGAACATTAAAAGAAAGAATTTTTATATCGTTCGATAATGTCGTTGACATTATCCAAGTCCGTTGTTAAGATAAACATGAAATCAAAACACGACCTCATATAATCTTGGGAATATGGCCCATAAGTTTCTACCCGGCTGCCGTAAACGGCCGGACTATGCAGGAAAGTGATAAACAGCTGACATGGATATCGCAGAAGCGAACGACTGACGATACGCGCGCCATGCCCGGTTTGTATTGCTTCCTCATAGTTGCAATATAAGCCGGGCTTTTTTTTCTGAAAAACAAAGCATGAGAAGGTGGGAACAGAATGCAGCCGCTAGCAGGAATCATCATGGGAAGCACCTCCGATTGGGAGACAATGAAACATGCATGCGACATACTTGACGAACTTCACATTCCTTATGAAAAACAGGTAGTATCCGCGCATCGGACGCCTGATTTGATGTTTGAATATGCAGAAAGCGCTAGAGACAGAGGCTTAAAAGTCATTATTGCCGGAGCCGGTGGAGCGGCGCATCTGCCGGGTATGACGGCGGCCAAAACGACACTGCCGGTGATCGGCGTACCGGTTCAGACAAAATCGCTTAACGGGCTTGATTCTCTTCTGTCTATCGTACAGATGCCCGGCGGCGTGCCGGTCGCGACGACGGCGATCGGAAAAGCGGGCGCAGTGAACGCGGGTCTGTTAGCCGCGCAGATTTTGTCGGCATTTGACGGTGACATTGCGGATAAACTAGAGGCGAGAAGAAATGCGACAAAACAAACGGTGCTGGAAAGCAGTGATCAGCTTGTCTGATAAAAAAACGATTTATCCCGGCGCCGTCATCGGCATTATCGGAGGCGGACAGCTCGGAAAAATGATGGCTGTCGCCGCAAAACAGATGGGCTATAAAGTCGCAGTCGTCGATCCCGTGAAAGACTCGCCATGCGGACAGATCGCCGATATTGAGATTACCGCCCAGTATAATGACCGTGAAGCGATTCAAAAATTGGCCGGAGTCAGTGACATCATTACGTACGAATTTGAAAATATCGATTACGAGGCGCTCAACTGGCTCAAAGAACATGCATATCTTCCCCAGGGAAGCGAGCTGCTGCTTATCACCCAAAATAGGGAAACGGAAAAAAAGGCGATCCAGTCAGCAGGCTGTCAAGTCGCTCCTTATCGGATCGTAAACAGCGGACGGGAGCTTGAGGAAGCTGTTCAGGCACTGGGGCTCCCGGCTGTGCTGAAAACATGCCGCGGCGGATATGACGGCAAAGGCCAATTTGTCATTAAGGAAGAAGGACAGACAGATGAAGCGGCCGCGCTGCTAGAAAACGGCACGTGCATACTGGAAAGCTGGGTATCATTCCGGATGGAGCTTTCCGTTATCGTGACGAGATCGGTGCACGGTGAGATTTCAACCTTTCCGGCTGCTGAAAATATCCACAAAAATAATATTCTGTTCCAAAGCATCGTGCCCGCGAGAGCGGAGGAAACGGTTCAAAAGCGGGCAGAGGCGCTTGCCGTTCAGCTCGCGGAGAAATTGGAGCTTGTCGGGCCGCTTGCGGTGGAAATGTTCGTTACGGAAGACGGAGACCTTTTGATCAATGAACTGGCGCCGCGTCCTCACAACTCCGGGCATTATACGCTCGACCTTTGTGAAACGAGCCAGTTCGAACAGCACATCAGAGCGGTCTGCGGACTTCCTCTCGGCAGAACCGATCTTCTCAAACCGGGAATGATGGTGAATCTGCTCGGTGATGAAGTGAAGCTTGCGGAGGAGCATACGGAGCTTTTAAAAGAAGCCAAACTGTACCTGTACGGAAAACATGAGATTAAAAAAGGCCGCAAAATGGGGCATATGACATTTTTGCGGAAGCCTGATGAAACATGGATTCAGGACATCACGAACATATGGATGAAAAGAGACGGAGGACGAGCATAATGATCGAACGTTATTCAAGACCTGAAATGTCCGCGATCTGGACGGACGAAAACAGATACCAGGCATGGCTGGAAGTCGAGATTTTAGCCTGTGAAGCCTGGGCTGAGCTTGGCGTCATTCCGAAAGAAGACGTCAAGGTCATGCGCGAAAACGCGTCTTTTGACATCAACCGCATTTTGGAAATCGAGCAGGATACGCGCCATGACGTCGTTGCATTTACCCGCGCGGTTTCAGAATCATTAGGCGAAGAAAGAAAATGGGTCCACTACGGCCTGACGTCAACAGATGTCGTGGATACCGCTCTTTCCTATCTATTAAAACAGGCGAATGAGATCTTGCTCAAGGACATTGAGAGATTTGTTGACATTATAAAAGAAAAAGCGAAAGAACATAAATACACGGTCATGATGGGCCGCACGCACGGCGTACACGCGGAACCGACGACATTCGGCCTGAAACTCGCGCTTTGGCACGAAGAAATGAAACGCAACCTTGAACGTTTCAAGCAGGCAAAAGAAGGGATCGAAGTCGGGAAGCTTTCCGGCGCGGTCGGCACATATGCAAATATTGATCCGTTCGTAGAGCAGTATGTCTGCGAAAAACTCGGCCTGAAAGCGGCGCCGATTTCCACTCAGACATTACAGCGCGACCGTCATGCGGATTACATGGCGGCACTGGCTTTGATCGCGACGAGCATTGAAAAATTCGCAGTGGAAATCCGCGGTCTGCAAAAGAGTGAAACACGTGAAGTGGAAGAGTTTTTTGCAAAAGGACAAAAAGGCTCATCGGCTATGCCTCATAAACGGAATCCGATCGGGTCGGAAAATATGACGGGCATGGCGCGCGTGATCCGCGGGTACATGCTGACGGCATACGAAAATGTACCGTTATGGCATGAGCGTGATATTTCTCATTCATCAGCTGAACGCATCATTCTTCCTGACGCGACAATCGCGCTGAATTACATGCTGAACCGATTCAGCAACATCGTCAAAAACTTAACGGTATTCCCGGAAAATATGAAACGCAACATGGACCGCACACTCGGTTTAATCTATTCTCAGCGCGTGCTGCTCGCTTTAATCGACACGGGTCTGCCTCGTGAAGAAGCATATGACACGGTTCAGCCGAAAGCGATGGAAGCTTGGGAAAAACAAGTGCCGTTCCGCCAGCTTGTCGAAGCGGAGGAAAAAATCACGTCCCGCCTCACACAGGAACAGATTGCCGATTGCTTTGACTACAATTATCATCTGAAAAACGTCGACTTGATCTTTGAGCGTTTAGGTTTATAGAAGAAGCCAGCCGGAGGCGGCTTCTTCAGCCGCCGTAGATTGAATATTCCCAACATTCGGGTTAGGAGGCCTTCCGTGAATATTGTGAACAATAATCTTCTTTATGAAGGAAAAGCGAAACGAATTTATCAAACTGAAGACGAACAGATTCTCCGCGTGGTCTACAAGGATTCCGCAACAGCCTTTAACGGTGAGAAAAAAGCGGAGATCAGCGGAAAGGGCCGTCTGAACAATGAAATTTCAAGCCTGATTTTCAAACATCTGCACGCCAAAGGAATTGACAACCACTTTGTGGAGCGTGTTTCAGAATCAGAGCAGCTCATCAAAAAAGTGAGCATCATTCCGCTTGAAGTCGTGGTCAGAAACATTGCCGCCGGAAGCATGTCGAAACGTCTCGGCATCCCGGAAGGAACAGAGCTCCCGCAGCCGATTATCGAATTTTACTACAAGGATGACGCACTGGGTGATCCGCTCATCACTGAAGATCATATCTGGCTCTTAAAAGCGGCGGCTCCTGAGCAGGTCAAAACGATCAAATCGATTACAAACCAGGTGAATCAAGAACTGCAGCATATTTTTGAAGACTGCGGCGTCAGATTAATAGATTTTAAGCTGGAATTCGGCTTAGACGCAGAGGGACGGGTGCTTTTAGCGGATGAAATTTCTCCTGACACGTGCCGTCTGTGGGACAAAGACACAAACGAAAAGCTCGATAAAGATTTGTTCAGACGGAACCTGGGAAGCTTAACCGACGCATATGAAGAGATTTTCAAAAGACTGGGAGGCATTTCATAATGTATAAAGTGAAAGTTTATGTCAGCTTAAAAGAAAGTGTGCTCGATCCTCAAGGAAGCGCGGTGCAGCATGCATTGCACAGCATGACCTACAATGAAGTGCAGGATGTGCGCATCGGAAAATACATGGAGCTGACGATCGAAAAATCTGACCGCGATCTTGACGCGCTCGTGAAAGAAATGTGTGAAAAGCTTCTTGCCAATACAGTCATTGAAGACTACCGATATGAAGTTGAGGAGGTTGTCGCACAGTGAAATTTGCGGTGATTGTGTTACCCGGCTCCAACTGTGATATTGATATGTTTCACGCCGTAAAGGACGAACTCGGCGAAGAAGTCGAGTATGTCTGGCACGAGGAAACAAGCCTTGACGGATTTGACGGCGTACTCATCCCCGGCGGGTTTTCATACGGCGACTACTTGAGATGCGGCGCCATCGCCAGATTCGCAAACATCATGCCGGCCGTGAAAAAAGCGGCTGCCGAAGGAAAACCGGTTCTCGGCGTCTGCAACGGATTCCAGATTCTGCAGGAGCTCGGACTTCTGCCCGGCGCCATGAGACGCAACAAAGATTTAAAGTTCATCTGCCGCCCGGTTGAATTAATCGTGCAGAACGGCGGTACGTTATTCACATCTTCCTATGAAAAAGGACAATCGATAACGATTCCGGTTGCCCACGGCGAAGGCAATTTTTACTGTGATGACGAAACGCTTGAAAGATTAAAAGAAAACAATCAAATCGCCTTCACATACGGCGGCGATATTAACGGAAGCGTCAGCGGCATTGCCGGCGTCGTGAATGAGAAAGGCAACGTATTAGGCATGATGCCTCACCCTGAGCGCGCAGTCGATGAACTGCTCGGCAGCGCAGACGGTCTTACATTGTTCCGGTCTATCGTGAAAAATTGGAGGGAAATTCATGTCGCTACTGCTTGAACCAAGTAAAGAACAAATAAAAGAAGAGAAACTCTATCAGCAAATGGGTGTCAGTGATGACGAGTTCGCACTCATTGAATCTATTATCGGAAGATTGCCGAACTACACGGAAATCGGGATTTTTTCCGTGATGTGGTCAGAGCACTGCAGCTATAAAAACTCAAAACCGGTTTTACGCAAATTCCCGACTAGCGGCGAACGCGTGCTGCAGGGTCCCGGAGAAGGCGCGGGAATCGTTGACATCGGTGACAATCAGGCGGTCGTGTTCAAAATTGAATCGCATAACCATCCGTCAGCGCTTGAGCCATACCAGGGTGCTGCGACGGGAGTGGGCGGCATTATCCGTGACGTTTTCTCAATGGGCGCCCGTCCGATAGCTGTATTAAACTCTCTTCGATTTGGTGAACTCACTTCACCTCGTGTGAAGTACTTGTTTGAAGAAGTAGTGGCGGGAATCGCGGGATACGGAAACTGTATCGGCATCCCGACGGTCGGCGGAGAAGTGCAGTTTGACGCAAGCTATGAGGGCAATCCGCTTGTCAATGCAATGTGCGTCGGCTTGATTGATCATAAAGATATTAAAAAAGGCCAGGCGAAAGGTGTCGGCAACACGGTCATGTACGTCGGCGCTAAAACGGGCCGCGACGGCATACACGGCGCTACTTTCGCATCAGAAGAAATGTCAGATTCATCTGAAGAAAAACGTTCTGCGGTGCAGGTCGGCGATCCTTTCATGGAAAAACTTCTCCTGGAAGCATGCCTTGAAGTCATCCAATGCGACGCCTTAGTCGGCATTCAGGATATGGGGGCGGCCGGTCTGACAAGTTCGAGTGCTGAAATGGCAAGCAAAGCCGGCTCCGGCATTGAAATGAATCTTGATCTCATTCCGCAGCGGGAAACGGGTATGACCGCTTACGAAATGATGCTTTCCGAGTCTCAGGAACGCATGCTTCTCGTCATTGAACGCGGACGTGAACAGGAAATTGTCGATATTTTTGATAAATATGATCTTGAAGCGGTTTCCGTAGGTCATGTTACGGATGATAAAATGCTTCGCCTCCGCCATAACGGAGAGGTTGTTTGCGAACTTCCGGTCGACGCACTGGCGGAAGAGGCGCCTGTATACCACAAACCGTCAGCGGAACCTGCGTACTACCGCGAGTTTCAGGAAACAGAAGTTGCCGCGCCTGAAGTGAAAGATGCGACAGAGACGCTTTTTGACCTGCTGCAGCAGCCGACAATCGCCAGCAAAGAGTGGGTGTATGATCAATATGACTACATGGTGCGCACCAATACGGTGGTCGCTCCCGGCTCTGACGCGGGAGTGCTCAGAATCCGCGGCACGAAAAAAGCGCTGGCGATGACGACGGATTGCAACGCCCGTTATTTATATCTTGATCCAGAAGAAGGCGGAAAAATCGCCGTTGCCGAAGCGGCGCGCAACATCGTATGCTCCGGCGCCGAACCGCTTGCGGTCACGGATAATCTGAATTTCGGAAACCCGGAAAAACCTGAAATTTTCTGGCAGATCGAAAAAGCGGCCGACGGCATCAGCGAGGCGTGCAATGTTCTCAGCACACCCGTCATCGGCGGTAACGTATCACTTTATAATGAATCGAACGGAACGGCCATCTACCCGACGCCTGTTATCGGCATGGTCGGCTTAATTGAAGATACCGCTCATATTACGACACAGCATTTCAAACAAGCGGGGGATCTTGTATACGTGATCGGCGAAACAAAACCTGAGTTTGCCGGAAGCGAACTGCAAAAAATGACAGAAGGCCGCATTTACGGCAAAGCGCCGCAAATCGATCTTGATATAGAGCTGTCACGCCAAAAAGCATTGCTTGACGCAATTAAAAAAGGCCTCGTTCAATCCGCGCATGATGTGTCTGAAGGCGGCTTAGGCGTAGCGATTGCTGAAAGCGTCATGACGACGGAAAACCTTGGTGCCAACGTGACTGTTGAAGGGGAAGCGGCATTATTATTCTCTGAATCTCAATCCCGCTTCGTCGTTTCGGTCAAAAAAGAACACCAAGCGGCGTTTGAAGCAGCTGCGGCTGATGCGGTTCATATCGGTGAGGTAACGGCTGACGGACTTCTGGCGATTCAAAACCAGGACGGACAACAATTGGTTCACGCGCAAACGAAAGAACTTGAGCGCGCGTGGAAAGGAGCTATTCCATGCTTGCTGAAATCAAAGGCCTGAATGAAGAATGCGGTGTGTTTGGCATCTGGGGACATGAAGAAGCCCCGCAAATTACGTATTACGGCCTCCACAGCCTCCAGCACAGAGGACAGGAAGGCGCGGGAATTGTCGCGACTGACGGCGAAAAACTGACGGCGCACAAAGGCCAAGGGCTGATCACTGAAGTATTTCAAAACGGCGAGCTCAGCAAAGTAAAGGGAAAAGGCGCGATCGGGCATGTTCGTTACGCAACGGCTGGAGGAGGCGGATATGAAAATGTTCAGCCGCTCCTGTTCCGTTCGCAAAACAACGGCAGCCTTGCGCTCGCCCATAACGGCAACTTGGTCAACGCCACACAGTTGAAGCAGCAGCTTGAAAACCAAGGGAGCATTTTTCAGACTTCCTCCGATACGGAAGTGCTGGCTCATCTGATTAAACGCAGCGGACACTTTTCGCTGAAGGATCAGATCAAAAATTCGCTGTCTATGCTGAAAGGCGCTTATGCCTTTTTAATCATGACAGAAACAGAGATGATTGTAGCGCTTGACCCGAACGGACTCAGACCGCTGTCAATCGGCATCATGGGCGATGCTTATGTGGTCGCTTCAGAAACGTGCGCATTTGACGTCGTCGGCGCAACGTACCTTCGCGAGGTAGAGCCGGGCGAAATGCTGATCATCAACGATGAAGGCATGAAATCAGAGCGCTTTTCCATGAATATCAACCGTTCCATCTGCAGCATGGAGTACATTTATTTCTCAAGACCTGACAGCAATATCGACGGCATTAACGTGCACAGCGCCCGGAAAAACCTCGGGAAAATGCTTGCCCAGGAGTCCGCGGTTGAAGCGGATGTCGTCACAGGCGTGCCTGATTCCAGTATTTCTGCGGCCATCGGCTATGCCGAAGCAACGGGCATCCCGTACGAACTCGGTCTCATTAAAAACCGTTATGTCGGCAGAACGTTTATCCAGCCGTCACAGGCTCTCCGTGAGCAAGGCGTCAGAATGAAGCTGTCCGCCGTCCGCGGTGTTGTCGAAGGAAAACGGGTCGTCATGGTTGATGATTCCATCGTGCGCGGGACGACAAGCCGCCGGATTGTCACAATGCTCAGAGAAGCGGGGGCGACAGAGGTGCACGTCAAGATCAGTTCACCGCCGATCGCTCATCCGTGCTTCTACGGCATCGACACATCAACCCATGAGGAGCTGATCGCTTCCTCTCATTCCGTGGAAGAAATCCGTCAGATCATCGGAGCCGACACGCTTTCTTTCTTAAGTGTAGACGGATTGTTAAAAGGAGTCGGCCGAAAATTTGAAGACACCAATTGCGGACAATGCCTCGCTTGTTTTACGGGCAAATATCCGACGGAAATTTATCAGGATACAGTGCTTCCTCACGTAAAAGAAGCGGTGCTGACAAAATAAAATGTGAAAATGACATAAAGGCAGCGGGAATTCAGGCTGCCTTTCTCTTTCTGCCTTTTAAGGAGAAACGAATTGACAAGGAGTGATAGGGATGTCTGATGCTTATAAAAATGCCGGAGTTGACATCGAAGCCGGATACGAAGCCGTCAAACGAATGAAAAAACACGTGGAGCGCACGAAAAGGCTCGGCGTTATGGGAAGCCTGGGTGGTTTTGGCGGAATGTTTGATCTGTCAGAGCTTCCGTATCAAAAGCCTGTTTTGATTTCCGGAACAGACGGTGTCGGCACCAAACTGAAACTCGCATTTTCAATGGATAAGCATGACACGATCGGCGTCGATGCGGTCGCGATGTGTGTAAACGATGTGCTTGCCCAGGGAGCGGAGCCGCTGTTTTTCCTTGATTATTTGGCGGTCGGCAAGGCTGATCCGGTGAAAATTGAGCAGATCGTTCAGGGTGTGGCGGACGGATGCGAGCAGTCAGGATCAGCGCTTATCGGCGGTGAGACGGCGGAAATGCCGGGGCTGTATACGTCTGATGAATACGATATTGCGGGCTTTTCAGTCGGCGTCGCGGAAAAAGACGAAATCGTCACCGGTGAACATATCGAAGAGGGGCATCTCTTAATCGGACTTACTTCAAGCGGCCTTCACAGCAACGGATTTTCCCTGGTGAGAAAAGTGCTTCTTGATGACGGCGGACTTGATTTGGATACTGTCTATGAACCGTTTGCGCGTCCTCTCGGCGAAGAATTGCTGGAACCGACGAGAATATATGTGAAGCCGGTGCTCAAGGCGGTGAAAAGCGGTAAGGTGGACGGCATGGCGCATGTGACAGGCGGAGGATTCATCGAGAATATCCCGCGGATGCTGCCGGACGGATTGAGCGCGGAAATTGATCACGGATCATGGCCGATCCCGCCGATTTTTCCGTTTCTGCAGGAGCACGGCAAGCTGAAAGAAGAAGAAATGTTCAATGTTTTTAATATGGGCATCGGTTTTGTCCTTGCCGTTAAAGAAGAAAACCTGACAGACGTCATCGGCACGCTTGAAGCTCAGGGCGAGAAGGCTTATCTGATCGGCCGGGTCAAGCGGGGCGAAGGCATTTCTTTCGGCGGTGCGGCTCTTTCATGAAAAAGTTTGCGGTATTTGCTTCAGGAAACGGATCGAACTTCGAGGCCATTGCCAAACGCATGAGAGAAGAGAAGTGGAATGCGGAGCTCTCGCTTCTCGTGACGGATAAGCCTCAGGCAAAGGCGGTGGAAAGGGCGGAGGCTTTACATATCCCGTCATTCGCCTTTGAACCGTCATCTTTTGAAAACAAAGCGGCCTTTGAACGGGCCATTATTGAACAGCTGCGTCTGCACGGGGCGGAATTAATCGTTCTCGCCGGCTATATGAGACTGATTGGAGATACGCTGCTTGAAGCATACGGGGGCCGCATTATTAATATACATCCCTCGCTTCTTCCGGCATTCCCTGGGATTGACGCTGTCGGACAGGCGTATCGGGCCGGTGTGAAAGTGGCGGGCATTACCGTTCATTACGTCGACGAAGGCATGGACACCGGGCCGATTATCGCGCAAAAAGCATTCGAAATACAGGAAAACGATACGCTTGAAGACATAGAGCATACAATACACGAGCTTGAGCACAAATGGTATCCGAGCGTTGTGAAACGGCTGCTGGGACTAAATAACAGAGGTGAAAAGGCATGACAATCAAACGCGCACTAATCAGTGTTTCTGATAAAAAAAATCTCGTACCTTTCGTAAAGGAACTGACAGAGCTCGGCGTCGAAGTCATTTCGACCGGAGGAACAAAAAAACTTCTTCAGGAAAACGGTGTGGATGTCATCGGCATTTCGGAAGTGACCGGATTTCCTGAAATTATGGACGGACGGTTAAAAACGCTCCATCCTAATATTCACGGCGGTCTGCTTGCCGTAAGAGACAATAAAGAGCATATGGCGCAGATCAATGAGCATGGCATTGCACCGATTGACCTTGTGGTCGTCAACCTTTATCCGTTTAAAGAAACGATTTCAAAAGAAGACGTAACATACGATGAAGCGATAGAAAACATTGATATCGGCGGTCCCGGCATGCTGCGCGCCGCATCGAAAAACCATCAGGATGTGACGGTCATCACAGATCCGGCCGATTACAGCTCCGTGCTCAATGAGATGAAAGAACACGGCGGCGTTTCGCTCAAAAGAAAACGCGAGCTTGCGGCCAAAGTATTCCGCCATACCGCGGCATACGACGCATTAATCGCTGATTACTTAACACGCGAGGCCGGTGAGAAAGACCCTGAGCAATTCACTGTTACTTTTGAGAAAAAACAGTCGCTCCGCTACGGTGAAAACCCTCACCAAGAGGCGGTTTTCTACCAAAGCGCACTTCCTGTCTCCGGTTCCATCGCAGCGGCAAAACAGCTTCACGGCAAAGAGCTTTCTTATAACAATATTAAGGACGCGGATGCGGCCGTTCAAATCGTCCGGGAATTTACAGAACCCGCAGCTGTTGCCGTTAAACATATGAATCCATGCGGAGTCGGTACGGGAGCTTCAATAGAGGAAGCATTCAATAAAGCGTATGAAGCTGATAAAACCTCCATTTTCGGCGGCATCATCGCGCTGAACCGTGAAGTTGATCAGGCAACGGCTGAAGCCCTTCACGGCATCTTTTTAGAAATCATTATCGCCCCTTCTTTCAGTGAAGAAGCGCTGAACGTGCTGACGGCGAAGAAAAACCTTCGTCTGCTCACGCTTGACGTGACCGCATCAGGAAAGAAAGAAAAACAGCTGACTTCCGTACAGGGCGGTCTTTTGATTCAAGATTTAGACGTCCATGGATTTGATGACGCCGACATCAGCATCCCGACAAAAAGAGAGCCGAGCGAGCAGGAATGGGAAGATTTGAAGCTGGCCTGGAAAGTCGTCAAACACGTGAAATCCAACGCGATCGTCCTTGCAAAAGACCATATGACGGTCGGTGTGGGCGCAGGACAGATGAATCGCGTCGGTTCAGCCAAAATCGCCATTGAGCAGGCCGGAGAAAAAGCAAAAGGCAGCGCGCTCGGATCAGACGCGTTTTTCCCGATGCCGGATACAGTCGAAGAAGCCGCAAAAGCCGGTGTCACGGCGATTATCCAGCCCGGCGGATCGGTCCGCGATGAAGATTCGATTAAAAAAGCGGATGAATACGGAATCGCCATGGTATTCACCGGCATCAGACATTTCAAACATTAAGGGGGGAACGAAGCGTGAATGTATTGATTATCGGAAAAGGCGGCAGAGAGCATACATTGGCTTGGAAAGCGGCGCAAAGCCCGCTTGTTGACACGGTGTACGCCGCGCCCGGAAATGACGGTATGGCAGACTGCGCGACGCTGGTCAACATTGAAGAAAGCGATCATGCCGCACTCATTGCGTTTGCGAAAGAACATCATGTCGGGCTGACGATTATCGGCCCCGAAGTTCCTCTGATTGAAGGGATAGCCGACGAGTTTGAAAAAGCCGGACTGCTTGTTTTCGGACCGTCTGAAAAAGCGGCTATTATTGAAGGAAGCAAACAGTTTGCCAAGGATTTAATGAAAAAATACGGCATTCCGACGGCGGAGTATGAGACGTTTACTTCATTTGAAGAGGCGAAAGCATATGTACAGCAAAAAGGCGCGCCGATTGTCATTAAAGCGGACGGGCTTGCCGCCGGAAAAGGTGTCACAGTCGCGATGACGGAAGAAGAAGCGATTGAATGCCTGCACGATTTTCTTGAGGATGAGAAATTCGGGGAGGCGAGCGCATCTGTTGTCATTGAAGAGTTCCTCGCCGGCGAAGAATTTTCTTTAATGGCGTTTGTAAAAGGGGAGACCGTCTATCCGATGGTCATCGCTCAAGATCATAAACGCGCCTTCGATGGAGACAAAGGGCCGAATACGGGCGGAATGGGCGCCTACTCACCGGTGCCGCACATTTCCGATGATATCGTCAGAAGCGCAGTCGAAACGATTGTGAAGCCGGCGGCAAAAGCAATGGTGAAAGAGGGGCGCTCCTTCACGGGCGTGCTGTACGCGGGGCTGATTCTGACGGAAGACGGATCAAAAGTCATTGAATTCAACGCGCGCTTCGGAGATCCGGAAACACAGGTCGTCGTGCCGAGAATGGAATCTGACCTCATTCAGGTGCTCTTAGATCTTCTGCATGAGAAGGATGTTGACCTGAGATGGAAGGACACGGCCGCGGTCAGCGTTGTGCTGGCTTCAGAAGGCTATCCGGAAGGCTATGCGAAAGGGACGCCGATCGGCAGTTTGACGTCCGCTGAAGACGGGATCGCCGTTTTTCATGCCGGAACGAAAAAAGACGGCGGACAATTTGTTACAAACGGCGGCCGGGTCGCCAATGTCACGGCATTTGCTGAAACATTTGAAGCGGCGAGGGATAAAGTGTACAGCGCCGTTTCAGGGCTGACAAAACCCGGACTGTTTTACAGAAGCGATATCGGCGCCCGTGCGCTGAAAGCATCGCAGCGATAAAGAGGAAACCCCCGCGTCTTAAAAGATGCGGGTTTTCTTCTGAATGACGACTAAGATTGTCGATTTGCCGTGAGAGATGGTTCTTCTCGGAATCGTGATAACAGGAGAAAATAAAATAACAAGCCGAAACGGCTTGTTATTTTTCTTGCTGATGGCTGTCATCCTGATTCATTCCTGTCTGGAACATATATGTCACCGGACAGAAGCGGAGGATGCCGGACGCCGCTTTCATCGCGCCCATCATCATACAGAAGAGATGCATCTTGCACCAAGGTTTTCTCGTGTATTTCGCTGAAGCGGCAGACAAAATGGTGAGGCCGCAAGTGATGCGCATAACGGCATTTAATAAACTGATATTCGGTTTCATCATTTCAGCTCCCTTAGAAAAAGTTTTTCATTCATCTTCAATAATTTGTAACGTTTTAGCCGTGCGATAATTGTGCGGATGTGATACGATGGGTCTAATATAAGCGAAGGAGAGTATGTGAATGTCCGAACGTACCTTTAACTGGAAAAATAAAGACATCAGATCACAGGCGGATGTTGTAGACTCAAAGCTGCTTCCAACGCTACTTTTACGGGATGCTCTCGTATTAAATCCTTTTTTAAAACAATGGCTGAAAAAGAACGTCTGGATTTACGGAGACCGAATTGTATATGTTGGTCATGAGCTTCCTGATGCAGCAGAGTACATTCATACCATAAATTGTGAAGGAAAATACATTGTGCCAGGTTACATTGAACCGCATACACATCCTTTTCAAATATATAATCCCCAAACGCTCGCCGAATATGTGTCTCAATTCGGAACAACGACGTTTGTTAATGATAACTTGTTTTTTCTTTTGCACAGCGGTAAAAAGAAAGCGCTTACTATATTGGAAGAACTAAAAAAACAGCCGGTGCAATATTTCTGGTGGTCCAGATATGATCTGCAGACTGAAGTGCTGAATGAGGACCAGCTCCTTTCTTTTGATGTCCGCAAGCAATGGATTGAGCATCCGGATGTCATTCAAGGCGGAGAATTGACCGGATGGCCGCGCCTCATGGACGGCGATGACTTGATGCTTCATTGCATGCAGGCGACAAAGAAACTGCGCAAGCGGATAGAAGGGCATTTTCCCGGAGCCTCTGAAAAAACACTGACGAAGATGAAACTGTTCGGGGCTGATTCTGACCACGAGGCGATGAATGGCGATGAGGTGATGAGACGGCTTGAATTGGGTTACTATGTTTCGCTCAGACATTCATCCATCCGCCCTGATTTGAGAACGATTTTGCAGGATCTCCATCAAAAAGGCTTCCGGCATTATGATCATTTCTTTTACACGACGGATGGAGCGACGCCGCATTTTTATAAAGGCGGCATGACGAATGAATTAATCAAAATCGCTTTGGAGGAAGGGGTTCCGGCGATTGACGCCTACAATATGGCCTCCTTTAATATCGCGAAATATTATCAGATGGATGACTTTCTCGGTGTGATCGGTCCGGGCCGGCTTGCTTCATTGAACATTCTCGATGACCCGATGAATCCGGACCCGGTCACGGTGATCTCCAAAGGCATCCTGCTGAGGGAAGACGGCCGAAATATGAAGGCGTTTACAGAAACGGATTGGAAAAAGGGCGGTCTTGTCCCTCTTGAGCTTTCATATGATATGACGATGGATGATTTACAGTTTTCAATGCCGATGGGTGTGATAATGCGCAACGCCGTCATTATGGAGCCGTATATGATTGCGATTGATAATTCTGTTGACCAGCTTTCTTTTGATCATGATGAATGCTATCTCACGCTTCTCGATAAGCATGGAAAATGGCGGGTCAATACAATGCTGAAAGGTTTTGCCGATCGGGTGCAGGGCTTTGTCAGTTCCTACACGACAACCGGAGATATTATCGCTGCCGGAAAAAATAAAGAAGATATCCTGCTCGCTTTCTCACGGATGAAAGAAATCGGCGGCGGAATCGTGCTTGCCGAAAACGGGAAGATTCTGCATGAGATCCCCCTCGCCTTAAACGGTTCTGCATCCGCGGAGAATTATGAAGAAGTGCTTGAGAAAGAGCAAAAACTGAGGACGTTGCTGGAGGAGCGGGGCTACCGATTCTGCGATCCGATCTATACGCTGCTCTTTTTGCAGAGCACACACCTGCCTTATATCCGCATTACGCCGAGAGGAATATTCGACGTGATGAAAAAAACTGTACTCTTTCCATCGATAATGCGTTAAAATATAAAAGCAGGGAGCCGACATATGAAAAGATGGAAAACCGTTTGTATGCTTTGTTTTGCGTTTTTGCTGCTTGCCGCCTGCCGGCAGAACAATGCCGATCAGGTGCAGCCGAAAGAAGCGGAAGCTCCTTTAACGGGGCTGAAAACTGAGCAGAAGCTTGCAGAACGCCGTCCGATTGCAGTCGCAGTGAACAATCATCCGAAGGCGAGGCCCCAATCCGGGCTGTCAAAGGCGGATGTTGTCATCGAAGCGCTCGCGGAGGGCCGGATTACGCGGTTTCTCGCGATTTTTCAAAGTGAGATGCCGGAAACGGTCGGGCCTGTGCGGAGCGCGAGGGAATATTTTGTCACGCTCAGCAGCGGGTTTAACAGCATATTTGTCCATCATGGCTGGAGTCCCGGCGCTAAAAAGCAGCTGGAGTCCGGAACTTACGATTATATAAACGGTTTGGATTTTGACGGCAGCCTGTTTTGGAGAGCCGATTTCAGCAAGCCGCCCCACAATTCCTACACGTCGTATGACAATATCAGGAAGGCGGCGGAACAAAAAGGATACAAGCTGAACGGAAAAACAGAACCGCTCCCATTTCAGACATCAGATGCAAAACCCGGAAACGAAACCTACAATATTCGGATAGATTATGGAACACAAAACGTTACAAATCTTGTCGAATACGATTATGATAAAAAAGCTGATGCTTATACAAGAAGCTCTGATGGTGTGAAAGCGACAGACCGGAAGACCGGAAAGCCTTTAGCCATGCACAACATTTTTATTGTTGAAGCCGGCCATCGCATGACAGACAAAGATGGAAGGCGGGCCATCGATATTCAGTCAGGGGGGAAGGGCCTCCTGCTTCAGCACGGCGATGTTATAGAGTCAGACTGGGAATATAAAGACGGCCGTATTCTGCCCGTAAAAGGCGGTGAGATTCTTCCGTTTGTGCCAGGAAAGACATGGATTAATATCGTGCCTGATCTCGATGCAGCTTCCATTAGTAAAGGAGAAGGTGTTTGACGATGCAAATCGATAAATTACGCGGAAAAGAACTGGACCAGTTATTTTTATCTATTTTATCGCTGAAAGATCTGGAGGAATGCTATCGTTTCTTTGACGATCTTTGTACGATTAATGAAATCCAATCGCTGGCGCAGCGTTTGGAAGTGGCGAGAATGCTCCGCGAAGGAAATACGTATCACAAAATTGAAAGCGAAACGGGTGCTTCCACAGCGACGATTTCCCGGGTGAAGCGCTGCTTAAATTACGGGAACGACGCCTATGAAATGGCGCTTGACCGCGTAAACAAAGGAGAATCCTCCTCAGCTACGTAAAAAACCGCTCTGCCGATGACGGCAGGCGGTTTTTTTATGCGTGCTGATTCAAAAGGCCGGAAAGTTCCCTCAGGCTTCCGTCTTCCTCCCGGTATACGATGTGTTCAGCTGAGAAATGAATCGGCGAGCTGATACCCGCCGCCGCGGCAAGGTGAAACAGCCCTTCACGCAACGAGAGCACGTAGTTGCAGACGCGGTGCTGTTTATCCTCGATACTGAGCGCGCGCTGAAGTTTTGGATCGGTTGTCGCTACTCCGACAGGACAATGATTGGTGTGGCATACTTGAGCGCGGATACAGCCGACTGAAAACATCATTCCCCGGGCAATATTGACAAAATCCGCGCCTAACGCGAGGGCAACGGCAATCTTATCCGGAGTGAGCAGCTTTCCGGATGCGAAAATTTTCAGCTTATCTCTTATACCGTATGTCTTCAAAAGGCCGTCAACAAGGGGGAGGCCGGTCAGAATCGGCAGGCCGACGGAATCCGCCAGTTCATGGAAAGAAGCTCCCGTTCCCCCTTCACTGCCGTCAATCGTAATAAAGTCGGGAAGTTTGCCTGATGAACTCATACAGGAAATAAGGTCTTCAAGGTCTTTGCGGCTGCCCGGGACAATTTTGATGCCGACCGGTTTTTCACCGACAGTTCTTAATTTCTCAATGAAATCAAGCATGTCCGGAACATTTGAGAATTCGTTGAAGCGGTTTGGGCTGTCAATGGATTGTCCGGGCTGCACATTTCTGATGGCGGCAATTTCTTCGGTCACCTTTGAACCGTCAATATGACCGCCTCTTGCTTTCGCCCCTTGCGCAAGCTTTAATTCAAAGGCTTTAATCTGCTCGAGGCGGCTTTTTTTCTTAAATTCTTCCCATGAAAATTCTCCATCTTCAGTGCGCACGCCGAACAGCCCGGGGCCGATTTGGCAGATAATATCCGCGCCGCCTTTCAAGTGATACTCAGACAGGCCGCCTTCGCCTGTATTCATCCATGTGCCGCCGGCCTGGTGCAGCCCTTTTGACAGGGCGGTGATTGCCCGGTCGCCAAGTGAGCCGTAGCTCATCGCTGATTGTCCGATTAACCCTTTTACATAAAACGGTTTCTTGCATGTGTCGCGGCCGATCACTTGCACATCGTCCGGATGCAGGTAATAAGGGTCCGCTTTTGCTTTTTCACGGTGTTCGCTGCGTTTCAGCAGGTTGTCTTTGTCAATCTTGTATACCATCGTGTCGATCTTCGGCGTCTGATCTGTGCGCAGCTCCTCCCTTTGTTTCGGGAAGAGGGCGTTACGGATATAATAGCCCGGCTGATCGAAATCCCGTTCTGAGCCGAAGCCCATCATTCTGCTTTTATACTTTCCCGACATGACCGTCTGTTCATATTCTCTCCGGGAAAACGGCTGTTCTTCGTTATCATTGCTGAATAAATACTGCCGCAGCTCAGGTCCGATTTTTTCAAATATATAGCGCAGTTTTCCCGCTGCGGGATAATTGCGCAGCACTGAATGTTCTTCCTGCTTTTCGTCTCTTATGTATATCCAGAGAAACAATGCGGCGGGAACTAAAATAATAAAAATCAATATACAAATCAGTACGATAATGGCTTGTTCCATTGAGACCAGACTCCTTGCCTTTTTTCTCTTTGACATTCCACATATTGTCTGTTTTCAAACATAGACGTTTCCCATCGGGCGGAGCGCAATCTTTTTTTGTGAATCAGGTGAATGACGTCTTTTTCCGTTTTTCCGGGCCAAACGAATTTGTTATAATGTTTAAATGGCAAGAAACGAATGGAGGAACGAAAACGCATGTACGATGTTAACGAGTGGAAGCATGTTTTTAAACTCGATCCGAATAAAGATTTACCGGATGAACAGCTGGAACGGCTTTGTGAATCAGGGACTGACGCCATTGTGATCGGAGGAAGCGACAATATCACCGAGGACAATGTGCTGAGACTGATGTCAAAGGTGCGGCGGTTTTTAGTGCCGTGCGTACTTGAGGTGTCGACGATTGATTCCATTGTGCCCGGGTTTGATCTTTATTTCATTCCGAGTGTGCTCAACAGCAAAAAGGCGGACTGGATTGTCGGCATGCATCATCAGGCGATGAAAGAATACGGAGAGCTCATGTCAATGGAGGAAATCGTGACGGAGGGCTACTGCATCGTCAACCCTGATTGTAAGGCGGCCGCTTTGACGGAGGCGGATACACATATAGAAACAGAAGATATTCTCGCCTATGCGCGGGTCGCGGAACATTTGCTTCATCTCCCGATTTTTTATCTGGAATACAGCGGGATGCTGGCGGACATAGAAACGGTGGAGAAAACGAAGGCTGTGCTGGACAAGTCCGTCCTGTTTTACGGAGGCGGGATTAAAGACGCGGAAACGGCGGAACGGTTCGGCCGTCATGCCGATGTCATCGTTGTCGGAAATGCCGTATATGAAGATTTTGATCAGGCGCTCAAAACGGTGGCGGCTGTAAAGACAAAGTAGCCAAGCGAACGAAATTGATTTATGATAGAACATATGTTTGATAGGCGGTGAACGGATATGAATTACATTAGCAATCAATTATTAAGCGGATTAAATCCCGTTCAGCAGGAAGCGGTCAAGACGACGGACGGTCCGCTGCTTCTGATGGCGGGCGCGGGAAGCGGAAAAACACGTGTGCTGACGCACAGAATCGCATACTTAATGGCGGAAAAACACGTGGCGCCATGGAACATTCTGGCGATTACCTTTACAAATAAAGCCGCCAGAGAAATGAAGGAGCGGGTGGAGAGCATTCTCGGACCCGGCGCGGATGAAATCTGGATTTCCACCTTCCACAGCATGTGCGTGCGGATTCTGCGCAGGGATATTGACAGAATCGGCATCAACCGAAACTTTTCCATTCTTGATACGGCTGATCAGCTTTCCGTTATTAAAGGGATTTTGAAAGAGCGGAATATCGATCCGAAAAAGTTTGATCCGAGAAGTATTTTAGGCTCCATCAGCAGCGCCAAAAACGAGCTGATCGAACCTGAGGAATTCGCAAAAACGGCCGGCGGCTACTACGATCAGGTCACGAGTGACGTGTATACCGATTATCAGAAAAAACTGTTGAAAAACCAATCGCTCGATTTTGATGATTTAATCATGACGACGATTAAGCTTTTCGATCGTGTGCCGGAAGTGCTTGAGTTTTATCAGCGCAAATTCCAGTACATTCACGTAGACGAGTACCAGGATACGAACAGGGCGCAATACCTGCTTGTGAAGCAGCTTGCGGCCCGCCTTGAAAATATCTGCGTCGTCGGTGACTCCGACCAGTCCATTTACAGATGGCGCGGGGCGGATATCGCGAATATCCTTTCCTTTGAAAAAGATTATCCGAGCGCAAACGTGATTCTGCTCGAGCAAAACTACCGCTCAACAAAGCGGATTCTGCAAGCGGCTAACGAAGTGATCAAAAACAACTCAAACCGCAAGCCGAAAAACCTGTGGACGGAAAATGACGAAGGCATCAAGCTTTCTTATTACAGCGGCGACAATGAATTCGGCGAAGGCCAATTCGTCGCGGGCAAAATTTATGAGCTGCACAGCTCGGGGCGGCGGAAGCTTTCCGATATCGCGATTTTATACCGGACAAACGCCCAGTCGCGCGTCATTGAGGAAACCCTTTTAAAATCCGGTCTGAACTACAATATCGTCGGCGGAACCAAGTTCTACGACAGGAAAGAAATTAAAGACATTCTTGCATATCTGCGCCTTGTGTCAAATCCGGACGACGACATCAGTTTTACACGGATCGTCAATGTGCCGAAGCGGGGCGTCGGCGCCACTTCGCTAGAAAAAATCGCGTCATATGCGGCGATGAACGGAATGTCAATGTTCCAGGCGATCAAACAGGTTGATTTCATCGGCGTCAGCGCAAAAGCGGCAAACGCGCTTGACGGCTTTGGCGCGATGATTGAAAATCTGACGAACATGCAGGATTACCTGTCCATTACGGAACTCACGGAAGAAATTCTCGAAAAAACAGAATACAGAGAAATGCTGAAGGCTGAAAAATCAATCGAAGCCCAAAGCCGCCTTGAAAATATCGACGAGTTTCTTTCCGTGACGAAAAACTTCGAACAAAAAAGCGAAGACAAGTCTCTCGTCGCGTTTCTGACCGATCTGGCGCTGATCGCGGATATTGACCAGCTCGACCAGAAGGAAGAAGAAGCAGGCGGAAAGGATGCCGTCACTTTAATGACACTGCACGCCGCTAAGGGGCTTGAATTTCCAGTCGTGTTCTTAATGGGCATGGAAGAAGGCGTGTTCCCGCACAGCCGCTCCCTGATGGAAGAAGCCGAGATGGAAGAAGAACGCAGGCTCGCATATGTAGGCATTACGAGGGCGGAAGAAGAACTGTATTTAACGAATGCCAAAATGCGAACCTTATTCGGCCGCACCAATATGAATCCGGAATCCCGCTTTATCAGGGAAATACCTGGCGATTTATTGGAGAACCTAAATGAGAAGAAAACACCTCGCATGCAGCCGGGACGAAAAGTGCAGCCGAAACGCGGGCCCGTATCCCGTCCTGTTTCCTATGCGAACAAAACAGGCGGCGACTCGCTCAGCTGGGCGGTCGGCGATAAAGCGGGCCATAAAAAATGGGGCACCGGAACGGTTGTCAGCGTAAAAGGAGAAGGCGAGAGCACCGAGCTTGATATCGCATTCCCGAGCCCAGTCGGCGTGAAGCGTCTGCTTGCAGCTTTTGCGCCGATTGAAAAGCAGTAACCTGAAGAGGAAAGGAAGAACATGATGGACAAAGAAACAGCGAAACACCGGGCAAAAGAATTGCGCCGCACCATCGATCAGTACAGTTATGAATATTACACCTTAGATGAACCGAGCGTGCCGGATTCCGAGTACGACAGACTGATGCAGGAGCTGATTGCCATAGAGGAAGAGCACCCGGAGCTCAGAACGCCTGATTCGCCCACACAGCGGGTCGGGGGAGCGGTGCTTGAATCTTTTCAAAAGGTGCAGCACGGCACGCCGATGCTCAGTCTCGGCAACGCATTTAACGATGATGATCTCCGCGATTTTGACCGCCGCGTCCGTCAGGCTGTCGGTGACGGCGTCGCTTACAATGTGGAGCTGAAAATAGACGGTCTTGCTGTTTCTCTCCGTTATGAAGACGGCTATTTCGTCAGAGGCGCGACAAGAGGAGACGGAACGACGGGCGAAGATATCACGGAAAACTTAAAAACGATCCGCAACATTCCGCTGAAAATGAAACGGAATCTTTCCATAGAAGTGCGCGGAGAGGCGTACATGCCGAAACAGTCATTTGAAGCGCTCAATGAAGAAAGGCTGAAACATGAAGAGGAGCCGTTCGCCAATCCCCGGAACGCGGCTGCGGGCTCACTCAGACAGCTCGATCCGAAAATTGCAGCGAAACGAAATCTTGACATCTTCGTCTACAGTATAGCGGAGCTTGACGAAATGGGTGTGGAAACACAGAGTCAGGGCCTGGATTTTCTGGATGAGCTCGGTTTTAAAACAAACCAGGAACGGAAAAAATGCGCCACGATAGATGAAGTCATTGAAATGATCGAAGAGCTGCAGGCGAAGCGGGCCGATCTCCCTTATGAAATTGACGGAATCGTCATCAAAGTCGATTCGCTCGACCAGCAGGAAGAACTCGGGTATACGGCAAAAAGCCCGCGCTGGGCGATTGCTTACAAATTCCCGGCGGAAGAGGTCGTGACAAAACTGCTCGATATCGAACTGAATGTCGGAAGAACGGGCGTTATTACGCCGACCGCCGTTCTGGAACCGGTAAAAGTCGCGGGAACGACGGTCTCAAGAGCATCCCTTCATAACGAAGATTTAATTAAAGAGAAGGATATCCGCATTCTCGATAAAGTGGTCGTCAAAAAAGCGGGCGACATCATCCCTGAGGTCGTCAATGTCTTAATTGAACAGCGGACCGGGGAAGAAAAAGAATTCAATATGCCGACCAGCTGCCCTGAGTGCGAAAGCGAACTTGTCCGCATTGAAGGGGAAGTCGCGCTGCGCTGCATCAATCCGGAATGTCCGGCGCAGATCAGAGAAGGCCTGATTCACTTTGTCTCACGCAACGCGATGAATATTGACGGACTCGGAGAACGTGTCATCACACAGCTTTTCCGTGAACATCTCGTCCGTAATGTCGCTGATTTGTATAAGCTGACGAAAGAACAGGTTATCCGGCTTGAGCGGATGGGGGAAAAATCAACTGATAATCTGATCAGCTCCATCCAAAAGTCGAAAGAGAATTCGCTGGAACGCCTGCTGTTCGGTCTCGGCATCCGTTTTATCGGCTCAAAAGCGGCCAAAACACTGGCCATGCATTTTGAAAGCCTGGAAAATCTGAAACAAGCCACGGAAGAAGAGCTGCTTGCGGTAGATGAAATCGGCGAAAAGATGGCCGATGCCGTTGTCACCTATTTCCGCAAAGAGGAAATGCTTGAGCTTTTGAATGAACTTGAGGAACTCGGTGTGAACACACTCTACAAAGGCCCGAAAAAAGTAAAAGCGGAGGACAGCGACTCTTATTTTGCCGGCAAAACCATCGTGTTAACCGGAAAGCTTGAAGAGCTGTCCAGAAATGAAGCCAAGGCGCAGATTGAAGCGCTCGGCGGAAAGCTGACGGGATCTGTCAGCAAAAAAACAGACTTGCTGATTGCCGGAGAAGCGGCCGGAAGCAAGCTGACAAAAGCGCAGGAATTAAACATTGAAGTATGGAATGAAGCACAGCTATTGGGAGAGCTAAAGAAATAAGAGGAGTGTTTTCTATTGAAAAAGATGTTGGCATTGGCGGCGACGGCAACGGCGGCAGTACTCATGCTGTCGGCCTGTTCGCCGAGTTTCGGGGGAAAAAAAGAGGAAGAGATCACGCAGAAAACGGCAAAGTCTTCTGAAAAAGCGATCATACCGAAATATAATATCTCTGATTCCTACTATAAAATGGTGCTCCCGTTTAAGGCCGGAAAAGCGCGCGGCCTGACCGCGGACCGGCTGAACACGAGGCTGGACATCGATGAATTCGAGACGGGGCTGATGCGGCTCGCTCAAGACACGTTCCCGACGGATGACTATTTGTATCAGGAAGGCCAGTATTTAGATGAGGACACGGTACTCAGCTGGCTTGACCGCAAAAAAGAAGGCAGTGATCTGAAAAAGGCGAAAAAGGCAGACGCCAATTTCCAGAATCTCGGCTTAAACCCGGTACTGCCAAGTTCGGGATCGGCAAAAGAGAAAAACGAAAACAGCCCGATTTACTTAGCGTCCATGCTTGAGCAGGATTACTTAGTAAGAAAAGATAAAAATTCCATCCAGCTTGGAGGTGTCATGATCGGTCTCGCTCTCAACTCAGTATACTATTACCGCGAAAACACAGGTGATCCGCAGCAGGAAGTGGAGCTCAGCGACAAAACGATCCGCAACCACGGTGAAGAAATCGCACAGGAAGTCGTTAACCGCCTTCGGAAAATGGATAACCTGAAAAATGTGCCGATTACCGTCGCCCTTTATAAACAAGCGCCGAAAACATCAATCGTACCGGGGAATTACATTGCGAAAACAGAAGTCAAGGCCGGCTCATCCACCATTTCAAACTGGGATGATGTCAAAGAAAAGTACGTCTTCTATCCGGCGGATACAGACACGGCAAAGAAATACCCTGATGATTCCGAAGTGTTTAAACGCTTCAAAAACGCCATCGACAGCTACTTCCCGAATTACACCGGAGTTGTCGGAACGGCAATGTACGAAAACGATGAAATGAGAAAAATGAAGATTGAAATCCCGATGCAATTTTACGGGAAAAGCGAAGTCATCGCCTTTACCCAATACTTAACAGGTGAGCTGATGGATTATTATTCAAAAGGCTCAGTTGATGTCGAAATTAACATTACCTCGTCTGACGGGCAGGAAGCGCTGATCGTCCGCAATGCGGGTGACAAAGAACCGACCGTCCATATTTACGATTAACCAAGATGCCCTTGTTCATTTCTGTATGAGCAAGGGTTTTTTAGTGTGAATATCGTTGGAGAGAGGAATGAGGTATGTTAAGATATTTGTATAATTAGGAATTAACAGGAAAACATATTTCATTTCTAAGCGGATGTTACGAATCTGCTGTGAAAAAAGAAGGGCAGGAATGTTGATGAATGACATTTGCTGAGTACACACACCGCCTACAAATGTTATGAAAAGGGTGAATCAGCATGCATAAAGATATTAAAGCGATTTTTGAGGAAGATAAGGTACTGGCTGAGGCCGGTGAAATATACGGATTTACCAAGTTTCAATTTATTGCGGACGCAGAGAACTACGTATATGAAATTGTGAAAGATAACGAACCGTATATCTTAAAAATTACGCATACGATCAGAAGAACGCCGGAATATATTCTCGGGGAAATGGAATGGCTTCATCATCTGGCAAAGGGAGAGCTTTCAGTAGCAAAGCCGATTCCTTCATTAAATGGCAAAGATGTCGAAGAAGTCCCGGATGGAAAAGGCGGAGCGTTTTTATTAAGAGTCTATGAAAAAGCGCCCGGACGAAAAGTGGAGGAATCAGACTGGAACGGAACGCTGTTTTACCAGCTTGGAAAGTACACGGGGAACATGCACCGGCTGACAAAAAGCTACCGTCTGAGCGATCCGGCATATAAAAGGCAGGAATGGGATGAAGAGGAGCAGCTGAAGCTGAGAAAATACGTGCCCGCAGATCAGCATCTCGTATTTGAGCGGGCGGATGCTCTAATGGAAAAACTGCGCCGTTTGCCGAAGAATCCTGAAAACTACGGCCTTGTGCACGCCGATCTGCATCATGGCAATTTTAATTGGGACAACGGAAAAATCACTGCATTTGATTTTGATGATATCGGCTACAATTGGTTTGTGAATGATATCAGTATTCTGCTGTACAACATGTTGTGGTATCCGGTCATCCCGTATGAAGACAAGGCCGCGTTTACGGGTGAATTCATGACTCACTTTATGAAAGGCTACAGGGAAGAAAATGACCTTGATTCCGCATGGTTTGAACACATCCCGGATTTCCTCCGGCTGCGCCATATGCTGATCTACGGATTATTGCATCAGGCGTTTGACCTCAATTCACTCGGGGACGAGGAACTCGGGATGCTGAAAGCCTTCAGGCGCGATATCGAAAATGAAACACCGATTACGGAGTATCAATTTTCTGCATTCGTATAAATAGAAAAACGCCGGCTGAATCCAACCCGGCGTTTTTTATAACGTATCACATTTCACTCCGACGACGCCCTGAATTTCTTTAATATCATAATAGACGTCAGTGGTGTAGCGGCTTTTATGAACACTGACTTTCACTTCCATAATCGGAAATTCTTTTTCACCCAGATCATCAATCCGGACGGAGTGAATGCGGAGCTGTTTGCTTTTCATTTCCTTTAAAATCTCGGTCATTTTGTCTTTATCGGAAAGAGACATTCTCACGCGGATATCCTTTTCCTTCAAGCGGTTGGGACCGATTTTTCTGATCAGCCACGGAAGAAATTCGACACTGATCAGGATAAACAAGAGGCTTGCGAACGCCTCTTTATAAAAGCCGGCACCTGTAGCCAGACCCAGCCCGGCCGCGCCCCAGATGATAGCCGATGTCGTCAGGCCGGATATGACGTCATTGCTTTTACGCAGGATCACGCCCGCGCCGATAAAACCGACGCCGGAAATGATTTGGGCGGGAAGGCGGAGCGGATCCATCATGATACGGTAATATTTTGGGAAATGATATGCCGCATTAATGCTGACGATCGTCAGCATACAGGAGCTGACGGCGATGACGATACAGGTTTTCAGTCCGAGCGGTTTGTTTTTCAGTTCTCGTTCAAGACCGATGATCATGCCGATCAGCGTGGCAATGCCCAGCTTTAATAAAATGTCTGGTTCGATAGGCCAGCTCAATTTGCACAGCACCTCCGCAATTTTTCTTATAATAAATTGATATGATTTTCTCACAGTATTTATAGCAGGACAAGTGCGGAAGAAAAAAGCCGTCAGGGATAAAATCTGACGGCTTTTTGTCTATTTCTTGTTTTTCAAAAGAGCTTCCATCCGGCTGAACAGCTGATAAGAAGCATCGGCCGGTTTTTTGGTCAGCAGGCTGACGGCAATACCGGCAATCAGACTGAGGAAGAATCCCGGAATGATTTCGTATACCCCGGTTGAAGCGGCAAGCCCTGTCGTAATCCAGATTAAAACGGCCGCGGCCCCGGTAATCATCGCCGCAAGCGCTCCCCATTCATTCATCCGTTTCCAGTACAGACTGAGCAAGAGCGCCGGGCCGATAGCCGAACCGAAGCCAGCCCACGCATATCCGACCAGATCAAGAATGGTGCTGTTCGGATTCATGGAAAGCAGGATGGCGATAACGGCCACGATCAATACCGACAGGCGTCCGGTCATGACCAATTCTTTATCGCTCGCTTCCCGTCTGAAAAAGGCGCGGTATAAATCTTCCGTAATGGCGCTTGCCGTTACGAGAAGCTGTGAGGAAATGGAACTCATGATCGCCGCTAAAATCGCAGACAGCAAGAAGCCCGTAATCAGCGGGTGGAACAAGATTTTAGAAAAAATAATGAAAATCGTTTCCGGATCTTTTACGGAGACCCCGAAGTGATGAGAATACGCAACCCCGATAATCCCGGTCAGCAATGAACCGACAACTGAAATAACCATCCAGCTCATCCCGATTCTGCGGGCGGGTTTTAAATCTTTCACTTCTTTAATCGCCATAAATCGTACGATGATATGAGGCTGGCCGTAATAGCCGAGTCCCCATGCCAAATAAGAAATAATGCTAATGACGCTCGCGCCTTTAAAGATATCCAATAGTTTCGGGTTAACGGCGTTGATCGAATCAATCGTCGTTGAAACGCTCCCGAGCTGGGTAAAAGCAACGATCGGCACAAGCACTAATGCCGCAAACATGATCGCTCCCTGTACAAAGTCAGTCAGACTGACAGCGAGGAAACCGCCAAACAGCGTGTAAAGGACAACAACACCCGCCGTTAAAAACAAACCGAATTTGTAGTCGGCGCCGAATGCCGATTCAAATAACCTGCCTCCGGATACCATCCCGGACGATGTGTACAGTGTGAAAAAGATCATAATAATCACGGCGGAAACAATTTTCAGCAATGATGACGAGTGGCGGAACCGTTTATCGAAAAAATCGGGAATCGTAATCGCATCATCCGCAACTTCCGTGTAAGCGCGCAGCCTCGGAGCAAGCAGCAGATAATTTGAATACGCGCCGATCGTCAAACCGAGCGCCAGCCATAAGGTCGATAACCCCGTTGCGAACATTGCGCCGGGAACTCCCATCAGCATCCATGCGCTCATATCCGCCGCACCTGCGGACAGCGCCGTTACGAACGGGCCGAGTCCTCTTCCGCCCAGCATGTAATCATTAATATTCGTTGTCTTCCTGAATGCGTACCAGCCGATTAACAGCATGGCAGCAAAGTAAATGCCAAGAGATATAATTAATTCAATACTCACGTTTTTGGACCCTCTCTTCTTTCATGTAAATGTTGCATCACCTCTGTAGATTAGTAGTGCCGGAATATGCGCCGGCGATCCAGCCTTTAGTCATCATTCCATGCGAATCACATATTTAGTGCCGGCTATGGTTACTAAACCTAACAAAGTATCCCCGATCAATCAACTCTCGAAACCTGGCCCGCTCAAGGAAAAAATCCCCGCCAACATAGAACAGCTTAGAGATGAAAACGCTACCAATAAATTATAAAAGTAAAAATTTTCTGACATATAATTCGTTTCTCTTTCTCCCCGATTTAGGATAAAATAGAGAGGGTTTCATCATGCCTCAGAAGGCGGCGTTTTGTTGCTTTAGAGGGCTCGTTTTTGATATGATCAGTATTATATGACGAAACGGAGAATTATGCGGAGGTGGATCTTATGTCACGAATTTCTATAGAAGAAGTAAAGCATGTCGCTCATTTGGCGAGACTCGCCATTACGGATGAAGAAGCTGAAATGTTCACAGAACAGCTTGACAGCATCATCTCGTTTGCCGAGGAGCTTAATGAAGTGGACACGGATAACGTGGAACCGACAACACACGTGCTGAAAATGAAAAACGTAATGAGAGAAGATGAAGCGGGTAAAGGCCTTCCGGTCGAGGATGTCATGAAAAATGCTCCCGATCATAAAGACGGCTATGTCCGTGTGCCATCTATTCTGGATTAAAGGAGGGAGACAGTATGTCATTATTTGATCACAAAATCACAGAACTGAAACAAATGATACATAAAAAAGAAATCAAGATTTCCGATCTTGTTGATGAATCTTACAAACGGATCGCATCCGTGGATGATAAGGTGCAGGCATTTTTACAGCTTGATGAAGAAAGAGCCCGCGCTTACGCGAAAGAACTTGACGAAGCGGTTGACGGACGGTCTGAACACGGTCTTCTCTTCGGAATGCCGATCGGCGTCAAAGACAACATCGTGACCAAAGGGCTTCGCACAACATGCTCAAGCAAAATCCTCGAAAACTTCGATCCGATTTACGATGCGACGGTTGTGGAGCGTCTTCAAGCCGCTGAAGCCGTCACGATCGGAAAGCTGAATATGGACGAGTTCGCGATGGGTTCTTCTACTGAAAACTCCGCGTACAAAGCGACGAAAAACCCTTGGAATCTCGATACGGTTCCCGGCGGATCAAGCGGCGGTTCCGCAGCTGCGGTTGCAGCTGGCGAAGTGCCGTTTTCACTCGGATCTGATACGGGCGGCTCCATCCGTCAGCCGGCTTCTTTCTGCGGCGTCGTCGGATTAAAGCCTACATACGGACGCGTGTCACGTTACGGATTGGTCGCTTTTGCGTCTTCATTAGACCAGATCGGACCGATCACAAGAACCGTAGAAGATAACGCATTCCTGCTTCAGGCGATTTCAGGCCCGGACAAAATGGACTCTACGAGCGCCAATGTCGAAGTGCCGGACTTTCTTTCTTCATTAACTGGCGATATTAAAGGCTTAAAAATCGCCGTGCCGAAAGAATATCTCGGAGAAGGCGTCGGCAAAGAAGCGAAAGAATCGGTTTTAGCCGCTTTAAAAGTGCTTGAAGACCTCGGAGCGACATGGGAAGAAGTATCTCTGCCGCACAGCAAATACGCGCTTGCGACGTATTATCTGCTGTCTTCTTCCGAAGCGTCTGCAAACCTTGCGCGCTTTGACGGCATCCGCTACGGCTACCGCTCAGACAATGCGGACAACCTGATTGACCTTTATAAACAGACACGCTCAGAAGGCTTCGGCAACGAAGTGAAGCGCCGCATCATGCTCGGCACCTTCGCGCTCAGCTCCGGCTACTATGACGCGTATTACAAAAAAGCGCAAAAAGTGCGCACGCTTATTAAAAAAGATTTTGAAGACGTATTTGAGAAATACGATGTCATCGTCGGACCGACAACGCCGACACCGGCATTCAAAATCGGCGAAAAAACCAGCGATCCGCTCACAATGTACGCCAACGATATTTTAACGATCCCTGTCAACCTCGCGGGTGTGCCGGGAATCAGCGTGCCGTGCGGATTTGCGGACGGACTGCCGCTCGGACTGCAAATCATCGGAAAACACTTCGATGAAGGCACTGTATACCGCGTCGCTCATGCTTTTGAGCAGGCAACAGATCATCATAAAGCGAAACCTGAACTGTAAGGGGTGAAATGAAGTGAACTTTGAAACGGTAATCGGACTTGAAGTCCATGTGGAATTAAAAACAAAATCTAAAATTTTCTCAAGCTCACCGACGCCATTCGGCGCGGAAGCGAATACCCAAACGAGCGTCATCGACCTCGGCTATCCCGGCGTGCTGCCCGTTTTGAACAAAGAAGCGGTCGAATTCGCGATGAAAGCCGCAATGGCTTTGAACTGTGAAATCGCAACGGATACGAAGTTTGACCGGAAAAACTATTTCTATCCGGACAACCCGAAGGCATATCAAATTTCTCAATTTGACAAGCCGATCGGCGAAAACGGCTGGATTGAAATCGAAGTCGGCGGAAAAACGAAAAAAATCGGCATTACCCGTCTTCACCTTGAAGAAGATGCGGGAAAACTGACGCATACGGGCGACGGCTATTCCCTCGTTGACTTCAACCGCCAGGGCACGCCGCTTGTCGAGATTGTATCTGAGCCGGATATCCGCACACCGGAGGAAGCTTACGCATATCTCGAAAAGCTGAAATCAATTATCCAATACACAGGTGTTTCCGACTGTAAAATGGAAGAAGGTTCACTGCGCTGTGACGCCAACATTTCCCTCCGTCCGATCGGCCAGGAGAAATTCGGCACAAAAACGGAGCTGAAAAACCTGAACTCCTTCGCGTTCGTGCAAAAAGGACTTGAGCATGAAGAAAAACGCCAAGAGCAGGTGCTTCTGTCAGGCGGAGTCATTCAGCAGGAGACGCGCCGCTACGATGAAGCGACGAAAAAAACCATTTTGATGCGTGTCAAAGAAGGTTCGGACGACTATCGTTATTTCCCTGAGCCTGACCTTGTCGAGCTCTGCATTGATGACGAATGGAAAGAACGCGTAAGAGCAACCATTCCTGAGCTTCCGGACGAGCGCCGCAAGCGTTATATCGAAGAGCTCGGTCTGCCGGCTTATGACGCAATGGTTCTGACGCTGACGAAAGAAATGGCTGATTTCTTCGAAGAAACGGTCAATAAAGGCGCGGAAGCCAAGCAGGCATCAAACTGGCTGATGGGTGAAGTCTCAGCTTACCTGAACGCCGAACAAAAAGAGCTTGCGGATGTCGCACTGACTCCTGAAGGCCTTGCCGGCATGATTAAGCTGATTGAAAAAGGAACCATCTCGTCCAAAATCGCGAAGAAAGTCTTTAAAGAATTAATTGAAAAAGGCGGCGACGCAGAAAAAATCGTCAAAGAAAAAGGCCTTGTGCAGATTTCTGACGAAAGCGTGCTTCTGAAGCTGGTAACAGATGCGCTTGACAGCAACCCGCAGTCAATTGAAGACTTCAAAAACGGAAAAGACCGCGCGATCGGCTTCCTTGTCGGGCAGATTATGAAAGCCTCAAAAGGACAGGCCAACCCGCCGATGGTCAACAAAATCTTACTTGAAGAAATCAAAAAACGATAAAAAAAGCAGCCGTCTGAAAGGGCGCTGCTGACACGGAGACCGGTAAGCGCCGGTCTCTTTTTTTATAAGCTGAAATAGGTTTCAATGGAAGCCCGCAGCGTTTCAATCTGCTCATTTCCGCTGCCTGCCAAGTTGGATAGCATTCCTTTAATAATCGGTTTTCGCGGCTCTTCCTTTGCGTATTCCTCTTCAATGACTTCAAGCGATACGAGGACGTCCTCAGGCAGCCCCTGCTGTGCTTTTATCTTTTGAATATCCGCAAGCAGTCTTTCTCTGTCCGCCGCCGGCTGAGTGAAGATATCCTCAGGCAGCAGCGGATCGGGATTGTCTCTTATCAGTCCCATAATCAGGTCATCGATTCTGGCAATCAGAAAGGCCGCCACGTTTTCCGTCCGGAATGCCGTATGTTCATTAAAAATCAAGAAATGAATATAGGAGCTCACTATTCCTTGCGCCATAACGGACGCATCCGCTATAAACGGTATGACGGCATCTCCGTAAACGGAGAGCAAAGCATCCCGGTACAGCATGTTAAATTGAATATTGGCCTCATGAAAATACTGTTTGACCTTTTGATTTTCAGGAATGACCTTTTCGCTCAGCAAGAGAATGATAAAGTCCTTGTGCTCCATAAATTCCTGGAATTGATAAGCGATTTGTTTTCGGAATACGTCCTTAGGCGATTTATGCTGATGTTCTGTTTTGATTTTCTTTATTTCTTCCATAGACATGCCGATGTAATACTCACATGCTGAGAGCAAAAGGTCTTCTTTTGATTTAAAATGAAGATAGAAGGCCCCTTTTGAAATTCCGCATTCACCGGCGATTTCCTGAATGGTTGTTGAAGAAAACCCTTTTTTGGCAAATAAATGGATGCCTGTTTTTATGATTTTCTCTTTTTTTTCGTTCATGACGTGCTTCCCCTTAATCCTGAAAAATTTAGAAAAATTTACTGCCTTATTAGTTGACGATGTTGAGTTATACCGTTTAGTATTATATAGAATGACCAGTCAGTCAATAAAAATTAACGGAGGACATGATGAACCACATTATTAACTTTGTACTGAAGAACAAATTCGCAGTTTGGCTGATGACGATTATCGTTACTGTAGCAGGGCTGTATGCCGGTATGAATATGAAGCAGGAATCCATACCGGACGTCAACATGCCTTACCTCTCAGTAAATACGACTTATCCCGGAGCTGCTCCGAGTCAAGTTGCGGATGACGTGACAAAACCGATCGAGCAGGCGGTGCAGAATTTAGAAGGAGTGAGCGTCGTAACGTCCACATCCTCTGAAAACGTCTCATCGGTTATGATTGAATATGATTACAACAAGGATATGGACAAGGCGAAAACCGAAGTCGCTGAAGCGCTGGACAGTGTCAGCCTTCCTGATGACGCGAAAAAACCTGACATTTCCCGTTACAGTCTCAACTCTTTCCCGATTTTGACGCTCAGTGTGACAAGCGGCAAAAGCTCGCTTGAAGATCTGACTAAAAATGTGGAAAACACTCTCGTTCCTAAGCTTGAAGGCATTCAGGGCGTTGCGTCCGTACAAGTTTCCGGACAGCAGGAAGAGCAGGTGGAATTCTCTTTCAAAGATAAAAAAATGAAAGAGTACGGACTTGATGAAGATACCGTCAAGAAAGTGATCCAAGGCTCTGACGTCAATACGCCGCTTGGGTTGTACACATTCGGCAACAAGGAAAAATCAGTTGTCGTTAACGGAAATATTACGTCAATTAAAGATCTGAAAGATATGAGAATTCCGGTCACATCTTCTTCTGCCGCTCAAGGTCAAGCGGGCGGAGCCGGTGCGGCATCTGCGGCGGACGCTCAGGCTATGCAGCAGGCACAGCAAAGCGCGTCAGCAGGGGTGCCGACAGTCAAGCTTTCTGACATTGCCGACATTAAAGATGTGAAAAAAGCTGAATCCATTTCCCGCACGAACGGAAAGGACAGCATCGGAATTAATATCGTAAAAGCCAATGACGCCAACACGGTAGAAGTGGCCGATGCGATTAAAGATGAACTGAATCAATACAAAAAAGACCATAAAGGGTTCAAGTACAGCTCGACTCTTGATATGGCAGAGCCGATTACAGAGTCAGTGGATACGATGTTAAGCAAAGCGATTTTCGGCGCGATTTTTGCGGTCGTGATCATTCTCTTATTCTTAAGAGATATTAAATCAACGATGATTTCTATCGTTTCCATCCCGCTGTCACTGCTGATTGCGCTTCTTGTGCTGAATCAGCTTGATGTCACATTGAACATAATGACGCTCGGTGCGATGACGGTCGCCATCGGACGGGTAGTCGACGACTCGATTGTCGTGATCGAAAACATTTACCGCCGCATGAGGCTGAAAGATGAACCTTTACGCGGGAAGCAATTGGTGCGTGAAGCGACGAAAGAAATGTTTAAACCGATCATGTCATCAACGATCGTAACCATTGCCGTATTCCTGCCGCTTGCCATGGTCGGCGGACAGATCGGTGAACTGTTTATGCCGTTTGCCTTAACAATCGTCTTCGCGCTTGCCGCATCACTGTTGATTTCGATCACACTGGTGCCGATGCTTGCGCACAGCTTATTCAAAAAATCGCTCACAGGCGCACCTGTTAAAGCGAAAGAGCATAAGCCGGGCAGATTGGCCAATTTCTATAAAAAAGTGCTGAATTGGTCATTAAGCCATAAATGGATTACATCTATCATCGCGGTTCTGATGCTTGTCGGAAGTTTGTTCCTCGTACCTCTGATCGGCGCGAGCTACCTGCCTGCGCAAGCGGACAAAACGATGCAGCTCACATACACGCCTGAACCGGGCGAAACGAAAAGCGAAGCTGAAAAAGCTGCCCAAAAAGCGGAAGACATGCTGCTTAAACGCAAACATGTCGATACCGTTCAGTATTCTTTAGGCTCGCAAAGTCCGCTCGGCGGAAGTTCAAACGGCGCATTGTTCTACGTGAAATACGAGGATGACACGCCTGATTTTGACAAAGAAAAAGACAATGTCTTAAAAGAAATCAAAAAAACATCCAGCCGCGGCGAATGGAAATCACAAAATTTCAGTTCGTCAGGCAACAACAACGAATTAACGTACTATGTGTACGGAGATTCAGAGTCTGATATTAAAGGCACGGTCAAAGACATCGAAGGCATCATGAAAAAGGAGAAGGATCTGAAAGACGTCAACTCAGGCCTTTCCAGCACATATGATGAGTACACGTTCGTCGCTGACCAGGAGAAACTCAGCAAGCAGGGCCTGACGGCTTCGCAAATCTCCCAAGCCCTGATGTCCCAAACGTCACAGTCTCCTTTGACAACGGTGAAAAAAGACGGCAAAGAGCTTGACGTCAACATCAAAACAGAAAAAGACCAGTATAAGAGTGTAAAAGAATTAGAGGATAAAACCATCACATCGCCTGCAGGCCAAGAAGTAAAAATCGGCGATGTGGCGAAAGTGAAAAACGGCACGACATCCGATACCATTTCCAAACGCGACGGCAAAGTGTACGCTGACGTAACGGCAACCGTCACTTCTGACAACGTCACGAAGGTGTCATCAGCCGTTCAAAAGAAAGTTGACAAACTGGATAAGCCGGACAATGTATCCATTGATACCGGCGGTGTATCAGCGGATATTGCAGATTCCTTTACGAAACTCGGCTTAGCGATGCTTGCCGCAATCGCCATCGTATACCTCGTTCTTGTGATCACGTTCGGCGGAGCATTAGCGCCGTTTGCGATTCTGTTCTCGCTTCCGTTTACAGTCATCGGCGCATTAGTCGGACTGTATGTATCCGGAGAGACGGTCAGTCTGAATGCCATGATCGGTATGCTGATGCTGATCGGAATCGTCGTCACAAACGCGATTGTCTTAATTGACCGCGTCATCCATAAAGAAGCGGAAGGCCTATCGACGAGAGAAGCGCTCCTGGAAGCCGGCTCTACGAGATTGCGTCCGATTCTGATGACGGCGATCGCGACAATCGGCGCCCTGCTTCCATTGGCATTGGGCTTTGAAGGCGGAAGCCAAGTCATTTCTAAAGGACTCGGTGTCACCGTTATCGGCGGTTTAATCAGTTCGACTCTGCTGACTCTTCTGATTGTGCCGATCGTATATGAAGTATTAGCGAAATTCCGTAAGAAAAAACCTGGAACGGAAGAAGAGTAAGACAGCGGGCCTTGGCTCCTTAAACGGAGCCGGGGCCTTTTTTCTTCTGGCAATTCCTGTACATATTGTTGCGATTTTCTCAAGTCATAGTATAATTAAAGGTTGTTAGTGTTAATAATGGATCGGATACTCTTAAGTAGGATGATGAGATAATGAAACGTGCACGCATAATATACAATCCGACTTCAGGACGGGAGCTTTTTAAGAAAAATCTTGCCCAGGTCCTGCAAAAATTTGAACAAGCCGGTTATGAAACCTCCACCCATGCCACCACATGCGCGGGGGATGCCACCCACGCCGCAAAAGAAGCCGCTTTGCGGGAGTTTGACCTGATTATCGCAGCCGGCGGAGACGGAACGATTAATGAAGTCGTCAACGGTCTTGCGCCGTTAGACAAACGCCCGACACTCGGCATCATTCCGGTCGGCACGACAAATGATTTCGCCAGAGCGCTGGGCATTCCGAGAGAGAATATACTGAATGCCGCTGATACCGTCATTAACGGCGTGGCCCGCCCGATCGACATCGGACAGGTGAATGGTCAGTATTTTATCAACATCGCCGGCGGAGGCCGTCTGACGGAGCTGACGTACGATGTGCCAAGCAAACTGAAAACGATGCTCGGCCAGCTTGCTTATTATTTAAAGGGAATGGAAATGCTGCCTTCACTTCGACCGACAGAAGTCGAGATTGAATATGACGGCAAGCTGTTTCAAGGCGAAATTATGCTGTTTTTAGTGACGCTGACCAACTCGGTCGGCGGATTCGAGAAGCTGGCCCCTGATTCCAGCCTGAATGACGGCATGTTTGATTTAATTATTTTGAAAAAAGCCAATCTCGCGGAGTTTATCAGAGTCGCGAGCATGGCGCTCAGAGGCGATCATATTAACGATCAGCACATTATTTACACAAAAGCGAACCGTGTGAAAGTCAATGTATCAGAAAAGATGCAGCTGAACCTGGACGGCGAATACGGCGGCATGCTGCCGGGCGAATTCGTGAATCTGTATCGGCATATTCACGTCATCATGCCGAAGGAGAAAGCGGAACAGCTGGATGACTAATACGCGGACAAAATCCTAAAACAGTATTCGTTTTAGGATTTTGTCATCTTTTCAGCGTGATCGGAAACCTTTGAAGGCTGACATTGAATTTGAAGGTTTGCCAGCACGCTGAAACAAGGCTTTTGGTAAAACGAGAGGTGATTATAGATGAAAATGAAACCCCCGATAGAAAAAAATGAATACTATGACGTGACATTTGAGGATTTGACGCATGAAGGAGCGGGCGTCGCAAAGGTTCAGGGCTTCCCGATCTTCGTGCCGAACGCCCTGCCTGACGAAAAAGCGCAAATCAAAGTGACACGCGTCAAAAAAGGCTTCGCTTTCGGCCGTTTGATCGAGCTGAAGGAAGAAAGCCCGCACAGAACGGATGCCCCGTGTCCGATCTACAAACAATGCGGCGGCTGCCAGCTTCAGCACATGACCTATGAAGGCCAGCTCTTGTTTAAACAGAAACAAGTCAAAGACGTCTTAGAACGGATCGGCAAGCTGGACCTCTCAAAAGTCACCGTGCACCCGACGCTCGGCATGGAAGACCCGTGGAACTACAGAAACAAAGCGCAGGTGCCGGTAGGAGAAAGAGAAGGCGGACTCGTCGCCGGATTCTATCAGCAAAGAAGCCATGACATCATCGACATGAGCGCCTGCCTGATTCAGCAATCCAAAAACGATGAAGCCGTCCAAGCCGTCAAAGACATCTGTGCAGCATACGGTGTCAAAGCCTATAACGAAGAACGCCACAAAGGCTGGCTTCGCCACATCATGGTCAGATACGGCGTCGTCACGGGCGAAATGATGATCGTCTTCATCACAAGAACAAGCGATTTTCCGCACAAAGCGAAGATCATCAAAGACATTACGGCGCAATTCCCGCACGTCAAATCGATCGTGCAAAACATCAACCCAAATAAAACAAACGTCATTTTTGGGGACGAAACAAACGTCATCTGGGGCGAAGAATACATCTACGACCTCATCGGAGACGTCAAATTCGCCATCTCCGCCAGATCGTTCTATCAGGTCAACCCGGAACAGACAAAAGTGCTCTACGACAAAGCGCTTGAGTACGCAGAGCTGCAAGGAGAAGAAACCGTCATCGACGCCTACTGCGGCATCGGTACCATTTCTCTATTTCTGGCGAAGCAGGCGAAAAAAGTGTACGGCGTCGAAATCGTGCCGGAAGCCATCGAGGATGCGAAACGCAACGCTGAGCTGAACGGCATCACAAACGCGGAATTCGCAGTCGGAGAAGCGGAAACCGTCATTCCAAATTGGTACGAAGAAGGCATCACGGCCGACACCCTCGTCGTCGACCCGCCAAGAAAAGGCTGCGACGAAGCCCTCCTGCGGACGATCATCGACATGAAACCGAAGCGGGTGGTGTATGTGTCCTGCAATCCAGGCACGCTTGCAAGAGACCTGAGGGTGCTTGAGGATGGCGGGTATGCGACGCTCGAAGTGCAGCCTGTGGATATGTTCCCGCATACGAATCATGTGGAGTGTTGTGCATTGCTCGTAAAAAAATAGAAGATATATAAGGGTCCGAGAATCGGTAATGGATTCTCGGACTCCCATCTGTTTTTGTTGAAGTAATCCCTTTTCTAATTTTAACTTTTCCTTATTTAGTTTAGCGAGTTGGATACCATTATCCTGAATGAGCAATCTGTATTCTTCTTGTTGGGCTTTACCCCGTATTTTTCTGCAAGTGCAGCCGTTTTGTCTTTCTTTATGTTTTCTATCTCCTTGAGAATGTTAGTGGGTTGTTTGTGATCCCACTGAATTAAGTTTGTTTGCAGCCTTTTTATCAATGTCTTTTTGAATAGATTTTGTAGAGAGTGTTGAAAACATTTGCTTTATATCATTTGAAATTGCTTCAATCAGTCCATTTTCTCTTACATGATGATCTGAACATTTTGTATGACCATACTTATTTTATGCCCCACAAATATATCCCTTACGATTGGCTTTATAGTACATTCTCTTACTACAATCAGCACAAGGAGGAAATATTTGTTAGTGGGTGTTTTTTAGCTTATTGTCCGTTTGCGTTTTCTTTCAGAGATTAACTGTTGAACAACATGAAAATCATCTTTTGAGATAATAGACTTATGAGTGTTTTCGATGACAACGTAATTTGCTGGATTAATCTTTTTACGCTTTTCAGTTGTTACACTAATTGAAATTTCCTTTTGTTGAACCAATTTGATCCTCTCAACTATAAAAGGTAGCACGATAACTGGCAGTGTTGATGGTGAAGGTAGATTTGGAAAGTAAAAGGTACGGAGAAAAATTAAAAGAGGTGTTTCTCATGTTGGACAATAATGTAGTTGAATGTATAAAAGAAATCACAGAATCCTCAAGGAATGGAAAACTTGTCTTTTTTGTTGGCGCGGGAGTTTCAACACTTTCAGATTATCCTCAATGGTGGAGGTTGGTAGATAAGTATCATGAAGAGCTCTATGGGAGTCCAAAGAAAGAAAACTATTCTTCTGATGAATATCTTCGAATTCCTCAAATATTTTATAATGTCAAAGGTGAAATGACATTTGATGGTATACTAAAAGATTTTTTTCAGGTAGATAAGCCTACGAACCCGATACATGACAAGATATTAGCTATGAACCCAGCACATGTAATTACAACTAATTATGATAATTTGATTGATACTGCATGTTGGAAGAGAGGGAAATATTTTAGTGTAATAAGTGCTGAAGAAGACGTTGCTAATGCTACTTCATCAAGATATTTACTAAAGGTTCATGGGGATTTTAGACGGGGCTTTAAAGGGGAAAATGTAGTTTTAAAGGAAGATGACTATCTGAATTATGATCAGAATTATCCTCTTATCAGTAATCTCATGAAGACAATAATTGCAACGCATACCATTGTTTTTATAGGTTATGGTTTAGGAGATTATAATATTAATATGTTGTTAAATTGGGTAAAAAAGTTACAAAAGGACAGTTTTCATAAACCGTTTTTTATTAGAACAGATCCTTCGCCCATTGAAATTGAGACTTCAATCTATTACGAAAATAAAGGATTACGAATAATTGATGCAGCTAGTTTGGTAGATAGTAATGAATATGATTATTTAGAACGTTATTCAGCAGTAATGGATCTTCTTATTGAATCAAAAGAAAATAAATTTATCACTAAAGATGACGAAGTAATTGATTATATATACGGAAAAATAAGCCCATTATTTGCCCTTCAGTATATTCGTAAAATTGATCTCAAACATGTCTTTGAATACGATTATTACTTTGAAGTCAATGGTACTGTTGTTCGGCACAAGAATAAGGGATTTGGTTACATGGAGCGTTTTTTTGAATTAAGAGAGAGCTGCAATGAGAGAAGTAAACTTTCCAAAAAACAATCTGAAAGGTTTAATGCTCTTTCTAATTTCTTTGAGAAGAATGGAGTTATCTGTATGGCGAAAGATGCAAGTACTCTAAATATTTCAATAGAGATTAATAGTTTGGCGTATCACGGCAAATATGATGAAATGAAGAAATTTATTGAAGAACAATCGGTAAGTATTGAGGATGATTATAAAAAAGCATTTTTTCTTGCGTGTTTAGGTAGGTGGGAGGAATCCTATGACCTTTATTCAAAAATCATCTTAAATTCTATAGAAGATGAGCCAAATTGGTGTGTATATTATCTATCACAAATAAATAGATATAGGATCTATCAATCAATAACACAAGCTGTAACGCAGTTTAATGGTTCTGGTTTATTAATATTCGGGAGGAATTATAAACCATTTACTGATGATTTTCTTGCTAGGATCGAAAGAGAAATGACAAATTTTAGTATCGGTGATTTGTTTAATGGTATGTCATTTGAGTTTCAAAAGAAATATAAGATACTTGAGTTTTTAAGTGATAATCAGTTTTTATATGATGATACTGTAAAACTTTTTGAGTTGACTAATAAAGTGCGTTCTGAAATGAGTAAAGGATCTTATTCTTTTGGAATGTCGTCTGATATTGTTGTTCTTCTTCGGCTTTATGATAATTTACGGTTTTTATATGAAAATTGCTTATGGTCTGTTTCTTTTCATGAATTTCATCAATATATGCGAAACTCAATGAGCCTACTAATTGAAAAGGCTGAATATGAGCGAACGAGGGATATAGATGAATTAGGATTCTCTTTTTTTGGAACAAAAACAGGTTTTTTTATTGAATATTACGATTTTGTTAATATATCAAGAAACTTTAAAATTGATGACATAAAGAACCTTGAGAGAAGTTGCTCAATTGATAAAATTAAGTTTGGTGAACAGGAAAAAATAGAAGAATACTTAGTTGGTATAGCAGAAGAAATTACTAAGCAATTTTCTGCTAATGGAATGAACGTCGTTTTTTATACTCAGTTTATTTCAGAAGCAAAAGCAGCACTCTATTTTGCTAAATATGTAAAACTATCTGAAGAGGGACTTGGGAAAATAGTGAAAGCATTGTTGTTTTATTTTCCTGAGAGAGATTTGGATATAGGAAAACGCTATGTATGGTTAGAGAGGTTAACTAAATTTAATGGTTTACCTAAGTCAATAATTTCAATTATTGATGATTTTCTAGTGTTACATGCAGAGAAACATATTGATCAAAATTATTCAGAGGTATCATCAAATGGTTTATATTCCAGGGACTATGGTGCTTTAATTAAGCATTTTGAGAAGAATTTCATTTCAAAAAGATTATCAGAAATCACCTTATGTTTAACACAAGATAAGCAAAAACAATTTGATTTTTTGTTTAAATTATTACCCATACTTTCCACTAATGCAAAAAGTCATCTATTAAGTTTTAAAAAAGTTGAAAATATAAATGATTTAATGAATGGGATTAGAATAGGCTTAATTGATGAGTTCACTCCGGAGTATGAAGAATTAATTATTGAATATCTGGAGACACGAAAAGCAAATTATATTGTTGAAAAGGGGATACAAACTTTTTCTTCTAACGACTATATGAGTACCTTTGGTCTATGGTATTTTCTTGAGGAAATAAATAATTCAAAAATGGAAGAATTTATCGGAATGGATGATCAGTATGACTTTTTTGTAGACCCAGAGAACTTTGATTACAAAAAGTTTATACCTTCGTGGCTAAAAAATTATAATGATAAATTACTTGGTAAAATCGCTGGAAATAAACATATGAAACATCATGTGATTGAGGTACTAAAAGAAAGAGTTAAAAACTCAAATGATAAGAGGTATTTGGAAATTTTAATGAACCACTTTATCTAACTCGTTGTAAATCTTTACTAAAGGCGAATTCCACTGCTCAAGAAAATTTGCTATGATTTGTCTACACCTAGCTCTCTACGCATGTGGAGTGTGTGGCTGGACTGGAACTTAGAGAAGGGCAGCTAACCTCTTTGTGGGGTGTTGCCTTTTTTAAATAAATTTATATTTAAATCACTAATTTCTGATATATGCCATTCAAGTGAGGTCATCATTTTGGGGATCTCAAGCAGAAGTTTATCAACATCTTGAACATTGTTAGGATTAGTGTGTTCACTCTTCTTGAGAAGTTTGTCCATGGCGGCTAATAATACAGATAAGTCGGTTAGGTTGTCTTGTTGTTCTTTGAATTCTTCAACAGGCAGTATATTTGTTTGACCATTGTTATTTATCTTTTCTAAAAGGTTTACAATTTCTTTTAATTGGTTAAACTTTGCTTTCTCTTATCTTGTTTTTTAAGTCTTTTATTTTGTTTCATTCATAGTGGTAGTGAAAATCATAAACTCTGTCCATCGATTCAAAAAACGCCAGAGTCCCTGTTGGTAGAGCAATGAAAAATGCTTGTTTAGGCAATAGATTTTATATTATGTGTCAAGGTGATAAAGCATTAAATGTTTGAGATTCTTAAAGGACGATCTGGAAAATAGGTTTCTCTTTTCCACTATTTAAAACTTCTTCCACTATATTCAGTAAATAGGCCTATAGCTGATCAACTAGGTCCCGATATATAACCATCCAACATATACTGATTCCTATATTTGAATTGAATGGCTCCGTTTATATAGTTGAAATCAAGATCGGGTTTTACTTCTCTTAGTTCATGGAAATTATCAATTTGTATAAAATATGTATCGGTCTTATTAGGCAAATCAGATAAATTGGTTATGGTTTTGTTTGGTCTACATATGAGAGTTTGAATATAAAACATTCTATCACCTTGTCATCGTAAACTTATGAAAAAGAGATGCAGCCTAAGCTGCGTCTTATCCTTTTTAAATTCCACTTAAACATAGGAAACTGCACCAATAAATTTAAATGAATAGTTTTTTGCAGTTATTTCTTTCTCCCTGCCGTCATATTCAAAATTATATAAAAGAACAGCAGCATTGATTTGTTCAGGGAGTGCGATACCTACCATGTTTTCGAAACGAGGTAAGATGACACTATCGTATGAACAGCCGTCAATTAGTGCAGGTAAATTGTTACGATTATTTTCATGTGCAACTTTTTCTATAAAATCCTCATCTAAATCATCGATATCTATATCAAAGTCAATTAAAAATTGTGAAGGAAGAAAATCACCTTCATCTTCATTGTAAACTAATTCAACATATTTACTTAATGATTCATTATCCTTTATACTTCCAATCCACAATGATACGTAATTTTGGCGTTCCATATAAACCTCCTATTATTTAATCCTCAATCCTTTTGGCAGGGCTTCCACTCCACCTTTAAGTCTATAGTTTGCCCAATTATTCAATCTGCGGACAAATATATTATAGTTTAGAGAGGAATCAATAATTCCTAGCAATTCATTATGGGCAGCTGTAGAACCCAATCCCCCGTGTTTACCAACAGGATTTACGAACTCAACTTCGTTTATGGCAGTTCTTAAATCTCTTATTTGTTCCGCTGTAATATTCCAATGTTTAAAGGAAGGAGCTCGGGAAACTAAATGCCATTCGTGCATGCCGCTGGGTGCTCTTAGTTGTCTTTCAATTGCTCTTCTAACTTTTTTATCTGCCCAAAGTTCATTAAGTTGGGAAAGATTAAGAAACTTATCAGAGACTGTGCAAACATAGGAATAGGGTTTCCCTGAATCTATAAAGCCTCAATATTCTTTTCGATTTTTTGAATGACTTGTCCGAGCCATAGTATTGGGGATAGTCCGTAACTATTGATATCTACACCATCTGCAGACTCGTCTATAAAATTATTTTTTTCTTCATCTGGGTAATCGCTATTTATAAACGTTTTGAGTGCTACTACATCGTTTTCTTGTTCTTTTTTAGGTATCTCTGCTAAGTATTCTTCTAGAGCTGACTCAGGAGTGTCTATATCTTGATGGAAAATACCTCCTAAAAATTGAAATGCAGGTTCAGAAATATTTGTTTCAATCATTGATTTCACCTCGTGGGATAGCCTGTTAATATAAAGCTACCATCATTATTCTTTTTCAATATAATTTTAGCATTAGTTAAGTCAGAAATTTCGGCTGAGCCTTTGGTAATTCCTCTGCCTAACACTTCTGATCCTTTATAGGAGAGAACTAAAGGTTTTTTCACATCATAATTATTTAACCATTATTCTATTTTATCTTTATTATTTAATAAAGTAATATTAGCAACCTTTTCTGCAGTTGCTCTATCCTTAAAAGATGATGATCCGGATATTTTCTTGTTACTCATTTTGCTTTTTTCAAGCCTTTTCAGGAGTTCTTGGTCAGTCTTACCAACATGTCTTTCTATAAGGTGTCCGCCTTTTGCCTCGTGAGCAGCTAAACCCCCACCCGGTGCGAGAGGACTGCTGTCTCCTTGTTTAACACTATGTATATCGCTATTGCCAGAATTCACAGATTTTCTGAGAACACTCTCTTTCTGCTCTTCAATAATACTTTTCAATAAAGGCGTATTCTTCACATTGTGAGTATTTTCAATATCCTGTGCTATTCCGGCAAGCGCGGGTTCGTACTTGTTTTTCGAAAAGGAATTGATGTAGTTTTGTCCTTTTTCAATCCCGGTTTTTACATGTTTTGCAGTCGCTTTTTCACCGGCTTCCAAGACGTTATCCACTTTGGCGGCGCCTGTTTTGGCGAGCTTGTAGGTCATTGTCATTACAGCCATCATATTTACCGTCATATCTATTTTCATATTTAAAAAACAAAATAAATGACCTCTTCAGACCATACATAACGATGTAACAGGCAGCACCCGTTTACTGGATGCTGCCTGTTTTGTTTATCATTATTCTCGAAGCCATTACTTAATATTTAGATAATCCTTAACAAATTCCTTGTCCTCTTCATCTTCGGGGAAGATACCCAAGTTATTGAACTCCCAAATCATTTGTCTTTCGTATTCGTCCAAATCAGACTCAATAACATCTTCATAGTCATAATCAATTGAAAACGTTCCAGAGCTTTCAAGATTCAGTGTCAAATTTGTCCATGCTTCAGGATTATTTTCTTTAAATTCATTGTGTAACTGTTTAAATAACTCTTGAAGATCTAATAATAGTTCTGTATAAATTTCTTTACTAACTTGAAATTGTTCTGGAATGTCATGAGAGTATATATATTCATCGTTTTCGGGTGTTTGAAAGAAAAAATACACTTCTCTGGAACCGTCTAGTATTTCCGCATAAAGAACAACTTTGCTCCATTCGGAAGGGATCATATCATTAATTTGTTCAGCAATCTTTTGATATAGCACTTCCATCTTTTTTGTTTCCATTAGATTAACCCCCTGGTTTATTTTCTATAGTAACTTGTCTCGCTCTACGATTACCTATCTTATATTCAACATTAAATAATACAGGTCTTAGTGAATCTCCCTGATAAACGGGTTCTATATTAACTTTTACTTGCTTAGGAGGTTTTCCGTTTAATGCCTTTGACCACACTTGCTCCATTTTATACCATTTCCCGCCGCTCCTATTAATCTGAGAATTCATCGGCACGATGTTGTCAAATTGGCCTGAGCCTTTGAATTGGGTGGCGATTAGGTGACCTCCGTCGTCATCTGTCAGACGGTCTGGTTTACCTGCTTTTGACTGTGCATATTGGTTGCGTTTTGCTTCTCCCAGCTGTAAGTCTGCTTTGACACTTGTAATTCTACCATAGTTGTCAGTGGTGTACGTGTAGCCTTCTTTTGTTTTGTAGATGACATTCGGCTTCAATACTTTCTTTCTGGTCCATTTCGCAAAATGCTCGCCGTATTTGACCGTTACCGGCGGTACATGCGGTGCCGGTGTCCGTCTGCCGCTTGCGGAGGTTCCGTACGGTTTCGGCAGGATGACCTTGGCGAATTTCTGCAGTCCCTCTTTAAGTGTGACCCCGTTGACTGCGTTGTAAGGAACGCCTGCCGGCACTAAGTCGTGACGCGGATGATAGGGGAGAATATCAGCCAGGGTGAGATCTCCAATTTGATTTAACTTGGTTTTGACACGTTTTTTTGATACTTCCATGCCTGTGTTTACTTTTTGTTTGATGTGATCAACGGTTTGTTTTGAGACCGTTATCACTTTTTGTGCTGCGGCGGATTTGCTTGCTGCTGTTTTGACTTTGGTTGTCACTTTGGCGGCTGTGCCTGTTTTTGAGACGGCTCCGACGCCTTTTGTGCCGAGGACTGATGTCACAACGGTGCCCACTGCATATGATACCCATCTTGCTCTGGAGTAGGTGTCGCCATTCACCATGTCTTTTTGGTACGATTCTTCGATTGCCGCTGAAATGGCTTCATACGTTTTGATCGGGTGAGCCACCGCTCCTGTAATGGCTTCAACCGTTCCGCCCGGATCTGTGACCATATCCCATAAGCCTGTGACCGCGTCTTTTCCGGAATCATAAAGGCCGACGGCAACGCCTTTGAATCCGTCTGTGAGTTCACGCGTGTTTTCAATTTGAGTGAAGTAGCGCTTCTGTTCTTTTGTCAGGTTTTTATAGCCGATTGTTTTGGCCATTGAGTAGAATTCATCGGCATTCGCATAATCGTAGTTTTTCAGTCTTTCTTTCAGTTTTTCAATCTCTCGTTCTTTCGCTTCCTCTTTCTTCATCTTCAAATAAGCATCCGAATGTCTTGCGATATCGCCTTTTTTCTTATGGATGTCGCTTTCTCGGTATGCCTTGGCATTGTAGTGAAGCGGCGTGGCGTTTTTTCCTTTGCCCGTAGCGTTTTGAAGCTGTTGAAAGTCGGCTTGGATGAACTGTTCGTTTGCTTCGGTTTCTGCGTATTCTTTTGTTAGATCGTGATCAAGCTTGCCGAGTTTATGTATCGTTTCGCTTCTTTTTTTGTCAGCTGAAGACAGCTTTTGATCTGTGCTTTCGGTTGAAAACAGATCAAGCGAGATGATGTCTTCGATCTCACCGAGGATGGAGCGCATGTCTTTTTTCTGCTCTTCCATAATCGCCTTTGATTTACTGAGGGCGTGGGTGAGCTCATGCTCCAGGAAAGATTCCTCCACATGCGAATTGGAAAGTCCGGCGTCTTCGACCTTGCCGGGAAGGCTTGTGAGAAATGCGATTTTCATATCGATCAGATCAAGCCAGCTGTCTGTGACGCCGGCGTGGTCCTTGAAAAAAGCTTTGATGTTGTCGGCGCCCCGGCCTGAGAAATCGCCGTCACCGAGGTCAGCCATGCCTTGAAACGCTTTTTTCAGGTTGACCATCTGACCGCGCAGTTCTTTGTATTCACCCGCGCGCTTTTTGGCGGCGGCCAGGAGGGTGGTTGCTTCGAAAACTTTCATGACCATATCCTTTCTTTTATTCGATATCAAAATTTTACCACGTGAGTCAGGATATACAGTGTAGGAAATAGGTAATAAGAATAAAATGAATCTTTTGGCTTGCGACTTCCTTCCTGTATGAAGGGGGCTTTTTTATGTTTTGTACAATAATCCTCAAATTCGGCTTACTGCGCTCCGGTGATTTTAAGCGTGCCTGTTTTTTCTAATGTCTTACACTCGAAACAACCCAACCGCTGAGGTATAATAGAAGCAGAGTATTTATCATACAGATTCAATTCGTGAAAGAGAGTGGAACAAAATGGGCCGTAAGTGGAACAATATTAAAGAAAAGAAAGCATCAAAGGACGCAAATACGAGCCGGATTTACGCGAAGTTCGGCCGTGAGATTTATGTGGCGGCAAAACAAGGCGAGCCAGATCCGGAATCGAACCAGGCGTTAAAAGTGGTGCTTGAGCGCGCAAAGACGTACAGTGTGCCGAAAAATATTATTGAGCGTGCGATTGAAAAGGCGAAAGGCGGCGCGGAGGAGAACTTTGACGAGCTGCGTTACGAAGGTTTCGGGCCGAACGGTTCAATGATCATCGTTGATGCGTTAACGAATAATGTAAACCGCACGGCGCCTGAAGTGCGCGCCGCATTCGGGAAAAACGGCGGAAATATGGGTGTGAGCGGGTCTGTCGCTTACATGTTTGATGCGACCGCCGTTATCGGCGTTGAAGGCAAGACGGCGGATGAAGCGCTGGAATTGCTGATGGAAGCTGATGTGGACGTGCGCGATATTTTGGAAGAGGATGACAGTGTTATCGTATATGCCGAGCCTGATCAATTCCATGCCGTACAGGAGGCATTCAAAAATGCCGGCGTTGAAGAGTTCACGGTTGCGGAGCTGACGATGCTTGCGCAAAATGAAGTCGAGCTTCCGGAAGATGCGAAAGCTCAATTTGAAAAGCTGATCGATGTGCTGGAAGACCTCGAAGACGTACAACAGGTTTATCACAATGTGGATTTAGGCGAATAAAGACAAAAAGGCCGGGACGGCATAAGTTCCGGCCTTTTTATTTTGCTTATGCGGCCGGCCTGTATCGTATTTCTCCGTAAGCAATTATTGATTATTTCACCAAAACTGGGCGGATGCCCATACGTTTCCTTCCGCATGTCATAAACTGGACTGTAACCTATGTGAAGGAGCGATAAATCATGAATGAAAGAAGACCGATTTACGGCGGCGGCTATGGAGGCTACGGAGGCTACCCGGGGTACGGTTTTGGCGGCTACGGAGGCTACGGTGGCTACGGTGGCTACGGCGGCTTCGGAGGATATCCGGGATACGGTTTCGGCGGAGGCTACGGCTACCCGGGATACGGTTTTGGCGGTTACGGCGGTTTTGGCGGCTACGGCGGCTTCGGAGGATATCCGGGGTACGGTTTTGGCGGCTATGGCGGAGGCTACGGCGGCTACCCGTTCCATCATCATCATCATCGGGACAGCCAATTTATCTGACCATTCGGGAAAAGCACTCTTGGAACAGCAAGAGTGCTCTTCTCATGTTCTTGCAGCTGTGTTACGATTGGAGCAAAATCATCAAGTACATAGGACTTTTCTGTAAATCATGAGCAAGTTGTTTATAAACTGAAAAGCATGATCTGTAAAAATCTCTTTATCGGGAGGTTTTACATGTGAGAAGTGAAGACGAAATGATGAAATTGATTCTTGATATTGCGATGAAGGACGAGAGAATCCGTCTTGTCACTTTAGAGGGATCAAGAACCAATAAAAATGTACCGAGAGACAAATTTCAAGACTATGATATTTCTTATTTTGTGACCGATATGGACTCTTTCACATCTGACGAAAGCTGGCTGGATCAGTTTGGCGAAAGAATGATGATGCAAAAACCTGAAGATATGGAACTTTTCCCTCCGGAACTCGGAGACTGGTTCTCCTATCTCATGCTTTTTAAAGATCATCATAAAATCGACTTAACTTTGATCCCTCTGAGTCAAACAGAGGATTATTTTACACAGAGTGATGGTTTGGCGGAAATAGTATTAGACAAGGATGACCGAATCAACAGTAAGATGATTGCGAGTGATGAACAATATCATATAAAGAAACCGACCCCCAGAGAGTTTGATGATTGCTGCAATGAATTTTGGATGGTTTCAACCTATGTGATTAAAGGATTAATGCGTAAAGAAATACTGTTTGCGCTGGATCATATGAATGACATTTTAAGGCCTAATGTTTTGCGTATGATTGCGTGGAATATCGGGATAGAGCATCAGTTTTCATTAAGTGTAGGGAAGAATTATAAGTATATTCAACATTACATGAATGCGAAAGATTGGGAAATTCTGCTGAATACTTATGTCGGCAATACGTATGAAAGCGTGTGGAAGGCATTGTTTGACTGCCAGGATCTCTTCAGAGCATATTCAACGTCAGTGGCTGTTTTATTGAGATATGAATATCCTGAATATGATCAGCAAATTACGGAATATACAATTAAACATTATCAGCGCTTTCAATCAGATTTTTCATTATGATTTTTTACTTCAAATTCCAGATGAGCTGCATTGAGTCCGTTTTTAACGGGCTTTTTTTATTTTCTTACAGGGCATAAATGCCGATACGGATTCATACCTATTAAGGTCATGTGTTTAGGAAAGGAGGATCGTAATGAAAGAAAATCAGCCGTTTACACCGGTCAAATCCTATAAACCCTTCCACAGCCGGTTTGATCCCTGCCCGCCGATCGGAAGAAAATACTACAGAACGCCGCCGCATCTTTATATGCGGTTTCAGCCGTATCACTTGGAGCAGTTTTCTCCGATGGAGGCATTGAGAAAAGGAACCCTTTGGAAGGATCTTTACGATTTCTATGATAATCCTTATCGGGGGGGAATCGAATATGGCGAAAAAGATTGATGATGAATACTATCGGCTGCTGGAGCAAATTCAGGCGGCGGACTTTGTCTTGGTGGAGCTGACGCTTTATCTGGATACGCATCCCCATGACCGTCTCGCGCTTCAGCAGTTTCATGAATATTCCCGGTACTCAAGACAGCTGAGAAAGCGGTTTGAGCCTGAGTACGGACCGCTTCTGCAATTCGGCGTGAGTCAGGTCGGCGCTCAATGGGACTGGGGCCGCGGTCCTTGGCCATGGCAAGTATAAGGAGGGATCTGTAAATGTGGGTATATGAAAAAAAGCTGCAGTATCCGGTTAAAGTGAGTACATGCAACCCGATGCTGGCTAAGTTTCTCATTGAACAATACGGCGGGGCGGACGGCGAATTGGCCGCAGCGCTCCGGTACTTAAACCAGCGCTACACGATTCCTGATAAGGTGATCGGCCTGCTGACGGATATCGGCACGGAGGAGTTTGCGCATTTAGAAATGATTGCGACGATGATTTATAAGCTGACAAAAGATGCGACACCGGAGCAGCTGCGTGATGCAGGGCTCAGTGATCATTACGTCAACCATGACAGCGCGCTGTTTTATCACAATGCGGCCGGAGTTCCGTTCACAGCGTCTTACATACAGGCGAAGGGAGATCCGATTGCTGATTTATATGAGGATATTGCGGCTGAAGAAAAGGCGAGAGCGACGTATCAATGGATTATTGATATTTCCGATGATCCTGACCTGAATGATTCACTCCGTTTTCTGCGTGAGCGTGAAATCGTTCACTCTATGCGTTTCAGGGAAGCGGTTGAGATTTTAAAAGAAGAACGTGATAAGAAGAAAATTTTTTAAACGGCCCTCAAACATGACGGCTGTTTTTTTCCTTTCTGCGTTTGGTCTATAATAAAGGTGTCAAATATTCTGATTACAGGAGGATTTTATGACACCATTTACGATTACGGAGGAGAAGGCGGGGGCATTCCGGGCCACCTCCGCCCGGAAGGATGATGAAGAAGAGGTTATGGATCTGCTCGTGCAAGCGGCAGAATGGCTTCGCGATAAAGGGTCGAACCAGTGGAACGGCCTTCTGCAAGGGGAAGATACCCACAATATGCGGGAGGCGATCGCCAAAGGGTATGTTTTTTTATTCAGGCAGAATGAAGAGCTGGCCGGCGTCGTCATGCTGCTTCCCGAAGCAAGCGGGTGGGACAGACGTCTATGGGGCGATGAAGGACATGAGGAGTCCGTATATCTCCACCGGCTGGCGATTAACAGGCGGTTTGCAGGCGCGGGGCTCGGCCGGACAATCATGACTTGGGCGGAGACGGGTGTGTCTTGTCCGGGAAAAACGAAAATCCGGCTCGACTGCGTGGCCGAAAACAAGGCGCTTCAGTCGTTTTACAGCGGAATGGGTTACGAATCAAAAGGGCTCGCGCCGGGTTATCATTTGTTTGAAAAAAAGGTGAGTAAATAAAAAGCTCCTTATGACGGAGGTGCAAAAGACATGGGGTTTTTTTATCTGATCTGTCTGGCCGCATTTTGTCTTAACTTTGCCGTATCGGCTGTGCTCCGTAAGAAATGGCCGAAAAAGATGTGGCCTGAGTGCCTTTTGGCGGTGCTGGGCCTGACTGCTTTCGGTACGGTTGTTTACAGCATTTTCGGTGTCGGCGGCTGGGAAGGAATGGGCTTAGGGCTTGCCGCGATGTTTGCCGGTTCCGGAGCGGCAGCCGGTTATGCCGCTGAGGTGTGCTTACGGGTCGTCAGATCGAATCAAAAACAGTAAGCAGAAGTGAAAAAAACGCAGCCTCGGCTGCGTTTTTTTGTGTATTGCCGGCCGCTGTATAGAAAACAGGCGGATGTCCATAATGGTAATGACTTTTAAGAAGAAGGTGCGAATATGGGACATTTACTTACAGTGGCTTGGGAGTTAGTATGCGGCTTGGGTATTTTATTTGTGATTTTAAAATTGCTTGGAAAAACCCAATTCTCGCAAATTACGCCGTTTGATTTTATTTCCGCGCTCATCCTCGGCGAACTGGTCGGAAATGCGGTGTATGATAAAGGCGTCAGGATTATTGAAATCATTTTTGCTTCTCTGTTATGGGGGGTTTTAATTTATCTCATCGAACTGATTACGCAGAAAGTAAAAAGCTCCAGAAAGCTGTTGGAAGGCGAGCCGAGTATTATCATACATAAAGGAAAACTGAAATATGATGTGCTGAAAAAGAATAAGCTGGACATTAATCAATTGCAAAGCCTTCTCAGACAGGCGAATTGCTTTTCCATACAGGAAGCGGAGTACGCGATTTTAGAAACAAACGGGATGGTCAGCGTCCTGCCGAAATTCCAATATGACACGACGAAAAACGGCGACATGCAAATAAAGCCGAAGCAGGTCTCTTTGCCGGTCACGCTGATTATTGACGGCGAAGTGCTGTATGAAAATCTGAAAGAAGCCGGGCTGGAAGAAAAGCAGCTGACTCAGGAGCTGAAAAAGCTGAACATCAAAAGAACGGAGGACGTGCTGTATGCGGAATGGAAGCCCGATAAACCGCTGTTTGTCCTGCCGTATGAGGAGAAAAATTAAAAAGAGCATTGCCCTGGGGCAAATGCTCTTTATTATTTTTCGTGTACGCCTGTTTTAACGGCTCTGACATGATACATACCGACATCCGTTCCAAGCATATAATCAGGTTTCGGCTTGCCTTGGTTTGCTTTGTGGGCCGCGATGTGGTCTTCGCTTTTTTCCCATTGTTTCCAATGGTCTTCAGACTCCCAGCGGATTAACACGACGACTTCTTCATCACCGCGGCGGACTTTTTTTTCCAGAACCGTTACGTCTATCAAACCTTCCTGCTTTTCAATCACGCCTTCTGAACTGAAGCGTTCGATTACTTTGTCGGCATGTCCTTCTTTTACGGTCATTTTTCTGATTTGCACAAACATCTGGCAGCTCTCCAATCCTTTTCACGTTTTATCCAACATTTTAAATGAAAATGATTCTCAAAGTCAATTGAGATGCCTGACGGATTACGATTTCAGGAGAAAGACATGACCATCCTCATCTTTAAATTGCACGAAGCTGCCCCATTCCATTTGTTTCGGTTCATCTAAAAAGGTGATGCCGTTCTTTTTCATCTGTTCGTATGCGGCAAAGACATCTTCACACTCAAATACGATAGAAGCCTTCATATGCTCGGCGCCTTTCATCATCGATTTCGGATAAATAACCAAATGAGTGGCGGCCCCTTTGGGCGCTACCTCAAGCCAGAAGGCGCCCGGTCCCATCGGATGCTCGGCGACGGTTTCAAACCCCGCTTTTTCCGTCCAGAATGTTTTCGCTTTTTGCTGATCATCAGTGTATACGGCAACTGTCGCGATTTTTTTGATCATCATACTGACCTCCTGTTTCATTTCTTTTATAGTGTGTCCTCCTGCCGAAAAAAGCAATCAAAAGCTTTAATGTGCCGGCTTTTTTTAATTTCTCTAGTGCGATTGGCGATTCCGATTTATAATTTAGACAAAAGTACATATTCTTGAAAGAGGAGACGGCAGTGAACAAAGACCAATTACTTCATGATTATATTATTACACATTCGGCAGAGCTGACGGAAAAATGGCTTAAGCTGAGACGGAAGCTGAGAGGGCGTTTTTATTCTGCGGATCAATTAAGTGAGGAAATGAAACGGCTGCTGATCGAGCAGCATACCTTTACAAACACGGTCATCGCAAGCGCTTTTTTGGAAGATCCGGCCGTTTTTCAGCATAACAAAGAAAAATGGGCCGCACAGGTAGCGAAAAGCAGAGTGGAGCAAGACGCGGAGGTTCATGAGGTCGTTGAGGCGATCGGCAATTCAAGAACCGTCTTTTGGGAGGCGGTCACCCGTTTTATGGATGAGCATCAGGACATTGTAACAAATGAGGATGCCCGCCGCTGGAATTACATTGTCAACGGCTCGTTTGATCAGCTGATGACGGATTTTACTGAACAGTTTCAGAAATTAATGATCGCGAGGCTGTCATCTCAGCAGGAGCTTATTTCCGAATTGAGCTGTCCGGTTATTTTGATCGCGGATACGATCGGCACTCTGCCGCTTATCGGCGCGATTGATACAAGACGGGCGCGTGTGATTTTGGAGTCGGTGCCGGAAAACTGTGTCGCCAAACGGATCACAAACCTTGTGATTGATCTGTCCGGTGTGCCCATTGTCGATACGATGGTGGCGCAGCAATTGTATATGCTGTCGAAAACGTTATTTCTCCTCGGCATCAGAACCGTGTTTTCCGGCATTCGGCCTGATGTGGCACAGACTTCTATCCAATTGGGACTTGATTTTTCAGAGTATCAAACTTACGGCTCCCTGGAGCAGGCGCTCGCCAGCATGGGTGTCACATGTGTGATCGAGGAAGCAAAAGCATAGAAAAAAGGTGCTCCGGCCAGAGGCGGGGCGCTTTTTTTGTCAGCGGAAAACAATTTAAATATTCTAAAACTTAGTTGACAGCTAGGGATAGTTTGAATTATTCTTATACACATCGAACCGGCACAAATAGCTGATCGTACACAAACGAAAGCTGGCCGTTCTGTCCAAATCTGATACCGGTATAATTGCCCATCAGTCAACTGAAGGCATATTATTTCCCTTTTTTGAAAGGGGATAATATGCCTTTTTTTATGCGGAAAAAGAGAGGAGAAATCAGGCACATGAAAAAAACAGCGGCATTTTTAGTATTGATCTTATTGGCAGGGGCGCTGTCAGCCTGTCAATCTGAGTCCGGCAGCGCGTCATCAGACGGAAAGACCGTTCAGCTGCTGAATGTATCGTATGATCCGACACGGGAGCTGTATAAAGAGTATAATCAGGCCTTTTCTTCCTATTGGAAAAAGAAAACGGGTCAAGATGTAACCGTTCAGCAGTCGCACGGAGGTTCGGGGAAGCAGGCCAGATCCGTAATAGACGGACTCGACGCTGATGTCGTAACGCTTGCTTTAGGTTATGACATTGATTCGATAGCAGAAAAAGCCCGGCTCATTGATCAAAACTGGCAGTCACGTCTGCCGGATCAATCAACTCCTTACACGTCAACCATCGTATTCTTAGTCAGAAAAGGGAATCCGAAACACATCACTGATTGGGCTGACTTGGTGAAAAAGGACGTTTCGGTCATTACGCCCAATCCGAAAACATCGGGCGGAGCCAGATGGAACTATTTAGCGGCATGGGCATATGCCGATGAAACGTATCATCATGACGACACGAAAATCAAACAGTTTATGAAAGACCTCTACGGCAATGTGGAAGTGCTTGATTCAGGGGCGCGCGGAGCCACGACCAGTTTTACAGAAAGAGGGATGGGGGATGTGCTGATCGCCTGGGAAAATGAGGCCTATCTCACACTGAAGGAATTCGGCAAGGAGAAATATGAGATTGTCAATCCTTCAATCAGCATTCTGGCTGAGCCTCCTGTCTCTGTTGTCGACAAAACCGCCGATAAAAAAGGAACAAAAAAAGCGGCTGAAGCATATTTGTCCTACCTCTACAGCAAAAAAGGGCAGGAGATCGCCGCGAAGAATTTTTACCGGCCCCGCGATAAAGAGGTTCTGAAAAAGTATGAAAAACAATTCCCGCAGATTAAAACGGTGACGGTCGAAAAGGAATTCGGCGGCTGGAAAAAAGCGCAGGAAACCCATTTCAATGACGGCGGAACCTTTGACAGCATCTATGAGAAATAGAAAGAGGAAACGAGTATGAGAACGTTACTTTTCAAAAAAACAAAACCGTCCGTGATTCCGGGGTTCGGATTAACGATGGGATTTACATTTTTATATATGGCCGTTTTGGTTATCGTGCCGCTGTCCATGGTGTTTTTTCATACGATGTCAATGGGGCCCGGGGACGTCTGGCATATCATTTCTGAGCCGAGGGCCGCGGCTTCCTATCGGCTGAGCTTCTTGACGGCGGGCTGCGCCGCTTTGATCAATGCGGTTTTCGGCGTTGTCATCGCCTGGGTGCTGACGAGATATGACTTTCCGGGGAAAAGGCTGGCTGACGGCCTGGTTGATCTGCCGTTTGCGCTGCCGACCGCCGTCGCAGGCATTACATTAACGGCAATGTATTCACCGGACGGCTGGATCGGACAGTTGTTTCCTTTCCGTATTTCCTTTACACCGATCGGCATTGTCATCGCATTGACGTTTATCGGGCTGCCTTTTGTCGTCAGGATGGTTCAGCCCGTCTTAGAAAATCTCCAAAAGGAAACGGAAGAAGCATCTGCGTCACTTGGAGCTTCGAAATGGAAAACCTTCCAAAAGGTCATTCTGCCGGAGCTTTTTCCTTCTATTATATCGGGTTTCGCATTATCTTTTGCCCGCGCCCTCGGGGAGTATGGTTCTGTTGTATTTATCGCGGGCAATATGCCGTTTAAAACCGAGATTTCCCCGCTGATCATTATGACGAAATTAGAGCAATACGATTATGCCGGGGCAACAGCTGTTGCGGCAGTCATGCTTGTCATCACATTTTTCATTTTATTCATCATCAATGGATTGCAATGGCTCACCGCGAGAAAATACGCAGGAAGGTAGGGGATATGCCATGCAGCTGGAAACAGCGAAAACAGCCGTGCCTAAGCGGGAGATACGGGAATCACCCGTTGTGAAATGGGTGCTGATCTCAGCAGTTCTGCTCTTTTTGTCCATATTTTTAATCATGCCGCTTGCATTTATATTTATTGAAGCTTTTAAAAAGGGAGCGGAAGCATATATCCTCTTTGTCACGCATCCGGATTCCCTTGCCGCGATGAAATTGACGCTCCTCGTCGTTTTCATCACGGTTCCGCTGAATACGCTGTTCGGCGTCGCCGCGGCGTGGGCTGTGACCAAATATGAATTCAGGGGGAAAAGTCTGTTTTTGACACTGATTGATCTGCCGTTTGCCGTGTCTCCGGTAATCGCGGGCTTAATCTTTGTCCTTTTGTTCGGGCTTCACGGCTGGCTTGGTCCATTTTTACTTGATCACCAGATAAAAATCGTCTTCGCAGTCCCGGGAATCGTGCTTGCATCCTTGTTTGTGACGCTCCCTTTCATTGCCCGGGAATTAATACCGCTTATGCAAAGCTTGGGAAATGCTGAAGAAGAAGCGTCCGTCACCCTTGGTGCTGGTGGCTGGAGAACGTTCTGGCATGTGACGCTTCCTAATATCAAATGGGGGCTGATCTACGGGGTGATTTTGAGCGCGGCCCGAACAATCGGCGAATTCGGCGCCGTATCAGTCGTTTCCGGTCATATCAGGGGTGTTACCAACACGCTCCCGCTTCATATCGAAATTTTGTACAACGAATATCAGTTTACGGCCGCTTTTGCGGCGGCCTCCGTCATGTCGGTTTTTGCGATTATGACACTGTTTTTGAAAAACATCATTGAATGGAAAGCCGGTTATCGTTCTGTCAAAGCCGGATGAGGAAGGAGTCATTATGGAGATTACGATCGACACTATTTCTAAGCATTACGGAAACTATCAGGCATTGCGGGATATCAATCTTCACGTCAATAATGGCGAGCTGGTTGCGCTTCTCGGCCCGTCAGGCTCAGGCAAAACGTCATTATTGAGAGTCATTGCCGGCCTCGAGCAGGCAGATGGGGGACGTGTCCTGTTCGGAAAACAAGATGTGACGGATACGCATGTGAAAAGCAGACATGTCGGTTTTGTGTTTCAGCACTATGCGTTATTCAGCAAGATGACGATTTTTGAAAATGTCGCCTACGGATTAAAAGTCCGTCCGCGAAAGCAGCGTCCCGCCAAAAAGGAAATTGCCGAAAAGGTGAGAGAGCTTCTGGCGCTTGTGAAACTGGAACCTTATGAAAAGCGCTATCCCCCGCAGCTGTCAGGCGGACAAAGACAAAGAGCCGCCCTCGCACGCGCCTTGGCCGTAGAACCGAACATTCTGCTGTTGGATGAACCGTTCGGCGCGCTTGACGCCAAAGTAAGAAAAGAGTTAAGGCAATGGCTCAGACGGCTTCATGATGAATTCGGCATGACAAGTATTTTCGTCACTCACGACCAGGAAGAAGCGCTTGATGTGGCCGACCGCATCGTCATTATGAATGAAGGTGCAATTGAACAGATCGGAACGCCGCAGGAGGTGTATGATCACCCCGCAAATCCGTTTGTGTACGACTTTCTCGGCAGTGTCAACGTATTTGAAGGAAGAGTGGAGGAAGGAAAGCTGATCACCGGAAACGCAGCAATACCTGTCGGGCATGCTGATCAGGACAAGGGGATCGCTTATGTGAGGCCGCACCATTTTACCGTAGAAAAAAAACCGTCCGGTCTGCATTCATTTGAAGCAAAGGCGGCTCATATCCGTGCCATCGGACCGTCCGTCAGATTGGAAGCCGTCCGTACCGACACAGGCCAGCACTTGGAGATTGAGCTCTCAAAAGAGCAATATGACGCCTTGGGGGCGGGCGTCGGCGACACGGTTTATGTCAAAGCGAAGGAAGTGAAAGTTTTCGCAAAGAAAACATATCCGAAAATTGTGTAAATGCTGTTGATTTCTGAATGAAAACATAATAGTATAATTATATATTTCTTATCAGAATAGTATGAATTAAAACACTCATTGTCAAAAGACGAACGGCCAGACATAAAGGGGGAGCATGATGACGTCCAAAGGAAACGTAGATCCGCATGTGATCGAAAAGATTATCAGTGCGCTGGAAACGCTCGATTTCGGGACTGTTCAGATTACGGTTCATAATTCCCAAGTGACACAAATTGATAAGGTGGAGAAATATCGATTTTCCCTGAAGAGCAAAGAAGTAAAACAATCTTAAAAAACAGCCAATGACAGGAGGCGGTACATATGAAGCATTCAACTGTTCCTTTCCGGGAGAGCCGGTATCTGCACCTGCCCGAAGTGCGCTTTCTGCATTGGTGCACGAAGCAATACGGCATAAATAAAGGCGTGCTCAATACAATTGACGGCTGGTTTTATGATGCGGGCGTCATTCCGATTCCCGTCAGGCGTCTTTATGTGCTGGCATTCCTTGATTTCGTGAAAACGCCGGGGCAGAAGGGGAATATCCGATTCGGGCACGGCGGATTGACGAAAAAACTGCATGATTTCATGGATATGCAGGAGTGCGCAGCAAAACGTCAGGCCTGACATCCTTAAAATCTTCTTAAGATCATGCAAATTTCTCCCATTTTATTTATAATAGACCTATCACGATCATTTTTTGGGAGGACTTTTGACATGCAAACTGCTGCTTATGAGAGCAAACAATCTATTATGCAGCGCATTATAACGGTATTTGTGTTTACACTGTTAGTTGCGACAATCGGCCTGTATACGGGCCGGTTCATTCCGCCGGCATTGATGCTGCCGCTGTCGGTCTTAGAGGTCGTCATGATCATCGCCGCATTTTGGCTGCGCCGAAAAAAAGCCGTCGGATATGTGTTTGTCTTTTCATTCGCTTTTATTTCCGGAATGACGCTGTTTCCGATCATCAGCCATTATGCGTCCGCAGCCGGAGCCTATGTCGTATTGGAGGCATTCGGTTCTTCGTTTGTGATTTTTGCGGTGCTCGGCACGATCGGCGCTAAGACGAAAAAGGACTTGTCGTTTTTATGGTCCTTCTTGCTTGTCGCTCTTATCTCGCTTCTCGCAGTGGGGATCTTTAATATTTTCAGCCCGCTGAATTCCGCCGCCATGATGGCGTATTCCGTCATCGGAACGATTGTGTTTTCAATGTACATCTTATACGATCTGAACCAGATCAAGCACCGGGACATCACGGCTGACCTGATTCCTTTGATGGCATTGACGCTTTATATCGACTTTATCAACTTGTTTATCAACCTGCTTCGGTTTTTCGGGATTTTAAACAGTGATGATTAACCGCGCGAAAAAGGCGCCCTGCTGAGAGGGGCGCCTTTTTATGTTCTGTCTCCGGAAAACAGCAGAAGCTTATCAAATAAAACTTCAAGCATTTTTGTCAATTCCGCTTTTTCTCCAGCAGTGAAGCTTTCCATGACTGCTGAAATGTTGGAGAAGTGGCCGGGAAGAAACAGCATCAGCTTTTCTTTTCCTTCCCTTGTAAGTTCGATGCTGATTTTTCGTCTGTCACCGGTATGCCGGCTGCGGTTTACAAAGCCGTCCCGTGCGAGTCCGTCGATCAATCCGGTGATGGTCGCTTTGGTGACATTGGATTTTTTCGCCAGCTCCGTCGGACTCAGGCTGTGGCCGGGTTCGTCAAACAGAAACATTAAAATTTTGAATTTCCCTTCGGACAATCCGTGACTTGAGAAATAATGCTCCATGACCTGATTCATTTTTTTAGACATATCAAATAACGTCAAAAATGTTTTCAATGATTCAGCATCCATATCGGCGTAAATCTCAGCGCGTCCGGCAATCTGCGAGTAATCCGGCAAATGTCTCAACTCCATTTTTGTAAGCCTCCGTACCATTTTAGTGATTCAAAGTATAAGCTTGCCGGATTCAAAAGGCAACCTATAAAGATTGACAGTTTTTCAGCCTATATAGTAAGGTGACTAATAGTTAATGAATGATAAATAAATAGAGAAGGCGGTATCGTGATGAACCATGAAGTGAAAAAGATCATCATAGCGGGCGGAGGGATCGGCGGCCTGTCCGCAGCGATTTCTCTCGGCAGAGCAGGTTTTGAAGTAACCCTTTGCGAGGCGGCGTCCGACATGCGAAAAAGCGGAGCGGGCATTCTTCAGCCTCAAAATGCGCTTCGGGTGCTTCGGGAAATCGGTGTGTATGATGAATGCTGTCAACACGGCTTTCAAACGGATTGGCTGAAGCAGCATGATGAAAACGGAACGCTGCAGTTTAAAGTGAGTGAGGCGTTTTTAGATGATACATTGCCGGGGCGGAATAATATATTGCGGCAAACATTAAACGATATCCTCAGGAAGCATGCTGAAGCGGCGGGAGTCACGATTCTGCCCGGTAAAAAAGTCGTGTCTTACGAAGAAACGGCAGATGAAATAACGGTGCATTGTGGAGACGGAACCGCGATGACGGCTGACATTCTCGCCGGCTTTGACGGCATCCGCTCCGCTGTCCGCGATCAAATGCTGCAAAGGGAAGTGAAAACAGAGTATCTCGGCATGGGAGCGCACAGATTTTACATTTCTTTTCCCGAGCCGGTTTTTCATGATTCAACACTGATGTATAAAAAAGGGCAGACGCAGGTCGGGGTCGTGCCGCTCTCTGAAAAAACAGGATACGTATTTATCATCCGGCCGTATGACGCTGACTTCAGGGATGACGAGGACACACGTTTTGAACGGGTGAGAGACTTGCTGCGCGGAATTCCGGGAGTAAAGTTTGTGACAGAGAATATGTCAAGGGAATATCCCGTTTTGTTTCATAAGATTGAGCAGATGGCGGTCAAAGAACCGTGGCACAGAGGCCGCGTCGTTCTGGGCGGGGATGCCGTCCATGCAGGAGCGCCGACATTGGCGCAGGGAGCGGCGATGGCGATTGAAGACGCGATTGTGCTTAGTGAAGAACTGCAAAAGCACGAAAACTATGAAACTGCATGTCAATCATACTTTGAAAGACGGGCGGAGCGGGCATTACAGGTGCAGAATCTCTCATCTGAAATCGTCCGCCGCGAGATAAAGGGAACGCCCGGCGTCCAAGACATCATCGGTGAATGCTATCGATTGCTCAAAGAGCCTTATTAAATAAAGAAAGTCCAGAACATGGCGTCTGGACTTTTGTCAGTCTTGTTCAGATTTATTCCGTATCCGCTCAATCACCTCATGCAGCCCCTCAGGCTTGTGAAACTCCACCGGCGAACTGCCTTTTTCAAACGAGATCGTCTCCGCCTCAATGAGCGCGACATAGCGCCCGTTCACTTTTGCGAGATGGATGGATTCGCCGAAATCAGCCAGTAATCCTTTAATCTCTGTTTCTCCGACTTTCATTTTCAGCTCGGCTTCCGGCGTGTGTTCAATGATCTGCGCGGATGCCTCGATGACTTGATGGGTGTCGAGGCGCTCCTGAATTTCCCGCTTTTCACTCGCTTCCCAAATTTCAATGTCGTGCTCAAACTGCTGAAGCTCTTCGCTGTTTTCTTCAAAAGTTTCATACACGTGCTCCTGCACCATGTTCATGACTTGGTTTTTCATGATTTCCGGCATCGATTCGCCATATTCGACAAATTTGAGAAAATCTTCGAAATAACGGGCGTGCGAGGCCTGGTGGATTTTCAGCTCATGCTCTTCCGTCATGCCTTCTTCCGGCACATACGGATATTGAATGCTTTTCATGTTTTTTGTCGTGATGGCCATTTCGACCTTTTTAATGAGAGACGAGGCGTCTGAGATGCGGGCGACCTTCGGCTCGAAATCGCATTTCATCATAAAGACGAATTTGTCCTCAAAATATTTGCGCGGAACGGCCGATGCCACGATAAAAACACCGCCGCGCACGGCGCTCGTGTCAAGATAAGTACGGACGAACTGCTCGCTTGCCTCGATAAATGCTTCCTTCGTATCCGCAAGTCTGGCGCGGTTGAAAAGGTTGTAATTCGGATTTGAATCAAGCTCATGGCCCGGCTCCGTGATAAAATGGCCGATTTTTGTGGGGACCTGCTCGGATTGCGGATGCCGTTCGGCTTTCCGTTTGACGATTTTCTTCAATTCCCCGTCAAGAAAATCCTTCAGCTCGCTTTCTTCAAATTCTTCCGTGTCAAGGGTCTGGAAATGTTTGAACTGTTTATTTGCCTGTTCGTCTTTTCCTTCCACTTGAATGACATAAAACGATAAAAACTTGATTTCAAAATCCATATGTGAACTCACCTTATTTCTGTATTTGACAAGCCTCTCCAGTATAGAAAAAACCGTTATTGATCGTCAATCCGGGGATTGATCCGTAACGGCGGATAATCGGCCGGTGAAAAGGGCACTGTAGTTGGAAGGAACGCATCAATGTGTAAGAAAGGGTGTTATTCATGAAGGAAACAGGTCCGATTCCGCAGCCGAAGACATTCGGTCCGCTCGGCAATCTTCCTTTGCTTGATAAAGACAAGCCTACAATGTCGCTGATCAAACTGGCAAACGAGCAAGGGCCTATTTTTCAGCTGCATACCCCGGCGGGCGCCATTATCGTCGTGTCCGGACATGAACTGGTGAAAGAGGTTTGTGATGAAGAGCGGTTCGATAAAAGCATTGAAGGGGCTTTGGAGAAAGTCCGGGCGTTTTCCGGTGACGGGCTGTTTACAAGCTGGACGCATGAGCCTAACTGGCGAAAGGCGCATAATATTCTGATGCCGACCTTCAGCCAGCGCGCGATGAAAGATTATCATTCGATGATGACTGATATCGCGGTGCAGCTGATTCAAAAATGGGCTAGGCTGAATCCGGATGAGGCCGTTGATGTGCCTGCTGATATGACCCGCCTGACGCTTGATACGATCGGGCTTTGCGGCTTTAACTATCGGTTTAACAGCTATTACAGGGAAACGCCTCATCCGTTTATCAACAGCATGGTGCGCGCCCTTGATGAAGCGATGCACCAAATGCAGCGCCTTGATGTTCAGGATAAACTCATGATCAGGACGAAGCGCCAATTTCATCATGACATTCAGGCGATGTTTTCGTTAGTAGACAGTATTATCGCAGAGCGCCGGTCAGGCGGACGGGATGAAAAGGATCTGCTGGCCAGAATGCTGAATGTGGAAGACCCGGAAACGGGCGAAAAACTTGATGATGAAAATATCCGGTTTCAAATCATCACGTTTTTAATTGCCGGCCATGAAACGACCAGCGGCCTGCTTTCCTTTGCCATCTACTTTCTGCTGAAACATCCCCGTGTTTTGGAAAAAGCCTATGAAGAAGCCGATCGGGTTTTGACCGATCCCGTTCCTTCTTATAAACAAGTACTGGAGCTTAGTTATATCCGAATGATTTTGCAGGAGTCATTGCGCTTATGGCCGACCGCGCCTGCGTTCAGCCTTTATGCGAAAGAGGATACGGTGATCGGCGGGAAATATCCGATCACGCCGAAAGACAGAATTTCCGTCTTAATTCCCCAGCTTCACCGTGATAAAGACGCGTGGGGAGACAATGCGGAGGAATTTTATCCGGAGCGGTTTGAACATCCTGATCAAGTGCCTCACCATGCGTACAAGCCGTTCGGAAACGGTCAGAGGGCGTGTATCGGTATGCAGTTCGCCCTGCATGAAGCAACTCTTGTTCTGGGGATGATTCTGCAGCATTTTACCTTTATCGATCACACCGATTATGAGCTCGATATTAAACAGACACTGACGATCAAGCCCGGCGACTTTCATATCCGGGTGCGGCCGAGAAACAAAGGAGCCGTTGCGGCAGCTCTCCCGGCGGCTGAAAAAGCGGCGGAAGACGTCGAAAAAGAAAAACGGGAAACAAAAGGCGCATCCATTATCGGGCTTGATAACCGACCGCTTCTGATTTTGTACGGCTCAGATACGGGAACCGCAGAAGGCGTGGCGCGGGAACTTGCCGATACTGCCGGGATGCACGGCGTCCGGACTGAAACGGCGCCTTTAAATGACCGGATCGGAAAACTGCCGAAAGAAGGAGCGCTCTTGATCATTACGTCCTCTTATAACGGAAAGCCTCCGAGCAACGCGGGACAATTCGTTCAATGGCTTGAAGAAGTCAAACGCGGGGAACTGGAAGGCGTCCGATATGCCGTCTTCGGCTGCGGTGATCATAACTGGGCGGCGACATATCAGGCTGTGCCGAGACTGATTGATGAGAAGCTTGCCGAAAAAGGGGCGGAACGCTTTTCTGCCCGAGGCGAAGGGGACGTCAGCGGCGATTTTGAAGGAAAGCTTGATGAATGGAAAAAAAGCATGTGGACGGACGCCATGAAGGCATTCGGTCTCAAGCTGAATGAAAATGCCGAAAAAGAGCGAAGTGCGCTGGGTCTTCAATTTGTCAGCGGGCTTGGCGGGTCTCCTTTGGCAAAGACGTATGAAGCGGTTTACGCATCCGTTGCGGAAAACAGGGAACTTCAGGCGCCGGAAAGCGGCCGGAGCACAAGGCATATCGAAATCACTCTGCCGAAAGAGGCTGCCTATCATGAAGGGGATCATCTCGGCGTGCTGCCGGTAAACAGCAAAGAGCAGGTCAGCCGTGTTCTCCGCCGGTTCCATCTGAACGGGAACGATCAAGTGCTGCTCACGGCCAGCGGACAGAGCGCGGCTCATCTCCCGCTCGATCGGCCGGTCAGGCTGCATGATCTTCTGAGCAGCTGTGTCGAATTGCAGGAAGCGGCATCAAGGGCCCAAATCCGGGAAATGGCCGCTTATACGGTCTGTCCGCCGCACAAACGGGAATTGGAAGATTTTCTTGAGGAGGGCGTCTATCAGGAGCAAATCTTAACATCGCGCGTCTCGATGCTCGATCTCCTTGAAAAATATGAAGCGTGTGAACTGCCGTTTGAGCGATTTCTGGAGCTTTTGCGCCCGCTGAAGCCGCGGTATTATTCGATTTCAAGTTCGCCGCGGAAACATCCCGGGCAGGCCTCAATTACCGTCGGTGTCGTTCGCGGCCCCGCCCGGAGCGGTTTGGGTGAGTATCGCGGAGTCGCTTCGAATTATTTAGCGGACCGCGGCCCTGAGGATGGTATCGTAATGTTTGTCCGCACTCCGGAAACACGATTCCGGCTGCCGGAAGATCCGGAAAAACCGATTATTATGGTCGGTCCCGGCACAGGAGTCGCCCCGTTCCGCGGATTTCTGCAGGCCCGCGCGGCGTTAAAAAAAGAAGGGAAAGAGCTGGGGGAGGCTCATCTGTATTTCGGATGCAGAAACGATCATGATTTTATTTACCGTGATGAGCTTGAAGCTTATGAAAAAGACGGAATCGTGACGCTTCATACGGCTTTCTCCCGCAAAGAAGGCGTACCGAAAACGTATGTGCAGCACTTAATGGCGAAAGACGCCGGCGCTTTAATTTCCATCCTCGGCCGGGGAGGGCACCTCTACGTATGCGGCGACGGCAGCAAAATGGCGCCCGATGTAGAGGCAACGCTGCAAAAAGCGTATCAGTCGGTCCACGAAACAGACGAACGGCAAGCGCAAGAATGGCTTTTGGACCTCCAGACAAAAGGCATTTACGCAAAAGATGTTTGGGCGGGGATTTGACCGATGTGATGAAAAGGACTGGATGACTCCGGTCCTTTTTCCTTTAATAAAATGAATTGCTTTCCAATCGATATACATTCGGCTTGTCCAACCACACCTGGTCAAGATATCTTCCCTGCTTGACTCCCGGACCTTCTATTTTGGTCATTTCTAAAACCTGCAAAAATTGTCATCAGAAGTGTGGCTTAAAAGTTTTACCGTATGTTCCTCCGTTAGCCAGAAATTCAGACAGCCATTGCATGCTATCTATTGAGTTGAAGATCAGCAGGCTTCTCTTTTTTATTAGGATGCTTATATAAAGGACGTCTCATGCTGTAATGGAAGCATACCGGCGCAAAGAGTCCCATCTGCTGTTCCCAAGACTAAATAGTTGCGCCTATTTTGGATAAAACCTCTTTACAAATATATGGAATTAGAATATACTCTGTTTCACAAAGTACTTTGCGAAAAGAGGAGCCTGTCTTATGTCAAATCAGAATTTTCGTGAATCAGAGATAGCTGAAAACTTATCTCATATCAAAGTCTTGACGAATTACAAGACTGAGTACTCAAGGCAAACCAGTCCATATTTCATTATTTGGGGCTGTATATGGATTATTGCGTATTCCGTTTCTTTATTTAAGGTACTTTCTGTAGTCCTTGCTTGTGTCTGGTTAATACTGGCAGTATTAGGATGGATACTGACTTTGAAGACATATCTTAAGCAGAAACAATTTGATCCTATGCCCACTTTCTTAAAGAATCAATTAAAATATGCTTGGATTGGATTCATATTAGTGGTATGCATTTTTGTTTTCCTGTTTTTAATGGGATTATTGCCGCGAACAGGAGAATTTCTATCGTTTTTGATTGTTTTAATGGTGTCTATTATGTACATATTCTTAGGCATCGTGTTAACAAAAGAGATTTTTGTTATGGGATTTTGGCTGAGCATACTCGGTATGCTTACATTCTGCCTATTTCCTGATGCAATGAATATTGTTTTTGCATTTATTGGCGGAGGCAGCCTATTACTTACAGGAATGATTTTGAAAAGAAAAGGGCAAGGAAATGAGTAATGTTAACAATATCAATGATTTAATACATGCCAAAGTGCGGTTGGGAATTATGAGTTTATTGATGACTTATGATCAATGTGATTTTACTTTCCTGAAAAAGTCATTAGACATCACAGATGGGAATTTAGGTTCGCATCTGAAAAAGTTAGAAGATGCAGCTTATATAGAACTAACCAAGAAGTTCGTATCCAAAAAGCCGAAGACTATTGTTCAGATCACGAAAGAAGGGAAAGCAGCCTACAAGGAGTACATTAATACGATTGAATCCATATTTAAAATAAATAACAGTGGGGGCATGGTGTAAATGCTGCAAGTTGAACATATAAGTAAGCGCTATGGCACGACTCTGGCTTTGGACAATGTTGCTTTAACAATTCCGAAAGGAGTCTGCTATGGACTTGTTGGACCGAACGGATCCGGCAAATCTACCTTAATTAAGATCATCTCGCGCATCATCCGCGAATATGACGGTAAGGTTGAATTTGTCGGCAAGGAAAATGGCAGGCTGGGTTATGTTCCGCAGGATATCAGCCTTGAAGAAAAATTAACCGCAAAAACCAATATGGAATTTTTCGGAAAGTTACACAGGCTGAATGGCTTAAAACTAAAGCAAACAACAAAAAAACTGTTAGAAGATATCGGGTTGTTAGAAAGGGCAAACGACGTTGTGGAGAACTTTTCTGGAGGAATGAAGCGCCGTTTAAATATCGGGTGTGCATTAATGCACGATCCAGACTTAATTATTCTAGATGAGCCGACGGTAGGTGTGGACCCGCAATCACGCCGCTACATTTTTAAAATCGTAAATCGACTCAAAAAAGCCGGTAAAACCATTATTTATGTGAGTCATTACATGGAAGAGATTGAAACTCTTTGTGACTATGTAGCTTTTATCGACAGAGGGCAAATTATCGATGAAGGAGAAATAAATGAACTGCTTAAACGACATGAAGAATCATCTATTATGTTTAACTCCTCATTGTCTCCTGAATTAATAAAGAGCCATGGTTTTGAGTTTTCAGTCGTTAATTCAGGGTTGATAATAAAAACCAAAGAACCTTTAGAAACCATGGAGCGCTTAATTAGGGTCAGTAAGGAAAACAATATTGTGCCTCATCAGTTGTTTTTATATAAGCCAAAATTAGAAGATGTATTCTTTAAACTTACCGGCACTGATTTGCGTGATGAAGAATAAAGGGGGAATTTATCATGTTACCGCTCGCTCAAATTGAAACGCTAAAACAGTTAAAGGATAAGTCTCTGTTTTTTTGGACGATTATATTACCCATTGTGTCCATCATATTGCTGATTGAGCTATTTACGACAGACAGTGCAAACAAAACTTTAGTAGCTTCTCAATCTGTAACCGGCATGAGCGTATTCTTTTCAACATTCATTATTATCTCCATCGTTATAAGTTTTGTAAAGGATCGGGAAAAAGGAATTGTATCAAGACTGGCAAGTACTCCTTTAAAGCCTTATAACTTCTTCTTAGGAAAAAGTATCCCTTTTTTAGTCATAACTTTTATGCAAATTCTTCTCCTTTCCGTTCTGGGAATATTTCTGTACGATATTGAAATTAATAATTTTCCGGCGTATTTGTGGGTTGTTGTGTTGATATCTTTACTAGTTACATCCTGGGGAGTTGCTATTTCGGTCTTTGCAAAGACTGAAAATACCGGCTTGGTCATGACAAATGTGATTGCATTAGGTACCGCTGTTGTATGTGGTTTATGGACTCCTTATGATCAATTGCCAAGCTATCTTCAAACTATTGGAATGCTCTTCCCTCAGTACTGGGCGCATCAAGGGTTAATTCAATCGGTCTCGACGATATCGGGAGGAGAAAGTCTAGTATGGGTAACATTTGTTGTACTGGGCTATACAATACTAGGATTTATAGTTTCTCTAATTGGATACAGACATTACATTAAAATGGCGAGAAATTAAACCTCCGTGAGAATTAAGATATTAAAACGCAGCTGGGACTAAAAGGAGAGCGGGAAATGATTAGTGAAAAACTAAAACTGTATGTCGAGGCTCAATTTAAAAAGTATGAAAAAAACTCGTTGTTGAACAGAAAAAAAACGGAGCTAATTCCTTTATTGGCGGGTTTGATGAAACCAGTTCACAATTTTTTTCGCTAATGAGAAACAGAAATTTGCAAGACGCCTTAAGGACCAGTGTTGGAGAACAGTTTAAGCAGTCACAAATGCCAGCTCTGCTGCATGGTTGGATTATAAAAAACAAAAGGTATACGTGAAGAAAGCATTTTTGTATATCTTTAGGGTCTAAGCGATAATTTGACAGGGAAAGGACTGGATGACTCCGGTCCTTTTTTTACCTCACAAAAAAAACCTTCAAGTTTTTCAGTCCCTTTGCATACAATAACTTCAGCCCGCCTGTTGGGCGGCTGTCTTTGATATTCATTTTTCGTTTTTAGAAGTTTGTGTTATTCTTATATTTGGTATCTCCTAGTTTCAGACCGGGTCTGATACGGTACCTTTTAATGCCAGAAAAAAATGTGAAACGAAGAACGGATATCCTGCGTCTAATGGCTGGCGGGATAAGATGTTCAATGGGCATGACACGAATGATAAATATATCGTTTTTTAAAATGGTGTGTTTATGGGGCTGTGTGATGCTTTCGTTTTGCTCGGAAAGCAGGAATTGAAGCAAAAAGTAAGAATACAGATTTAAAGTGTTTAGGAAAGTAGAGGTTGCCATGAAGAAATTATTTTCTTACAGACTTAGTTTTTTTGTACTGGCTATTATTTTGTTTTGGGCCAAAACGTATTTAGCCTATCATGCTGAATTCAACCTTGGGGTGAAGGGTCCGACGCAGCAGTTTCTGCTTGTGATCAATCCGTTCTCAAGCGCCATTTTCTTTTTAGGACTGGCATTGTTTGCGAAAGGCCGCAAATCAGCGATTATCATGGTGATTATTGATTTCATCATGACGTTTATTTTGTATGCAAATATCCTATTCTATCGATTCTTCGATGATTTCTTGACATTCCCGAACTTAAAGCAATCCGGTAATGTCGGAAATATGGGAGACGGCATCTTCAGCATTATGTCCGGCCATGATATTTTATACTTTGTTGATATTATTATTTTAATCGCGCTTCTGGTGTGGAGACGTGAGCTGAAGGAATTCAAGCTGAAAAAACGGTATACGTCATTAATTATCGTGACGGGTATTGTGTTGTTCTTCGTGAACCTGGCGATTGCCGAAGAGGACCGCCCGGAGCTGCTGACAAGAACGTTTGACCGCAATTACATTGTAAAATACTTAGGCCTTTATAATTACACGATTTATGACGGCGTACAGACGGCGCAGACGGAATCACAGCGGGCATATGCCAGCAGCGATGACCTGACGAGCGTTGAAAACTACACATCGTCGCATTATGCGAAGCCGAACGCCGAGTATTTCGGCAAGGCCAAAGGCAAAAACATCATTAAGATTCACCTGGAGAGCTTCCAATCGTTTTTGATCAATTACAAACTTGACGGAAAAGAAGTCACGCCGTTCCTGAATAAACTCGCCCGCGGCGGAGAGGACATGACGTACTTTGATAACTTTTTCCACCAAACGGGCCAAGGTAAAACATCTGACGCCGAGCTGATGATGGATAACAGTCTGTTCGGACTGCCTGAAGGGTCAGCCTTCGTGACAAAAGGGGAAAACACGTATCAATCGCTTCCTGCCATCCTTGACCAAAGTGAGGGCTATACAAGCGCCGTTTTACACGGTGACTACAAATCATTCTGGAACCGTGACCAGATTTACAAACATATCGGCTACGATAAATTCTTTGACGCCAGCACATACGATATGTCTGATGACAACCTTGTCAATATGGGACTGAAGGATAAACCATTCTTCAAAGAATCCATACCGAAGCTTCAATCGCTGAAACAGCCGTTCTACGCGCATCTGCTCACGCTGACGAACCATTATCCGTTTACGCTTGATGAAAAAGACGCAACGATCGAAAAAGCGAAAACGGGCGACGCGACTGTGGATGACTATTTCCAGACGGCGCGTTATCTCGACGAAGCGCTTGAACAGTTCTTTAAAGATTTGAAGTCATCCGGTTTATATGACAACTCGGTGATTATGCTTTATGGAGACCACTACGGAATCTCTGAAAACCATAACCGCGCGATGAAAGAAATTCTCGGCAAAGAAATTACGCCTTATCAAAACGCGCAGAATCAGCGTGTGCCGCTTATGCTTCGCATCCCCGGCAAAAAAGGCGGGGTGAACCATACGTACGGCGGTGAAATGGACGTTGTGCCGACGATCCTTCACTTGGAAGGCATCGATTCTAAGAAATATATTAATTTCGGCACCGATCTCTTCTCGAAAGACCATGATGATACGGTGACGTTCCGTAACGGAGATTACGTCACGCCGAAATATACTTCCATCTCCAATGTCGTATACGATACGAAGACAGGAAAAGAACTGAAAGGCAATCAGGAAACGAAAAACCTGAAAGCCAGAGTCACAGAGCAGCTGAAGCTGTCTGACAGCGTGATGTACAAAGACTTGCTCAGATTCCACAAATTGAGCGACTTTACGCCGGTTGATCCGTCTAAATATCATTACGGCAAAGAAAAGCTGAATCAGGATAATAAATAATAGAAAGAGCCTTACGGAATTTCCGTGAGGCTCTTTTTTTGTGTGTATCTTCACCAATCTGAAAAAAGAGAGAGCTTTTGGTCACAAAGGGCGCCAATCTCTCATATCTTACAGTAGATTTTGAAACCGGTGATAGAGAATCGGACAAATTATCGGGTTGGTTTCTCTTATACGGGCGGTTTCGAATCCAATATTCACAGAGAAGAGGGGTAGAGATGAAAGCAGTCATTCTCTGCGGCGGAAAAGGAACGAGAATGAGCGAAATCACCAATGAACGTCCCAAACCGCTCGCCATGATAGGCGGCAAACCGATTCTATGGCATATTATGAAACTCTATCAATACTATGGCGTGAACGAATTTATCCTGCTTCTTGGTTTCAAAGGAGAGATGATTAAGGAATATTTCTTAGATTATGACTGGAAGAATCACAGCATGACGCTGGACAGCTCTACCGGAGAAGTGCGGATATTGGGAACATCCGAGCCGTGGAAAATCACTTTTTTAGACACGGGGGAACACACGCAGACAGCGGGGCGGCTTTTACAGGCGAAGGACATCATCGGTGATGAAACCTTTCTTATGACGTACGGGGACGGACTGGCGAACATCAACCTGTTTCATCTGATCAGCTATCATCAATCAAAAGGGGCTGCGGCGACCGTCACCGGTATAGAAAAGACCTCGCAATTCGGAACGCTGACGGTTGAAGACGGTATGGCGAAAAGCTTTTCTGAAAAAAACTCAAGTGACGGCATCATCAACGGCGGATTTTTCGTGCTCAGCCCGAAGGTATTTGATTATCTGCCGAAAGACAGGGACGTCATGTTTGAAGAAGAACCGCTGAAGGAGCTGGCAAAGGACGGCGAATTGGCGGTATACCGGCATTACGGTTTCTGGACGGCGATCGATACGTATAAAAACCTGCTGGAAATCAACAAGATGTGGGACCGGGGACAACATGTATGGAAGGTATGGTGATCAAGTTTGAGTTTCTGGAAAAATAAAAATGTGTTTGTGACGGGATGTACAGGTCTTTTAGGAAGCAGCTTGGTGAAGGAACTGATCGATCAGGGGGCTAATGTGACGGGGCTTGTCCGTGACACTGTGCCCAAGTCGAACCTGTATCAGGGAGAACAAGTGAAGCAAATGAATATCGTGCACGGCGCGCTTGAAGATCTGGATGTGATTGAGCGGGCGCTGGGCGAATATGAAATTGACACAGTCTTTCATTTAGCCGCTCAGGCGATCGTCGGCGTCGCAAACCGCAATCCGATTTCCACATTTGAAGCCAATATTCTCGGCACATGGAACATCCTTGAAGCGTGCCGCAGGCATCCGCTCATCAAACGGGTGATCGTCGCGTCCAGTGATAAAGCGTACGGCGACCAGCCGACACTGCCGTACGATGAAAACATGCCTCTTCAGGGCAAACATCCGTATGACGTATCAAAAAGCTGTGCCGATTTATTAAGCCACACATATTTTAATACGTACGGACTTCCGGTCTGTATTACGCGCTGCGGCAACTTGTACGGCGGCGGGGATTTGAACTTCAACCGGATTATTCCGCAGACGATTCAGCTCGTGCTGAACGGTGAAGCGCCGGAAATCCGCAGCGACGGCACATTTATCCGTGATTATTTTTACATCGAGGATGCGGTCGAGGCATACCTTTTGCTGGCGGAAAAGATGGAGGAGCTCAATCTTGCGGGAGAAGCGTTCAACTTCAGCAATGAGATTCAGCTGACGGTGCTGGAACTTGTAGAAAAAATTCTTAAGGCGATGGACAGTGACCTCAAGCCGAAAGTGCTCAATCAGGGAAGCCACGAAATCAAGCACCAATATTTATCAGCGGAAAAGGCGAGGAAGCTTCTGAATTGGACGCCCGCGCATACCATTGATGAAGGATTGGAAAAAACGATCGAATGGTATAAAGCCTTTTTTCAAAAGTAACAGAAACAGAGGTGAGAGAAAGACGTGACAAGCGCATATTGCACAGTTTTATCAAAAGGAAGGCTGTATCAGGCTATCGCTTTGTTCGGCTCATTGAAAGCGGTTCAGGCGGACGCCCCCATTTTTACTTTGTGTATGGATCAAGACACCTATGACGTGCTTCAGGCAATGCGGCCGGATAATGTCACCTTGATTCAGGTGTCCGCACTGGAAAATGAGGAGCTCCTTGAACTGAAGCGGACGAGGGATCAGAGCGAATACTGCTGGACGGTGAAGCCGGTATTTCTCGAATTCGTGCTGGACGGACATCCGGAATTAGAGCGTGTCACGTACATTGATGCCGATTTGTTTTTCTTCGCTGATCCTCGCGCGATTTTTGACAATCAGCCGGATTGTTCGGTGCTTCTGTCACGGGGCGATATCGTCATTCCCTCATTTGAAAAACAGGAAATCGACATGCTGCAGCGTCTTTTAGGCCGGTATAATTCCGGTTTTCTCAGCTTCAAAACCGACAGTGCCGGCACAGATTGTCTCAGATGGTGGAAAGAACGCTGCCTGGAAGAATGCAAAAATGCGCCGGGCGAAGGAAAATTCGGAGATCAAGGCTACTTGGATTACATGTCCGGCCTGTTCCCGAATGTGTGTGACATCACCACGCCCGGCGTGAATATCGGCCATTGGAATTACGGCCGCCACACGTTTTCATGGAAGGACGGGCGTCTTGTGCTCGAAGACGGAAGTCCGCTGATTTTCTATCATTTCAGCGGATACCGGATCGTCACAGCCAGCGACATTCGGCAGATTCATGAGACGGACCGGACCGACCTGCCGTTTGTCCATCAGCTTTATCAGGACATTCTGAAGCGGGTGATCGGGACGGTCAGCGCCGTCTGCCCGGAGTTCAGCGGCTTTGCATCTGAGGATGATAACAAATAAATGATCATATACAGGAAGTGAACGAAAAGTGAAGGCAAGCGTCATTGTTCCCGCATATAATTCCAAGGAGAGGCTTTATAACAGCCTGCTGTCCCTGAATGAACAGGAATGCACAGAGCCGTTCGAAGTGATTGTGGCTGACAACGGTTCGGAAGACGGAACCTTATCCATGCTTGAATCATTCAGCGCGAATTTTCCGCTGATTTTTGTAAGAATTAAAGAAAACAGAGGGATCGCTTACGGCCGGAATCAGGCGGTCCGCAATGCCAGAGGCGATATTTTGATTTTCCATGACAGCGACATGCTTGCCGAAAAGGATTTGGTGGCGAAGCATATCAAGGCTCATGAGAACCGGGACGATCTTGTCGTATGCGGTATGTTCTGGAAGCGGATTTACAGCTTTTATTATGACCGTTTTGAAAAAGAGCATAAGGAAAAACTCGCCGAACTGTATGAAGAGCTGCCGGGCGATAAAGAGGCGCTCCTTGATGAAAGTGACATCAGAGACGGAAGCTTTCTTGACCGATGCTTTGATTTAGATACCGACTTTATCCGGGTGCTGAAAAGCATTTTGGAAAAATACGGAGATGATTTGAACGGCTACCGTCTGCCGTGGCGTTTTTTCATTACGAACAATTCATCAGTTAAGAGGCAGCACGTGGCAGATCTCGGCCTGTTTGATGAAGGCATTGTCAGATACGGCTTTGAAGATTATGATCTCGGCATCAGGCTTCATCAGTCGGGAATGAGATTTCAGCTGCGGCGCGATATCATGAGCGTCCATCAGGAGCATCCGAGCAACTGCGCTTCCGTTGATGACATCAGGGCGAATATCGCGTACATGTGCGACAAGTACAATGACATTCATTCGCTTGACGTGCACCTCGCGTTTAACGGACCGTTTGACGCGGAGTTAACCAACAGCATGATGGCAGATATCGAAGTGCTGCTTGATTATGAGAAATATGAAAGCCTGCTGCACATTTTTCTCGAGCTGCTGCACGCGGTTAAAGACCGCAACCTTGACCCGGACTGGAAGACGAAAAGCCCGCGGATCACGGCGAACAGCTTCCAGCTGCCGGAGGTCGGAAAGCTTTTGGCAAAAGCGGAAAAAAAGCTGGGCGTCACGCACTTTGCAAGGGCGTTCAAAGCGCTGACTGCTGATTTACTGCATGTGGATCTTAAATAAATTGGATGTGATATGGTGAGTAAATATCATTTTTCAACCATTGTTTCCAGAACGCATATCTTTAAACTGATGCCGATGATTCATTCTCTCCATGAGCATTGCCGGGATTTTCATCTGTATGTGCTGTGTGTCGATCAGAAAGCGTACGAACTGCTTCAGCAGGTGCCGTGGGAACATGTCACGGCGGTTCAGCTCCATGAAATGGAGGACCCGGAGCTGCTTGAAGCAAAGGGCGGCCGGACGTTTCATGAATATTGCTGGACGCTGAAGCCGGCTTTTCTGTTCCATGTGATGACGGAGTATGATGAAGCCGAATATTTTGCCCATTTGGACACCGATCTCTTTTTCTTCTCAGATGCGGGCGAGCTGTTTGCGGAAAAGCCGGATGCTTCCCTTTTTCTGACGGATCACCGCAATTCAGAACGGTTTGCGTCTTATTACAAGCTGACGGGGCAGTACAACACCGGGTTTGTCGGCGCGCGGAATACCGGGGAAGCGTATCGGGCGGTCTGGCAGTGGAGACAGGATTGCATCTCCTATTGTACGGTGGAGATGAATGAAGAAAAAAAGACATACGGTGACCAAAGGTATGTTGAAAAGTGGCCCGCGCAGTTTGAACACGTTCATGTCACGGAGTCGATCGGCGCGAATGCGGCGCTGTGGAATATTGAGCAATATGACGTCAGCCTGCGCGACGGGGCTGTATATGTCAATGACACCCCGCTGATTTTTTATCATTTTTCAGGCTTTACGCTCGTCACGGAGAACGAATTCAATCTCTGCTGGTACTATCACATTGATGACGAGGCGACAGTCAGTATGATTTACGTCCCGTACATCAAAAACGTAAAAAAATGGATTGATGAAATTCAAAAAGCGTTTCCTGATTTCAGAGACGGGTTTATTCCGAAATATGCGGTTCCTGACACTCATTTTTATACGGTTGAAACATAAAATCCCTGCCTTTTCGGCAGGGATTTTTTTATGAATGCCATTCTTTTAATGTTTTGTCGCTCGGCAGGACAAAGGCGAGCAGACCTAAAACGGGCAGAAAGGCGACGGCTGTCATGGTCGGCGTCAATCCCGCTGAATCAATAAGAGCTCCGAGCGCAACCGCTCCGATCGCGCCCATTCCGAAGGCGAGCCCGACCGTAAGCCCTGACATCGTTCCGATTTTGCCGGGAACAAGCTCCTGCGCGTAGACAACCGTCACGGAGAAGCTGGACATCAGAACAACGCCGATCAGCGCCAGTACGCCATAGGCGATGACAGGTCCCGCAAACGGAAGGAAAATCGTCAAGGGAGCCGATGCCGTCATGGAAACGATGATGACGTTCCGCTTTCCGAAACGGTCTGCAAGCGGCCCGCCGAGAAACGTTCCGACAGCTCCGAAAAATAAAAAGACGAAGATGTAGCTCTGTGCCTGCTGAATGCTGACATGATAGGCATTCATCGCATAGAACGTATAAAAGTTGCCGATCGCGCTCACATACCAGGAGCGCGCGAAAATTAAGAAGATAATCATGATAAGGGCGAGAATAATCGGTTTTGTAATGACGGTCTGCACAGCGGCGGCCGGTGATTTTTTACTTACGGCGCGCAAATGAATCAGGCGGCCTTTATACCATTTGGCGATATAAATGAGAAACAGCACAGCGATTGCGGCGACAAGCGTAAACCAGACAGAGCCGAATTGACCGAGCGGAACGAGAATCAGCGCGGTAATCAAGGGCGCCATCGCCTGGCCGGTATTCCCTCCGACTTGGTAAATCGATTGCGCCAAGCCGCGCTTTTCGCCGGCGGCCATGTAAGCGACACGCGATCCTTCAGGATGAAAGACGGCGGAGCCAAGGCCGATAAAAAAGACACAGCATAAAATCGTCAGAAAAGACGGGGCGAACGCGAGACCTAAAATGCCGAGCATGCTTGCGGTGAGTCCGAGCGGCAAAGCATACGGCATCGGGCGTTTATCCGTATACCAGCCGATGACGGGCTGCATCACGGAAGACACCATATTCAGCGTAAAGGCGATAATTCCGAGCTGCGTAAATGTAAGATTCATGGAACGTTCCAAAATCGGAAACATCGCCGGAATCACCGCTTGCAGTGAATCGTTCAGCAGATGACAGATCCCGATAATGAACAGAATAGAATACATGGTTGTCTCGGGACGATGGACAGGTTTTTCTTTAAGCGGGGCGGCAATTGCCAAAGTGATTCTCCTCCTTTTTATGTAAACGAAGCATACACCATATTATTCATAAGGTGAATGAATTATCAAGTGCAAAAAAGGCTCTTCTTTCTCAAACAGAAAAAAGAGCCTCCCTTTTTATTTATTTAACAAACTGTGTTTTCTCGAATACATCATATAAACGACGATCCCGGCGGCGATCCAGATGACAAAGGCGAGCCATGTCACGCCCGGCAGGCTGCTTGCGAGATACAGGCATAAGCATGCGCTGATGATCGGCACAAAAGGCACGAAAGGAACACGGAAGGAAGATTTGATCTCCGGATGTTTCTTTCTTAAAACGATGACGGCGATCGCAATGACCGTAAAGGCCGCCAAGGTTCCCATATTGACGAGATGCGCCAAGGTTCCCAGATCAATAAAACCTGCGATCCCGGCGGCAACGATCCCCGTCACCCATGTGTTTTGAAACGGTGTTTTAAAACGCGGGTGAACCTTGGAAAACATGCGGGGCAAGAGGCCGTCTCTGCTCATCGCAAATGTAAGGCGCACCTGAGCGTAAAGCAGAGCGAGCATGACCGTTGTAATCCCGATAATCGCGCCGACGGAAATAATGCCTGCTATTTTGTTCTGGCCGACAAATTGGAGCGCGAAAGATACAGGGTCTCCGACATTCAGCTTGGTATACGAAAGCATTCCCGTCAGGACAAGCGATACCGTAATGTAAAGGACGGTGCAGATGGCAAGCGCGCCGATGATTCCGACAGGCATTGATTTCTGCGGGTTTTTCACTTCTTCCGACGCGTTTGACACGGCATCAAATCCGAGATACGCGAAGAAAACGGTCGCGGCGCTCGTGATGACGCCTTTCATTCCGAACGGCATAAACGGCGACCAGTTTTCCGGTTTCACGTAGCCGAAACCGACGACGATAAACAGCAGAATGATCGCAATTTTCATCAATACAATGACATTGTTAAAGCGGGTGCTTTCTTTCACGCCCCTTGAAACAATCGCGGTAATGACCAAGATAATGATAACGGCCGGCAGGTTGAACACGGCACCCGTTTTGCTGCCGGGTGCGGCGGTCAGCGCCTCCGGAAGATGCAGCCCGAAGCCTGCAAGAAGCGACTGGAAATAAGATGACCAGCCGGTTGCGACGGCGGCGAGCGCGATAACATATTCAAGCATTAAGTCCCATCCGATTAAAAACGCGAGACACTCCCCGAGAGTGACATATGAATACGTATATACGCTGCCTGAAATCGGAATGGATGAAGAAAATTCCGCATAACAAAACGCGGCGAGCGCGCAGGCAAGGCCCGCGAGCACAAACGACAGAATCAAAGCCGGTCCTGCGCCTGTCGCGGCCACAGTCCCGGTAATCACAAAAATCCCCGTGCCGACAACACAGCCGATTCCGAGCAAAACCAAGTCAAAAGCGCTTAACGAGCGGGACAGGCTGGTCTGTTTGCTCTGGGCCTTTAAGTCGGCCAGCGGCTTTTTCCGAAATAGTAAAGACATATGGGTCCTCCTGAAAATTCATAATATTCTTATCATTATATACACTGACGTTTGTATTATATTGTCGAAATTTCTCGCAGTCAATTAAAGAATTTTCCACTTTAAAAGGACAAAGCTAAAAAGCGTCGATGCACGGAAGGAAAGGGAATTTTATTGTGAAATAGTTCAATTTTCTCACCTTAAGACCGATACAAAAGATGACTCATCAACTAATTTCAAGTTTCGGTGAAAGGGAGATGTTTACATGTTTCAATATGAAGAACTAAATAAGCAGTTTATCGGCGGCCGATGGAGGGATGGGAGCAGCCGGAACGTATTGGAAAACAGAAATCCTTATACTCAAAAAGTCATCACCTCATTCCGAAAAGCGACGCCTGATGACGTGGATGCGGCATATCGCGCCGCGGCTCTTGCGAAACAAGAATGGGACAAAGTAAACCCTTTTAAAAAGCGGGCCATTTTGGAAAAAGCCGTTTCTTTCATTGAAGAGCACGAAGAAGCGATTATTTACTTAATCATGGAGGAGCTTGGCGGAACACGGCTGAAGGCTGAGTTTGAAATCGGACTTGTCAAAAATATGATAAAAGAAGCCGCAACATTTCCGGTGCGGATGGAAGGGAAAATTCTCCCGTCCACGATTGACGGAAAAGAAAACAGGCTGTACAGAATACCCGCCGGAGTCGTGGGGGTGATCAGCCCGTTTAATTTCCCGTTTTTCCTTTCGATGAAATCTGTTGCGCCGGCACTCGGCGCGGGGAACGGCGTCGTGCTGAAGCCTCATGAAGAAACGCCGATCTGCGGCGGAACGCTTATCGCGAAAATTTTTGAAGCGGCCGGCGTACCGGACGGGCTGCTGAATGTCATCGTGACGGATATCGGGGAGATCGGCGACAGCTTTGTTGAGCATCCCGTGCCGCGGATAATCTCATTTACAGGTTCAACCGGAGTGGGCAGCTATATCGGACAGCTTGCGGTCAAACACTTTAAAAAACCGCTGTTGGAGCTTGGCGGAAACAGCGCGCTGATCGTGCTTGAGGATGCTGATCTTGAATACGCCGTCAATGCGGCCGTATTCAGCCGGTTTACGCATCAAGGCCAGATCTGTATGTCGGCGAACCGCGTGCTCGTTCACACATCTGTATATGACAAATTTACAGAGCTTTACGAAGCGAAAGTGTCATCGCTGAAAGTCGGCGATCCGATGGACCCTGATACGGTTATCGGTCCTTTAATCAATGAGAGACAGGCGGAAGGTCTGAGACGGTCTGTCGAAAAAGCGATAGAAGAGGGAGCGGTTCCGGTGCTGTCCGGCCGATTCAGCGGAACGGTCGCTGAGCCCGTCATTTTAAAAGATGTGAAACCTGAGATGAGCATCGCGAAGGAGGAGCTGTTCGGACCGGCCGTCTGCATCATGCCGTTTGAAACGGAGGATGAAGCGGTAAGCATCGCAAACGCGACACCGTTCGGTTTAAGCGGAGCCGTGCATACGGCAAACGTGGAGCGGGGCGTTGAGTTTGCTAAGCGGATCGAAACCGGCATGATTCACGTCAACGATACGACCATTAATGATGAACCGAATGTCGCGTTCGGCGGCGAGAAACAATCAGGTCTCGGCAGGCTGAATGGCGAATGGAGTCTTGAAGAATTCACCACGCTGAAATGGATTTCGGTTCAGCATAAAAAACGTCAATTCCCATATTAAGAAGGAGTGAAAGAAATGAGTATACAGACGGAGCAGCAAACGCACAGCCTGCTTGACGCTTTTGTCAAAGTTGCGCCTTTTTTAAACAGCCTGATCCAAGATGACATCACCATCGGAATTTATGATACAGAAAAATTAATCGTGAATATTCCGGCTAAAACGTTTTCTCTTAATGTAAAGCCGGGAGACCCGCTGCAAAAAGGGGACATCATTACAGACGCGATCCGCATGAATCAGAAGAAGACAAGCATGGTGCCGAAAGAGCTGTTCGGATTTCCGCTGATCGCCAGAGCGATTCCGCTTCATGATGAAAACGGAAAAGTCATCGGCGGCGTCGGTCTCGGCACGAGCCTTGAAAAATCAGCCAAGCTTCATGATGTCGCTGAAAGCCTGTCCGCCGTCGTGGAACAGACCGCTTCGGCCATCGCGGATATCTCAGAATCCATCAACGGCTTTTCAGCACAGATGACCGGAATTTCCGCTCAGGCGAAACAAGTCAGTGAAAGCGCGGGAGAAATCGCTGACATTTCCGTCACTGTCAAGGGCATCTCGGATCAAAGCAATCTGCTCGGTTTGAATGCGGCCATTGAAGCCGCGAGAGCAGGAGAATCCGGCAAGGGCTTTTCCGTGGTGGCGGATGAGATCCGCAAGCTTGCCACTCATTCAAAAGACAATGTCGGCCAAATTGACCAGATTACGAAAAAAATCCACAGCCTGCTGAAAGGGCTGGAGGACTCAATTGAATCCATCAACCAGAACACGGACGGCCAAGCGGCGGCGGTTGAACAAATTTCTGCCACGATGCAGGAGATTTCAGGAAGCGCCCAGCATTTAGCGAAAATGGCTGAAAACGTTCTCGGAGAATCATAAAAAAAGGGGAGCTTACGGGCTCCTTTTTTGTTTTCCCTTTATCAAGCGGAAACTGCACTTACACGTTTGATCCGTCATGCTAAAGGGGTACACATACGAATACATCACCAATGATAAAGGAGAGTCTTGTATGTCTGATGCAAATCTGCACAACCCGCTGACGAAATATGATCATGATGAATTTCCAAAACAATATCAAGAACCGCCCGGCTTGCAGAAAGAGATGAAGCCTGTGCCGGATTGCGGTGAAACAAGCTATAAAGGAGCCGGCAAGCTGAAGGGAAGAAAAGCCCTCGTCACCGGCGGCGATTCAGGTATCGGCCGGGCCGCCGCAATTGCTTATGCCCGGGAAGGGGCGGATGTGGCCATTAACTATCTGCCTGAGGAACAGCCGGATGCAGAAGAAGTGAAAGCGTTAATTGAAAAAGAGGGAAGAAAAGCCGTTCTGCTGCCGGGAGATTTAAGCGATGAAGCGTTTTGCGGAGAATTGGCGGAAAAAGCGTATCAAGAGCTTGGCGGTCTTGACACGCTCGCTCTTGTTGCCGGCAAACAGCAGGCAGTGGATGATATCAGCGATCTTACTACAGAACAAATCTATCAAACATTTGAAGTCAACGTATTCTCACTGTATTGGCTCGTCAAAGCCGCGCTTCCGTATCTGCCGGAAGGCGCGTCTATTATCACGACAACGTCCGTAGAAGGGTATAATCCAAGCCCGATGCTGTTGGATTATGCCGCGACGAAACATGCCATTATCGGTTTTACCGTCGGCCTAGGAAAGCAGCTGGCGAATAAAGGAATCAGAGTCAACTCGGTAGCGCCGGGGCCGATCTGGACACCGCTGCAGATTTCAGGAGGACAGCCCGGTGAAAACATTCCGAAATTCGGCAAGGAAACACCGGCCGTTCCATTACAGCGTGCCGGACAGCCGGCGGAGCTGGCAGGAATTTATGTCTTTTTGGCCTCAGAAGAATCGAGTTATGTGACATCCCAAATTTACAGTGTAAGCGGAGGAATTCCGACAGCGTAATCAAAAAGGAGCTGCCCTTCATACGGGGGCAGCTCTTTTTTTCGATGTTATGTGCCGAGGACGTTTTGATTATACAGGACACTCGGATGTGACGGATGATAGGAGGCGGCTTTGTCGTTATGAATCTTCGCTTTTTCTCTGTCGCCGAGCTGCCAGTGGCAGACGCAGAGCTGCAGATGGGGGTACCAGGTGGAATATTCGAGCTGGGTAAAGCCTGCATCACTGCTTTTGGCGGATAGGGCGAGCTCATACCAAAACACGCCCTGCCGGTATTGCCGTTTCTCCGCAAAATAGTCGCCGAGCCTGCAGCAGAACTCCGGCCGCGGACAATCGATCAGAAATGATTTTAAGAGAGACGTCATGGCGGCCTCTTCATGGCCGACCGCCCTGTAGCAATCGGATAGATATTGGCACGTTCTGATCTCGTCTTCGATCCAGCACTGTTTTGTGGAAAGAAAATGGTGATAATACGTAATGGCGCGCTGATACTGGCCGTGATCCTTTAATTCATTCGCGAAGTAAAACAAATCGCGCGGTGTCATCGTTTCACTGTTTTCCGCCATTTTCTCATAAATCTTCAAGTTGCGGTCCGAGGGAGGCGAGTGCTTTTTCTCGGATTTCCGGTGTGTGACGGCAATATCGGTTTCTATGATGTTTCCGTATACTTCAAGATACTCATGCACGGCTCCGATCCAGCGGAATCCTTTTTCACGCTTGACGAGTCGGTTGCGGCGGTATCTGAAGCTGACCTCTCCCCGATCATCAAAGCCGACGTGATAATACATGGATACCGCGTCCACCTCTTTTGAAAGCGACGCCTTTAGTTCAATCAGCTTTTCACGGTCCTTTTCCGTCAGCATATCGTCGGCGTCCAGCCACAGAATATAATCCATTTCCGCTTTCGAAAACACAAAATTACGGGCGGCCGCAAAGTGATCGATCCATTCAAAATCATAAATCTTATCCGTATAACGGGCCGCGATTTCTTTCGTCCGGTCGGTCGAGCCCGTATCAGCAATCACAATTTCATCCGCAATGTCTTTGACGGAATCAAGACAGCCCGCAAGCACCTCCTCTTCATTTTTCACGATAACGCACAAACTGACGCTGATCATGTCATCACCTCTTCCCCTCCAGTGTATAAAAGGAGAGGCGGAAACATTCTTCGGACAAAATGATCTCTTCCAGGAAATTTGTCTGTCCTTTTACTAGTTTTATTCCAGCGCCTGATTTAAAATGAACACATGAACTTACGTGAGGATTGATAGGAACCATGAGCATCATAAAAGCGGAAAACCTTTATAAAACATACGGAGATAAGACATTATTCGACCATATCTCCTTTCATATTGAAGAGAATGAAAGAATCGGTTTAATCGGCCCGAACGGAACGGGGAAGTCTACGCTTCTGAAAACCATTGCCGGCCTTGAATCAACGGAGGAAGGCGAGATTACGTCTTCAGGAAACGTGCATATTGAGTTTTTGCATCAGGACCCTGAGCTTCCGGCCGGACAAACCGTTCTTGAACATATTTATTCCGGCGGATTAGCCGTCATGAGAACGATGAGAGAATACGAAAAAGCGCTTCAGGCGCTGAATGAAGAACCGGAAAATGACCAGCGCCAGAAACACCTGCTTGATGCGCAGGCCCAAATGGACGCGAATGATGCGTGGGAGGCGAATACGTTAGCCAAAACGGTTTTAACCAAACTTGGCGTCACCGATCTGATGAAGGATGTCAGTGAGCTGTCCGGCGGCCAGAGAAAGCGCGTCGCGATTGCGAAAAACATCATCCAGCCGGCTGACCTGCTCATTTTAGATGAACCGACAAACCACTTGGACAATGAAACGATTGAATGGCTGGAAGGCTACTTATCGCAATATCCGGGCGCCGTTATGCTTGTCACGCACGACAGATATTTTCTGAACAGGGTGACGAACAGAATTTACGAGCTTGAGAGAGGCAGCCTTTATACGTATAAAGGAAACTATGAAGTATTCCTGGAAAAACGGGCCGAACGGGAAGCGCTGGCGGAGCAGAAAGAAACAAAACGTCAAAACCTCCTGCGCCGCGAATTGGCGTGGCTCAGAAGAGGAGCGAAAGCGCGCTCGACGAAACAAAAAGCGAGAGTGGACAGAGCGGAGGCGCTCAAGGAGCAAAAAGGGCCGGCAGTCTCCGGATCACTCGATTTCGCGATCGGTTCCCACCGTCTCGGAAAACAAGTAATCGAAGCCGATAACGTCGCCATTACCTATAACGGCCAAGCGCTGATCAGCCAGTTTAATGAGCTTGTCATCCCGGGGGAACGAATCGGCATCATCGGGCCGAACGGAATCGGGAAAACGACACTTTTAAACAGCCTCGCCGGCAGAATTCAGCCTGACAGCGGTAATATCACCATCGGGCAGACGGTCCGGATCGGCTACTACACCCAGGATCACAGCGAAATGAACGGTGATATGAAAGTCATTGACTATATAAAAGAGACGGCTGAAATCGTCAAAACGGCGGAAGGCGATGTCATCACCGCGGAACAAATGCTTGAGCGTTTTCTGTTCCCGCGTCCGATGCAGCAGACATATATCAGAAAGCTGTCGGGCGGGGAAAAGCGCCGTCTGTACTTGCTGAATGTACTGATGCAGGAGCCGAATGTGCTGTTTTTAGATGAACCGACCAATGATCTGGACACAGAAACATTAAGCGTGCTCGAGGATTATATCGAACAGTTCCCGGGCGTCGTCATCACTGTATCCCATGACCGCTATTTCCTTGACCGCGTCGTGGACCGCCTGATTGTATTTGAAGGACACGGCATCATTTCCCGTTTCCAAGGTTCGTACAGTGAATACATGGAACAAGCAAAAGCGAAGAAGACGGCGGTAAAACAGCCGGCCGAAGAAAAAAAGGCGGAAGAAGAGCCGAAGAAAAAGCGCAAAAAGCTTTCGTACAAGGATCAGATCGAATGGGACGGCATCGAAGACAAAATCGCCGGCCTTGAAGAAAAGCATCAGCGTCTGGAAGCGGAAATCGCTGAAGCGGGAAGTGATTTCGGAAAGATACAAGAACTGATGGCCGAACAGGCAAAAACGGCTGAAGAGCTTGAAGCGGCGATGGAACGCTGGACCGAATTGTCACTGATGATTGAAGAACTTGAGAATTAAGAAAAGCCGGTACGGCCCCCGAGAAGACGGCGGGTCATACCGGCTTTTTGTTTTAAACAAATGTCTCCCGGCGCTTTAAAGACAAAGGTTCCGTCCAAGCTAAGTTTATTCGGCATAAAAAGTTTACGTTTACGTTAAGGTTCAAATGGTGTATAATAGAAACAGATACGACAAGAGGGGGATTCACCTTGGAATGGATGAAGATTGATCAAGTTGCCAAGCGAAGCGGACTGACAAAACGAACCATTCGTTTTTACGAGGAGATTGGTTTGATTCCTGCTCCTAAACGGACAGAAGGCGGCGTCCGGCTTTACTCTGAAGATGATATGGAGGAGCTCGAAAAAGTCACCAGCACAAAAGAAGTGCTCGGTTTTTCCCTTCAGGAACTTCAGCAGTTTATGGAGATGAGCCGTCAGCTGGAATTAAACAAAGAGGGGTACTTGTTGTCACTGGATCCGAAGGAACGGAAAGAAAAGCTGGAAGAGATTCAGCACGCTTTGAACCACCAGCTTGAGATGATTGATGAGAAGATCAGCACATTTCAGCATTTTAAAACGCGCCTTAACGGAATGAAAGAAAAAGCTGACCGCGCCATTCAATCAATCGAATGATTTTGCTGTAAACGCTATGGATATAGCGTTTCTTTTAATGGATAAAACAGGAGGTCTGGTCAAATGGATACATCATCACAACAGAAAACAGGCTTATTCAGCCAGCCGAAAGCCGTTTGGGCGGTTGCGTTTGCCTGTGTGATTTCCTTTATGGGAATCGGTCTTGTCGATCCGATTCTTCCGGCGATCGCCGCACAATTACATGCTTCACCTAGTGAAGTATCACTGTTATTTACAAGTTATTTGCTCGTTACCGGTTTTATGATGTTTTTCTCCGGCGCGATTTCCAGCCGGATCGGCGCAAAATGGACGCTGCTTCTCGGACTTATTTTTATCATCGTGTTTGCCGCTCTCGGCGGAAGCTCAAGTTCAATCGCTCAGCTTGTCGGCTATCGCGGCGGCTGGGGGCTTGGGAATGCTCTCTTTATTTCAACCGCGCTTGCCGTCATCGTCGGGGTATCTGTCGGCGGCAGCGCCAAAGCTATTATTCTGTATGAGGCCGCGCTCGGACTGGGAATTTCCGTCGGGCCGCTTGCCGGCGGAGAGCTAGGCAGCCTTTCATGGCGCGCTCCGTTCTTCGGAGTGTCTGTCCTGATGTTTATAGCGCTTTGCGCGATTTCACTCATGCTGCCGAAGCTGCCGAAACCGGCGAAACGCGTCGGTGTGTTTGATGCGATGAAGGCGCTCAAATATAAAGGCCTTTTGACAATGGCAGTATCTGCATTCTTATACAACTTTGGATTTTTTATTTTGCTTGCTTATTCTCCGTTCGTGCTGGATTTAGATGAACACGGTCTCGGATATGTCTTCTTCGGCTGGGGCCTTCTGCTGGCAATTACGTCAGTCTTTACGGCGCCGCTCGTGCACAAAGCGCTGGGCACAGTGCGTTCGCTCGTCGTTCTCTTTATCGCCTTTGCGGCCATTCTCGTTATTATGGGGGTCTGGACTGACCATCAGACGTTGATCATTACATGTATCGTTGTTGCCGGTGCTGTCCTCGGTATGGTGAATACGATCATGACAACCGCTGTGATGGGTGCTGCGCCGGTTGAACGTTCAATCGCGTCTTCAGCCTACAGCTCAGTCCGCTTTATCGGCGGTGCGCTCGCTCCGTGGATTGCGGGAATGCTGTCAGAACACTTCACCGCAAGCACTCCATATACAGTAGGCGGGATCGTCGTTTTTGTAGGCATGCTTGTCCTTCTCATGGGACGCAAACATCTCGCCGGAATAAAAGCCGGACATTAAGAAAAAAAGGAACTTCCGCACGGGCGGGAGTTCCTTTTTGTGTTTACAGCACTTTTGTCGTCCAAGACTCACAATTCCATGTTTCCGTCGCGATATCCATGTAAAACTCGGGTTCGTGGGAAATCAGCAGAATGGAGCCTTTGTATTCTTTCAGCGCGCGTTTCAGCTCTTCTTTCGCATCGACATCCAGGTGGTTTGTCGGTTCGTCAAGCACAAGTAGATTTGTTTCTGAATTGATCAGCTTGCACAGTCTGACCTTCGCTTTTTCTCCTCCGCTGAGAACGGAGACGCGGCTTTCAATGTGTTTGGTCGTCAGGCCGCATTTGGCGAGGGCGGCGCGGATTTCGTACTGGGTAAAGGAAGGAAATTCGCTCCACACTTCTTCGATGCACGTATTGTTATTGGTTTCTTTCACTTCCTGCTCGAAATAGCCCGTGTATTGATGCTCGCCGCGCTCCACCGTGCCTTCCAGCGGCTGGATTTCACCGAGCAGGCTTTTTAACAGCGTCGTTTTCCCGATGCCGTTTGCGCCGTACAGGGCGACTTTCTGTCCGCGCTCCATTCTGAGATTGAGCGGGCGTGACAGCGGAGTATCGTAACCGATGACTAAGTCCTTCGTTTCAAAAATGAGCTTGCCTGACGTTCTCGCAGGCTTGAAATGGAATTCCGGTTTCGGTTTTTCGGCCGCCAGTTCGATCATATCCATCTTATCAAGCTTTTTCTGACGGGACATCGCCATATTTCTCGTGCTGACGCGGGCTTTGTTGCGGGCGACGAAATCTTTCAGCTCAGCCACTTCCTGCTGCTGTTTTTTATAGGCGGCTTCGAGCTGCTGTTTTTTCACTTCGTAGACTTCCATAAACTGATGATAATCACCGACATAACGCGTCAGCTCTTGATTTTCCACATGATAAATCAAATTGATTACGCTGTTTAAAAACGGAATGTCATGGGAAATTAAGATGAACGCATTTTCATATTCCTGCAAATAGCGTTTCAGCCATTCAATATGCTGTTCATCAAGGTAGTTCGTCGGTTCGTCCAACAGAAGGATTTCCGGCTTTTCCAAAAGCAGTTTGGCGAGCAGCACTTTCGTCCGCTGTCCGCCGCTTAAGTCAGTGACGTCGCGGTCTAGGCCGACTTCCTGCAGGCCGAGGCCGCGGGCGATTTCTTCAACTTTGCTGTCAATCACGTAGAAATCATTGTTTGTCAGGGCGTCCTGAATGACACCGACATCTTCAAGCAGCTGCTCAAGCTCATCAGGGTCCGCTTCGCCCATTTTGTTGTAAATCTCGTTCATTTCTTCTTCCATCGCAAATAAGTAATGGAACGCATCCTTCAGCACGTCGCGGATCGTTTTTCCTTTTTCAAGCACGGTATGCTGATCGAGATAGCCGACACGCACGTTTTTCGCCCATTCAACCTTACCCTCATCAGGCTCAAGCTTTCCGGTAATAATATTCATAAACGTTGATTTACCTTCGCCGTTTGCTCCGATTAAGCCGACGTGTTCCCCTTTTAAAAGACGGAACGATACATTGTTAAAAAGCGCACGGTCACCGAAGCCGTGGCTTAAATCTTTTACGGATAAAATACTCATCATTACACCTCTATCGTTATCAGACACGCTTTTTTTATCATGTGTCTTTCTCATTTATGATTATAAAGGAGGAGACCGTTTGTTAAAAGGCTTGGAAGGAAAAAGAAAATTGCGTTTGCCGCGTGCATTTGAGATACTATGGAGTAGATTTTAAGAATTGAGGAGAACGACATGACCCAAACATGGCCATTTTTACAGCATACACAACCATTTATCGCCGAAAACTGGGAGGCGTCAGGTTTTCAGGAGCCGACCGTTATTCAGGAAAAAGCCGCTCAGGTGATCATGGAAGGGAAAGACGTCATTGCCGAATCCCCGACGGGAACGGGAAAAACATTGGCGTACACGCTTCCGGTTCTGGAGCGGATCAACCCGGAACAGAAACATCCGCAAGTGATCATTTTAGCGCCGTCCCGCGAGCTTGTGATGCAGATTTTTCAAGTGATTCAGGAGTGGAAAAAAGGCTCCGATCTTCGCGCTTTGTCTTTGATCGGCGGGGCAAACGTGAAAAAGCAGGTGGAGAAGCTCAAAAATAAACCGCATATCATTGCAGGCACACCGGGCAGGGTGCTCGAATTGATTCAGGCGAAAAAGCTGAAAATGCATGAAGTCAAGACGATCGTTCTTGATGAAGCGGATCAGCTCGTGACAAAGGAACACCGCGAAACGATGAAAAAAATCATTAAAACGACGCTGAAAGACCGACAGCTTTTAAGCTTTTCCGCTACGCTGCAGCCGGAGACAGAAGAGGTGCTGAATGCCATCGCACATGAACCGGCCGTTTTGAAAGTGGAGCGGAATACGGCGGAAAAAGCGCGCGTCACGCATCAATATCTCGTCTGCGATCAGCGGGATAAAGTGAAGCTATTGCAAAAGCTGTCACGGCTGAACGGCATGCAGGCGCTCGTGTTTGTCAGAGATATCGGAAATTTAAGCGTCTATGCGGAAAAACTCGCCTATCATCACGTGGATCTCGGCATCCTGCACGGAGAAGCGAAAAAAATGGAGCGGGCAAAGATATTATCAGCGTTTGAAGGGGGAGAATTTCCGCTGCTTCTGGCGACTGACATAGCGGCGCGCGGACTTGATATCGATGATCTTCCGTACGTCATTCACGCAGACATCCCGAATGAAGACGGATATATCCACAGATCCGGCCGGACGGGGCGGGCCGGTAAAGAAGGAACCGTACTCAGCCTTGTCACGCCGATGGAAGAATCCAAATTGAAAAAAATGGCCAAATCACTCGGAATTGAGCTGAAAGAGGCCGTTTATTCAGGCGGAAAATTATCTGAGAAATAAGAAACGGAGGGCGGGAAGCCCTTCTTTTTTCATTGTAAAATAATAGAAAAGGTTCGGGCAGGGGAGTGGGAAGATGGGTTCAATAGACCGATTTCAAATATTGAAGGAACGTGAGCTGAAAATACTTGAACACTGGTTTAAGAACGATAACATCAGACGGAGAATGGATGCGATGCTGCCATTAGACGCGTGGTATGCACGATTGAATAAAGATGAAGACGATACTGTCATTATGGCATATGACGGGCAGCTTCCGGCAGGAATGGTCTCTATAGAGTTTGTGGAGGAACGGGCGTATATCGGATTGATCGTCAATCCTTTGTACCAGCTTCAAGGGTACGGAAAACAGATTTTGCAAAAACTGCTGACTGATCCTGGGTTTACCGGCGTGCGGGAATGGGCGGCAAGCATCGAAAAAGACAATCAAATCAGTTTAGCCTGCTTTCAAGCAGCGGGATTCACTTTGGAAGATACGGAGCCTGATGAAGACGGCTTTCTGACTTTGATTCTTCGCGGCTGATGCGAAAAAGCAAAAGGAGGGGACAAAGCCCTCCTTTTTTCATCATCATGTTAACTTAGATCACTGACTTTGATGATCTGTTTGCCTTTGTTTTCTCCTTTAAACAGGCCGAGGAACGCGTCAGGAATATGGCTGAATCCTTCCGTAATCGTTTCTTCATAATGAAGCTTCCCGTCCTTGAGCCATTCGGCCAATTGTTTCGCGCCTTCGGAAAAGCGGTCAGCATAATCACTGACGATGAACCCCTGCATCAGCGCTTTTGTTTTGATCAGCTTCGGCTGGACGCGGGGGCCCATGTCTTCCTCTTCACTTTCGGTATTATATGAAGAGATCGCTCCGCATACCGGAATGCGGGCGAATTCATTCAGCAGGTTTATCACCGCATCTGAAATCGGTCCGCCGACATTGTCAAAATAGACATCGACGCCGTCAGGGCATGCCTGTTCAAGCGCTTTTTGAATATCATCCGCCGTTTTGTAATTAATGGCTTCATCAAATTGAAGCTCCTCTTTCAGATACGCGATTTTTTCGTCAGAACCGGCGATGCCGACAACCCGCGCGCCTTTGATTTTGGCAATCTGCCCGACCGTTGAGCCGACGGCGCCCGCAGCCCCTGAAACGACGACGGTTTCGCCCTTTTTCGGACGGCCGATATCGAGCAGCCCGAAGTAAGCGGTCAGTCCGGTCATCCCTAAAATGCCGAGATACGCCTGGGCGGGTGCGATATCCGTATCCAACTTGCGGAGGGCGGACTCATTGACGGCTGAATATTCCTGCCATGCGAGATTTCCGATCACAACATCTCCTTTTTTCAGCTTATCGCCGTCTGTCAGAACTTCGGCAATCACTCCGCCTGTTATGGCTTCATCTAAAGCGAACGGCTCTACATATGATTTTGTATCCTGCATCCGTCCGCGCATGTACGGATCAACGGACACATAACTCGTTTTCACAAGCACTTCGCCGTCTTTCGGTTCGGGAACGGCAATCGTTTCAAAGCGGAAATCGTCATGGACGGGAACGCCTTTGGGGCGTCTTGCCAATTGAATCTGCTGCTGATTTTTCGGCATGATGCATCCTCCTTCAACATGAGTGTTTGTTCCAAATGTAACACGAACCATTTCCCGAATACAAAATCAAACCGTCCGCCGGCAACAAAAAAAGAAGGGCCAGGGCCCTTCTTTCCTTATATGCGTATTTAAAAGAATAACCGGTACACATCGGTGTTTTTCTCATGTTCCAAATATTCATAGGCATTCGTTTTTGAAGAATGAAGCATGTCAGCGGTAATGACGGGCTGAAGCGCGGTCAGATAAGAACCCAGCTTATTTTCAATTTCTTTCGGCAGAACGGATTCGATATCACCGATATTGATAATGATAGAGAAAACGAAATCGATATTAATATGAAAAGTATCTTCAGCAAAGACCGTAAGCTCTTTTATTCCATCCGGGCAGCGGGTATGCCGGCGGAATACCTGCTTCACTAAATCACTGACAACCCAAGCGTTAAATCGCTGTTCCGGTGAAAAGTAATGAATAGGAACCACCTCCCTGCTTAATCGGCTCATGAAGATTTTTATTTTTCTGAAAATGTAGCTTTCCCTACTGTAACATGTCCCGCCGGAAAATATCCACCGACAATCTGCCCGTTTTTTCCCGGAACTCTCTTTCTTTTGTTTGACCTTTGGTTGAGCGGGTAAACATCCAATATACAAAAACAAAAGGGAGGACTTATCAATGAAACCGGTAGTAAGAGAATATACAAATGATCAAAAACTGATGCAGGACGTAAAAGAGCTTCAGCAATTGGGTGTCGCAAAAGAAGACGTATATGTGCTTTCTCATGATGACGACAGAACGGACCGCCTGGCAGATAATACTGATGTCAATACCATCGGAGCGAAAGAAACGGGCATTAAACACGCGGTCGGCAATATGTTTAATAAAAAAGGCGACGAGCTCCGCAACAAAATTCACGAAATCGGCTTTTCAGAAGAGGAAGCATCACAATTTGAAAAGCGCTTAGATGAAGGAAAAGTTCTTCTATTTGTCACGGATAACGAAAAAGTAAAATCATGGGCGTAAGCTGAACAGATCCCAAGGGGTTTTCGGTCCCTTGGGATTTTTTTGCGGTTTCCGCAATAAAACCGAAAGGCACATGCTGTACATTTTCGGTGCCGTTTCTCAACTGATTTGATAGAATTCAATTGTAATAAATTGGAACGAAAAATCAGGAGGAGTACAATTCATGAAAAAAATGTTATTTATGCTGGCGGTTTGTTTATGTATGATCCCTGCGGACGTCTATGCCGCTGACCTGGGACGGCAGACGTTAGGAACAAATGACGGCTGGGGAGCCGCTTCCGGCGGGACAACCGGCGGCGCGAAAGCCTCTTCATCGAATGTCTACACCGTATCAAACAGACAGCAGCTCGTTTCTGCATTAGGGGGAAGCGCCAACAGCACGCCGAAGATTATTTACATACAAGGCACAATCAATATGAATACGGACGACCGGAATAAAACGCTCGGCTTTAATGATTATAAAGATCCGGCATATGATCTCAACGCTTATCTGAAGGCGTACGACCCGGACAAATGGGGGAAAAAAGCGCCGTCAGGCACCCAGGAAGACGCCAGACAGCGATCTCAAAAAAACCAGAAAGCACGGGTCGTGATTGACATTCCTTCAAATACGACGATCATCGGTTCGGGTTCAAATGCCAAAGTGACAGGCGGAAGTTTTAATATAAAGAACGGCGTCGACAATGTCATCATCCGCAACATTGAATTTCAAGACGCTTACGACTATTTTCCGCAATGGGACCCGACGGACGGCAGCAGCGGCAACTGGAACTCGGAATATGACAATATCACCATTAACGGCGCGACGCACATCTGGATCGATCATTGCACCTTTAATGACGGATCGAATCCCGACAGCGGTTTTCCTTACTATTACGGGAGAAAATATCAGCACCATGACGGCCAGACGGATATAGCCAACGGGGCGAATTATATTACATTGTCCTATAATAAATATCATGACCATGACAAAGGCTCCGTCATCGGAAACAGCGACAGCAAGACGTCGGATGAAGGAAAACTGAAGGTGACCCTTCACCATAACTATTACCAGAACATCGTCCAGCGCGCACCGCGGGTCCGGTACGGGCAGGTTCATATTTATAATAATTTTTACGCAGGCTCTAAAAGCGCCGCATACCCGTTCAGCTATGCGTGGGGCGCAGGCCACGCGTCAAAAATATATGCCCAGAATAATGTCTTTGAAGTGCCGGGACTGGCTGCTGATAAAGTCATCAGCGTCTTCAGCGGCGGAAAAGCGCTTCATGAAGACGGCACTCTTTTAAACGGCGCCTCCATCAACGCGTCAGCCGCCAACGGATTAAGTCAGTCCGTCGGCTGGACACCGTCATTGCACGGTTCCATCGGCTCATCATCAAATGTAAAATCAGATGTTATATCTAAAGCCGGGTCGGGTATATTAAAATAATAAACAAGAAGCACAAAGGAAAATATTCCTTTGTGTTTTTTAATTAACAAAAACGTTTATTAACTTAGTTAAGTAGTAAAATGGGATAGGGGATGGAAGACAACAAAATAGGAGGAGACCTGTAATGGCTTCAGAAAAAGACGCAAAAAAACAGCAGGCAGTAAAAATCATTCCTTTGCTTATTACTGTTGCTGTGGGATTAATCATTTGGTTTATTCCCGCGCCGTCCGGACTTGAACCTAAAGCATGGCATTTGTTCGCTATTTTTGTCGCAACAATTATCGGCTTTATCTCCAAGCCCTTGCCAATGGGCGCAATTGCAATTTTTGCATTGGCAGTCACCGCGTTAACGGGAACGCTATCTATTGAAAATACGTTAAGCGGATTTGGAAACAAGACAATCTGGCTGATTGTCATCGCCTTTTTTATTTCCCGGGGATTTATCAAAACCGGGCTCGGCGCCAGGATTTCTTACGTATTCGTACAACGGTTCGGGAAGAAAACACTCGGCCTTTCTTATTCACTGCTTTTCAGTGATTTAATTTTATCACCTGCCATTCCGAGCAACACGGCACGGGCGGGCGGCATTATTTTTCCTATTATCAGATCATTATCCGAAACTTTCGGATCAACGCCGGCAGACGGAACAGAGCGGAAAATCGGCGCTTTCTTATTAAAAACCGGTTTTCAAGGAAACTTGATTACGTCTGCGATGTTTTTGACGGCAATGGCGGCGAACCCGCTGATCGCCAAGCTGGCCCACGATGTCGCAGGGGTGGACATCACATGGACAAGCTGGGCAATTGCGGCCATTGTACCGGGATTGGCGAGCTTAATCATTACGCCGCTCGTCATTTATAAGCTGTATCCGCCGGAAATTAAAGAAACACCGGATGCGGCTAAAATCGCAACGGAAAAATTGAAAGAAATGGGTCCGTTTAAAAAATCCGAACTCTCCATGGTTATCGTCTTTTTATTGGTGCTTGCGCTGTGGATTTTCGGAGGAAGCTTAAATATCGACGCAACGACGACGGCCCTGATCGGATTATCCGTTTTGCTTTTGTCACAGGTATTAACATGGGAGGACATCAAAAAAGAACAAGGTGCATGGGATACGCTGACTTGGTTCGCGGCGCTTGTGATGCTGGCGAATTTTCTGAATGAGCTCGGCATGGTGTCTTGGTTCAGCGATATGATGAAATCATCTGTTTCCGGTTTTTCATGGATTGTGGCATTTATGATTCTGATTGTCGTGTATTATTACACGCATTACTTCTTTGCGAGTGCAACCGCGCATATCAGCGCCATGTATGCGGCATTTCTCGCCGTCATCGTGGCGGCAGGCGCTCCGCCGCTGTTGGCGGCGCTCAGCCTGGCGTTTTTCAGCAACCTTTTCGGTTCGACGACGCATTACGGCTCAGGAGCGGCTCCGGTCTTTTTCGGAGCGGGTTATATATCGCAAAGCAAATGGTGGTCCATCGGCTTTATCCTGTCAATCGTCCATATTGTGACATGGCTTGTGATCGGCGGATTATGGTGGAAAGTATTAGGGTTATGGTAGAAGAAAAAAGGCAGACTCAGGTCTGCCTTTTTTTATTTCGGTAAGGAATGGGAAGGGCCTGCACATGATGACTTCAATGCGAATAGAATATTGCCGGGGTGATATTATGAGCAGCGGCCGTAATCAATACATGATATTGAAACAGAAACCTTACAAATATATGAGCAGACATATGAAACGCCGGTATGAACAATTACCATGTGAACTTGAAAGTCCGGAAACAGGGACGGAAAAACGGTTTCCGTCTTCAGATGAAAATCGATCTGCCTTGTGCGTACCCGGGCTGCGAGGTCCCGAAGGCAAAAGAGGACCCGCCGGCTCCCGCGGTCCGCAAGGGGAGGCGGGTCCGCCCGGTCCCCCGGGGCCTGAGGGTCCGCCGGGAGCGGTTCCTGCGGTAGCTTTTCAAAATACAGCAGAACTAATGACGATTCCGTTAGAAGGAACACCGATAAACGTGTTAAGCGCAGTGATAGCTGCGCCGACAGATCAATTGGTGAAAACGGATGCCGTCATACAAGTAAATGTGGAATTAGATCCGCTCGCGTCTCATTTCTCATTGGTCTTAGCTGTCGAGCTGCAAAGAAATGGCGTATCGATACAAACACAGAGACAAGAGAGGAACCTCTTTTCTTCAGGCGGGCAAATCATAGGAATTCCTTTTACGTACATCGACGAAATGAAGGCGGATGAAACAGCCGCGTATCAGCTCTATTTATCCGTCCTTTCTTCGAACTACGTAACACAAGTCGCAGCGGCAAACCGCTCCCTCATTGCGACGGGATTCCCCATTCAAGGATCAGATTAAGGTGATGAAAAGAAATCACCTTTTTTATTTAGGTTGTCAAAACACAGCCCGTATTAATATGCTGTCTTAATAAGTAAGACGGTCAACAACGGGAAGGAGAGGGAAAAAGATTGAATGAATAATCCGATTATAAACGGAAGCTTTGAAACCGGCACATTAGCGGGGTGGAGTTCGGCAAATACCCAGATTAACAGTTTGTTTGCACATTCAGGGAGATATTCTGCGCAATTTATTGGAGCTCAGCCATATGCTTACCTCAGTCAAATCGTTCCCATTTCAGCCAAGTCAGTGACTCTATTCGTATCACTCGCAACGCTCGGAAATGAGCCAAGTCCCCAAGTCACTCTCCAGATCATCTATGTCAGCGCAGCAGGTGAACAAATCAGTTCCATTCAAGAAAATATCACACCCGGAAATTTGCCGAACGTGCTCTTTCACACATGGTCTGAAATCTATAAAACAAGCAGTGTGCCTTCTGGCGCAGCCTCTGCCGTCATTGTATTAAGTAAAGTTTCTTCCGGCACGGTTTTAATAGATGACGTTTCATTGGCGCAAACCGGGGGTGAACCTGGCGTAACAGGAATTACAGGTCCCACAGGAGTGACGGGTCCCACAGGAGTAACCGGAGCAAGAGGAGCGACCGGAGTAACTGGTGCAACGGGAGTAAGAGGAGCGACGGGTGTAACCGGCCCAAACGGAGTAACTGGTCCGACAGGAGTAACTGGAGCTACCGGCTCGACTGGTGTAACAGGAGCAACCGGAATCACGGGCTCAACCGGAGTAACAGGCTCAACCGGTGCAACCGGAGTAACCGGAATAACGGGAACAACCGGAGTGACTGGTGCAACAGGAGCGACCGGAGCAATTGGTTCAACCGGACCGACAGGCTCAACGGGAGCAACCGGCCCAACCGGAGCAACCGGCTCAACAGGTCCAACTGGAGTAACAGGTGCAACAGGATCGACAGGCCCAACCGGCGCAACAGGGCCAACAGGTTTAACAGGAGCAACCGGCCCAACCGGAGAAACTGGTGTGACTGGCCCGATTGGGGTCACGGGATCGACAGGAGCAACCGGGGCGACGGGGATAACCGGCTCAACCGGAGTAACAGGTCCAACGGGAGAGATCGGCCCCACCGGAGTAACGGGTCCAACTGGAGTGACTGGCTCAACTGGTGTAACCGGCCGAACCGGAATAACAGGCTCAACAGGAACGACCGGCCCAACCGGAATAACAGGTCCAACCGGGCCAACAGGGTCGACAGGTTCAACTGGAGTGACTGGTGCAGCAGGATCAACTGGACCCACGGGAGAGATCGGTCCAACTGGATCGTCAGGCTCAACTGGGATTACCGGCGCAACGGGATCGACAGGAGAAACAGGCGCGACTGGCTCAACAGGAGTAACTGGAGCAACGGGTGTAACCGGTTCAACCGGCGCAACCGGAGCGACAGGTACAACAGGCCGAACTGGTTCAACGGGAGAAACCGGAGCAACTGGAGTGACTGGTGCAACGGGGATAACAGGAGCGACTGGAGCAACCGGAATAACAGGGGCAACGGGTCCAACAGGATCAACTGGTTCAACGGGAGAAACCGGTGCAACTGGAGTTACTGGCTCAACCGGAGTAACTGGTCCAACTGGTGTAACGGGATCAACAGGTGTAACAGGAGCAACCGGTCCAACGGGAGAGACCGGTCCAATCGGATCGACAGGACCAACCGGCGCAACAGGGCCAACAGGTTTAACAGGATCAACAGGAGCAACCGGAACCACGGGCTCAACTGGAGTAACAGGGGCGACTGGAGCAACCGGCTCAACCGGAGTAACGGGTCTAACTGGTGTAACGGGCTCAACTGGTGTAACAGGAGCAACGGGATCGACAGGCTCAACCGGCACAACCGGCACAACCGGCACAACCGGTGTAACGGGAGTGACTGGGGCAACGGGGATAACAGGAGCGACTGGAGCAACCGGTCCAACTGGAGTTACTGGGGCAACTGGAGAAACTGGCTCGACTGGAGAAACAGGACCGACAGGACCAACCGGAGAAACTGGCTCGACCGGGGATACCGGAGCTACTGGAGTAACCGGCCCAGCAGGAGCAACGGGATCAACCGGCGCAACAGGCTCAACCGGCGCAACAGGGGCAACGGGGGTAACTGGAGAAATCGGCCCAACGGGAGAGGCCGGTCCAACCGGATCGACAGGCCCAACCGGAACCACGGGTTCAACCGGAATGACTGGAGTAGCAGGAACAACCGGTTCGACTGGTGTAACCGGTGCAACGGGAGAAACTGGCCCAACCGGCGTAACTGGTGCAACAGGAGTGACTGGGTCAACAGGAGTGACTGGGTCAACAGGAGAAACCGGAGCGACCGGTGTAACAGGGTCAACAGGAATAACCGGAGCGACCGGTCCAACCGGAGCAACAGGTGTAACAGGAGAAACCGGAACCACGGGATCAACCGGAGTAACTGGGACAATGGGAGAAACCGGTGCAACTGGAGTGACTGGAGCAACGGGGATAACAGGAGCAACAGGCGCAACTGGTGTAACCGGGCTAACTGGAATAACAGGCGCGACGGGCCCAACCGGTGTGACTGGACCAACAGGGGTTACTGGCTCAACAGGAGAAACCGGTTCAACTGGAGTGACTGGCGCAACCGGTACAACCGGAATGACAGGCCCAACAGGAGTAACAGGCCCAACCGGTCCAACGGGTGTGACTGGAGCAACGGGAGTAACTGGGGCGACCGGAGAAACCGGCCCAACCGGAATCACGGGTCCAACCGGAGTAACCGGGGCGATAGGAGAAACCGGAGAAACGGGATCGACAGGCACAACCGGCCCAACCGGTGTAACGGGAGTGACTGGTGCAACAGGGCCAACAGGAGCAACCGGAGAAACCGGAGCGACCGGTGTAACTGGGTCAACAGGAATAACCGGACCGACTGGCTCAACGGGAGAAACCGGTTCAACCGGAGCAACGGGTGCATCCGGGGCGACCGGCGCAACGGGAATAACTGGAGAAACCGGAGCAACAGGAGCGACTGGGGTAACTGGTGTAACCGGATCAACAGGCTCAACCGGAATAACAGGGGCAACGGGTCCAACAGGGGCAACTGGTTTAACGGGAGTGACTGGGTCAACAGGAGAAACCGGCCCAACTGGGGTCACGGGCTCAACTGGTGTAACAGGTCCAACAGGATCGACTGGCGCAACCGGAGCGATCGGTGTAACTGGGTCAACAGGAATAACCGGAGCGACTGGTGCAACAGGAGCAACCGGTCCAACAGGAGTTACTGGAGCGACCGGAGAAACTGGGGCAACGGGAGAAACCGGTCCAACCGGAGTAACAGGAGCAACAGGATCGACTGGACCAACAGGGCTAACAGGTTTAACAGGATCAACAGGAGCAACTGGAACCACGGGTTCAACCGGAATAACTGGAGTAACAGGAACAACCGGTTCGACTGGTGTAACCGGCGCAACTGGGGCAGCAGGAGAAACCGGTGCAACGGGAGTAACGGGAGTAACTGGAGCAACCGGTCCAACTGGAGAAACCGGCCCAACCGGTGCAACGGGGGTAACTGGAGAAATTGGCCCAACGGGAGAGACCGGTCCAACCGGAGTAACAGGAGCAACAGGATCGACTGGCATAACGGGTTCAACCGGCCCAACAGGTGTAACAGGTTCGACCGGAGCAACCGGCCCAACTGGAGTAACAGGTTCAACGGGAGAAACGGGTCCAACCGGAATCATGGGTCCAACAGGAGTAACCGGTGCAACGGGATCGACAGGCTCAACCGGAGCGACTGGTGCAACAGGAGCAACCGGTCCAACTGGAGTTACTGGAGCGACCGGAGAAACTGGGGCAACGGGAGAAACCGGCCCAACAGGAGTAACAGGAGCAACCGGTTCGACTGGTGTAACTGGTGCAACAGGAGAAACTGGGGCAACGGGAGAAACCGGTCCAACCGGAGTAACAGGATCGACAGGACCAACAGGGCTAACAGGTTTAACAGGATCAACAGGAGCAACCGGAACCACGGGTTCAACCGGTTTGACTGGGGTAACAGGCTCAACTGGAGCGACCGGAGTAACTGGAATAACGGGCCCAACAGGATCGACAGGCCCAACCGGAGCAACAGGTTCAATCGGAGAAACCGGAGCAACCGGCCCAACGGGAGAGACCGGTCCAACCGGAGAAACGGGTGCAACAGGATCGACAGGACCAACAGGGCCAACAGGTTTAACAGGATCAACAGGAGCAACCGGAACCACGGGTTCAACCGGAATGACTGGAGTAACAGGAACAACCGGTTCGACTGGTGTAACCGGTGCAACGGGAGAAACTGGCCCAACGGGAGAGACCGGTCCAACCGGAGAAACGGGTGCAACAGGATCGACAGGACCAACAGGACCAACAGGACCAACAGGGCCAACAGGTGTAACAGGATCAACAGGAGCAACCGGAACCACGGGTTCAACCGGAGCGACCGGAGTAACTGGAATAACGGGCCCAACAGGATCGACAGGCCCAACCGGAGCAACAGGTTCAATCGGAGAAACCGGTCCAACCGGGGTAACAGGTTCAACGGGAGTAACTGGAGCAACAGGAGTAACCGGAACCACGGGTTCAACCGGAATAACTGGAGTAACAGGAGAAACCGGCGCGACCGGTGTAACAGGGTCAACAGGAATAACCGGAGCAACGGGATCGACAGGTTCAACCGGCCCAACAGGTGCAACGGGAGTAACTGGAGCGACCGGAGTAACTGGCCCAACAGGAGAAACTGGTGCAACGGGAGAAACCGGCGCAACCGGTGTAACAGGGTCAACAGGAATAACCGGAGCAACGGGATCGACAGGCTCAACCGGCCCAACAGGTGCAACGGGAGTAACTGGAGCGACCGGAGTAACTGGTGCAACGGGAGTAACTGGCCCAACCGGAGTAACGGGTCCAACTGGTGTAACGGGATCAACAGGTGTAACAGGAGAAACCGGAGCAACTGGAGTGACTGGAGCAACGGGGATAACAGGAGCAACTGGTGCAACCGGGCTAACTGGAATAACAGGCGCGACGGGCCCAACCGGTGTGACTGGACCAACAGGGGTTACTGGCTCAACAGGAGAAACCGGAGCAACTGGATCGACAGGCTCAACCGGTACAACCGGCCCGACTGGTGTAACCGGCGCAACCGGAGTAACAGGCCCAACCGGCGCAACAGGGCCAACAGGAGCAACCGGTGCAACGGGGGTAACCGGAGAAATCGGCCCAACGGGAGAGACCGGTCCAACCGGAGTAACAGGAGCAACAGGATCGACTGGCATAACGGGTTCAACCGGCCCAACTGGTGTAACAGGTTCGACCGGAGAAACCGGCCCAACTGGTGTAACAGGCTCAACCGGCGCAACCGGTGTAACGGGAGAAACCGGCCCAACAGGATCAACCGGATCAACAGGCTCAACCGGAATAACAGGAGCAACAGGTGCAACCGGAGCAACAGGTGCAACCGGAGTAACCGGAGTAACCGGAGTAACTGGAGTAACAGGTGCAACCGGCTCAACTGGAGTAACAGGAGCGACAGGTACAACAGGCCTAACGGGTCCAACAGGAGCAACAGGAGCAACAGGCCCAACCGGCTTGACAGGCATAACCGGCCCGACTGGTGTAACCGGGGCAACCGGAGTAACGGGCCCAACAGGCCCAACAGGCCCAACAGGCCCAACCGGCGCCACAGGCAGTACACCAACCTTGCTCTTCACAAGAACCAACGGGCCGCTCACTGTTTATCCGCCGTTAAATACAGAAGTTCCCGTTGCTACGCTGGCAATCCCAGTTAATGCTTTGCAGAATGTAAAGCTGGATTATGCACTCAGTGCCGCGTTAACAACTGCAGCGAATTCAAACTTTGTTTTTGAAGTGAGATTATATAGGGGAGCAGTGCAAATTCATACAAGAACTCTGTCGCGAACTAATACTACCGCAGCTACGGATAGTTTTTCGATTGCTGATACAACAGTGGATACAGCGCCGACCGCAGGAACAAATACGTACCAGTTGAGAGTTGTTTTCACAACTGCAAATAATATAACAGCAGCGTCAGCTCTCAATATCGATTTTAACAGCATTCGTTTCCCGACAACCTAATGACAATAGCAGACTGATATTTTAAAAATGAAAGACCTGACTTATGCACAGTTAGGTCTTTTTTCTCTAAAAGCTGTGCATGGTGCAGCCTTAAGAACATTTGAAAATTCGCCCAATAGAAATGGGATTTTGCCACACCTTTTTCTTTTGCGGAAATATTATGCAAGAAGAGGTGGTGTAATGAGAAAAGGAGATACTTGGTATAACAGATACGACTCTTGGGATTACGACTGCCGGAATTGTAATGAGTGCTGCTGTCATTTTCAACATAAAAGAAGAAATCAAAGGCGCAGTTATCAAAAACGGGCCCATTGCTGTGAAGAATTCTGTTGCAAAACCTCTTGCTGTCATGAAAGATGGTGTCCATGCTGTCATCCAAATCATTTTCATGTAAGAGGATTCACCGGAGCAACGGGGTGCACCGGAGCAACGGGGTGCACCGGAGCAACGGGGCTGACCGGAGCAACAGGGCTGACTGGAGCAACGGGGTTCACTGGAGCAACAGGGCTGACCGGAGCAACGGGGTTCACTGGAGCAACAGGGCTGACCGGAGCAACGGGGTTCACTGGAGCAACAGGGCTGACCGGAGCAACGGGGTTTACCGGAGCAACGGGCTCGACTGGTGTAACCGGTGCCACGGGAGCAACCGGCGTCACTGGAGATCCCGGCACGACTGGAGCAACTGGCGCCACGGGAGCCACGGGAGTAACGGGAGCAACCGGGGTAACCGGAGTTACTGGAGTAACGGGCTTGACCGGAGCAACCGGGATCACCGGAGTAACAGGCGCTACCGGAGTAACAGGCGCTACCGGAGTAACAGGCGCTACCGGAGTAACAGGCGCTACCGGAGTAACAGGAGCGACAGGAATAACGGGAGCCACCGGGGTAACAGGCGCTACCGGAGTAACAGGCGCTACCGGAGTAACAGGAGCGACAGGAATAACGGGAGCCACCGGGGTAACAGGCGCTACCGGAGTAACAGGCGCTACCGGAGTAACAGGCGCCACCGGAGTAACAGGCGCCACCGGAGTAACAGGCGCCACCGGAGTAACAGGCGCCACCGGAGTAACAGGCGCCACCGGAGTAACAGGCGCTACCGGAGTAACAGGAGTAACGGGATCAACTGGAGTAACCGGGGTAACGGGAGTAACAGGAGCAACCGGGGTAACCGGAGCCATCGGAGCTACTGGAGTAACGGGCTTAACCGGAGCAACCGGAGCTACTGGATCTACCGGAATAACGGGAGCCACCGGAGTAACAGGAGCAACAGGAGATACTGGATCTACCGGAATAACAGGAGCCACCGGGGTAACAGGAGCCACCGGAGTAACAGGTGCTACCGGAGTAACAGGCGCCACCGGAGTAACAGGGGCTACCGGAGTAACAGGGGCTATCGGAGTAACAGGTGCTACCGGAGTAACAGGGGCTATCGGAGTAACAGGTGCTACCGGAGTAACAGGCGCCACCGGAGATACTGGATCTACCGGAATAACAGGAGCGACCGGAGTAACAGGAGCAACCGGGGTAACGGGAGTAACCGGAGCAACAGGCGCCACCGGAGTAACAGGTGCTACCGGAGTAACAGGCGCCACCGGGATAACGGGAGCCACTGGGATCACCGGAGCTACTGGAGTAACGGGCTTGACCGGAGCAACCGGGATAACGGGAGTAACAGGAGCTACAGGAGCTACAGGATTAACGGGAGCAACCGGGGTAACAGGTGCTACCGGAGTAACGGGAGCAACCGGGATCACCGGAGCTACTGGAGTAACAGGCGCCACCGGGGTAACGGGAGTAACAGGAGCGACAGGAATAACGGGAGCCACCGGAGAAACAGGCGCCACCGGGATCACCGGAGTAACGGGAGCAACTGGAGTAACCGGGGTAACGGGAGTAACAGGAGCAACCGGGGATACTGGAGCAACCGGAATAACAGGCGCCACCGGAGTAACAGGGGCTACCGGAGTAACCGGGGATACTGGGATAACGGGAGCCACCGGAGTAACGGGAGCAACCGGGATCACCGGAGTAACGGGAGCAACCGGGATCACCGGAGTAACGGGAGCCACCGGGATCACCGGAGTAACGGGAGCAACTGGAGTAACCGGAGTAACAGGCGCCATCGGAGAAACGGGAGCAACCGGAGCTACTGGATCTACCGGAATAACGGGAGCAATCGGAGTAACAGGAGCTACAGGAATAACGGGAGCAACCGGGGTAACCGGAGCCACTGGAGTAACGGGCTTGACCGGAGCAACCGGAGCTACTGGAGCTACTGGATCTACCGGAATAACGGGAGCCACCGGGATAACGGGAGCAACCGGGGTAACCGGAGCCACCGGAGTAACCGGAGTAACCGGGATCACCGGAGTAACGGGAACAACTGGAGTAACCGGAGTAACAGGCGCCACCGGAGTAACAGGGGCTACCGGAGTAACCGGGGATACTGGGATAACGGGAGCCACCGGAGTAACGGGAGCAACTGGAGTAACCGGAGTAACCGGGATCACCGGAGTAACGGGAACAACTGGAGTAACCGGAGTAACAGGCGCCACCGGAGTAACAGGGGCTACCGGAGTAACCGGGGATACTGGGATAACGGGAGCCACTGGGATCACCGGAGCAGGCGCGATCATTCCTTATGCTTCAGGTCTTCCCACTGCCGTGACGACCATTGCCGGCGGATTAATCGGAACGGTGAGCCTTGTCGGGTTCGGCAATTCTGTGACGGGCGTCAATGTCGGAGGGGGAGGCGCAATTGATCTTACCGGGGCTGGAGGAACTCTGCTGAACTTTGCTTTTTCTGCTCCGAGAAGCGGAACCATTACATCAATTGCCGCCTATTTCAGTACAACCGCAGCATTGTCGCTTGTCGGCTCGACTGTTACGATAACCGCACAACTATACAGTTCTACTGTGCCGAACAATACGTTCACGCCGATCCCCGGAGCATCCGTCACTTTAGCTCCTCCCCTCACCGGCGTATTGTCAATCGGCAGCATCAGCAACGGAATCACGACAGGGCTGAACATTGCGGTAACTCCTCAAACCCGGCTGTTAATGGTATTCTCCGCCACTGCGACAGGCCTTTCGCTTATTAATACAGTGGCGGGATATGCAAGCGCGGGAGTTACAATTTCCTGATAGATTGCAGACTGACTTCGGTCAGTCTTTTTTATGTGTTATATCAATTGTGTAAAAGTAAATATATACCTATCATCACCTTTTTGGTAAGCCGCAAGAGAAAAAGATCACGAAAATTCTCAAAAATGAGAAATAAAGATTTGAAAAATGGTATGATTTTAGGAGGAAAGGACGGCTGGTGCTGTGTTGGAAGCGAAGCGGTTTTATGTCTCTCTGCAAATGAAAATCGCCGGATTAATTACGGCTTTATTAATACTTGTTATCGGAACGCTCACGGTTATATTTGCCTTTCAGCAATTAAAGGAAGGGCAGAAGCAGGCTGAACAGCTGGCGGTGCAAACGGCAAAAACCATTTCATACATGCCTCCCGTAAAAGAGGCGTTCCGGCTTGCGGATCAAGAGGCTTTTACAAAGTTAGACGTCATTGAACAAATGAAAGAACAGGCAGGCGCGCACGCCGTCTACATCACTGATCAAAAAGGGCATGTTGCATTTCATTCGGCCCGAAGCAGTATTCCGAAAGAAAATCAAAATCTGCAAAACAAAACCGTCATGTTCGGCGGGTCTCCGGTTTCCGACGGAATGAAGGCCGTCCGGGGAAGCGCCCCGGTTATTTTGGAGGAAAAAAATCATAACGAAGTCGTCGGAACGGTGACAGTCGAGTTTCTACAAGATGAGATAGAAAAAGATATGAAAGCGCATCTGCGGCATTTAGGCTATTTTGCATGTTTGGTGTTTCTTATCGGCATCGGGGGAGCGGCGGCGCTCGCAAAAAGCATCCGTAAAGATACACTCGGCCTTGAACCGCATGAAATTGCAGCGCTGTACAGGGAACGCAATGCGATGCTCCTTGCGATTAAAGAAGGGATTATCGCCGTAAACAAAGAAGGCGCGGTAACCATGATGAATTTATCTGCGGCTGATATGCTGAATCTTCCGGAACCGATGATCGGAAGGCATATAAAAGAAATCATGCCGGGCGCAAAGCTCATGCCGGTGTTGGCAGGGGGAGAAATACCGCCGAACGTGGAGGTGCGTGCCGGAGATAAAGTATTTATCTTAAATGTGAAAGAAATGAAACAGACCGGACAAGTATACGGAGCGGTGATCAGCTTCCGCGAAAAAACGGAGCTCAAGAAACTGATCAACAAGCTGACTGAAATGAAAAAATACTCGGAGGATCTCCGGGCGCAAACGCATGAATTCTCGAATAAGCTTTACGCGATACTCGGTCTGTTAGAGCTGGGAGAATATAATGAAGCCATTGAACTGATAAAAGAAGAGTACGCCATCCAGAATGAACAGCATGAAATCCTCTTTCAAAACATTCATTCACAGCGGGTTCAGGCCATACTATTAGGAAAAATGGGAAAGGCGTCTGAGAAGAAAGTGAAGCTTTCAATAGATGAAAACAGCTTTTTAGAATCGCTGCCGGAGCATGTGGGTTCATCCCAGCTCATTACGATCATCGGAAATCTTATTGATAACGCTTTCGAAGCCGTCGCCGAAAAAGAGAAAAAAGAGGTATCCTTTTTCATGACCGATATCGGCAGGGATATCGTCATCGAAGTGGCGGACTCAGGAGACGGCGTGCCTCAGGAAAAAACAGAAACGATATTTGAAAAGGGCTACTCTTCAAAGGGGACAAGGAGAGGATACGGCTTAGCCAATCTGAAAGAAGCCGTCAGTGAATTGCAGGGATCGATAGAGATTTCGCAGCAAAAGAGCGGCGGTGCTGTATTTACGGTGTTTATACCGAAAGAAAGGCCAAAGGGGGAATCGGTGTGATTAACATCGCGATTGCAGAGGACGACTTTCGAATAGCGCAAATCCATGAAAAATTTATCGAACATCTTGATGGATTCAATGTCATCGGCAAAGCAATCAATGCCAAAGACACTATATCGCTGCTTGAGAAACGGCAGCCTGATCTGCTGCTTTTGGATATTTATATGCCGGATGAGCTGGGGACAGATCTGCTCCCGCTTATCCGCGGCCGTTTTCCTTCCGTTGATATCATCATTATTACGGCTTCTGCCGAAACAAGGCTGCTGCAGGAAGCGCTCAGATCAGGCGTTTCCCACTATGTCATAAAACCGGTGTCGGCACATAAATTTACAGAAGTGCTTTTGCAGTACCGTGAAAAAAGAGAATGGCTGCACTCACAGCCGGAGCTCAGCCAGTCTGTGATCGACATGTTTTTCGGAAGCGGTCAGAAAGAACAAAAACAGCACAATGATCTGCCGACAGGCATTAATTCGATTACGCTTCAAAAAATCAAAAACGCGCTCAGAACGGCCCAAAAAGGGATGACGGCTGAAGAACTGGGAGAAAAAATGGGCGCCTCCAGAACAACGGCGCGGCGCTACGCCGAGTTCCTCGTTTCTCGGGAAGAAGCGCTCGCTGAATTAGAGTACGGCATTATCGGCAGGCCGGAACGGAAATATTATTTAGCACATGAATAAGGGATGGGAGAAATGAAGCGGTTGGGAGTGCTTCTTGTCATGCTGGCGGCGCTGGTTTCTTTTGACGGACGGCAGATGGAGGGCTTCCGCTCAGCTGAAGGGCCGGTTGAAATTGTCGTCCCGGCAGCGCCTCAAGGGGGCTGGGACGTAACGGCAAAAGCTTTGCAATCGGTAATAGAGCGGAAGCAAATATTAGGCCGGCCCGTAAAGATCATCTATAAACCCGGCGGAGGCGGAGACAGCGGCTGGAAATATGTAAACGAACGAAAAACGGATGTCATCAGTATGAATTCAAGCCTGCTGTTAAGCAATGAAATTTTGGGACAAAGCCGGCTGAAGGCAGCTGATTTTACGCCTTTGGCCATTATCGCAAAAGAGTGGCAGACCGTCGCTCTTCCCAAGGATTCAAAGATAAAAAGCGGAAAGCGGCTGCTCGGCGATATTAAAGCAAATCCGGGCGGCATAAAAATCGGATTTGCGCCCGGCCTCGGAAATGATGACCAGCTCTCCTTTGCGAGAGCGGCGGAAATGGCCGGAATTTCTCCGTTTGATATCCGCTTTTTTCAATACGGAAGCAGCAATGAAGTCATTGAAGCTCTTATCAGTCACGAGATAGACGCCGCCTCAATGACCATTTCAGAAGCGAGAGACGCCTATCGGAAAGGGAAAATCACATTGGCGGCCGTTACGTCTGACAAAAGGCTCTCCGGCTTCAGCGATGTGCCGACATGGAAAGAGCAGGGGGTGCCGTTTGTCTTTGCGCACTGGAGAGGCATCATGGGGCCGAAAGACATGACCGAAGGCGAGATCGCCTATTGGGATCAGGCTTTGAAACAGATTACTTCATCCGCGGAGTGGAAGCAAATGTTGAAAAAACGGGATTGGGAGAGCTTTTATAAAAACAGCAGCGGCGCAAAACGCTTTTTAGAAGAGCAGACCGAGTTCTATAAAGAGATGATGAGCAGCGAAAAATAAGCCTTCCGCATATTTGCGGAAGGCTTTTGATTTATAAATGAACAAAATGAACGAAAAGGTTATAAAAAATTAAAAATCTTTAAAATCCAAAATATTTACTTCAATATCCAATTCTCATAAGATAGCAAAAAGGCGGATAAAGGGGATCGGGCCTTTAAAATGTAAGCGTATTCATAATAAGGGGGACATACTGTGTTAGCAATCTTAGGCTTTCTTATGATGCTTGTTTTTATGGTGCTGATTATGACAAAACGGCTTTCAGTGTTAACGGCGCTCGTATTAACGCCGATCGTGTTTGCGCTGATTGCCGGGTTTTCTTTTAACCGGGTCGGCGAGATGATGATCTCCGGCATTGAACAGGTGGCGCCGATCGCAGTGATGATTATGTTTGCGATTCTTTATTTCGGCATTATGATTGATACCGGTTTATTTGATCCGATGGTGTCGCGTATTTTAAAGCTGGTTAAAGGCGACCCGCTCAAAATTGTGGTCGGAACAGCCGTTTTGACCATGCTTGTCGCACTGGACGGAGACGGCTCGACGACGTATATGATTACGACAAGTGCAATGCTGCCTTTGTATATCATGCTCGGAATCCGTCCGATTATTTTAGCGGGAATCGCCGGGGTCGGCATGGGTATCATGAACACGATACCATGGGGCGGCGCGACGCCGCGTGCGGCGAGTGCGCTCGGCGTTGACCCGGCAGAGCTGACGGGGCCGATGCTGCCCGTCATCGCGAGCGGAATGGTGTGTATGATTGTGGTCGCTTATGTACTCGGAAGGATGGAAAGGAAACGGCTCGGGGTGATCGAATTAAAACAGCCGTCCCATACAAATGAAACGGCTGCGGCTGCGGAAGATGAATGGAAGCGGCCGAAACTGTGGTGGTTCAATTTACTGTTAACGCTTTCTTTAGTGGGATTTTTAGTGTCAGGAAAAGTGAATTTAACCGTGCTGTTCATCATTGCGTTTTGTATCGCGCTGATTGTCAACTATCCGAAACTTAACGATCAAAGGGAGCGCATTTCAGCCCATTCGAGCAATGTGCTTGCGATCGGTTCGATGATTTTTGCCGCAGGCGTGTTTACCGGAATTTTAACGGGGACGAAGATGGTTGATGAAATGGCCATTTCCCTCGTATCGCTTATTCCGGAACAGATGGGAGGTTTTATTCCGGCGATTGTTGCCTTAACGAGCGGTATCTTTACGTTTCTGATGCCTAATGACGCCTATTTTTACGGCGTGCTGCCCATTTTATCTGAGACCGCCGTGGCGTACGGTGTAGATAAGGTGGAAATCGCCCGCGCTTCGATTATCGGCCAGCCGATTCATATGTTAAGCCCGCTCGTGCCGTCGACGCATTTATTAGTCGGGCTTGCCGGGGTCACCATTGATGAACACCAGAAATTTGCGATGAAATGGGCGGTTCTTGCCGTTATCGTCATGACGGCCTTTGCGCTCATCATCGGCGCAATCACGATTTTTTAACATAAAACACCCGGTTCGTCGCACACTAAAGGCATCAGAGGAGGTGCCATGATGAGTGATCCGTTTATGCCGCTTTTTTCAGTGAGAAGCGGCGCCGGTTTTAAAGCGGCGGACGGCGTTTACGGACTGACCGTGCAGATTGCGAATGTTTACTTTATCGAAAATCCCTCAGCTCCGCGGGAAATCATTCTGGTTGACGCGGGAATGCCTCAATCGGCGGAGATGATAACAGAAGAAATGAAACGCCGATTCAAAGAGGGGTATGAGCTGAAGGCGGTCATTTTGACACACGGTCATTTTGATCATGTCGGTGCGATTGAAGAACTGCTTGAGCTTTGGGATATGCCGGTTTACATTCATGAAAAGGAGCTCCCGTACGTCACGGGGAAAGCGGATTATCCGCCTGCCAGGCCCGATGCGAAAAAAGGGCTTGTCGCAAAGCTGTCACCGCTGTTTCCGCGCCATACGATCCGCATTCCGTCCGTTCAGGCACTGCCTTCAGACGGTACCGTTCCGTTTCTTGAGGAATGGAGATGGGTGCATACGCCCGGCCACACACCCGGCCATATTTCATTATTCCGGGATAAAGACCGCGTGCTGCTTGCCGGTGATGCCGTGATCACTGTTGAACAGGAATCGCTTGCGGACGTTGTCATACAAAAGCAAGAGCTTCACGGTCCGCCCGCCTATTTTACAGCGGATACGCAGACGGCGGCCGCATCCGTTCAGAAATTGGCGGAACTGGAGCCGGAAGCGCTTTTGACGGGTCACGGAATTCCGATGACGGGAAAAAACTACCGTGAGGATTTGCTTACACTGGCTGAAAAACTGCATTCCGTTTTGTAAAACACCTGCGAAAATCACAGGTGTTTTTTCTTCGCAGTTTCCAGTATGATACAAAAAAACCATTGTGTTCACACCTAAAAACGATACAATGGGAAACAGATGTAAATTGAAGGAGAGAGTTTTTTGAAACATACGGAAATACTTTGGGATGAGGCGAAGGATTTTATTGATGTCTGCTATCACGAACTCGGAATGGAATCGCAAATCAACGCGCGACTGCACGCGATAAAAGATGAGATAGAGCGGACGGGAAGTTACGTCCATACGGCGGAAGAGCTTGAACACGGGGCGAAAATGGCGTGGCGCAACAGCAACCGCTGTATCGGGCGTCTGTTCTGGCAATCGCTGAACGTCATTGACCGGCGCAATGTGAACACGAAAGAAGAGGTGCGTGACGCATTATTTGAACATATTGAAATCGCCACGAACGGCGGAAAAATTAAACCGACGATTACGATTTTCCCTCCTGAGAAGAACGGGGAGAAACAAGTGGAAATCTGGAATCACCAGCTCATCCGCTATGCGGGATATGAGACTGAAAAAGGAAGAGTCGGTGATCCGGCATCATATGAGCTGACGGCTGTCTGCGAAAAACTCGGCTGGCGCGGAAAGCGGACCGATTTTGATATTCTGCCGCTGCTTTTCCGGATGAAAGGGGACGGGCAGCCGGTCTGGTATGACCTGCCTCAGACGCTCGTGAAAGAAGTGCCGATCACTCATCCGGATATTGAAGAGTTTGCCGATTTAAATCTCAGATGGTACGGGGTTCCGATTATCGCCGATATGAGGCTTGAAATCGGCGGACTGTCGTACAACGCGGCGCCTTTTAACGGATGGTATATGGGAACCGAAATCGGCGCAAGGAATCTTGCTGACGAAAAGCGGTATGATATGCTCAAAAAAGCCGCTTCGGTCATGGGGATTTCCGCCAGCCTGAATACTGACCTGTGGAAAGATCAGGTGCTGGTGGAACTGAATAAGGCAGTGCTCTATTCATACAAAAAACACGGTGTCAGCATTGTCGATCACCATACGGCCGCGAATCAATTTAAGCGCTTTGAAGAACAGGAACAAGACGCGGGCAGAAAGCTGACGGGCGACTGGACCTGGCTGATTCCGCCGATCTCGCCGGCTTCCACCCACATTTTTCATAAATCATATGACGATACGATTGTGAAGCCGAATTATTTTTATCAGGACAAGCCTTATCAGTAACTGATGGAAAAGGTGCGGTACCCTTTCAGACGGTGTGATTCTTCGATGGTTACGTTTGTGACATTTGAGAAGGGGCTGCCTTTTCTGACCGCTTCGGCAAATTGTTTTAACGACTCTTCAGGGCCTTCGGCAAGGATTTCCACCCGGCCGTCATCACGGTTTTTTACCCAGCCGGCTACCTTATGTCTGTCGGCTTCCATCTGGACGAAGTAGCGAAAACCTACGCCCTGAACCCGGCCGTCTGCAATCATATGATACTGAAGCATGGAAAAACCACCTTTTTCTTACTATGATAAAGGAAAGATAGGATATTTCGCAAAGGATGTGAACGAGGTGACGCAAGACTATTCTGTCTTATCTATCAATCTCGGAAAGCCCGCAATTCATGAATTTGCCGGCAGACAAATCAATTCCGGCATCATCAAGCGGCCCGCAGATTCTCCCGTCATGCTGTATAAAACCCATTTTGACGGGGACGGGCAGGCTGATCTGAAGCATCACGGAGGTCCCGATAAAGCGGTGTGCGTGTATCCCGCCGAGCATTATTCATATTGGGAAACAACGCTCGCGAGAAAACTTCCCGCCGCCGCGTTCGGAGAGAATGTAACGGTCAAAGGACTGGCCGAACAAGACGTGTGGATCGGAGACGTCTTTCAGCTGGGGGAAGCCGTCGTTCAAGTAAGCCAGCCGCGCCAGCCCTGCGTCAAACTCGCGCTCAAATATGGCATCAAAGATATGGTGCTCCGTGTACAGCAGACGGGATTTACCGGCTTTTATTTCAGGGTGCTTGAAGAAGGATATGTCGATCCGCGTCCCGTCCTCAAGCGTCTGTCGAGAGGCAAAGAAAGCATTTCCGTCTGGTATGCGAACGAAGTGAAATACCGTGATTCAGGCAATCTGTCAGCGATTGAAGAAATACTGCGGGAAGAAGCGCTGTCAGAAAGCTGGAGGGAGTCCTTCCTTAAAAAAAGGGACAGGCTCACTAATGTATAGAAAAAAAGCCGTGCTGCACTGACAGCACGGCTGATTTACGTTATGCTTGTTTCTTTGTTTCCAGCAGATTGGCAAGGAAGTACTTTTTGAAGCTTTGAAGCTTTCTTCCTTCATAGTGGGTAATTCCTTTTTTCTTTAACTCTTCTACATACCAGCCTTTACTGCCATAATGCATGTCAGAAAACTCCTTTCTCCGTTCTCCCGCTGGGGAGAGTTTCTTCAGTTTTTGCCAAACTTTTGGCATTGTAACATCTATAAAAAGACGCTGAAAAGGGATAACGCAAAAACTGAGCCTTTCGATTCAGAGATGTAAAGCTTTCTTACATATATATGTAAAGGGCGGTCTTTTCATGCTTAATGGCCGGTTAATTTTAACAGCACTGTTCCGAGTGTCATGATTCCGAAAACGACGCCGAAATAAATCAGCATCCCCTTCTTTTTCTTCACCCCGTAAACGGTAAGAATGATGCTTTCAATAAAGAAAATAAACCCGAAGATAATAAACCACATGTTGAAAAATGGCTCCTTTCACAGACATATGTCCAGTGTAGCACAACTCTTATAACGGAGCATAAAAAAGCCGGGCACTGTATCAGTGTCCGGCAAGTTTGACGAGAAGCTGGGCCAAATGCTGTTTTTCATTGTCATCCGCAATGTCCCACAGTTCTTGTAAAAGTTTTTCTTCCGCATTGCGGGGCTCCTCGTGTTTGGCGAGATAGTCCCCGAGGATGGCGGCGCTTTTAATGATTTTGCTGTCATCCAGACCCAGTTTTTTTCCGGCGGAAATTTTCTGATGAAGGTACGCCTTAAATTCCTCGAAATCCTCTAAAATCTGCTGTTTCGTTACGCCGTGCATGGCGTGTATTTCGTTTTCGATTTTGATTTTTTCTTTATCTTTTTTCATGCGTCTCCCTCCTTCGGGTTAGTTGTTGTATACCTGTTCGGGAGGGAGATGAAACATTACAATGCAGTTAAAATAATCGGTTTGTCTTTTGTGATCACGATGGTGTGTTCCACTTGGGCGACAAGGCTTTTATCCGGCGTTTTATACGTCCAGCCGTCTCCCGCTTCAACAATCGTTTCCGCTTTCGTGGAAATAAACGGCTCAAGCGCGATCACGGTTCCGTTTTTAAACAGCGCGTTATCAAACGGATCGTAGTAATTCATGATGTGGTTCGGCGCTTCATGGAGGTTTCTGCCGATTCCGTGGCCCGTCAGCGTTTTAATGACGGTAAATCCGTTGGAGCGGGCCTCATGGTAGACGGCTCTGCCGATCTGGTTTTGACGTTTGCCGGCTTTTGCCTGATCCAATCCTTTCTGAAATGCGGATGCTGCGCAGTTACAAAGCTTTTGCAGACGTTCATCGCCTTCTCCGAGCACAAATGAAATGCCCGTATCGGAATAAAAACCGCCGAACTCCGCCGAAATATCGATATTGACAAGATCTCCGGCTTTTAAGATTTTAGAGGCGCTCGGAATGCCGTGAGCGACTTCGTCATTTACGCTGATGCATGTCACGCCCGGGAAATCGTATTCCTTCTCCGGAGCAGAAGCGGCTCCGTGCTCGTCAAGCACCGCCTTTCCGATCAGGTCAAGATCTTTCGTGCTCATGCCGGGCTCGGCTTTTTTCTTCATTTCTTCACGCGCCAGCGCGACGATTCTGCCGATTTTTTTAAGGCCTTCTAATTCTTGATCGTTCGTTACAATCATTGTCATTCCCGCTTTCTATTTTTAATCATCTGATTCAAGCTTACCACAACTGGTTTATAAATAGAAAACCAACAAGCCTTATGTGAATAAATGAAGGAAAATTGGTATAGATCACTAGATAACTTATGTGGTATATTTAAGAAAAAAGAAGGGGGATGGGTAAAATGCTTCAATTTTTGCAAAAACTCGGAAAGTCTTTTATGCTTCCGATTGCCGTTCTGCCCGCCGTTGGTATTATTTTGGCCATCGGCAGAGAGGACTTATTAAATATTCCGTTCATTTACGCGGCGGGGACCTCGGTATTTGATCATCTGCCGCTGATTTTCGCGATCGGAATCGCGATCGGGATTTCGAAAGACAGCAACGGGGCCGCCGCTCTGTCGGGAGCCATTTCTTATATCATGCTGGACGCGGCTGTAAAATCAATCAATTCGACAAATAATATGGCCGTTTTCGGAGGGATTATCGCGGGGTTAATTGCGGGATACACGTATAATCGCTTTAAGGATACGAAGTTGCCCGAATATCTCGGGTTTTTTAGCGGGCGCAGGCTCGTTCCGATTGTAACGGCGCTGATTACCATTATTTTGGCGGGGATCTTCGGATTTGTGTGGCCGCCGATTCAGTCGGTGATTACGTCCTTCGGGGAATGGATGATCGGGCTTGGCGGGATCGGCGCCGGGATTTACGGGATTTTTAACCGGCTTTTGATTCCATTCGGTCTTCATCATGTGCTGAATAATATTTTTTGGTTCCAGTTTGGCGATTTTCACGGAAAAACGGGAGATCTGGCCCGCTTCTTTGCGAAGGATCCGACGGCGGGGACTTATATGACGGGATTCTTCCCGATTATGATGTTCGGGCTTCCGGCCGCATGTCTGGCAATGATTGCCGCGGCTAAGCCAAGTAAGCGCAAAGCGACGGCCGGAATGATGATCGGTCTCGCGCTGACGGCATTTATTACCGGAATTACAGAGCCGATTGAATTTGCATTTATGTTTTTATCACCGCTTTTGTACGGGGTTCATGCTATATTAACCGGGTTCTCTTTATTTATCGTGAATGTTCTCGGAATCAGGTCAGGTTTTTCATTCTCGGCGGGGGCGATCGATTATCTCCTCAGCTACGGCATTGCCGAAAAACCGCTTTTGCTGCTCGTTGTCGGGCTTTGTTATGCGGTGATCTATTTTGTCGTCTTTTATATGCTCATCAAAACGTTAAACTTGAAAACGCCGGGACGGGAAGATGATGAGGAAGAGGAAGAAGTGCTTAGTGAAGATACGGCCGGTTCCGTCGAAGAACATGCCATGCTCAAGGGGCTCGGCGGCAGGCAAAACCTCGAAACGATTGATCACTGTGCGACCCGCCTCAGGCTGACCGTGCAGGATACGTCTCTCATTAATGAGGCGGCGCTTAAAAAAGCGGGAGCAAAAGGGGTTATCAAAACGGGGAATAAAACGGCGCAGGTCATTATCGGGCCGAACGTCGAATTTGTCGCGGAAGAGCTGAGAGAGGCCGTCCGCCTTGACGATCAGAAGCAGACTTGAAAAATCCGGATCACCTATGTGATCCGGATTTTTTTGAACATATATCAAGTTTCACATAATGTACAAAAAACAATGTTTCCTTCTATGTTAAGATTCATGTAGAACAAGTATGGAGATGATGTAAGGTGACATGGATTGCAGTTGTTTCAATTGTTGTCATAAGCCTGATTAAGATTGTGCTGACATGCCTTCCTACCGGAGCGGTGGAATGGATCCTCCGCAAGTTTGAAACCCATTCAAAGCTCAGTGACGAGTCCGCTGCCGTTTCCCTCGGCGGAAAACGTCTGGAAGGCGAAGACAAACGACGGGTGATTGATGATTTTAACGAAGCCGTGTTTATCGAACGGCATTATATATACCCAGGGGATGAAGAGCGTTATCTTCATCCGCAAAACGGAGCCGATCCGCTTGTCATTAAGACGAGAAAAGGAAAAAAAGATGTGACGGTGTTTGTATACAGCTACGAAGATCATGTAGATGTCGTCAAGCAGCAGAAAAAGAAAGTCGTCGCTTATTCAGTTCTTTCCGACAGCCTGCAAAAGCGCACTATGGCCGCCGCCGGGAGCTGAACATAAAAAAGCCAGATCATATCAATGATCTGGCTTTTGTTTATTCTTTTTGATCGTCTGCTGAGGAATCTTCACGCTTCGTATAATCGAATTGTGACGGATCCACTTTCTTGAAGCCTTTCGGCTGATAGAAACGAAGCAGATCGCCGTTGATGATCTTATCAGACATTTCAAGCTCAGTCTTGACGAGAGAGTCTTCTTTTTTGTCGACTTCTGAATCATCTAAAAGTCTTCCGGTTTTCGTATCGTAATACTTGCCGGACACTTTCGTATAGTTCGGCGAGATGAAGTCTCCGTTACGGAACGGAATGACTTCTCTGTGCTCTTTCGATAAGATATCAGAACCTGACATGAGATAATCTTTCGTATCGACGCCGAGCAGATGAAGAACGGTCGGCGCGACATCGACTTCACCGGCAAATTTATGATTGCGGCCGCCTTTCACGCCGGGAGCGTGGATAAAGAGCGGCACCCGCTGAAGCTGGGCATTGTCGTATTCAGTGATCTCATCTTTGCCGAGCACTTTCGCCATCGCTTTATTATGGTTTTCGGAGATGCCGTAGTGGTCTCCGTACATCACGATAATCGACTTATCGTACAGGCCGTCTTTTTTCAGGTCATTAAAGAACTGTTCGATTGATTCATCCAGATAGTTCGCGGACTGGAAGTAATTATTGACGACTGAATCGCCAAAGTCTCCCGCCGGGAAGTCCGTGTCTTCTTTATCCATTCCGAACGGGAAGTGGTTGGACAGCGTAATGAACTTCGTATAGAACGGCTGCGGCAGACTCTTTAAGAGCGGCATGGATTCTTTGAAATACGGTTTGTCTTTCATGCCATAGTTTTTCGTGTTTTCTTCGCTCATGTCATAATAAGCGGAATCGAAAAACTTATCGATGCCTTCCGATTTGTACATTTCGTTACGGTTCCAGAAAGTCTGCGTATTTCCGTGGAAAGCGGCAGACGTGTACTTTTTGCCTTTTAAGATCGCAGGAACGGACTGCAGCGTGTTTTGCGCTTTATTGACGAAAACCGAACCTTGCGAAAGCGGGTACAGAGAGTTCTCCATCATAAATTCCGCATCAGATGTTTTACCTTGTCCCGTTTGGTGGAAAAAGTTATCAAAGTAGAATGTTTGATTATCGTGCGCCAGTTTGTTTAAAAACGGCGTCACTTCCTTGCCGTTAATTTTGTAATCAATGATAAAGGATTGCAGAGACTCTAATGAGACGTAGATGACGTTTTTTCCTTCGGCTTTTCCGAAGTAGACGTTATTCGGCACGTCATAGTTGGCCTTCATATAGTTTTCCACATCCGTTACATCGCTTGAATCGGCAAGCGCGCGCTGGCTGTTTGATTTCACATTCTGCACGGCATCGTAAATCGTAAAGTTGTACGTGCCGAGGTATTTCACCAGATAGTTTCGGTCAAATGAGCGTGTCAAAAGCTCAGGACGGTCTGATTCCGCGACGGCGAGGTTGATCAGGAACACAAGCACGGCGGAAGCCAAAACGATTCTGAATGATTTCTTCGCCGGTTTTTCAGCCGGTTTTTTCATCTTAAGGGCCAAAATAATCAAAATGACGGTATCCAGGAAGTAGAAGGCGTCTGTCCATCTCATTAACGAGAACGCGCTGTCTCCGAGCTGGCCGCCGTTTGTCTTTGCCTGCATCATGACCGGGATGGTAATGAAATCATTAAAGAATCTATAATAGACGATGTTTGCAAAAAGCAAAAAAGACAATATAAAATGAATCACAATAATGGCTGTCTGCTGTAATTTTTTCTTGAAAAGAAGCCCAAATCCAAGAAAGAACAAGCTGGAGCTCAGCGGATTCACAAAAAGCAATATTTTCTGGATCGTGTTGTCTATGCCGAGGTTAAAGTTTAAAATATAAGCGACATATGTTTTCACCCACAATAACACGACCGCTATCAAGAAGAAGGCAAGTCCTCTTTCTTTTATAAATGTTTTCATTGTTACACTCCTTTTTTCCGATCACGGTTTACACGGAACGATAGAAAAAACGAACGTAATCAATATACCATGAAACCAGCAAATAGAAAAGGTGGAAAAGGCTCATCGGAAAAAGGGCGAAAAACGCTGTCGCAACAGCGGTTCATCTGTTGAATGACAGCTTTAAAAAACATAAATGGCACAAACTGGGATGTGAATTTCCGTATGATCACACCCGGTTCTATTGAAAAAAGAGGTGAACAGTGATGGATATTGCCCATATCGTGGCTGAAGATAAAATCAAGCGCGCCATTAAGGATGGAGAGTTCGCCGGCATCAAAGGAATGGGAAAGCCCCTGCCGAAAGACGATGCCGCACATCTTCCGGAGTCGCTCAGAATGGGCTACCGCATATTAAAAAACGCCGGGATCGCCGAGGATGAGGGCGCGCTGAAGAAAGAGCTGATGACGCTCGATTATTTGATCGCCAAGTGCCGCAATGAACAGGAGCGGGATCACCTGCGGAACAAACGGACGGAAAAACAAGTCAGACTCGACAAACTGACGGAGGAGAAAGCCATGTTCTCAAAACCCGCATCTTCTCATTATAAGGAGAAAGTGTACAGACGGCTGGGCCGCCCGTAAGCCGGCTCTTTAGATTTTTTTCTGAAAAGGAATGTGCTCCATAAGGCGCGGGTAGGAAATGTGGAGCAGGCCGTTTACGCACTGCGCCTGTAACAGGTGGGGCTCAGCCGGTTCAGGAAGCTCAATCGTCTCATCGATTTCCCCGTAATACCGGTTTTGGCAGACGCCCATGTTCTTCGGAAAAAGGGGTGTGATGTTTCCTCTTATATGCAGCCGTGTTCTTGACAGCAGCCTCAATGTCAATTCTTCTTCGTAAACGCCGGGCATTTCCACAATGACAAATGTGTGCTGTTCATCCTGATAAATATCATAAGTCAGGGTGTTTTTTTGTAAGGAGAAAAAATCTTCGGGAGATTTCCGTTTCAGGACATTGGTCCAAAAGTCGCTGGGCTTGTGCTCGTTCGTAATCTCAAGCCACTTTCTCATTTTTTCGATATCCACCTCGGCAGAACCTCCCTATATTTGATTTGCGATCGGCATTGAAGGGTTGGCGATCTGATCCTGATCGCTCACGTCAGGGTCAAGATGGCCCGAATTCAAACATCCGGCGGCCGGCGAAAAATCCCCTAAAGAAAAGTTCGCGCCGACAAATTTGCTGTTGGCGGTGTGGCTGTTTTGTACGGTCTGACCGATATCGACGTTTCCGTTTTGCGTTGCTCCGTTTACTTTTATATTGACGACGTTAATTTGGTAAGGCATTCATAAAAACCCCTTTAATCTATAATGGGCGGCACCGGCGTAATATTTGCGGTATCTGCGGTTCCGATGGCTGTCTGGTCGTTGACATCAGGATCATTTAACAAGTTCTCCATCATCGATTCTATAGGTGACGTATCGCCGAATGAAGAGTTCAGTCCTTGTGATTTGTTATTTGTGGTGGGACTGTTGTATGCCGCTTCCCCAATCGTAATAGATCCGTTGCCAGAAATACTGTTAATCTTCAAATAGTACAGGTTGATAACAGTGGATGGCATCTCTTCACACCTCTTTAACTTAGTTGTACAGTACTGTATGCTTTTTGTGCTCCTGTTGTGAATTTCGCCCGGACATGTTCCCGACCAAACAAGAAGTCAAGGCCCGGTTCCGGCGGGGCTTTTTTTGTTTCAGGGTCTTTCGCAGTATATTTGTGATGAAAGCGCTATAAAAATAGATTGACGACATGTATATACATCATTACAATAGAGTCGTAAACATGTATATACAAGTTTTTTTGAGACAAAATGAAAACGGTTACGGAGGGGTTGGCATGGGTGAGTTTAACCGGGCTGCGCGGCAGATCGCTGAAGCTGTCGGCGGAATTGAAAATATTGAGGCGGCGACTCATTGTGTGACGCGTTTGCGGTTTGCATTAATAGATGAAACCAAGGTAAACCAAAAAATGCTTGATGCAATAGACATTGTCAAAGGATCTTTTGCGGTAAACGGGCAGTTTCAAGTCGTGATCGGGCAGGGGACGGTCAACAAAGTATATGCGGAATTAGTGAAGGAAACGGGGATGGGTGAAGCGTCCAAGGATGACGTGAAGAAGGCGGCAGCGCAAAAAATGAATCCTTTGCAGCGTGCTGTGAAAACGCTTGCGGACATCTTTATTCCGATCTTGCCGGCGATCGTTACGGCCGGGCTTTTAATGGGTCTGAACAATATCTTAACGGCGGAAGGCATTTTCTACAGCACGAAATCGATTGTCCAAGTGTATCCGCAATGGGCGGATCTTGCCAATATGATTAATCTGATCGCAGGGACGGCCTTCGCTTTTCTGCCGGCTTTAATCGGCTGGTCGGCAGTGAAGCGGTTCGGAGGAAGCCCGCTTTTGGGCATCGTGCTCGGGCTGATGCTGGTGCATCCTGATCTGTTAAACGCATGGGGCTACGGGGCCGCCGAGCAGAGCGGCGATATTCCGGTGTGGAACCTGTTCGGCCTTGAGGTGCAGAAAGTCGGGTATCAAGGTCAGGTGCTTCCGATTCTGCTGGCGTCTTATTTACTTGCCAGGCTTGAGCTCTTTTTGACGAAACGGACGCCGGAGGGCATTCAGCTGTTGGTCGTCGCGCCGGTGACGCTTTTGGTCATCGGTTTTCTATCCTTTGTTATCATCGGTCCGATCACCTTTGCGATCGGTAACGCGCTGACGGCGGGATTGATTGCCGTTTTCGGCCAATTCTCCGCCATCGGAGGCCTGCTGTACGGAGGGCTGTATTCGGCGCTTGTGATCACGGGGATGCATCATACGTTTCTCGCGGTCGATCTTCAATTAATCGGATCAAAGCTCGGCGGCACATTTTTATGGCCGATGCTCGCATTGTCAAATATCGCTCAAGGATCGGCGGCTCTGGCCATGATGCTGATTACAAAAGATAAAAAACAGCGGGGGCTTTCACTGACGGCCGGCATTTCCGCATATTTGGGCATTACAGAGCCGGCGATTTTCGGCGTGAATCTGCGTTACAAATTTCCGTTTGTGATCGCCATGATCAGTTCGGGGATCGCGGGGATGTTCATCTCCGTCAAAGGCGTTCTCGCAAGCTCGGTCGGAGTCGGCGGCGTGCCGGGGATCTTCTCCATTATGAGCCGGTACTGGGGTCCGTTTGCGATCGGAATGCTGATCGTGCTGATTCTCCCGTTTGCGGGAACATACGGGTATGCGCGGCTGAAACGGCAAAAATAGAAAAACTGCGGGGCGCCTTCTAACAGGCTGTCCCTTTTCCCTTTCAATTCAAAACAATACAGGCGGTGAAGAAAAATGAAAACAGACAGCACACCATGGTGGAAAAAGGCAGCGGTATATCAAATTTATCCGAAGAGCTTTAATGATACGACGGGAAACGGGATCGGTGATCTGAACGGTATTATCGAGAAGCTTGATTATTTGCAGAAGCTTTTGATTGATGTCATTTGGCTTACGCCGATTTACGATTCGCCGCAGAATGACAACGGTTATGACATTCGCGATTACTGCACCATTTATGAAGAATACGGAACGATGGAGGATTTTGAACGCCTTCTTGATGAAGCGCACAAAAGAGGAATCAAGGTCGTCATGGATCTTGTCGTAAACCATACATCAGTCGAGCATCAGTGGTTCAAAGAAGCGGTTTCGTCACCCGACAGTCCGTATCGGGATTTTTACATTTGGAAAGACGGAAAGGAAGACGGCCGGGCGCCGAACAACTGGGAATCAAAATTCGGCGGTTCCGCTTGGGAGCTCGACCCGGCGTCAGGCCAGCACTATCTGCATTTATTCGATGTGTCGCAGGCCGATTTGAACTGGGAAAATGAAGAGATGAGAAAACAGGTTTACGACATGATGCATTTTTGGTTCCGAAAAGGGATCGACGGCTTCCGGCTGGATGTGATCAACCTCATTTCTAAAGACCAATCGTTTCCTGATGCCGAGGATGGCCGTGACGGGCGCCCTTATTATACGGACGGGCCGCGCGTGCACGAATTTCTTCATGAGATGAACCGGGAAGTGTTTTCGAAATATGACAGCATGACGGTCGGTGAAATGTCTTCGACAACGGCTGACCACTGCATCCGGTACACAAACCCTGAAAATAAAGAACTCGATATGACCTTTAACTTTCATCATTTAAAAGTGGATTATCCGAATGGTGAAAAATGGGCACTCGCTCCGTTTGATTTTCTGAAGCTGAAACGGATTTTAGCGTTTTGGCAGACGGAGATGCAAAACGGCGGAGGCTGGAACGCATTATTCTGGTGCAACCATGACCAGCCGCGGGCCGTATCCAGATACGGAGACGATGGCGTATACCGGACGAAATCAGCCAAAATGCTGGCGGCGGCCATTCATATGATGCAGGGCACGCCTTACATTTATCAAGGTGAGGAGATCGGCATGGGCAATCCGAAGTTCGATGACATCGGCTCATACCGCGATGTCGAATCACTGAACATTTACAAAAAGATGAAGGAAGAAGGCGTGTCAGAAAAAGACATTATCGCCATTTTAAAAGAGAAATCAAGAGACAATGCAAGAACCCCCGTTCAATGGAACAGCGGACCGCACGGCGGCTTCACGACGGGAACGCCTTGGATTCCGGCGGCGGATGATTATCGGGACATTAACGCGGAAGCGGCTTTGCGGGACCCGGATTCAATTTTCTACCATTATCAGAAGCTCATCAAGCTCAGAAAGGAATATGACATCGTGACTGAAGGAACGTTTGAGCTGCTTGCTGAAGATGATCCGGCGGTTCTGGCGTACGTCAGACACGGCAAGGATGAAAAACTTCTGTGCATCAACAACTTCTACGGGAAAGAAGCGGACTTTACGGTTCCGCTTAAAGACACGGACGGCTGGCGGTTTACGGTGCTGCTGACGAATGATGAACCGAGGGAAGGGCGGCCGGAACGATTGACGCTCCGTCCGTATGAATCGATCGTTTATCATCTGACAAAAGCGTGATACACTAATCTGGGTGGTCATGAATGAAAGTGAATAAATATATCACAATCTATAAAGATATGGTGCGGCAGATTGAAAGCGGCCAGCGGAAGGCTGAAGACGTTCTTCCGTCTGAAAATGATTTGTGCGATCAATACGGCACATCACGAGAAACCGTCCGTAAAGCGCTCAATATGCTGGCGCAAAACGGCTACATCCAGAAAATCAAAGGCAAAGGCTCCGTCATATTAGACAGAGAAAAAATGCGCTTTCCCGTCTCAGGCCTGATCAGCTTCAAAGAGCTTTCGGAAACGCTCGGAAAAGAGACGAGAACGGAGGTTCACCGTCTCGGGCTGATCCTGCCTCCCTCAGAAGCCGCAAAAGAGCTTGGTACAGAAGCGGATGAAAAGGTGTGGGAAGTCGTCAGATCAAGACGGATTGACGGAGAACATATTATTTTGGACAAGGATTATTTTGTGAAAAAACATGTGCCTCAATTGACGAAGGCGATTTGCGAAGATTCGATCTATGAGTATCTCGAAGGAGAGCTCGGCCTGTCCATCAGCTACGCGCAAAAGGAAATTGTCGTGGAGCCGGCGGGGGAGGAAGACCGGAAGTATTTGGATCTCAGCGGGTTCAGCCATATGGCGGTCGTGAAAAACCGCGTCTTTTTGGAGGATACCAGACTCTTCCAATATACGGAAAGCCGGCACAGGCTCGATAAATTCCGTTTCGTCGACTTTGCGAGAAGAGAAAAATAAAAACGGACTGCCGCGGCAGCCCGTTTTTTTGTCAGTATCAAAATGAATACTATCCAACAAAAATGTGCGTACTGGTACTTTCAAAAATAATGGCTACAATAGTACATAACGAGATGAAAAGGAGAGATCATGAATGTCAGATAAAAAACAGCAGATCATCGAAGCGTATCAATTCAGACACGCCACAAAGGAATTTGATCCTGAGAAAAAAATTTCAGAAAGCGATTTTGAATTCATTTTAGAAACGGGAAGATTATCCCCAAGCTCACTCGGTTTGGAGCCTTGGAAATTTGTCGTCGTTCAAAATCCGGAGCTTCGTGAAAAACTCCGCGAGTTCACATGGGGGGCGCAAAAGCAGCTGCCGACCGCAAGCCATTTCGTACTTCTGCTTGCCCGGACGGCAAAGGATATCCGTTTTGACGCCGATTATGTCAAAAATCACTTGCGGGAAGTCAAAAAAATGCCGGAAGATATGTATGAAGGCTATATCAGCAAAACGGAAGAATTCCAGAAAAATGATTTCAATCTGCTTGAATCAGATCGCGCGCTGTTTGACTGGGCATCCAAACAGACTTACATCGCCCTCGGCAATATGATGACAGCCGCTGCGCAGATCGGCATCGATTCCTGTCCTGTTGAAGGCTTCAACTATAAAGAAATCCACCGGATTCTTGAAGAAGAAGGGCTTCTGGAAAACGGAAGTTTCGACATCTCTGTCATGGCCGCATTCGGCTACCGTGTCAGAGAACCGCGCCCGAAAACAAGATCTGCCTCAAAAGACGTTGTAAAGTGGGTATAAGATAAAAAAAGCTGCCGGGCGTGTCCCGGCAGCTTTTACTGTTTATTTGGTTTTGCTAAAAAACAGGCGGTGATCCAGGACGTAACGGGAATGATGATGCCGATCCCGATTCCGGCGCAAAGAATGGTGACGGCTTCCGCACTGAATACTTTTGAGTTCACTATTTTTTCAGCTGAGTATGATAAGTCTTTAAACCAGATAATTAAAGCCAAATAGCTGCCGAAAAAAGCAAAGAATAACGTATTCGTATTCGTTCCTAAAATATCTCTCCCGATGCTTAATCCGAATGTGTACAGTTCTTTTCTGCTCATGGACGGATTATGACTGTAAATTTCCCGCATGGGTGAAGTAATGGAAATCGCGACATCGGTAATCGCCCCAATCGTGCCCATGATGATCATAGCTGCGGTAACCTTTACAAAATCCACCCCGACAAACAGTGTGAATATGCCGATATCCCCCAATTCTTCTTCACCGAATCCCTGAATCGAAGTATGTTTTGTTACGGCCATAATAAAAAACAGCAGCAATGCAATGGTCAGCATTGCAGAAATAAAGGCGGTTACGGTTTTGACGTTTCCTCCATTAATATAAAAAAGAGTAATGCTGCAAATCACGGCGGAAGAGAGCAATGTTAAAACAATCGGATTGATATGCGGGTCTGTCATGAAAATAATGGTGAGAAAGAGAACACCGAAATTTAAGAATAACGCAATAAAAGACCTCGCTCCTTTTTTTCCGCCGATGATGACCATTAATAGAAATAAAATCGCCGCGAGAATTACGATGACATTCATGAGCTTGCCTTCTTTCGTTTAATAAAAAAGACAGAAGCATACAGACTGGCGGGTATGGTTAATACAATTCCGATCCCCCCGGCCAATGCTCTGGCTATTTCCAAGGAAATGTTCATAGAAAGAGTGAATCCTATCGGGGAATCATTTTTCAAATACAAAAGCATCATCGGAATAGAGCCGCTTATATAAGCAAAAAACAGAATGTTGGTCATCGCCCCCATGATGTCTTTTCCGATCTCCATCCCGGAACGTCTGAGAGCTTGTAATGAGATACCCTTGTTTTCTTCATATAATCCGAAGACAGATGACGTCATGGTAATGGCCACATCCATGACCGCTCCCAGTGATCCGATAAATACCCCGGCCATAAACACCGTGTGATAAGGGCGGGTTAAATACTGCATTTCCTCATATCTGAGACCTTTCTCTCCGGTTGCCAGCATTACCAGATACGTAATCAGCAGGGAAACGAACGTGCCTGCGAGTGTCGCGGCTATGGCGGCGTATGTTTTCGCGTGAAAACCGCTGACAAGCAGCAATGAGATGACAGTAAAGATGAGAATACAGATACCGCAGATGAAAATTAACCCTATATTAGGATGCTTCCTGTACAAATCTAATGCAAACGACAGTAAAACGGCATTAAACATCAGGCTGACGATCGAAAAGAAGCCTTGTTTTTTGCCGACGATAAGCAAGGTGAAGATGAAAACCCAAGCGATCAGCAAAATCTGTTTATCCCGTTTTTTATCTATAATGCTTCCCGATATATCTTTGTTTGATGGTTTCCCTTTATCAATAGAAACGAATACTTCATCGCCAATCGAATATTTCTGATCATTCGCTCCGGATAAAGAATACTGATTGGACAAATGAATGAGCTGTCCTTTCTGACTTCCGTTTTCAAGTCTGGCTGTGATCGTCTGAGTGAAAATCTTATCTTTGTTTTTATGCATGTCCTGTACGTCAGACTGATGTTCCAATGTTGTTTTCGTCACTTTGGCAATCGGCCGCTCATAAAAAGAAGCGTTGTGAGTGACAAAAATGAGCGAGCTGATAAAACAAAGCGCTGTTATCACGTAAAACAGCTTTTTCTTGTAAGACATGCGGTTTCGTTTGTTTCCTGTAATCTTCAAAAAAAGTCCTCCAAACAGGCGGCGCCGTGTGAAAGAGAGGCCCTGCCGTGAAGTGTTAAACGATGCGGATGCAGTCTTTCGCGAATAACGTTCATATTTTATCACTCGGCCATACGGCTGTCGACTCAGAGGGGGGACCGGCAGAAAAAGCTCTCCTGATATCAGATCAGGAGAGCTTTTGGGATGAACCGCCCGATAAAAGCGGTATTTTTATGCTTCGTTCACTTTTTTTGCTTTTCTTCTTTGGTACAGATACAGTGCCGTTCCGAGCGCGCTGATGAGTAACCCGGCAAGAAGGATGGAATACATCGTTGTGGCCGTATCAGGAAGCAGGCCGCCCGGCGATACTCCGTCCTGCGCAGGGCCGGATGACGGTTTTTGTCCGCTTGGCTGCTTTCCGGAGCCATGATCGCCGCTTGTCGGCGGCGCGCTCTTCGTGTTTGCGTTTAATATGGTGTATTCACTGAAATGATTTGTATAGCCCGTGACGAGATCGTGTGAAACCGAACCGTTGTCTGTTTTTGTATAGACGTTCTTTTTCCGGTCTACATGATAAATGCCGGGCTGTTTCGCCTTTTTCATATTCTCAATGCGCAGGGTGAGCTTTACCGGCGCATTGAATGTTTTGATGTCTTTGTTTTTCTGCTTCATTGTAAAGTCGTATACATTTGAAAGCGCCCCGCTAACTTTTCCTTTCGGCGTCACACCGAATCGTGTATCAGCTGAAGCAGCGTTTGCCATCGGCATTTTCATGTTGAACTTGTCATGCAGGATCGTAAGGGAAGAATCCGATGTTCTGTCCTTTAACAGGCCGATTTGTTTTTTGGTCACGCTGAGATCAATCGGCTTTTTGGCGCCGTCATTCTTATCGTAATACACGATCGGCGTGTTGGCGTTTTTGGCATAGACGGCAAATGCGCTGTCATCTTCAAGCGTCCACGAATCGTTTTTTTGTCTCGTCGGCAGGTACACTTCCTGCGCGCGGCCGTCAACTTTCGGTTCCACCGCTTTTCCCGCTTTTTCAAGCTGCTCAACGAAGACCTCATAGTCGGCAAAGCCAAGGTCTTCTTTATGGGACGCTTCGTTAAAGACGGAATATCCGTCTCCGCCTTCACCGACAAAGTTACTGGTGGCGACTCTGTATGTCTTCTTATCAGAAATCGGCTTTACACTGCCGTCATCCTGTACGGTCGCAGCTTGAAGAACGCGGTGTCCCGGCTTTTTATTCAGTGTAAACGTGTATGTTAAACCGGCAACTTGAGGGAAGGCGCCGCCTTGAGCTTCAATTCCGCTTAATCCTTGTTCCAGGGCTTGTTTGATCTGTTTTCCGGTTAAATCCGCGACGTAAAGCGTGTTGCCGAACGGCATTACATTCAGCACGTCGCCGAGTGTGATGTCTCCTTTATCAATGCCCGCGCGGATGCCGCCCCCGTTTGTGATCGCGATTTGGGCGCCGGCCGCTTCCTTCGCTTTTTGCAGCATGCCGTCCGCGATGAAGTTTCCGAGATTGGTTTCTTTGGAGCGGACATGCTCGCGCTGGCCGTCAAGTGCGACCTTCGTTGAACCGACTTTTTCATTTTTAACTGAGACGAGCTCTTTTTTAAACGGATCAAGCTCTTTTTTCAGATCCGGGTCTTCTTTCGTCTGCTCATTCACCGGTAGCGCTTGAAGAGAGGATTGTTCCGGCAGGACGACGCCGTTTTTGTCAAATGCGACATCGACACGGCCTAAATATTCGCCGTATTCTTTTGCCTGGGCGACGATGGTCGGCTCTTCGTTTTTGACAATTTCCATTTTATCTACAAGCGTATGCGTATGTCCGCCGACGATTAAGTCGATGCCTTTTACCTTTTTGGCGAGATCGAGATCACGCTGATGCCCGATATGGGTCAGGGCGATAATTTTATTGACATGTTCCTTGTTCTGTATTTCTTTTACCGTATCTTGTGCGGATTGGAAGGCATCATGAAAGACAATGCTTTTTCCCGGGCTTGATGTGACGGACGTATCTTCTGTCGTCAAGCCGAATACGGCGACTTTTTCTCCGTTTACATCAAGCAGAATATATGGATAGATGCCTGCTTTTTTCTTTTTCCCTGCCGTAAATGTGTCTGCTTTTTTCATGAATGGTCTCAGTTTTGACTCTTTGGCCACATCGACATTTGAACTGACGAGCGGAAAGTCAGGCGCTTGAAAATTGTATTTCCCGGATGGGTCAGACGCGCTCCCGTTACCGCTCAGGAAGCTGGCGAGAGCACCCGGACCTTTATCAAACTCATGATTTCCGAAGGTCATTGCGTCGTAGCCCATGCTGTTCATCAATTTTAAATCAGCCAGCCCCTGCCACTTTGTGAAATAGAGATCGCCTGAGAAAACGTCTCCCGCATCCAGCAAAATGCTGCGGTCGGTTTCGCTTCTGATTTCTTTAATTTTCGTCATCCGCCTCGCCGCGTTATCAAGGTGGGCGTGCGTGTCATTTGTATGCATAACGGTGAGTTTCCATGCGTCATCTTTCGGCGGATCTGTGCCCGGTTCATCATCTTTGAATTGGAGCTTGTACTGTCCGTAGCCCGCGTTTTGTGATTCACCGATATAGGCGACGTCATCTGCGCGGTCGGCAAACGGCTTTGCGGCCAAGGAAGATTCAAATGTCAGGTTTGTCCCTTTGACCGGAAGGATGGACCAGTTATGATCAGCCTGCGGATTAATCGTTTTCTGCTGGATGATGTAATCCATTAAGACCTGCCTGTTCTCATCGGCAGAAGAGTATACGATTTTATCATTGCTTAAGTGAGGGAATCCTCCGCCGCCTGAAGCGCGGTAATTATTTGTGACGATCAGAAATTCCTGCTTGGCGCTGACGGGCTTTCCTTGATAAGAAAGGTTGACGATCCGGCTTGCATCGGGATGAATGACTGTTCCGTTTTCGTTGTATTTCGCCGGTTTTGTGACATCGACCTGATAGGTGACACCGTCAATGACATCAAAATTGTATGAGCGGTAGGCGTCATTTAAAAGCGCTTGGCTGCCGCCTTTTGCCTGATCGATCTGATTAAATTGCCCCGCGGACATTTCGAGCCAGTCTTTCACTTCGCTTCCGTTCAGCTTGACGATCTGAACCGTGTTGTCATACAGGTACAAATCGCCGATGTTTTTGATGGCGAGGTCGCCCGCGGAAATGTTTGTATAGTAGTTTGAGCCGTTCCGCCCGCCGGCTTTAAACGGGGCGCCCGCCGAGAGGATAGGCAGATCTTTGTACTCCGTATCCTTCATCTTATTTTCAGCGTACCATTTTTGCGCATCCGTTACGATTTGAATGGACGGATCATCTTTGACTTGGGCGAAGAAACTGTTGATATCGGCTTTTGTCTGGCCGACGGGTTCTCTGATGTATTTCAAAGTGCCTTCGTGCGCTTTTTTGACGGTATTGACGACGGTTTCGTTTTCCGAATTCACATTGCCGGCAATCGGCTCGATGCTGCCTTTTGCATCTTCCACATGCCACGCGCTGTCTGTTTTTTCAAGCCGGAGGTCGATGACGCCCGCATATTTGCCCCAGCTGCTTGACATAACAACGGGGATGCCGTTAATCGTGCCTTTATCGACGTCGAATTGAGCAGCGCCTTTGTATTCGGCATCAGGGAAAAGCCCGTGCTGATGGCCGGATACGATCGCGTCAATTCCGCTGACTTTCGTTGCCAGGTCAAAAACGGCGTTTTCCGCTCCGGAAGACTGCGCTTTTTTTTCGATGCCGCTGTGGGCGAGGGCGATGACGATATCGGCTCCTTCAGCTTTCATTTTCGGAACGGTTTTCTTTGCGGATTCCACAATGTCCTCGACCTGAACGCGGCCTTCGAGATTTTTCTTATCCCACGTCATGATCTGAGGAGGAACAAAGCCGATGTAGCCGACTTTTAGCTGATGCTTGCCGCCGTTTTCATCCGTGACGGTTTTGTCTTTTATGACATAAGGCGTATAACGGTTTTCGCCGCTTACTGTTTTCACATTAGCATTAACGATCGGATAATCAGCGCCTTTGATTGTCCCGTCCAGGAATTCAAGCCCGTAATTAAATTCATGATTGCCGAGTGTTCCTGCGTCATAATGCAGACTGTTCATCACTTCAATGATCGGATGGGTCTTTGCGCCTGAAATGATATCATTTTTCTCATATTTTACGGCGTATTCTCCGAGGGGATTCCCCTGAATCAGGTCTCCGTTATCGACAAGCACTGTATTCGGGTTTTCGCGCCTGTGCTTCTCAATAAGCTGAGCCGTTCGGGCCAGCCCGAATTCCGTTGTCGGTTTGTCGCTGTAGTAATCGTAGTCCATCATGTTAGCGTGAACGTCAGTTGTGGCTAAAATGCTGAGATTCACACTGGAGGATTTGTTTTCTTCTGCTTTAATGGGTGATGTTGGGAGGATCAGACTAAGTATCATAACTAGGGGCAGCAGAATACGGAGTGTCATATTGACGCTGCATCGTCTTTTCTGTATTCTCACCTGTTCTCCACCTTTCAACAAATTTTGTCATGCAGTACCATTGTAAGAATATTTTGTGAAAGTTTATATAGATTTCATGATGATTCTTGTGAAAAGATAAAAAATGAGGATAATGACCTATGTAAAACAGGCGGGCGGTAAACGCGTTACCTATGTTTGATGTTAGTGTGGCTGGGGTACATGGATTTATGTAGACTTCATCAAGCAGGAGGTAGTAACTATGGGTAAAAAAATTGCAGTTGTATTAACGGATTACTTTGAGGATGTCGAGTATACTGAACCTGCGAAAGCTTTTAAAGATGCGGGTCATGAATTAACCGTAATTGAACAGGAAAAAGGAAAAACAGTCAAAGGAAAACAAGGGGAAGCGGAAGTGAAAGTGGACGCGTCCATCGATGATGTGAATCCGAAAGACTTTGACGCATTGCTGATCCCGGGCGGATTCTCACCTGACATGCTGCGTGCGGATGACCGTTTCGTCCAATTTGCCAAAGCGTTTATGGATGATAAAAAACCGGTGTTCGCCATCTGCCACGGCCCTCAGCTTCTCATCAACGCGAAAGCATTGGACGGGCGCAAAGCGACAGGATTTACTTCAATCCGAATCGATATGGAAAACGCGGGCGCGAATGTGGTGGATGAAGAAGTCGTCGTCTGCCAGAACCAGCTGGTCACAAGCCGCACACCGGATGACATTCCGGCATTCAACCGCGAATCATTAAAACTGCTTGCGTAATATAAAAGCGGAGCGCCGTATCAGGCGTTCCGCTTTTTTTGTGAAGATTCCCGGATGACCAGCTCAGGCGCCAGAATAATGCGCTGTTTTTTGTGCTGGGAATTGGTGATTTTATGATGCAGCAATTGAGCCGCTTCTTTTCCCGACTGCCGCGGAAAGGAAGAAACGGTTGTAAGCGGGGGATAAGAAATTTCAGCTTCCGGCACGTTATCAAAGCCGACAATGTCAATATCTTCGCCCGGAACGAGCCCGGCTTTTCTGATCCCTTGCATGACGCCGAACGCGACCAAATCACTGAAGCAGAAAATCGCGGTCGGGTGCTCAGACCGGCGGAGGAGCTCCGTCACGGCCTCACAGCCTGCTTCGCGGGTCGGCGCGCTGTCAATGACATATTCATTTTTCACTTCCAGACCCGCTTCACGGAGCGCTTTTTTAAACCCTTTCATACGCTTCGTCCATGTTGATGAGTGCTTCACGCCGCCCAGAAACGCAATCTCCTGATGGCCTTTCTCAATGAAATGACGCACTGCCTTATAAGTGCCTTCTTCATAATCGGCTCCGACAAAATCACAGTCTGCATCGGCAATCTCCCTGACGGCGAGCACGACCGGAATGTCAAGCTGCTCAAGGCGGGAAAGGGTTTCCTCAGCCGCACCTGAAACCGGACACAAAATCAATCCGCCGACCCTGTGCTCCAGCATGGTCGAAATCAGCTGCTCCTGCTTGGCGACGGAATCAAATGTCGTGCCTAACAGCACCGTTAATCCGACTTCCTCAAGCGTATTCTGAACGCCGATCAGAAACTCTGAGAAAAATGTATTGGAAATGTCAGTGATAATCAATCCTACCGTTGTGGACGTCTGTGATCGTAAATTCGCGGCGACCCGATCATATACGTACCCCAGCTCCCGCATGGATTGCAGCACTTTCTCACGGGTTGCTTCGGAAATTCGGGGGTTGTTGCGGACAATTAATGAAGCGGTGGATGTTGAGACGCCGGCATGTTCGGCGACCTGCTGCAATGTCACCCGGCGTTTTTTTTGCTGTTTCATACGTCGCATTCCTCACTTGGTTTTTATTCGTTACATCCATTATAAGCGTTTTGGCGCATGAGAAGAAAGAGAGAGGAGGGGGAAAAAGATAAAGCGCCGGAAGACGGATTGTCCTTCGGCGCTTCTGTCACATAGGTTATTCAAACATTTGCTCTTTAATATACTGAACCGGCATTTCACGGCCTGTCCAATATTCAAATGCCATGGCGCCCTGCCAAAGCATCATGCCGAGACCGTTAATGGTTTTGCAGCCGGCCGCTTGAGCTTGTTCAAGCAATTTCGACGTAACGGGGTTGTAAACGACGTCTGTCACAATCAAATCCGGACGGAGCATGGATGTATCTTCAATAACGCTCAAGCCTTCAAGCGGTTTCATGCCGACACCTGTTCCGTTTGTGAAAATATCGCTTGAAGCGATTTCAGCACGCAGCGCATCTTGATCTTCGAGCGGGAAGACTTTCGCTTTACAAGAAGATCCCTTCATTTCTTCATTGATGATGCGGACATTTTCTTCCGCTTTTTCGAAAAACGCGTCATTGCGGGCGAAAATAGAGATTTCTCCGAGGCCTTCCAATGCGGATTGAATCGCTATCGGAGTGGCGGCCCCGCCGGAACCGACCAGCGTCATTTTTTTCCCTGTGATATCGATGCCGTGTTCTTTTAAGTTGCGGACGTATCCCATACCGTCAGTGGAGTGTCCGATCAGTCTGCCGTTTTCATTAACGACTGTATTTACCGCGCCGGTGAATTTCGCTGAATCCGCGAGTTCATCGAGATAAGGGAGAATGTTCATCTTGTTCGGCATCGAGACATTGAAGCCTCTGACGTTTAAGGCACGCATTCCCGTTACCACATCTTCCAGCTGTTCATTGCCGACTTCAAACGCGAGGTAAGCGTAGTTCAATCCTAATTTTTTAAACGCCAGGTTGTGCATCGCCGGAGATAAAGAGTGTCCGATCGGTGTCGCGAATAATCCGATAAGCTGAGTTTTTCCGTTAATCCGTCCTAATTCTTTCTTCATGATGTATTCCTCCGTTAGTCCATTCATTTGTTTTTCAACCCGCTTTGAGGGCAAAAAACGCTGATTACATATGTTTATTTAAAATGCTGAGTACGCTGCGCAATTCCTCAACGGGAATCTGCCCGGGCGCTGATGCTTCTTTGCCCGCGCCGAACGTGCACGCTGAGCCGAAGACTTCGCCGGCCAGGCGGCTGATCAGGCCTGTTCCCGCCATTGACATCGTGATGATCGGCCGGTCCGCGTATTGTGTTTTCATCGTGTGAGTGGCATCCAATAAGACGAAAACATCTTCCGTGCTTTGCGGCATCACCGCGATTTTCGGAATGTGCGCGCCGTACGCCTGCATGTTCCGCAGCCGGGAAATGATTTCTTCTTTTTTCGGTGTCTGATGAAAATCATGATTGGACATGACGACATATACGCCGTTGTCTTCAGCGGTTTTCACAATTGATTTGACTTCCGCTTCTCCCGTAAACAGCTCAACGTCTGCAAGGTCAATATGTTTTGTTTCGATGGCGGTTTTAAGCAATTCAATGTAAAAGCGGTCATCAATAACTTTATTTCCGCCTTCTTTATGGGTTCTGAATGTGAAAAGCAGCGGTGTTGCGCCTGCGGCTTTCCGCAGCTTTTCAAGCATGCCTTTTACGGCGTCCAGGCTGTCAACATGCTCGTATACATCCGCCCGCCACTCAATGATATCCGGGCGAAGCCCGTTGACGGCTTCAATTTCTTCGAGCAGTTCTTTCTCTCCGGCCGCCATCAGCGGCACAATGATCTTCGGAAGCCCTTCGCCGATGACCGTATTTCTGATCGTGATAGATTGCATGATAAATCCTCTCCCTTAAAAAATAGTCAGGCTTTCATCACTTGCTTAAAGCGGATTCCGATAAACAATGCGAGAAGGGCGCTGACGGCCGCAATTCCGATATCAAGCAGAAAAACAGGCGTCAGGCCGGCGGCTTTGGATATCGCTCCCGTTACAAGCGGAATGACAATAAAAGATAAGCTTGATGCTATATTAACAAAAGATGTGATCGTACCTTTATTTTTAGGGAATAAAACAGCCATAACCGTCATCGCCAATTGCAGAATGCCCGCAGTTGAAAGTCCGATGACAAAGGAGCTGATGACCGATACGGCCGGCTGATGAATGAAAATCAGAGCAAGCAGCGCAATTGCCGCGATCACAGGGTACAGCACCATTACCGTAATCGGCTGAATCACTCTGTTTAACAGCACAGCCAGCAATAACACGGACACAAGCGCCCCGATACTGTAATAGCTCAACAATTTGACGGCCTGCACCTCAGGCATGCCCAAAACGGATTGCCCGAACTTAGGAAGCCATACTTGAACGAGCATAAACAGCGCCGTTGATGAAAAGCCTAACAGAATGATTGCGAGGCCTTCGCGCCATATCGACGGCTGTGATGTGAACGCGTCATCAGACGGAGAGGCTTCCGTCCGGCCGCCGTCTTCTTTTTGCTTATGATTCGGAAACGGAACTTTCAACAGGAAAAAGCCGTTCAGGAAGAAAATAATGCCCGGTACGAAAAACGTCCAGCCGTAAAACAAATGCCTGTCCGCAATAAACGCGATAAAAAACGGAAGCACCGTCGCGCCGATTGATACAAATGCTTTGATTAACACGGTTGCAGAGCTTGCGTTTTTCGGAAATCCTTCAATAAGCGCCGGATATGTCCCGGAATCCAAAAAGGAATTGGCGATCCCGGCGAAAATGGCGAAGATAAACGCGGCCGTATAGTTTGTCGAAAGCGGAATCCCGATTAGGAAAATCAGATACAGAAAGGCGCCCGACACGATAAACGGCCGTCTCCCGAATGTATCCGAAAGCTTCCCGGCAAACAGAAGCGAAATCAGCTTCCCGATCCCGATGGCGGAGACCAAATAGCTGACACCGGCTGCGGAAGTATGAAGCTGTTTTGATAATGCCTCCATATTGGATGCGATAATAATATTGATCATGCCCAGCAGGAAATAGTTAATATAAAGACCCGCTGCCATTTTGGTGTATATGTTTTTCATGATGACATCCCCTAATGCGGTTAATAAAGAATTAAATTATTTTTTTAATTGATAAAAGCACAGCACCATTCCCCTTTATTGAACCACTGCCTTTCTTTGAAAACTGTTTGAAACAACGGTTGCATAGACAAACTTGAATAACGCTGATATCACAATGAGTATATCGTTCTACTAAATAAAAAAAGATAAGCGGCCTGCTCATTTAGTATATCGTTCTACCAAGTTCACAGTTACTATACTCCTTCTTTTTATATGTGTCAAACCGATGAACTTTTATTTTTTGCTTTTTTAAATCAAGAAAAGACCTGCCGTTTTTCGGCAGGTCTGACATGGGTTTATTTTCTGAGAGAAGCGAGCTCCTCGGCAATGGCCTGCATTTCACTCGGGCTGAATGATGCTTTTTTCATGACCATTTGATGAAGGTATGTAAGATCTTCTATTTTTTCATCACTGAAATCTTCCGCTCTGATGACGCCGACATTGAGCATGTTGAGCTTTTGCGAAATGTCTTCAATCATTTTGTTTAACGTTTCTGTTTGTTGGCTCGGCAAATTCATGCATCCTTTCATGACCGTTTTCGTACCCTTTATTCTAACAGAATTCATTTAGAATAAAAGCTTATTTCCACAGCCGCAGAAAAGTTGCTAAGATGTTGATAAGGTTTTTGATCCTCAAAATGCGGGGAAAGAATAGGGAGGTTATCGATATGATACATGTGCTGTTTGTCTGTCTGGGAAATATTTGCCGGTCGCCTATGGCAGAGGCGGTATTTTCTGATATGGTGAAGAAAAACGGGCTGAACGGGCAGATTAACATTGATTCAGCGGGAATCGGCGCCTGGCATGCGGGAAATCCGCCGCATGAAGGGACAAAGGAGATCCTGGAGAAGAAAGGGATCAGCGCAAGCGGCATCACGGCGAGGCAGGTCCGTGAGTCTGATCTGACCGATTTTGATTACGTCATTGCGATGGATGCAGAAAATATCGGACATTTGCGCAGCATGGCCGGTTATAAAAAAGCGGCGCCGCGTATTGCAAGGCTGCTTGATTATGTACCGGAGTCGGACCTTGCCGACGTGCCCGATCCGTATTATACCGGAAATTTCAGCGAGGTGTACGCTTTGGTCGAGTCCGGGTGCCGTCATTTGCTGGAGATAATAAAGAAAGACCATCATTTATAAGGGGGATTGACCGATGAAGCAGACACGCATCATGGCAAAAGCGATTCTGATCGGCGCTGCCGCCGGCGGAGCACTGTCCTTATTACATAAGCCGACGAGAGAGGCATGTTTCCGGAATATGGACGCGTGCAGGCGGCGTGCGGCATTTTACCGAAAACATCCTGAAGCCCTGAAACAGCAGGCTTCCGCAAAACTGGATCAAGTGAAAATCATCGCCAATACCGTATCGGACGATCTGAGTTTTTTAAACGGGCAGATCACCAAGCTGAAGCAGACGACACCGCAGGTCATTGACCTGTTAAAAGAAACGAAGGAGCATTTTTCGAAAAACGATCATTGAGGTGGGATGTCATGAGTTTTATAAAGGAGCTGTTTGCAAGGTTTTCTCTGCATGAAGGACAAAGTAAATCGGCGGAGCTGGCGTATTTTTTCCTGCTGTCATTGTTTCCGTTAATGATTTTCATGCTGACGCTCACCGCCTATCTTCCCATATCGGCAGAAGACGTGCTCGGGGCGGTCGATCAATACGCGCCCGACAGCGCCATGTCCATGGTGAAATCCATAACGGAGCAAACGCTGAACAAGCGCAGCGGCGGGCTTTTGTCATTCGGGATTATCGCCGTCATCTGGTCGGCTTCGAATGGTATGAACGCGATTGTCAGAGCATTTAACCATGCCTACGAAGTCGAGGAAAACCGCTCATTTATCATCATTCGCCTGACCTCAATTTTTTTAACCATTGCGATGGTGGTTACGATTTTAATCGCATTGCTTCTGCCGGTGTTCGGCAGAGAAATCGGAATGCTGGCCGCGGATTTTATCGGCGCCTCGGACCTGTTTTTGCAGGTGTGGTCGGTTGTCCGCTGGGGTATCAGTCCGCTTATCCTGTTAATCGTGTTTACCGCGCTTTACATTTTCGCGCCGAATAAAAAGCTTTCCCTCCGTTTTGTGCTGCCGGGAGCCGTATTCGCGGCAGCCGGCTGGATTATCGTCAGTATGCTGTTCTCATTTTACGTCGGCACCTTTGCCAACTACAGCGCCACATACGGGAGCATCGGGGGAATTATCGTCCTTATGATCTGGTTTTACCTTACGGGAACCCTGTTGATTTTAGGAGGAGAAATCAACGCGCTTTTACATAAACGTAAAAAGCTTCCTGATGAAAATCCGTACCGCGGGAGCAAGCTATAGAGGAACGGATGACGTTCAAGCTGAAAAACGGAGGGAATCGGCTATGACCAAGCATACGAAAAAAGGCGGAAGCCATAATAAACAAAACTCAAAAAACGGCCCGAAGAATAAAACAAGCGGAAGCGCCAACGGGCAGAACGGATACCACTAGAAAGAAGCCGCCTGGCTCAGATCAGGCGGCTTTTTTATGTGGCCGGAAAAGAATGGGATTCGGAAGCGGGGCTGTGCTTTGTTTTCCCGAAGACGAGCGCAAGCCAAATACAGACCAGAATCACCGTAATAAAGTAAAACAAGTTGGCGCTTTCAAACCGCTGCATATACCAGCCGCCCGCCACCGGGCCGATCATGCTTCCGAGACTGAAGGAAATGCCGCAGAGCAGGTTGCCCGCCGGCAGCAGATGGGACGGCAGCAGGTCGCTCATATAGCTGATGCCGAGGGAAAACATACTGCCGACCGCCATCCCCGCCGTGAAAAAGCAGCAGCCGATGACAGAAGGCGACGGAAACAGTCCGGCCGTCAAAAAGCAAAGGGCACCCGTTAATAAGATGACGAGCAGGACACGTTTTCTCCCGAATCGATCGCTTAATAAACCGAGAGGGAACTGGAATACAATACCTCCGATGGCAAAAGCGGGCAAGATCAGCGCGACGGCATCAACGGATATACCTAAACGAAGGGCGTACACGGGAAAGCTTCCGTTCAGCGCCGTTTCTAAAAAACCGTACCCGAAAGCCGGGAGAAAAGCGACCCAGCCGAAAAGAAGGGCGCGGTAAAACCGTTTTGCGCTGTTGTCCCCGGATGTTTCATCCGGACCTTGCGCCGGGTACTCGTTACGTAAGGCAAACACAAACAGCCAGGCACAAAGACTGATACAGCCGGATACGATAAACGGAAGGGACGGACTTGTTTTCACAAGAGGGACCATGAAAGGGCCGACAGCGAATCCGAGCCCGAAGGACAGTCCGTACAGCGAAATGTTTCTTCCTCTGTTTCGGGGCGTTGACTTGGAAGTCACCCACGTTTGGGTTGAAAAATGCAGCATATGATCCCCGATTCCGATAAGCAGCCGAAGAAAAAACCATAACCATATGGATTGAAGCCAAATAAAACTGAATAAGCTGATGATAACAAGAAATCCGCCCATGACCATCAGAGGTTTGAATCCGAGCTTGCGCAGCGGGGCCTCCATAAACGGCGACGCCAGAAGCACGCCGATATAAAGGCCGGTTGCGTGAAGTCCGTTTATGGCTGCGGATTCTCCGTTCGTTTCAAAAATGACGGAGATCACCGGCAGCAGCATGCCTTGGGAAAATCCGGAGATGGAAACAAGCAGAACCAAAATAAAGAAGTACAGTCGTGACATCGCGTATTTCTCCTTCTTCAGTATCTTTCTTGATCGTACACGGATTTTCCGCGTCCGGCAACCTGAAAATGCCAATTCGGGCTGCCGAGGAAGTGTAATTGAGGGAGTTTTTGAGAAGGATATAAAAAGACTTATTCGAAAAAAGGAGCCAGGCAGATATGAATCGGATTTTTTTCTTTACGGCTGCGGCGGGAGTTCCGCTTTCAGTCATCGGCGGCCTGATGCACTGGCCGTCAGCGGTTTTGTTTATTATTTATTGCTTGACGATTATTGCGCTTGCAAGTTATATGGGGAGAGCGACTGAATCTCTTGCCATTATCGCGGGACCGCGGATCGGCGGTCTGCTGAATGCCACGTTCGGTAATGCGGTAGAGCTGATTATATCGCTTTTTGCCCTAAAAGAAGGGCTGACGGGCATCGTTCTTGCTTCACTGACCGGTTCGGTGCTCGGCAATCTTTTGCTCGTCGCGGGACTGTCGTTTTTTATCGGCGGTTTGAAATATAAGCGGCAGGAATTCAATATTCATGATGCACGGCATAATTCAGGCCTGCTGATTTTTGCCATTATCGTAGCTTTTGTCATTCCCGAAGTATTTTCCATGGATATGGGGGAAAAAAACAAGCTAAATTTGAGTGTCGGCATCAGCATCATCATGATCCTTTTGTACGTGGCAGCTCTTTATTTCAAGCTCGTCACCCACCGCGGTGTTTATCAGCCGAATCAGCCGGAGGCAAAGGAAGAAGAGGAGCAGCCTGAGTGGTCGGGGAAAAGAGCGACAGCCGTCTTATTTATTTCAACTATTATTGTCGCCTACATATCTGAAAACCTTGTCCATACGTTTCATGCGGTGGCTGAACAGTTCGGCTGGAGCGAGCTGTTTATCGGGGTGATTATCGTCGCAATTGTCGGAAATGCCGCAGAGCATGCGTCGGCGATTATTATGGCGTACAAAGACAAGATGGATGTCGCCGTTGAAATCGCGGTAGGTTCGACTTTGCAGATCGCCATGTTTGTAGCCCCGGTTCTTGTGATCTGTTCTATCTTTTTTCCGGTCAATATGCCGCTTGTATTCACATTGCCCGAGCTTGTGGCGATGATATCATCCGTCCTTTTGATGACGATGATTTCAAATGACGGCGATTCGAACTGGTTTGAAGGGGCTACGCTCCTTGCCGCTTATGTCATCATGGCGATCGGTTTTTTCCTGCTTTAACCTGTAAAAAATGCGGATAACAACGATTGCGGAGGAAAAGACTAAAGGAAAATGCTATAGAAAGAGTGATATGATGAGAAAGCTGTTTCATGCCACATTGATTCTGCTGTTATCCTTTAGTTTTTTCGCAATGCCGTCTGCCGGTGCAAAGAAACCGTTTAAGGTTCCCAACTCTGTCGTAAGCATTTCAAAGGAAAATACGTATCCGAATGCTTCACAGGACCAGCCGATGCTTCAGCCGAGCAAACTGGCAAAGGAATTGTTAGATACCTCCGAGATCAACATCGAAAATCCGCATCTGATAAAGATGCTGAATGAATCCTCGGTTTCCGGTTCACCGCTTGCCATCGGATATCGGGCGACAATATTTCTCGGGAAATGGGCGCTCGGCTATCAATCGAACGAAACGGTCGCCAACTGGGAATATAAAAAAATTAACACAAACAGAGCGGATAACCGGGGCGGACAGCAAACCGCGGTTATCTCATATGCCCAAGAACAGCAATACAAAATCAAAGGCGGGCTCACAGCGAAGGTGCCGAACGCAGAAGACGTAAAAAGTATGATGATGCAAAAAGCGATGAAGAAAACAAAACTGCCGCTCGCTTTTGAAACGGTTATCGGCGCAGGCACAAAACGCGATCAAACCTACAAAATTTCTCCGCAGCGGCTCGGCTACCTGCACGCCTACGCTCCGGCCGTTAATGAAAAAGGAAAAGTAACATACGGTGAAGTGTATTTGGTGCTGAAAGGCAGCAAGCGGAAACTTGTCGTCAAAAATGTGACTTCGCAAGGAATCGGGGCTTGGATTCCGGTACAGGATCACGTCACATTCGGTTTTCAAATGACAGCGCAGCCGAGATAACTAAAAAAGCTGATTCCGGTTCGGGAATCAGCTTTTTTGTGTGTGATACATTTCCTCAAGCAATTGCACATTGTTGTTGTACAGCTCCCGGGCAAGAACGCGTCTCACCGCAAGGCTCGCCGAGAAGTATTCTTTATCTTGAACCATGCCTTTGACGGTAAATTCTATGCCTCTCGTCAATTTGTTCAGGCTCATGATTCCATGCACTTGAAACGGCTCCGTCGCATTGAGAAATTCATCTCGCTTCAGTGAATCGCGAAGCTCATCATTGAGCATGTCGCAGGCTTTTTCTAAGACGGCATATACCCGCTCGGGATCTTCTTTATAACTGATCACGACGGACTCGGTAATCCGCATAAAATCAATGTTATAGTTTTGAAGCTGTCTGACCTCACCGTTTGAAATGGTAAGCAGCTTGCCGGTCCACTCACGGATCTGAAGGGAACGGAGCCCGATTTCTTCGACTGTGCCGTTGAACAGATTGTTAATCGTCACGTAATCGCCTTTATGAAGCTGGCGTTCGTATATCAAAAAGACACCGGCCAATATGTCCTTGATTAACGACTGGGCGCCGAAACCGATGACGATACCGGCAACACCCGCCCCGGCTAAAATTCGGCCGAAATCATGAACGAATAAAGAAATGACGTAAAAGATAAAACCGATCGTCGCCGTATACTGGGTGATGGATCGGACGAGGCTTTCAATCGTTTTCCCTTTCCGTTCCTCCAAGAAATCTATGCGTTTAAATAACACCTGGACAAAGCGGTTGATCAGAAAAACACCGGCGTAAAGCACGAGAGCGACGATGATGATCTCAACCACTTTGCTTTTCAAAATGTCCGTAATTGTCGTTTCCATCTTCTGTTAACCTCTGGCTTTTCGTAATGAAAAATCCGTGTCCTGATAATAACTGTTTTTGACAAGGACGTTCGGTCCGAGGCACCGGACGTTTGTGCAGCGGCAGTTCAGCTCTTTGCTCAGCTTCGTCTGTCTCCACTTGTCATATGCATTGGGAAGGCTGTCTGTTTTAATATTGCCGAGCGGCGGTGTATCGCCGAAATCCGTGACAATGATATTTCCGTCAAAAATGTTCACATTCAGGCGGGAGCGGCCGTCAGGGTCGTTTCGCACCGTAACGTATTTCGCTTCCCGCAGGCGGCGGAGGAGCTTCTGGTCTTCTTCATCAGGGCTGCATGCGTAAAACGGGAGCGTGCCGAACAGCATCCATGTCTCTTCATCGCGAATGTCGAGCAGATGATGAATGGCCTGTCTCATGTCCTTCAGGCTGAGTGATTCAAGCGCGCTGGCGAAATCACTCGGATACATCGGATGGACTTCGTGCCGCTGGCATTTCATTTCTTCCGTAATCTGCCGGTGAATATGTTCAATATGCGGCAGCGTGCGTTTGTTCAGCATCGTTTCCGCTGAAACCATTACGCCTGCTTCGACCAGCGTGCGGCTGTTTTCAATCATTTTGTCAAAATAGCGCGCCCGCTGTTCAAATGTCGGTTTCTTCTCCATCATCGCAAATCCGATGTCGGCAAAGTCCTCGACCGTTCCCCAGTTGTGGGAAATGTGAAGAACGTCCAAATAAGGAATAATCCGTTCGTAGCGCCCGATATCAAGCGTCAGGTTTGAATTGATCTGTGTGCGCACGCCGCGTTCATGCGCATATTTCAAAAGCGGGACGACGTATTCCTTTACCGATTTCAGCGAAAGCATCGGTTCGCCGCCCGTAATGCTGATAGAGCGCAACAGAGGAATTTCATCAAGCCGCTTTAATAAAAGGTCAATCGGCAGCGCATTCGGGTCTTTCGGCTGGAGCGTGTACCCGACGGCGCAGTGCTCGCATCTCATATTGCACAAAGTCGTCGTTGTGAATTCAACGTTCGTCAATTTCATATCTCCATACTGGTCGACATCCATGTACGCTTCCCAAGGATCGTACTCCGGTGTGATCGGACGCAGTGTTGTGTTTTGTGTCATGACTATCTAACTCCTTTATAAATGGGGCATACTAACGTCTGCCAACTGTTAATTTTAGACCTGATCTGCCAAGATCGCAAGTAGCGGAACCATTGAAAAACGCCAAAAAATACGCTACCATTATAAAAAATGAATGGAGTGGAAGTATGGGGAATGCAGTAAACAGCAAAGATCAGCAGCTCGATTACCTGAAGAACAGACTCGATATGTTTATGAATGTCATTGATTCATTAGACCCTGAATCAACGGACGTTGAAGATATAGACCGGCTCATTGGCATGCTTGATGATCTGGAAGCAAAATACGAACGCTTTAAAAAGGATTGGGAATAACCCCCGGCGGATGCCGGGGTTTTTCTTTTTCCATAATGCGGCTGTATAAAAGGGCAGGGCCTACTGCAAAATAAGGAAAAATGCAGAAGGAGTGCTGGTCATGAAATGGTTTTGTTCAATTTGCTGCATGGCCGTTTTACTTGCAGGAGGCATCAACAGCGCAGAAGCCGTGCCGAATGAACGGATAAACTGGGGATTTAAACGCAGCGTCAATCATCAGCCGCCGGATGCCGGCAGACAGCTGGACAATCTGGTCAAAAAATATGATGCCTTTTATTTGGGCAATACGAAAGAAAAGACCATCTATTTAACGTTTGATAACGGATATGAAAATGGGTACACCCCCAAAGTGCTTGATGTGTTAAAAAAACATCACATCACGGGCACTTTTTTTGTCACGGGTCATTTTGTGAAAGAGCAGCCTGATTTGATTAAACGGATGTCAAAGGAAGGCCATATCATCGGCAATCATTCTTTTCATCATCCTGATCTGACGACAAAAACGGGCGATCAGATTCAAGACGAACTCGATTCCGTCACGGAAGCTGTGTACAACATTACCGGAAAGCGGGACAACCTGTATCTCCGTCCGCCGCGCGGCGTATTCAGCGAATATGTCCTCAAAGAAACGAAGCGTCTCGGCTACCAAACCGTTTTCTGGTCCGTCGCATTTGTCGACTGGAAGGTTAACGAGCAAAAAGGGAAAAAATACGCCTATGATCACATGATAAAACAGGCGCATCCCGGCGCGATCTACCTTCTCCACACTGTTTCAAAGGACAATTCAGAAGCTTTGGACGATGCCATTACCGATTTGAAAAAAGAAGGCTACACGTTTAAAAGCATTGATGACCTGATGTTTGAGAAAGAAATGAAGCTGCCGCGCCTGTAAAAAACACCTCTCCTGGTAATGGAGAGGTGTTTTGTTATTTGATACATTTAATCAAAGCGGCCCAATCCAGATCCCCGAAGCCTTGTGCGACCCCGCTTTCAAAATGGCTCTTCGCCAGTTCGGCAAGAGGGAGTTTTGCGGAAACCTGTTCTGCGGCGGCGAGCGCCAGATTGGTATCCTTCAGCCCTAAAGACATTTTGAAGCCGGCCGGCTCAAATTTCTCCTCAGCCATGATCGTGCCGTAATTTTGATAGACGGGAGAGCCAAAGAGCGCACCGGCGATTTCTAAAAATTGTTTTTGTTCTAAACCGAACTTTTCCATCATTAAGAATGATTCAGATAACGCCTCCAGCATAGAAACGAGCAAGAAATTGACGCTGATTTTCGCGGCATTGGCCGTTTTTGTTTCTTCACCCGTATCAAATACTTGCTGACTCAGGATTTTAAGCAGCGGTTCGGCCTTTTTCTTCGCTTCAGCCGGTCCGGCTGTGATGATGCGAAGCTCGGCCTTCTCGGCGGCATCGGGGCGGCCGAGGACGGGAGCGGCAATAAAGGACTGCCCTCTGCCCGAATGTGCGGCGGAAAGCTGTTCTGACAGCGCCGTACTGATCGTGCTCATTGAAATATGAATGCCGTTTTCAGATAACCCGGCAATAATGCCGCAAGCTCCGAACGTCACGCCTGTTACAGCTTCATCGTCTGACAGCATTGAAAGCACAATGTCCGCATGTTCAGCTGCCTGGCGGGGCGTTTCGGCATATTCGGCCCCTTTATCCAGCAGGTCAGCCGCTTTTTCTTTCGTCCGGTTATATACAGTCAGGCTGTATCCGGCTTTCATGATATTTTCGGCGATGGGGCGGCCCATATTGCCGAGTCCGACGATGGCGATCTTCATTTGACAGTCCCTCCAATGAAAAGTTTTCCACCATTATACATGCAAAATGGTTAATCTGCTGTGTACAGGATTTCCACCTTCAGTTCAGGTTCTGAAGACCATCCGGAGTCTGAGGCGGCTTTCCCCTTATAAAATCCGGTAAACCGCGTCTTGATGATTGTTTTCGAACGGGGCTTTACAGTGAACGTTTTTGATTTGAATGTGACGTCCTTTATGTTTTCTGATAAATCCGGCGTGACAGAAATGGTTTGTTCCCCTTTTCCGTAATGATTGATATAAAGCGTGCAGCTCATGCCCGCTCTTTTTCGCTCAATCAGATGACTGCATTCGCTGCGGTGCTTCAAATATTCGACAGACTCTTTTTCGGGCGCGAACTGTTTTAAGGAAAAAGCGGCATATTCGGTGGCAGGACTGATACCGGAAGCGGCCCCCATACTGAGAAAGATCAGAAACAGCCCCGCCGCGGGAAGCGTCCGCCTGAACGCGGCGGCACACCAGATTAACGCCGCAAAGTAAAGGACGACCCCGGGAATGACGGAGATATGGGCTCCGTCTTCCGACCAAGAGGAAAAGCCGAGTAACTCAAAGATGTAATCAGACACCGTACAGCCGTTATACAGCGGGGCAATGGACATGACACTGAATAGCAGGAGGACAGAAGAAATGATTTTGTGAGAAAAGATGGTAACGGCGCACACCTCTTTACGTTTTTTTCCAGACTATCATGTTTTCTCAAAAAAAAGAACAGCCGGCAGCCGTTCTTACTTGAAAATATTAAACCAGCCTTTGCGGGCGAACCAAAACAGCATGGCGGCCACAAGAACGGCCATGACGCCCAAAACGATAAAATACCCGTATTTCCAATGAAGCTCAGGCATGTTATCGAAATTCATGCCGTAAACCCCCGCGATGAACGTCAGCGGGATAAAAATGGTCGAGACGATGGTTAATGTCATCATAATGGCGTTCATCCGGTTTGAATTCAGCGTCACATAGCTGTCCCGTAAATCTGACGTCATATCACGGTTTGACTCGATCAGCTCGGCCAGTTTTAACAGGTGGTCATAAATATCGCTGAAATATGCCTTCGTTTCACGGCTTTCTTTTACATGGTCAAGGCTCAAAATCCGGTACATTAAATCGCGCATCGGAATGATCGTCCGTCTCAGGTTCAAAAGATCCGTCCGCAATTCAAACACTTCATTCATTAATGTGCCGTAAGATTTATGGGTTCTGCTGTCTTCAATTTCATTCAGCCGGTCTTCAATTTTGTACAGCACGGGGAAATATTCATCGACAAGCTGATCCATAATCATATAAGTGATGTGCCCCGGCCCTTTTTTGGCTAATCCCGGGGAAGCGAAAAACCGTTCTCTCACCCTTGAGACGCCGGGCGATTCGTGCAAATGGAAGCTGACGATGAAACGGTCGGACTGAAAAATGTCCACCTCTTCCATTTCCAGTGTGTCCGGGTTCAAGGCGTGGAGCACATAAAAACGGTAGCCGTCATAATGGTCGATTTTCGGCCGCTGCATGTGCTGAAAGCAATCCTCGATCGCAAGCGGATGAAAGTGAAAATAATCCCGCAGCAGCTCGGTTTCATGCATCTCAGCGCCGAAAAAATCAATCCAGTACCATGCGATGTCCGGTTGTTCTGTACGTGATAGGGGGATATTATCTAATATCTCATTATGTGTTGTGATTGCGGTTATATGTATCATAAACAACCCTCCGCCTGCCATTATATCATGCGGCGTTATGAAGAAAAGTATACGAATTGCCGCCCGGCCGCTTCATGATATACTTGGACAAAAAGGGGTGGAGCATATGTGGAAGGAAACCGTTTCGGTCACGCCGCCGTATCATTTTGATAAAGTCCTTGAAAGGCTGTCGCTCGATCCGCTGAATGCGGTCGATCTTCATGCAAGATCAATCAAAGTGCCGCTCAGAACACGGGACGGCAAACTGTCCGTCATCACGGTTCAAGCGGAAGGCACCGCCGCAGACCCGGTCTTCCTCGTCAGCGGAGAAACGGACCGCGAGGAGATGATTGAACGGATCAAACACATTTTTCAGTGGGAACAGCCGCTTCAGCCTGTGCTTGATCATTTCTCAAAAACAAATCTGTCGGCGCTTTTTGAGGAGCATGCGGGAACCCCGCTCGTCTTGGAATATGACGTCTACAACTGTCTCATGAAATGCATCATCCACCAGCAGCTCAACCTGTCTTTCGCATTTACCTTAACGGAACGGTTCGTCCATGCCTTCGGTGAACAAAAAGACGGCGTCTGGTGCTATCCCGAACCGAAAACGATCGCGGCGCTTGATTATCAGGACTTGCGGGAGCTCCAGTTCAGCATGAGAAAAGCGGAATATGCGATTGACATTTCACGCATGATTGCAGACGGAGCGCTCAATCTGGCGGAACTTACCCATTTATCGGATGAAGACATTATGAAAAAGCTGATCACCATCAGAGGCATCGGCCCGTGGACCGTCCAAAACGTCCTCATGTTCGGCCTCGGCCGCCCGAATCTGTTTCCTTTGGCGGATATCGGCCTGCAAAATGCCATCAAACGCCGCTTCGCCCTTGAGGATAAACCGTCAAAAGACGTGATGCTTCAGGTAAGCAGCGAATGGGCGCCGTATTTAAGCTATGCGTCCTTGTATTTGTGGAGAAGTATTGAATGAAAAACCGCTTTGAGGATTTTTGGAAACTTCCAGTGAAAAACATTAAGGAACCGCCGGCTGCATGTTATACTGAAAAGATGTGATATTTCAAATCAGCCGTTTTCCCAGGAGAAAGGCTTTATATAGAAACGGAGAGAAAAAAACGTGAATCAACATCAAAAAAAGGCGCCTGCCGAATTGAAAATCGGGCAGACATTTCCGCTGACCATCAAACGTCTCGGCATTAACGGAGAGGGCGTCGGCTATTTTAAGAAAAAAGTTGTCTTCGTTCCCGGCGCTCTGCCCGGGGAAGAAGTCGTTGCCGAAGCGACAAATGTGCAGCCGAAATTTTCAGAAGCACGCGTCAAAAAAATCCGCAAGCCGTCTGAACACCGCGTCACGCCGCCATGCCCGGTCTACGACCAGTGCGGCGGCTGTCAGCTTCAGCATCTGGCATACACCCAGCAGCTTCGCGAAAAACGCGACATTGTCATTCAGTCTCTGGAACGTCATACGAGATTCAATGTCGAAGAAATGAACATTAAAGATACGATCGGAATGGACAACCCTTGGAATTACCGGAACAAAAGCCAGTTCCAAGTCGGACGCTCGCAAAGCGGCAGCATCATTGCCGGCTTATACGGACTTGATTCTCATAAAATCGTCCCGATTAAGGAATGCATTGTCCAGCATCCGGCGACAAACAAAACAACGGGTATCGTCCGCCGTATTTTGGAAAAACACAACGTATCCGTTTATAACGAACGGACCAAAAAAGGCGATGTCCGCACCATCGTGACGAGAGTCGGTTTTGAAACAGGCGAAGTGCAGGTCGTGCTTGTCACTGCGAAAGAGACACTGCCGAATAAAGATGAGATCGTCAAAGCCATTCAGAACCGACTGCCGGAAGTGAAATCGATTATTCAAAACGTCAATGGCGCGCGCACATCCGTCATTTTCGGTGACAAAACAAAAGCGCTGGCCGGAAGCCATGCCATTCAAGAAGTGCTCGGTGACGTGTCATTTGAACTGAGCGCCCGCGCCTTCTTCCAGCTCAACCCTGAGCAGACGGTCAAGCTGTATGACGAAGTGAAACAAGCGGCTCAGCTGACAGGAAAAGAAAAAGTCGTAGACGCGTATTGCGGCGTCGGTACGATCGGCATGTGGGTTTCAAGCGGCGCAAAAGAGATCCGCGGCATGGACGTCATTAAAGAATCAATTGATGATGCGAAGAAAAACGCCAAAAAACACGGCATCAAAAACGCGGCATATGTCACAGGAACAGCCGAACACTGGCTCCCGAAATGGTCGAAAGAAGGCTTCCGTCCTGACGTGGTCATCGTCGACCCGCCGAGAACGGGCTGTGACAGAACATTTTTAGATACCATCAAAAAAGTAAAACCGAAACGCTTCGTCTACGTATCCTGCAATCCTTCCACACTGGCGAAAGACTTGCAGACGCTGTCGAAGGACTATCGCGTCGAATATATTCAGCCTGTGGATATGTTTCCGCAGACGGCTCATGTGGAAGCCGTGGCGAAGCTTGTGTTGAAATCGTCTAACTAAAATAAACAATTCGTAATCAGACCTGGATTCGGTATAAACATTTCCGATTTCCGGGTTTTTTTATGCGGAGCCTTTGCCCTGGCTGTCTTTTCTAAACTTTATGTTTCTTCTTTTCTCGGAGATCTTTATTTAAACTGACGAAAAGAGTTGAAAAACGTGTGGAAAAGCGAGTGAAAAACAGCCAATTTTGACCTCGTTTGTATAATGATGATGTGGTGTATTATGACATTATTGGGATAATGTAAAATAATTTGATATCATTGGTTTTAGATGAAGTTGTAACATTATTCAACTGTAAAGTATTTATCATGCCAAAGTAAGTAGGTCTTTAATAAAAGATAAACAGGAGGTGAAACCGAATGAGAGATATTGGAATTTCAACAACTGAACGAAGGTTCTGAAGTAGAAGCTGTAAAAGGCAAGGGTGCTTACTTACACTAATCACCAGCGGCAGTTGGCACATCGATAAAAGATCAAACACACTAAAAAAGCATGTTTGGTCGTTATACATAATATGAAAGCCTAAACAGGAAAAAAGGACCCCAATTATTTCCCTTATTCCCAAAAAAGGAATAAATCCGAGGCGGAACCACAAGTGATAACAACTCTTACAGTAATACCTGCGATGGTTATATCCTTAATAAGTAATTATCGCGACAATCGTGCTTCATCATATAATGATGTTAGATTGTCACTTGGCTAAAAAGTATTGCAGAAAAGGAAATGGTAATTGAAATGGGTAAAGTATATAAAAAACGACCGTTATATAAAAAAAGTTGGTTTCACACGTTGTTGGCATTTTTAATATCACAGCTTTATTTTAGTTTTGTAGAATTAACGGGATGGGGTCCGAATTATAGAGAAATGAATGGATTCCCAGCAAACATAGCTGAACTGGATTTCTTTCAAACATATCTTTCATTCTATGATAATCCATGGTTTAATATTGTCACTGTTTTCTTGGGGGTTTTCACTGTTATACAAATCATTACAGGTATAACAAAGAATATTCGAATGAAAGCAATAACTTCTGACGCCTTATTTAATGATGAAAGAAAATGAACACTTTCTTATTAATCTTATGAGTGAGGACTGCGGCACTTAGTCAGCAGTCTATTTTATTGGTTTTGGATCAGAATTACCGAAGCGTAACCTTATACAAATATATATAGGTGATTGTATAAAGATATTAACATATGGGCTTTGAAAGCCGATCGACCCTTAGTACATATACTGTATAGAGCCAAGCCACTTGCTGCGTTGGTTATTTCTAAACCATGAGCAAATCCGAAAAGATCCAGATTGAAGTTCTTGAATTCTGTTAAGTTCAAGTTTATTTTCTCTTCCCATCCTCTTTACTTCATGTGATTCACAATCGGCAAGTTAAGGCTTTTTCTTTTTACATTCTCTTCAGTACTCAGATATACCCCCCCCAGCCCCATTTGCTTAATCAACTTATTTCTTGAAATTTGTTTTATGGTAATAGGGAGAACTCATATGATATTCTATTTAGGTTGGACTCCTTTTTATCCAAAAAGAGCAAAAGTAAGGCCGCTAAGAAAGATGAAGGTCAGCGCTAATCTTAATAAACCACAATATAAATAAAAATTAGGTGTAGATAATCATCACACTTTTTCTCTCTCAGACCCTTTTAAAGGTGAAGGAGTTGACTGAGTTGATCAGAAATGAACGGTATGGGGTTAACTATAGCGGTAGTCTATTACGTTAACTCAATTAATGTGTTCTACTCCAGTTTGCTTTTTCACTTTTTAAAAAGTGAAATGTTCAAAATTTACTATCGTTTGATAAGAAGTGCTGACACATGCTATAAGTGTAAAAGAAGCATGGTCAGTTTTTAATTTTGGGATAAAGGTTTGGCTGTATCCCATCATGAAAGGATTTGGATTTGTTATGACAGATAATTTCTGGCGTGAATTACCGCGGCCATTTTTTGTACTGGCACCAATGGAAGATGTGACGGATGTCGTTTTTCGCCATGTTGTGAGTGAAGCAGGCAGACCTGATGTGTTTTTCACAGAGTTTACAAACTCAGAAAGCTATTGTCACCCGGATGGGAAGGATAGTGTGCGCGGCCGTTTGACTTTCACGGAGGATGAACAGCCGATGGTTGCCCACATATGGGGAGATAAGCCTGAAAACTTTCGCCAAATGAGTATTGGGATGGCGGAATTAGGGTTTAAGGGCCTGGATATCAATATGGGCTGTCCTGTCCCTAATGTGGCGGGGAATGGAAAGGGAAGCGGCCTGATTTGCCGTCCTGAAGTTGCGGCAGAATTAATACAGGTGGCGAAAGCAGGAGGTCTGCCGGTAAGTGTGAAGACGAGACTTGGCTACACGGATGTTGACGAATGGCGCGGCTGGCTGACACACATACTGAAACAAGACATTGCGAATCTTTCCATTCATCTGCGTACAAGAGCGGAAATGAGTAAAGTAGATGCGCATTGGGAGTTGATCCCGGAAATTAAGAAACTTCGTGACGAGATTGCGCCAGATACCCTTTTGACGATCAATGGGGATATTCCTGACCGGGAGACCGGCTTGAAACTCGCTGAACAATACGGTGTTGACGGGATTATGATTGGACGAGGCATTTTTACTAATCCGTTCGCCTTTGAAAAGGAGCCGAGAGAGCATAGCAGTAAGGAATTGCTTGATCTTTTGAGATTGCATCTGGATCTCCATGATGAGTATTCAAAAGAAGAAGCTAGAGCATATAAACCGCTCCCTCGCTTTTTCAAGATATATCTCCGCGGGTTCCGGGGAGCAAGTGAATTAAGAAATCAATGCATGAATACAAAGTCAACAGATGAAGTGCGTGCATTGCTCGATGACTTTGAGAGAAAGTATCTTGATGGGATGGAGCAAGAGTGACATAAACAACTCTTCATCCGGCCCGGAGTTCGGTTTGAATTCCGGGTCTTTTTGTGTGCAGCTTTTACCCAGACAGATCCATGGCCGGTTTCGTCATGCAGAAATAAACGAATAATGGTACATTGATAGGACATACATCATAAAGGGGGAGAGAAAAATGAAACGACTGTGCATCATCCCCTGCGGCAAGAAAAAAATTTGGGATGTCCATTCAGATACAGGGCCGGTAAGGGCGGAAGACGCTTATCTCAGCCCGTTTCATCAGGCATGCGAGCGATATGCGAAAGCATTTTTCGATGAGTGGGTGATTTTGTCGGCGAAGCACGGATTCCTTCGTCCGGATGATACTGTTCCCGGAAATTACGATGTCACTTTTGGAACCGGTCACCCGGAGATCATGGCAGCGGACGAGCTGCGCCGTCAATTTCATGAAAAAGGCTTTTCCGACGTCGAAGAGCTTGTCATGCTTGGCGGGAAAAAATACCGAAGTGTTCTAAATGCCGTCATCGGAGAGCATCAGCATATCACCTGGCCTCTGTCATCGTATAAAGGCATTGGCTACATGCTTCAAGCGCTGAATCAGGCTGTTGAAGAAAAGGATGAACTGCAGCACGTGGATATGAAAAAAAGAGTGTAACCACTCAAACGCCGCGATAGACTGTATGCGGAAGAATGAAGCAATAAAAGATTTCCGAGGAAATAAATACGTCGATCATTGTCAAAGACAGGGTGATGCCCGGTCTTTTTTTATGCCATAAAACGAGACAAAGGGAACAGATCGAGACAAAATGAGACACCTGTCTCAAACTGTCTCCATTGTAAAAATAAAAACATTCATTTTACGGGCTTCAAAGGCTGGCATGCTTCTTGCATTTATAAGTGTGAACCCTAAATAGAAGGAGGCGCCCAAAATGGAATTGTTAAAACGAGAAGGCTTGTCATTAACTGAGGAGAAAGCGCTGTGGATGTACCAAAAGATGCTGGAAATCAGGGGCTTTGAAGACAAAGTGCATGAACTGTTCGCGCAAGGAGTGCTTCCCGGATTCGTCCATTTGTATGCCGGTGAAGAAGCGATAGCTGCGGGGGTGTGCGCTCATTTACATGATGGCGACAGCATTACAAGCACACACAGGGGACATGGCCATTGTATCGCCAAAGGCTGTGATCTGGACGGCATGATGGCGGAAATATTCGGAAAAGCGACCGGACTGTGTAAAGGCAAAGGCGGCTCTATGCACATTGCGGATCTTGATAAAGGCATGTTAGGCGCAAATGGAATCGTCGGGGGCGGATTCACGCTCGCATGCGGATCAGCGCTCACGGCTAAATATAAACAAACTAAAAATGTAAGCGTTTGCTTCTTTGGGGACGGAGCCAATAACCAAGGCACCTTCCATGAAGGGCTGAACTTAGCGGCAGTATGGAACCTTCCTGTCGTGTTCATCGCCGAAAACAACGGCTACGGCGAAGCCACGACATTTGAGTACGCGTCAGCCTGTGATTCAATCGCCGATCGGGCGGCTGCCTACAACATGCCTGGGGTCACGGTGGACGGAAAAGATATTTTAGCAGTTTATCAGGCAGCCGGGGAAGCGATAGAAAGAGCAAGAAACGGCGGAGGCCCGTCTTTGATTGAATGTATGACTTACCGAAACTACGGCCATTTCGAAGGCGATGCCCAAACTTATAAAACAAAGGATGAAAAGACTGAGCATCTTGAAGAAAAGGATGCTATCCAAGGCTTTAAAAACTATCTTCTAAAAGAAACAGATGCAAATAAATTGTCAGACATTGAACAGCGAGTCAGCGAATCGATTGAAAAAGCCGTCTCGTTCAGCGAAAAGAGTCCGTATCCGAAAGAGTCAGAGCTGTTGACAGACGTCTACGTGTCATATGAAAAAGGGGGAATGTGAGATGGCGAGAGTCATAAGCATGTCGGACGCGATCAATGAAGCAATGAAGCTTGCGATGAGAAGAGATGAAAATGTGCTTTTAATCGGTGAGGATGTCGCCGGGGGAGCGGCGGTCGATCATTTGCAAGATGATGAGGCATGGGGCGGTGTACTCGGGGTCACAAAGGGGCTCGTACAGGAATTCGGGCGCAGCCGAGTGCTGGATACACCGATTTCTGAGGCGGGCTATATGGGTGCGGCCATGGCTGCGGCATCCACGGGGCTGAGACCGATTGCCGAGCTGATGTTTAATGATTTTATCGGAACGTGCTTTGACCAAGTGATCAACCAAGGGGCGAAATTCCGCTATATGTTCGGCGGTAAAGCGCAAGTGCCGATCACCGTCCGCACCACATACGGAGCCGGGTTCCGGGCAGCCGCTCAGCATTCGCAGGCGCTGTATGGCCTGTTCACCAGCATCCCGGGTCTGAAGACGGTTGTGCCGTCCAATCCGTATGACGCCAAAGGTTTGCTGCTGGCGGCAATAGAAGACAATGATCCGGTATTCTTTTTTGAAGACAAAACGTCCTACAGCATGAAGGGCGAGGTGCCGGAAGATTATTATACAATTCCGCTCGGAAAAGCGGATATCAAACGCGAAGGCAGCGACATCACGCTGTTTGCGGTCGGCAAGCAGGTTAATACCGCGCTTGAGGCGGCTGCACAGCTTTCTGAGAAAGGCATCGACGCCGAGGTGCTTGACCCCCGGAGTCTGTCTCCTTTAGATGAGGAAGCGATTTTCACATCGCTAGAAAAAACAAACCGGCTGATCATCATTGACGAAGCCAATCCGCGCTGCAGCATCGCCACGGATATTGCTGCGATTGTCGCCGATAAGGGCTTTGATTTGCTTGATGCGCCGATTAAGCGGATTACAGCGCCGCATACACCGGTGCCGTTTTCGCCGGTGCTTGAAGATCAATATTTGCCGACACCAGACCGTATTGTCAGCGTCACACTTGAATTGCTTGGCGAGCCGGCAATGAATTAAAGGAGGGATATAGAATGGCTGTAAAAGTAGTAATGCCGAAGCTGGGAATGGCGATGAAGAAAGGTGAAGTATCCGTCTGGAATAAAAAAGTCGGCGACCCGGTAGAAAAGGGAGAAAGCATCGCCAGCATCAACTCGGAAAAAATAGAAATGGAAATAGAAGCGCCTGAAAGCGGCACGCTTCTTCATATTAAAGTCAAAGAGGGAGAAGGGGTCCCGCCGGGAACACCCATCTGTTATATCGGGGAAAACGGCGAAGAAGTGCGGGAGAAGGAGGCGCCGGCTCCTGAAAAAGCAGGGAAACCGCAAGCTGAATCTGAACATATTCCCGCTCCAAAAGCCGGGCAAAAGCGTAAACACCGCGTGAAAATATCTCCCGTTGCCAGAAAAATGGCGGAGAAAGCCGGATTGAAAGTCGATACGCTGAACGGGACGGGTCCCGGAGGCCGAATCGTAAAAGCTGACGTCATCAAGGCGATGAAGACGGAAGCTGAACCGCAGTCTTCGGTACAGACGGCACAGCCGGAGGAAAAACCGGCTTCAGCGATGAGAAAAGTGATTGCAGACCGAATGCACAAAAGCCTGCAAAACAGCGCCCAGCTGACGCTGACGATGAAAGCGGACATTACGGAGCTTGTAAAATGGCAGCAGCAGCTCGCCGACAGCGCGAAAAAGCGGAGCGGTGTTAAACTGACGGTCACACATTTCGTATCCCGGGCCGCGGTGCTTGCGCTGAAACAGCATCCTGAGCTGAACAGCTCTTATCAAGAGGAGCGGATCATCACCTATCCATATGTCCACCTCGGGATGGCGGTTTCTCTTGAAAACGGTCTCGTCGTGCCGGTGATCCGGGATGCGGAAAAGCTTTCATTCCTTGAGCTTGCGGATCACATCAGCACATCGGCACGCCGGGCGCGGGAAGGCAATGCTTCCGGAGATGATCTGCACGGATCGACATTTTCTATTACAAATCTCGGGGGTTACGGAATTGAGCATTTCACCCCGATTCTTAATCCGCCTGAAGCCGGTATTCTCGGAGTGGGCGCAAGCTATGAAACGCCGGCGTTTAAAGGAGATGAGCTTGTCAAAAGCACCATGCTGCCGCTGAGTCTTACCTTTGATCACAGAGTATGTGACGGCGCCCCGGCTGCGGACTTCCTGAAAACGGTCAAAGCGCTGCTTGAAGAGCCTGCCGGTTTGATTTTATAGAGAGAGGTGAAAAAATGAAACTAGCCATTATCGGCGGCGGGCCGGCCGGATATGCAGCTGCCGTGACTGCCGCGCGGAGAGGAGCAGAAGTCGTTCTGATCGACAAAGGGCCGCTCGGAGGCACTTGTCTCAATGAGGGGTGCATCCCGACAAAGTCGCTTTTGGAAAGTGCGAATGTGCTCGATAAAATCAGGCATGCAAATACATTCGGCATCGAACTGCCGCAAAACATTACACTCAATTGGAACTGCATGCAGGGGCGCAAACGGCAAATCGTCAGCCAGCTCGTGCAGGGAATTCAATACTTAATGAAAGCAAATCAGATTAAAGTCATCAGCGGGACAGCCTCATTTCTCACAGAGCAGACATTGCTTGTTGAAGAAGAAGGAGGCGCAAAAGACATTCTGGAAGCGGACCGGATATTGATTGCATCCGGATCTGAACCGGCGGAGCTGCCGTTTGCCCCATTTGACGGCGATTGGGTGATCGACAGCAAAGATGCGCTTTCTTTACAGCAAATCCCTTCGTCTCTGCTCATTGTCGGGGGAGGTGTGATCGGCAGCGAATTTGCCTCTTTATTCAGCCGGTTTAAAACGAAAGTGACGGTGATTGAATCGGCTGACCGGCTGCTCCCGGCAGAAGACGGGGAAATCGCCGCCGCTTTCGAAGACTCTTTAAGAGACAGCGGGGCTGATATTCAGACAAAAGCCGCCCTTCAGCGGATTGACAAAGAAAGGAAAACCGCCGTGTGGACAAAAGACGGAAAAGAAATTGAGGCTCAGGCTGATCACATTTTGGTTGCAATCGGCAGAAAGCCGCGTTTGCAAGGGCTGAATTTGGATCAAGCCGGCATCCGGTATTCTCCGCGCGGGATTGAAGTCAATGACCATATGCAGACCAATGTGCCTCATATATATGCGTGCGGCGATGCGGCCGGAGGAATGCAGCTCGCGCATGCCGCCATTCATGAAGGAATCACAGCCGCCGCGCATGCCTCGGGAAAGGACAGCAAAGTCAATATGCGGGCGGTGCCCCGCTGTATTTATACATCGCCCGAAATGGCAGCTGTCGGGCTGACGGAAACACAGGCGAGAGAGACATACGGAGATGTGAAAATCGGAGAATGCTCATTTTCTGCTAACGGAAAAGCGTTAATTAAGCATCAGCACGGCGGCAAAATGAAAATCATTGCCGAACCGGAATTCGGAGAAATCGTCGGAGTGTCAATGATCGGGCCGGACGTGACGGAATTGATCGGTCAGGCGGTCATGATGATGAACGGTGAAATGACGGCGGATATGTCGGAGCACTTTATCGCGGCGCATCCGACTCTGTCAGAAACGCTTCAGGAAGCCCTGCTGAATGTCACCGGACTTGCGGTGCATTCCGTATAACCGGAATACCCTTTCTCAGATGAGAAGGGGTATTTTTCGTTGAAAGCGCTTTACTTTTCCCCTACAATATATGAAAAGATGGTCTGAACAGGGGGGAGCGAATACAATGAATGTCATTCGGAATGATTTTAAAACCTGGAAGCGTTTTGTGAAAGAAGGCGTGCTCGATGAATCCCGTATTCAGAAGCGGGTGGCCGCCTCATGGCACCGCTGCAAAAAAGCCGACGTCAATCCTTATCTAGAAAAGGGACCGAATGTAATGCCGGCAGATCATTTAGAAAGGCAGGCCGAAAAGCATGCGTTATTTTTAGCGGCCTCAACGCCGCACGCAGAAAGAATGAAAACGGCGATGCGGGAAATGGAAATGATGGTTCTTCTGATTGATTCTGACGGCGTTGTCCATTCAGTTGACGGCCACCCGCGCACCATTCATGAAGCGAACCGCATCAATTTCTTAAAAGGCGCCCGCTGGACGGAAACGGCCGTCGGCACGAATGCGATCGGGACAGCTCTTTATACAAATGAGCCGGTCATGATACACGGCTCTGAACATTATTCGCTCGCTTCTCATCAATGGAGCTGTTCCGCCGCGCCCATCCGTTATGAAGACGGGCGGCTGGCGGGTGTCATTGATATTTCCTGCCCCGCCGCCCGCGCTCAGCCTTTTATGCTCGGAATTGCCTCCTCCATCGCTTATACGGCGGAACGGGAGCTTGCCCTAAAGATCAAAATGACAGAACTTGACATGATCAGCAAATTCGCCGGGCTTACCCGGTCTCACGATCCGATCGTGCTTTGCAATGAAATGAGCCGGGTTATCGCCGCAAGCCGTCCCGTTCAGCATTTTACCGGACATATGCTGCGCGAGCTTGAGGAACAGGGCTATCATATCAAGCAGACGAAGCGGGAGGAGAACGGCTTCTCATGCATTTACTTATCTAAACGAGAAGAAAAGCCGTCGTTTATATTTCATGGTGCGGCAGGCAAAAGCCCGTCATCCCGACATATGCTCCAGCAGCTGGAGCTTGTCGCCCGAACGGACGCAACCGTTTGTCTTACGGGAGAAACCGGGACGGGAAAGGAGATTGCCGCCCGGGCGATTCACAACAACAGCTCCAGGAAAAACGGCCCGTTTATCGCTGTCAACTGCGGGGCGGTCCCCGAAAAGCTGATTGAAAGCGAACTGTTCGGCTACTCGGAAGGCGCCTTCACCGGAGCCAAACGGAAAGGACATAACGGCGCTTTGCAAAAAGCCGATAAAGGCACGCTTTTCCTCGATGAAATCGGAGAAATATCACACTCCATGCAGGTCGCTCTGTTACGGGTGCTGCAGGAGCGGAAAGTCACCCCGGTCGGCGGGACAAAAGAGATTCCCGTTGACATCAGAATTATCACTGCCACCCACACTGATCTGAGACAGCTTGTCGAATGCAAAAAGCTGAGAGAAGATTTATTTTACCGGCTTCACGTCTGTCCGATCCACCTCCCTCCATTAAGAGAACGCACCGAAGACATTCCCGGCCTCTTCCTTGAATTTCAGCGAAATCGCGGCTGGCGGGGGGAGCTTCCTGATGATTTTTTAGACCTATTAAAGAGCCGGAAATGGCCGGGGAACATCAGGGAATTGTTTAATGTATTTGAACGTCTTTCCGTCATGTTCCCGGACGGACGGCTGTCAGGGCGCCCCATCGCAGCCCTGCTTGAAGCGTCAGGTCTTAAAGAGGCGGCCGAGTCTTATGAACAGGAAGAAGCGTCCCCTGTCTCCATCCGGGAGCACATTCAGAAAAACATCATCGTAAACGCGCTTGAATCAGCGAAGGGGAATGTTACACAGGCCGCCAAAATGGCCGGAATCCCGCGGAGCACGTTTTACAAACGCCTCAAAAAATTCAAACTCACCGCCGGACAATTGTAAGAAACAAGCATACTTCTCTTGGCTGCCGGACACGTTATGTGTGAGGCCTAAAGGAGGTTTGAGACGTGAATACACAGCGTGCGAAAGACATTTCGGAATCCGCCGCCATGGCGTATGTGACGTATGAAGGAGTTCCGATTTATATTCAGCATGTCAACGAAGACAAGGAAACAGCCAGGATTTTTCCGATCGGAAATCCACAATTTGAGCAGGAAGTGCTGCTTTCTGATTTACAAGAGCATTTTTGAGAAGGGGTCTGCTGATGACAGCAGGCCTTTTTTGTACCTGTGGGAACTTTCCCGATTTTTGAGAAAAATAACTAAAAATGATCAAATGATCTAACTCCTCCAAACCCGGTACAGATCGGACCTTCTCATGATATAAATAAAATGTAAACGTTATCAGAGGAGGGCTTCACATGACAGACAAATCATTCTCAATCGTTATTGCAGGCGGCGGCAGCACATTTACCCCCGGAATTGTATTAATGCTTTTGAATCACCTGGAAGAGTTTCCGATCAGAAAGCTGAAACTTTATGACAATGATAAAGAAAGGCAGGAGCGGATTGCGGGTGCGTGTGAGGTATTCATAAAAGAAAAAGCGCCGGACATTGAATTTTTGGCGACTGATGACCCAGAGACGGCTTTTACGGATGTTGACTTCGTCATGGCGCATATCCGCGTCGGAAAATATGCGATGCGCGCACTCGATGAACAAATCCCGCTGAAGTACGGCGTGGTCGGCCAGGAAACATGCGGGCCGGGCGGAATCGCATACGGCATGCGCTCTATCGGCGGTGTTCTGGAGATTCTTGATTATATGGAAACGTACTCGCCTGACGCATGGATGCTGAATTACTCCAATCCGGCGGCGATTGTGGCCGAAGCTACACGGCGCCTCAGACCGAATTCAAAAATATTGAACATCTGCGACATGCCGGTCGGAATTGAGGATCGCATGGCGAACATCCTCGGATTATCTTCACGAAAAGAAATGAACGTCCGTTACTACGGCTTGAACCACTTTGGCTGGTGGACGTCCATCACCGATCGAGAGGGCAATGATTTAATGCCGAAGCTGAAAGAGCATGTCCGTGAATACGGCTACGTTCCGAAGACGGAGGCCGAACAGACTGAAGCAAGCTGGAATGACACATTCAAAAAAGCGCGCGACGTACAGGCGGCTGATCCGGATACGCTTCCGAACACATATCTGCAATATTACTTATTCCCGGATGATATGGTGAAAAAATCAAATCCGAACCATACGAGAGCCAACGAAGTCATGGAAGGGCGGGAAGCTTTCATTTTCAGCCAATGCGATATGATTACGCGCGAACAATCATCGGAGAACAGTGAAATTAAAATTGATGATCATGCTTCCTATATCGTCGACCTTGCCCGGGCCATCGCTTACAACACAGGGGAGAGAATGCTGTTAATCGTTGAAAATAACGGCGCGATCGCAAACTTTGATCCGTCAGCCATGGTTGAGATTCCTTGTCTCGTAGGTTCAAACGGACCGGAACCGCTCTCAGTCGGGAACATACCGCAATTTCAAAAAGGCCTGATGGAACAGCAGGTGTCTGTCGAAAAACTGACGGCTGAAGCGTGGGAAGAGCGGTCGTTTCAAAAGCTGTGGCAGGCGCTGATCCTGTCAAAAACAGTGCCGAATGCCCGTGTGGCAAGACTGATTCTTGAAGATCTGATGGAGGCTAATAAAGACTACTGGCCTGAGCTTGATGTAAGCCCGTCTCCTATTTCCTGATGACAATCTTCCCCGTTTTCTTTATCTGTTATTCTATATAATAGAAAGAAAACGGGGGGATTTTTGGGATGAGTCTTGAAGAACTGGTTAATCAGCATTACGCGAAATTAAATGACAACGATTTTTATATTTTAAAATATATATTGAATCATAAGCATACGTGCTACCATCTCGGTATCAATGACATGGCGAAAGCCTGCAATGTCTCTCGGTCTTCCATCCTGCGGCTCGCCCAAAAACTGGGCTTCAGCGGCTATAGTGAATTCCGTGTTTTTCTGAAATGGGAGGATCAGCCTGAAGAGGGCGAGAATATGACGTTTGAAAAGCTGCTGGATGATATTGAAGCCAATGTAAAATACGTGAAGTCAAAAGATATGACGGAGATGTGCCGGCTGATAGATGAAGCAAAACGGATTTTCGTTTACGGATCGGGGACGGCTCAGAGGGTGTGCGCCCGTGAGCTGCAGCGGATGTTTGTATCCCGGCGGAAGTATCTGATTTTAATTCAGGACATCACAGAGTTTGATATCATGTGTGATGATTTTAAGGTTGATGACGTATTCATCATTATTTCTTTATCAGGCGAAACACCCGAATTAATTCCGCAGGTAAGGACCCTGTCCGCAAAGGGAGTTCCGTTTATTTCAATCACCAATCTGAAAAACAACGTCCTGGCGCAAACGACGCCGTATAATCTTTATGCGACCAGCAAGCCGGTGACGTTAAGCGATAAAACGGAAATTGTCGCATTTGCCCCGTTTTTTCTGGTGGGCGAATCGTTATTCCGTGCATATGTTGATTATAAAGAGCTTGAAAATTTTGATGAATAGCGGGAGGTCACGTGAAATGATGCAAAAAGTCCAGCGCTTCGGCAGCGCGATGTTTGTGCCTGTTTTGTTATTTGCATTTTCCGGAATTATTGTCGGTCTGAGCACGCTGTTTAAAAATAAAACGCTGATGGGGCCGCTGGCTGATCCTGACGGGCTTTGGTATCAATGCTGGTATGTCATTGAACAAGGCGGCTGGACCGTCTTTAATCAAATGCCGCTCCTGTTTGCGATCGGCATCCCTGTCGCCTTAGCGAAAAAAGCGCAGGCGCGGGCTTGTTTGGAAGCGCTTACAGTTTATCTGACATTCAATTACTTTATCAATGCGATTCTGACGGTTTGGGGCGGGGCTTTTCATGTCGATATGACTCAGGAAGCCGGCGGAACGAGCGGGCTGACGATGATCGCCGGGATCAAAACGCTTGATACGAATATTATCGGCGCCATCTTTATTTCATCTATTGTCGTGTATTTGCACAATCGTTTCTTTGATAAAAAACTGCCGGATTTTCTGGGGATTTTTCAAGGATCTTCCTACATCGTTATCATTTCTTTCTTCATTATGATACCGATTTCACTTGCGGTGGCATACGTATGGCCGATGGTTCAGTCCGGAATCGGCTCGCTGCAAAGTTTTCTCGTTTCTTCCGGGGCGATCGGCGTGTGGATTTACACATTCCTGGAGCGGATTTTAATACCGACCGGCCTGCATCATTTTATTTACTCGCCGTTTGTTTACGGTCCGGCTGTGGCTGAAGGCGGTATCGTTACCTATTGGGCTCAGCATCTCGGGGAATACTCTCAAAGCGTCAAACCGCTGAAAGAATTGTTCCCGCAGGGGGGCTTCGCGCTTCACGGCAACTCGAAAATCTTCGGCATACCGGGGATCGCGCTCGCTTTTTACGCCACGGCTTCAAAGGAAAAGAAAAAAATCGTCGCCGGCCTTTTGATCCCGGTCACCTTGACGTCCATTGTAGCGGGAATTACAGAGCCGATTGAATTTACATTCCTTTTTATCTCGCCGTTTTTATTTGCGGTTCATGCTTTGCTTGCCGCTTCCATGGCAACCGTCATGTATATGGCCGGCGTCGTCGGAAATATGGGAGGCGGTTTGATCGAAGCTGCGACCTTGAACTGGATCCCGCTGGCGTCAAGCCACGGCTTGACGTATGTATACCAGATCATCATCGGGTTGTGTTTTACCGCTGTTTACTTTTTCGTCTTCCGTTTCCTCATTCTCAAATTCAACATCGCCACACCGGGCAGAGAAAAAGAGGAAGGGCAGGAAACAAAGCTCTATTCGAAAAAGGAGTACAGAGAACGGAAGCAGGCTTCAAAAGAAACAGCGGCGGCAGACGAAACACAGCGGGATACGGCCGCTTTGTATATTGAAGCGCTGGGCGGAAAGGACAATATTACGGAGGTCACCAATTGCGCCACCCGTCTCCGCGTCACTGTCGCTGATGAATCAAAGGTCAAAAGTGACGCCGATTTCAGAGAGCTGGGAGCCCACGGCGTCGTCAGAAAAGGCAGGGCGCTTCAGGTCATTGTCGGATTAGGCGTTCCGCAAATGCGGGAGCGTGTCGAGAAAATATTGAACGGTTAAAATACTGCAGCAGCAGACTATGTGCAGAGCGCTTGTTAATCCGGCGCTCTTTTTATGTTTTGAAAAAAATGTATGAATTTGTCATACCTTTGCCACCTGTACATGCAGGAGTGAAAACGAGGGGGTGCAAAAAACGAAATGACTTCTGCGGTATTTTAAATAGCAATTAACAAATAGGAGGCAAGGCAATGACAAACTATACGACTTTCTTAGGACTTTACAAACCCGATAAAACGGAGGGGATTGAGGTTGAAAGCATTGCTCAAAACTTTGAAGCGATTGACAGCAAAATCGGTGCTGCGCTTAGCAATGGCACGTCAACTTATGAAAATTTAAACGAAAGACTTAAAATGTATGAAAACAGATTTGAACATGTGACAGAGCGGAACGTTATGGATTTTGGAGCTAAAGGTGACGGCGTAACGGATGATACGCAGGCATTTCATGATGCCATGGCCGACGGAGGTTATGTCGTAACAGTACCCCCGGGTATATTCAGAACATCCGGATTGTTTGTTCCGTCAAATACAATGCTTGTCGGAGCAGGCAAGAAAAGAACGGTCATTAAATTATTAGACGAAACACCGGTCGGCCATTCTGTTCTGACCAACAGCGATTATACGAACGGGAATGAAAATATTTACGTCGGCCATCTTACGTTGGACTGGAACAAGGATACGCGTCCTGCCGGCTGGAAGATTCCGAAGGGCCCTACTTCAAGCTGTTTGCTTTTTGCGAATGTTGACTATTCTTTTGTCGAGCATGTGTTTGCGAAGAACGCCGGCCTGCACGGCTTTGATTCCACGAGCCCGAACTATAACAGACATGGAGAAATGGACGACCCCACTTATTATCAGCCCAACGGCTGTAACTTTGTAACTTTCTCTCATTGTGAAGCAACAGGGTCCGGCGATGATAACTTTACTTGTCATTTTGGATTCCATACTACTTTTAGCCATTGTATTTCTTATCACCCGATGGGAAATGGGAATGGCACGTCCAATTCAAATTGCTTTGAGATCGATGACGGTTCTCAAGATGTATTTTTAGATAGCTGTGTTGCAATTGGCGGTGCCCGCGGTTTTGAAATTAAGGCGCATGACTATGCACCGGCGGCTAAACGGGTTCAACTGGCTAATTGCCGTGCTTACGAAAATGCAATCGGTTTTTGTATTAGACATATTGGCCACCATTTATCGGGTGAGCCGACATCAAAAACTGCCCATGATGTTCAATTAGTAAATTGTCAGGCAACAAATCCTAAACAGAATTCTATATATAAAGGCGTCGGGGCGAGTGCTTTGGTTGTTTCGGGCTATGATTCAGTTAATATAGTGAATTTCCAAGCTATTTGTGAAGATCGTTCATACGATTACAGCAATGACACGATCATTATGATTTATTACAAAGGGCGGTATGTCAATCTGAAGAATATTACGATCCGCGGGTTCCGCTCCGCTGCTCATGATCTGTATGTTCTTGGCGGAGAAAATGCGGTAGGAAAGTGCATGATTGACGGTGTTTTTCTAGTTGACGGCGGCACGACGGGACTTGCTTTTGGCGGAGGCGTTGATAATTGTACAGTGAGCAATGTATACGGGCATAGATTGGGAGCCGGCAGCGGAACGGTCGGACTCTATTCTTCGGGTCCGGATCTGAATATATCAAATATTGATTTTCAAGGATATGAAACAACATTTCATGTAGGCGGTAAAAAAACACCGTATGAGTTGTTTAAACATAAAGGATCTTCTGTTATGGCATCTAAAGATTCCCACGTTACAGGAACTAATGGCTTTGTCGTCGGTTCTGTCCGGGGGCAGGCTGCAGGAGGTTCTCAATCTGGAGTAATCGGTTCATATAATACGATTAACCCAAATGCGAACTCAACTGTATGGGGCTGGGGTTCCGGCAGCACTCCGTTATCAGCCAACAGAAAGATTGAGCTTCACGCAAAAGAAGGAACAATTAAGGCTGCGGGAGGCGTAACAGGTTCCTCGACATTCTCTGACTACGCCGAGTATTTTGAAAGCCTGAGAGGGGAAAAGATTCCGACGGGAACACTTGTCACACTTGAAGGTGATAAGATCAGACCGGCTGAAAAAGGTGACCTCATGCTGGGGGTCATTTCCGAGACCGCCGGAGTGATTCTTGGCGAGTCGAGTTTTCACTGGTCGGGACGATACGTAAAGAATGAATTTGGCGGCTATGTTTATGAAGAACAGAAAGATGCGAACGGCCATATGGTCATGGCGCCAAAGGAAAATCCGGACTTTCGGCCTGAAGAAGATTACGCTTCAAGAGAAGAGAGAGACGAGTGGAACATTGTCGGACTCATCGGCCAGGTATATGTCAGATGCGATGAGTCTGTGAAAGCGGGAGATTTTATTCACGCTCATAACGGGATTGCAACAAAATCTGATGCTCCAAATCAGCGCTGGCAGGTCATGAAAGTGATCAATGAGTTTGATGCTGATAAAGGATTCGGGGTCGCTCTCGTTTTCATTCGTTAAATGAAATGAAAAAGCATAAATGACCTTCCTGAATAGCGGACGCCTTTTTAAAGGCTCCGCTAATTCATTTTAAAATCAAAGCTCCGGTTCAGGAGCTGGTAAAAAAGAAAAGATAAGACAGCCTCCATATATCTGCACGCCTCATATCCTCAATTTTTATCCTCAATGATTTTCGTTTTTTTTACACAAAGTACATAATAAAAGTGCGCCGTTCAAGGGTTAATCCTTTATTCATTTAAGACAAACAAATAAAATAAATATACATACATATTGAACAAAGGATTTGGAGGCTTACACATGTCAAAGGCTTTATCATATGTAAAACCGTATTCCCTTTTGGCGGGAATCGCTCTGTTTTTCATGCTCATCGAGCTTGCGGTAGAGCTGATACAGCCCCTGCTGATCGGGAAAATCATTGACGAAGGAATTTTAAAGCAGGATCTCGGTACGGTTTGGCTGTGGGGCGGTGTGATGATCGGAATGACCGCTGTTTCATTCGCATCGGGAATTTTAAATTCATTCTACTCCGCCCACATCAGCCAGAGCTATGCGTATGATACGCGAAAAGGGCTTTTTCAAAAAATCCAGTCCTTCTCTTATTCGACGTTTGCGCAATTCTCATCTACGTCGTTTATCACCAGGCTGACAAACGATGTGACGCAGGTCCAGAATATGCTTTTCATGAGTCTCCGGTTTATGCTTCGTGCGCCGTTAATGATCGCGGGCGGCATTATTCTCTCGCTGACCGTCAATGTGAAACTCGGGTTTTTTCTGCTGATCACGGTGCCGATTTTGCTTTTGTTTTTGCTGTGGGTGCTGAAAAGAGGCGGCGCGCTGTTTCGGTCCGTGCAAAAGCGGCTTGATCAGGTCAACACGATCATGCAGGAAAACCTGACGGCGATCAAACTGATTAAAGCGCTCCTCCGTGCAAACCACGAAGTGAAACGTTTTTTGAAATCGAATACGAAGCTGATGGAAAAAACGGTCTCCGCTTTTCGTCTCGTGGAAGCGGCGATGCCGATTTTAATGCTGCTGATGAACAGCTGCATTTTGTTTATCTTATGGTTCGGCGCCAAAAGCATTGCTCAGGGCGGAGCGCAGGTCGGCGATGTCGTTTCCGTCATTAACTATGCGACGCGGATTACAGGTGCGCTGTCCGTCCTGCCATTTCTCATTATGGTATTTTCCCGGGCGAAGGCTTCCGGGGAAAGAATCGGCGAGGTGCTGGAAACAGAAGGCGGCGAGGGAACGGGGCACGACCCGGCACGGGCGCTAGCAGGCGGGATTGAGTTTCGCGAAGTGTCCTTCCGCTATCCGGACATGGAAAAAGACGCGCTGCATCACGTGTCCTTTTCAGCCAGCCCGAGAGAAACGGTTGCCATTATGGGCGCGACAGGTTCAGGGAAATCAACGCTTTTTCAGCTGATTCCGCGCCTGTACACGGCTGATTCGGGCAGTATTTTCATAGACGGCAAACCGATCGGTGAATTCTCCGCTTGCGGGCTGCGCAGGGAAATCGGCTATGTGCCGCAGGAAGTGCTTCTGTTTTCGGGCACAATCCGTGAAAATATCGCCTGGGGACGGGAGGATGCTTCACTAGATGAAGTAATGGAAGCGGCCAAAGACGCGCAAATCCATGACACGATTATGAAGCTGTCAAACGGGTACGACACGGTGCTGGGACAGCGGGGCGTCAATTTGTCAGGCGGGCAGAAGCAGCGGATTTCCATCGCGCGCGCTTTTATCAGAAAGCCGTCCCTCCTGCTGTTAGATGACAGTACGAGCGCGCTCGATCTTCAAACGGAAGCGAAGCTTTTACAAGCGATCAGATCCTATGAATGCACGACACTGCTTATTACGCAGAAAATAACGACCGCGATGAAGGCTGACACCATCTTATTGCTTGAAGACGGCGAACTGCTTGCAAAAGGCACGCACAAAGAGCTGATGGCACAGTCTCATCTGTACCGGCAGATTTATGAATCACAATTCGGAAAGGAGGGAGCTGACAGTGGAGAAAGACATTCGTAAACCTTTCCGATATCCGAAAATACCGCTCAAACCAAATGAAGGCGGCAGAAAACGCGCGAAAGCAAAAGATACAAAAGGCACGCTGCGCAGAATCTGGTCGTATGTAGCCGAGAAAAAAGGGCTTTTAACCCTTGTGATCATCATGGTAGTCATAAGCGCCATATTCGGCCTGCTCGGACCGTTCGTCATCGGGAAAGCAATTGATCATTTTATCGTCGGACGGACGACGGACGGATTGGCGGGGGTGCTGTTCTTGCTGTTTGGGATTTACCTCGTGCAATCATTGTCCTTATGGTTTCAAAACTATTGGATGATCAATATTTCGCAAAGCACCGTGTTTAAAATGCGGAGCGAACTGTTCACCCATCTGCATGAGCTGCCGATACCGTTTTTTGATAAACAGCGCCTCGGCGACTTGATGAGCCGGGTTACCAATGATATCGAAAATGTCAGCTCCACTTTAAATACATCCGTCATTCAAGTGCTGTCGAGCGTCATTACATTCGTCGGCACAATCGCCGTCATGCTGTACATGAGTCCGCTTTTAACATTGATCACGCTTTTGATTATTCCGATCATGCTTTTGAGCATTAAATGGATCACCAATCGGACGGGACTCCTGTTTAAGCAGCAGCAGAAAAACCTCGGCGAGCTGAACGGTTTTATTGAAGAGTCGATATCAGGAGCGAAGGTCATTAAAGCCTATTCGAGGGAAGACCGCGTCATGGAGCAATTTTTAGAAAAAAACGCGGCGTTACAATCATCAGGGTTTTGGGCGCAGACAATTTCGGGATTCATTCCGAAAGTCATGAACTCTTTAAACAATTTAAGCTTTACGATTATAGCGGCGGTCGGCGGGCTGTTTGCGCTGAAGGGGTGGATTTCGATCGGTTCCATCGTCGTATTCGCAGAATACTCGCGGCAGTTCACGCGCCCTTTAAATGATTTAGCCAATCAGTTCAATACGATGTTATCGGCCATCGCCGGGGCTGAACGGGTGTTTGACGTGCTGGATGAAAAAGAGGAGCGGGAAGATGAAGAGCATGCGACGCACCAGCCGATCAAAACGGGAGAGATTGAATTCCGAGATGTCTCCTTCGGCTATCAGGAAGACAGCCTGATCTTAAAACATCTGTCCTTCAGCGTTCCGAAAGGACAGTCAATCGCCTTCGTCGGACCGACCGGAGCGGGTAAAACGACCGTTACGAGCCTGATCGCCCGCTTTTACGAGCCGAATAACGGGAAAATCCTCATCGACGGAACGGACATCAAAAAACTGACGAGATCCAGTCTGAGAAAAAACATGGGGTTTGTCCTGCAGGATTCCTTTCTCTTTCAGGGCACCATCAGGGAAAATATCCGTTACGGCCGTCTGGATGCATCTGACCAAGAGGTGGAGGCAGCCGCAAAAGCCGCCAATGCCCATGGATTCATCGAACGGCTCCCGAAAGGCTACGATACCGTCCTTACCCAAAACGGCGCGGGCATCAGCCAAGGACAAAAACAGCTTATTTCCATCGCGAGAGCTGTGCTGGCGGACCCTGTGCTGCTCATTTTGGATGAAGCGACGAGCAACATTGATACGGTGACGGAAGTGAAAATACAAGAAGCGCTCGGCCGTTTAATGGCGGGCAGAACAAGCGTCATCATCGCTCACAGGCTGAACACGATTCAAAAAGCCGATCAGATTCTTGTGCTGAAAGACGGCGAAATGGCTGAAAAAGGAACCCATGCCGAACTGCTCAGCCAGAACGGGTTTTACCGGGAATTATATGAAAGCCAGTTCCGGGAATCATAGATAGGGAAAAAGACCTCCGACAGAGTGCGGAGGTCTTTTTTTGCGAAGACAAATAGTACTTTTAAGTTATTTTCGTTAAATGTAACAAAATTACTTGACGTAAATAAGTTATGTATATATACTAGCTTACATAAAGTAAGTGATAATAATTTTCAAGGAGGATTTTATGAATAAATCATTCGAAACAGGAACACTGCTTTTAAGGGTTGTAACAGGTATTATCTTTTTTGTTCACGGTTTATCCAAGTTTCAAGGGTTGGAAGGAACTACGCAATTTTTCCAGAGCATCGGGCTTCCGGCCTTTATGGTCTATGTCATCGCAACGATTGAGCTTGTCGGCGGGGTTCTGATCTTTTTCGGTTTGGCGACGCGCATAATCGGCGTTCTGTTTGCCCTCACATTAGTCGGCGCCATCTTCACGGCGAAGCTTTCCTCACCATTTATGGGCGGATCGGAATTTGATTTCATCTTACTGGTTGCGTCAATTCACTTAGCGCTTTCAGGAAGCCGACTGCTTTCATTGGATCAGCTCCTTTTCAAATCAAAAAAGGGAGAAACTTTTTCAGCATAAGAAAGAAGGCGTTCAAATGACCGGCATTCATCAAGATACGGCAATCGGTTATGTCAAATTGACCATTAAAAATATGGAACGGTCGCTCGGCTTTTACCAAAATGTGATCGGCCTTCAAGTCATCTCGCAAACCGATCGTTCCGCAGAACTGTCAGCAGACGGAAAACGCGTCCTGCTGGTGCTTGAAGAAAATCCAAGCGCCGTCGTTCTCCCGGAGCGGTCTGTCACCGGCCTTTACCATTTCGCAATACTTCTGCCTGACCGGAAAGAACTCGGCATCGCATTGGCCAGGCTGATTGAAAACGGCATCGCGCTCGGGCAGGGGGATCACGCAGTCAGTGAGGCTCTTTACCTGTCTGATCCGGACGGCAACGGCATTGAAATATACGCCGATCGTCCCCGCAGCACGTGGCGCCGGGATGCAGAGGGCAATTACGTCATGCAAACGGCGCCCGTCGATGTGGACGGGCTTTTGGAAGAAGCCGGAGCTGAACGGAAAAGCCGTCTCCCGGAAGGAACCGTAATCGGTCACATCCATCTTCATGTGACGGATTTACAGGAAGCCAAAGCGTTTTACACCGATATCCTCGGTTTTGACATTGTCGGCAATTACGCGGGCATGTCCGCTCTGTTTGTTTCAGCGGGAGGGTATCACCATCACATCGGTCTGAATATATGGGCCGGAAAACATGCGCCGCCGAAACCGGGAAATGCAAGCGGGCTGGATTATTACACCATCGCACTGCCGCATCAAAAAGAGCTGTCACGTGTGACAAAAGCGCTGACCGATGCCGGCTTTGAGATCGAAGAAAAAGAAGAGGGCGTATTCGTCAAAGACCCTGTATCAGGGGCGGATATCGCATTTACACTGTAAGAAACAACCCTTGCCGTCTAACCGGCAAGGGTTTTTATTTTTCCGAAGTTTTCTTGGGAAGGCTCGGGAAAGAAGAACGTCGATTTGCAATATACACACGGCTTTTGTGTGACTGAAGAGAGCGAACATCTCAGTGGGGCGCAAAAATGATGCGTGGAGCCCGCCATCGCCGGCCCGGGCTCAGGGCATCCGCTGGATTGAAAATGGTGTCCGTTCGGCGGATCAGGGAGCAGTATGGGCAGACTTTGAATAGAAAAAGGGAAAAGCCGCATCCGGTCACAAGATGCGGCTTTTCATATACAATTTACAATTGTGTGAAAAATGCCCAAAATAAATTGTGCTTCCTGATTCTTCCTGATATGATAAGCCGAAAAAGGAGAACCTCAACAAATGAATTCAAATGCAGCACAGACGGAACAGTCTATGAAGCATAACGGAAACCGGATGACGGTCAAGGACTTTATCATTCTTGCCAAACCGGGGATTATCATCTCAAATTCACTCGCCGCATTGGGCGGATTTTGGATCGCATGGCTTCAGTCGGAAAGGACGGGCGGAGGGCCCGGTATATTTGCCGCCATGGCGGTTGCCATGATCGGAACGGCGTTAGTCATGGCGTCAAGCACTGTTTTTAATAACTTCTTTGACCGCGGCATGGACGCAAAGATGGCGCGAACCCGCACCCGCGCCAGCGTCACGGGAAAAATACCGCCGACGGTCATGATCCTGTACGGCACATGTCTCGGCGCATGCGGATTCATCACGCTTGCTTCGCTTAATGTACTGACCGCCGTTCTTGGCCTGCTTGCATTTTTGCTGTATGCCGTCGTTTATACGCTTTGGTTTAAAAGACAATCCGTCTGGAGCACATTTGTCGGCAGCTTTCCGGGGGCGGCTCCGCCTTTAATCGGTTATTGCGCGCTGACCGGGTACATTGATATGCCCGCAATTTTGTTATACGCGATTATGTTTTTGTGGCAGCCGCCGCATTTCTGGGCGATCGGAATCAGGCGAAAGGAAGAGTATCGTGCCGCCGGCATTCCGCTTTTGCCGATCATAAAAGGCAATCGCGTCACAAAAATAAAAATGCTGCGCTATATCGCCGTTCTGACTGCGGTTTCGCTGCTCGTTCCTCTTTATATAGACGTCAGCCCGTTTTATACCGCAACCGCTCTCCTGCTCGGGGCCATCTGGCTGTACCGGAGCGTCAAAGGCTTTCAGGCGGCGGATGACACGCAATGGTCGAAGGGGATGTTTTTTTATTCGATTGTTTATTTCAGTCTGCTTTTTCTTATTTTAATGGCTGATTCGTTTGTCAATGCGGTTCTCAGAACGTAAACAGGCGGCCTGCAGATACAGAGCCGCCCCGTTTTGTTTATGCTTTTTTGATGAGCGCCAAAATATCTTCAAGCCAGGAAATATAATTCCGTTCCCGCTCAAGCGCTTTTGTCAGCACGAGATAATGGCCGAAATCAGGAGAAGAAAATGAATCCGCCTCCGCGGACGATGTCATCAGTTCTTGATAACTGTTTTCCAGGTCGGACAATTTCTCCTGCCGCTTTACGAGCTGATCGGTGAAGAGCTCATCCGCTTCCTCCTGCGTCAAAGCAGAGATGAAATAGGCCTTCAGCATAAATTCATCCTTCACCGTTTCCGGAATCGGGTCTTTTTTCGTCAGCCAGGCAGCAAGCTCCAGCTCTCCCTTGTCAGTCAGCGTGTACATTTTTTTCTCAAGCTTCGTTCCTTGAATCGCAGTGCGAAACGTAATAAATCCCTCAGCCGTCAGTTTTTTTAATTCCGGATAAATCTGGCTGTGCTTTGCGCTCCAAAACTGGCCGAGCTCTTCCTTAAAATAGCTCGATATATCATATCCGCTCAATTCGCCTTTTCGCAAAAGCCCTAAAATCGCGTACTTTAAAATTCTCATGTTGTCCTCCAAGCCCATTCATTTGACAGCTAGTATACCATACGGCCGCTTAAAAACGCAGAAGCGCCGGATGCTTGTCATTGAATCCGCGGCGGCAAAATCAGCGAAAATTTGCAGCAAGGGGTTAGCGAAACGGCAGCAGAACCGGAAAAAGCCTTTCTCGTGTCTTTGCCTCATTCATATGACATCATGATATAATCATTGTAAAAATTAATAAATACTGGGAGGGACATATGAAGACGGTGATTGTGTATGCAAACCCGGATGAGAACAGTTTCAATGCGGCTCTCGTAAAATACGTCGCCATGGCTTTAAAGGACAGCGGCCAAAGCTATACGGTCATTGATTTATACGCCGATCAATTTGATCCCGTGCTGAAGTACGGCGGCGAAAAAAAGCGCTCTGACATGAACCGGGACACTGAAACGAAGAAATACCGGAAACTGATGAAAGAAGCGGATCATCTCATTTTCATCTACCCGCTGTGGTGGGGAGGCGTTCCGGCGATTATGAAAGGCTTTTTTGACAGAGTGCTTGTCGCCGGAGAAGCCTACACATATGAAAACGGCCGCGTAAAAGGACTGCTCCGGGCAGAGACGGCACAGGTCTTTTATACGGCGGACTCCCCGGGCTGGTACTTAAAGTGGTTCCGGAAAAACTCGGACTGGATTACGCTGAAAAAAGGCATTCTGCAATTTTGCGGCATTCAAAAAGCCGAGCGGAACCTTTTTTCTGTCGTCAGAACGAGCACACCCGAACTGCGGGAAAAATGGCTGCGCCAAGCATACGCCAAAGTCCGGCGCGCTTGTGAAAAAGGAGCGGCCGCATGCAGATAAAAGAAATTTTCGTAATTCGCTGCCTGTCCTGTTTAAGTGTCGTTCTGCTTCACGCAGTTTCAATGGTGCTGATGATTCAGGAAGAGTCCTTAGCCAGTGCCGCCCATACGGTTGATGCGTTTCGGACCCTGTTGATGTTCAGCACGCCGGCGTTTATCTTTATTTCGGAATTTCTGCTTGCCAGGTCATACCCGAAAGGCGTTCCAGCGGGTTTTTTAAAGAAAAGGGGCAAAGTCATTTTCGTGCCGTTTCTGTTTATTGCCGCGGTGGATGCCATTTTAATGAAAAGCGTGGCGGAAGAAGGAGCCGGATTCGTTTCAGTGATCGGTAAATTTTTAGAAAATGTGTTTTTAGGAAACTTCATCGGCTACTTCATTCTTGTGATCTTTCAATTTTACATTCTCCATATGCTGCTGCACCGCTGGCTGAACAACACATCCCCAGTATGGGTGCTGTCTGTTTCGTTTATCATCAACGCCGTCTATCTGGCTTACTTTTCGATCTTTCATCCGCCGGCATCATCGGGGCTTGATTCTATTTTTCCGTTCTTTTGGGTTCCGTTTCCGGGCTGGGTGTTTTATTTCTGTCTGGCATTTTATTGCGGAAAGGAATATCCGCGTTTTTTATCGCTCATCAATCAGTACCGTTATGCGGTTTACTTCAGTGCGGCCGTATCGGCAATATTGATTGTGGCCGTTTCATATATCAGCGGCGGCTCCATTTCCTCTAAGCGTCCGGATATTATGATTTACGCGGTCAGTATGATCTTTCTGTGTTTTCATCTGTTTTCAAAGCTCAAAAAAGTGCCCGCGATTGTGATGATGATCAGCAACTATTCGTTTTCAATCTATCTGCTGCACTCCTACTTTTTAATCAGCGGATATCTTCTGGAAGGCTATTTGCGGTCAATGCCTTTAGCGGCTGCCATTCTTCTTTTATTTTTGATCTGCACGCTCGGTCCCATTTTCGTATCGTGGGGGTGCAACCATTTCAGATACGGATACCTGTTTGTCGGGAAAGTGTATCAGCCGAAGCAGACCAAAAGAAATACGGCGGCGCATCAAGGCCGCACAGTCTGAAAAAAAGGCGGCGTTTCGGCCGCCTTTTTGATACGGGTCCGCTTTATCCTGCACGAGGACGGATAGTTGTACATCCTGCAAACAAAGCCCCCGCCTGCGGCTGTTTTGACGGATGCATTTATGACAAAATAACGCCATTGATTTTCTCCCTTGTGAAGACCGATATATTGTATACTTATAGGAAATACTTTCAAAAAAAGTGAAAAAGAGAAAAACTGTGAGCTTGGATGAACGACTAAAAAGGAGCGGGGACATTATGAATGACTGTGTCAAAACATTCGGAGAACTTCCGGCCGAACTTTATTCCTTTGCGGGAGGAAAAGGAAGCATTCTCTCTAAAATGTATCAAAGCGGGTATCCTGTGCCTGAAGGGTTTGTGATTTTGCCGTCAGCCTTTCAGGACGGACAGCTCCGCCATCAGGCGAGAGAGGCTGTTGATCAATATGTGAATTCCATCCGCAGCCGCCATGCAGCTGCGTTGTTTGCCGTACGCTCATCCGCGCTGAGCGAGGATTCCGCTCAGGCTTCCTTCGCCGGAGAATTCGATACGGTGTTGAATGTCAAAACAGATCAAGACATGTCCAGGGCGATTGATGAAGTTCGCCGGTCGGTACAGTCAGAAAGAGTAAAAGCGTACAGCGCCGTTCAGGGAATGGAAGATGAGCATGAAATCGCAATCGTCATCCAGCTGATGATACCGTCTGAGATATCCGGAGTGCTGTTTACCGCAGATCCGATTACGGGGAGCAGGCGGGAGATGACAGGCAATTACGTCTACGGTCTCGGGGAGCAGCTCGTTTCTGGGGAAGCCGATGCCTATTCTTTTAAACTGGCACGGCCCAAGAAAAAATATGACGGCCCCGGGGAATTTCGCAAATATGCGTCAAAGCTCTATAAACTGGCGAAAAAGCTGGAAAAAGATCTTGGAGGGCCGCAGGATATTGAATGGGCCGCCGCGGGCGGGACATTGTATATTCTTCAATCCCGCCCGATTACGACCTTACAAGCCGGAAATCTGGAAACCTATGAATGGAACGATTCTTTCAGCGGTGATTTTTTATGGACAAACACCAATATAGGAGAAGCGATTCCCGATGTGATGACGCCGCTGACATGGTCGCTCCTCCGGAATCTGGATGAAGAGTCGGGCATCATTCCGGGCTATTATGTCTGGTCCGGCAATATTTGCGGCAGAGCCTATAACAATATGAGCCAGCCTCTTTCCGTTCTCGCCGCTTTCGGTCTGAATCCGAAAGGCGGAAAAATTGGAAAAATGATGAGCGATACATTGGGAGAAATCCCGGCGGAAATGAAGATTCCTTTATATCCGTTCTCAAAGTATGAACTTTTGAAGATCATCCCGAAAAAACTGAAACCGTATCTGTCGAAAATGAAGCAAGCGAAAAAAAACATGTCCTCCTACTTGGACGAATCGCCGGAGTGGTGCCGGAATATTGAGGAAAAGCTGAAACGCGCCGAAACGGAGCGGGCATTATTAGCGATATGGAACAATGAGATCTATCCGTATTTATGCAACGCGTGGTTTGCGTTAATATCCGGCGGGCGTGATTCTGCGCAATCCTCTTCGTCGTTAACCTCTCAATTAACAAAACTCGCAGGCATAGAAGATGCGAATCTCCTGCTTTCCAATCTGAGGGGAAAAGGCGGACTGGCCAGCCTGGAGCCGATTATCGGCATTGATCAAGTCATGAAAGGCCGTATGAGCGAGGAAGAATATCTCAGGAACCAAGGCCACCGTGGTCCGCATGAATACGAACTTTCCATACCGCATCCGGGAGAAAACCGGGATTGGCTGACGAAGCAGATCAAAGAACACAAGGAGTCGGGTATTGATGCCGAACAACTGCTTTTGAAACAGCAGCGGGCGCATGAACAGGCCTTCCGAAGATTTGAAAAAAAGTTTCCTCATAAGGTCAAATGGCTCAAAGCCAAAATGGAAAAAGCGTCAGAATACGCGAATATGAGAGAAACAACCAGATCCGAATTTGTCAGGGTGTACCGGACAGCCAGAGCATTCGCGCTCAGAGCGGCGGAAATGACCGGCATGAAGGACGATATTTTCTTTCTGTATCTGCATGAAATAACCGATCTGCTCGCGGGGAAAGAGCCGGCGGTTGCGTCGATTCAAGCGAGAAAGCAAAACTATGAAACCTATAAAAAACTGCCGCCGTTCCCATCCGTTATTAACGGAAGATTCAATCCGTTTAAATGGGCTGAGGATCCTGACAGAAGAGCGGATTATTACGATGCTTTTATGCCTGCGGAAACGGATGATGCGCATACTTTAAAAGGTTTCGCGGGAGCGGCCGGGAGAGTGGAGGGCATTGTCCGTGTCCTTGATGTCCCGGAAGACGGGGATTCTTTTGCGGCGGGGGAAATTTTAGTGACGTCGACAACTAATGTAGGCTGGACCCCGCTTTTTCCAAGAGCGGCTGCTATCATAACGGACGTCGGCGCCCCTTTGTCCCACGCGGCGATCGTCGCCCGGGAACTGGGGATTCCTGCCGTTGTCGGGTGCGGAAATGCAACGTCAAAACTGAAAACGGGGGACAGGGTGGCCGTTGACGGCGGGCAAGGAATCGTTCAGCTGGAACCGCGGCAGACTCCGGTCACTTCTGAAGAGGAAAATGGTAAACTGATAGAATAAAATCAAGAGAAAGGAGCCGCGCATGAATAAAGCAGTTATTAACGGGGAGCAAATCAGAAGTATGAGCGACCTGCACCAGACATTGAAAAAGGAACTTGCCCTTCCTGAATACTACGGTGAAAACCTTGACGCTTTATGGGATTGTCTGACCGGCTGGGTGGAATATCCCCTCGTTTTAGAATGGAGACAGTTTGAACAAAGCAAGCAGTTTACAGAAAATGGCGCCGAGAGTGTGCTTCAGGTCTTTCGTGAAGCGAAAGCGGAAGGCTGCGACATCACCATCATACTTTCATAATACGATCAGCGGGAGAGAGACAAAAATGGAAAAACAAACCCTCAGCTATCCGATTGGAGAATATCAGCCGGCTGAATCGATTTCGTCCGGACAGAAACAAGAATGGATCAATGCGCTGGAACACGCTCCGGCCAAACTGAAACAAGCTGTCAGAGCGATGTCGGACAGTCAGCTTGATACGCCGTACCGCGAAGGGGGATGGACTGTCCGCCAAGTGGTTCACCATCTGGCGGACAGCCACATGAACGGCTATACCCGGTTTAAATTGAGCTTAACGGAGAATGAACCGGAAATCCGTCCTTATGATGAAAAAGGCTGGGCCGCTCTTCATGATTCCAAAACCGCCGCTTGCGGGGATGCGCTTGAGCTGTTAACGATCCTGCACAGAAGATGGGCCGCTCTTTTGCACTCCATGACGGAAGCCCAATTCAAACGGACATACTTCCATCCTGTATCTAAAGAGACGGTTACGCTGGAACAGGCGCTCGGGCTATATGTCTGGCACTCTGAACATCACATCGCCCATATTACTGAGCTTTCCCGGCGGATGGGCTGGCATCTGTCTTAGAGGATGCCGGCTTCCGGAAAAACGCCAAAACAGCCGCAGACACGATCGTGCATAATGAAATGACGGCGGCTGCCGTATAAAGATGGTGGTAGCCGCTGGAAATGCCCGCTTCAATCGCATCAGAAACCGCTTTTTTGACGGCGGGAACGGGGATTCGGCTTACCTGCTCCTGCAACGAAGAAAGTTCGCCGCCAATATCGGGCGTTTGCGCCTGATCAGCGGGAATGCCGCTTTTCATTAAGCGGTTTTTAATGTCATCTCCGATCCGGTCAAAGCCCGCTGTAATGAAGCCGGCATATAAAGCCGGAGAGAGCGTCAGCCCGACCTGCCTTACGAGTGACAGCGTGCCGAGCGCTGTTCCTTTGTTATGGCCCGCTGTTTCTGATACAAGCACATTCAGCGGAGCCCCGAGCAGAAATCCGAAACCGATCCCCGCAATGACACTCGCCGTGACAAATTCCCATTTATCCGTCACCCATAACGGAAACAGGCTGAATCCGGCAAAGGCGATGGCGCCTGATACAGCCGCGGAGAAGACCGGCCCTTTTTTATCCGTGACCGCCCCGCCGAGCCACGCTCCGATGCCTGACGCCAACGCAAGCGGCGTCATCCAATAACCCGCTTTCTCCGCCGATACGTGCAAATATTGCTCCGCATAAGAAGGAATAAAAATGACCGCAGCGAGCAGCCCTCCCGATAAAAATCCGATGACGAGCGTCCATTGAAACACTTTATTTTGCAGCAGCGAGTAGGCGAGAATCGGATCGCCCCCCAGGTTTTCAACCCGCTTTTCGACCTTAAGCAGCACCAGAAAGAGAAGTGCCGCTCCCAAAAGATACCCGTACACCTTTACGTCCATTATGCTTTCTGACAGCTTCGCCCCATTGAGATTCGTGATACCGATCATACAAGATAAGATCGCAAGAGACAGCAGCATTGTGCCGGCGAGATCAAGCCGTTTCGCCTCAGGCTCTTTCGTTTCAGCGATAAACAAACCGCCGCACACAACCAAAGCGGCGGCAATCGGCAGGTTAATCAAGAACAGCCAATGCCACGACCCGGTTACATCAAGCAAAAAGCTCCCGATATTCGGTCCGAGGACGGCCGCCATACCGTTCATCGCCCCTAAAAGCCCGAGAGCTTTCCCCTGTTTCTCCTTCGGAAGCACGGCCAGCACATGCGAACTCCCGATTATAAAAATTCCGCCGCCGCCAAGCGCCTGAATGAGCCGTGCCGCCAAAAACATCGGGAAGCTCTGACTGAGTGCGACAAGCAAAGAGCCGAGTCCGAACAGCCCGACCTCCATCATAAACAGCTTTTTCCGCCCGTATCGGTCCGACAGCTTGCCGACAATCGGCACACTGACACTGAGTCCCAATGTGTAAAGGGTCACTCCCCACGATCCCCATGAAGGAGAAACATCAAAAGAGCTGTTAATCGCCGTCAGAGCAGCGGAAATAATTCCGTTGTCCAGCGCCGCCATGAACACACCGATCGTAAAAAGAGTGATGGCCCGGCTCTGGTTTTTTTCTGTTTGCAATAGCTCCCCCATACTGATCAATCCTTCCGTTTTTAGTTCACTTCGAGTATATTATTCACTTTAAGTGAATTAAATGTCAAACAAAAAAAGGCCGCCGATACCGGCAGGCCTTTTTCATCTCTATGCCTGTTTGGAAGAATCAAGCGCTCTTGCCAAAATGGCAAGTCCTTGATTGACCGTTTGTTTTTCTTCAGCGGTCAGCGTTTCCAATGAACGCTTCAATTTTACATGTCCTTTTTGATAAAGGCTGCGGAAAATATCTTTTGCGTTTTCCGTTAATTGAACGACGACTGAACGGCGGTCTTCTTCTGACGGAGCGCGTGTAATGAAACATGATTTTTCTAAACGGTCAAGGAGCCCCGTCGTATTTGAAAGAGAAGCGCCCATTTTCTCCGCTATGTCACTCACCTTAAGCGTCCCGTGGTTGTTCAGAAGCATCAGCACCTTCATTTGCGGCATGCTCATATCAAGCTTCATCCACTCCGACACATCGCCGAGTCCCGCCGAGGTCATCACTTTCATGTACAGCACCCAAATATCCCGTTCCTCAGGAGAAAAAATATCGCCGCCTAATACCGTTGTATCATGCAGATTATAATCCATCGTCTCACTTCCTCATTCATACTCCTGCATACCATATTACTGATTTTAATCAGAGAAAGAAAGTTGCAGACGAGTTTTGTTTGAATGTGAGGTGGTAGTGTATAATATGTTGGAGATTATTGGGGGAATTATAATAAATAAGCTATTTTATGATGATTGGAGAGAACATTGCTGACTAAAAAGAATGCCTTATCGATATTAAAAGTATTATTTCCTATTGCAGTTTTGCTTTTAGTCATTTATCAGTCCAAAAAGGAATTGACAGACCTTTCTTTTAAACGAACGCTGTATATTATTAACGGGATTGAGCGTTACGATTTATTTATTCTCGTTCTGCTCGGCCTTCTTGCCGTCAGCGCGATGTCCTTTTATGACTTTGTGCTGAAACGGACGCTTCGCCTCAACATTCCGAATTGGAAAGTATTCAGGGTCTCCTTTATCGCCAATTCCTTTAACAATGTCCTTGGATTCGGCGGTCTGGCGGGCGTCGGGCTGCGGACGATGCTTTACAAAGAGCATACGAATGACGTAAAACGCCTTGTCGCAGGCATCGCCTGGCTTACGTCCTCAGCGTTGCTCGGGCTGTCCGTCTTCAGTATCCTGACCATTGCCCGCATTCTGCCGGTCGGAGAGATTACAGGTGAGAAACCGTGGCTGTGGGCTGTAATCGCCGGAGTGGCGCTTATTGTGCCGGCAGCCTTAATCGCCGCTTGGATCAACAATAAAAAAGCTCGCGCAGAAGACGGTGAAGCAAAACCGAGGCATCCGGTTTTTTCTTACATCGGGGCATCGTTTGCCGAATGGTTTGCGGCGGCCGTCGTCATGTATTATTCCCTGTATGTCATGGGGATTCACGCGGATGTCCGCCATGTATTCGGTGTATTTGCCATTGCCGCTATCGGGGGAATCATCAGCCTTGTGCCGGGAGGATTCGGTTCGTTTGACCTTCTGTTTCTGCTCGGCATGCAGAATATGGGCTTTCCGCAGGAGGCGGTTGTGACATCCATCGTCATCTACCGGATTGTGTATTCATTTATTCCGTTTGTGTTCGGGCTGTTCTTTGCGGCCGGCGATTTAACGGAAAATACGCTTAAACGGCTGGAATCAAATCCGAAGATGGCGCCCGCCGTGGAAACGACGAACGTGCTTCTCGTATTCCAGCGCGCCATCTTAATCAGAGTGCTTTACGGTTCGCTGTCGCTTTTGGTTTTTATGGCGGGAGTCGTTGTGCTTGCGTCCGTCGCCCTGCCGATTGACAGGGAGACGGTCATCCCGCATATTCCGCGCCCGGCGCTCCTTGCGTTTAACGCGTTATCGTTAAGCGCGGCTTTGATTCTTTTAATCTTGCCGATTGAATTATACAAACGGACGAAACGTTCTTATTCAATGGCGGTTGCCGCGCTGGTCGGCGGTTTTGTGTTCAGTTTCTTAAAAGGATTGAACATCAGCGCGATCTTTATTCTGCCTGTCGTCATTGTATTGCTGGTGCTGTTAAAGCGGCAGTTTATCAGAGAGCAGGCATCGTATACGCTCGGCCAGATGATTTTTGCCGCCGCTCTGTTTATTATCGCCTTGTTTAACTACAATCTCATTGCCGGCTTTATTTGGGATAAAATGAATCGGCTGCTGCGCCACGATTATTTCGTTCATAACAATTCTCACATTACATATGCCACGATGACGGCCATTATTGTTGTGCCGCTGTTTTTCCTTTTGTTTACGGTCTTTTATCATAAAAGATCGAAGCCGATCGGAGAAAAGGCCGATCCTGAACGGCTGAAGTCCTTTTTGGCGGAAGAAGGCGGAAACGCCCTCAGCCATCTCGGCTTTCTCGGGGATAAGCGGTTTTATTTCTCAAGCGACGGCAAAGCGCTTTTATTGTTCGGCCAGATTTCCAGAAGGCTTGTCGTGCTCGGTGATCCGTCAGGACAGAGAGACTCTTTTCCGCTTGTGATTGAGGAATTTCTGAATGAAGCGCATAAGCAGGGGCTGAGTGTCATGTTTTATCAGATCGAACGTGAAGATCTGGCGCTGTACCATGACTTCGGCTATAACTTCTTCAAGCTCGGAGAAGAGGCGTTCGTGGATATGGAAGCATTTACGCTGTCAGGTAAGAAAAAAGCGGGGCTGCGGGCGATTAACAACAAATTTGACCGCGAAGGCTACACATTTCATGTCGGGGAACCGCCGTTTTCCTCCGAGTTTATCGCCAAGCTGAAAGACATTTCGGACGAATGGCTCGGACCGAAAAAAGAGAAAGGTTTTTCTCTCGGTTTCTTCGACCGGGATTATCTGGAACAGGCGCCGATTGCTTACGTGAAAGACGCGGAAGGGGAGATCATCGCTTTTGCCAACCTGATGCCGATGTATCAGGAAGGCGAGATATCAGTCGACTTGATGCGTTATCGGAAAAGTGCGCCGAACGGGATTATGGACGCGCTTTTCATCCGTCTGTTTCTCTGGGCGCAGGAAAAAGGCTATACCACCTTTAATATGGGCATGGCGCCTTTGTCAAACGTAGGAACGGCTTTTACATCTTTCTGGTCGGAAAGAATCGCGGCCGTCATTTTCAACAACGTCCGGTATATGTACAGCTTCAGCGGGCTGCGGGCCTTTAAAGAAAAATACAAACCGGAGTGGCGCGGGAAATACTTGGCGTACCGCAAAAACAGATCGCTGTCCGTCACGATGATTCTCGTCACCCGCCTGATCGGAAAAACCAAAAAAAGACGCCGTTAAAAGGCGTCTTTTTTTGAAGAATTAACTAAAAATTCTAATTTTACTCTGTTATACTGAACAACATGATCATAAGGTGAAAGGAAGGCTGATGAATGAAACAGGCAACCGTGTTTAAATATGAAGCGTTTACCGATATTCCTGATTTGGGAAATCCCGCAGGAATCGTCTTTAACGGAGATGATTATTCAGATGAAGAGATGCAGATGATCGCCGAATTGGCAGGGTACAATGAAACCTCATTTCTCTGCAAAAGCGGAGAAGCCGATCTGCGCATCCGCTATTTTACACCCGGCCACGAAATGAATTTATGCGGACATGCTACCGTCGCCTCTCTTTACGCATTAATTGAAAAGGGAAGGCTTCAGGCTGATCAGACATATCAAATTGAGACAAAAGCCGGCATTCTTCCCGCAAAAGCCGCTGAACGAAACGGCCGGGTATACATCACGCTCAAACAGGCACCCCCGCAATTTCTGCCGTTTACGGGCGACAAAGAAAAGCTTGCGGCCTCGCTCGGGATTACGGCTGAGGATTTTCACAGCGAGCTGCCGATTGTTTACGGATCAACGGGGATCTGGACACTGATTGTTCCGCTGAGATCACTTCAAGCATCACGGAATATGGTGCCGGAAAACGCACAATTCCCCGCTGTTTTGCGCGATCTTCCGAAAGCGAGCGTTCATCCGTTTTCTCTGGAAACCGTTCATCCGGAAAGTGATCTGCACGGACGCCATTTTTCTTCCCCTTTCTCCGGAACGACCGAAGATCCCGTCACGGGAACCGCTTCAGGCGTTATGGCGGCCTATATGAGGCAATACGGAGGCTCTGAAGCCGAATGCCTCACGATTGAACAAGGCCACGAAATCGGGAAAGACGGAAAAGTGGAAATCAGGATTACAGAAGATAACGAAAAGATGAAAATCGAGATGACGGGAACGGCCGTGTATGCCGAATCAATCAATTTTCAGCTTCCGTAACGGTTTACAAGAGACGGTCGTATCCGTTATATTATAAATGATAATCATTTTCAATTGAATAGGAAGGTGAATCGGCATGCCGAAAACCGAACAACTACAGCAAAACGAAAGTCTTGCACATACAATCAGAAACAGAAGATCCATCCGGTCGTTTAAGCCGGAAACCGTACCTTCTGAAGTCATATTAGATATGCTTGAAACGGCCGTTTACGCGCCGAACCACAGACTGACGGAGCCATGGCGTTTTATTTACGCAGCAAACGAAGCGGGAAAAGCGAAGCTTGCGGACAGCTACGTCTCATTTTTCAAAAAAATAAAAGATGATTTCAACGAGGAAAAAGAGCGGAACATGAGAAAAAACCTCAGCGCCGTTCCGGGATTTTTGCTTGTCGTCTTAAAAGAAGATGAAAATGAATTTACGAGAAACGATGATTTCGCGGCGCTGAGCGGCATGATTCAAAACCTTCAGCTGCTCGCACATGAAAACGGCATCGGCATGGTCTGGAAAAGCGGCCGCATCATGTATGACAAACAGGTGCACCAAGACTTCGGCCTTGCAGACAATGAGCGCTTCGCCGCCATCATTCAAACGGGCTATCCGGATGAACAGCCTAAGGCGAAAGAACGGACGCCGGCAAAAAGCCTGTTTACCGAGTTGTAAAAAAATCCCCGTCTCTATACAGAGGCGGGGATTTCGTATTAGCGGGTTTTGCTTTTAGCTCTGTTGTCAGCGGCTTTCATCCGCGCCTGCGCTTCGCGGTCAGCGGAATCAGCAAGCTCGCTTGAATATTCCTCGTACGTGCCGTCTGTTTCGCGTTTCAAAGCATCCGGAACTTGAGGAAGTTTTTGTTTGTTTTTATCACGGTTTTTGTGAGTATGATTTCTGCCCATATCAATCGCCCCCTGAAAAAAGTGATATCAAACAAACATAGTATCTGCCCGGTCCCGATTTTTATTCAGTTTATTTCCGTTTGGCTGCTCTTTCCGCTTTTTTGAATTCACCGGAATAAAGGACTTCCTGCATTTTTTTCAGATTGGCTCCCTGCTGATGTTTTTCGCGCTTCTTTTCCATAAAAGAAGACCCTCCTTCAAAACAGAATACCAATAGGATTGGCTTTTATTTCCGTTTTTATGCAGATAAGAGATCCTTTAAAGCCAACTCAAGTTCTTCATACGTAAATTGAAAACCGGATGTCAGCGCCTGCTTAGGCAGGGCGCGCTGGCCTTTTACGATCAGCAGGCTCATTTCTCCCAAGGTCTTCTCCAGTAAAAATTCCGGTACGGGAATCCAATGGGGGCGGTGCAGAACGCTTGCGATTGTCTTTCCGAATTGCTTCATTTCTACGGGATTCGGCGATGTCACATTCATGGGACCGGACAAGTCATCATGCTCCGCCGCAAAAGCAATAAGTTCCGCGGCGTCATCGACATGAACCCATGACAGCCACTGCCGTCCAGAGCCGACGGTGCCGCCCGCTAACAGCTTATAAGGGAGAACCATGAGCGGCAGGGCGCCTTTTTCACCGAGCATCACGCCGAATCTGGCATATACCGTCCGGATGCCGAGCGCTTCAATTTTCTGGCCTTCACGCTCCCACATATGAGCCGTATGACTGAGAAAGTCTTCATTTGACGTATCGGACTGCTCAGTGAACGTTTTCTCTGTGCTTGTGCCGTAAATGCCGACTGCGCTTGCCTGAATCAAAGCCCGGGGTTTTTTCGGCTGCTGCTTCATAATCCGTCTGACTTCTCTCGTCGCTTCTATTCTGCTTGAAATGATTTGTTCTTTCGTTGTGTCCGTCCAGCGGTCAAAGATGGATTTGCCGGCGAGGTTCACCCATACATCAATAGGGGGAAGCTCGCGCTCAGGCGCCGCGTTTTCGGCCAGCCATTGAACATATGTCACATTTTTTTGTTCGGTTTCTCTCTGTTTTCTTGATAAAATATAGACATGATGTCCCCGGCGGGTAAACACACCTGTCAGATGCCGGCCCAGAAAACCAGTGCCGCCTGTCATCGCGATATTCATATCCATCTCTCCTTACACGTTGATACATATACTGTACCTCATTTGCTAAAAAGAAAACGCCTGAACATCGGGGCGGGAAAGGAGACCGGGATGCCGTTTATTACAAAAATATCGACCCAAAAGAAAAATACCGAGCGCTTCAACATCTTTCTTGATGAGAAATATGCATTCAGCGTCGACGCCGACGTACTTGTGCGTTTTGACCTGAAAAAAGGGAAAGAACTGGACGAGCTTGACATTCTTGAGATCCAGCACGGCGATGACGTGAAAAAAGCCTTTAACCGCGCCGTAGAATTTTTATCATATCGGATGCGGTCTGAAAAAGAAGTCCGGGATCACCTGAAGAAAAAAGAAACACCGGACATGGTTATTTCTGAAGTCATCCATAAACTGTACGATTACCGCTACTTAAATGACAAAGAATTTGCCGAAGCCTATGCGAGCACCCACAAAAAAACAAACGGCAAAGGTCCTGACGTCCTATTCCGCGAGCTGAAAGCGAAAGGAATAGACGACGATACCATCAAGGAGACGCTCAGCGCGTTTACATTTGATGAGCAGATACAAGAAGCGTTGAAACATATCGGCAAAATCCTCAAAAAAGACAAAAAGCTGTCCACAAAAGAGATCAGACAGCGGGCGCAGATGCAGCTTCAGCGAAAAGGTTTCCCTTTCGACGTCATCAATGCCGCTCTGGAGCAGACGGAGTATGAAAATGATGATGAAGCCGAGATGGAAGCTCTGAAGGCTCATGCGGAAAAAGCGATCAGGAAATACCGCTATGACGGCAGCTATGAAAGCGGAATGAAGGTCAAACAGTACTTATTCAGAAAAGGATTCTCGATTGACGATATTGATCAATTCTTGCAGGAAGAGGAGTAAACTGAAATGGACAAACGATACAGTCAAATGACGCCTCATGAACTACAGACAGAAATTGCGGGACTGACGGAAAAAGCGCGAAAAGCGGAACAGATGGGCATTGTAAATGAACTGGCCGTGCTTGAACGGAAAATGACGATGGCCAAAGCTTACATGCTGAACCCGGAAGACTTTCGGCCCGGCGGGGTGTATCAGATAGAAGGTTCTGATGACACTTTCCGCATTGATTACATCAACGGCGTATTCGCCTGGGGACACAGATCTTCCCCGTCTGACGGGGAAGAAGCACTGCCGATTTCCGTTTTAAAAGAAAAATAATAACAAAAGAGGCCGGTTCCGGCCTCTTTTTCTTTTCGGGCACATTCGTTTCAGCCTTTCAGTAAAAAATGATTGAATTCATTTTTGATATCTTTTAAGATGGAATTCGTTGTTTTTTAATAAAAAGGAGGCGATTTGCGTTGAATATCAAAATGAAACAGCCATCTGTGAAATTAATGATTTTTGTTTTAATGATTTGCACATTTTCCATCGGGTATACGGAATATGCTGTCATGGGTATTCTGACGTCGATTGCCGATGACTTTCATATACATGTATCTTCAGCGGGCATGCTTGTTACGGCGTACGCGGCAAGCGTCTGTCTGACGGGCCCGATCGTAACCATTATCGCGGTTAAGCTGCCGAGAAAGCCGGTGCTGCTAGGGTTGATGGGCATCTTCGTCCTTGCCAACCTGATGAGCGTCTTTGCGCCGAACTTCGCCGTGCTGGCGATTTCCAGAATTTTATCCGCATCCATTCACGGAGCCTTTTTTGCGATCGCCATGGTGTTTGCGAGTGAAATGGTGCCGCCTGAAAAACGTTCCGCCGCCGCGGCTTCCATGAACGGCGGATTAACCGTGGCGCTGATGCTCGGCGTTCCGTTCGGCTCTTATTTAGGGGATGCCCTTAATTGGCGTGCCGTCTTTTTCATTATTTCCGTTTTAGGCCTGATCGGGCTGATCGGACTGATGCTGGTCGTACCGAACCGGAAACCGAAAGTGATTCCGATGCTGATGAATGAATGGAGTGTCTTTAAGCATAAACAAGTGATTTTTTCCTTTGCGATCACCATTCTCGGCTACTCAGGCGTATTTATCGCTTACACGTTTATTGAGCCGATTTTAAGAGATTCAGCGGGGTTCGGCACAGTCGGCATCACAGGCGCGTTATTTGCCTACGGTCTCGGCGGAGTGGCGGGGAATTTCTTCGCGGGGAAAGTGCCGCTCAAACTGCTGACGCGCACGATGATCGGTGTGATGATCGGCCTGATCGGCGTCTTGGCGATTTTCCCTTATATCGCTGTCTTTCCCGCCGCCGCCGTTTCAGCGACATTTTTGTTCGGCGCATGTGCGTTCGGCACGCCGCCGCTTTTGCAGACCAAGGTTATTTCTTCCTCTGAAAACGGCACGACAATAGCCGCTGCGGTGAGCGTTTCCGCCTTTAACCTGGCAAACGCGCTCGGCGCCTGGATCGGCGGATTGATTCTCGGGGGAACGGGATCTTACTCATGGCTGTTTGCCGGCGGTGCGCTGATGACGGCTCTCGGCCTTGTGCTTTCCACGTTCGCTCATCTGTCTGAGAAGAAAGATGTTTATGAATACCAAGTGCATAAAGGATAACAAAAAGCTTGCAGGGGATATTCCGCCTGCAAGCTTTTTTCAGTGTTTCAATGTAAAACTGATCACCGTATGTTTATCACTCTCAGCTAAGGAAATATTCCGGGTTTCCGGTACTCCGTCTTTTTCAAAAACGACGGCATAGGTTCCTTTCGCGCCGCTTTTCCATGCAATATCGCCGTGGTGATCAGTCTTGCCTATTATCTCTCCGCGGTCTATATTCGGCTGATGATCTGACTCCGCCGCTTTCATCACGGTAACCGTCACACCGGCCGCCGGTGAACCGCCTGCATGCTCAACATGGAGCGTAACGGGCATTGCCTTTTTGGCGGCGGAATCATCCGCTTTGCCGCATCCGCATAAAACGGCCGCCGCGAGAAAGATAACAAAAGCTTTATTGATTTGACCAATATTGAATGTTGTCGAATACACTGTTTGTCACCCTTGTTCCCAGATTGTAAGACGACCCGCCGTTTGTATGAATGGCAATGGCGGTCTGGCCGGTGTCGCTGTAATTGCGGTAAACGGGCGATCCGCTCTGGCAGCCGAACGTATCTGTCGTGTAAGTGAGTTTATATGTCTCGGCAGAACGTATCGGCTTGCTGTCCGACCACATGGAACCGGACACTTTGTCGCACGGATATCCTGTCACGGTTGAGGAAAGCCCGGCCGGACTGGAACTGTTGGTCGTCCGGTAGCCGTACCAGCCGACAGTATTCCCGGGCGATCCGTTTACTTTGATTGCGCCGTAATCATAGTTTGTGTCACCGTTTTCTGTCCACCCTTTGACACTGTAGAATGTCTTGCCTGAATAAGAGCCGTACGGGTACGATGACCCGTTGCGGCCGGGAGCTGCCGTAATTTTCGATGCCCAGCCGTTTTTCTGATCATACACGCAATGTCCCGCCGTAACGATCGTGTCGGCATTGACAAAAAAACCGGTGCATCCGTAGGTGCTTGTGCTGCCGCTGTATGTAACGGTCAGCTGTGCTGTCGCGCGATATGGAAATGATGTTGTGGGAGAAATTCTGATTCGTTCGTCTGTCCCAATAATACTGGAAGGCTTTAATGACTTGATGTCAGCTTTGCTGTTTTGTGCAAGCTGTCTTTTGGTGAGGCCCGTTCCTTCATAAGCGGGGGATGTCTGTGTTGTTTGTACAGGCTGATTCTGATTTGCGTCAAACTCCTCACCGCTGTTTGATACAGATGTCTGCGGGCTGCCCGCTGCTTCAGCTGAAACAGCAAATAATGAAACTGACAGTAAGAATGCGGTAAGGCTCAGCAATCGTTTTGAAACTGTCTTCATTTTATAAAACCCCTCCTTTTTTGTCTACCGGCTTTCGTTTTAACATTTAACATATTATGGAATTTATTTAGCGTTATGACCGCAAGAGGATGTTTTTTTTCGCAAAAAAAAAGACCGGGTCATTCCCGGTCTCTTACGGTGTGTGTTATCGTCTGCCTGAAGCTCTCATGCGCTCTTGCGGGTGCGAATTAATTGAACCGTCCGCCCGTTTAGAAGCGTAGTCATCCTTTGCCCGCGGTTCGCCTTCAAACTTATTATTGTTCTGATTAGGAAATCCTTTTGCCTTGTTCCGGACCATTTGTTTTCCCCCTCGGCCAATATCAAAAGGTTGCGCCTTCTGGACTGAAGACGTAAAGTTAGTATATGCCTGTGACGAGCTGCGTAAAAGCAGCAGGTTTTCCCAAGGAAAGGAGACAGAGACATGAATACATATATCGACAAACTGACGAATTTGCTGCTTGAGAAAAATGACATGCTCAGCTATTTGCAAGCGCGAACTTGGGTTGAGCTTTTATGGGGAGATTTCGAAGCGACTTACGCAAAAGCCGGTCGCCCGTATCAAGGAGAGCAAATGACGGAACGCGTCGTCAAGGAATGGATCGAATCATACGGCAGCAAGCTCCATATGTTCCAGAGCGTTCGGGAAGACGTTTCTCATTATTTGGATCAAAGCAGGGGTCTCCTGCATTAATATAGCAGTGCGCCCGCCGGATACCGTCCGGCGGTTTTTTCTTTTTATAAAAGAAATGGGAAAATCATGTTTGACGACCGGCGGAATGTGGAAATGTGTAATAACTTATAAAATAGCGGGGAGGAACCACAATGAACATGAAAAAGGGGTTAACCGCATTTATTCCGGCCGCAGGACTTTGCTTATTTTTAGCCGCAGGCACCGTTTTTTTTGATCCGGCAGCGAATGCCGCAGCAGTTCACCAGACAAAAATAGACACCGCAGCAGATACATATATCGTGAAAGCAGGAGAACTTAATGTCCGCAAAGAACCCAATAAACAAGGGCGGATTATCGGCACGCTTCGTTCAGAGGATTCCGTAAAGGTTAAACGGCTTCAAGGAGCAGATTGGGCTGAAATTGACTACAAAGGTCACAAAGCCTATATTTCCACGCATTTTCTGATGAAGCAGCCGGTGAAGGCGGTGACCGCGAAACAAACCGATTTTTATACGCCGACTTTGGAAACCGGCAAAAAAGGGTCCGTTAAAGCGGGTGAAACCGTCAATGTGCTCGGCTGGGGGTTCAGCCATGACGGAGGGTTTGACCGTAAATGGGCGTACATCACATACGGCGGGAAAGCAGGTTATGTGAAAACGGCCGACTTAACTCAAAAATAAAGATTCAGGCAGGCGAATGAGCCTGCTTTTTTTCTGAAACTTTTCGCCTTTCCTTTCGTAAAAGATGAAAAGGAGAGTGATGGATATGATAATGGTGATCGGCGGCCTTCTGATGGCTGCGGCCGGCATTTCAGTCACATTTTTTCCGCCGAAGTCGATCAACAGCCTGTACGGATATCGGACGAAGCGCTCTATGGCGGATGAGTCGCAGTGGAAAGAAGGCAATCGATTCAGTGCGCTCCTCATGATTCTGTTCGGCCTTATTTCGGCGGCAGCTGGATTTTCGGGCAGCCTGCTTATCAGGATGACTCAGCCGTTCGCCCTGATTGTTCAGGCCGTATTGTTGATTGCGATCAGCGTACTGATCATCGTCTTAACAGAAAGAAGATTGAAACAAACGGGGAGGAGAATCGATGAATGACATTACGTTTCACATGATCGAAACAAACGGAGTGACGCTGCACACGGCTTCAGCCGGTCCGAAAGACGGTCCTCTGGCGGTGCTGCTGCACGGGTTTCCGGAATTCTGGTACGGCTGGAAGAGTCAGATCAAACCGCTGGCGGATGCCGGATACCATGTTGTCGTGCCTGATCAGCGCGGCTATAATCTCAGTGACAAACCGGAGGGCATTGAAAACTATACCATTGATACGCTCAGAGACGACATTATCGGGCTGATCACTCATTTTACAGATGACAAAGCCGTCGTCATCGGACATGATTGGGGAGGAGCCGTGGCCTGGCATTTGGCATCCACGCGGCCGCAATACGTTGAAAAATTGATCACGGTCAATATCCCGCACCCGGCGGTTATGCGGAAGGTCACACCGTTCTACCCGCCGCAGTGGAAGAAAAGCTCTTATATCGCTTTCTTTCAGCTTCCGGAAAAGCCTGAACGGAGATTGTCTGAAGACGATTACCGCGTATTGGATCACGCGATCGGCTTATCCGAACGCCCGGCGCTTTTTTCACGGGAAGATGTCGACAGCTACAAAGAAGCATGGGGCAGAAAAGGAGCGCTCACGGCGATGCTGAACTGGTACCGGGCGATCAGAGCCGGCGGTTTAGGCCCTGCCGTTCCGCTTAAAATGCCCGTTCCGTACCGGTTAATATGGGGCGTCAACGACCGCGCGCTGAGCAAAAAGCTCGCCAAGGAAACAAAACGGATGATTCCAAACGGCGACTTAATCTTCATAGATGATGCCTCACATTGGGTCATTCACGAAAAACCGCGCATCGTCAGCCATTTGATTCATGAATACCTTCAGCAATAAAGTCTGTCCCGCGTACAGACTTTTTCTTTTTTTTCTCATATCTGCCGAAAAACATGACAAAATATAAACCATATGCAGAAAAAAATTTCTTTCCCTGTAACAAAAAAAGGGTTTAAACGTCATTAAAAAAAGGAAAAGCCTTACTGAAGTTTTGCGGACAATTCCTTTAAGGCCGTCCTAAAAAAAGAATAATACAAAGAAGGTGCCTTCATGAAACAAAGGTTAATCTCAATTATTATTCCGTCTTACAATGAAGGGAACAACGTCAAGCTCATCCATGAATCTTTAAAAAAAGAATTTCAGACGATTCATTATGACTATGAAATTTTCTACATCAATGACGGAAGCGCGGATGACACCCTTCAGCAGATTAAAGAACTGGCCGCCAGAAACCATCGCGTCAAATACATATCTTTTTCCCGCAACTTCGGGAAAGAAGCGGCCATTCTGGCAGGATTTGAACACGTGCAGGGCGAAGCGGTAATCGTGATGGACGCCGATCTGCAGCATCCGACCCATCTGCTGAAAGACTTCATTCAAGGCTATGAAGAAGGGTATGACCAAGTCATCGCGCAGCGCAACCGAAAAGGGGACAGCCCCGTGCGTTCCGTGCTTTCTTCCCTGTATTATAAATTTATCAACAAAGCCGTCGAAGTGGACTTGCGTGACGGGGTCGGAGATTTCCGCCTGCTGAGCCGGCAGGCCGTTGATGCTCTTTTGAAGCTGAGTGAAGGGAACCGTTTCTCGAAAGGGCTGTTCTGCTGGATCGGGTTTGACCAGAAAATCGTATTTTATGAAAATGTCGAAAGGAAGAACGGCACGTCCAAATGGTCATTCAGCAATCTGTTCAACTACGGAATGGACGGTGTCGTCTCCTTCAACAACAAGCCCCTCAGGGTATGCTTTTTCACCGGTATTCTGATATTGCTTCTGTCGATGGTTTATATTGTAACGACCTTTGTTCATATTCTGACACACGGCGTGTCCGTACCCGGATACTTCACCATTATTTCCGCCGTGCTGTTTTTAGGGGGCATCCAGCTTTTGAGTCTCGGCATCATCGGAGAATACATCGGCCGGATTTACTATGAAACAAAAAAACGCCCGCACTATTTAATTAAAGAAGCGAATATAACGTACGGAGAACAAAATGAAACGAATTATACAAAAAAGCGCAAGTGGAACCATTAAACAGCCGCCGCTGTGCGCAGGGTCTGGGGACGTTGTATGAAAAAAAATAAATGGATCTTGCCGGCAGCCTGTGTGCTGGCTGCGGCAGCCGCTCATATTTTTTTCTTAAAAGAGTGGTCGGCAGGCCGCTATATGACGGGGTCTGGAGACGGGATCGCCCAAATGGTGGTCTTCAAAAAGCTGCTGTTTGATCAATATATGAACGGCAGGCTGTTTTACAGCTATTCGTTCGGACTGGGCGGGGGAGTGTACAGTCAGCTCGGCTATTATTTCTCTACTTCTTTTCTATTCCTGTTTATCTCCGCCGCTGTCCGCTTTTTGCAGCTTATTCAGCTGACGGGTGAGGCTGATGCGCTGTTTTGGGCGCAGGCCTCCGTTTTTATCAGCATCGCCAAGCAGAGTTTCATCATATTCACGGCGGCTTGTGTGTTCCGCTATTTCGTCAAACGGACGGTGCCTGCTTTTGCCGGCGCCGTGTTGTACGGGGTCTCGATTATCTACTTCCGGCATGAGGTGTATTGGGACTTTTTCACTGACAGTATGGTGTGGCTGCCGCTGCTCGTGCTCGGCGCGGAAAAAATCATCAGGGGAAAAAAGCCGGCGTGGTTTATCTTCGCCTGTGCGCTGACATTGATCAACAACTTTTATTTTGCATATATTAATCTGATTTTCATCGGCATTTACATCTTATTCAGATGGATCATTCATCTTGAAGACAATGAAGCCAAAAAGCTCACTCAATGCAGAATGTTTATTCTGTCAGGTCTGCTCGGCTTCGGCATAAGCGCAGTCTCCTTTATCCCTGTCGTATACGGATATCTTCATAATCTGCGGCCGCCGTATTCAGAGCAAATTGCATGGCTTGATTTTTCCGACAACATTTTATTTTCAAGCCGGATAATCATTCTGCCGGCGGTTTTTTTGCTTTTTCTATTTACATTTTCTTTATATAAAAACCGGCTGTTCCGGCTGTTTGCGGGAATCAGTCTGCTGTACATTCTGTTTCACTTCAGTCCGTTTGCGGCAAGCGCCTTTAACGGTTTTTCAGCTCCGCAAAACAGGTTTGAATACGTCCTGTGCTTCACGATTGCCGGAACGGTTGCAGCAGGGCTTTCTAAGCTTTCAGACATCAGCATGAAGAGTATGCTGATATCCGCCGTACTCGCCGTTCTGCTCTATTGGAGCCAAGTGAGACGGTTCAGCCTGGATATTTCTGATCAGGCCAACCTGCCTATCCTGCTCCTTCTGGGGCTGACCATTGCCGCTTTCCTTGCAGCAAAGACAAGACTGAAAGGCGCGGTGCCCGCCGTCTATGCCGTCATTCTCTTGACGGCGGTGCTGACGGCTAATACATATGAAAAATATGCGTTATCAGAAGGCGGGAAGATTTATACGGTATCGCATACCTTTATGACGGGTCCTGACTATAAGGGCAAAGAACAAACAGAGCTTATTCAGCGTCTGAAAGAAAAAGACCCTGATCCGTTTGCCCGTTTGGATTGGATGAACGGTGTTTTCAATAACACCCCGATCATATACGGGTTCAACGGATTCAGCGTATACTCAAGCATACTGAACAGCAATCTGCTGTCCTTTTACTGGAACGACCTCCGGATTGACATGGGCAGAGAAAGCGTCAGCCGTTATGCGACATTAGGAAACAGGGCTAATTTATACAGCCTGCTTTACGGAAAATATTATATGACGGAAAAAACAAACGAGGCCGGCGTGCCGTACGGGTTCAAAAAAATCATGGAATCATCCCATTATGCGGTTTATCAAAATCAATATATGCTTCCGTTCGTACGGACAGCTGATCGCGTATATAACGAGGACGATCTGAAAAAAGCGCCCGCCCTTGCCAGAGAACGGGCAATGCTTGACGGGATCATCACGGAATCAAGCACAGCCAACACGAAAAAAGCGCCTGAGGCGAAAAATATGATCCGTCAGGCAAAGGTAACGGCCGACCATGCGGATTATCAAGACGGCATCCTGACGGTAAACGAAGACGGCGGCGGCCTGATCATTACGCCGCAAGCCGCTAAGATGGACGGCGGCGATTATTACGTCAGCTTTTATTTGAAGAATAAAGCGAAGGACCAGGGCTTTACATTAAAAGTGAACGATTACATGACAACGAGAAAATCGAATCGATCCATTTACAAAACAGGTGTCAACGATCTTACTGTCAGAGTGCCGAAAACAAAAAACATCCAAATCCGTCTGCCGAAAGGATCGTATCAGCTTGACAGACTGGCGCTTTACGAAGAACGGTACGATACGCTGAAAAACGCATACCGAAAAGCGGAAAAAGAACCGCGGGCCGATCTCAGATGGCGCGGAAATACGCTTCATATCTCGTATGAAAACAAAACCCGCGCGCCGTATAGCATGCTTCCGATTCCATATGAAAAAGGCTGGGAGCTGAAGATAAACGGCAGAAAAGAACAGATTGAAAAAGCGGATTATTCCTTTATCGGATTTAAAGCGCAAAAAGGAAAAAACGATATTCAATTAACGTATTACCCGCCGTTTTTTAAACCCGCGGCCGCTCTATCGGTGATCAGCCTCGTGTTTGCCGCTATATATGTGAGAAGACAAAAAAAGCCCGGCTCTTAAACAGAGCCGAGCTTTAATTTTTTCTGCAGTTTTTCCTCGCTGAAAATCCAGCCCGTGTAGGAAGAGAGAAGCTCTAAATCATGATTGAGGTGGACGATGGCGACAAAAGGATAGTGGCCTTTGCTCCGGTAGCGCAAATCAATAAAGCGCACCTCATAATGATCTTTAAAAGTATCGACCTCCCACCTGTAAACGGGGGAAAATGAAAGAAAGGCTGCAATATTTTCGTCCTGTTTCGCGGCCTTCATCACATCGGTTTCCGGAACGGGCACTCGGTTGAATGTATCCAATATCACGACATGGCCGTCAAGGCTTCTGCCGACATAAAAGGCATGCGCCGTCGTCACGGCGATACGCCACTGCCTGAATTTCATCGTCGGCGAAATAATGATGGTTTCAATCTCCTCTTCAATCATTTCGCGCAGCCTTCGCTTTATCCGCAGCTGCATCAAAAACCGGACGGCGTAATATCCTGCGAGGATGATATAAAGCATCAGAAATGTCACGCCCGGATGACCTCCGATATACCACACGGCAATCGCGGCCAAATGGCTGACGAAAATAAACGGATCAAAGGTATTGATTAAACCGAGAGCGATCCATTTTCTCGAAAACGGGCGGATGGCCTGTGTGCCGTACGCGTTAAAAATGTCAACAAACACATGCAAAACGACAGCCAGAAGCGTCCACAGCCACAGGTGCAAAAAGTTCGCTTCCGGATAAAACATAAACAAAATGCCCGGAATCAGAACGGACCAAAATAATACGGCGGGAATGGAGTGCGTGAATCCTCTATGATTTCGAATATAAACGGCATTATTTTTCAGCTTCAATATGGTATCAATATCAGGTGCCTGAGAGCCGGCAAGCGCGGCGATCATAACTGCCTGAGACATGGGGGTGTGCATGCCGACGGCAGGATCAAGAGTTGCGATTCCGCCAAGCGCGATACCCATGACAACGTGAGTGCCAGTATCCATTGTTGACCTCCTAGCAGGCGTTAAAAATCAGCCGCCCGCATATTTCGCATTATAAGATATTCCCCATTTTCTGTTTGCCCAATCATGGCGTTTATCCGCCGTTCTCATATGTTTCCGCTTTTTCTTTATCACTATTTAATGTAACATATTATCGTAACGTGCCCTTAGTTTACACCAAAATACAGTGTCAAGAAAAGCGGAACCCGAAACATCTGAGGAGAAGATATGAACGCACTTGAAGAAAAAATGAAACAAAAAGATATAGACAAATTTCGCGAGGACTTAATTACATGGTTCGAAAGAGAACAGAGAATTCTGCCGTGGAGAGAAAATCAGGACCCGTATCGGGTGTGGGTGTCAGAGGTGATGCTGCAGCAGACGCGCGTAGATACCGTCATTCCTTATTTCCGGCGGTTTGTTGAGCAATTTCCGACCGTTTCGGCGCTCGCTGAAGCCGATGAGGAAAAAGTGCTCAAAGCCTGGGAAGGGCTAGGTTATTACTCCCGTGTAAGAAATCTGCAAAGTGCCGTAAAAGAAGTGCATGAGCGGTACGGGGGAGTCGTCCCTGCCGGGGAAAAGGAATTTGGCGGACTGAAAGGCGTCGGCCCTTATACAAAAGGCGCCGTGCTCAGCATCGCATACAACAAACCGATTCCCGCCGTAGACGGCAATGTGATGCGTGTCATGTCGAGAATTCTTTCCATATGGGACGATATCGCAAAACCTAAAACCAGAACCATTTTCGAACAGGCGGTATCCGCTTTCATTTCTCATGAAAAACCATCTGAATTCAATCAGGGTTTAATGGAGCTCGGCGCGATCATCTGCACCCCGAAATCGCCGTCATGCCTGCTTTGCCCCGTACAAAAGCACTGTTCGGCATTTGCGGAAGGGACAGAGCGGGAGCTGCCCGTTAAAAGCAAAAAGAAAAAGCCCGGAATAAAAACAATGGCAGCCGTTGTGCTGACAGACGACCAAGGCGATGTCTATATTCATAAACGGCCGCCAAAAGGCTTGCTCGCCAACTTGTGGGAGTTTCCGAATACCGAAACCCAGAAAGGAATCAAAACCGAAAGAGAGCAGCTTGAAGCCTATTTAGAAAAAGAGATGGGAATAACCGCTGAAATCGGGGAGCTGGAAGGCATCGTAGAACATGTTTTCACCCATCTCGTCTGGAATATTTCGGTCTTTTTCGGTAAAGTAAAACAAGTGTCGGATACAACGGAATTCATACGGGTCACAAAAGAGGAGCTCAAGGAATACGCATTTCCCGTTTCCCATCAAAAGATATGGAAAATGGCGGAAGAAAGCGGCCGCTAAAGAGCGTCAGTCATAGCTGACGCGAGTGCCGTGGCCGTAATCCGCTTCATTCCGTTTCAGTCCGCCGCGGGCTTCGATTTCCTGAATCAGTTCCCGGTATTTGGACTGGCCTTCTTCGTTTAAATACGGCATAATTTGCTGGAAGGCATGATGGAAATAGGCGAGCTCTGAATCTCTCCAATCTTGTTTGGGCATCATGGCCAATTCGCCCATATCACGTCCGACATACATATAAAAGACCCCTTTCAACACATATTGCTTTTATTGTTTGTTGAATGAAAAGAACTATACACAGCAAGGAGCTGAGGAAAAATGGAACAAAATAAATGCGCACTGATCACGGGAAGCAGCCGAGGCGTCGGGAAAGCAGCCGCCATCAGACTCGCGGAAAAAGGATACAATATCGTCATCAATTACGCCCGCAGTAAAAAAGCGGCATTAGAAACCGCCGAAGAAATTGAAAAACTCGGCGTTAAAACGCTCGTCATTAAAGCTAATGTCGGCCAGCCGGCAAAAATCAAAGACATGTTTCACCAGATTGACGAAACATTCGGCAGACTGGACGTGTTCGTCAATAATGCGGCTTCAGGCGTGCTGAGACCGGTTATGGAACTCGAAGAAACACACTGGGACTGGACGATGAATATCAACGCGAAAGCATTGCTTTTCTGCGCCCAGGAAGCGGCAAAGATGATGGAGAAAAACGGAGGCGGCCACATCGTCAGCATCAGCTCGCTCGGCAGCATCCGCTATCTTGAAAACTATACGACGGTCGGTGTCTCAAAAGCCGCTTTAGAATCGTTAACCCGTTATCTGGCGGTTGAGCTTTCTCCGAAAAACATCATCGTAAACGCGGTGTCAGGCGGAGCGATTGATACGGACGCGCTGAAGCATTTCCCTAACAGAGATGAACTGCTGGAAGATGCCCGCCAAAATACGCCGGCCGGCAGAATGGTCGAGATCAAAGATATGATCGACACGGTGGAGTTTTTAGTTTCTTCAAAAGCGGACATGATCCGCGGCCAGACCATCATTATTGACGGCGGACGCTCTCTGCTCGTATAAGTTTTAAAAAAGATGAATAGCCTTATCGTCTCCTGCGCATTCTAAAGTGCGTGGAGGTGATAACAATGGCAAACTCAAAATACAGCAAAACAGACGTTCAGCAGGTGAAAAAACAAAACCAGCAATCAGCTTCCGGTCAGGGTCAATACGGCACTGAATTCGGCAGTGAAACTGATGCGCAGCAGGTTAGAAAGCAAAACCAATCTGCTGAACAAAACAAACAGCAAAACAGCTAATCACTGAAACGAAAAAGCACTTCATCTTCGGATGGAAGTGCTTTTTTCTGTTGCCAAAACGACAAAACTTGTGATTCCTCTACAGAATGAGTCAAAGGGTTTTCCGGCGTAAAATCGAAATGGTAAGGAGTATCAACCTAAAAGCCTAAGGAGGAACCCGATGTCAGAGTTTGAAAAGCTTGTAAGTGAACAGATGAAAATCATGGATCAGCTTCTCGAGCTGCAGTCAGAACTTGACCGCTGCCGGCAGGTGGAAGCGGAACTCATCAGTCTGGAAAGAGATGCAAAGCTGGACAATGTACAGGACGAAATTGCGACAAAGCGAAAAGACCTGGCCGGCATACAGGAGTTATTCCAAAGGCAGACAGAGCAAGTCATCCAGTCTTATCGCAGCACGGAAAAGCCGTCTTCCTATGTGCAGAAATGAATGTGCCATTCCGGAAGCGGAGTGGTTCTTTTATTTTCATTTTTTAATTCGTAACGTTATAATAGTGAAAAGACTTGTCGGAAAGCAATTGCGGCTGCATTGACTGCAGGGCTTTACAGAAAGTAGGGGAGAAATATGGGATATCCCAAGGAAGGAGAAACCATTCAAATTCACAGCTATAAGCATAACGGGCTGCTTCATCGAATTTGGAATGAAACGACGATTTTAAAAAGTACGGAATTGTGTATCATCGGAGCTAACGACCGGACAATGGTGACGGAATCCGACGGACGGACGTGGGTGACGAGAGAACCGGCGATCTGCTACTTTCATGCCCGTCAGTGGTTTAACGTCATCGGAATGCTGAGAGATGACGGGGTACACTATTATTGCAACATCAGCTCGCCGTTCGCTTATGACGGAGAGGCCATCAAATATATTGATTACGATTTGGATGTCAAGGTGTTTCCGGATATGACATATAACATTCTTGACGAGGATGAATACGATGACCACCGCAAATCAATGAATTACCCTAAAGAGATCGACAGCATTCTGAAGGAGTATCTGAATACGCTGCTGCACTGGATTCATCAGCGGAAAGGACCGTTTGCTCCGGAATTTGTTGATATGTGGTATGAACGGTATCTGCGCTATACAAAATAAAGAATACAATAAAAAACCTGTTGGGGTGTCAACAGGTTTTTCACATGGGCTCACACGCCTTAAAGAGAGAGGGGGATAAAGTGTGGGCGTAATCAGACGCTATATGCAATTTGTAAAACCTTATAAAAAACAAATTTTTATCACAGTGTTAATCGGCATTATAAAATTCTCCATCCCGCTGGCTCTCCCGCTTCTGTTAAAATACGTGGTCGATGACATTATTCAAGGGAGCGGAACGGCAAGCGCTAAAACATCATCGCTATTCACGATAATGGGCATCATGTTCGTGCTGTTTTTAATTCTGCGTCCCCCGGTAGAGTACTATCGGCAATACTTCGCGCAATGGACGGGCAGCCGGGTGCTCTACGATATCAGGGGGGTATTGTTCGATCATATTCAAAAATTGAGCCTGAGGTTTTATGCCAACACGAGAACGGGCGAAGTCATTTCCCGGGTGATAAATGATGTCGAACAGACAAAAGACTTTGTCATAACGGGACTGATGAATATCTGGCTTGATATGATGACGGTGCTGATCGTCATCTGTATTATGTTTACACTCGATGTGAAGCTGACATTGATATCTGTCATTTTGTTTCCGTTATACGGAATTTCAGTGAAATACTTTTACGGCCGTCTCCGAAAACTGACACGTGAGCGTTCTCAGGCACTCGCCCAAGTTCAGGGACATTTGCACGAAAGAGTTCAGGGGATGCCCGTTATCAGAAGTTTCGCCATTGAAGATTATGAACAAGCCAATTTTGATGAAAAAAACGGACATTTTCTGGACAAAGCGATCCGTCATACGAATTGGAACGCGAAAACGTTCGCGGTCGTGAACACCATTACGGATTTGGCGCCGCTGCTCGTTATCGCATTTGCGGGTTATTTTGTCATAAACGGCCCGCTGACGGTAGGGACGATGGTTGCGTTCGTCGGCTATATTGACAGAATGTACAATCCGGTCAGAAGATTGATCAACTCATCGACGACGCTGACCCAGTCGATCGCTTCAATGGACCGCATATTTGAATTTATCGACGAGCCGTATGAACTGACTGATAAACCGAATGCACTAAAAGCTGACGGCATTAAGGGCGAAGTTGAATTCCGAAATGTCTCGTTCCGTTATGAGGAAGGAAAAGAAACGATTTTGCAGGACGTTTCCTTAAAGGTGACAAAAGGGGAAACCGTCGCGCTCGTCGGGATGAGCGGCGGCGGAAAATCGACGCTTGTCAGCCTCATACCGCGTTTTTATGATGTATCCGGCGGCAGCCTGCTGATTGACGGCACAGATATTCGCGATTATGAAGCGAGAAGCCTCCGCAATCAAGTCGGAATGGTGCTTCAGGATACGTTTCTGTTCAGTGAGACGATTCGTGAAAATATCGCCATCGGTAAACCGGGAGCGTCTCTGGATGAGGTGGTTGCGGCTGCGAAAGCGGCAAATGCCCATGAATTTATTATGAACTTCCCCGAAGGCTACGAAACCAAAGTCGGCGAACGGGGCGTCAAATTGTCAGGCGGGCAGAAGCAGCGGATTTCGATCGCCCGTGTATTCTTAAAAAATCCGCCGCTGCTGATTTTGGATGAAGCGACATCGGCTCTTGATCTTGAAAGTGAACACTACATTCAGGAAGCGATGGAAAAGCTTGCGAAAAACCGGACGACTTTTATCGTCGCCCACAGGCTGTCCACGATTACGCACTCGGATAAAATTGTCGTCATGGAAAACGGCGCCGTCGTCGAAACCGGCACGCACGAGGAATTAATGGCCCGAGGCGGCCAGTACAGACACTTATTTACGATTCAGAATTTGAACTGATACAAAAACGTATGCCGTCCGAATGGGTGGCATACGTTTTTTTGAATGCAAAAAAACCCGGTTTTACGGAAGCACCGGGTTACTCTTCGTCTGTTTCTAATTCGCTGTCTTTCGGGTGGTATGTCTGAAAACTCGTAATTAATGTATCGAGATGCTCCAGCTGCTCGCGGTATTCCGCAACCGCAGCCATAATGCTGAGCATATTGTAATCAAGCAGTTCATCCTCGCAGTTCTGCTGATTTTTCAAGAAAGACTTCGTCAAAAGCTGTTTATATCTTATGCTTTCTTCAGCATCGTCATCATGCGGTTTGATCTTGCCGACCGTCCGCATCAGAATCCTTTCGTGCCAATGAAGCAGATAATCAATTTCTTCTGTCAGCGTCTCCTGAAATTCCTCCGGCATATGATAAATTTCGTTTTCATAGCGGTGCAGCTTTTTCAGCGTATCAAGCGCCCGATTTGCCGTAATAATCGCCTGTCTGAATAAAACAAGCTTGCGCGACTTTACATACGTCGTTTTCTTAAAGTAGCTTCTCTCCTCTTTATAAAGAAGGTACGTATGATCAAGCTTCATCATTTTTTCCTTCAGCTTCTCAATATCCTCTTTCAATATCGAGTGTTCCGTGGACTGACGCATCGTCAGCCTGATCCATTTCATGATCTCATCGGTATATTCAACCGTATGATGAGTCAGCTTCGTTTCGTATTTCGGCGGAAGAAACACAAGGTTCACAATAAAAGAAGACAGCACGCCTAAAATAACGGTGCTTGTTCGTATCAGAGCGAACGTCAGGAAGCTGTTTCCCGGTGTTTCTAAAATCGCGATAACCGTCACGAGCGCAATCGAAATGGTGTGTTCAATTTTCAGTTTTAACATGATCGTGATGACAATCACTGCGGTCAATCCGATCATAATCGGACTCGGTCCGAAAATCAGTCCGAATACCGTAGCGATGACAGCGCCGATGATATTTGCCTGAACCTGATCAATAATGATAAGAAAAGACCTGTAAATAGAGGGCTGTATGGCAAATATAGCTGCAATCCCGGCAAAGATCGGCGACGGAAGTCCGATCCATGATGCTAAGTAGAGCGCGAGCGTAATCGCAATCCCTGTTTTAAAAATGCGGGCACCAAGTTTCATTGGTTTGTGCGTGCATTCCTTTCTCTAATAAATTATGTGCCGAACGAACGGCTGACACTTACATTTCCCTGTCGGCTGATTTGCTAAACAATAAAGTAATATACAGGGATCATACCAATTATTCAAGGTCTTTTTTTGAAAAAACCATTATCTCACAAATCGGACAAAAAGAAAAAGCGGAAGCCCCGGGCTCCCGCTTGTTTCAGCAGTTATTTTTTCATATGTCTGAACGCATCTTCAACGGCTTGTAAAGTGGCGTCGATATCCTCTTCAGTATGTGCGGTTGTGATAAACCAAGCTTCATACTTCGATGGAGCGAGATTGATGCCGCGTTCAAGCATCAGCTTGAAGAACTTGGCGAATGCTTCTCCGTCCGTATTTTCCGCCTGCTCGTAATTGACGATCTTTTCATCAGTGAAGTAAACCGTGAGCGCGCCTTTTAAACGGTTGACGGTGATGGTAATGCCATGTGTCTCCGCATGGGCGAGAATGCCTTGCTCAAGTCTGGCGCCGAGCTCATCAAGCCGCTCGTAAACGCCTTCTTCCTTCAGCACTTCCAGGCAGGCGATGCCTGATAGGATAGATGCCGGGTTTCCGGCCATCGTGCCGGCTTGATATGCCGGGCCGAGCGGAGCAACCTGCTCCATGATCTCTTTTTTGCCTCCGTAAGCGCCGATCGGCAAGCCGCCCCCGATAATTTTACCGAGCGCCGTTAAATCAGGCTTCACTTGAAGAAGATCCTGCGCGCCTCCGTACATAAAACGGAACGCCGTGATCACTTCATCATAAATGACGAGCGCGCCCGCTTTATGGGTCAACTCATTTACCTGTTCTAAAAATCCTTCTTCAGGTTCAACGATGCCGAAGTTGCCGACGATCGGCTCGACGAGAACCGCTGCAATTTCTGAACCCCATTTATCCAGCGCGGCTTTGTAGCTTTCAATGTCATTGAAAGGAACGGTAATCACCTCATTGGCGATGCTTTTCGGCACGCCGGCGGAATCAGGGGTGCCGAGCGTAGACGGGCCGGAACCCGCAGCGACAAGTACGAGATCAGAATGGCCGTGATAGCAGCCGGCGAATTTAATGATTTTTGTCCGGCCTGTATAAGCGCGTGCAACCCGGATCGTTGTCATCACCGCTTCAGTGCCTGAGTTTACGAATCGTACTTTATCAAGTGAAGGAATGGCCTCCTTCAGCATTTTGGCGAAAGTGACCTCATGTTTGGTCGGCGTCCCGTACAGCACGCCGTTTTCGGCCGCTGTTTTAATCGCTTCAGTAATATGCGGATGGGCATGTCCGGTAATAATCGGGCCGTAAGCCGCTAAATAATCGATATACTGATTCCCGTCTACATCCCAGAAATAAGCGCCATTCGCTTTTTCCATCGCAACGGGTGAACCGCCGCCTACCGCTTTATAGGATCTGGACGGGCTGTTCACGCCTCCGACGATATGCTCTAACGCTTCCTTATGAAGTTCAACTGATTTTGTATACAAAAAATGACCCTCCTAATATCTCCTTACATCATGTTCTATTGTAGCATGCTTCATTGCGAGCACAACGGTTCATGCTTCCAGAAAAGAGCGGGGGGATAACGGTTGTAATCTTAACGTGAATTGGATACGCTTAATAAAAAACCCGGAGGTATAAGAAATGACGATTGAAATCGGACAAACAGCACCGGATATGAAATTAGTGAATGACAGCGGGGAAGAAGTAGCACTGACGGATTTTAAAGGGAAGTACGTCGTTCTCTATTTTTATCCGAAAGACATGACACCCGGATGCACGACGGAAGCATGTGATTTCCGTGATCAGCACGAAAGTTTCGCGGGACTTGATGCGGTTATCATCGGAGTAAGCCCTGACAGCCGTGATAAACATGAAAAATTTAAGCAAAAACACGATCTTCCTTTCCAGCTCCTCGTTGATGATGAGCACAAACTGGCGGAAGCTTTTGATGTGTGGAAGCTGAAGAAGAATTTTGGGAAAGAATATATGGGTATCGAGCGATCCACTTTTTTGTTAGACAAAGAAGGCCGTCTTGTGAAGGAGTGGAGAAAGGTAAAAGTGAAAGATCACGTTGCGGAGGCGCTTCGCGAATTGGAACAAATTGCGTCTAATTAATGGACAAATGCTGAACTCACGGGGTTTTCTTCAGATTACATTTGACAGGAGACCGGAAAAAGATGTACACTAATTATAAACATTATAAAGTAAGAATCTTTTTTAGAAGAGAGGTGCATGACGGATGGCTGCACATGAATTAAAAGAAGCCTTAGACACGTTGAAGGATACGGGAGTCCGGATTACTCCTCAACGTCATGCCATTCTGGAATATCTCGTGGATTCTATGGCACATCCGACAGCGGACGATATATATAAAGCCTTGGAAGGGAAATTCCCTAATATGAGTGTTGCGACAGTGTATAACAATTTGCGTGTATTCCGGGAAGCGGGGCTTGTAAAGGAACTGACGTACGGAGATGCGTCCAGCAGATTTGACTTTGTCACCTCTGACCATTATCACGCCATTTGTGAAAGCTGCGGAAAAATCGTGGACTTCCATTATCCCGGGCTTGACGAAGTGGAACAGCTTGCTGCTCACGTCACAGGGTTTAAGGTAAGCCACCACCGTTTGGAGATTTACGGCGTCTGCCAAGAATGTTCCAAAAAAGAAAACCACTAAACGAAGCTGACCGCTTTGATACGGTCAGCTTCGTTTATTTTACACTGTTTTTTCTGTTATAAGACTCATCGAACGCTTGGCCTTCCAATCCTTTATCCAATGTAAGCGGCTCTCTGCAATGCATGCACATATCCACTCTGCCCAGAATCTTCGTTTCTTTCTCGCAAGCGGGGCACATCACCCGGACCGCTTTTGTGGACAGCATGCCGATCCAAAAATAAACGGCGGTGCTGAGTCCGATCGACAGCAGGCCGAGAATCATAAACAAGCTGGCAAGCAAAACAGACTGCTTAAAGAACAGCCCGATGTACATAATGATAAACCCAACGAAAACCAAACTTAACGCAAACGTTCTGATCTTATTAATTTTGCTTGAGTATTTCGCCATGTCCATCCCCCTCTCGTTTAACTATAGCACAAAACAGATGGCATATTCTTCATGTTTTCGTAAGAAAAGGGAAGAATAAATATGGCACCTGAAAGGAAATTTGTTATAATAGTGCAATGTGTTTAGAAAAAAGGACTTTCATGTTTTATCATAGAAATGTAGAAACAATAGCTAGTGAAACAATCGCATTGGAGGAATCGTAATGGACAATCTTCTCCGTCCAATTTACCAAGAAAGAGCAAGTCATCCCGATACGCTGGCCGTCCTTATGATTGAGAGAAGGAGTAAAGCATCATCCATCACGGATAACTTTGATGCGGTCATGCTTGTCATTGTCAAACAGGCTGATGAACCTCTTTTTATAAAGCATTATGAATTCGAACACAAAACCGCTTCTTTACATATTGTAACGGATGCTCTGCTTCAGGAATGGATTCTGCTTGGGACAAATAGAAGAGTCATAGATTGGATCATCAACGGTAAAGTGCTGTTTGACCGCAATGAATATATATCTGAACTCAATGACCGGCTCAGCACTTTTCCTTTCGCGGAGCGGAAATTAAAGATCGGAATGGAATACGGCAAGCTGATCAGAAGATTTGTAGAAGGAAAAGCGTTTTTTGAAGCTGATCATTTTCTGGATGCATATTATGCGGTAGTGCATGCTCTTCACCACTTGGCCCGCATAGAAGTGATTGACCGGGGGTTTTATCCCGAAACGACAGTCTGGAACCAGGTCCGTCACATTGAGCCGCAGGTATATAAGCTATATTCCGAACTTGTCGAGAGTCACGAAAGCTTGGAGAAAAGGCTTGAATTATTATTCTTAGCAAATGATTTTCTCATCCATTCAAAAGCTGAAATCGGTTCTGCGCACCTTTTTCAAGTGATGAAAGAAAAAGAAATGTGGCAGTTTGGAGAATTGCTTCAGCACCCCGAACTGGTGCACTTCACCCAAGATCTCGGTGTCATGCTTGATTACCTGACGGAAAAAGGCTTTGTTGAAGTATCTCAAATAGAGACCAAAGGGCAGGAAGTATATCATCGAGGATATTCTTTCAAAAAAAGTGTTGACGCTGAATCATAGGCATGGTATATTATTAAACGTCGCTGATGCGCTTCAACAAAAAGCTCACAGCGGCGGAGAAATAAAAACAAAAAACATTTGACAGCAAAGCGCTGAAATGTTATACTGAAAAAGTCGCCTCGAGATGAGGTTGAGATGATCTTTGAAAACTAAACAAGACAAAACGTACCTGTTAATTCAAAGTTTTAAATAAATCGCACAGCGATGTGCGTAGTCAGTCAAACTAAGGTCTGCATGATGCAGATCACACAGACGTTACTGCAGGATGCAGTGAACTTAGTCTGTGATCCATTTATCGGAGAGTTTGATCCTGGCTCAGGACGAACGCTGGCGGCGTGCCTAATACATGCAAGTCGAGCGGACAGATGGGAGCTTGCTCCCTGATGTTAGCGGCGGACGGGTGAGTAACACGTGGGTA
>NZ_JAPNNY010000004.1:0-336259 GCF_027853835.1 Bacillus sp. NEAU-242-2 | reverse complement strand
GTTATGCGGCAGCCAACGCATTTATGGATGTTTATGCAGCCCGCCGAAATCGTCTCGTGCGGGACAACAAGCGGAGCGGGCAGACCCTGTCCGTCAACTGGCCGCTTTGGGAAGAAGGCGGTATGCGTGTGGACAAAGAGACCGAACGGCTGATGTATGAACAGACCGGAATGAAAGCCATGCGATCGGCATCAGGCATCCAGGCGCTTTATGCCGCTTTTGCCTCCGGAGCACACCAGGTCATGGTGGCAGAAGGCGACGAGAAACGGATTCGCAGCCATATTTTCGATCTGGGCGAAGAACAAAGCGCCGCCGGACAAGCTCCGGCAGAGACAGATGCAACAGATCTGAAAGATCGGGTTCAAGAGAAACTAAAGAGGCATGTATCAGATCTTTTAAAGGTAAGCATGAAAGATATTGAGGCTGACAGCGAACTGACGGAATACGGATTTGATTCGATCATCTTCACTGAATTTACAAATCTATTAAATCGGTCTTATCAGCTTGAGCTCAGCCCGACTATCTTCTTTGAATTTCCGACATTGCGCAAACTGAGCGGCCATTTGATATCTGAATGGAAAGAAGCATTCAGCGGCTTAGAAAGAGAGCGTTTTAAAACCGCTCCAAAAGCCGGAAAAAGAAAAGCTGAAACTCCGGCGGCCGTTCATGTCAAACGGGAAACGCCCGTATCCGTAAAAGGAAAATCAGAAGAAAAAACCGAACCGATAGCCATTATCGGAATCAGCGGTATTTTTCCGCAAGCGAAAGACATAGATGAATTCTGGACACGTTTATCAAAAGGAGAGCATTGCATCACAGAAATTCCCCGGGATCGCTGGGATTGGCGCGAATATTACGGCGATCCGGCAGCGGCTGCAAATAAAACGTCAATTAAATGGGGCGGTTTTATAGATGGAATCGCCGGGTTTGACCCGCTGTTTTTCGGGATATCTCCGAAAGAAGCTGAAATGATGGATCCTCAGCAGCGTCTATTAATGATGTATGTGTGGAAAGCCATTGAAGACGCGGGGTACTCAGCAAAACGGATTGCCGGAACAAAAACCGGCATTTTCACCGGCACATTGGGAAGCGGATATCAAACCTTAATCAATAAGGCGGGTCTTCCTGTCGAGGGGTATACGATGACCGGAATCGTGCCGTCCGTCGGACCGAACCGGATGAGTTATTTTCTTGATATCCACGGGCCGAGCGAGCCGGTAGAAACCGCTTGTTCAAGCTCTTTAGTCGCCATTCACCGCGCGGTAAAAGCCATTGAAACGGGAGATTGTGATATGGCGGTCGCAGGGGGCGTCAACACGATCGTCACGCCTGAAGGCCATATCGGTTTTCAAAAAGCAGGCATGCTCAGTGAAGACGGACGCTGCAAAACATTTTCTGATCAGGCTGACGGTTATGTCAGAGGAGAGGGTGCCGGCATGATTGTCTTGAAAAAGCTTTCAGAGGCTGAGCATGACAGGGATCACATCTACGGCCTCATCCGCGGTACAGCGGAAAATCACGGCGGACGCTCAGCGTCACTTACCGCGCCGAATCCGCAGGCTCAGACGGATGTGCTGAAAAGCGCTTATCAAAAAGCCGGTATTCACCCGTCAACGATTACTTATATAGAAGCGCACGGAACAGGTACGGCGCTCGGAGATCCGATTGAAATCAATGCATTGAAAAAAGCTTTCCAAACAGACGGGGCTCCGGGCGGATATTGCGGGATAGGCTCAGTGAAGACAAATATCGGACATTTGGAGCTCGCAGCAGGCATTGCGGGCGTTATCAAAGTATTGATGCAGCTGAAACATCGGACGCTCGCCAAAAGTCTGCATTGCGAGAACATCAATCCCCATATCAAATTGAAGGACAGCCCGTTTTACATTGTGACAGAAACAAAGGAGTGGGAAGCGCTGCGTGATGAAAACGGCCGGGTCCTGCCCCGCCGGGCGGGTGTAAGCTCATTCGGTTTCGGAGGCGTCAATGCGCATATCGTTATTGAAGAATACATGGGCAAAAGTGAAACGGAACAGCCGGAAACCCGTGAGAAAGCGTCATCTCTTTTTGTTTTGTCGGCTAAAAATGAAGAGCGGCTGAAAGAAAGAGCGCGTCTCCTTCGGGATTTTATCCAAAACGGATCATCCCGCCATATCGATCTTGCAGATGTTGCATACACACTGCAGACCGGACGGGACGCAATGGAAGCGAGGCTGGGAATCATTGCAGGCTCCGCAGAGGAACTGACTGAAAAACTGAACGCGTTTCTGATGGGAAAAAACAGCGAAGATATCATCAGCGGGCGCAAAAAACGCGAGAATAACACGACCTCCATGTTCTCAGACGATGAAGACGCTGCTGACCTCGTCAGCGCCTGGATTGAGAAAAAGAAATACAAGAAAGTGCTGCGGCTCTGGGTAAACGGATTTGACACAGATTGGGAGCAGCTGTATACGGACAGTAAGCCGCGCCGCATCAGCCTGCCCTCCTATCCGTTCAGAGCCGACCGCTATTGGGTGCCGAAACGGGAGCAGCTGCCGCTTTCGAATCAAAAAACAGTAGTATTGCAGAAAACATGGGAGCCTTGCGAGGCAGTGTCTTCATCCGAGCCATTCAGCAAAATAGCGCTCATCGTCTCCGAGGATACAAAAGACCTTGCCGCCGAGGTGAAAAAACAGCTAAATGATGCTGACATTGTGCAGGAAAATCAGCTCATCTCTTTCTTACAGGATCCGAATGCGGCCATCTATTTCGGGTTTATTGACTTCACCGGCTGCGGTTCCCGGCAAAAGCGGCAGGACATCAGCTGGGTGGCATCGCTGCAGCAGCTGATTGAATACGGCCGCGGACAAGAAAACATGAAAATGCTTTATCTTACAAAAGGCCTTGAATCCTTCAAAAATAAGGCGGCCGCTATGCATGGTATTGAAAAAGCGGGGCTTTATCGCATGCTGCGGCATGAATACAGCCATATTCTCACCTGTCACGCCGATATTGATCCTGAAGAGCCGCTGGAGCAGACAGCCGCTTTTATTAAACAAGAAATTGAATCAGACTTAACGGAATCTGCTGTTTGCTACAGGGACGGCATGCGCTTCAGCTATGTTCTTCGGCAGACTGATCAGATTGAACCAGAAGCCGTGCAAACAGACCGGACTGTGTTTCCAAAAGACGCCGTCCTGATGATAACCGGAGGAACGCGCGGACTCGGCGCTTTATGCGCCAAGCATTTCGTTTCCGCATACGGTGTGAAGAAACTGCTTCTGACAGGCAGAAAGGAGCTGCCGCCGAAAACCGAGTGGGATCTTGAGCAAACAGACCCTGTCGTTTCGGAAAAAATACAGCTTATCCGAAAGCTGGAATCACAAGGCGTAAAAGTGTGCGTCTCTACAGTTGATCTGACGGATAAGCAGGCTGTCGGACGGCTTATAAAAGAGGTAACCACAACGCTCGGACCTGTCGGAGGCATTCTGCATTGCGCGGGAATTGCGGACCGTGAAAACCCTGCTTTTCTCCGCAAATCCAAAGACAGTATCGCGCGGGTGCTCGCCCCGAAAGCAGACGGCCTTCACAGTCTGTATGAGAGTGTAAAGGATGATGCGCCGGCATTTTTCGTCCTGTTTTCATCTGTCTCGGCAGCCGTCCCGATTCTTGCGGCGGGACAGAGCGATTATGCGATGGCTAATTCTTATATGGACTATTTTGCAGAAAACAATGAGAGCGGCATCATGAGCATACAATGGCCGGCATGGGATGAGACGGGCATGAGCAGGGATACAAAAAGCGGGATGTATCAGCAAACGGGATTGCTGCGTCACTCTGACGCGGAAGGTCTCAAGATGCTTGATTACATTTTAAGAGAAAGACCCGGAACCGTCGTGCTGCCGGCACAAGTGAAACATGATTGGGACATCAAAGCGCTTGAAAACGCCAAGCCAGCCGCCCATAAAGGAATGAGAACAGCTTCCAAACCTCCTGAAACAAAAAAACGGGTCCATAACCGGACTGATATTCAATCTTGGCTGAAGTCGCTTTTGGCAAAAGAGCTGAGTATCGATGAAACGCATATGGATATCGATGTGCCTTTTCAGGAATACGGAATGGATTCTATCTTTCTGGCGCAGGTGCTGACAAAGATCGATCAAAAACTGCCGTCCGTTTCAATTGATCCGACTGTCCTTCTGGAACACCCTACCATAGAACAGCTCGCGGATTATTTAGCCGCACATTGTCCGGAAGCTTTTTCGGCAGATGCAGCGGTTCCCGCGGAGAAGATCCCTTTGCAGAAGACGCCGAAACAGAGCAAAAAAACGGCAGATAAGCCCGGGAAACGGGGAAAGGTTGCGATCATCGGCATGGCCTGTCATTTTCCGAAAGCGGGGGATATAAAAGAATTTTGGAAGAATCTCCGCAGCGGAACGGATGCCGTCACTGAAGTTCCGCCGGACAGATGGAACGCCGGAGAACACTATCAGCCGGGTGAATATCAAGAAGGAAAAAGCATCAGTAAATGGGGCGGTTTTATTCACGATATTGATCATTTTGACCCGGAGTATTTTAATATTTCAGAAACGCTGGCACCGATGATAGACCCGCTGCAAAGGCAGTGGCTCGAAGTGAGCGCGGAAGCTTTGGCCGATGCGGGTTATCAAAAAGAGGATCTCTGGGGCCGCCGTATCGGCGTTTTTGCCGGTGCAAGGGCAGGTGCGTTTCATCAGAAATTTCAATATTTGCAAAAAGACGCGATTATTGGCGCGGGGCAAAATTTTATTACCGCACATATGGCGCACATTTATAACTTTACAGGGCCCAACCTGGTCGTGGATACGGCCTGCTCCAGTTCGCTTACGGCAATTCATTTGGCTGTGCAGGCTATTCAAAATGGAGAAGCGGAGGCGGCCTTTGCGGGCGGGGTTGACATTTTGCTTGATGAAAAACCTTTTCTCACAATGAGCGCGGCGAGAATCTTATCGCCAAATGGCCGTTCAAAATCTTTCGATGCCGATGCGGACGGAACAGGAATCGGAGAGGGCTGCGGTGTGCTGATGCTGAAGCCGCTCGAAAAAGCGATAGAAGACGAAGATAAAATATACGGCGTTATTGACGGCTCTGCGATAAATAATGACGGCAGCACAATGGGGGTGACGACGCCGAATCCCCGGGCGCAGCAGGACTTGATTGAGCAGGCGGTTCAATCAGCGGAAATCGAGCCGGACACCATGACATACGTAGAGACTCACGGAACCGGTACTTTGATCGGCGACCCGATTGAATTAAAAGGATTAACCAATGTCTTGTCTGCTTATTCCGATGAAAAACAATTTTGCGGTGTAGGGAGCGTCAAAAGCAATATCGGCCACTTGCTGAGTGCGGCGGGCGCGGCGGGAATCATCAAAGTTTTGCTGGCGATTGCCAATGAAGAACTCCCGCCGACTTTGCATTGCCATAAACCGAACCCCCGCTTTCAATTTCATGATTCGCCGCTTTATCCTGTGCTTGAGCTGAAGCGGTGGGACGGAAAAAAAGAGATACTCAGGGCCGGGGTCAGCGCGTTCGGTTTGGGCGGGAATAACGCCCATATCATTGTCAGCAACGAAGGAATTCCGAAAGAACGAAAAGCGACCATGGAACCGAAAGGCGGTCAGACAGTATACCGAAAACAGCGGTATTGGCCTGAAAAAGCACAGTTGTCCGAAGCGGAAGAAAATGAGGCGGGCACAGAAGCAATGTTTGAAATAAGCGAGGTGTGATAGATTGGCAGTTGCCACCGATCAAGTCAAAACGTTCCTGCAGAAAATCAGCCATTCGAATTATATCGTCCGGGATCATCGCGTTCATCAAATCCGCGTCCTCCCGGGCGTGACTTTAATAGATATGCTGTATCGGCTCGCCGCCGGGTATCTCGGTGAAAGGCCTATAGAATTAAGACAGATTATTTTTAAGCAGCCTGTTGTAACATCTGAAGAGTTTGATAAACACCTGTATGTCACCTTTACGCCGGCGAGTGACAGCTGGAAAGTTGAGATCACAAGCGAAAAAGCAAAAAACGGCACACCGCTTGGCGGAAAACGGGATGAGAATATGGAATGTCAGCTTTATTTGCAAAAAGACACGCCCCGGGCAAAAGAACTGAATATTGAAGCATTCATGAAAAACGCAAGCCGAAAATGGGACATGCATGACATTTACGGAATTGCAAGAAGAAGCCATATTGAGCATGGCGAGTTTATGAAAAATGAAGGGGCTGTTTATCAGCTTCAGGATAAAGAAGAATTAATGGAGCTCACTCTGAGTGATTTGGCTGAAGGATTCCGGGAGAAATTTAAGGCGCATCCGGCTTTTTTAGATGCGTCCACCCTTGCCGGCTCTTCCTTTGCATTGTCGGCCCAAAAGCAGAATGACACACCTTATATTCCTTTTATGATTAATCGTTTTTGCATATATCAGCCGTTTCCGAAAACGATTTACACTTATTCTGCGAAAAACAGCCGCACTGAAAGCGGCGCATCAGATAGCGAACCTGATTTTTATTCGGCCGACTTCACGATTTACGACAGGGCGGGGAACGTATTGGCCGAATGTGAGAAACTGACAGTAAAAAGGGTCAGACAAGCGAATATGATTACCCATCTGATAGACAAAGAGAAGCCGCCTCAGCAGAACAGAAGCGGCCGTGGAGAGCCCGAAAGTCCTGTGGCCGCAGAAGACGTGTCTGAACAGCAAACGCCGGAACAAAACATGGTGACTTACATAAAGTCGGAAATCGCCAGGCTGATCAATCGTCCGGCACAGGCTATTGATGTGCGGAAAGGCTTTTATGATATGGGGCTTGACTCGGCGCATTTGCTGAAGCTTGTAAAGATATTAGAGCAGACTTTTCAGCAGCAGTTTTATCCGACACTGCTATTTGAATATTCATCTGTCCGCCGCCTTGCGGATTACCTTATCAATGAAGCGGGCTGTGTGCTGAAAGATTCGGCCGAAGAACGGCATACATCAGACGCTGACATTGCTGATGAGGTTCTGTTTTTTGAACCCGCCTGGAAAGATCATCCGCTGGAAACGGCGGTGCAGAACGGGCAAAAACACACCCGTCATCTCATTATCGCTGCCGATGCAGGAGCCCGTCTCACCGGTGAACTCGGCACATATTGCCCGGAAGCGGAAGTGATAGAACTGAAAAGGGAGCATGAGGTTGCAGATGAGCAGTTTGGAGCAGATGCCGAGCGCATATTTTGTATGCTCAAACGGGAACTGACAGACCATCCGAAAGAACATACATTGATTCAGCTTGTATGCGCCGTTGAGAATGGAGCGGCATTGTCTTCCGCTCTCGGGGCTATGCTGAAAACGGCCCATCTGGAAAATCCGGCTCTTCACACTCAGGTGATCACCTTTTGTGACAAGAATGAGAGATTGCTAAGTGAGACGGCCGCAATCATTAGAACAGAAGCAGACTGCTCTCGTGCAGGCTGCACAGACATTCGGTATAAAGACGATATGCGGCAGATCAGATTGTTCGAACGTATTGAGAAACCGGACGGACAGACACAGTCTCCTTGGAAACAAAACGGCGTATATGTCATTACAGGAGGCCTCGGCGGTCTTGGATTTCTGCTTGCCCGTCACCTTGCAGAAAAAGAAAAGGTGAAGCTCGCACTCATCGGCCGTTCGCCGGAACAGTCTGAGAAGATCAGCAGACTGAAAGCATTGGGAGCAGAAGTTCTTTATGTTCAAGCGGACATCGGCAGCAAAGCCGAAACAGAGCGGGCATTTGCTCAGATTACAGAAACTTTCGGCCGGCTGACGGGCATTTTTCATTGCGCCGGTGTTTTAAAAGATCAATTTATCATCCAAAAAGACAGTTCTGACTTGAAGCGGGTGTTCCTGCCGAAAATCAGCGGCCTGATTCATGCGGACGAAGCTTCACGGCATGAACCGCTTGAATTTTTCGCCGCATTTTCCTCATTCTCGGCGCTGACCGGAAATGCGGGCCAGACAGATTATGCCGCAGCGAACGCTTTTATGGATGAATATATGAAATATCGCGATTGCAAAGCGGAAAAAGGCGAACGGACAGGGGCTTCTATGACGATCAACTGGCCGCTTTGGGAAGATGGCGGCATGCAGGTTGACAGCTTGATGAAAGAGATCATGAATGATGCAACCGGCACCAGCCCGCTTCCGGCCGGGGAAGGGATGGCTTCACTTGAATATATGCTGCGTCTCGGCAAGCTGCAATCCGTTATTTTATACGGGAAGGAGCCTGCTGTAACTGAAAGCATGGCCCGATTGGTTCCGATGGCAGACAAGAACCGCTCTTCATTATCCCATGCAGCTGTCAAGAGAAGAAGCCGAAAACAAGAGAGACACACAGAAGAGCACGATATTGCGGTAATCGGATTGGCGGGAAGATATCCGCAGTCGGGAAGCATCGATGAATTTTACCAAAATCTGCGCTCAGGTAAAGACTGCATCACAACAATGCCGAAAGACAGATGGAAAGGTTATCCTTTCTCATATGAAGCAGATCAGTTCTACCGTTACGGAGGATTTTTAGATCGCATAGACAGCTTTGATCCGCTGTTTTTCAATCTGACTCCGCGCCAGGCTGAAATGATGGACCCGCAGGCGCGGCTGTTTTTAGAGACGGCTTGGGAAGCTTGTGAAGATGCCGGTTTTTATCAGGACAGAACGGCGCGCGGGCCATCTTCACAAAAAAGAAAACGCGTCGGGGTATTCGCAGGTGTGTTTTGGAGCCATTATGAGCTGTTCGGCGCTGAAATCACACAGCGGGGCACACTGCTGTCTATGGGCGTGACGCCTGCCTCTGTTCCGAATATCGTGTCTCACTGCCTGAACTTTACAGGGCCGTCAATGGCTGTTGATACGATGTGCTCTTCTTCGCTCACATCCATACATTTGGCATGTGAAAGCATTAAAAGGGGGGAGTGCGAATTCGCCATTGCCGGCGGTGTTAATGCGGTCACACATCCGCATAAATATGCGTTTTTGGCGAATGCCGGATTTCTGTCTTCAGAAGGCGTCTGCAAAAGCTTCGCCGACGGCGGTGACGGCTATGTGCCGGGAGAAGGCGTCGGCGCGGTGTTGCTGACAACCGTTCAAGAAGCGGAAAAGATGGGCTGTCCGATATATGGCGTCATAAAAGGCTCCGCTTTAAACCATGTCGGAAAAACATCCGGTTTGACCGTGCCTGATCCGGCATCACAGGCGGAAGTCATTACAGATTCCTTTCAGAGTGCCGGCATTGATCCGGAGACATTGAGTTATATTGAAGCTCACGGAACGGGTACGTCTCTGGGTGATCCGATTGAAATTGAAGGGCTGAGCCGCGCTTTCCGCAAATGGACAAACAAGAAGCGGTTTTGCGCCATCGGCTCTGCCAAATCAAATATCGGCCATTTAGAAGGAGCCGCCGGAATCGCCGGATTAACAAAGGTGCTTTTGCAGCTGAAGCATGGAGAAATCTTTCCGTCATTGCACGCGGACACGCTGAATCCCCATATTCCATTTCCGGATACGCCGTTTTATGTGGCGGACCGGCTGGAAGAATGGGAACGGCCGTCACATCCTGACCAGCCGAGAAGAGCGGGTTTAAGTTCTTTTGGCGCCAGCGGGAGCAATGCCCATTTTGTCATAGAAGAATATCTGCCGCCGCAGGCTGAAAAGAAATCGGTGAATATACGGGAAGACGAGCCGGTTCTGTTTCTGCTTTCGGCAAAAAATGAAGAACGGCTATTGGAATATGTCAAACGGTATGCCCGCTTTTTACGGGAAAAAGAAGTCAACCTTAAAGACCTGGCCTACACGCTTCAAGCTGGCAGAGAAGCGATGCCTGAACGGCTGGCATTGATCGTTACATCCGTTTGCGGCCTGCAAGCGAAACTGAAGGATGTGCTTGAACGGAAAACGGAAATTGAAGGGTGTTTCCGCGGACGTGCTCAAGATGATATTTCATCAAGGGGAATGGCCGAACTTTTGAAAAACAAGCAATATTCCAGATTGCTCACGGAGTGGGCAAAAGGAGCCGCCGTTGACTGGAGCCTGTTATACGAAGGAGAGAAGCCGAAACGGGTCAGCCTTCCTGTATATCCGTTCGCGAAGGAGCGGTATTGGGTGCCTGTGCCTGCGGATATCCGGAAACAGACAGACGAACCGGCGGAAAACCAAAAGATCATTCTTCAAAAAGACTGGAAGCAGCAAGATCCGGCGGAGTCTGAAGCATTATCAGGAACAGTAATGATACTTGCAACTGATAAGACGAGCCGATTGGCCGATGCTCTATTTAAAGGAAACGACCATATTGAAACGATCTGTTTCATCCATCAGGCAAAAGACGGCGCCGATTATTACGCTGCCGCATCGGGGCGAAACCTTTACGGCAGAGTGCGGGAGTCTCTTCAAAACAAACAGATACTCGGGGTCGTCGACATAACCGCATATGATGCGGAATATGAACGGCGGGAAGAGATAGAATACGGAAAGCTTGCCTTTTTACAGCAGGCTCTGGAATCATTCCGTCATAGCGGCGCTGTGTTCAGCCAAGTGACACACCGCCTCCAGCCTTTCAAGGAAAGTAAACCTCTGATGCAGGGGGCGAAAACGGCGGGGCTGTACCGGATGCTGGGCGCTGAGTATGCCAACATTCATTCTTTTACAATAGATAGCGATTGTGCGATTGAGCATACAGAAGAATTAAGCAGACAGATTGAGACTGAATTTTTACAGCCGCGGGCCAAAAGCGGCAGTGAATGCTGCTACAGGCTGAATCGCCGTTATGTGCCGTTTCTGAAGCAGGGTATGCATGTTTCGGCGGCGCCTGAGCTTTCCTATTCGTCTGATGATGTGCTGTTAATAACGGGCGGATCGCGCGGGATCGGCGCAATTGCGGCGGATCATGCCGTTTCACGCGGATGCAGGAAACTGGTCATCATGGGGCGGGAGCCGCTTCCCGATTCCTCAGAGTGGGCAGACATGAAAAAGGACGGCATTCTCCCGGAAAAAGCCGAGCGGATGCAGAGGTTAGCCGAGCGGGGCGCGGAGATCCGTTATTACAGCGTTTCCTTTACGGATCAAAAGGGGCTCCGGAACATGACGGACAGCATCCGCGGCACGTTGGGACCGATTACCGGCGTTTTTCATTGCGCGGGTGCAATGGGAGAACACCCCGCTTTTTATAACAAAACCGAAACTGAGATCGAAAGCGTTTGCACGCCGAAAGTAACAGGGCTTGGCGGTCTCTATGAAGCCGTTCAGAATGAGCCGCTGTCGTTTTTTATTTTGTTCTCATCCGTTTCTGGTCTGATCCCTTCGCTTGCTGCGGGGCAAAGTGACTACGCGATGGCTAATTCATTTATGGACTCTTTTGCAAATCATCAGGCAGGTAAAGGAAACGTGTTTGTTAAAGCCGTTCAATGGCCCGTCTGGAAAGAAACCGGCATGGCTGAAGGCCTGCCGGAAACACCTGCTTATCAAAAATCAGGACTTTCCAGGCTGTCTGCCGAAGACGGACTGAAGTTTTTAGATTACATCATATTAAACGGACAAAGCTGCGGAATTCCTTGTGTTCCCGAAGACAGTAAGGCTGATTTTGGTGATCTTCTGAAGGTGAAGAAAACTGAAGCTCCCATGAAAAAAAGCAGTGCCGGTGACCAAAAGGTGAAGGATATGATTCGTCAATGGGTGCGCACCGTTTTCAGCGAAGAACTGAAAATGACGGATGAGCAGATAAAAGATGATATGCCGTTTGATGAATACGGGATTGACTCAATACTCTTTGCGGAATTGGTTCAATCATTGCAAAAACGGATCAGCATAAAGTTAACACCGTCCTTAATGCTTCAATATCAAACGATTACAGAAATGGTTGACTATTTCGCAGCGCATCATGAAACCGATTTTATGACAAAAGAAAATGGTTTCGTTCAAGACATGGACGTCCAGCCTGATGTAACCGCCGCCGCTGAAGAGAGAACATCCATGAAGCCGAAAGCGGATACCGAAGACGATATTGCCGTCGTCGGCATGTCCTGCCGTTTTCCGGGGGCGGGCGGAACGGATGCTTTTTGGGAGCTGCTGATGAAAGGGAACACCGCCATCCGGCCTGTCCCCGCATCGCGCTGGCATGCAACAGCACATGCAAAGGATTATGCGGGGTGGATTGATGATATCGACATGTTTGATGCGGGCTTTTTCGGCATCTCTGAAAAAGACGCGGCAATTATGGACCCGCAGGCGCGGATCATATTAGAAGAAGCGGTTCATTCCGTTTATGATGCCGGGTACGGACAAAAGGATTTGTCGGGCCGGAAAGTCGGCGTATACATCGGCGGCAGGGCGCAGCCTTCAGCCGGTATGGAACATATCCTGCAGGCGCCTAATCCGATTTTGGGGGCGGGGCAAAACTATTTGGCGGCCAACATTTCACGATTTTTGAATGTCACAGGGCCGAGCCTTGTCGTGGATACAGCATGTTCCTCAGGGCTGATCGGGCTGTCCTTTGCAAAAGACGCCCTTTTGGCCGGAAGGATTGACGCGGCCTTAGTCGGTTCGGTGAGTCTGCTCTTATCTCCATCCGCGCACCGGTTATTCGGAGCGCGCCATATTTTGAATGAGAACGGTGTGTTTCATATATTCGACCGTGAATCAGCGGGAGAAGTGCTCGGAGAAGGAGCGGGGGCGGTTTTTATCAAGCGATTGAGCGATGCGGTGCGGGACGGAGACCGTATTTACGGCGTCATAAAAGCCGTCTCGGTAAACAATGACGGCCGGACGCTCGGTCCCGGTTCACCGAATATAAGGGCGCAGAGAGACGTCATTCAAACTGCGCTTAATATGGCGGAAAAGTCGCCCGAAGACATCGGATATATAGAAGTGAACGGAGGCGGTTCCCCAATCGTTGATTCGGTGGAAATCAAGGCGCTCTCAGATGTCTATCAGCTGAACCGGAAAACGCTTCTGCCCTGCCGGATCGGATCAGTGAAACCGAATGTAGGGCATTTGCTTCTGTCTTCAGGTCTTGCGGGCTTCATCCGATGTGTGCTGAGCGTCTATCATAAGCGGATTCCGCCTTTCTTATCAGCGCGTGAGCCATTTGAACATTATGACTTTGAAGCGTCGCGTATTCATTTTAATCGTGAACCCGTTGATTGGCATTCAGAGAAGAAACCCCGCGTCGCAGCTCAGAGTTCATTTCCTGACGGCGGGACAAATGCTCATATCCTCGTTGAAGAATACAGAGGTGCAAGGCAGCGGGAACATCACCGGTCGCCTCAGCCGCCGGAATTCAGAAAAAAACACTACCCGCTTTTGGGCGGCTGGAACAGCACGGAAAGTGAACCGGAAAAAACAAGTAATGAAAAAACGGACATTGCGGATCTTTTAAAGAAATATGAGAAAAAAGCAGAGACAAGCACTGCACCTGCAGACTCGTTTTGGCAGGTGACAACGTGACGTTTTTAAAAGGGGACTAACCATGAAAAAAACAGTGAATCTGCGCCTGACGGCAGAACATCCCATTATGAAAAACCATCTTGTTCACGGAGAATCTGTCATGCCCGGTCTGGCCTATATTGATATGCTGTATCAGCTGGCAAAGCAAAGCCTTGATCTTTCATTCCGTTCCATCTGTCTGAAACGGGTGACCATTTATCATCCTTTATCAGTGAAGCGGTCAGAGCGGCTTGATGTGAGTGTCATATTCAGTAAAGAAAAGGAGTTCTGGACTGCCTCGATTTGCGGGGCGGATTCCGGGACGGTTTTCTTATCCGCGGAGATGCATGAAGGAGTCTTCTCATCAGACAGGCGTCTTGACGCAGGGGAGAAAAAACAACAAGCCGCACTTCCATCAGTCTCCTTGCATGCGGTTTACGAAGACGCGAGAAGCCGCGGACTGTCGCATGACGGGCTGATGAAGCCGGAGGGAGAGATCTATGCTTATGAAGAGGAATGTTTCCTTGATATTCGGCAGTCTGATTCATGCCGGGAAAATCTCCCCGGCGCGCTCTTTCATCCCGCGCTGATGGACGGTGCCGCCATGGCCTCCGGCGTATTGCAGACAGCTGCAGGCGCCGAGTTATTTTTACCGATTTATTATGAGTCGTTTATTGCCGCTGAGACTGTTACGGAGCGCTGTTACACGGTGATTTCGAAAAAGTCCGGCACGCCTTCTGAAATGGTGAAAATGGATATTGACTTTTACAACCTCAGCGGTGCGCATATTGCTTCACTGCTCGGCCTGACAGCCAAAAAGGTGCGGACAGATCAGCAGCTGATACCAGGCGTTCAGCAGATGGAGGAAACCTTATACCGCATTTTCTCGACATACGTAGGCCGTCCTGTCACAAGAAATGATGCGCACACCGTGTTTTTTGAATTAGGTCTTGAATCGTCACAGCTTCTGGCCATTATTAAAGACATCGAAGGGGCGTTTGATCTGCGTCTGAATCCGACTCTTTTATTTGAGTGCAGCAGCATATCCGAACTGCTTGAAGACATAAAAACAAAAGGAACAGATGAATCTTCCGGCCTTGTCGCGGATGCAGCACCGGTCTCTGAAACGCAATCAGGCAGTCAGACATTTACTTTCTATGAACATGAAGCATTCCTTCAGGATCATCTGGTTTTCGGCAAACCGGCACTGATGGGTGTAGTGTATCCGTGTCTGGTGCTTGAAGCATCCGGAGCATCTCGTTCCGGCACGTATCCCGCCGAGCTGAAAGATATCCGCTTTACGGGCGGGCCCGTCACGCTGGAGCCGGGAGAGGCCGCACAGATTGACATTTCATTTGCGGCAGAAAAGAGTGCCGAACGCTTTACCGCAAGCTGGACTGTCTCCGGTAAAGAAAGCCGAAAGACATGTGCCGAAGGAGAAATAAGCAGATATACAGAGGCACCCATAAAAAAATCATATGACGTTGAACAAATAAAGTCGCATGCACAAAAGGTGGGGCCGGATGTCATTTCCCGTCTGTACGATTCGGTTGCCGACTTCACGATAGGCCCGATGCTGAAAACGGTAACGGCGGGATACAAAATGAGTGAGAGTTCCTTTTTATTGCAGCTGGACTTATCAGGAAAAAAAGAAAAAGGCGATCTGCATCACTTTGCATTTGACCCGCTTATATTGAATTCATGTTATATGTCGCTCGGTGAAGAAGAATTGCAGCTGAAAAAGCGGATTCACGTCCCGCTCATGATTGAGAGGCTGACGCTTTACGGACCTGTCATGTCTGATACCGTCTATGTGGTGAATACAATCAAACATAAAAAAGACGGGTTTCTCTCATTTGATGCCGCAGTCCTCAGTCATACCGGGGAACAGCTGGCGGAATTGAAAAATGCGTCTGTGAAAGAAGTCTTTCAGCCAAATCGGCTTGAAAATGCGTCTTTTGCCCCGTCCGGGAATCAAAGCCGTCAGAAAACGAAAGGAAAACCGCTGGATATTGCCGTTGTCGGGATTTCCGGCAAGTATCCGCAGGCCGATGATATCGATGCGTTTTGGGATAATCTCAAACAAGGAAAGGATTGTATTACCGAAATTCCGAAAGACCGCTGGAAATGGGAACATTACTTTTCCGAGGACCGTACGGCGCCGGGAGCGATCTACAGCAAATGGGGCGGATTCATTGACGGGATCGCCGATTTTGATCCTGAGTTTTTTAAGATTTCCCCCCGGGAAGCGGAACACCTTGATCCCCAGGAGCGGCTGTTTTTAATGCATGCTTGGATGGCCATGGAGGATGCGGGATATACGAGGACATCACCTGAACTGGGCCGTCAGGTAGGCGTGTATGCCGGTGTCATGTATCAGGAATACCCGCTATTCGCGGCTGAAGCGGGAGTGAAAGGACGGCATATCGGGCTCCCCGGCGGGATTTCATCCATTGCTAACCGTGTCTCCTATTTTTGTGACTTTCAAGGGCCGAGCATTTCGGTCGATACGATGTGTTCGGGTTCGCTGACTTCATTGTACATGGCGTGCCGGGATCTGCGGGATCATCGGATTCGCGCGGCGCTTGCCGGCGGAGTGAATCTCACCGTTCATCCTAACAAGTACTTCATGCTGAGCCAGGGGCAGTTCATCTCATCTAAAGGACACTGCGGGAGTTTCGGCGCCGGGGGTGACGGCTATATTCCGGCAGAAGGGGTCGGGGTGCTGCTTCTTAAACGTTTAGAAGACGCCGTACAAGACGGAGATCGGATTTACGGCGTCATTAAAGGAGCTGCCATTAATCACGGCGGGAGAGCGAGCGGTTACACCGTACCGAACCCCAAGGCGCAAAGCGAAGTCATTTCTCAAGCTTTACAGGAAGCGGGGGTATCTCCGGGCCAGATCAGCTATGTGGAAGCGCACGGGACGGGGACGAAATTAGGCGATCCGATTGAAATCCGGGCTTTAACCGAGGCATTCGGTGATGTTTCTGAAACATGTCTTGTCGGGTCTGTCAAATCAAATATCGGACATGGGGAATCGGCAGCAGGCATCGCCGCTGTCACAAAAGTGCTGCTGCAGATGAAGCACAGACAAATCGCCCCATCCTTGCATGCAGATGTTTTAAATCCGAATATCCAATTTGATGAAGGGCCGTTTTCCGTCTGCCGTGAATTAACAGATTGGAAACGGATTTCAGCAGACGGAGAAGAACAGCCGCTCAGGGCGGGGATCAGCAGCTTTGGTGCGGGCGGTTCTAACGCGCATATCATTATTGAAGAATATGAGGCTCCTGTCAAACAAGCAATCAGCAGCCAAGAGCCGGCGGTCATTCTGCTGTCTGCAAAAAATGGGGAGCGTCTGACAGAATATGCGGAGCGCCTTCTTGCTTTTCTTCAAAAGAAGCATATTGATAAGCCGGACTTATTTGATGTCGCGTACACTTTACAAGCGGGGCGGGAAGCGATGGATGAGCGGCTGGCTCTTATTGCGGGCTCCCTTAAGGAGCTGGAGGACAAGCTCAGATCGTACTTGGAAAATGAAAACGCACCGCATCTTTACAGGGGACGGGCGAAGCGAAATCATGAGACAGTGGCTGTGTTTGAATCTGATGAAGATCTGCAGGAAGCCATGGTTAAATGGCTGAAAAAGAGAAAGTACGGTCATTTGCTGAAAATGTGGGTGCAGGGAGTCGATGTGGACTGGAACTTGTTATATTCGGGACAAAAACCCCGGAGAATCAGTCTTCCCGCCTATCCGTTTGCAAAAGTCAGATGCTGGATTCAAGATGAAGCCGAGGCGGTTTCAAAAAGGGATGACGGCAAAACGGTGATCCATCCGCTGCTCCATGAAAACACATCCGATCTTTGGGAGCTGAAATTCACCTCTGTTTTTACCGGACGGGAATTCTTTTTCACTGATCACTCAGTCAATGGACAGAAGGTGCTCCCGGGAGCCGCCGTGATCGAAATGGCCAGAGCGGCCGTTGAGCGTGCCGCATACGCTGTGCCGGACGGACGTAAAGGAATGTATTTGAAAGATATCATATGGATGAGGCCTGTCATTCATAAAGGGACGGATGTAGAAGTCCATATCAGCCTTATTCTTAAGGAAAATGAAGACATTGAATTTACGATTTACAGTCTATCGGAAGAACCTGGGGGAGAACGGATTTTATACAGTAAAGGCACCGCGGTATCGGGAGAGATAGCAGCGGCTCCGTCTGTTCATTTAGAGGGCTGGCTGTCCGGCTGCAGCCAATCGGTTATGACGTCTGATGAGGTTTATCAGGTTTTCCGGCATGCGGGTATGATCTACGGGCCGAGCCATCAAGGCATTGATCAGCTGATGACCGGAGAGAGGGGGGCTGCAGCCCGGCTGTCGCTGCCGGAAACGGCAGACAGTACCGCCGATCAGTTTGTCATCCATCCGAGCCTTCTGGATGCCGCGTTTCAGGCGTCACTGGGGGCCGGTTCAGATACTGCCGGAGACACTCCGATGCTGCCGTTTTCCCTGCGGCAGGCAGAAATATTTCAGCCGACTCAGAAAACGATGTGGGCGCTTGTCCGCAAACAGAGCGATCGGTCAGATAACGGAGCGCTGACGCTGGATATTGATTTATGTGATGAAAACGGCGCTGTTTGTATGAGATTGACAGGGTTCTCCTGCCGGGCTGTCCGGCAGACAAACCAAACCGAAAGCAAACGGCAGGAAGTTCAGACGGCGATGCTAGCCCCTGTTTGGGACAAAACTTTCTTTTCCCTGGAAGAAAATCGAGCGGTTGATCAGGAACAATTGCTGATCATCGGAAAGCCGGGAAATACCATAAAGGCCGCGGCAAAAATGTGGCCCCGCGCCCATCTGGCGGAGACGCCGGATCATTCAAGCGAGCAAACATTACGTGAATTGACAGCCGGGTATCAAGATATCCGCCATTTCTTATGGATTGCGCCGGATCGTTTCGCACCCGCATCCGTCAGTCAGGAAATGCTTGATGAGCAGGAGAATGGGGTGATTCAATGTTTCCGTTTCATCAAAGCGCTGCTGTCACTCGGGTATGGAAACCGAAACATCAGCTTTACAGCGGTCACCCGGCAGACACAGTCCGTGTATCCGGGTGATCTGCCGCAGCCTGAGCATGCAGGCGTACACGGTTTGATCGGCTCATTGGCAAAAGAATATCCGAACTGGGACATCAGGCTGATTGATGCAGAAGAAGGCAGTGATTCGTCTGAGATGAAAAACATCTGGCGCCTTCCTCCAGATCCGGACGGAAATGCTGCCGCGTACCGTAACGGAGCTTGGCATAAGCAAAAAACAGTCCGGGTGCTGACAAGTTCCGCTCCGCGTATGTCGTACAGAGAAGGCGGCGTTTATGCTGTCATCGGCGGAGCGGGCGGCATCGGAGAAGCATGGAGCAAATACATGATCACCCGTTACAAGGCACGGATGATATGGATCGGCAGGCGGCCGAAGGATCAGGAGATTCAGAGCAAAATAGACAGGCTGGCGCTATCAGGCCCCGCGCCGCATTATATACAGGCTGATGCTCAAGATGCCGCAGCGCTTAAAGCGGCCGTCCGTTCCGTAAAAGAGCAATACGGCAATATAACGGGAGTCATCCATTCCGCGATAACGCTTGCCGACAAAAGTATGGCGAATATGGATGAAGCTTCTTTCAGAAACGCTTTTTCAGCTAAGGTGAATACGAGCGTCCGAATGATCGAAGCTTTTAAGGGAGAGCCGCTTGATTTTGTGCTGTTTTTCTCATCCGTTAATTCTTTCACAAAAAATGCCGGGCAAAGCAACTATGCGGCAGGGTGTACATTTCAAGACGCCTTTGCCCGCCATATCGCTTCCTTGCTTGATTGTGAAGTGAAAGTCATGAATTGGGGATATTGGGGCAGTCTGGGCGTTGTATCAGACCCGTCTTACAGAAAACGGATGGAGGCGTCAGGGATCGGTTCTATTGAACCCGATGAAGCAATGGAGGCGCTGGAAGTCTTACTATCAGAACCGTTCAGCCAAGCGGCATTCATCAAAGCTGCTCCGCACGGCTTAGCCGCACTGACGGATCAAGATGCAATATCGGTTGTATCCGGCCCGGAGCCTTCATTTATGGAAAGCGTCAAGCGGCAAAATCCGGATCGGAATGAACGGCTTGAGACTTTAAAACGAGAAATGGAGTTGCGCATATGAACAGCCTTCTTTGCAAACTGCTCTTTTACCAATTACAGTCAATCGGGTTTTTCAGCGAGCCTGTCACCACACCTGCAGCATCCATGGGGAGCGCCGGCGTGATCGGCACATACGGCAGATGGCTGGAAGAAAGCCTGAATCTATTAAAAGAAAACGGATATATCGCGTATGACGGATACACGATCACTCTTCTCGCGGATCAGCGCCCGGACGGCCGCACAGTCTGGAATGAGTGGAATGCCCATAAACGCCTGCTTCCCAAGGGGGAGCTTGCGCAAGCTGAATTGGCCGAGGCGACGATAAAAGCGATGCCTTCAATTTTAAAAGGAGAACGTCCGGCTACGGATATCGTATTTCCCGATTCATCAATGCGGCTCGTTGAAGGTGTTTATAAGCATAATCCCGTTGCGGATTATTTTAATGAAGTGTTAGCAGATTCCGCGGCCGCTTACCTGAAAGCCTATCTTACAGAACATCCCGATGCCCGTATCAGGCTGATAGAAGTAGGGGCCGGGACGGGCGGAACGAGCGCCATGCTGTTTACAAAACTGAAACCATTCGCAAAACAGATTGCGGAATATTGTTATACGGATGTTTCTAAAGCTTTTTTAATGCATGCCGAACAGGAATACGGACCTGATGTGCCGTATTTGACAACAGCCTTGTTTAATGCGGAGGAGCCTTGCGAATCACAAAATATCAAAACGGGTGTTTACGATATTGTCATCGCCGCCAATGTGCTTCACGCCACAAAAAATATCGGTTTGACACTGCGCCGTCTGAAAGCGCTCCTGAAATACAACGGAATGATTCTGATAAATGAAATCAGCGATCGTTCTGTTTTTACCCATTTAACCTTCGGGCTGCTTGACGGCTGGTGGTCCTATGAGGATGCTGAGCTTCGGATTCCGGGAAGTCCCGGCTTATATCCAAAATCGTGGGAGCGTGTGCTGCATTCGGAAGGATACAGATCGGTTTGTTTCCCTGCTGAAACGGCTCATGATTTAGGTCAGCAGATTATCGCAGCTGAGAGTGACGGACTCGTCCGGATCCAAGGAATCAGAGACGGCAGAAAGCCATACGCCGCGCCGGCCGAAGTTTTCCGAAAGCCCGCACAGCCTGTTTCCCGCAGCCGCGCGCCAGAGGAGCATCAAGCTGTTAAGGCTGATGGGGAATCGGTCGCTTCCCATGTCCGCTCTGTCATCAAAACAAGTATTGCCGATGTATTAAAAATGAAAGAAGAGGATATTCAGGAAGAACTGAATTTCTCTGAATACGGCATTGATTCCATTTTGGCCGTCAATGTGATTAACGAGATTAATAAGCGATTGAATCTTACACTGCAGACAACGATTTTATTTGATTACTATCATGTGAAACTGCTGACCGGTTATATCTCGGAAGAATACGAAACCATCATAGCCTCATCTCTGGAGACCGAAAGAGCGAAAATCCGCCCGGCGCTTCAGGAAGAACGGCCTGCTGAAAAACCTTTGCAGACGGAAAGAAAGGAAAACGGTTATCAGAAACCGAAACAAGAACGTATGCCGTCTTCTTTCGCAAAGTCCGATGACTCGGGAATATTCCGGGTTGTGATTGACCGTCCGGGCGGCATTGAAGATCTGACGATTGCCCGCAGTGAAGTGCCCGAGACAAAAGATGACGAAGTTCAAATAGCCGTCCGCGCCTTTTCTTTAAACTTCGGAGACTTGCTTTGTGTCAGAGGGCTGTATCCGACAATGCCGCCTTATCCGTTCACTCCGGGATTCGAAGCAAGCGGCGTCGTGATCAAGACGGGGAGGCATGTAACATCCGTCATTCCGGGTGATGAAGTGATTGTCGGCATGGGAGAGGATTTTGGCTCTCAGGCGAATCTCATCACATGTAAAGAACATCAAGTCTATCATAAACCGGCCCGGCTGACCTTTGAAGAAGCATGCGCTCTTCCTACCGTGGCGGTGACAATGATAGACGCCTTCCGGAAAGCCGGACTTAAAAAAGGCGAAAAAATATTAATTCAGACCGCGACGGGAGGAACGGGGCTGATCGCGGTGCAAATGGCCCGGCATATCGGCGCGGAAATATATGCAACGGCCGGATCACAGAAAAAAATTGAGTATCTGCATTCGCTCGGGATCCACAATACCATTTGCTATTTGGAAGAAGATTTTGAAACGGAAATCATGCGAATGACCGGCGGCCGTGGGGTGGATGTTGTCATTAATACCCTGGCCGGTGATGCCATGCAAAAAGGAATGAATTGCCTGGCGCCGGGCGGAAGATATATCGAAATTGCCATGACTGCGCTGAAATCCGCTAAATCAGTCGACTTGTCCGTCCTTCATAACAATCAATCGTTTCACAGCGTGGATTTGCGGAAGCTGTCTCTTCAAAATCCGGATCAGGTCAAGGACTATCAATTGGAACTGCAGCGGCTGGCGGAAGAGGGAGTCATTCAGCCTGTCATCTCAAAAATCTTTTCCTTTGAAGACATAAAAGAAGCGTATCACTGTCTGGATGACCGCGGAAATATCGGGAAAATCGTCATCAGCGTTTCTGAGCCGTATCAAATGACGTACCGCCCCGAACAAAAGGATCCGGCCGAAACGGTAAAATCAGCAGCTGTGTTACCTGAAAAAGAACCGATCGCGATTATCGGGATGAGCGGGCGGTTTGCTGAATCGGAGAATGTCCATGAGTTTTGGGAAAACTTAGCCGCCGGACGGGATCTGATTAAAAAAGCAGACAGATGGGATGTCTCTGACAGCCAATGCCAGTATGGCAGTTTTATAGAGGGCATTGAATGTTTTGACCCCGTTTTCTTTCATATATCAGGACGTGAAGCGACCTATATGGACCCGCAGCAGAGGCTGTTTTTGGAAGAATCATGGAAAGCGCTTGAAGATGCGGGATATGCGGGAGACTCGGTAAGAGGCCGGGAATGCGGCGTGTATGCCGGCTCCTGCGGCGGAGATTACCAGGCTATTTTTAAACAGCAGGGGCCCGCGCAGGCTTTTTGGGGCAATCATAATTCCGTCACTCCGGCAAGGATCGCCTATCACCTTAATTTACAAGGTCCGGCGATCACTGTTGATACAGCATGTTCCAGTTCGCTGACAGCCATTCATTTGGCATGTCAGGGGCTCTGGACGAAAGAAACGGAAATGGCGGTGGCGGGCGGGGTTTTCATTCAATCCACTCCCGCTTTTTATCAGTCGTCAAATAAGGCGAATATGCTGTCGCCGACCGGGCGCTGCCATACGTTTGATCAAAGCGCGGACGGCTTCGTGCCGGGTGAAGGCGTGGGAGCCGTGGTGCTGAAACGTCTTAGCGACGCCGTCAGTGACGGAGATCATGTGTACGGCGTCATAAAAGGCTCTGCAATGAATCAGGACGGCGCTACAAACGGAATAACCGCTCCAAGCGCGCTTTCTCAAGAACGATTGGAACGGCATGTCTATGATACTTTTCACATTAATCCGGAAACCATTCAAATGGTGGAAGCTCACGGAACGGGCACTGCACTGGGCGACCCGATCGAATTCAGCGCCTTAACGCGCGCTTTCCGCCGTTATACGGATAAAAAAGGATATTGCGCCATCGGCTCTGTGAAAACCAATCTCGGACATGCCGCTGCGGCCGCGGGGATGGCCGGACTGTTTAAAATCCTGCTGTCGCTGAAGCATCGGCAGATTCCGGCTTCCCTGCATTTTCATCAAGCCAATCAGCATATTCAATTTGCGGACAGCCCGTTTTTTGTGAATGAAAAGCTGATACCGTGGGAACGGAATTCGGATGCACCGCGCAGAGCCGCCATCAGTTCATTCGGATTCAGCGGAACAAATGCCCATCTTGTGATTGAAGAGGCGCCGCAAACCGTGCGCCGGTCACCGGCAAAACCGGCCTGCCTCATTCCTTTATCTGCGCGGACGGAGCGTCAGCTGGAAATTCAGGCAGAACGCCTGCTGGATTCACTCAGCAAGAACAAAGACAGCGATCTGGGAAATATAAGTTATACGCTCCTGCTCGGCAGAAAGCATCTGCATCACCGGTTTGCCTGTATCGTAAGCAGTGCGGACGAACTGAAGCGGGTATTATCGGAGTGGCTTGTAAAAAGAGAGCTTCCGGGTGTGTTTGTGTCCAATTTGAAGGATCAGAAGCCGGCAGACGAAGCCGGAATGAAAACATTCGGAATGGAATGCATTGAACAGTGCCGCTCGGCGGCTTCGCCCGCGCAGTACAGAGAAAGCCTGGCACATATCGCTGACCTTTTTTGCAGAGGATATGATCTTCCTTTCACACGGCTTTTTGACGCAGGGCAATATTATAAAACGCCGCTGCCTGCCTACCCGTTTTTAAAAGAAAGGTATTGGGCGGCTGATGTAAACAGTTCTTTACCAGGCCAAGCCATGAAAAAGTCTGAAACGCAAACCGTTCCCCCGTCTTCGCCGCAGCCTGAACATGAAGGTCTGATTTCTCTGAGTCCTTTAACTGAGATCGAAATGACAGCGTTTGAATCGGAGACATTGCAAAAACCGATCGTGTTACAGCCTTTGGATTGTACTGTTTCTGTCCATCAGCCGGAAAACGCAGTTTCCGAAGACAATAGAACATTGCTTGAAGAATTGAGGATAAGCCTGGCAGATATTTTATTTTTGTCACCGGAAGATATTGATGCTGATGAGCCTTTCATCGACATGGGGCTTGACTCCATTATCGGGGTTGAATGGATACAAACAGTAAATAAAACGTACCACACTGAGATTACTGCCAATAAGGTGTATGAACACCCGACGCTTGAGGAGCTTGCGGAATATATAGCGGGGCAAATAACGAAACCCGAGTATGCTGAAGCGGAGGAAACAGCGGTACGTCCGCAAATCCCGGAAGCAGAAACTCCCCTTGCCGGCATCTCTGACGGCACTTTGCGCAAAGAGCTCAAAGAAAGCCTTGCGGACATCCTGTTTCTGAAGCCGGAAGATATTGATGAGCATGAGGCATTCATTGACATGGGGCTGGATTCTATTATCGGTGTGGAATGGGTTCAGTCCATTAATAAAACGTATCAAGCGTCTATTACGGCAAATCTGGTCTATGAATATCCGACAATCGCAAAATTAGCCGGGTATCTGACCGGTTCTGTCCAAAAAGACACTGAGGAAGTACATGAGGAACATACGAAACAAAACGATATATCAGAAGAGACAGATGATCAAGAACCGCCCGAACTGATCTGTCTTAACCCGGGGGGAAAGGGAAGACCGATTTTCTGGTTTCATTCCGCGCTGGGGGCAGTGGAGCTGTACCAGCCTGTTGCCGAACGGACTGGGCGTCCTTTTTACGGAATTCAGGCAAGAGGATGGATGACAGACCGGGAACCGATCCGCGGCATTAAAAACATGGCGGAATATTACGTTAAGCTCATACGTACCGTGCAGCCCCGGGGTCCTTACGATGTAGGCGGCTATTCATTAGGGGGCATGCTCGCTTATGAAGTCACCCGGCAATTGCAGCTGGCTGGAGAAACCGTTGAGTCAATCGTCATGCTCGACTCCTTTGACTCGGCGGGTGCGCGGGAAATAAACATTCCTGATGAATTATTTGATAAAAATATGATGCTGCAGACGGTGAACATGGCTTTATTTGCACCAATCTATCAACATCCGGAACGCATTTCTGAAACCTTGATTCACCGTGATGAACTAGATGCCGATCTTCATGAAGACATATTTTTAGAGCAATTAATAGCAAAAGCCAAACAGCGGGGGTTAACGAAGACGGACGCGTTGGTGAAAAATCTGATCAGGCAGAATATAAACGTTCAGGACGCTTACGAAATCACTGATTACGAACTCCTGCCGCTTCCGGATCCGAACGGGGTGACATGCTATTATTTCCGAAATAAAAACGGTATTTTCTTGGGTGAGCTTGATCCGTATTTTACGATCAGGGCCGATATTTTATCCGCTGATTTCGTCAACTACTGGAGCCAGTGGCAAGAGCATATGACAAACATCGCCATCATGGATGTGGCGGTATCCAACCATATGACGTTATTGGCTGAAGACAGCGCAGCCGAAACGATTTCTGAATTTTGCGGCGTTTTATATTCGGCAGACGGAATGACAGAACACAGCTTTCTGCAGCTGCAGGAAAAGATACTGAATGTGCATGGTGAGATGCTGAAGCAGCCCGCCAAAACAAGACCGTAAATTCACATATCCGCCCGCCGGGTTTACTCGTAAGCTTTGGCGGGTCATTTCAAATCTTGAACACATCTTGGAGGAATGAAAATGACCAGTTTAACAAAAATCAGACAGCAGCAGCCGTACAAATGGTACCAAACGATGAGAGAAACCTCTCCCGTTCATTACAATGAAAAGGAAGATTGCTGGGAAATCTTCACCTATGATGAAGTGAAGCGGGTGATTTCTGACTACAGTCATTTTTCTTCCGATCATAAATACTTAAGTGCGGACAAGCAGGAAAAAATGATCCGGCATATTAACAAAGACAGCCTTTTGAAAATGGACCCGCCTGAACACACCGTCTTCAGAAAATTGGTCAATCAGCCTTTCATGCCGAAATCGGTTGAGTCTCTTGCACCGCGTATAGCCGCTATCGCTGATGACCTGCTTCAGGCCGTCCGTTCAAAAGGCAGGATGGACATTATCGAAGATTACGCATTTCCGCTTCCGATTATCGTGATCGCAGAGCTTTTAGGATTTCCTCCGAAAGACAGGGATATCTTTAAAAGCTGGGTCGACCAAAGCCAGAATGTAAAAGATGAAAAGAAAATGAATGAAGTGCAAAAGCAGATGATCGGATACTTCATGCAGTTTATTTTACAGCGGAGAAAACAGCCGCAAAATGATTTAATCAGCCATTTAATTGCAGCTGATTTAGACGGAGAGCCGCTGTCAGACAAGCAATTAATCGGTTTTTGCGGCTTGTTGATCGTCGCGGGGCACGTAACGACGGAAAATGTGATCGGAAATTCATTTCTCAGTCTCAAGGAGTTTCCGCATATTCTGCCCCGGCTGCTTGAAAATAAGGCGCTCCTTCCTGACTTTATTGAGGAAGTCATCCGCCTCAGACCTTCCATTCAGCGGGTAACCCGCTACACCGCGGTTGAGAGCGAGATTGGCGGAAAAACGATTCCGGCCGGAGAAAAAGTATATGCGTGGATTGGATCGGCGAACAGAGATGAAAAGAAGTTTGAAAATGCCGATCAGATTGACTTGGGACGAAAGCCGAATCAGCATCTGTCATTCGGTCAGGGCAGCCATTATTGCTTAGGAGCGCCGCTGGCCCGGCTTGAAGCGAAAATCGCGCTTTCCCACTTTTTTGAACAGATGCCCGCATGGCGTTTTACTGAGGATCAAGAGCCGAATCTGGTTCCGAGCCCTGTATTTCACGGCGTTGACCGGCTGCTTGTTGAGTTTTGAACGAAAAAATAAAAGAGGCTTCACGGGAAGCCTCTTTACTCTGGGGGCTTGGAGAAATGAATGTAGGAATCGAAGCAATGAACGTGTTTGGCGGAACCGCGTATGTAGACGTCATGGAGCTTGCGGAACATCGGAACCTGGATAAAAAAAGGTTTGAGAACCTGCTGATGAAAGAAAAAGTGGTGGCGCTTCCGTTTGAAGATCCGATTACGTTCGCCGTAAATGCCGCAAAACCGATTATCGATTCTCTGTCAGAAGAAGAACGGAATCAGATTGAAATGGTGATCACCTGTACGGAATCCGGGATTGATTTTGGCAAATCCATCAGTACATATGTCCATGATTATTTGCAGCTGAAGCGGAATTGCCGGTTATTTGAAGTGAAACAGGCTTGCTATTCCTTAACGGCCGGGTTCCAAATGGGCGTGAATTTCATCTTGTCGCAAACATCGCCGGGAGCGAAAGCGCTCATCATCGGAACGGATATTTCCCGCTTTTTAGTGGCTGAAGGCGGTGATGCGTTGACGGAGGAATGGTCCTATGCCGAACCGAGTGCGGGGGCGGGAGCTGTCGCGCTTTTAGTCAGCAGCACCCCTCATGTCTTTTTGCTTGATCAAGGCGCAAGCGGGTATTACGGGTATGAAGTCATGGATACCTGCCGCCCGATTCCGGATAGTGAAGCGGGGGATGCTGATCTGTCGCTCATGTCTTATTTGGATTGCTGTGAACATTCATTTCAGGAATACCGAAAGCGTGTGAGCGGGGCGGATTATAAGAATACATTTCAATACCTTTCTTTTCATACTCCGTTTGGCGGAATGGTAAAAGGAGCGCATCGGACGATGATGAGAAAATTGGCAAAGGCTAAGCCGCAGGACATTGAAGCGGATTTTCAGCAACGCGTGCTGCCTGGGATTCAATACTGTCAGCGCGTCGGCAACATCATGGGGGCCACCGTATTTTTATCTCTTGCCAGCACGATTGATAACGGCTCTTTTGAAACGCCGAAACGCGTCGGCTGTTTTTCATACGGTTCGGGCTGCTGCTCTGAATTTTACAGCGGTGTCGTTATGCCGCAAAGCCGTGCCCGGCAGAATCAATTTCAGATCAGCCGGCATTTGGATGAACGCGTCCGTTTATCGATGGCTGATTATGACCGGCTGCTCCAAGACAGCGGCATCGTAAAATTCGGCACAAGAAATGCCGCGCCCGCAGCAGACATCCCGAATGCGCATCAAGGAAAAACGCGATTAGTGCTGACTGAAATAAAAGAGTTTCACAGAAAGTATGAATGGACGACCTAGTATAAGAGCCGGAAAGACTTGAGTATTTTTAAAGAAACGGAGAATAAACATGAATCCAATGATTGATGTACAGGAAACAGAACCGGGCATTGTGCAGGTCACAATGCAGGATACGGCCGGGAAAAACGGGCTGTCAGAAGAGTTTGTAAGAGAGCTGCACCGGGTATTCCAAGACATCAATGCCCATCCGTCCTATAAAACCGTTCTTCTGACGGGTTACGGAAATTATTTCTGCACGGGAGGAACGCAGGAGGGGCTTTTGACCATTCAGAGCGGAAAGCTTCAATTTACAGATTTAAAGCTTCACAGTCTTTTATTGGATTGCAGGATCCCTGTGATTTCCGTCATGCAGGGGCATGCGATCGGAGCCGGCTTTACGATCGGTCTGAGCTCGGATTTCGTGATTTTAAGCAGAGAGAGTTTTTATTCTTGTAATTATATGAAGTACGGATTTACACCGGGAATGGGCGCGACGTATATTGTGCCTGAAAAACTGGGAATTGTCCTCGGGGAAGAAATGCTGTTTACGGCCGCGAACTTCAGCGGCGCCGCTCTGGAAAAACGGGGTGTTCCGTTTGAAGTGCTGCCGAAAAAAGACGTCCTTCAAAGAGGCCGCGAATTGGCCCGGCTGCTGGCGGATAAACCGAGAGCCTCACTGGTTGCGCTGAAAACCAATGTGACCGCACGGATCAAAAGAGAGCTGGCAAAAGCGGTTGAGGAAGAGGTAAACATGCACGAAGCCACATTCCATCTTCCTGAAGTAAAAGAGAGAATCAGCCGTTTATACGGCAGTTAAACAGAATGAAAAAAGCATGGGATGCCCCATGCTTTATGACTGGTCTGTCTTTTGCAGAACGGAGCCTGCGAATTGTTCTTTAATTTCGGCGCTCCGGGCTGCGGTTTCTGCGATGCAGTGCATGATGGCTTCTTCAAAGCGGCGCTCGTCTAATGCGCGAAGGCCTGCTTCAGTCGTGCCGCCGGGGCTTGTGATTTCCTTGCGCAGGCGTTCAGGCCGTTTGCTGCTTGTTCTGAGCATTTCCGTCGCCCCGGCCATGGTTTGTAAAATCAGCTCTTTTGCCGTTTCTTCCGGCAGGCCGGCTTGAAGGGCGGCCTTTTCCATCGCTTCGACATACCGGTACACATAGGCGGGACCGCTTCCGGCAATGGCTGTGACGGCATCAAGGTGTTTTTCTTCAAAGAGCGTCGCTTCTCCGATTGTTTCCAGAAGCTCTTTTGCCGTCCGGATTTCAGCTTCACTCGCCTCGGAGCTTGCGGAAAAACCGGTCGCCGATTGCTGAATGGCCGCGGATGTATTCGGCATCGCCCGGATGATGGTGAGCTTTCTGCCGAAATATTGCTGAATCGTGTGAATCGTCAGCCCCGCGATGACAGAAATCACAAGCTGATCTTTCACGTATTCGCGAATGTTCTCAATGCTTTCTGCCGCATCTTTCGGTTTAAAGGCGAGAACAATAATGTCGGTATTGCTGAAAAACTCTTCTTTATCCCGGCACGGTTTCACTCCGTACGTTTTTTGGAGCTCTTCAAGCCGGCTGTCATTTGACCGGTTTGTCATATATATATGTCCGGGGGCTGTCATTCCGCTTTGCAGCAGTCCGTTCACCATTGCTTCCGCCATTGATCCGGCCCCGATAAAACCGATTTTCTTCATATAAATCCTCCTTCTTCTAAAACACAAAAAAACCTTCCCGTCAAAAAGGACGAAAAGGTTTCGCGGTACCACCTTACATTAGCACGAATCAGCCGTGCTCAGCTCAAATCCCGTAACGAGGGGATACGTTTAGGTTTTCCTAACCGCTCTGAGGGCAGGTTCTGTAAACAAGAGGGCCGCAATGTCTTTCAGCCGGGGACATTGCTCTCTGCTGCCGTTGTTTATATACTAGTTCCTCGTCATCGCGTTCCGTGTTTTCTAGTTTGTTGTTCATTATGCTATGCGAAAGAGCGGGATGTCAATCTTTTTTTCCGATATGCGGCAATAATGACACAGTGAAAAGAAAACGCTAAAATATGATTATTCAGGAATGAAAAGAACGAAGGAGCGTAAACATGGCAGCGAGAAAGATCATTCCGATACGTGTGCCGACTCCGTTTGCAGTCGGCGACGTTATCGTTTATTTAATAAAAGATGAAGCCTTAACCCTTATTGATTGCGGACCGAATACAAAGGAAGCGGCTGAATCGCTCTCATTTCAGCTTAAGGAACACGGCGTTTCTGCGGCGGATATAGAACAGGTGGTGCTCACTCATCATCACGCAGATCATTCAGGTCTGCTGCACCTTTTTTCCGAGGATACGGAAGTGATCGGGCATCCGCTGAATGACAGGTACATTACTCAGGATCAGTCGTATATCGCCCGGCAGGAGGACTTTTTTCTGTCGCTTATGACTGAAATGGGCGTTCCCCTGACGCCTGAAGACATACATAAAACAGTTAAGCTGTCATACTTATTTTCAGCAAACCGTCCGTTAACGAAAACAGTGGAAGAAGGCGGGAAAATCGACGGGCTTAACGGCTGGACGGTGCTCGAAATCCCGGGTCATGCCGCTTCTCACATTGCGCTCTACCATGAAAAAAGCGGTGAAATGTTCAGCGGCGATCTGCTTTTGTCCAACAGCTCCACCAATCCGATTCTGGAAGCTCCGGAAAAGGGGGGCGTGCGCGCGGCCCCGATGCTCGACTACTTGAACTCAATGAAGCGGCTGTATGACGTAAACCCGTCCTTTTTATATCCGGGACACGGCGATCTGCTGACAGACGTAAAGCCTGCTTTTGACAGGCGGCTTGAAAAACAGAGAAATCGGTCGGAATATGTGCTGCGCCTGTTGTCAGAGGAAACGCTGACGGCTTTCCAGGTATGCCGGCGGCTGTTTCCGGCTGTGTACGAAAATGAATTATTTTTAACGATGTCAGAAACGATCGGCCATCTTGACGTACTGGCTGCAAAAGGGAAGGCCGAATCCTTTCAGTCGGGAAGCACTCTGATGTTTAAAGCTGTGAAGGGGTGAAGGAAATGGGCAGATTAACGGATAAGCGGATTTGGATCACCGGAGCATCCGGCGGACTCGGAGAACGGCTTGCATATTCCTGCGCGGCAGAAGGGGCTCATGTTTTTTTATCCGCCAGGCGGGAGGACCGCTTGCAGGAAGTGAAAAAAACGATTACCGCGCGCGGCGGACAGTGTGATGTCATTCCGTTTGACGTCCGGCATGCAGAAGAGGCTGAAAACGTAAGGCGTTTGATCGGTCATGTTGACGTATTAATCAACAACGCCGGCTTCGGCATTTTTGAAACGGCCGCTGATTCATCTTTGGATGATATGAAGGCAATGTTTGAAGTCAACGTCTTCGGATTAATCGCCTGTACGAAGGCCTGTCTTCCGGTGATGCTTCATGCGAAAAGCGGCCATATTATCAATATCGCCTCACAGGCCGGCAAATTGGCGACGCCGAAATCAAGCCTTTATTCCGCAACGAAACACGCCGTTTTAGGGTATTCCAATGCGCTGCGGCTTGAACTGGCCGGTACGGGTGTAGCTGTGACAACGGTTAATCCCGGTCCGATCAAAACAGACTTCTTTACAATTGCAGATAAAGAGGGCGGTTATGTGAAAAGCGTCGGCAGATGGATGCTTGATGCCGACCATGTGGCAGAGCGTATTACATCCGTAATTCTGACGGATAAACGGGAAATGAATCTTCCGCGATGGATGAGCCTCGGGACGAAGCTGTATCAGCTTTTCCCTTCGTTTACAGAAAAACTGGCCGGCCGCGCATTAAAGAAAAAGTAACAAGGGGGAGAAAGGAATGTCCGACCGGGATATACACAAGGCATTGATGGCAGAGCCTTTAGTCAGGCAAATGGCGGAGGCGCGTGAAGTATTTTGGATCAACCCGCATAAAACCGATGATCCAGTAAAGAATGGCGCTGAATGGAAAAAGGAGATTGCCGAAGCGGAAGAAAGGCTGCGCCGGTTTGCGCCTTATATCGCGTCGGCTTTTCCGGAGACGGAAGCGGCGGGAGGCCTCATTGAGTCTCCGCTTGTCTTCATCAATGAAATGAAAAAGCGTCTGGAACAAAGCGCTGCTCAGGCTTTCCCCGGGCGTCTGCTTTTGAAATGCGACGACGAACTTCCGATTTCCGGTTCCATTAAAGCGCGCGGCGGGATTTACGAAGTGCTGAAGCATGCCGAAGACCTCGCGGTAAAAGCGGGAATGCTCTCAACAGACGATGATTACAGCATATTGACTGAGGAACGGTTTACCGCTTTTTTCTCAAAATACTCTATAGCCGTCGGTTCTACGGGCAATTTAGGTCTGAGTATCGGCATAATCGGCGCGAAGCTCGGCTTTTGTGTGACCGTTCATATGTCCAGTGACGCAAAGCAGTGGAAAAAGGAGCTGCTCCGGGAAAAGGGGGTTCGCGTCATCGAATATGAAGCAGACTACAGTCTGGCTGTCAAAGAGGGGCGCATGCAGGCGAAGCAGGACCCTTATTGTTATTTTATTGATGATGAGCATTCCCGGGATCTGTTTTTGGGGTATGCCGTTGCGGGAAGCCGTGTGAAAAAGCAGCTCGATCAAATGAACATAAAGCCTGGTGCAGATGAACCGCTTTTCGTTTATTTGCCGTGCGGGGTCGGAGGAGGCCCGGGCGGCGTCGCGCTTGCGCTAAAGCTGATCTATGGCGGGCATGTCCATATTTTTTTCGGTGAGCCGACGCATTCACCGTGTATGCTGTTAGGACTGTTTTCCGGCTTGCATGACGGAATCAGCGTGCAGGATATCGGCCTTGATAATCAAACAGCCGCCGACGGACTTGCGGTAGGAAGGCCGTCCGGACTGGCCGGCCCTCTGATGGAGCCTATACTCAGCGGCTGTTATACCGCTGATGACGGCACGCTTTTTTCGCTGCTTTATCAATTAAGAGCGGCCGAGAATAAGAGCCTTGAACCCTCTGCACTCGCCGGTATGGCCGGAGCCGTCAAGTTCGTTCAGACCGAAGCCGGTAACCGTTATATAAAAGAGCGGGGGCTTGAGATGAAAAATGCCGTGCACCTTGTGTGGAGCACCGGCGGAAGCATGGTTCCCAAGGAGGAAATGGAAGAGTACAGCCGGATCGGTTCCTCATTTGTGAAAAAAATGGGCAGACAGTGAGGCGGTTTTCCGTTACAATCTTTGTAAGCGTTTGTTTTTTAATCGGAAAGCCATACAGAGAGATTGGTGTGAATTGTGAAAAGTAAAGAATTGAACTTACATACATTGTATACGCAGCACAGCCGCGAGTCGTGGGCCGGATTCGGCGGCCATCTTTCCATTGCCGTTTCAGAGGAAGAAGCCAAGGCCGTAGAGGGGCTGAATGACTACCTATCGGTGGAAGAAGTAGAAACGATTTACATTCCGCTTGTGCGCCTGCTCCATCTTCATGTCACGTCTGCCGCAAGACGGAATCAGCATGTCAACGTGTTTCTGAAACATCCGCATTCAGCGAAAATCCCGTTTATCATCGGAATCGCGGGCAGCGTCGCCGTCGGCAAAAGCACGACGGCGAGAATTTTGCAAAAGCTTCTTTCCCGTCTGCCGGACAGGCCGAAGGTGAGCCTGGTGACAACCGACGGTTTCTTGTATCCGACGGCGGAATTAAAAAGGAAAAACCTTCTGTCCAGAAAGGGATTCCCGGAAAGTTACGACGTGAAAGCGCTGCTTGAGTTTCTGAACGATATAAAGTCAGGGAAAGAGAGAGTGGAGGCGCCGGTATACTCCCATCTTACCTATGACAGGGAAGAGGGCGCCGTCGAGGTTGTCGAAGGTGCGGATATCGTTATTATCGAAGGAATCAATGTCCTGCAGTCGCCGACCTTAGAGGACGACAGGGAAGATCCGCGGATTTTTGTATCGGATTTCTTTGATTTTTCGATCTATGTGGATGCCGAAGAAAGCCGGATTTTCACGTGGTATTTGGAGCGTTTCCGCCTCTTAAGAGAAACCGCTTTTCAGGATCCGGCTTCTTATTTTCATAAATTTAAGGATTTGTCTGATGCAGAAGCGGATACCATGGCCGCCTCCATTTGGGAGAGCGTCAACCGTCCGAATCTGTATGAAAATATCCTGCCGACAAAATTCAGATCGGATTTGATTTTGAGAAAAGGTGACGGCCATAAAGTTGAAGAGGTGCTGGTAAGGCGGGTGTGATATGAGGAGGAAGCGAATATTATGATGCATCATATTGAATTGTATGTATCTGACTTGAAAGCCTCCGCCCGGTTTTGGGGATGGTTTTTAGGTGAGCTCGGTTATAGGGAGTTTCAAAATTGGGACTCCGGCATCAGCTGGAAAAACGCAGGATTTTATGTTGTGCTTGTACAGACAGAGGAGCGTTTTTTAACACCGGAGTACCACAGATGCCGGGTCGGGCTGAACCATCTGGCTTTTCATGCTGCATCAAGAGAGCAGGTTGACGAGATGACGGAAAAGCTGCTTGCCAGAGGATGCCCCGTGCTTTACAGGGACCGCCATCCATATGCAGGCGGAAGCACGCATTACGCCGTATACACGGAGGACCCGGATCGGATAAAGGTGGAGCTGGCTGCGCCTGCCTCTGAATGAACTATAACTTCTCGTTTTTTTCTTCGCGCAGCGCGTCGAGTTTCTTTTCGATTCTGTCCAATTGTATGCGGCGCTGCTTCAAGCTTCTGAATACGTATATCACGGCAAACAGGAAAAATGCGGCTGCAATAAATGAGATCAATTGAAAAATGACATCACCGATGTTCATCTTTTTTACCTCCGTGTGCGGCGGGCTTCTTCAGCCCGCCGTTTTTTCATTTTAACCGATGTGAAGACATGGGGGATGAATCATTTCTCTCCTAGCTTTGTTTTTTTCTGAGAATGAATAGTTTCTGCATATGGCTTATGACCACTTTTGCGGCCGCATATCCCGGAATGGCCAGCAGCATCCCGGCAATTCCTGAGAATTTGCCGGCGGCAAGCAGAAGAAAAATAATGGTCAGCGGGTGAATGTCCAGCTTCCGTCCCATAATTTGCGGGGAAATCAGCTGGCTTTCAAGCTGCTGGACAATGACGACGACCGTAATCACCAGCACCGCCTCGGTCGGTGAATCGAACAATCCGACAATGACTCCGGGAAATGTGCCGATCCAAGGCCCGATAAACGGAATCAGATTTGTCACCATGGCGAACGCGCCCAGAACGAGCGGATAATCGAGCCCGATGATAAAATAGCCGATTGTGACGAGAACGCCGACACAGAAACTGACGAGCAGCTGTCCTTGTATGTATGAACTGAGAGCTTCATCCATGTCCCGAAGGATTTGTTTTCCTTCTTTTTGATGTTTTTCCGGAAGAAGCCGCAGCAGTCGCCGGGGGCTTTATTTCCTTCTTTTAACATGTAATACAGCGCAAACGGAATAATGGCTGCGGTGATGGCGGCATTGGCAGCCGTACCGGCCAGGCTGCTGAGAGAATCAGTGATTGAACCGGAATAATTTGCGGCTTTGTCCGCTAATTTTTTAAAGGAATCCCCATGCTGAAGCCGGGAAAACCATTTGCTGTCCTGAAGATGCCCGATCCAATTTTCAGCTTTTGCGGAAAGCTCCGGAATATGTTCTGTGAAGGCTGTAAACTGTTTTTGAACGGCAGGGCCCGCCGTATAAAGGAAGAGGACAAGAAGGCCGGCTGTTCCCGCATAAATCGCTAAAATCGCGATTCCTTCGGGCAGCTTTAATTTCGCATGCAGCACTCTGACGAGCGGGCGGCACAAATAGTAAAGGACGCCCGATAATACAATGGGCGGAAACAAGGTTTTAACCGTAATCACAACAGGCTGGAACAAAAAGTCTATTAATGTTCCGAGATAAATGATGAGAAATAACAGAAGAACGGCATAACCGATCTTGAAATAAGGCCCGACAGGCATATCCTGCACCACGCAATCTTTAAGGGTTTACTCTCGGACGTTTCCCTTATCGCCCAGTGCATAAACGTCCGTGTCAGGAAAACTGCCCCTGATTGGTGACGTAATCGTAGATAATATCTTCTACATGGGCATGGAGATCCTCATCGGGTTCTTCATTCCTTCTTTCTTCTAAAGCTTTTTTTAAACTCTGTTTTTCATAGGGGCTCAGCGGATCTGTCGACACATTCCGTCCATACTGGCGGAGGGCTTGTCCCAGCATTTTTTCTATAAATTGATCCATCATATATTCTCCTATTCTTGTCATTCATCTTTATTCTACTAAATATCATGTGATCCTCCCACTCTTCTATCATATTTTCTGTCAGGACGATTTAGGCTCTTATTCCAGTTCAGCCGAGAGAATAAGATGAAACGGCAGCGTTAACGCATCTTCATCGTTTATGATTTTTAAACGTTTTTCGTCATGCCTCACTTGTTTTACCCATCCCCAAAAGCGGCGGGGGCCGTGTGCTGAAGCATAGGTGACCGAGATGGCTCTGTCTTCTTCAATCGACGCCGCAATGATGCGGTTCATGTCGTTCAGTTGCTCTTCGCTCAGTTCCGGAGGCCGGAATTCCCGTTCTTTTCGTTTTTTTGCAAGCAGCTGCTCCCGATGTTCGGGCAGCATCATCCGGCTTGATTCCCACATGACATTATACCCGGGTGTTAATTTGTTCGGATTCATGTATATCACCTCAATTATTTGTAATGCCCGCCGATTTTTTCAGCCCGGTGAAAGGCTTGGCCGGCCTCTGTCAGTGAAGCGGCATGGAGGAGCGACGCAGGACCGTACCGCTCATGAATATCATCCAATACTTTGCCGAGACTGATCTTTTTTTCCTGAGCATCAAACAGGCTCAGCTGAACATAATCACAGGGCTCCAGCTGGGAAAGGGAGACGCCGGCGCTGCGGACGGGCTCACCGTTCCAATGCTCTTTGAAGAGCTTGACCGCCGCTTTAAAAATATCCATTCCGAAATTAGTCGGAGAGACCAGCTTTCTCTGTCTGTGAAAACCTGAAGGGAATTCAAAATCAGCGCCTCTGATGCTGACCGAAACCGTATGGCCGATGTATTGTTTGAAACGGGCGCGGCGGGCCACTTCTTCGCTTAACTCCAGCAGCACGACTTTGATATCCTCAAAGCGGCTGTAGTCTCTCGGGAGGGTCATGTTATGGCCGATCGCTTTTTGCCGGCTGTGCGTGTTGACGGTGACCGGAGAGGGATCGATGCCGCGGGCTGTCCGCTGAAGCAATTCGCCGTTAATGCCCCAGCGTTTTTTCAGCAGTTCGGCGGGGTGCCCGGCAAGCCCGCCGATTGTGCTGATGCCCATCCGTCTTAAATGATGCTCCATCCGTTTTCCGATGCCGAATAATTTTCCGACCGGCAGCGGCCACAGATCCTCCCTGATATTTGACATATCCAATCTGTAGATGCCGGATGCGTTTTTTTTGGCAAAATGGTCGCAAGCCATTTTCGCGAGCGCCTTATTCGGTCCGATGCCGACACGGGCATAAATTCCGAATTCACGCAAAATCGCTTGCTGAATGCTTTCGGCAATTGTAAAAGGATCACCGAACAGCCGCCTGCTTCCGGTCACGTCGAGAAACTGCTCATCGATGGAGTAGGGTTCTACAAGATCGGTATATCGTTCAAACAGTTCGGTAATCATGACGGATACATCAATATACCGCTGCATCCGCGGACGGACAATAACGGCGTCGGGACATTTGGCCTGCGCTTCCCACAGCCGTTCGGCATTTTTTACGCCGTATCGTTTGGCGAGCGGACAAGCCGCAAGCACGACGCCGCTGCGTCTTTCGGGATCTCCCGAGACAATCACGGGCCGGCTTTTGAGATGAGGCGCTTCCGCTTTTTCTACAGACGCATAAAACGATTGCATATCAACAAGAAGAATATCAGCCATAAAAAAACCTCCGGGAACATTTGTTCTTTTTTTCATTGTACCCGAACAATGATCACGTTTATACTGGTAAATCATTCCCCGGCTGGAAGACGTGCTGATTCGTTTGCTTGAAAAGAAATCATTTACAATTGCAAACAACCCACATATAATTTTTTATATTCCAATGAGAAGAGCTGACATTCATTTTGCCGGACGAAAAGGAGAGTCAATCGATAATGGATATTCGAACAATTACCTCTGAAGACTATGAAATGGTTACGTCTGTTTTGAATGAATGGTGGGGCGGCAGGCAGATGAAAGACAAACTGCCGCGCTTGTTTTTTGAACATTTTCAGGACACAAGCTTTATCACGTACGGGCCGGAGGGAATGACCGGTTTTTTAATCGGTTTTCAGTCACAATCAGACCCTGAGACAGCCTACATTCATTTTTCCGGTGTGCATCCGGATTTCAGAAAAATGCAAATTGGAAAACAGCTCTACGATCGATTTATGGAGACGGTGAAAAAAAGGGGCTGCACAAAAGTCAATTGCGTGACGGCGCCTGTCAATAAAGTATCAATCGCTTATCATACAAAATTAGGCTTTGAAGTTGAAAAAGGAACCAAAACCGTAAACGGAATCCCTGTTTTTGCGAATTATGACGGTCCGGGAGAAGACCGGATTCTGTTTGTGAAATATATGTAGAGGGGGATGAATATGGGTTTTTTAGCTGACACGCCCAAACCGCCCTATTATGCGGTCATTTTTTCATCAATAAAGGGAAAATATGATGAGGAATATGAGCATACGGCAGAGCGCATGATGAATTTGGCAGGCGGACAGCCGGGCTTTTTAGGCGCGGAAAGCGTTCGGGAGGAAAACGGCTGCGGCATCACGGTTTCCTACTGGGACAGCCTGGAGGCGATTAAAAGGTGGAAAGACCATACTGACCACCGGGCGGCAAAACAAAAAGGAAAAAGCGCCTGGTATGAAGCGTACGCGGTCCGCATTACGAAGACGGAGTCACAGCGAATGTTTGCGTCAAAAGGGGCGGAAGATTGATTACATTTTTACGGCATACACAAGAACAGACGGCGCGGGAAATTGCGGCGGTTCAACGTTGCTCTTATCAAAAAGAAGCCGAGCTGATCGGCTTTTTCGGCATTCCAGCCCTGCATGAAACACCCGGTGACATACAGAGGTCACGGGAGACGTTTGCCGGTTTCAAGGAAAAAGATCGGCTTGCAGGCGTCATTTCGTATGAAAAAAAGGGGTATGACCTTGTCATATGCAGGCTGACGGTGCACCCGTCCGCCTTTCGGAAAGGAATCGGACGGGCACTTATTCAATTTGTGATAGATCAAAACCGGGACGCCCAAAAAATAGAGGCGGCTACCGCCAGTCAAAACGTTCCGGCAGTCTCTCTCTATTTAAAAACCGGGTTCACAGAAGCCGGACAGACAGAGACGCCGGAAGGGCTGACCCTCTCGTTTTTTCATCTTTATCCGAAGAGGAAAGCGGAAGTTGTTCCGTACAAGCCGGAATGGAAAGAGATGTTTGAAAGAGAGAAGGCGGACTTGATCCGAATCTTCGGCCCCGCTCTTCATTCTGTCAGCCATATCGGCAGCACCTCCATCCCGGGAATGGCCGCAAAACCCGTCATTGATATACTGGCGGAGGTTAAAGATATTTCGGACGCTGACCGATTCAGTCCGCAGCTGGAAGCACTCGGCTATGAGGCGAAAGGAGAAAACGGGATAGAGGGCCGGCGTTTCTTTCAAAAAGGCGGCAGCAAGCGCACACACCACATCCACATATACGAAACAGGCCATCCGGATGTGAAGCGTCATCTGCTGTTCCGGGATTACCTCACTGCAAAGCCTGAAAAAGCGGTTCAATACATGGAACTGAAACGGCGGCTCGCAAAGGCATACCCATACGATATGGAAAAGTATAGTGAAGGGAAAAATGACTGGATCAAGGCGGCTGAACAAGAGGCAAAGGACTGGGAGAGCAGGCTGCTGTAAAGAAAGCAGAAACAATGCATACAGCGGCTCCGGTATGCTACAATGGCGAAAATGAAAAACGGAGGATCATCTATGCAAATACATGTGACGGATGCGGCGAAACACACACTTCAGCAGGCGATGGACGCCAACCCGGGAAAAAAAGCGCAGCTCCGCTATGACGCAGAAGGCTGCGGGTGCGCGGTGAGCGGCGTGCCGACCATCTGGCTGGCGGACGAATTAACGGGACAATGCGAGGCCATTGAAACCAACGGACTTCCGCTTTACATCCAGACCTCACAAAAAGTGTTTTTTGACGAGGAAATGACAATCGATTACAATGAAAAGGCAAAAACGCTCGTCTTAAAAAGCCCGGCAGAGATGCTGAGCCCGAGAATGAGCATATTAGTAAAGCAGGGAGAAACGGAAAGTGAATCAAAAGCTGAAAGCCATTAAACAGACGGCACAGCATAAAACGTGGGTATCCTTTCTGAACAACAACCACCCGTACAGTCTGCTGCACTGGTCCATCGGAGGCGCTGAATCCGTTCAGAAGGATGTCTGGCTGCTTCAGGATGAGATGACCTTCAAAGCGCAGGAGTTTACGACAATCGACCTCGCCATTGACTGGATCGGAGAAAATATGGACGGGATTACCGACGTTTTATGACGGGAAAGCGAAAGAACCAGCATACGTTCTTTCGCTTTTTTACGTTTGCGTCATGGTATCTAAAAAGGTTTGAACGGCTTTGCGGTAGCTCTCCGGATTTTTGGTGTACGACATGGCATGCCCGCCCGATTCGGCCAGATAGAGCATCTTCGGGCCGCGTTTTCTGCGGTGCAGCAATTCGGAAGAAGCGGGAGGTATATAATCATCTTCCTTACTGTGAATAAACAGCACGGGCTGCCGGATTCGGCTGATAACCGATAAAGGCGATACATCACGGATACGGTATCCTTCTCTCATCCGCAAAAAGAAATCAGCCAAAGGCAGAAGCGGCCACGGAGGCAGCCGGAACTCCCGCTTCAGCCTGTAGGCGAGCTGATCGCGAAAGCTTGCGAACGGACAGTCCGCAATATAAAAATCAGCGCCGTTTTCATCCTGATGCCCGCCCGCGTATAATAAGGCCGTCACCGCTCCCATCGATTCCCCGTGGATGCCGATTTGACCGCCGTCTCCCGTTTTGTGTCTCACCCAATTCACCGCTTCTTCCAAATCATCTTTTTCAAAATAGCCGTAGCTCGTCGTTCTGCCGCCGCTTTTTCCGTGCCCGCGGTGGTCATATACGAGCACATTCCAGCCTAAATCTAAAAATAAATCCATGTATTTCAATGAATTGAACGAATTTACGGTAACGCCGTGACAAATAATCATGGTGTTTGCCGTATGATGCGGGGCGACGTAAAAGCCTTTGATCTCATACCCGTGGCGTGACAGGATGACGGCCTCTTCTTTTTCCATGGCCTGAAAGGAATCAAATCTATCATGCCCGTCGGCCGTTTCTTTTTTCATGATATCTTCATCCGTCTTTTTCTTCATAAACATAATCAGATTCGTAAAAGCGAATCCGGCAGCCAAAAAGACTGCGCAAGCCGAACCGAACACCGCCAGCCATTTTTTCACACAGGCACCCTCCTTTCATATGAAAAATCCTTCCTCCGGCTTTTCAGGACCGTGAACGTTGCCGGCCTCCGGCGCTCCGTGGTACACTTGCTTCACCATATTCAGATACGGGGGGCGTAATGATGAAAAAGCAGCTGCCTAAAGAAAAACACAGCTTAAAAGACGATCTGGGGGAAGATCTGAAGGCCAGGCTTTTGCAAATGAAAAGTGAGCTGAAGGAAGAAGACGAGAAAAAACAGGCGCAGCAAAAAGCGGAACAAATCAGAAAACGAAAAGAAAAAGAAAAAAATAAAAGCTTTGAAGAGCTGCTGAATGAAAGCAGTCTCGATTGGCACAAATATAAATAAACCGGCATCTGACAAGGTGCCGGTTTTATTGTTTAAGAACGATGGGCTTCGTATACGTCCCGTTTTGTATGGTATTGCAGGGCTTTGATTTCCTGGCTGCTTAAACGCCGGGCCTCTGCAGCCGAACAGTTTTCTCTCAGCTGCTCAAGTGAGCTGGCTCCGGTGATGACAGAAGCGACGGCCGGCTGTGACAGTAAGTATTGAAGGGAAAGCTCCGTCATGCTCAAGTCAGGTGCGGCAGCGCTGATCGCTTTTTTGGTTTCTTCCAGTTCCGCAAAAGAATATGTTAAATAGCCGTTCTCTTTTACGCTTGCGGCTGCTTGATCAAGCGGTTTTTTCGTAAGAAGCCCTTTAGCGACAGGCCCTCTGGCGACAACGCTGATTCCGTTCTCCTCTAAAAGGGGAAGCCACTCCTCGGGACGCCGGTCCAGCAGGCTGTATTGCATCATAACGCTGGTGATATTTGATTTTTTCACATATTCTTTAATGACATTCGGACGAATCGAGGAAATGCCGTAATACCGGATGACGCCTTCCTGTTTTAAGTCCTCAAACGCTTCGATCGTTTTGTCAATATGATCTTCCATCGTGCCGCCATGCAGCTGATAAAGGTCGATATAGTCCGTTTTCAGCCGGCGCAGACTGTTTTTGACCGCTTCTTTTATGTATCCTTTGGAAGCATCCCAATGCCAGCCGTCTTTATCATCATTCCAGCGGTTTCCGGCTTTCGTGGCTAAAATGATGTCGTGCCTGCGGTTTTTGACGGCCTCCCCGACAATTTCCTCATTTCTGCCGAAATCATAAAGATCAGCGGTATCTAAATAATTGATTCCAAGCTCGATCGCTTCATCCAAAATAGACAGCGCTTCAGCTTTATCTGTGCCCAGCGACATACAGCCGAGCCCGATTTCGCTTATTTCTAAATCAGAATGTCCCAGTGTGCGTTTTCTCATCGTTTCGCTCCTTTTTATAGTCTTTTATTGACCGTAATATAAAGGCGCGAAGTTTTCAACTGTTAAGGCCCGGTGATCCAATCTCCGACATAGCGGAATGTCCGTCCGTATTCTTTCAGTTTAGCCCGCACTTCCCACGCCTTTCCGACCAATACGATACTTTTATCCTTCCGATACACCTTCAATCGAAAAGCACCTCCCTCTCATGCATGTATGATAAAATATATGAGGCATAATAGAGAGACAGAACGGGAGATGACATGATGAAACATTTAGAAGAAAAAACACTTGCGAAAAAAAAGCTGTATGACGGGAAAGTCATAGATCTTTACTTAGAGGATGTAGAGCTCCCGAACGGAAAAACAAGCAAGCGGGAAATCGTCAAACATCCGGGAGCGGTGGCCGTACTTGCGGTGACCGAGGAAGGAAAAATCATTTTGGTGAACCAGTTCAGAAAGCCGCTGGAACGGACAATCGTTGAAATTCCGGCCGGTAAGCTTGAAAAGGGGGAAGAGCCGGAACATACGGCGTTAAGAGAGCTCGAGGAAGAAACGGGATATACGGCGGAAACCTTGACGAAAATCACCGCTTTTTATACATCACCCGGGTTTGCTGATGAAATCGTGCATCTCTTTCTTGCGGAAGGGCTTTCGCCGCTGGAAGAAAAGCGCGAACTGGATGAGGATGAATTTGTCGAAGTCATGCAGGTCACGCTTGAAGAGGCCGTGAAGCTGATTGAATCCCGCAGGGTGTATGACGCAAAAACGGCGTACGCGATTCAGTATCTCCAGCTGAAAGAAGCGCTGAAGGAAAAATGATGAAAACCATCTATGCGGATCTGCATATTCATATCGGCCGCACCTATACGGGAAAACCGGTCAAAATCACCGGGGCCAAAACGTTGACGCTGCATCGGATTTTAGAAGAGGCCAGTGAGGGGAAGGGAATTGAACTATTGGGCATCATCGACTGCCATTCCCCGGAAGTCATAGAAGAAATCGAGCGCGGAATTGATGAAGGCAGATACCGTGAGCTGAAAGAAGGCGGCATCCGGTATCGGAATACGACGCTTCTGTTGGGCAGTGAGCTTGAAATCTATGATCACACATGCCGCGGGCCGATTCACGTTCTCGTCTTTATGCCGTCTCTTGCCGAAATGAAGATGTTTTCTGAGTGGCTCGCAAAAAGGCTTAAAAATATCCATCTCAGTTCCCAGCGTATTTATGAAACCGGTTTGAATCTTCAAAGGAAAACAAAGGAATTGGGCGGGCTGTTTATTCCCGCCCATATGTTCACCCCGCATAAAAGCCTGTACGGAAAAGGGGTCATATCTTCTTTGACAGAAGTTTTCGACCCGGCGCTCATTGACGCGGCGGAACTCGGGTTAAGCTGTGACACCGACATGGCTTCGCGGGTAACGGAACTTGATCCGTATACATTTTTAACAAATTCTGATGCGCATTCCTTAGGAAAAATCGGCAGAGAATATAATGAAATGCTTCTTAAAGAAGCGAATTTCACGGAATTTTCGCTGGCTTTAAAAGGGAAGGACGGAAGAAAAATCACGGCGAATTACGGGCTGAACCCGAAGCTCGGGAAGTATTACCGGACGGCTTGCGACCGCTGCGGCGGCCCAGTGGAAAAAGGAGCTTCCGCCTGTCCGGAGTGCGGGGGGAAAACAATGACAAAAGGGGTCAGTGAACGGCTGGAGGAACTGAGCGGACCGAAAAAAAGCCGCGTGCCGCGGCCGCCGTATATTCATCAAATCCCGCTGCAGTTCATTCCGGGGGTCGGGCCGAAAACGTTAGACAAACTGAAGCGGGCTTTCGGGACGGAGATGGCGATTCTTCATCAGGCGCAAGAAGAGGAATTGGCGCGTGTCGTCCAGCCTAAAATAGCGGCTGTCATTCATAAAGCGCGCACCGGGCAGCTCGTCCTTGAGGCCGGGGGCGGAGGGACGTACGGCAGAATCAAGCCGTAAAAGCCGGATTTTAGCGGAGCTCCTCCTGCACCTTCTTTTTCGTGCGGACAAACGCAATCAATTCGATGATTTCATCCTGATTCAGCGGCTGTCCGTCAACGGTCAGTGTGCCGCGGCCTTGTGCGGCGTTTGTTAATTCGATGGTCTGGGTAAACGGCTCCGCCTTTTTTTCAGTGCGCCCCAGTAAATCGTCGCACGTCGTGTCAAACAGATCGGCAAGCGTGCCCAGCGCCTCGAATGACGGACGCCGGTATCCTGATTCATACCCGGCGTACGTGCTTTTGGCGATGCCGAGACGGTCAGCCGTATATTGAAGAGACCAATTTTTCTTTTTTCTCAGTTCAGTTAAACGATCTAAATTCATATTCAAAACCGCTCCTTTTCACTTGAGCAAATTATATCATATCGATATGCAAAAGTGTACGCGAATTGAATAATAATCACTTGATTAATTTCAATCGTCTGTCTATAATTTGATTAAAAGTATGCGAAAAGCGAATGCTTAACACATCTTGAGAAATGGATGAAGAGGTGCAGGGTATGAAAAAATTATTGCTGTTAACAACCGGAGGAACAATCGCCTCAGTCGAAGGAGAAAACGGGCTTGCACCCGGGGTGAAAGCAGACGAATTGTTAACCTACGTATCAAAACTTGATAACGATTACACGATGGAAACCCATTCGTTAATGAACATCGACAGCACAAATATGCAGCCTGAATACTGGGCCGAAATCGCAAATGCTGTCAAAGAAAAATATGACGCATATGACGGGTTCGTCATTACGCACGGGACAGACACAATGGCGTATACATCAGCGGCACTGTCTTATATGCTTCAGCATGCTGATAAACCGATCGTCATTACGGGTTCGCAAATCCCGATTACATTTCAAAAAACCGATGCCAAAAAAAATATCACGGACGCGATCCGCTTCGCATGTGAAGGGGTGGGCGGCGTATACGTCGTATTTGACGGCAGAGTCATTCAAGGCACACGCGCCATTAAATTAAGAACGAAAAGCTATGATGCATTTGAGAGCATTAACTATCCGTATATCGCGTTTATTACCGAAAACGGAATTGAATACAACAAACAAGTGCACATGCCAAAAGACGATGCCTTTACGGTCAATACATCACTTTGCACGGACGTGTGCCTGCTCAAGCTCCACCCGGGGCTGAAACCGGAAATGTTTGACGCATTAAAGGGCATGTACAAAGGAATCGTCATTGAAAGCTACGGCAGCGGCGGCGTGCCGTTTGAAGGAAGAGACATTCTCGCCAAAGTCAATGAAATGATTGAAAGCGGCATTGTCGTCGTCATTACGACACAATGTCTTGAAGAAGGAGAGGACATGAGCGTCTATGAAGTCGGCCGAAGAGTCAATCAAGATCTCATTATCCGCTCCAGAAATATGAACACGGAAGCCATCGTGCCGAAATTAATGTGGGCGCTCGGCCAGTCTCACAACTTGGCTGAAGTCAAAAACATTATGGAGACACCGATCGCAGACGACGTTGTACTGTAAAAACATGACTACCACAAAGAGAAAGTAGGGTTTTAGCATGACAAACGCGCAAAAAGAATATCGTCAGGAAAAAGATTTCCTCGGAGAAAAACAAATTGAAGCTGATGTGTATTACGGAATACAAACGCTGCGCGCGAAAGAAAACTTTCCGATTACCGGATACCGCATCCACGAAGAAATGATTAATGCGCTCGCCATCGTCAAAAAAGCGGCGGCGCTTGCCAATATGGATGTAAAACGGCTGTATGAAGGAATCGGAAATGCGATTGTCCAGGCCGCAGATGAAATTCTCGAGGGGAAATGGCATGACCAATTCATCGTCGATCCGATCCAAGGGGGAGCCGGAACGTCCATGAACATGAATGCCAACGAAGTAATCGGCAACAGGGCCCTTGAAATCATGGGCCATAAAAAAGGTGAATACATTCACCTCAGCCCGAACACACACGTCAACATGTCACAATCGACGAACGACGTGTTCCCGACGGCAATCCATATTTCCACCTTAAAACTTTTGGATAAGCTCCTTGATACGATGGCGCATATGCTGAGTGTCTTTAAGGATAAAGCGAAACAATTTGATTCTGTCATTAAAATGGGGCGCACACACCTTCAGGACGCTGTGCCGATCCGTCTCGGACAGGAATTTGAAGCATACAGCCGCGTGCTCGAGCGTGACATAAAGCGAATTAAACAATCCCGCCAGCATCTGTATGAAGTCAACATGGGGGCAACGGCCGTAGGTACGGGACTTAACGCCGATCCGCGCTACATAGAACAGGTTGTAAAGCACCTGGCTGACATCAGCGGACTGCCGCTTGTCGGTGCCGGCCATTTGGTTGACGCCACACAAAACACTGATGCGTATACGGAAGTTTCAGCCGCATTGAAAGTATGCATGATGAACATGTCTAAAATCGCCAACGATCTGCGCTTAATGGCTTCAGGTCCGCGCGCGGGACTTGCGGAAATTTCACTGCCCGCCCGTCAGCCGGGATCATCCATTATGCCTGGGAAGGTCAACCCTGTAATGGCAGAGCTGATCAACCAAATCGCCTTCCAGGTCATCGGGAATGACAATACGATCTGCCTCGCTTCAGAAGCGGGCCAGCTGGAGCTTAACGTAATGGAGCCGGTACTCGTATTTAACCTGCTTCAATCCATCAGCATCATGAATAACGGGTTCCGTTCATTTACCGATCATTGTCTGGCGGGAATTGAAGCCAACGAAAAACGTCTGAAGCAATACGTGGAAAAGAGCGTCGGCGTCATTACAGCGGTCAATCCGCACCTCGGGTATGAAGCGGCTGCGCGAATTGCCCGTGAAGCCATCATGACGGGGCAATCTGTAAGAGATCTTTGCCTTCAAAATGATGTACTGACAGAAGAAGAATTGGATATCATTTTGAATCCGTATGAAATGACAAAACCGGGGATTGCCGGAAAAGATCTATTAGAAAAATAAATTTTAAAGTAACAACAGCCGCCTTTTCACGTTTTTCAGTGAATAGGCGGTTGCCATACAAAGGGATGAGGCAGTATAGTATAATTTGTTATATCATTTGATGAAAGCGTTTTAGCTTTTTTCTTCTAGGGGGATTTTCTTGTGAAAGAGGTCAGATTGCCAAATTTATTGGAAATTATTATCTTATTATTCGGGTTTTTAGCACTTGTCTTATCGTTCACAGTGTTTTTAGACCTGCCGATCCAGCTAGCTCTATTAATATCTTGGTTTTTCGCTATTATTCTCGGAGTCAGGCTGGGATATTCATATAAAGACTTGCAGGATTCGATTGTCACCGGGATATCAAACGGTCTTGAAGCGGTGTTGATTCTTGTTTCGGTCGGTGCGCTCATCGGGACATGGATTGCCGGCGGCGTTGTGCCGACGTTAATTTATTATGGTTTAGAGTTTATTAATCCTCATATTTTCCTTCTGGCTACACTGGTTATCTGTTCCGTTATGTCCGTTGCGACCGGAACGTCGTGGGGAACCGTGGGAACCGCGGGGATCGCCATGATTGCCATCGGAGAGGGAATGGGTATACCGCTTCCGATCGTAGCGGGAGCCGTTTTGTCCGGCGCTTACTTCGGAGACAAGCTTTCACCGCTGTCTGACAGTACGGTGCTTGCCTCCACGCTTTCTAAGGTGGATGTGCTGTCGCACGTCAGAGCGATGATGTATCTGTCAATTCCGTCCTATATTATTACGGCCATTCTATTTACCGTAACGGGATTTATATACGGCGGAAAAAATATTGATCTCGACAAAGTGGAATTTTTAAAGTCTTCATTGCAGAAAACGTTTGATATTCATATATGGATGCTCATTCCGGCTGTTGTCGTCGTTGTCCTTCTGATTTTGAAAAAGCCGTCTATGCCCGTTATCGTCATCGGTGCTTTGCTTGGCGCAATCTGGGCTTCCGTCTTTCAGGGAATGAATTTTGCCGATGCCATTGCGACTGCTTATAATGGTTTTTCTATTAAAACGGACGTCGAATTTTTAAACGGCCTGTTAAACCGCGGAGGCATTACCGGTATGCTGGATACGTTAGTCGTTATTCTGTTCGGTCTCGGTTTTGGGGGAATTCTTGAGAAGCTCGGCGTATTAAAAGTGATTGTCTCAACTTTTGAGAAAAAGCTGACCACACCGGGAAATGTGACGCTTTCGACATTGATCGTCGCCCTTTTAGGAAACATTTTCGGCTGTGCGATGTACGTGTCATTGATCCTGACGCCGAAAATCATGGAGAACAGTTATGATAAACTGAAACTTGACAGAAGAGTTTTATCCCGGAACGCAGAGGTGGGCGGAACGCTTACTTCAGGGATGGTGCCGTGGTCTGATAACGGCATCTATATGGCCGGCATTCTCGGCGTATCCACATTTTCATATCTGCCGTTCATGTGGCTCAGTTTTGTATCTATCGGACTGGCAATATTGTACGGATACACGGGGAAATTCATTTGGTACACGAAAGAAAAATCCTTGCAATCTCAAAAATTGGGTTAGGAGGTTCATTTCATGATTACAAAGCATATGATTCGGACGTTAATGATTGAAACGCCGACTGTTCCCGGAAATCTCGGAAAAGTGGCAACCGCCATCGGAGTGATGGGCGGAGATATCGGGGAAGTTGAAACCGTTAAAGTCGGCCCGAACTACACAATGCGCAACATCACGGTGCAGGCCGAAAATGAAGAGCAGCTGCAGGAAATCATTCAAGCCATTGAAGCTCTCGGGGAAGGCATCCGGCTTCATACAGTTTCAGATGAAGTGCTCTCTGCTCATGAAGGCGGCAAAATTCAAATGAAAAGCAAAATGCCGATCCGGACATTGGCTGAGCTTGGCCGTGTTTATACACCGGGCGTCGCCGATGTGTGCCGACTGATTGAAAACGAGCCTGAAAAAGCGTCCATCTATACGACAATCAGCAATTCTGTCGCCATTGTCACCGACGGCACGGCGATTCTAGGCCTCGGCAATATCGGTTCTGTCGCCGGAATGCCTGTAATGGAAGGGAAAGCCGCGCTTTTTGACCAGCTGGCGGGTATCAGCGGAATTCCGATTTTGCTTGATACCTCTGATCCGGAAGAAATTATTCGCACGGTAAAACACATTTCTCCGGGGTTCAGCGGAATACTGCTTGAAGATATCGGTTCGCCTCACTGCTTTGATATTGAAGACCGCCTGAAAGAAGAACTGGATATTCCGGTTATGCACGATGACCAGCACGGCACGGCGGTCGTCACGCTCGCCGCCGCCATTTCCGCTTGTAAAAGCGCCGCTCTTGATTTAAAAGAAGCGAAGGTCGGACAGATCGGTCTCGGCGCGGCAGGCGTCGCCATCTGCCGCATGTTTATGGCATACGGAGTCAAAGCGGTCTGCGGAACGGACAAGTCAGAAGACGCAATGAACCGCCTCGCTCAGTACGGAGGTCAGCCGCTTGGAAGCATCAAAGATTTAATGGACACGTGTGACATTGTGATCAGCACCACCGGAGTTCCGGGTCTCATTAAAAAAGAGGATGTCAGAAAAGGACATGTCATTCTGGCCTTATCTAATCCGAAGCCGGAGATTGAACCGGAAGACGCATTACAAGCCGGAGCCGCTTATGCAGCCGACGGCCGCTCGGTCAATAATGTTCTCGGCTTCCCGGGGATTTTCCGCGGCGCGCTGAACGCCAAAAGCAAGAAAATCGACCATGAAATGCTTGTGGCGGCCGCAGAAGCCATCGCCTCTTGCACAAAACACGGCGATCTCGTGCCTCAGCCTTTGGATGCGGACGTGCATCAGGCCGTATCAGCAGCCGTAGAACGGGCCGCGGCAGGAAAATAAACAACTCTTACAGTACCGGACATGTGCCGGTGCTGTTTTTTTATCATGAATAGGAAGCGGAATTCTTAGGCAGGCTAACAGATAGCAAAAGACGGAATAAAGAGGTGTCAATGTGGATTATTTTCCGCTGATCCATACAAATATTTGGGATGCTGTGATCGGCGTGCCGGTCGTCTTATGCGTTACACAGCTGATCAAAGTGTTCTGCCGGGTTCCGGGCATATTCGTTCCCACGATTGCCCTTGCTGCCGGAAATGTTGTGTCTATCGTTTTCGGTCACCATGAACACGTGTATGCGGGGATTTTCATGGGGTTTTTTTACGGATACGCCGCTATGGGGAGCTATTCATCTGCCAAAACGTCTCTGCGCGCTTACCGGTCGAAACATGAGCCGTATTCTTGAAGACATCGGGATTTTTTTGTTATGATAAAAAGAGGCAAAAAAAGGAGCGATTGGCACGTGGCGAAGAGCAAAACGAAAAAAATGCGGGAGCATCTCAGAAGAAACGGGATGCGTGACGCAGTCTTGTCAAGGGGGACGGCGCCGTCTTTCAGCACCCATGAAAGAGTGACGAAAACCAAAAAAGACAGGCTTGAAAGAATAAAGCATAAAAAAAGGAACCCCTATGATCACCGGAGTGATGACGGGGGTTCTTTTTTTATGCCCGAATCTCGCGCCTTTCTATGATTTCTCTGTCATGTTTTCTCTTTTCTTTCATACAATCTACTAAATCAAGTCAATAGATTAGCGGGAGGAAAGCGGTATGAGAAAACAATCGTACAAAGAACTGTTTTTTCGCCATGTAAAGGATCATCTGTCACTTTATATATTTGTGTTCGTCTTGTTTTTGATGGGGGTCATTTTCGGGGCGATCATCGTCAACAGCATGACCATCACGCAGAAAGAAGATTTGTATTACTATTTAAGCAAGTTTTTCGGACAGCTGTCTGACGGAAAACATGCCGGCGCTTCAGAAATGTTTTGGCAGGCCGTCTTTCATGATGTAAAATATTTGGGGCTGATGTGGATTCTCGGTATTTCCGTGATCGGTCTTCCGGTTATTTTCATTATGGTGTTTTTAAAAGGAATCGTCGTCGGCTTCACGGTCGGTTTTTTAGTGAATCAAATGGGGATGAACGGGTTTTTCCTGTCATTTATTTCGGTTCTGCCGCAAAACATCGTTCTCATTCCGGCATATCTTATCATGGGGACATGCTCCATCGCTTTTTCACTGAAGCTGATCCGGCAGCTGTTTGTCAAACGCAGCCTTCATGACGCGCCGATCCAATGGTTCGGACGCTACGCCTTCGTACTGATTCTCATCGTTTTCTTCTCGGTCATCGCTTCACTGCTCGAAGCGTACGTGTCTCCGATGTTTATGGAAAAGCTGTCTTCACGCATATTTTAGAATAATTATCACAAAATAATACTTTTATTTATCAGTTTATAATAATTATAGTTGGAACTCTGCGCGTATTTTGTTATAATGAGTCATGGAATGCGGCGTAGGAGGGAAAGACATGGAAAACCGTATTGATCGAATTAAAAAGCAGCTGCACTCGTCAAGCTACAAGCTTACGCCACAGCGGGAAGCAACGGTAAGAGTGCTGCTTGAAAACGAAGAAGACCATTTAAGCGCAGAAGATGTATACCTCCTCGTAAAAGAGAAATCTCCTGAAATTGGTCTCGCTACAGTATATCGTACATTAGAATTATTAACAGAATTAAAAGTCGTTGATAAAATTAACTTCGGGGACGGCGTATCCCGCTACGACCTTCGCAAAGAAGGCGCGGCTCACTTTCATCACCATTTGGTGTGCATGGAGTGCGGAGCCGTCGATGAAATTGAAGAAGATCTGCTTGAAGACGTTGAAGAAGTGATTGAACGTGATTGGAAATTTAAAATTAAAGATCATAGATTGACTTTTCACGGAATCTGCCACCGCTGCCGCGGGGATGAAACAGAGTAAAAGCCTATGAACCTTTTCTGCCAGGAAAGGGTTTTTTGCTGTTTTTATGTATAAAAGCCTTTGAAATTGGCATAAGGTGTACTAACAGCCGCCAAAGAAAGGGTCGATCGAAAGATGGGCAGATTCCTGAAAACAGCCGCGGATACGATCAAAGTGTTTATTCTGTTCACAGGTTTTACCGCGCTGTTCTATTATGCTATGATATGGGTGAATTCAGAGTATGAAAACTATCATCGGTACGATAAACCGGAAGGCTCCGCCGTCAAAGTGGCCAAAACGGAACATGAGGAGAAAGACGGCTGGTTCGGCCGATTGATCTTTTTTTACCAAAACGGGGAGTAGATCAAGAGTGAAGGATCAAATTAAGGATTTCATCCATTATGTGAGGGTTGAAAGAGGGCTGTCCCAAAATACGATGATGTCCTATGAGCGTGATCTGAAAAGTTATTCTCTCTTCTTAACTGAAACCCTTCAGATCACTTCATGGAATGATGTGACCCGTCTTCATATTATTCAATATTTAAAGCATATAAAGGACTCCGGGAAATCCGGCAAGACGTCTGCCAGGCATTTGGCGTCGATCCGGTCTTTTCATCAATTTCTGTTAAGGGAAAAAGCCGCGGATAAAGATCCTTCGGTACATATTGAAACACAAAAAACAGAGCGGACGCTTCCGAAAGTATTGGCGCTTCACGAAGTTGAGCGGTTATTGGACACGCCTAAGCTTGACAGCCCGTTCGGTCTCAGGGATAAAGCCATGCTTGAACTGCTGTACGCAACCGGCATCCGGGTCAGCGAGATGATCGAGCTGAAATTATCCGACGTCCATTTGACGATGGGATTCGTCCGCTGCTTCGGAAAAGGGCGGAAAGAGCGGATTGTGCCGATTGGTGAAGCCGCTTCCCATGCGATAGAAGCATACATTGAAAAAGCCAGAGGGAAATTATTAAAGAAAAACGTAACCGAAGCGCTTTTTCTGAATCATCACGGCAGGCAGATCAGCCGTCAGGGGTTCTGGAAAAACCTGAAAAAAATCGCCCTTGAAGCGGGGATTAAAAAAGAGCTGACACCGCATACGCTCCGGCACTCTTTTGCAACGCACCTGCTTGAAAACGGCGCGGATCTGCGCGCCGTGCAGGAGATGCTCGGACATGCCGATATTTCCACGACGCAAATTTATACGCATGTGACGAAAACAAGGCTGAAGGACGTGTACAAACAGTATCATCCGCGCGCTTAGGAGCCGCTGCCGGAGGGGCCGCGGCTTTTTTTGCCGGATTGGCGGAATACAGAGAAGGTTCTAATTATTTGAATCGGCATTGTCAACAAGAATGTAAACGGTTTATACTTGAGTTGTCTGACCTCTGTAAGCTACAATGGACAGATGGAAGAAAAGGAGGCTTTTATGATGTCTGAATACAAATATAACCGGGTATTTTTGATCGTAATGGATTCTGTCGGAATCGGTGAAGCGCCGGACGCTGCCGATTTTAATGATATAGGCGCAAATACGCTCGGACACATCGCAGAGCACATGAACGGCTTACATATGCCCCATATGGCGCAGCTCGGTCTCGGACTGATCGGAGACATTAAGGGCGTGGAAAAAACGGAGCACCCTCTTGCGTACTACGGAAAAATGCAGGAGGCGTCAAACGGGAAAGATACGATGACGGGGCACTGGGAGATTATGGGCCTCTACATTGAAAAACCGTTTAAAGTGTTCCCGGAAGGATTTCCGGATGAACTTCTTCAGGAACTTGAGCGGCGTTCAGGACGGAAAATCATCGGAAATAAGCCGGCTTCAGGCACGGCGATTCTGGACGAGCTCGGAAAAGAACATATGGAAACGGGTGCGCTGATCGTTTATACATCAGCAGATTCCGTGCTGCAGATTGCGGCTCACGAAGATGTCGTTCCGCTGGAAGAGCTGTACAGCATCTGTGAAACGGCCAGAGAACTGACGCTTGATCCGAAGTACATGGTCGGCCGGATTATCGCAAGACCGTTCGTCGGAGAACCGGGCAGCTTCAAACGCACGCCGAACCGTCATGATTATGCGCTCAAACCGTTCGGCCGCACGGTAATGAACGGAATGAAAGACAGCGGATTAGACGTCATTTCCATCGGCAAAATTTCTGATATTTATGACGGAGAAGGCATTACATCTTCCCGCCGCACGGTATCTAATATGGATGGCATGGACAAAGTGATTGAAACGCTCGGTGAAGAGTTTACGGGCCTGAGCTTTGCCAACCTCGTTGATTTTGACGCGCTGTACGGACACCGCCGCGATCCGGAAGGGTACGGAAAAGCGCTCGAGGAATTCGACGCGAGGCTTCCGGAAGTGTTTGAAAAAATGAAAGAAGACGATCTGCTGATCATCACTGCGGATCACGGCAATGATCCTGTCCATCACGGCACGGATCACACGCGGGAGTATGTGCCGCTTCTTGTTTACAGCAAAAAGCACAAACACACTGAACAGCTGCCGCTTGCGGATACATTTGCCGATATCGGCGCAACCATTGCGGATAATTTCAAAACGGAAAAGCCGGAATATGGAAAAAGCTTTTTATCAAGATTACAGTAGGGGGACTTTTTTTTGAAACAAAAGATCGAACGTGCTGCTGCATTTATTAAAGAACACGTGAAAGAAACACCAAAGATCGGTCTGATTTTAGGATCAGGGCTCGGCGTATTGGCCGATGAAATTGAGGGAGCTGTCAAGCTTACATATGAAACGATCCCTGATTTTCCGGTCTCAACGGTAGAAGGCCATGCCGGCCAGCTTGTGATGGGAACGCTTGAAGGCGTGCAGGTCATCGCGATGCAGGGCCGCTTTCATTACTATGAAGGCTACTCAATGGATCAGGTCACATTCCCAGTCCGCGTGATGAAAGCGCTCGGCGTTGAATCTCTCGTCGTGACGAATGCAGCCGGCGGTATCAACACTGAATTCCGCGCCGGCGATCTGATGATTATTACAGACCATATCAACTTTACAGGCACCAACCCGTTAATCGGGCCGAACGAAGCTGAATTCGGAGCGAGATTCCCGGACATGTCAGAAGCCTATGACAAAGAGCTGTCAAGCTTGGCTGAAAAAACGGCCGATGAGCTGGGCATTCCTGTTCAAAAAGGTGTGTATACAGCTGTTACGGGGCCGTCTTACGAAACGCCTGCTGAGGTTCGGTTTTTAAGAACGATGGGGTCTGACGCTGTCGGCATGTCGACCGTGCCGGAAGTCATCGTCGCCAACCACGCGGGGATGCGCGTGCTCGGCATCTCATGCATTTCCAACGCGGCGGCGGGTATTCTTGACCAGCCGTTATCCCATGAAGAAGTAATGGAAATGACGGAAAAAGTAAAAGGCGGCTTTTTGAAGCTTGTCAAAGCCGTAGTCGCACGATCTCAAAAATAAGTCAGCATAAGTCAGCTGTTTCTTCGGAAGCAGCTGTTTTTTTGTGCCCTCAACACGAAACATTTTCCAGATGAGGCGTATAAAACCACCGGATTTGGAAAAAATAAAAAGGATTATGAAATGGAGGGCTTTGGAGATGAAACGTCTTATATCCACTTTGTTGATTGGCATTTTATTAACGGCATCAGCACCGTCCGCTTTTGCAAAGCCGGACGGAAAACATACATCGGAGCTCGCTCATGAAGCCAAAAGCGCCGTGCTGATTGAACGCGATACGGGAAGCATTCTTTATAACAAGAACAGCCGGGAGCGTCTGGCGCCGGCAAGCATGACAAAAATCATGACCATGCTTTTAATCATGGAAGCGCTTGACAAAGGGAAAATAAAGATGAGCGATAAAGTCAAGACGAGTGAACACGCCGCGTCTATGGGCGGATCACAGATTTTCCTTGAACCCGGAGAAGAAATGACGGTAAAAGAAATGCTCAAAGGAATTGCGATAGCTTCCGGAAATGACGCATCTGTCGCAATGGCGGAGTATATCGCCGGTTCAGAAGAGGATTTCGTCAGCCGGATGAACAAAAAAGCAAAAGAATTGGGATTGAAAGATACCTCCTTCAAAAACCCGACGGGACTGCCTGAAAAAGACCATTACAGCTCTGCTTATGACATGGCGAAAATGGCGAAGGAATTATTAAAGTACGATAAAATCACTCAATTTACGGGAACGTATGAGGATTATTTAAGAGAAAATACAGACAAAAAGTTCTGGCTCGTCAATACAAACCGGCTGATCAAATTTTATCCGGGTGTAGACGGCGTGAAGACGGGCTTTACAGGCGAAGCGAAGTATTGTTTAACCGCCACCGCTAAAAAAGGAAATATGAGGGTCATCGCTGTCGTTTTCGGAGCCAGCACCCCGAAAGAAAGAAACGCCCAAGTGACCAAAATGCTTGATTACGCCTTCAGCCAGTTCAAAACACACCCGCTGTACAAACGGAATCAAATCGTCGGAACGGTAAAAGTGAAAAAAGGAAAACAGAAACTGATCAAGCTGACCACATCTGAGCCGATCTCTCTTCTGGCCAAAAAGGGAGAGAACATGGACAAAGTAAAAAAAGAAGTGAAAATCAACGGCAATGTAACGGCTCCGGTTAAAAAAGGAGAGGTGCTCGGCAGCCTCGTTCTGAAAAAAGATGGAAAGGTGCTCGTTGAAAGCCCGGTCACGGCAAAAGACGACATGGAAAAAGCGGGTTTTCTCACTTTTCTGAAGCGGACGATGGGAGATTGGACAAAATTTAAATAATCGTGGCGAACGGGCACTAGTTTTGTCATAGTGAAGGAATTGCTTTCCCAAAAATCGAAACACTCATTATCCGATCATATCAAGGAGGAATGAGCATGAGCCTTGGAATTGACTTTCATGTCAAAGAATCCGTGCTTTGTATTCGATTAACAGGTGAACTCGACCATCATACGGCAGAATCATTAAAACAAAGGGTTACTGAATCGCTGGAGGCTGACGGCATCCGTCACATTGTGCTGAACCTTGAAGATCTTACCTTCATGGACAGCTCCGGCCTCGGCGTGATTTTAGGGCGTTATAAACAAATTAAACAGCTCGGCGGAGAAATGGTCGTGTGCGCGATTTCGCCCGCGGTGAGACGCCTGTTTGACATGTCCGGCCTGTTTAAAATCATCAGGTTCGAACAATCGGAACAAAAAGCGCTTTTAACGTTGGGGGTGGCATCATGAAAAACGAGATGCATCTTGAATTTTCAGCCCTCAGTCAGAACGAATCGTTTGCGCGCGTAACAGTTGCTTCTTTTATCGCGCAGCTCGACCCGACGATGGATGAGCTTACGGAAATCAAGACCGTCGTATCAGAAGCGGTAACAAACGCAATCATCCACGGCTATGAAGAAAACTGCGACGGAAAGGTGTACATCTCCGTTACGCTGGAGGATCATGTCGTCTATCTGACCATACGTGACGAAGGCCTCGGGATCACGGATCTTGAGGAAGCGCGCCAGCCGCTCTTTACGACAAAACCCGAGCTTGAGCGCTCCGGTATGGGCTTTACCATTATGGAAAACTTCATGGATGATGTCACGATTGATTCTTCGCCGGAGATGGGAACGACGATACGCTTAACAAAACACCTATCAAAAAGCAAAGCGCTTTGTAATTAAGGAGATTTGTTATGGATGTGGAGGTTAAGAAAAACAGCAAAAACGCGCAGCTCAAGGACCATGAAGTCAAAGAATTAATCAAAAAGAGCCAAGAGGGCGACCAGCAGGCAAGAGACCTCCTCATAGAAAAAAACATGCGTCTTGTGTGGTCCGTCGTTCAAAGGTTTTTAAACAGAGGCTATGAGCCGGACGATCTGTTTCAGATCGGCTGTATCGGATTATTAAAATCCGTTGATAAATTCGATTTGTCCTATGATGTCCGTTTTTCAACTTATGCCGTGCCGATGATTATCGGAGAAATCCAGCGCTTCATCCGCGATGACGGAACCGTCAAAGTATCAAGATCTTTAAAAGAGCTCGGCAATAAAATACGCCGGGCGAAAGATGAACTGTCAAAAACATACGGAAGAGTGCCGACCGTTCAGGAAATTGCGGATCATTTAGAAATTGATGCGGAGGATGTGGTGCTTGCGCAGGAAGCGGTGCGGGCGCCTTCATCCATTCATGAGACCGTGTATGAAAATGACGGAGACCCGATCACCCTGCTTGATCAGATCGCTGATCATTCAGAAGAGAAGTGGTTTGACAAAATCGCCCTCAAGGAAGCGATCAGTGATTTGGAAGAACGGGAAAAACTCATTGTCTATCTGAGATATTATAAAGATCAGACACAGTCGGAAGTAGCCGAACGGCTCGGGATTTCCCAAGTTCAGGTATCGAGGCTGGAGAAAAAAATATTAAAGCAGATTAAAGTGCAGATGGATCATACGGAAAGCTGACCTTTTACGGGCCGGCTTTTTTTATTTGTGCACCGGTGGTAATTTATGGTCTTTTGCCGCTGATGAATGAGAACAAAAGTGAACCACATACTACATATATAACCACCCGAAAGATGGTGATGCAAGATGGAAAGACGAATATTTCTCAGACTTCGCCACCGCGTGAAGGCTCATACCGGAGATATCATCACAGTCGGCGACGCCGCGCAGATTGCGGGACAGCAAAAGCTGAAAAAAAAACTGTCGGCACTGCCGCTGTATAAGGTCACGAAAAAAGACAAAAATATCGTCGTGCTGGACATCATAAAAGTGCTGAAAACCATTCATACCGCTTTTCCCGCGCTTGATGTACAGACCGTCGGCGGCGCTGAAACGATAGTGGAAATCCATTACCAGAAAAAGCAGCTGTCAGCCGTTTTATTCGTCGGTGTCTGGCTCCTGCTTTTTATCGGTTCATGTCTTGCCATTATGAATTTTCATGAAGATGTCAGTATGAGAGAAGTTCATATCGCCTTATATGAAATCATAACGGGCGAACGGAATGAATACCCGTATCTGCTTCAGATTCCATACAGCATCGGCCTCGGTCTCGGTATGATCGTCTTTTTTAATCACATCTTCAAAAAACGCCTGAATGAAGAGCCAAGCCCGCTGGAAGTCGAGATGTTTAATTATCAGATTGATCTCGATCATTATGTCGCAATGCACGAAAATGAAGAGACGATGAAAGATCTGCATGATCGTTAGCATTCTTTTCGTTATATTTGTCGGGCTTGGCGGAGGGCTGACCGTGGGCGCGGGCTTTGTGGCTTTTTTAACCGTTATGGGAATCGTCCCCCGCCTTATGCAGCTGACAAAAACAATGCGCTTTGTACAGGCCTACGAAGGAGCTGTTATTTCAGGAGCTGTGTTCGGCGGCTGGGAAACCTTAAATATAAATCATTTTTTTTTATCTGAATGGCTGGCCGTTCCGGTCGGGCTTTTGGCCGGCATGTTTATCGGCATGCTGGCCGCAGCGCTTACAGAAGTGCTGAATGTGCTTCCCATTCTTGCCAAACGGATCGGCTTCGGCAGCAAAATCATCATATTGCTGATGGCCATTGTGTTCGGCAAAATAGCCGGCTCTTTATTTCATTGGCTGTATTTTATCCATCATTCATAAGGAGGAACCGACGTGACAAACTTAAAAGAAAATTACAAAACAAAAGTGAAAGACTATCAGCCGAAACCGCCATATGTTTGGAATTGCGTCAAAGCCTTTCTGATCGGCGGTTTGATCTGTCTGATCGGGCAGGCTCTTCAAGACTTTTACATCCACTTTTTTAATTTTAATGAAAAAACAGCGGGCAACCCGACGGCCGCCACTCTTATTTTAATTTCCGCTCTTTTGACCGGATTCGGCATTTATGACAGACTCGGGCAGTTTGCCGGAGCGGGTTCAGCCGTGCCGGTGACGGGTTTTGCAAACAGTATGACAAGCGCGGCTCTGGAACACAGAAGTGAAGGACTCGTGCTCGGAGTAGCGACAAACATGTTTAAATTGGCGGGAAACGTCATTGTATTCGGCGTCGTGGCAGCCTATATCGTAGGCCTGATACGGTTTGCTTGTGAAAAACTGTTTTCGTAGGAGGAGAAAAAATGAAATTAACCGGAAAGCAAACCTGGGTGTTTGAAAACCCGTTATTTGTAAATGCGGCGGGGACGGCAGCCGGACCGAAAGAAAAAGACGGCCCGCTCGGTTCGCTGTTTGATAAGACATACGATGAAATGCATTGCAATCAGAAAAACTGGGAAATGGCGGAACGTCAGTTAATGGAAGATGCCATCAACTCAGCTTTGCAAAAACAGAATTTGAAAAAGAGCGATATTGATTTGTTACTCGCGGGGGATCTTTTAAATCAAAATGTGACCGCCAACTACGTCGCCAGACATCTGAAAATCCCGTTCCTCTGTCTGTTCGGCGCCTGTTCGACATCAATGGAAACGATTGCCGTCGCATCCGCGCTCATTGACGGCGGTTTTGCGAACCGGGCGATCGCAGCCACGAGCAGCCATAACGCGACCGCAGAACGGCAATTTCGCAATCCGACGGAATATGGCGGGCAAAAACCGGATACCGCCACTTCGACGGTCACGGGGGGCGGGGCGGTCATCATCAGCCAAAACCCTTCTGATATCAAGATTACAAGCGCAACAGTGGGAAAAGTAAGCGACCTCGGAATAACAGATCCGTTCGATATGGGATCCGCCATGGCGCCAGCTGCCGCCGACACAATCAAACAGCACCTGCAGGACTTAAACCGCACGGCGGATGATTATGATCTGATTTTAACGGGAGACCTTTCAGGCGTCGGCTCGCCGATCGTGAAAGATTTGCTCAAAGAAGAAGGCTATCCCGTCGGAACGAAACACGATGACTGCGGTCTTCTCATCTATACGCCGGACCAGCAGGTGTTTGCGGGCGGAAGCGGCTGCGCCTGCTCCGCGCTTGTTACGTACACACATATTTTTAATCAATTAAAATCAGGGGCTCTGAACAGGGTGCTCGTTGTCGCGACAGGAGCGCTTTTAAGTCCGACAATGATCCAGCAGAAAGAAACCATTCCGACCATCGCGCACGGTGTGGTATTTGAGCGGGCGGGAGGTGCATCATAAATGGAATATCTGTTGGCTTTTGTTTGCGGGGGAATCATATGCATTATCGGTCAGCTGCTGCTTGACATTTTTAAACTGACACCCGCCCATGTGATGACAACTTTTGTCGTCATCGGCGCCTTGTTGGATGGGTTCGGAATATATGACAAATTTATCGAATTTGCAGGTGCGGGCGCGACGGTTCCCATCGTCAGCTTCGGTCACAGCTTATTGCACGGCGCCATGCATCAAGCTCACGAGCATGGATTTATCGGGATCGCCATGGGGATTTTTGAACTTACTTCCGCCGGTATATCTTCAGCGATTTTATTCGCATTTCTTGTAGCCATTATTTTTAAACCGAAAGGATAATGCCTGATGACGAAACGGAAGGTCATTCTTGTGACAGACGGGGACGTATACGCCGCCAAAACAATTGAATATGCCGCGGAAAAAGCAGGCGGACGGTGTATTTCCCAATCAAAGGGCAATCCGTCAACCAGAAGCGGCCCCGAACTTGTTCAGCTGATTAAAGCCGCGCCGAATGACCCGGTGTTTGTCATGTTTGACGATTCAGGCCTGCAAGGGGAAGGGCCGGGCGAAACGGCGCTGAAATATGTCGCCTCACATCAGGACATTGAAGTGCTGGGGGTGATTGCGGTCGCTTCTAAGACCCATCAGGCTGAATGGACGAAAGTCGATGTCTCCATTGACCGTGATGGAGAAGTGACGGAGTACGGCGTCGATAAAACCGGAATGAGAGAAATGGACGAGCACAGAATGAACGGAGATACGGTGTATTGTCTGGATAAATTGGACGTTCCCCTCATTGTGGGCATCGGCGACATAGGAAAGATGGGGAGAAAAGATGACATATCCAAAGGCTCGCCGATTACGATGAAGGCGGTCGAATTCATTTTAGAAAGGAGCGAAAGCCATGCCGGAAAAACCGGAAAATATGATCAAGGTATACCGGGATCCTAGAAAAAATGAACAATTTTTTAAAGACCGCGTCGGTATGGGAACGAGCTATGATGTCGGCGTCCGCAAAGTTCGAGTATTAGACCGGGAAGTCCAGATTTACTTTGTCAACGGATTAACCGATACTTTGTTTATCATTCATTTAATGGAACAGCTCGTCGACGTTAATAATTATGACGAGAATGCGGATGAAGCGATTGACGTTGTTGAAAACAGGCTTGTCAATCAGCAGGTCCAAAAAGTCAAAACGCTCGACGAAGCAACAGATCAAGTGCTTTCCGGACTTGTGGCCGTTATCGTTGAAGACGCGGGCTTCGCCTTTATCGTTGACGTCAGAAGTTACCCCGGACGCACACCTGAAGAACCGGATACGGAAAAGGTCGTCCGCGGGGCAAGAGACGGTTTTATCGAAAATATTGTCATTAATACAGCATTGATCAGAAGAAGAATCAGGGACGAAAGGCTCCGCGTCAAAATTACGAAAGTCGGCGAGCGCTCTAAGACCGATCTTGCCATTGTGTATATAGAAGACATCGCGGACCCGGACCTTGTCAGCATCGTCGAAAACGAAGTGAATGCGATTGACATTGACGGATTGACGATGTCTGATAAAACGGTGGAAGAATTTATCGTCAAACAGGGCTACAACCCGTTTCCGATGGTCAGATACACGGAGCGGCCGGATGTGGCCGCCAATCACATTTTGGAAGGGCACGTCATCATTGTCGTTGATACGTCACCGAGCGTGATCATAACGCCGACAACGATTTTTCACCATGTTCAGCATGCGGAAGAATACAGGCAGGCGCCTTCAGTGGGAACATTTTTAAGATGGATCAGGTTTTTCGGTATTATCGCTTCAACGGTTCTGCTTCCGATCTGGTTCCTCTTTGTTCTTGAACCGTCTCTTCTGCCTGAAAGATTGGATTTTATCGGTTTAAATAAAAATACGCATATCCCGATCATTCTGCAAATCTTTTTGGCCGATTTGGGGATTGAGTTTCTCAGGATGGCCGCGATCCATACGCCGACCGCTTTATCCACCGCCATGGGTCTGATTGCGGCGGTGCTGATCGGTCAAATCGCCATAGCGGTGGGGCTGTTTTCAGCAGAAGTGATTCTGTACGTATCGATCGCCGCCATCGGATCATTTACCACGCCGAGCTATGAGCTCAGCCTCGCCAATAAAATGATACGCCTCATCTTAATGGTGCTCGTGGCCATTTTCCAAGTGAAAGGCTTTGTGATAGGCTTTACATTGCTGCTGATCATAATGGCGAATATCCGCTCGTTTCATACGCCGTATTTATGGCCGTTTTTACCGTTTAACGGCAAGGCGCTGTGGCAGGTGCTCGTCCGGACGACAGTGCCGGGAGCGAAAGTCAGACCGAGCATTGTTCACCCGAAAGACCGTCAAAGACAGCCAAGCGGTTCATAATCGCATTGAAACCGACAGAAGATTATGATATTGTATGTCTTAACTTATACGGGACTTGTATAAGGACAGCTCAAAAGAAGCTGTCCTTTTCACCCATAGGCGGATCAGAAAGAGGGAATGAGCATTGTTCTTACATGGCACAAGCAGACAAAACAAACTAGGTCATTTGGAAATCGGAGGTGTGGACGCGCTGTATTTAGCGGAGCATTACGGCACGCCTCTTTATGTTTACGATGTGGCTTTAATACGTGAGCGCGCTAAAAGCTTTAAACAGGCATTCATTGACGCGGATTTAAAGGCGCAGGTCGCGTACGCGAGCAAGGCGTTTTCTTCCGTTGCGATGATACAGCTTGCTGAGCAGGAGGGGCTCTCATTGGACGTTGTATCCGGCGGAGAGCTGTTTACGGCGGTTGCGGCTGGTTTTCCGGCTGACAGGATTCATTTTCACGGCAACAACAAAAGCAAAGAAGAGTTGAAAATGGCGCTCGATCATCAAATCGGCTGCATCGTCGTTGATAATTTTTATGAAATATCCTTACTCGCGGAACTGTGCCGCAAATCAGGGCGCACAATGGATGTGCTTCTGCGGATCACTCCGGGGGTAGAGGCGCATACGCATGATTATATTACGACGGGACAGGAAGATTCCAAATTCGGTTTTGATCTGCATAACGGGCAAATAGAAAAGGCGATTGAACAAGTATTGCAGTCAGACCATATCCGGCTTCTCGGCGTTCACTGCCACATCGGATCGCAAATTTTTGATACGGCGGGCTTTGTGCTGGCCGCAGAAAAAATCTTCGCAAAACTGAATGAATGGAGAGAATCATTCGGCTTTGTCTCTGAAGTGCTGAATTTAGGGGGCGGCTTCGGCATCCGCTACACGGAAGAGGATGAACCCCTTCATCCCGCCGTTTATGTGGAAAAAATTATCGAAGCGGTAAAAGAAAACGCAGAGCTGCACGCTTTTGACATTCCGGAGATCTGGATTGAACCGGGACGCTCGCTCGTCGGAGACGCCGGAACGACGCTTTATACCATCGGTTCGCAAAAAGAAGTGCCCGGCACCCGTAAATATGCAGCGGTTGACGGGGGCATGAGCGATAATATCCGTCCTGCGCTGTATCAGGCGAAATATGAAGCCGTATCGGCAAACAGAATCGGAGAACACCACGACAAAACGGTATCCATCGCGGGTAAGTGCTGTGAAAGCGGGGATATGCTCATTTGGGATATAGACCTTCCGGAAGTGAAAGAAGGCGATCTTCTCGCCGTTTTCTGCACGGGAGCATACGGGTACAGCATGGCTAACAACTACAACCGCATTCCGCGTCCCGCCGTCGTTTTTGTGGAAGACGGCGAAGCGCATCTTGTCATTAGAAGAGAAACTTATGAAGACATTGTAAAACTGGATCTGCCGTTTAAGACGGGGGTCAAACAATAAATGAAAAAGAGACCGGAACAATGGCGTCCGGTCTCTTTTTGCGTTCAGCTGTCAGAACTTGATCCGCTGTCTCCTGTAAATACAGACACGATCGCATTCCAAATCGAAGCGAAGAAATCAATAACTTTTTGAATAAAGCTTTTGCCTTCATCGGATTGAATGAACTTCGTGATTTTGTCTTTTGCCTTATCGAGCTGGCTGCCGACTTGGCCCCAATCAATCTTTGCATTTTTCATTTTATTAAACAATGAAACAAGCTGGTCTTTTTGAGCGTCAGTCAGTGTAATATTAAGGTTTGAAGCCGCATCATCGACCTTTTTCTCGATTCCTTCTTTTGTATCGGGCACACCGTTTTTCGCGAAATCATCTTTAATGTTTGCGATAAGTGCGGAGGCGTTTTTATCCCCGATTTTATCCCCGAGATTTGAAGTGGTGACAAGCTCTTGGTTGGCGACCTGTTTTACATCTTCTGAAATTGCTTTGTCTGATGAGACTTCATATGCCTTGATGATTCCCGTTAATGCTGCGGTGCCTGATACCTCAAACGGCGCCGTCACGTATACTTTCGCATCTTTCACTCCTGCTGTCATCAGGGCGTTTAAGTACATTTCATCCGTAATGGAATCGATATTATGGGTCTTAACGTCAAGCCCGGACCCTTTCTTAGCCACCGTGATGGATGACGAAGAGATGGCTCTTGTGCCGATTTGGGCGTTCGATATATATTTTCCCAGATATTCATGTTCTTCTTTATTTGTGACCGTCACTTTTGTCGCGTTATCAGGGACATTTAATTCGTCAAGCACTTTCTGACGGTTTTCGTTCGACAGATCCGCCCCCAGTGTGACGATGACATCTCCGACTGCGGCATCGGCCAGGCTGATTTTCGGTATTGTGCACAATACAACGGCCGCCGCCAGCAATCCAATCCACATTTTTTTCAAAGCGGTTAACCTCCTTCTTTTCACAAATGCCGTTTTGAAGCGGTTTGTGAGGACCTGCGTGAAGCAGTTCCGATACATAGACGGCTGTGAAGCTGTTCTGGTTTCATTTTCTTTCTGCGGAAGCGGGGAGATTCGTTTTCCGGCTGAAGGTGTGGTATAATAGCCGCGAAAAGAAGAGCAGAGGCCTCTTCCTTCAAAAGAATATCAAAAAGAAAGCCGGCTTACAATTGAAATTCATATTGAAGAAGGCTTTGACAAAAAACAATACGGAAGTAGGAATGAGAATGAAAACTGGTTACATCGAAATGGAAAACGGCAGCAGAATCGAATTTGAACTTTATCCGAATGAAGCGCCTAATACAGTCGCTAACTTTGAAAATCTGGCGAATACGGGCTTTTATGACGGCGTTATTTTCCACCGCGTGATTCCGGGCTTTGTCAGCCAAGGCGGAGATCCGACTGGGACAGGCATGGGCGGAAGCGGAAAAACGATCAAATGTGAAACAGAAGGCAATCCGCATAAACACGAAGCCGGTTCTTTATCAATGGCGCATGCCGGTAAAGACACGGGTTCAAGCCAATTCTTCATCGTACACGAACCGCAGCCGCATTTAAACGGCGTTCATACTGTATTCGGAAAAGTGACAAGCGGTTTAGAGCATGCGAAAAACATGTCTAACGGAGACAAAATGAAAGAAATCCGTGTAGAAGGATAATGACGGAAAACCCGCCTTTTTCAGGCGGGTTTTTTTATGTATATGAAAATTCTCATGTGTAAATCATGAAAAAATACATATATGAACATCGGTGATCATTCTGGTATAGTGAAAAAGACCGATTACAACAATGAAAAGAGGTAGAAACGTTGGTTCAATTGGCAACCGTTTTATTTGTCATTATCATTCTCGCACTTATGATTTGGTTCAGGGTGAAAAAGGGAAACAGGCCGATTAAAGGCGGCGGCTTCGGCATCATTCTCCCGCTTTTGATTATCGCCGTCATTTTCACATTCAGTATCAGCCAGCTCATGAATATCCCGGGAAAGCCGTTTCATTTTCCCGCTCTTTGGGAGCTCGCCATCGCCGGACTGTTAGGCGCGGTATTCGGTGTCATCATGCTGTCGCAAACCGCCTATGAAATCCGGGAAGACGGCTTTGTCTACTCCAAGCGGAATAAAAACTTTAAATATGTCATTATCGCGATTATTGCGATCCGTATCGCGCTCAGCCAATATTTCAAAAACATTGACGCGGCGGAATTCGCCGTTTTAACAATGGAGCTTGCTTTTGTGTATTTGTGCATTTGGCGGATCGGAAGCTTCGTGAAATACCGTAAAATCAGCAGATCCGGCTTATAAAATGAAAAAAATGGATGGGGTGCGGGGCTTATTTGCCCTCTGTGCAGGGATTCATGGTAAAATAAAAACGACCATGGCTAATGGGAGGAAATCACTTGAAATCAGAAAAAGAAAAAACTTCTAAAAAAAGCACCGTACTTGATTGGGCGAAAGCCATTATCATCGCTGTCGTTCTGGCACTGCTCATCCGAAACTTTTTATTTGCCCCTTATCTCGTTGATGGAAGATCAATGGATCCGACGCTGCATGACCGCGAGAGAATCTTTGTGAATATGACGGTCAAATACATAAGCGACTTCAAACGCGGCCAGATCGTCGTGCTGAACGGAGAAAATGAGCACTATGTCAAACGGATTATCGGACTTCCCGGCGACACGGTGCAAATGAAAAACGATCAGCTGTATATCAACGGCAAAAAAGTGTCCGAACCGTATTTAGCGGCAAACAAGAACAAGGCGAAGCAAGACGGCTATGACCGGCTGACAGAAGACTTCGGCCCGGTGAAAGTGCCGGACGACAAATATTTCGTCATGGGTGATAACCGCAGAGAATCTATGGACAGCCGCAACGGCCTCGGTCTTTTTACGAAAAAACAAATAGCGGGCACATCAAAATTCGTCTTCTTCCCGTTTAACGAAATTCGCAAGACGAAATAAACCGTACAGGCAGTTTTCTTCATGAGAAAACTGCTTTTTTTATATAAATTTATCTCTCCACCCTCAAAAACAGAACATAAATTCGTATATCTATTTAATAGATAGAAAGTTTTACAGATACATGAAACATCTTCCCTTTATGAAACGTTATATGAATAACTCACGCAGGGAAGAACGGTTTTCTATTCATGAAAAAAAGGAATATGACATAGTAATGAATAGATTGATACGGGCTGGAGGTAGAAAAATGGGAAGAATTAAAACAAAAGCAGCCATTTTACTTGTACTGCTGCTGTTATTAGCGGGCGGTTATATGGTCATAAACGATATTGAACTGAAAGACGTGCCGACTGCAATCGGACAAACCCTGTCCCAGGAAAAAGAAGAATATACAGTCAAAACATATAAAATTACGAAAATCGAAGGAACTGAGTATCACGGTACGGCAGCGAACGGCACAAAAATTATTTTTAACGGCGACAAGCTGAAGCAGGATCTCTCCGATGTGAAAAAAGGTGATAAGATTAAAGCGTATTTCAGCAAATCAAACCGGATTGACGGCTTATTGAAGGTCGTCAAAGTGAACGAATAAATAAAGACGCCTTTTATGGGAAAAGGGCGCTTTTTATTTTTCTGAATAATGAGGTGCAAATTCATTGCGCCTGCCGCAAAGGATGTTATAATAGCGGATAAGGACAAAAAAATATTGATTGTATCCTTCGGGGCTGGGTGAAAATCCCGACCGGCGGTAATAAGGCGCTTTGCGCTTTACAGCCCGTGACCCGTATGCATCTGTATACGGTGGATTCAGTGAAAAGCTGAAGCCGACAGTGAAAGTCTGGATGGGAGAAGGATGAGAGAAGCTATGCAAAAAATAAACTTGCTGTATAGTCTTATTTCCTATGGATTAAAACTGGCAAAGCCCCGAACTGTGTAAACATTCGGGGCTTTTTTGACGCCAAATTGCGTGGAAGAAGGGAGGGATAACGATGGATGAATATTATATGAATACGGCAATAGAACTTGCCAGACGCGGTGAAGGACAGACACAGTCCAATCCTCTTGTAGGCGCTGTCGTCGTCAAAAACGGACAGATCGTCGGAATGGGCGCCCATTTGCAATACGGAGAAGCGCATGCCGAGGTTCACGCGATTAATATGGCCGGCAGACACGCAAAAGGCGCCGATTTGTATGTGACGCTGGAGCCTTGCAGCCATTACGGAAAAACACCGCCATGCGCCGAACTGATAATAAAGTCGGGGATAAAAAGGGTGTTCATTGCTGTGAAAGATCCGAATCCGCTTGTAGCCGGAAAAGGCATCGGAATGCTGGAAGCAGCGGGCATCGAAGTGAAAACCGGACTTCTCAGGCAGCAGGCAGAAGAGCTGAATAAAATGTTTCTTCACTTCATGCGGACCGGACTTCCGTATGTCACCTTGAAAGCGGCCGCGAGCCTTGACGGGAAAACAGCGACCGAAACCGGTGAAAGCAAATGGATTACATCAGAGGCGGCAAGGCTTGATGCCCAGCAATACAGGAAATCGCACCAAAGCATTCTTGTCGGAGCAGGCACAGTCAAAGCCGATAATCCGAGCCTGACCTGCAGGCTTCCTGATGCGGTGAAGCAGCCGGTCAGAGTGATTCTCGATACAAAGCTGACCATTCCTGAAACGGCAAATGTGCTCACTGACGGCGCTGCGCCGACATGGATATTTACGGCCAAAGGTGCAGACGTGCAAAAGAAAGACCGGCTGACCGCACTCGGAATAAAAGTTTTTCCGCTGGAAACAGACCGCATTCACATCCCCGAGGTGCTCAGTATTCTCGCTGAAAACGGAATAATGTCCGTTTATGTGGAAGGCGGAGCATCCGTACACGGAAGTTTTGTCAAGGAAGGCTGTTTCCAAGAGCTTCATTTCTATTTCGCCCCTAAATTAATCGGAGGAACGCTTGCTCCCAGCTTGATCTCCGGTGAAGGTTTTCAATCAATGAAAGATGTCCCCCATTTGCAATTCACACAAATCACCCAAATCGGGCCGGATATAAAACTGACGGCCATACCTAAAGATGGAAAGGATGGTGACGATGTTTACAGGAATCGTTGAAGAAACAGGCACGATCCAAGCAATCAAAAAGACAGGCCTTTCCATGGCATTAACCATCACCGCTTCAAAAGTGACAAGTGATGTGAAACTTGGCGACAGCATTGCGGTAAACGGCATCTGCCTGACCGTAACCGGATTTTCTGACAATCAATTTACGGTTGATGTTATGCCGGAAACAGTGAAAGCCACTTCGCTGAACGGCTTGTCAAAAGGCAGTAAAGTAAACCTGGAAAGAGCGATGTCCGCCAACGGACGGTTCGGCGGCCACTTTGTATCAGGGCATGTGGACGGAACGGCGGAAATTACGCGGATCGAGAAAAAAAGCAACGCGGTCTATTACGATTTAAAACTTTCGCCGGAATTGACAAAAACGCTCGTATTGAAAGGTTCAATTACGGTAGACGGCGTGAGCCTGACGATTTTCGGTCTATCAGACGAAAGCGTGACGGTATCCATCATTCCGCATACCATCTCAGAAACGATTTTTCACACGAAAACAGTCGGATCGACCGTAAATATTGAGTGTGACATGATCGGCAAATACTTATACCGCTTTTTGCACAAAACAGAACAAAAGAAAAGCAATCAAACTATCACGGAAGCCTTTTTAAGCGAGAACGGCTTTTAGAAAGGAAGATCGATATGTTTCATCCGATAGAAGAGGCGTTAGAGGCGCTGAAAAAAGGTGAAGTCATCATTGTTGTCGATGATGAAGACAGAGAAAACGAAGGAGATTTCGTAGCGCTGGCTGAGCATGCCACGCCTGAAGTGGTGAATTTTATGGCGACCCATGGGAGAGGTCTGATCTGCACGCCGCTGTCTGAAGACATCGCCGGCCGGCTGGATCTTCACCCGATGGTCGATCATAATACGGACTCACATGAGACCGCGTTTACGGTCAGTATTGACCACAGGCTGACAAAAACAGGCATCAGCGCTCAAGAACGTTCTTTTACGATTCAGGCGCTGTTGAACGAGGAATCTGTGTCTGACGATTTTCAGCGTCCGGGCCACATTTTCCCCTTAATCGCAAAAAAAGGAGGCGTCCTGAAGCGGGCGGGCCATACGGAAGCAGCCGTTGACCTTGCAAAAGCCTGCGGTTCTCAGGGAGCGGGCGTCATTTGTGAAATTATGAATGAAGACGGCACAATGGCCAGAGTGCCGGAGTTAGCCGAAATCGCCGAACGCCACCAGCTGAAAATGATTACGATAAAAGACTTAATAGAGTACCGTTACAACATTACGACACTTGTGAACAGAGAAGTTGATATTACGCTGCCGACTGACTTCGGCACGTTTAGAGTTTACGGATATACAAACGAGGTTGACGGAAAAGAACATCTCGCCTTTGTCATGGGGGATGTCCCGTTTAACAGCGAACCCGTTCTTGTCAGAGTGCACTCAGAATGCCTGACGGGCGATGTGTTTGCATCCCATCGCTGTGATTGCGGACCTCAGCTTCATGCCGCGCTTGCGCAAATTGCTGAAGAAGGCCGCGGCGTTCTATTGTATTTGCGCCAGGAAGGCAGAGGAATCGGTTTAATCAATAAGCTGAAGGCGTACCGATTGCAGGAACAAGGGTACGACACGGTTGAAGCGAACGAAGCGCTCGGCTTTCTGCCTGATCTGCGCAACTACGGCATCGGCGCCCAGATTCTCCGCGACTTAGGGGTTCAGCATATGAAACTTTTAACCAATAACCCCCGGAAAATCGCCGGCCTCGAAGGATACGGTCTCAGCATTTCAGAACGGGTGCCGCTTCAAATGGAAGCGAGTAAGCATAACAAACAGTATTTACAGACCAAAATGAAAAAACTTGGACATCTGCTTCATTTCTAAAAACAAATCTCACAAAAAAGGATGGATAACATATGAATATCATACAAGGAAACCTAGTAGGAACAGGACTTAAAATCGGAATCGTCGTCGGCAGATTTAATGAATTTATAACGAGCAAGCTGTTAAGCGGAGCGGAAGACACGCTGCTTCGCCACGGTGTAGAATCAAACGACATTGACGTCGCTTGGGTGCCGGGAGCGTTTGAAATCCCGTTTGCGGCAAAGAAAATGGCGGAAACGAAAAAATACGATGCCGTCATTACGCTCGGCACGGTTATCAGAGGAGCGACAACGCATTATGACTATGTCTGCAATGAAGCGGCAAAAGGCATCGCCCAGGCGGGAACGGCGACGGGCGTCCCGGTTATCTTCGGCATCGTGACGACTGAAACCATTGAGCAGGCCATCGAACGAGCCGGAACAAAAGCTGGAAATAAGGGAGCAGATTGCGCAGTATCTGCCATTGAAATGGCAAATTTAAACCGCTCATTTGAATAATTTGTTGAAAAGCGTTTAAAACCGCGGCGAAAATGATATAATGTGAGAAAACGGATCGCCTTTATGTATCCGTTTGATAGGACATGAATGGACATTTTGGATATAGAGGGGTTTTTATGTTAATTCGTTATAAAAAATCGTTTGAAAAGATTGCGATGGGTCTTCTGTCATTTATGCCGAATGAAAAAGATCTCAAGCAGCTTCAGCAGACAATAAAGGACTATGAAACGGATACTGGCCGCCAGCTCTTTCTTTGGAAAGAGGATGAAGATATCGTCGGAGCGATCGGAGTCGAAAAAAAGGACTCAGAGGTTGAAATCCGGCATATCAGCGTGAATCCTTCTCACCGCCATCAAGGAATCGGAAAGCAAATGATGGACGCCTTAAAACGTCTGTTCAAAACGGAGGCACTCGTTCCGAATGAATTAACGCAAAGCTTTTTTGAACGCTGTCAACATCAAAAAGATCAGGATATCTCATATAATAACTGACAAATGCTCCCGGAATCTTCACGGTTTCGGGAGCTGTTTTGATATAGAAAAAGCAGGGCTGACCGTCAGCCTCTGCTTTTTTTTCTTCTCTCCATTTCCCGTTCGCGTTCCTTAATGACATCCGTCCTGTCCCGCAGGCGGTGTTTATGAATAAGAAAGGTATCTGATACGCCGTCTTGCCCCCATGTATAACCCTTTTGGCGGCATTCGGCAAGACATGCTTCTTTCAGGGCTTCATCTGTAATCGGAAGCATAACACTTCTGTAAGGCAGGCCCGCTTCTATATCGTCTGACAGCGTTTCTATCAGCTCAATCAGCTTCGGATGGCTGAGCCCGAGAGAACAGACCGCCTGCTTTTCAGACCGCAGAATACGTAAGCTGTTGGCAATCAGCCGTTTCGCCCCGGCTTCATTTCCCCTGCGCTGGTGATACAGAGCGACGGCAAGCTGAATCAGGCCGACCCAATGAATGCTCCGCTTTTCAGCCGGGCTTTCTTTCCAATGTTCCTCTAACAGTTCATGACACTCAAAATAATCTCTTGATGCGTGAAATTCGGCCAAAAAGCCGATATAAGCTTTAGGATACAAGCCGCTTCCTCCTTTTATGCTAAAACCAGTGTACCACAGCGCTATGAAAAGGAAAAAGAGCGGCTTGGTGTCTGAAGCCTGAGGAACTAGCAGATGTAAGATGCTCCTACGACAACGAGCAAAATAAACAGAACGACAATTAATGCAAAACCTCCGCCGAAACAAGCTCCGCTCATGTGAAATCAGCCTCCCTTTGTTTCAAGTTTACACGGCTATCATATGTGCATCCGCCTTTAAAGGTATAGGCGTATATCTTCTTTTTCAGTATTTTCTAAATAACGGAGGACGTGTATAAAAGTATTGGACGAGAGCATTTCGGTGGATTATACTAAAGGGTAGCCAGTTTTTCCGGCAATGAGAGTGATACTGAAAATGGTGAGATAATGGTAGAATATCAAGTGAAAATTGATACGTTTGAAGGCCCACTGGACCTGCTGCTTCATCTGATTAACCGTCTTGAAATCGACATATACGACATACCCGTGGCAACCATTACTGAACAATATTTATTATATGTACATACAATGCAAGAGCTTGAACTTGATGTCGCCAGTGAATATCTGGTCATGGCGGCGACGCTTCTCAGCATTAAAAGCAGAATGCTGCTTCCGAAACAAGAGGAAGAGCTGTTTGAAGACGAAATGCTTGAAGAAGAAGACCCTCGGGACGAGCTGATTGAAAAGCTGATTGAGTATAGAAAGTATAAAACCGCTGCGAAGGATTTAAAAGAGCGGGAAGAAGAAAGACAAAAGTCATTTACAAAGCCGCCGAGTGATTTAAGTGAGTATGCAAAAGAAATCAAACAGACCGAGCAGAAACTGTCGGTGACCGTTTATGACATGATCGGCGCGTTTCAAAAGGTGCTTCAGCGTAAAAAAATCACGCGGCCGAAAGAAACGACCATTACAAGACAGGAAATACCGATTGAAGACAGAATGAACGAAATCGTTAAAAGCTTAAAAACGGCGGGGAGAAGAATAAACTTCACGGAGCTTTTTCCTTCTCGGCAAAAAGACCATCTCGTCGTGACGTTTTTAGCAGTCCTGGAACTGATGAAAAATCAGCAGATTATCATTGAACAGGAAGAAAACTTTTCAGATATATACATTACGGGGAGTGAATCCATTCATGGCGCTTGATATCGTGAATTGGAAAGCGATTGTGGAAGCCCTGCTGTATGCGGCGGGTGATGAAGGGCTGACCAAAAAGCAATTGGTGACGGTGCTTGAAATAGAAGAAGCGGAACTGGCCGGAATCATGGAAGAAGTGGCCGCTCAGTACAAGGAAGACGACAGAGGCATCGAGCTTACCGAATATGCGGATACGTATATGCTTGGAACGAAAAAAGAATTCGTGCCTTATTTGAAAAAACTAATCGAAGTGCCGTCAAAAGGGCTGTCACAGGCTTCTTTGGAAGTGCTGGCGATCGTTTCGTACAAGCAGCCGATCACACGGGCGGAAATTGAAGATATCCGGGGCGTGAAGTCTGAGCGGATTCTGCACAGCCTCGTGTCAAAAGCGTTGCTGTGTGAGGTGGGCCGCGCCGACGGTCCCGGCCGGGCGATTTTATACGGCACGACACCGGTATTTCTTGAACAATTCGGCTTAAAAACATTGGAGGAGCTCCCGCCGCTTCCTGAAAATGCGGAGGAGGACGTTCTCCAGGAGGAAGCCGATTTATTCTTTGAAAACTTCAACCAAACTTTTGAGGATATTAAATAATAACCGTTTTTCATCATACGATAGTAGGGAAAGGCCATTGATGAATGACGCAAATGACGACGTACAAGAGAGGAAGGAAACGGACGGAAATGGGAAATTCGATTGTGAGGGCCCATACTGAAGAAACTGGTGAATTTTTAGCCGAGGTTGTCACGATGGTCAGCAGCTATTTAAATCATACAACATTGCCGGAGATGCGGGCTCAAGGAGAGGCGGATGAGGCATACTGCCGCGACGTGCTCAGTGTGCTGAGGAGGATGACCGTCTTTTGCGAAGGCGCCCAGGAAGCCTGCCGGCGGCTCTTAATGCAGGAGCCGTTTCATGAGGTGAGAGCGGAAAAAACGCTGTATAAAGTGTATCATCAGTGCGTGGAAGAGTTTTTCATGCCGAAAAAGGATACATGGTACGAAAACAGCCGCGCCGCTTATACAGGCCAAAGCGCGATTGAATTCTACCAGCAAGTGCCGGACTCGCTGCGGAGCCTTCTGCTTTCGCTCAGCAGTGAATTTCTGCGCATGCGGGAAGAATTGGCGCAATATGAAGCATCAGGCTCAAATATGGCATCAGTCAGATAAAAACTCTTCCTTTTGGGAGAGTTTTTTTATGTGAAAGTGATGCAATTGGTATTCATAAGTCATGGACAGGCGCATAAACTTGTACAAACCCACAACAAGGACGTGAGCATTCATGCGCTTTCTCAAAAAAGCTGCCGTATTTCTTTTGACTTTTGTTATTCTTTTTTCCATTACAGACGGCAATACGGCACATGCCCAAATACATGTCAGCGCAAAAAGCGCGATTATTATCGACGGAGCATCTGGCAGGGTGTTATTCGCCAAGGATGAACATCATAAGCGGCGGATTGCAAGCATTACGAAAATCATGACGGCGGTGCTGGCGATTGAATCAGGGAAGATGGAAGAGACCGTGACGGTTTCCCCGAATGCCGTAAAAACGGAAGGCTCAGCCATTTATCTTCAGCCGGGACAAAAAGTAAAGCTGAAAGATCTCGTTTACGGGCTTATGCTGAGATCAGGAAATGACGCCGCTGCGGCAATAGCGGAATATGTCGGCGGAAGCCTTGACGGTTTTGTATTTATGATGAACAAAAAAGCCGAGCAAATCGGGATGGAAAATACAAAATTTCAAAATCCGCACGGGCTGGACGACCATGAAAATTTATATTCTACGGCGTATGACATGGCGCTTTTGACTAAATACGCGATGAAAATCAAGGAATACCGGACCGTTTCAGGCACAAAAGTGTATAAGGCGGAAACGATGGACCGGGTATGGAAAAATAAAAACAAGCTTCTGACTGGGCTCTACCGTTACAGCACAGGCGGAAAAACGGGTTACACAAAAATCGCGAAACGGACGCTCGTTTCGACGGCTTCAAAAGACGGAACGGATCTCATCGCGGTCACCATAAATGATCCGGATGACTGGGATGACCATATGAATATGTTTAATTATGTCTTTGAGCACTATAAAACCTATGTCGTCGCTAAAAAAGGCGGCATCCCGAAGCTGAAAAAGACGTTTTACGGAAAACACGCTTTTATTGCCCGGGATGTCAAATATTTATTAAAAGAGGATGAAATCGACGATGTAAAAATCCGCACAACCTTAATAAAACCGAAAAAAGCCTGGAAAAAGGACGCCTCTCTCATTCCTGATGTCGTCGGCCGGATGACTGTTATGCATGATGGGAAAGTGATCGCCAAGATTCCCGTCTATTATGAAAACGAGCGCCATAAAAAACCGAAAAAGCATTTCATTGAGACGTTTACGAGCCTGTTTATGAGCGCGGCGGGCGGTTCGTCATGGTCAATTTAATCTGGGTATGTCTGACGGTAATCGGACTTGTCTTTGCGATGTTTAACGGTACCTTGCAGGATGTGAATGAAGCTGTTTTTAAAGGAGCGAAAGAAGCGGTTACGATCTCGTTCGGATTAATGAGCGTCCTCGTCTTCTGGCTCGGCCTGATGAAAATAGCCGAGCAGTCCGGCCTTTTGGATATATTCAGCAGAATGTGCCGCCCGTTTATCTCTAAGCTGTTTCCCGATATTCCCCCTGATCATCCGGCGATGGGATACATCTTATCAAATCTCATGGCAAACTTTTTCGGACTGGGAAATGCGGCGACACCGCTCGGTATTAAAGCCATGGAGCAGATGAAAAAGCTGAATGGAGGTAAGTCTGAGGCCAGCCGTTCCATGATCACCTTTTTGGCGGTAAATACTTCGAGTATTACATTGATACCGACAACCGTCATTGCCGTGCGCATGGCTTATTCGGCGAAATCACCGACCGATATCGTCGGGCCGACCATCTTAGCGACTTTAATTTCGGGAATCGGCGCGATTTTCATTGACCGCTACTTCTGGTACCGCCGCAAAAGAAAAGGGAGGTAAGCGAATGGAAATGGTGAATTGGCTGTCTTTAGCCATGATTCCGATTATTATCGCCGGTATATTGATATACGGCACGATCAAAAAAGTGCCGACGTATGAATCATTCGTTGAAGGCGGAAAAGAAGGAATTGAGATTGCGTTTTCCATCATTCCGTATTTGGTCGGGATGCTGGTGGCGATTACCGTATTCCGGGCCTCAGGCGCGCTGGATTTTGTCATGGGGCTGTGCAAGCCTTTCTTTACAGCGCTCGGCATTCCCGCAGAAGTCGTGCCGCTTGCTCTGATCCGCCCGATTTCGGGGACGGCGGCGCTCGGCATGACGACAGATCTGATCGCCGTGTACGGGCCTGATTCATTTATCGGCAGACTGGCCTCGGTCATGCAGGGATCGACTGACACGACGCTGTATGTCCTGACGGTGTATTTCGGGGCGGTCGGCATCAAAAAAATGGGGGATGCTTTAAAGGTTGGTCTTCTTGCTGATCTGATCGGGGTGGTTGCATCAATCATCATAGTTACGTTATTATTTGGAAGCGCCTGAAATCAGGCGCTTTTTATATATCAGAATAACTCTCCTTGAAAAAGCTTGTTTGTTCAAGGGGAAAAAAGTAAGATTATACTTGAGGTGAACGACATGGAAAGACTGCAAAAAGTTATTGCTCATGCCGGCGTGGCATCACGCAGAAAGGCAGAAGAGCTGATAAAAGAAGGAAAAGTAAAGGTGAATGGAAAAGTAATAACAGAGCTCGGCGTAAAAGTGACCGGTTCTGATCAGATTGAAGTAAACGGATTAAAGGTGGAGCGGGAAGAACCCGTGTACTTTCTGCTTTATAAACCGAGAGGAGTGATCTCAGCAGCTGATGACGACAAAGGGCGGAAAGTGGTGACCGACTTTTTCAAAGAAGTGCCGCAGCGCATTTATCCGATCGGCAGGCTTGATTATGATACGAGCGGACTTTTATTGCTGACAAATGACGGCGAGTTTGCCAACAAACTCATGCATCCGAAATACGAAATTGATAAGACGTACGTCGCCAAAGTGAAGGGGATTCCTTCCAAGGAACTTCTGAGAAAGCTTGAGCGCGGCATTCAGCTTGAAGAAGGCAAGACAGCGCCGGCCAGAGCGAAAATGCTTTCCCTGGACAAAAGAAAGCAGACGAGCATTATTCAGCTGACGATTCATGAAGGCCGAAACAGACAGGTCCGCCGCATGTTTGAGGCGATCGGTCATGACGTGCTGAAACTCAAACGTGAAGAATACGCATTTTTAGATTTAAGAGGTCTGCGCACAGGAGACGCAAGAGAATTGACGCCGCATGAGGTGAAAAGGCTGCGGGCTTTAGCTGAACACGGTAAAAACGCTTTCTAATTTTCACATAACCTTCAAAAATTACAAAACGTGTAGATGATATAATTGAATGGATTTGCAGACAGGGGAGGGGAGCAGTGTACAATGAACAAAAAACGGCGGCGTTTATTCATTCGGACCGGCATCCTTCTCATCTTACTCTGCGCGCTCGGATATACCATCTATAATGCCGTTTACACAAACGGAGAGCGTATATCTGAGGGGTCCAAAGCCCCGAATTTCGCGCTGAAAGATACAGAGGGCAGACTCATAGAACTGAGTCAGTTAAAAGGGAAAGGTGTTTTTCTGAATTTCTGGGGAACGTGGTGTGAGCCGTGCAAGCAGGAATTTCCCTACATGGAGAATCAATACAAGCATTTTAAAGACCTCGGTGTCGAGGTGGTTGCGGTAAATGTCGGCGAATCAAAAATTGCAGTACATAATTTTATGAAAACATACGGCGTCAATTTCCCGGTTGCGCTCGATACTGACCGGCAAGTGCTGGACGCGTACGGCGTATCACCTATTCCGACGACATTTTTGATCAATCCCGACGGAAAAGTCGTGAAAGTGGTGACCGGCACGATGACAGAACGCATGGTTCATGACTATATGAATTTAATTAAGCCGGAGGCGTCTTCATGAAAAAGGTCAAATGTGAATGCGGGCACGTGAATCCAGCCGGGACGGTTTTGTGCGAGTCGTGCGGGAAGCCGCTTGATGAACAAAAATCACCGCTTGCCGATATGCGGTACGACGGCAGCGCAAGGCGTTCGCAAACATATAACAAAACAATCGTAGATAAGGTATGGAACTTCTTTTCTTCCGTAAAAGTCGGAATATGGCTGATCGTCATTACTCTGGCGGCGTCTGCTTTCGGCACGGTTTTTCCGCAGGAAGCTTATCTGCCGCCGGGTGCCCAGCCGGATACATATTATGAACAGCAGTACGGCATAATCGGCCAACTGTATTATTTGCTGGGGTTTCATCACCTGTACGGCTCATGGTGGTATATGCTCCTGATCGCATCCATTGGCATATCACTGGTCATCTGCAGCCTGGATCGGGTGATTCCTTTGTACAGGGCGCTGAAAAATCAAGGAGTACGGCGGAATCCGGTCTTTTTGAAGAGGCAGCGTCTATACAGCCGGACAGAAACCGAGCTGAGCGGGGATACGGCTGATGGCCTCAGAACACGATTGAAAAAAAAGCATTATAGAGTGCGAGAACAAGAGGGAAGCATCCTGGCGGAAAAAGGCCGTTTTTCAAGGTGGGGACCCTATGTCAATCATATCGGCCTGATCATTTTTCTGATCGGAGCCATGCTGAGATTTGTACCCGGTATGTATGTCGATGAAACGCTCTGGGTCCGTGAAGGCGAAACCGCCCAGATCCCCGGTACTGACGGCAAATATTACTTAAAAAACAACCGGTTCACGATGCAGACATATAACAAAGACACTGAGAAAAAAGTATTCGCCGACGCCATTGACAGAGCCGGAAACGGCAAAGTCGCCAAATCTTTCACAACGGACGCGGTTTTGTACAAGAGGGAAGGCGACATTGTATTCGGTGAAAAGCCGAAGCTTAAAAGAGTCAAAGAAAACAATATCCGCGTCAATGAACCGCTGCGCTTTGACTCCTATTCTGTGTATCAGGTGGATTATAAAGAAAACCAGCTCGATCAGATGGTATTTCAGCTGATCGACCAAAAAACAAAACAGTCATTCGGCAAACTGAAGATCAATCTTCTTGATCCCGACACGGACTACGATCTTGGTAACGGTTACAAAGTGCAGATCGCCAGTTATCTTCCTGATTTTTATTTTAACAAGGACGGAGAACCGAGCACGAAAACGAAGGTTCCTAACAATCCGGCTTTTGTCTTTAAAATCACGGCTCCCGACAAGCCGAAAGGGGAGAAAAGTTTTGTTGCGATTCAGCAGACTGTTGAAGGTTCCGAAAGTAACAAGTACAAATTAAAATTCGACCATGTGGAAACGAAAAACATTACAGGACTCACTGTCAGAAAAGACTTAACCTTATGGGTGCTTGCCGTCGGCGGCGCGATCTTTATGATCGGCGTCATTCAAGGGATGTACTGGCAGCACAGAAGGATCTGGATCAAAACAGGTGATCATGAAGTGCTTGTGGCGGGACATACGAACAAAAACTGGTTCGGTCTGAAAAAGGATATCGAATTTGTTCTTAGCGGGACCGGGATTCAAGAGCCGGCCGATCAAAAAGAATTGGCCAAAAATCAGGCCTAGTGAAAAAGGAGTGGTGTCATGGCGGAGCTGAGTGCAAATTTTCTTTATGCTGCCTTTTTGATTTATTTAATTGCCGTCCCGGTTTTCGGCGGCGCCATCCGGGGAACAAAAGGTGCGAAGGACGGTAAGGGCCGCTGGTCGGCTATCGGAATCACGTTAACCATTTTCGGATTTCTTTGTCATCTCGGCTATTTCATTGCGAGATGGTCGGCAAGCGGACATGCGCCTGTCAGCAATATGTTTGAATTTACGACGTCATTCGGCATGATGCTTGTTCTCGCTTTTATTATTATTTACTTTATTTACAGACTGCCTTCATTAGGCATGTTCACATTGTCTATCGCGCTTTTGCTTATCGCATATGCAAGCATGTTTCCGACAGACATCACGCCGCTTATTCCGTCACTGCAGAGCAATTGGCTGTACATTCACGTCACGACGGCTGCGCTCGGGCAGGCGATTCTTGCGATCAGTTTTGTAGCCGGCGTCATTTTCCTGTTAAAGCATGTCGACCAATCCAGACCGGGCAAAAAAACGTTCTGGCTTGAAGTCATCATGTTTATACTCGTGACGACCGTGGCATTTATCGCCGTCACGTCGGCATTCCGGCTGGCGGATTACAAAGCAGAATTTAATTGGGTGGATAAAAAAGAGGCTAAAAGCGTGATGATATATGATATGCCTGCGCTTGTCGGTCCGCATGACGGAGAACTGCTTACGGAAGGCGCAATGAAGCCGCTTATTGAGCTTCCGGCCATTTTTTCGGGCAGAAAGGTCAATACGGTGATCTGGTCGTTTGGCGCAGGTCTCGTTTTATACGGGGCGCTCAGGCTGATATTCAGAAAGAGAATCAGCGCTCTTATAAGCCCGCTCGTCAAAAATGTGAATCTGGACTTGGTCGATGAAGTCGGCTACCGCGCTGTTTCCATCGGTTTTCCGGTATTCACACTCGGCGCGCTTGTGTTTGCGATGATTTGGGCGCAGCTTGCATGGACGCGTTTTTGGGGCTGGGACCCGAAGGAAGTATGGGCGCTGATCACCTTTTTATTTTACGCAGCGTATTTGCACTTGCGGCTGTCAAGAGGCTGGCATGGCGAAAAGTCCGCGTGGCTTGCCGTCATCGGCTTCGCCATTATTATGTTTAACTTAATTTTTGTGAATCTTGTGCTTGCCGGACTTCATTCGTACGCATAGATGCAAAAAGCCGATACAGTTCTCAAGCTGCCGCACAGTTTGTTAAAATGAAAGTAACAGAAGGAAAGCAGGGGGAAAACGATGGATCAAACAAATGAAACTAAAATATTAGTAGTAGATGATGAAGCCAGAATTCGACGCCTTTTAAGAATGTACCTTGAACGGGAAAACTATGTGATTGAAGAAGCGGAAAACGGAGACGAGGCCATTAAAATGGGGCTGGCATCAGATTATGATCTGGTGCTCTTGGATTTAATGATGCCGGGAACGGACGGAATAGAAGTATGCCGGCAGCTCAGAGAAAAAAAAGCGACCCCGATTATCATGCTGACGGCAAAAGGGGAAGAAGCCAACCGCGTCCAGGGATTTGAAGCAGGTACGGACGATTATATCGTCAAGCCTTTCAGCCCGAGAGAAGTGGTGCTTCGGGTAAAGGCGCTTTTAAGAAGGGCTTCCCAAACATCTTATCTGACAGCCAATACCCCGACAAAAAATGTGCTCGTCTTTTCGCATCTATCCATTGATCACGATGCTCACAGGGTGACTGCGGACGGCACGGAGGTGAGCCTGACGCCGAAGGAATATGAACTGCTGTACTTCCTGGCGAAAACACCGGACAAAGTGTACGACAGGGAAAAGCTTTTAAAAGAAGTGTGGCAGTATGAATTTTTCGGAGACCTCAGAACGGTGGACACTCATGTCAAACGGCTCCGTGAAAAATTAAACAAAGTGTCCCCGGGAGCGGCAAAAAAAATCGTCACCGTCTGGGGAGTCGGATACAAATTTGAGGTAGGCGCTGAATGAAGTTTTGGAAAAGCGTAGTAGGAAAGCTTTGGTTTACCATTCTTTCACTCGTGTTAATTGTTTTATTTATTTTAACGGTGCTGCTTCTGGAATTTATAGAAAATTACCATGTTGAAGAAGCGGAAAAAGATTTAACGCAGCTTGCCGATAAAATTGCGGTCATAATAGAAAATCATGAAGACCAGCCGCTTGCCAGATCCATCACGTGGGAACTGGCGGACAATTTAACGAGCATCGCGATCATTCAGGATGATAAGCATGTCTGGTATTCGCCCAATGACGATAATCATTTATCCTCTATTACATTAGAGCAGATTAAACATGACCGGGATCTGCACAAGGCGCTGACAGACCGCAATAAAGTAAGCAAACGCGCGGTCCCCAAAAATGCCGGTTCGGATAACGAACGGCTGATCGTCGGAGTGCCGTATGAAAAAGACGGCAAAAAAGGCATGGTCTTTTTATCCCAATCGCTGCTTGCCGTCAAAGATACGACGAAACATACGACACGCTATATTTTTCTTGCGGCGGGCATTGCCATCGTCTTGACAACGTTTTTCGCGTTCTTTTTATCCAGCAGGGTGACATATCCTCTTCGGAAAATGCGGGAAGGCGCCCAAGACTTGGCGAAAGGAAAGTTTGATACAAAAATTCCGATTCTGACCCAAGATGAAATCGGGGAACTGGCCATTGCCTTTAATCAGATGGGACGGCAGCTCAATTTCCATATTAACGCGCTAAATCAGGAAAAAGAACAGCTGTCCAATATTTTAAGCAGTATGGCAGACGGGGTCATCACCATTAATATCGACGGCACCATTTTGGTGACCAACCCGCCGGCCGAACGTTTTCTGCAGGCATGGTATTATGAGCAGAACATGAACATTAAAGAAGGAGACAACCTTCCCCCTGAAGCAAAAGAGCTATTTCAAAATGCAGTGAACACGGAAAAAGAGCAAATGATTGAAATGACGCTTCAAGGAAGGTCATGGGTTTTATTGATGTCGCCTCTTTATGCGGAATCACACGTCCGCGGCGCCGTGGCCGTGCTCCGTGATATGACCGAAGAGCGCAGGCTGGATAAATTGCGTGAAGACTTCATTGCCAATGTCAGTCATGAGCTCAGAACCCCGATTTCTATGCTGCAGGGATACAGTGAAGCAATAGTGGACGACATTGCAAGCACCGAAGAGGAGAAAAAAGAAATCGCGCAGATCATTTATGATGAATCTCTTCGCATGGGCCGGCTTGTCAATGATTTGCTGGATTTGGCCAGAATGGAATCCGGACATACGGGCCTGCGCTATGAAACGGTAAACCTGTATGAATTTCTGGAGAAGATCTCCCGCAAATTTTCCGGGCTAGCGAAGGAAAAAGGCGTTTCGCTCACAGAGGACATCTCGGTGTCTCAGCCGGAGTGTGTCTTTGACGAAGACAAAATGGAACAGGTGTTTACCAACCTTATAGATAATGCGCTGCGCCATACGGAGTCAGGCGGAAGCGTTCATATCGCGGCTCAGACCGTAAAAGACGGACTGAAAATCGATATCAAAGATTCCGGCTCGGGAATACCGGAAGAGGATCTGCCTTTTATTTTTGAACGTTTTTATAAAGCGGACAAAGCAAGAACAAGAGGCAGGGCGGGGACCGGACTCGGACTCGCCATCGTAAAAAATATCGTGGAAGCCCACGGCGGCTCAATTGCGGTTCACAGCAGCATCGACAAAGGGACGACGTTTACATTTTATATTCCGACAAAAGTGCAGGATGACGTCTGAAATTGACGAACAATCTTGTTCCATACGAAACACCACGCATGTTCTGCGGGTGTTTTTTGTTTGTTTCTCCTTTAAAAATTTAAGAATATGTTAATATAAATTCCCTTCCAAATTCCAGTTTCTCGTAATATAGTTGTAATGTAACTTTTCAACGCATTTTTACGACAAAAAAGTGAACGGAGGGGTTTCCCATGGAAGAAACCTTTCAGATATTATACGATGCATACCATCAAGATTTATATCAATTTTTATTTTATATGGTAAAAGATAAGTCGCAGGCTGAAGATTTGACGCAGGAAGTGTATATCCGCGTCTTGAATTCCTATCATACATTTGAAGGAAGAAGCAGTGAAAAAACATGGCTGTTGTCCATCGCACGCCATGTGGCGATTGACTGGTTCCGCAAGCAGCAGACGATCAGACAGCGTATTATGGGTACGTTTGATTGGGATACACAAGATGTCAGAGATCAGCATTTGCTTCCGGACGAACTCGCCGTACAGCATGAAAATGTCCGGGAAATTTATACCGCGCTTGATCATTGCACCATTGATCAAAGAGCTGTTATTATCTTGAGATTTATTCAGGGATATTCCATTCAGGAAACAGCCGCCGCTCTCCGCTTCTCGGAAAGCAAAGTCAAAACGACCCAACACAGAGGGCTCAAAATACTTCGGAAACAGATGGAGCTTTTGAGGGAGGAGCTAATGGATGATGAAGTCATATTGGAACGAAGAAAGAGTAGAGGAGTTGTTAAGACAACTTCCGGCGGTTAGAGATCATCGTTCACCCGAGGCCATTTACCGGAATATTGAAACGGGTAAACCGTACAGGAAAAAACCGGCCCGAAGCTGGATCGGCCCCGCCGCAGCCGGCATCTGCGCATTGTGCATCGCTCTGATTATTTCTCCTCACCTGATGACAAACAAATCTGCCGGTGATCTTACAGCTGACAGCGGTCAAGCTGAAAAAGCCAGTCAGTCAGCTGCTGTCAAGCCGGATCAGAAGACGTTTGTCGTTTCTAACGAAAACAAAAACAATTACATTACTTTGGCGTTTGCCGATTCAGATACATCCGCCGTCATTCCGGTCAGTTTTGAAAAAAAGAAGCCTGACGAATCGGTTTCAGAGGCATTATCTGATGCAGAAAACTTAGAAGTGCCCGAATCTTTCCTTTCTGTGCCGAACCTTTTGGACGGTGTGCAGGTAACGGCGGATAAGAAGGATTTGCTTGTGCAGGTAAACGGACGTCTTTCTATCGAATCAGCTGCCGATGCTGACTTATTGAAAAAGATGCTGAAAGAGACTTTGACATGGAGTCCTTACGAGCGGATTAAATTGAAAAAGGTTCAAAACGGAGCCGGACAGGATTTTTATAAATCTTACGGCATTTCCGCTGAGATGTCCGTACATAAACAGACGAACCGGGCGTATTTTTCTTACAGCGACAGTCTGGGACAAGAGTATCTCATCCCGTCTGAACAAACCTATTATTCAGTATATCAGGCTATTGACGGGATGAAGACAACAGACGGAGGCTCACAGACCGCGAGCATTATAGAAGCAGATGCGATTGCATCGGTATCGGAAAAGGAAGACGGCGAGCAGCTGCGAATCCAATTGTCTGAAAAACATAAAGTTGAAGATTCGCTGGAAGGCATTTTAATGATCGAAGGACTTTTGTTAACCGCGAAGGAATTCGGTTATTCTGAGGTGCTGTTCACACATGCACACGCAAAGAAAATCGGTAATTATGATGTGACAAAACCAATTGCTGTGCCTGCCGCGCCTAATCCGCTTCCGACCCATTAAACGTAAAAAAACCCAAAACATTCATATGTTTTGGGTTTTTTTACGTTTAATGGGTCGGAAGGTCAATCAGTTTAACGGAAACAATATCCTGAACTGAAGTCAGCTCATTGACGACTTTATCATCTAAATGTTTATCAAAAGAAAGCATCATAATGGCTTCTCCGCCTTTTTCTTTACGGCCTACCTGCATGGTAGCGATATTGATATCGTTATCGCCGAGGATGCGTCCGACGCGTCCGATTACACCAGTCGTATCCTGGTGCTGGATATAAACGAGGTGGCCGGCAGGATTTAAGTCAATATTAAAGCCGTTCAGTTCAACGATTCGTTCACCGAAGTGAGGGATATACGTAGCCGTTAACGTAAATGTGCTCCGGTCTCCGGTTACTTTTACGCTGATGCAGTTATCATATCCTGATTCATTTGAGGAAATCTTCTCGCTGAAGCTGATACCGCGTTCTTTTGCTACACCGCCGGCGTTCACTTCATTGACCGTTGAGTCTACACGCGGTTTTAAGAAACCGGACAGCAGGCTTTTTGTAATAAATGATGTTTCAAGTTTGGCGATGGTGCCTTCATATTGAATCGCAACATCTTTGACGGGTTCCTTCATACATTGTGACACGAGACTTCCGATTTTATCGGCAATTTGGTGATAAGGCTGGATTTTTTTGAATTCATCTTTTGTCATCGCAGGCAGGTTGATCGCTGACATGACAGGCAGACCTTTTGCAAACTGCAGCACTTCTTCAGAAACCTGTGCCGCGACATTCAGCTGTGCTTCTTTCGTTGAAGCGCCTAAGTGAGGTGTGGCGATCACCAGCGGATGGTCGGGAAGCTTTGATTCAACTGGCGGTTCCACTTCAAACACGTCAAGGGCAGCGCCTGCGACATGGCCGCTTTCCAGCGCTTCCAAAAGCGCCGCTTCATCAATAATGCCGCCTCTTGCGCAGTTGATAAGACGGACGCCTTTTTTCGTTTTGGCAATGGTTTCTTTGTTAAGCAGTCCCTTTGTTTCCTTTGTTAAAGGCGTGTGGACGGTAATGATATCTGCGCTTTCAAGCACTTCTTCGAATGTCCGGCTGTTTACGCCGATTTTGCCGGCTCTCTCTTCGGTTAAGAAAGGATCGAATACATGAACCGTCATACCGAACGCTCTGGCGCGCTGGGCAATCTCGCTTCCGATCCGGCCCAGACCGACAATGCCTAAAGTCTTTCCGTAGAGCTCCGCTCCGACAAAAGCCGTCCGGTTCCATTCTCTTGATTTTACTGAGATATTGGCTTGCGGGATGTGTCTCATTAATGAAGAAATCATCGCGAATGTATGCTCTGCCGTTGAAATGGTGTTTCCATTCGGCGCGTTTATCACGATAACTCCATGTTTTGTGGCCTCATCAATGTCGATGTTGTCTACGCCGACACCGGCTCTGCCGACGATTTTTAAAGAAGTCATCTTTTTAAACAATTCTTCGGTTACTTTTGTGGCACTGCGGACTAACAGGGCATCAAAGGTATGTAATTCATCTTCTGCATCCGCGACGTTTTTTTGAACAATTTCTATAAAGTCTGATTCCATCAGCGGCTTTAAGCCGTCATTGCTCATCTTATCTGAGACCAAAACTCGAAACATTGTTAGATTTCCTCCTAGTTTAGCTGACTAAATATCTGATAATTTATCATATTCTTAATAGAGTGTCAATGTGTATTGACGCAGTAAAGGAGAAAAGGAAGCCGATAATTCAGTTAAAATGGGCTTCATCAATATTTTATATAAAATTGAGCAGTTCTCTATACAATTACAATTTGATCATATATAATGTGAATAAATTCATAAGATCAATCTTCGGGGCAGGGTGAAATTCCCTACCGGCGGTGATGAGCATCACGCTCTAAGCCCGCGAGCTGCTTCGGCGGCAGGATCCGGTGAGATTCCGGAGCCGACAGTATAGTCTGGATGGGAGAAGATGGAGGTTCAGCAGACGTTTTGATGCTTATATCAAACGTTTCTTTGCCAAGCCTTAGTAAGCTCCCGCTTTTTAACAAAAGCGGTTTTTTTATTGGGGCGCAAAGAACCTTTCCACTTTTCGAGAGATTTGATCGAAAAGGAGAGAGCATTGTGAAAGTAAAAAAATTAGTTGTCATCAGTATGCTTAGCAGTATTGCGTTTGTGCTTATGCTGTTAAATTTCCCGTTTCCGGGGCTGCCGGATTACTTGAAAATTGATTTCAGTGACGTTCCTGCAATTATCGCCATTTTGGTTTACGGGCCTGCGGCGGGGATTGCGGTTGAAGCGATTAAAAATATTCTGCAGTATATCATTCAAGGAAGCATGGCCGGCGTGCCTGTCGGGCAGGCAGCCAATTTTATCGCGGGAACGCTGTTTATTCTGCCGACGGCGTTTATGTTTAAAAAGCTTAATTCTGCAAAAGGGCTTGCAGTGAGCCTGCTGGCCGGAACCGCGGCGATGACCGTGCTGATGAGTATTTTGAACTATATTCTTATCCTGCCCGCGTATACTTGGTTTTTACATTCACCGGCATTGTCAAACAGCCAGTTGAAAACGGCGGTTGTCGCAGGAATTCTGCCGTTTAACATTGTAAAAGGCATTATCATCACCATCGTCTTTACGTTCATCTTTACGAAGCTGAAACCTTGGATTGAACAAAAACGCAGCATCCAAACACAATAAAGGCTTAAAGCGTCCGCTCTGTGAAGAACAGCCGGGCGCTTTTTTTGTTTGTGCTGATCGGCAAAAAAATAAGACTCCGGCCGATAACAGCCGGAGTCTTATTCAGGACGAAAAAGCTCCTCTCACGGGGAGGGCTTTTTTATTCGTATTTCAGCGGATCGCCTTCGAACGGTTCATCCGCAACTTTGATTGAATCAGTAGGGCATCCTTCAAATGCGTCAATCATATCTTCTTCCAGAACTTCCGGAACTTCGACGACACCTTTATTTTCGTCAAGCGTAACGAACGCAATGCCTTCATCATCATAATCATAAATGTCTGGTGCCGCAGCTCCGCAGGCGCCGCATGCAATACACGTATCTTTATCTACAATTGTGTACTTTGCCATGAATAAAACCTCCCAGATTGTTCGTGTTGGAACAAATGGTTTACCTTATATATTTTTAAATATAACACCTATTCCTCTTACTTATTGTAATGATGTTAGTGTCAAATTTCAACAGAAAAATGATTGAGAATGCTTATCACATAAGGGATTCTCTTTAGCACTTCCCCCTAAAAGATGACTTTAAACGTCAAATTTATATGAAAATCTGTTAAAATAAAAAGAACCAAAAAACGAAACTTGTCACAAAAGAAATGTAGGTGTGTTTAGATTGGCGATAAACTACTTTGATACCGTGGTTCTCGACTGTCTGGACAAAATAGACGGCGAACGGACTCCGAGTGCTGTGTTTCATTTATTAAAAGGAAAAAAGTCGTCTCAAACCATTCAGGATGCCGGCTTATTTCAGATCGCTAAATATTTCGGCATGGCTTCACAGTGTGAACGCGGCGATATTGCGGCTTCTTTGCATAAACTCACCGAGAACTCATACATTACAGCCGGAAAAGAAGAGGGAACGTGGAAAGTGACTGCGCGCGGCGTTCAAAGGCTTGAACGGGCGTTTGCCGAGCGGCCTTGGCCGAAGCACTGCCACGGCGCAAATTATCAAACGCCTGCCGTCATCCTGTGGAGGCGGCTTTCCCTGCTCATTCAAGTCCTGTCAAACAAAGAGCATCAATGCAGTCAATATATCCCGGTTACCAACGATGTGCAGACGCTGAGATGGGTCAAACGGTTCATGCGGAAAAACAGAGATGCTAAAGAGCTTTCCGTCCAAATGCATGACGCGCTGTTTCAGCTTCTGCATGGCGTAAGTGAACGGCAGGCGCTTATTTTTGTCTATTCTTTAACTTCATTCAACAGAATCGGCAAAACGAATAAGCAGCTCGCTCTCCAGCTGAACGAAGATGAATGGTATGTGTCCGTCCAGTTTTGGGGAGCGGTACATTATGTTATTCAATCGCTTCCGCAATGTGCATATCCCGCTCTGCGCGAGCTGTTGTCCGATCTGCAGGCGGAAAGCGCGCTGACACAGTCTGCCAGAAAAACCTTCGAGCTGTTGGAAAAAGGGTTTCCGATTGAACGGATCGCCGCGGTCAGAAATTTAAAAACCGCCACAATCGAAGACCATATCGTAGAAATATCATTGCATCAGCCTGCATTTTTTATAGAACAGTATCTTTCTGAAGAGGAACAGCGTATGATAACGGCATTTGCAAAACAGCATCAAACGAATAAAATTAAACGGATTCGCGAAGGAATGCAGATGCGCTTCAGCTATTTCCAGATCAGGCTGGCGCTGGCAAAGACGGTGAATCAGCATGACTGAGCTGCATAAAGCTTTATCCAGGTATTTTGGTTTGCATTCCTTTAAAAAAGGGCAGGAAGAGATTATGACTAGCGTTCTCCAAAAAAAGGATACGATCGCCATGCTTCCGACCGGCGGGGGGAAATCATTATGCTATCAGCTTCCGGGTTACATGATGGACGGGCTGGTGCTGATTATTTCACCGCTTCTTTCATTAATGGAAGATCAGGTGCAGCAGCTGAAAGCAAAAGGAGAAAAGCGGGTTGCGGCATTAAACAGCATGCTGAATTCCGCAGAGCGGCATTTTATTCTCAGCAACATCAGCCGGTATAAATTTCTCTATATGTCTCCTGAAGCCCTTTCTTCACCTTATGTACTGAACCGTTTGAAAAACGTTCCGGTCAGTTTATTTGTTATTGATGAGGCTCATTGCATATCAGAATGGGGACATGATTTCAGGCCTGATTATTCGAAGCTCGGGCCTTTCAGACAGGCACTCGGAAAGCCGCCTGTATTGGCGCTGACCGCAACAGCGACAAAAGAAACGCTCAGAGACGTGACGGATGTGCTCGGACTTGAGCATGCTGTGCGTCATCTTTATTCAGTCAACCGGCCGAATATTCTCCTGGCGGCAGAACATTTGGCTGATAATGCCGAAAAAATAAACAGGCTCACGGAGCTTGCCGAAAAGCTTGAAGGCCCCGGTATCATATATTGTCCGACCAGGAAATGGGCGGAAGAGCTTGCGGCTGAGCTGAATGAAAAAACGGGAAAGCGGACGGATTATTATCACGGCGGAATGGATACAGGGGACAGAATCTTGATCCAGCAGCAATTTATCCATAACCAGCTTGATTGCATCTGCTGTACCAATGCGTTCGGCATGGGTGTGGATAAGTCAGATATCCGCTTTGTCATTCACTTTTATCCTCCCCAAACGGCTGAGGCCTTTATGCAGGAAATCGGCAGAGCGGGACGCGACGGCAGCCCGAGTGTCAGTATTTTGCTGAGGGCGCCCGGCGATACCGAGCTTCAGCAGCAGATTATTCAGACAGAAAGCCTGTCTGATTATGATCTGGAAGGCATTCTGGCCGTCATACGGGATGCCGGTACGGATGATGAGCGAAAGCTTCGGGACGTTCTGATCAATAAAGGCGTCCAGGAAACACAGGCGCGAACGGCCGTCCATCTGTATCTGCAAGGAAAAACCACAAAAGAGCAGCTGCAGGAAGAACTGACATACCGCGTGGAAAAGAAGCTGCGTAAAATGAACCGTTTTTCGGCGTTATTAGAGCGGAAAGAATGTATAAGAAAAGCGCTGCTGTCTTATTTTGATGAATCGTATGAGCCTGAAGGCCAAACCGGACAATGCTGCAGCAGCTGCGGACTTGATCTGGCTCCGTACGAGCAAAAAGGAGAACGGAAAAACATGGAACGGTTTGAAGATTGGAAGCTGGAATTAGGCCGGATTTTCGGTTCAGAGTCTGCGGGTGAGTTCAGCTGAGACGGCAAAGCGAATTGATCCAGCAGCTCTCAGACCGGGAGATTGTGATACAGCTGTATGCCACCCAATTGCTCATATTGGCGGTTTCAGCTGTTATCGGCTTTTTCTTTTTCACCGACATTCACGATTTTTTAAAGCTGTGGCATATACGTGACGATAATATCATATGGTACGGTGTAACTCTTGCCGTCCTTGTCATTTTTGCCGATCTGGCGGTGATGAAATGGTGTCCTTCGCATTTATATGATGACGGCGGCATTAATGTATTGCTTTTTAAGAACAGGCCGGTTCTGCACATTTTGTTTTTGACGCTTCTCATTTCGTTCAGCGAAGAGATTTTGTTCAGAGGCGTTCTGCAGACACATATCGGCTTATGGGCCGCCAGCTTCATTTTTACCGTGCTTCATTTCAGATACTTGGCGAAGTGGCTTCTGTTTATGATGGTTGCGGGCATCAGTCTTTTGCTGGGGCTTATCTATGAATGGACCGGCAATTTATTCGTTCCGGTTACAGCGCATTTTATTATTGATGCGGTATTTGCCTGTCAGATCCGTTTTCAATATGTTAGGAGGGGTTTCTATGACGGAAATGTCAAGAGTTGAAAGAAGAAAAGCTCAGCTGCGTGCCGAGCAGCAGGTTGCCGCGGCCGCGGATGAACAAATTGAATATCTTGAAGACAGCCTCCCGACAAGACAATCTGTAAAAGAGGAGCGTAAAAAAAAGGAAGAGCAGGTGAAGGAAAAAACCAAAACAAAAACGCCGCTGTTCACTTTTCTGACCGTCCTGTTCATTATCGTAACAATCGGTGTCTTTTTCGGTCTTCTTTATATGACGAACAGCAGCAGATTTGACCCGAAGGACTATGAAGATGTCTTCATAGACCACAGTGAAAGCGCGCCTGCCGTTATTCCGAAAGGCGCTCAGAAAGAAACGTCAGAAACCGCTCTTTTAGAACAACCGAAAAAAAAGTCTGACGACAAAGATAAGAAAGAAGCGGCTGCATCTGAAAAAACAAAAGAAAAACCAAGTGAAAAAACACCTGAAAAAACGGAAACGTCCTCAGAAAAACAAGTAAAGCCGACAGACACCGAATACGCGGAGACAAAACAGCAGTCTCCGCCGGCTGTCCGTGAAAAAGCGGCTCCGGCTGCCGCAAGTGATCAAGCCGGGACTGTCCCGAAAAAAGTGCGGACCGTACAGCATACTGTACAGCCGAAAGAAACGCTTTACCGCATTTCAATGAAATATTATAAAAGCCGGGCGGGCGAAGAAAAAATCCGCAGCTACAACGGATTAAACGGAAACGACGTGTACACCGGCCAGGTTCTGAACATTCCGCTGTCTGATTAAAATAAATGCATGTTTTCACCGCGTTTTTCATATAGTGTACCAATGAAAACGGACAAGGTGTGAAGCGCATGGATTCTTTATGGAAGCAATTAGACCGATTTGCTGACGGACCGACGAAACAAATGCTTCAGGCGCTGGTGAAACGGAAATTAAAATACGAAAATTATGCCGCACAGTGCCGAAGATGGCAGTGGGCGTCCCTCGTTTGTTTTTCCCTGATGTGCATACTGCTGATGTTTAAAAGCTTTAACGCCCCCCAAGCCTCTCCGCAGCTGATCCTGCAGGAAATATTAGGCCATACGGTTTATTTGTGCTGGATTATGGCTTCCGCTTTTGCGTATTGCACTTCTTATTATTTTAAAAAAAAGGAAGAAAAAGCTGAGGGTGAATTTCATAAACTGAGATGTGAAATTATCCAAAAAAGCACGGATTTATGGCCCCAGCCTGAAAAATGGAGGGCGAGAGAATCTGTTTTTTACTTGATGAAACATCGGTATGATATCAATCTTTATTTTGAAAGCAAATAAAATGAGGCGTTTTCCGGAAAGGATAGAAACGTCTTTTTTTGTTTGTCCGTCTAATGTAAGACAATGACAGAATGGAGAGTGCGTTTATGAAGCTTACAGCGGGAATTCTCGGCACATTGGCGGGAGCGGCTGCGGTTATGGCGGCCGTCATGTACAAAACGGCAAACGGCAGCCATTTGAAAACACATACATTTACGCTTGATAAAATGAAAGGGATGAAGCCGCTCACCATCTTCTTTATATCTGACGTGCACCGCCGTTTAATTGATGAAAAGCTTCTCCGCGAAGCGGCAGTTTATAAGCCGGATGCCGTTTTGCTCGGCGGTGATTTGGCGGAGGGCGGAGTTCCTTACGCCAGAATTGAAGAAAACATCAAACGTCTGACGGCTCTCGCGCCTGTCATTTATGTGTGGGGAAATAATGATTACGAGGTCAGCCAGCAAAAATTGCTCTCACTTTTACGGGCATACAAAGTGATTCCGCTGAGAAATGAATCGGTTCAGTTTGCTTATAAAGGGGAAACCGTTACGATCTGCGGGGTGGATGATATCAGAATGATGATGGATGATTACGAATCTGCAATCAGATATACGGATGCTGACAAAGTAAACCTCCTGCTTTGCCATAATCCTGACATCCATGAGCAGATGAGGGAGTCAGACGGGATTGACGCTGTGTTCAGCGGCCATACGCATGGCGGCCAAATCCGTTTCGGCCGGTTCGGGCCGTATGAATTGGGCGGGACGGGAACGGTAAAAAAAGCGCATTACCTGATCAGCAACGGCTACGGGACGACAAAAGTTCCGCTGAGGCTCGGGGCGAAGCCGGAGACGCATATGATTACGCTGTGCGGACCGGATGAGCCGTTTTCCTGAAACAACCCGGCCGCGGTGATAAAAAACGGCATTCTGCTTGTCTTCCCGCTGTACACGGTGTAAACTGATAACAAATTAAGAACCTATGACTCATTTATTCATATACTGTGTTATATGATTTGTGTGCAAGAAGAGGCAGGAGGGAACATTATGCGGCTTGAGCGTCTGAACTATAATAAGATTAAAATCTTTTTAACCCTCGACGATCTGACTGATCGGGGACTGACAAAAGAAGACCTCTGGAAGGACTCGTTTAAAGTCCACCAGTTATTTAAAGATATGATGAATGAAGCAAATACAGAGCTCGGCTTTGAAGCGAATGGTCCGATCGCGGTGGAAGTATATTCTCTTCAGGCACAAGGTATGGTTGTGATTGTAACGAAAAATCATGACGCGGATGCAGAAGATGACGAATATGACGATGATTATATCGAGATGCAGGTCAAACTTGACGAAAGCCCGGATATTATTTATCAGTTCCATTCGTTTGAAGATATCATTCAGCTAGCCGGAAGCCTTCACCGAATCGGGATTACCGGCGGCACCGTCTACCACTATGAGAACCAATACTATGTAAGCCTTGAAGACCTCGGCTCCCGTTCCGCCGAAGGTGTCATCGCGGTGCTGGCTGAATACGGACACCCGGCGACGATTACGATTTACAGGCTCCATGAGTACGGAAAACTCATCATGGACGGCAATGCTGTGGAGACCATCCAGAAACATTTTTCATAAAAAAGATTTGAAACGGCAGCTGTTTTCAGCGGCCGTCTTTTTTTAAGCGAAATAATGGAAAAATCATTGTCTTTCTTCTATGCACGGAGATATTGAAGGTGTATACTAGTCACTGAAAGGGAGCATGAGAGAAACAGAAGATTTTAGGAGGTTAACTCAAATGGCAGCCGATCGATTCACCGGTCATAATGAAGAAGACAAACATGATGTATTAAAATCAACCCAAACCGTAATACATAAAGCTCTGGAAAAATTGGGGTATCCAGAAGAAGTGTATGAACTGCTGAAAGAGCCGCTCAGATTATTAACGGTTAAAATTCCTGTTCGGATGGATGACGGGTCTGTGAAAATATTTACAGGCTATCGTGCGCAGCACAATGATTCCGTAGGTCCGACAAAAGGCGGCATTCGTTTTCACCCGAATGTAACTGAAAAAGAGGTGAAAGCACTTTCCATCTGGATGAGTTTAAAATGCGGAATTATTGATCTTCCTTATGGCGGTGGTAAAGGCGGAATTGTTTGTGATCCGAGAAATATGTCATTCAGAGAGCTTGAAAGGCTGAGCAGGGGATATGTAAGAGCAATCAGTCAGATTGTCGGACCGACTAAAGACGTCCCGGCACCTGACGTATTTACAAACTCACAGATTATGGCTTGGATGATGGATGAATATTCAAGAATTGATGAATTTAACTCACCCGGCTTTATTACGGGAAAACCGCTTGTACTCGGCGGATCCCACGGCAGGGAATCAGCGACGGCAAAAGGCGTCACCATCTGCATAAAAGAAGCGGCCAAGAAAAAAGGTCTCGATATTCAGAACGCGCGCGTCGTCGTACAAGGTTTCGGAAATGCGGGCAGCTATCTGGCCAAGTTTATGCATGACGCCGGTGCGAAAGTTGTCGGAATTTCTGACGCGTACGGAGGCCTTTACGATCCGGACGGTCTTGATATTGATTATCTGCTTGACCGCAGAGACAGCTTCGGAACGGTGACGAAGCTTTTCAATGACACCATTACGAATCAGGAGCTGCTTGAGCTGGACTGTGATATACTTGTCCCGGCGGCGATCGAAAACCAAATTACAGAAGAAAACGCTGACCGCATCAAAGCGAAAATCGTGGTAGAAGCGGCAAACGGACCGACGACACTGGAAGGAACGAAAATCCTGACAGACAAAGGAACGCTGCTGGTTCCCGATGTTCTGGCGAGCGCCGGCGGTGTAACGGTTTCTTATTTCGAATGGGTTCAAAACAACCAGGGCTTCTACTGGAGTGAAGAAGAAGTCGAGGAAAAACTGGAAAATATGATGATAAAATCGTTTAATAATATTTATGAAATGTCCCAAAACCGCCGGATTGACATGAGGCTTGCGGCTTACATGGTCGGCGTGCGGAAAATGGCTGAGGCTTCGCGTTTCAGAGGCTGGATATAAACCAATCGTTTGCATAAACAAAAAAAATCTCCTATGATAATATAGGAGATTTTTTATATGAGTGGAAACTTATGATGGAAATGCCAATCGCAGGAGTTGAAGGACATGACAGAAGAAAAAGCAATTATAATAGGCGGAGGTCCTTGCGGATTATCGGCGGCTATACATCTGAAGCAAATTGGCGTGAACGCGCTTGTGATCGAAAAAGGGAATGTCGTAAACAGCATTTATAACTATCCGACCCACCAAACTTTTTTCAGTTCAAGTGAAAAATTGGAGATCGGCGATGTTGCCTTTATTACGGAAAACAGAAAACCGGTCCGAATACAGGCTCTCTCTTATTACAGAGAGGTTGTCAGAAGAAAAGAGCTGCGCGTAAACGCCTTTGAAACGGTGGAGCGCGTAACGAAACAGGAAGACGGCCGTTTTCTTGTAGAAACGTCAAAAGACCGCTACCTCACTCCGTTTTGTATCATTGCGACAGGATATTATGATCATCCGAATTATATGAACATACCGGGTGAAGGGCTTCCTAAGGTATTTCATTACTTTAAAGAAGGCCATCCTTATTTTGATAAAGATGTTGCTGTGATCGGCGGGAAAAACTCAAGTGTGGACGCGGCTTTGGAACTCGTGAAGTCCGGTGCGCGCGTCACGGTGCTCTACAGAGGACATGAGTACTCCCCGAGCATCAAGCCATGGATTCTGCCTGAGTTTGAGGCCCTTGTCAGAAACGGCACAATCCGGATGGAATTCGGCGCTTGTCTTGAAGAAGTGACGGAAGATGAAATCATTTTCCGCTCCGGCCGAAATGAGACGGTCCGGCTGAAAAACGATTTCGTATTTGCCATGACGGGATACCATCCCGATCACGGTTTCCTCGAAAAAATCGGTGTGCGGATTGATGCGGAATCAGGCCGGCCGTTTTTCCTGGAAGAAACGATGGAAACAAATGTTGACGGTGTTTTTATCGCCGGAGTCATTGCGGCTGGAAATAACGCCAATGAAATTTTTATCGAGAACGGCCGTTTTCACGGCGGCTTGATCGCAAACGAAATATCAAAACGGCTGGGTGCAGAGAGCATATGATCATTCATATGCTCTTTTTTAAAAAAATTGAAAGATGTAAAAATATGAACAACATGGTACCATAGATATAGGAATATAAAGGAAAGAGGTTGCCTGATGTTTGCAATCATCTCTGCAGGAATTGCTCCCGGCATTGCGCTGTTAAGCTATTTTTATTTAAAAGATCAGTATGACAATGAACCCGTACATATGGTGCTGAGGTCTTTTTTTCTCGGGGTTGTCCTTGTGTTTCCGACCATGTTTATCCAATATGTTCTTGAAAAAGAGCATGTGGGGGGAGGAAGCTTTTTCGTTTCGTTTTTGTCTTCGGGATTTTTGGAAGAATCGGTGAAATGGTTCGTTCTGATGATAAGTGTGTACCCGCATGCTCATTTTGATGAGCATTATGACGGAATCGTTTACGGGGCCAGTGTGTCTTTAGGCTTTGCCACGCTTGAAAATATTCTGTATTTATTCGGCCACGGCGTTGAGCATGCTTTCATAAGGGCGCTTCTGCCGGTCTCCTGCCATGCGCTGATCGGAGTGATTATGGGGTTTTATCTCGGAAAAGCCCGCTTTTCGCAGAAAAAAGCCCGTGTCAAATGGCTTGTGATTTCGCTGGCCGTGCCTTCATGTCTGCACGGTTCGTACGATTTTATTCTTACCGCCCTCAATCATTGGGTATATTATATGCTGCCGTTTATGCTGTTTTTATGGTGGTTCGGGCTGCGAAAGGCAAAAAAAGCACGCTCCGTCAATATGATCCAAGTGTGAAGAAACCGCGCATCGCGTGCGGTTTCTTTTTTTATGCCTTGATGAGGGATAAGAAGGAAACGGTGTATAAAAATATCCGCGTGACAGACAATACGGGTACACTTTAAATTTTGCAGTAGGAGGCTTGAAGAGATGAAGTGCAAAGGAGCCTTTATGGCATGTCTCATTCTATTTTCTTTCGCCGCCGCTTTCTTCGATCATCATGAAACGATTCATGCGTTTTCAAATCAAGTGATTCAAAGAGGCGCGACGGGTGATGATGTTATAGAATTGCAGGCCCGTCTTCAATATAACGGATTTTATAACGGGAAAATCGATGGTGTTTACGGCTGGACCACATACTGGGCCGTGAGAAATTTTCAGGAGAAATTCGGCATGAAGCCGGTTGACGGCCTCGTCGGGGCGAAAACCAAACAGGTGCTGATTTCAAAATCAAAATATTACCGTGAATATGTAATGGAGCAGATCCAAAAAGGGAATACGTTCACTCATTATGGCAACGTCCCATTGGAAAACCAAACAAAACCGAGAGCCGGAGCGCAGAAGCCGGCGGGAACGAATAAGCCTGCTCAAAAGCCGCAAAACAATACAGGCGGTCAGTCAAATCAAAAGCAAAATACGACAGCGGCCAATATGCCTGGCGGTTTCTCAAACAACGACATCAATCTTCTGGCGCAGGCTGTGTACGGGGAAGCGCGCGGTGAGCCGTTTGAAGGACAGGTTGCCATCGCCGCGGTTATTTTAAACCGTATTAAAAGCCCGTTATTTCCGAATACGGTGGCCGGCGTCATTTTCGAACCGCTCGCGTTTACCGCCGTTGCCGACGGCCAAATATACATGCAGCCGAATGAAAGAGCAAAAGAAGCGGTTCTTGATGCGATCAACGGATGGGACCCTTCTGAAAACGCGCTTTATTATTTCAATCCTGATACGGCGACAAGCAAATGGATTTGGGGACGTCCGCAGATTAAAAGAATCGGAAAGCACATTTTCTGTGAGTAAAAGTACGCAAAATGAGGTGTTAACATGATTAGAGGAATCATTATCGCTGTTCTCGGTGTCGCGATCGCCGCAACCGGATACTGGGGATATAAAGAGCATCAGGAAAAAGATGCGGTCCTTCTGCACGCGGAAAATAATTATCAGAGGGCTTTTCATGAACTGACGTACCATGTTGATCAGCTTCACGACAAAATCGGGACGACGCTTGCAATGAACAGTAAAAAATCTCTGTCTCCGGCGCTCATTGATGTATGGAGAATTACATCTGAAGCACATAACAATGTGAGCCAGCTGCCCCTGACTCTCATGCCTTTTAATAAGACGGAGGAGTTTTTATCCAATATAGGAGATTTCAGCTATAAAACATCCGTCCGGGATTTAGACCAAAAACCGCTTGATAAGAAAGAATATACAACACTGAACAGCCTGTACAAACAGGCCGAGAACATTCAAAACCAGCTCCGCAGCGTTCAGCATCTCGTCATGAGCAAAAATTTACGGTGGATGGATGTTGAGATGGCGCTCGCCTCTGACAAAAAACAAAGCGATAATACGATCGTCGACAGCTTTAAAACAGTCGAAAAAAATGTAGGCGCTTTTTCTGAAGACAGTACCAGCCCTACGTTTACAAGCGCAAATACAGAACGAAAAGGGTTTACGCATCTGAAAGGAAAACAAATTACGGAAAAAGAAGCGGTAAAAATCGCGGAACGGTTTGCGCCTGATCATAATTATTCCATTAAAGTGGTCAAAAGCGGCCGGAAGACGAATCGGGATGTATACAGTATCCGCATGAATGACGCGGATCACAAATCTTTTATCTATATGGATATTACCCAAAAAGGGGGACATCCTGTCTATTTGATTCAAAAACGGGGCGTGAAGAAACAAAAGATCAGCCTCAATGAAGCATCTAACCGGGCCGTCGCGTTTTTAAAGAAAAACGGATATGAAACAAAAGGCCTCGAAATTGATGAAAGCGCGCAATATAATAACATCGGCGTCTTTTCTTTTATTCCCGTGGAGAAAAACGTCCGCATTTATCCGGAAGCCATCCGAATGAAAGTGGCGCTGGATGATGGTGAAGTCGTCGGTTTTTCCGCGCGTGATTACCTGGCGGCGCACCGCACGAGAACGATTCCGGCTCCCGCTTTGTCAGCTGATGAAGCGAAAGCGAAGCTGAATAAAAATGTTGAAGTGCGGGAGACCCGGCAGGCGCTGATCACGAATGAACTCGGTCAGGAAGTGCTTTGCTACGAAATGCTCGGGACGATCGGGAAAGACACGTATCAAATGTTCATTAATGCGGACGACGGAAAAGAGGAAAAAATAGAAAAATTAAAAAGTGCAGAGCCTATATATAAAGACCTATAAAAATAAAGGAGGAAAGGACTAAAAGTCTTTTCCTTTTTTTCATTACATGCTTTAATAAAAGCATAAATAATGAAAGAGTGAAGGCCCATGATAGCTGTCGGAGATTATATTTGGATTGAATACATAGAGAACAATGAGCCCAAAAAAGCGAGGAGCAAAGCAGTAAGCGTTGAAAACGGCGAACTCCATATCTCATATCCCGTCGATCTGGATTCGGGACGGACGGTCTTTTTGCATAAAGGATTGGAAATAACAGCGGAATTTATGGGGAATGGCCAAGTACCGTATCAATTTAAAAGCATAATCAAAGGAAAGAAAAAAGAACCCATCCCGATGATCGGATTGGACATCCCCCCTCAGAAGGAAATGAAGCGGATTCAAAGACGCCGATACGTCCGTGCAGAAGCAGTATTGGATGTATCTGTCAAAATGGAAGCGAAAAAAACCGCTTTCCAAACTGTTTCCTCTAATATCAGCGCCGGCGGAATCGCTGTTGTGATGCCTGAGCATATTTCCGCGGAACCAGGTGAAAAGCTGTATGTCTCATTTTCTCTTCCCGGCAAGGAAAAGGAGGCGGATATAACGGCTGAGGCTCTTACCCAGCGGATTTTTTATGATGAAAAGGCGGATAAACAAAAAATGACGCTTGAATTTACAGAAATCGGCCCCGCAGCGCAGCAGCTTTTACTCCAATATTGTATGCGCGCGCAGCTGCAGCAGAGAAGAAACAGTCTGTCGGAATAAACAGCAGCGCACTTTTCCATACTAATCCTAATGGAGGTGCGCGTGTATGAAAACGTTTGAACGTCTGCTGGTCAAATTGGTCTGCATTCAGCTTATCATTTTGGGCGCGGTGCAGTTTTTGCTTCATTATCAGCCTATTGAACCTTATATTTCGAAAGCCGTGAAATATGAGGGAGTTGATAAAATGGAGAAAAAAGAATGGATTGAAACGGTAAAGCGGTAAATCTGCTCAATTTTTTCGCCCCTTTTCCGGCAGTTCATGATACAATCCATAGAGGAGTAAAGAGCAAGGAGAGAGATTATGGACAAGAAATTATCAATTGCGATCGACGGGCCGGCCGCTGCCGGAAAAAGCACCGTTGCTAAAATAGTGGCTGAGAAAAAATCATATGTGTACATTGATACAGGGGCGATGTATCGTGCCATTACATATACGGCGCTCAAGCAGAATGCCGATTTAACCGATGAAGCCGCGCTTACAGAGCTTTTGAAGCGTACGGAAATTGAGCTTGTATCCGCTCCGGAAGGACAAATCGTTCTCGTAAACGGAGAAGATGTGACAGAAGAAATCCGAAAAGACGAAGTCAGCAACCAAGTATCCATCGCCGCCAAGCATAAAGGCGTCAGAGAAGAAATGGTTAAAAGACAGCAGCAGCTCGGACAAAAAGGCGGTGTCGTCATGGACGGCCGTGATATCGGTACTCACGTGCTGCCTGATGCCGAAGTGAAAATTTTTCTGCTCGCGTCCGTAGAGGAAAGAGCGAAGCGCCGATATGAAGAGAATAAGAAAAAAGGCTATGACGTGAATTACGAGACGCTCATTGAAGAAATTGCCAGACGCGACAAACTCGATTCAGAGAGGGAAGTTTCCCCGCTGCGCAAAGCGGAAGACGCGATTGAAATCGATACGACGTCACTCAGCATTGCCGAAGTCGCAGGAAAAATTCTGGAGATCGTCGAACAGAAATCACGTTAACTTCGGGCGGAGCGCTTTTTAATTTTTTTTCAAAAGACAAGATGTTATTGCTTGACAAACCAGTCCTTTTATTAGAAGTTAATACTAATAAAACTTTTTATTGATCATTCAAAATCTTTTTTGGATGATTCTTTAATACATATTCGGCTGAAAAGCGGACATTCACATGTTCAACTTTCAAACCGTATTAATTAAGCTGTGTAGGTTTGGACCAAGGAGGTTATTCAAATGACAGAGGAAATGAATCAAATTGATGTTCAAGTGCCAGAGGTTGGAGATGTAGTAAAAGGGATTGTGACAAAGGTAGAGGACAAGCATGTAGATGTCGAAATTGTCAATGTCAAACAGTCCGGAATCATTCCAATCAGTGAATTATCAAGTCTTCATGTAGAGAAAGCATCGGATGTCGTAAAAGTTGACGACGAGCTTGACCTGAAAGTAACAAAAGTGGAAGACGATGCTTTGATTTTATCTAAACGTGCCGTTGATGCTGACCGCGCTTGGGAAGACCTTGAAAAAAAATTCGACACAAAAGAAGTGTTTGAAGCTGAAGTGAAAGATGTGGTGAAAGGCGGTCTCGTCGTTGATATCGGCGTTCGCGGCTTCATTCCCGCATCACTTGTCGAAGCTCATTTCGTCGAGGATTTCACTGACTATAAAGGGAAAACCCTCTCTCTTATCGTCGTTGAACTCGACCGTGATAAAAACCGGGTGATTCTGTCACACCGGGCTGTAGTGGAAAAAGAACAGACAGCCAAAAAGCATGATTTTCTCCAAACGCTTGAGGTTGGAAGCGTGCTTGAAGGAAAAGTGCAGCGTCTGACTGATTTCGGCGCATTTGTCGACATCGGCGGAATTGACGGGCTTGTTCATATTTCGCAGCTGTCTCATTCACACGTCGAAAAACCGTCTGACGTGGTGGAGGAAGGTCAGGACGTAAAAGTGAAAGTACTGTCCGTAGACCGCGATAATGAGCGTATTTCTTTATCTATTAAAGAAACGCTGCCGGGACCTTGGAGCCAGATCGGCGAAAAGGTAAAACAGGGAGATGTGCTTGAAGGAAAAGTGCAGCGCCTTGTAAGCTTCGGCGCCTTCGTTGAAATTCTTCCGGGCGTGGAAGGACTTGTGCACATTTCGCAAATTTCCAATAAACATATCGGAACGCCGCATGAAGTGCTTGAAGAAGGACAGACTGTTAAAGTGAAAGTGCTTGACGTGAACGAAAGCGAAGAGCGCATTTCCTTAAGCATGCGTGAGCTTGAAGAAGCGCCGAAAGCCGATCAGGAGGACTTCCGTCAATACCAGGCGAAAGAAGAGCCGAGCACCGGCTTCCAGCTTGGCGATTTAATCGGAGACAAGCTTAATAAATTAAAATAAATTGGTGATAAAACGTGACACGAGCAGAACGAAAAAGAGAACATATAAATCATGCGCTGTCTACCGGTCAAAACCGGGAAACGGGGCTTGATGATATTACGTTTGTTCATGTCAGCCTACCGAACCTAGCATTGGAAAAAGTGGATATATCAACGAAAATCGGCGGACTCACAAGCAGTTCGCCGATTTTTATCAATGCGATGACAGGCGGCGGCGGACAGCTTACATACGAAATTAACAGATCGCTGGCAAGAGCCGCGCGCAAAGCCGGCATGCCGCTGGCTGTCGGTTCGCAAATGTCGGCTTTAAAAGATCCCTCCGAACGGTATTCTTACGAGATCGTCAGAAAAGAGAATCCGGACGGGCTGATATTTGCCAATTTAGGCAGCGAGGCGGATGCCGAGCAGGCGAAAAGGGCAATTGATATGATTCAAGCAGATGCCCTCCAGATTCATTTAAATGTGATTCAGGAGATCGTCATGCCAGAGGGAGACAGAAGCTTTACCGGCGCTCTCGGCCGTATTGAGCGGATTGCGGCGGAAGCGGGAGTTCCCGTTTTTGTCAAAGAAGTCGGCTTCGGAATGAGCAGGGAATCGGCACGGCAGTTATTTGATGCCGGCGCGGCAGCAGTTGATGCCGGCGGATACGGCGGTACAAATTTCTCTAAGATTGAAAATATGCGCAGAGAGAAGGCGCTTCAATTTTTTAATACATGGGGAATTTCCACTGCCGCAAGCTTAGCGGAAATCCACTCGCTCTCCGCTGATCAATCAATTATCGCATCCGGCGGGCTGCAAAGTGCCCTGGATGTCGCCAAATCGATTGCCCTCGGCGCTTCTGGCGCGGGAATGGCAGGCACTTTCCTGAAAGCTCTCACCTCCAAAGGAGAAGAGGGGCTGTTTGACGAGATGACGGCGCTTTTACAAGAGCTGAAAATGATTATGACCGCCCTCGGATGCCAATCGGTTGCCCAATTGCAAAAGGCGCCTTTGGTCATAAAAGGTGACACACATCACTGGCTTTCTGAACGGGGAATTGACACATCCCGTTTCAGCAGACGTTAAAAGGCATGCGAACTCGCATGCCTTTTTCTGTTTTTTACGATTTTCTTTTTCGGAATTCACCGTTTTGTTCAAGGCTTGTCGCTCCTTTATGGTGAATCGAATCATCGCGATCAGATTCCACCCGGCGGGAGGCTTTCAGTTTTTTCTCCTGTCTGTCTTTTCCCATCCTTATCCGCTCCTTTCAGGCATAATTGGTTTAAAAAATGCGTTCCCGCTCCATACTGGTCAGAGGAGGAGCGATTATGGAACCGTTTTATTATTACTGGTCAATGTGGTTTTTATGGATACTTGCGACTTTTATTTTTGCCAAAACAAAAAGCCGGTTTTACGTATCAGTCTTTATTTTGACTAATATGATGGCAAGCATACATCAGATAACGGCTTATTTTACGCTGAACGCGGCATATGTCATGTTTTTTGCTGCGGCATTTGTATATGCGGGAAGCCTCGGCATGCATAAACGGCTCCGTCATATTGTGATTCATCTGACGGCGTCTGCGGCATACGGCTTTATTTTTCTTTTTGCATTATATGACCCTGTTTGGTTTATCATAAAACCTGAATGGGCGGCGGTTATACTGCTTACCGTTATTACGCTTTCTGTTGAGGGGCGGTTCCCTGAGAGGCTTTGTCTTTTTGTTCTCGGCATGTGCCAGGGGGAGTTATTGTATGCTGCGGTCATCCGCAACATTGCGGGTGCAGCAGCCGTCGGTGATTATAAATGGCTTTCAGGCTGTTCGGCGGGAGTGATTCTTCTCGTCGGGCTGACTACATATGAACAGCTTGCGGCGCGCATCAGCCAAAAAAGCAAAAAGCAGGGCAAAGGAGCGACAAAAATGTCTTGAAAACAGACGGAGACTGTTACATGAATGCGAAACATTTTGAAGAATACATTGTGATCTCAGTGAAAACTGATATAATAAATGAGTTAAGCCCTTCTGTTTGAAGGGTTCTTTTCATAGCGAAGATGATTTTTAATAACCGGTTGAACAATTTTTTGTGAAAATGTAAGCGGCTGGATTGAAAGGAAGGGTACTATGGGTAAACCTGTCGTAGCCATTGTCGGAAGACCGAATGTGGGAAAATCCACAATCTTTAACCGGATTGCGGGTGAAAGAATTTCAATAGTAGAAGATACCCCCGGAGTGACGCGGGACCGGATATACAGTTCGGCGGAATGGCTGAATTATGATTTTAACCTGATTGATACGGGCGGAATTGATATCGGAGACGAACCGTTTCTGACACAGATCCGCCAGCAGGCTGAAATCGCCATGGACGAGGCTGATGTGATCATCTTTATGGTGAACGGCCGCGAAGGTGTGACGTCTGCGGATGAAGAAGTGGCAAAAATACTGTACCGGACGAAAAAACCGGTCGTATTAGCCGTTAATAAATTAGATAATACCGAAATGAGAGCGAACATCTATGACTTTTATGCGCTCGGCTTTGGAGAACCGTATCCGATTTCGGGTACACACGGTTTAGGATTGGGAGATTTGCTCGATGCTTGTGCCGAGCATTTTAAAAACATTCCGGAGACGAAGTACAGTGATGATGTCGTTCAATTCTGCCTGATCGGCCGCCCGAATGTCGGAAAATCATCCCTTGTCAATGCGATGCTCGGCGAAGAGCGGGTTATCGTGAGCAACGTAGCCGGAACGACTAGAGACGCTGTGGATACGGCGTTCACTTACAATCAGCAGGAATTTGTAATCGTTGACACGGCGGGAATGAGAAAAAAGGGTAAAGTATATGAAACAACAGAAAAATACAGTGTGCTGCGGGCGTTAAAAGCCATTGACCGCTCAGACGTCGTCGGCGTTGTGCTGAATGCAGAAGAAGGCATCCTTGAGCAGGACAAGCGGATCGCCGGATACGCCCATGAAGCCGGGAAAGCCGTCGTCATTATCGTAAACAAATGGGATGCCGTTGATAAGGACGAGCGCACGATGAAAGAATTTGAACAGAATATTCGGGAGCATTTCCAATTTCTCGATTATGCGCCGGTGCTGTTTATGTCGGCACTGACGACAAAGCGGATTCATACACTCATGCCTGCGATTATTAAAGCGAGTGAAAACCACTCTCTCCGCGTGCAGACAAATGTCTTAAATGATGTCATCATGGATGCGGTCGCCATGAATCCGACTCCGACGCACAACGGCTCCCGTCTGAAAATTTATTATGCGACTCAAGTCGCTGTTAAGCCGCCGAGCTTCGTTGTTTTTGTCAACGATCCGGAACTGATGCATTTTTCTTATGAACGCTTTTTAGAAAACCGAATCCGGGACGCTTTCGGATTTGAAGGTACGCCAATTAAAATATTTGCAAGAGCAAGAAAATAAAAAGGTGTGATACAGAGATGAAAAAAGTGGCAATGCTTGGAGCGGGAAGCTGGGGCACTGCACTTTCTTTAGTGCTGGCTGATAACGGACATCAAGTTATGATGTGGGGACACCGTGCCGAATTGATCGATCAAATCAACGAACTGCATGAAAACAAAGATTACCTGCCGGGTGTGGAGCTATCAAGTTCTATCATCGGGACAGCCGATTTAAGCGAGGCTTTAAAAGGAGCTGACTTCATCATTGTGGCAGTTCCGACAAAAGCCATTCGGGAAGTGCTGAAAAAGGCTCTGCCGTACATCCCGAAACAATCGATTTTTGTTCATGTCAGCAAGGGAATTGAGCCGGATTCGCTTCTCCGCATTTCAGAATTAATGGAAGAGGAGCTGCCTGAGGAGTACAGAAAAGACATCGTCGTGCTTTCAGGGCCGAGCCACGCTGAGGAAGTCGGATTAAGACACCCGACGACTGTTACATCATCTTCAAAAAATATCAAGGCTGCAGAAGCGGTTCAGGATTTATTCATGAACCAGCATTTCCGCGTCTATACAAATCCGGATATGATCGGTGTTGAAATAGGGGGAGCGTTAAAGAATATCATCGCTCTTGCAGCGGGGATTACAGATGGATTGGGATACGGAGATAATGCAAAAGCGGCCTTAATCACCCGAGGTCTTGCTGAAATCGCCAGACTCGGCACAAAGATGGGCGGAAATCCGCTCACCTTTTCCGGCCTGACCGGCGTAGGCGATTTAATCGTGACGTGTACAAGCGTTCATTCCCGAAACTGGCGCGCCGGCAACCTGCTCGGCAAAGGATACAAGCTGGAAGCTGTCCTGGATAAGATGGGCATGGTTGTTGAAGGCGTGCGGACGACGAAAGCTGCGTATCAGCTGTCTCAAAAATATCAGGTGAAAATGCCGATCACAGAAGCGCTTCACCAAGTATTATTTAACGGGCAGAAGGTAGAAACGGCCGTAGAATCCTTAATGGCCAGAGTGAAAACCCATGAGATGGAAGACTTGGTCAACACATTCGAAAACCGGGTGAAGTGACAATAACATGCCGTCAGCATATTCTGAAGTGACGAAAGTCCAAAACGCAGAACTCTCCGGCTGAAATCGCTTAAAACATTTGCTGATTTAGGCAGAAGAGGATGCAGACGTACGCATCTAAGCATACTATAGCATCGAAGTCCAAGAGAGTGTATCTCAGACGTACAGGTGAATATAGTCAACTTGACTGAAGCAAAGTCCCCCTCTTTGCTTCAGTTTTTTTGTTTTTTCAATAGATGGAAAACCTGTTGATCTTTTCAACATTTGTATATTAAAATGAAATATAACGCTTACAATGATGGGACGGGGGGCACGAACGTGAGTGTGGCATTGATGAAAATGTGGTTTGCGCTTGGTGCTATGGGATTAATGTTTGTTGCGGTCGCCTCTATTTATGTCAGCAGGTACAAAGTGAAAAACAAACTGATAAAAGCAGCGGTTTCTTCACTCGCTTATGCCTGCATGGTCATCTCGGGATTGATCGTGTTAATGGTCGTTTTCAGCGGGCCTGTCAATGAATAAAGCAAAAAGGGGGCGCGGAATGCATAAGTTAAAAATGGCCGTCATAACGGCAATGGCGGTGCTTCTGCTGTCCGGCTGTCTGTACCCTGAAGCGAAAAAAACTGAAAATAAAGTATCCTACAAACATCAGCTTCAGCAGGTGCAAGCGGCAGTGGATGAATTTAAAAAGGCGAACGGCGGACTTCTGCCGATTCAGACAAAAGATATGAAAACACCGCTCTATCAAAAATATCCGATAGATTTTAAGCGGCTCGCGCCCAGATACATAGAGGAGCCGCCGGCCTCAGCTTATGAAAGCGGAGGAATGTACCAATACGTGCTTGTCGATGTGGAAAATAAGCCGACCGTCAAGCTGGTCGATCTCCAAATGGCGGAAGCAATCCGCGACATGAAGCTGCGTGTCAAAATGTATCAGGAAAAGCATACATATCCTCCCTATGAGGACGCCGTTTCAAAAGGGCTGTTCACTTTAAATGAAAAAAAGCTCGGCATGAAAGACTCTCCTTCGGTCAAAAGTCCGGTTTCAGGCACGTCTCTGCCGCTTTTAATCGGCGCTGACGGAGAAATCTATGCCGACTATCGCGTCGATCTCGCCCGCTGCCTGAAGGAAACCAAAAAGAAAATCAAACCGGGGGCGGAAATTCAGGATATTTTATGGAAAGAGACTCCTTTCGTCCCGGCCTTTTCAGTCACATACACCGTAAATGAAAAACAGGAACCCGTTTTTTTAGAAAGTCAAACGAAACAGGAATGAACCTTTTTCCCGCGCATACAAATAGGGAGAAAGGTTTTTTTGATTTTGATAGAAAAGACTGCCTGAAAATTTTCTAAAGATGTCATATTGAAATAGGACAACGTCATACACATATAGTGTCCTGTATTTGATTGGAGAATGGTGAATGAAAAATGATAAGGATAGGAAGTCCGGGAGGGGATCACTTGGAAAAGGTCGATATTTTCAAGGATATCGCTGAACGAACAGGAGGCGATATATACTTAGGAGTCGTTGGCGCTGTCCGTACAGGGAAATCTACATTCATTAAAAAATTTATGGAGCTTGTGGTGCTCCCGAATATCAGCAATGAGGCCGACCGAGCGCGGGCGCAGGATGAGCTTCCGCAAAGCGCAGCAGGAAAAACGATAATGACCACAGAACCAAAATTTGTCCCGAATCAAGCCATGTCCGTTCATGTCGCGGAAGGGCTTGATGTCAACATCCGTCTTGTGGATTGTGTAGGATATACGGTTCCCGGGGCGAAGGGATATGAGGATGAAAACGGCCCGAGAATGATCAATACACCTTGGTACGAAGAACCGATTCCCTTTCATGAGGCTGCGGAAATCGGTACGAGAAAAGTCATCCAGGAACACTCCACAATCGGGGTCGTCATTACGACAGACGGCTCAATCGGCGATATTGCGCGGGGCGATTACGTGGAAGCGGAAGAAAGAGTCATCGACGAGCTGAAGGAAGTCGGCAAGCCGTTTATTATGGTCATCAACTCGGTAAAACCATACCACCCGGAAACAGAAGCGCTCAGAGCTGAATTAAGCGCGAAATATGATATTCCTGTCCTCGCCATGAGTGTTGAAAGCATGCGGGAAACAGATGTGTTAAGCGTCCTCAGAGAAGCGCTTTACGAGTTCCCTGTGCTGGAAGTCAATGTCAACCTTCCGAGCTGGGTCATGGTGCTGAAAGAAAATCATTGGCTCAGAGAGAGCTACCAGGAATCAGTGAAAGAAACCGTAAAAGATATTAAACGCCTGCGCGATGTCGACCGGGTTGTCGGCCACTTCAGTGAATTTGAATTTATTGAAAGCGCCGGATTGGCCGGAATCGAACTTGGCCAGGGTGTGGCAGAAATTGATTTGTATGCGCCGGATCATTTATATGACCAGATTTTAAAAGAAGTGGTCGGCGTTGAAATCCGCGGGAAAGACCACCTGCTTGAATTAATGCAGGACTTCGCCCACGCGAAAAAAGAATATGATCAGGTATCAGATGCGCTGAAAATGGTGAAACAGACCGGCTACGGCATTGCCGCCCCGGCCTTAACCGATATGAGCCTGGATGAACCGGAAATCATCAGGCAGGGATCAAGGTTCGGAGTAAGGCTGAAAGCGGTCGCTCCGTCCATTCATATGATCAAAGTGGATGTGGAAAGTGAATTCGCACCGATCATCGGGACAGAAAAACAAAGTGAAGAGCTTGTCCGCTACTTAATGCAGGACTTTGAAGATGATCCGCTTTCTATCTGGAATTCCGATATTTTCGGCAGATCATTGAGCTCTATCGTAAGAGAAGGAATCTCCGCAAAACTGTCACTCATGCCGGAAAATGCGAGATACAAACTGAAAGAAACGCTTGAGAGAATTATTAACGAAGGCTCAGGCGGCCTGATCGCCATTATTTTGTAAGCTGAAGGACCTCTTCCTGAAACGGGGGGTCTTTTTTTATTCTTTTTAGATACTGGAAATCAATCAAGGATTAGGAGGAAAAAAGCAAAAAAAGGAATATTTGTTCGGTAAAACACGTGAAAACCTTGACGAGCAAGGGATTGAGGCTTTAAAATGCTTGATATGGCTTTTTATATGTGTTACTCTACATACAGAAAATCTTCACTTTGTTGGACAAACATTCCTCAAAGTGTCTGTTTTCTTATGAAAAGCCGTTTACTTGTCTGTTCTTCCCTGCTTTGATTTTTTATCAGACAGGTTTAGAATCAGGCTGAACTGTGAAGAAATGATAATAAACTGCTGATTTGATACCCTTTTGGGAGGAGGTGAAAGGCATGAACAAGACAGAACTAATCAATGCGGTTGCTGAAGCAAGCGAATTGTCTAAAAAAGACGCTACAAAAGCAGTTGATTCTGTTTTTGATACGATTTTAGATGCACTTAAAAACGGTGATAAAATCCAACTGATCGGTTTCGGTAACTTTGAGGTGCGCGAGCGTTCTGCACGTAAAGGACGTAACCCGCAAACAGGTGAAGAAATCGAAATCCCTGCAAGCAAAGTACCTGCTTTCAAACCAGGTAAAGCTCTTAAAGACGCTGTTGCAGGAAAATAATTGTGAATATAGATCGTGTATGCATCTGATACATACACTTTGTTTCTTCACAGAAAAGCCCCTTGATAAAGGGGCTTTTCATATTTAAGCAGCCCCGGTCACCGGGCAGGACTTTCGTTTTGCTTTTGGCGCGGCAAATGTGCTAGAATCGAAATTAAATGTATTCAATGGTGGAGGACACAGACAATGAAAGAAGTTAATAAAGAACAGATTGAACAGGCGGTTCGCCAGATTTTAGAGGCGATTGGAGAAGATCCGGACCGGGAAGGGCTTTTAGATACGCCGAAACGCGTGGCAAAAATGTACGCGGAAGTATTCTCGGGATTAAATGAAGACCCGAAAGAACACTTTAAAACCGTTTTCGGAGAAGACCATGAGGAGCTTGTTCTTGTAAAAGATATCGCGTTTCATTCCATGTGTGAACATCACCTTGTTCCTTTTTACGGAAAAGCGCATATTGCCTACATTCCGCGCGGCGGCAAAGTGACGGGCCTGAGTAAATTGGCGCGGGCGGTGGAAGCCGTCTCAAAACGCCCGCAGCTGCAGGAGCGCATTACTTCAACGATTGCAGAAAGCATCGTAGAGACCTTAGATCCCCACGGCGTCATGGTTGTCGTCGAAGCTGAGCATATGTGCATGACGATGAGGGGCGTAAGAAAGCCGGGCGCAAAAACAGTGACTTCCGCTGTAAGAGGTATTTTTAAAGATGACGCAGCGGCGCGTTCCGAAGTGTTAGAACATATTAAACGTGCGGATTAATAATGATAGAGGGTGCAGATATGAATTCAAAGCATTCAAGTGATTTTGTCGTCATTAAAGCGGTCGAGGACGGCGTGAACGTCATCGGTTTAACGAGAGGAACGGATACGAAATTTCACCATTCCGAAAAACTGGACAAAGGCGAAGTGATTATCGCTCAGTTTACTGAGCATACCTCTGCCATCAAAGTGAGAGGCAACGCCCTCATCCAGACCGCTTACGGAGAAATGAACAGCGAAAAAAAATAAGCCGGCTGTTTCCCGCTTTTGCCAAATGCCCGCAAACGGCGGGAGAATACAGCCAATTTCTTTTTTTTATGCTATAATGATACCTGCGTATAATAATGACGAGTAAATCTCATACATATTAGAATAAATGTGAATTTGGGGACAAGGGTGATATTTTTGCAAGACATCTACGGAACTTTAGCGAATCTAAATACGAAATTAAAACAAAAGCTGTCTCATCCTTATTTAGCGAAACATATTTCCGCGCCTAAAATCGATGAGGATAAGCTTCTTCTTTTTCACGCTTTGTTTGAAGAGGCGGACATTAAGAACAACGACAGAGAAAATTACATAGTAACTGCGATGCTTGTCCAAAGCGCCCTTGATACCCACGATGAAGTGACAACAGCCAGAGCGTTAAAGCGAGACGAAAATAAAAACCGGCAGCTCACCGTGCTTGCCGGCGACTATTTCAGCGGACTGTATTATTCGCTTTTATCTGAAATGAAGGATATCTATATGATTCGGACGCTCGCTACGGCAATTAAAGAAATCAATGAGCATAAAATCCGTCTGTACGATCGGTCTGTCAATGACTTGAATCAATTGATCGAAAGCATGGCGATTGTGGAAGCGGCCCTGTTTCACAGAGTGTCAGACCACTTTAATCTTCCGCGCTGGAAAGAGCTGGCGAGTGATTTTTTTGTATATAAGCGGCTGATGAACGGCAATGCTATATTTCTCGATGTCATCGGCAATATTGTAAAGTCAGGGAAATCAAAGGCTGACATAATGGAAGATAGCTTCCGAAAGGCAAAGCAAAGCATTGAAACGCTGCTGCCGCTCAATTCACCAATCCAAAACCTAATGCTGAACCGGCTTAAGGCGATCAGCCAGGACAAAACATATCATCAGAAAGTGGAAGAAGGGTAATCAACATGCAGGAGTCAAAAGAACAGCGCGTACACGGCGTGTTTGAAAAAATCTATAAAAATTATGACCAAATGAACTCTGTTATCAGTTTTCAGCAGCATAAAAAATGGCGCGATAAAACGATGCAGATCATGAATGTAAAAGAAGGCGCAAAAGCGCTTGATGTCTGCTGCGGAACGGCTGACTGGACGATTGCCCTCGCAGAAGCAGCCGGAAAAAGCGGTGAAATCAAAGGACTGGATTTCAGCAAAAATATGCTGAGCATCGGCGAGAAAAAAGTGAAAGAGGGCGGTTACAGCCAAATTGAACTTTTGCACGGAAATGCGATGGAGCTTCCTTTCGCTGATGATTCTTTTGATTTTGTCACCATCGGCTTCGGGCTGCGGAACGTTCCCGACTATCTGACCGTGCTGAAAGAAATGCGGCGGGTCGTCAAACCGGGCGGGCAGGTCGTATGTCTGGAAACATCCCAGCCGGAAATGTTCGGATTCAGACAGGCATATTTTCTTTATTTTAAATACATCATGCCTTTCTTCGGAAAAATGTTTGCGAAGAGCTATAAAGAATATTCTTGGCTTCAAGAATCGGCAAGAGAATTTCCCGGTATGAAAGAACTTGCGCGTCTGTTTGAAGAAGCGGGCCTGACGAATGTCAAATACCATTCGTTTACCGGCGGAGTGGCCGCTACGCATATCGGTTGGAAATGATGAATATACAGATGTTTGGGTGAATGATATGAAATTTAAAATGGCCTATTCTTTTTTAAATGACGATATTGATGTGATCGAAAGGGAGCTTGAGCAAACGGTGCGGTCAGACTATCCCTTGCTGAGTGAAGCCGGGCTCCATCTGCTCCAGGCGGGAGGCAAGCGGATCCGCCCTGTTTTCGTATTGCTTTCCGGCATGTTCGGCGACTATGACATTAATAAAATAAAATATGTTGCGGTGACGCTGGAAATGATTCATATGGCGTCCCTCGTGCATGACGACGTCATTGATGACGCCGAGCTGCGGAGGGGAAAGCCGACCATCAAAGCCAAGTGGGACAACCGTATCGCCATGTATACCGGTGATTATATGCTTGCGGGCTCACTTGAGATGATGACGAGATTGGATGAGCCGAAAGCCCACCGGATCCTGTCCAAAACCATCGTAGAAGTATGCCTCGGAGAAATTGAACAGATCAGAGATAAATACAATATGGAACAAAACCTCAGAACCTATTTGCGCCGCATCAAACGGAAAACGGCTCTTCTCATTGCCGTCAGCTGTCAGCTCGGCGCCATCGCTTCGGGAGCTGATGAGAAGATTCACAAAGCATTATATTGGTTCGGCTATTACGTGGGCATGTCCTATCAGATTATTGACGACATTCTTGATTTCACTTCAACGGAAGAGGAACTGGGAAAACCGGTCGGAGGGGATCTGCTGCAAGGAAATGTCACTCTGCCCGTTTTGTACGCGCTCCGTCAGCCTGAATTGAAAAATCAGCTGAAATTAATTAACAGTGAAACAACACAGGAGCAGCTCGCCCCCATTATTGAAAATATTAAACGCACAGACGCGATTGAAAAATCAATGGCTGTCAGTGACAGGTACTTAAAAAAAGCGTTTGAGAAACTGAATACACTGCCGAGAGGACGGGCGCGCTCATCATTGGCCGCCATCGCCAAATATATCGGCAAACGGAAATTTTAAATTCCTTTTACGAACAAGATGTGAACATTCTCCGCCCTGGATTGATTAATTGTCAGAAAGATGTTACGATTTCGGTGTGCAACTTGAAAGCCTATACATAATGATGGGGTGGAGAATCTTATGGAAAAAACTTTTATCATGGTAAAACCGGACGGCGTACAGCGCCAGCTGATCGGAGAGATTTTATCCAGATTTGAGCGTAAGGGCTTACAATTGGCAGGAGCCAAGCTAATGCAAGTTTCAGAACAGATGGCTGAAAACCATTATGCTGAACATAAAGGGAAGCCGTTTTTCGGCGAGCTTGTGGAATTCATTACATCAGGACCCGTATTTGCAATGGTATGGGAAGGGGAAAATGTAGTAGAGATCACAAGACAGCTGATCGGAAAAACGAACCCGAAAGATGCACTGCCGGGCACGATCCGCGGTGACTACGGCATGTTTGTCGGCAAAAATATCATTCACGGTTCAGACTCCTTAGAAAGCGCTGAGCGGGAAATTGACATTTTCTTCAAACAGGAAGAGCTTGTACCGTATCAAAAATTAATGGCCGACTGGGTGTACTAAGCCGTCAGCCTTTCTTTTTCTCTTGTTATGAAAAGGTTTACATATTTTAAGAAAGACAGAGGCTGCGCTGCCCTGTCTTTTCATTTCTCACAAATCAGCCTGCGGGCTGATTTTTTTATTGAAATCGTACAAATTAGAAAGAAAACAGGCTATACTAGGACAAAAGACAGCGAGATTGGGAGAGAAGCAATGGAGCCTTACGACATTTTTATCACCAAGTGGAAACAAATAACCGGTGTTGATTTATCTTTATACAAAGAAGCACAAATGAAAAGGCGGCTGACGTCCCTTTATGAAAAAAAGGGATTCAAAGATTTTCAGGAATTTGCCGCCGCTTTGGAGAAAGACAAGCTTTTATTAAATGAAACATTGGACAGAATGACGATCAATGTTTCTGAATTTTACCGAAATTATAAACGGTGGGAAGTTCTTGAAACCTCAATTCTTCCGTTAATAAAGCATAACAAACCGTTAAAAATATGGAGTGCGGCCTGTTCAACGGGGGAGGAACCCTATACCTTGGCCATGATTCTCAGTCAGCAGGCGGGTTTGGCCGGATTTGATATATTGGCGACAGATATTGATGAAAAGGCGCTTGGCAAAGCCAAGCGGGGCATCTATCAGGAACGCTCGCTGCAAGAGGTGCCGGCTTCCGTGAAAAGCCGTTATTTCACTAAGCAGGCTGACAACAGTTATCAAGTAAAACAAGAGATTCAAAAAAACATCCGGTTTAAGCGGCACAACCTGCTCGCCGACAGCTATGAACAGGATTTTGATCTGATCGTCTGCCGCAACGTCTTTATTTATTTTACTGAAAAAGCAAAAGAAGAACTGTATGTGAAAATGGCGGGCAGTCTGAAAAAGAACGGAATTCTGTTTGTCGGAAGCACAGAGCAGATTTTCAGCCCGGAAAAATTCGGCCTTGAGAGCACTGATACATTTTTTTATCAAAAAAGATAGAAGACATTTAATGAAAACTTGTGGTATAGTTTTACTTAAAAGCGTTAATGCGATGAAGGGAGAAGAAAGAAATGAGATACTTAACAGCCGGAGAATCACACGGTCCGCAGCTGACGACAATTATAGAAGGTGTGCCTGCGGGGCTTTATATAACTGAAGAAGATATTAATTTTGAGCTTGCCAGACGTCAAAAAGGGCACGGCCGCGGACGCCGTATGCAGATTGAAACGGACAGAGCGAAGATCACAAGCGGCGTGCGGCATGCCCGGACACTCGGTTCACCCATCGCGCTCGTTGTAGAAAATAAAGATTGGACTCACTGGACAAAAATCATGGGCGCCGCACCGATTACAGAAGAAGAAGAAAGTGAAATGAAACGCCAGATTTCAAGACCGAGACCGGGACACGCAGATTTGAACGGGGCTATTAAGTATAATCACCGCGATATGAGAAATGTGTTAGAACGATCTTCCGCGCGTGAGACAACGGTTCGCGTGGCTGCCGGAGCCGTCGCTAAAAAGATTTTAGTGGAGCTTGGCATTAAAGTCGCCGGACATGTCCTGCAAATCGGCAGCGTAAAAGCAGAGAAAACCGATTACACATCCATTGAGGATCTCAAACGGGTAACGGAAGAATCACCGGTCAGATGCTACGATGAAGAAGCAGGCCGTCAAATGATGGCAGCCATTGATGAAGCGAAGGCAAACGGTGACTCGATCGGCGGAATCGTTGAAGTGATCGTCGAAGGTATGCCGGTCGGTGTCGGAAGCTATGTCCACTATGACCGTAAGCTGGACAGCAAGCTCGCTGCTGCCGTTCTGTCGATTAACGCGTTTAAAGGCGTAGAGTTCGGCATCGGTTTTGAAGCGGCCGGCAAAAACGGCAGTGAAGTTCATGATGAAATCGTATGGGATGAAGAGAAAGGCTATACACGCGCCACAAACAGGCTCGGAGGATTAGAAGGCGGTATGACGACGGGAATGCCGATTGTCGTCCGCGGCGTTATGAAACCGATCCCTACTTTGTATAAGCCGCTGAAAAGCGTCGACATTGAAACGAAAGAACCGTTTACAGCGAGCATTGAACGTTCAGACAGCTGCGCGGTTCCGGCAGCAAGCGTAGTGGCTGAAGCAGCAGTGGCCTGGGAAATCGCAAATGCCGTCGTAGAACAATTCGGGCTTGACCAGATCGACCGCATTAAAGAAAATGTTGAAAACATGAAAAAACTATCGAGGGAATTCTGATGAAAGAGCTTGAGGTTCGGACAGCTTCCTCCGCATATCCCGTGTATATCGGTGAAGGCATAAGGAAACAGGCCGCTGCTCTTTTGTCTTCACTGAACAGGCCGCTGACAAAGATCCTTCTCGTCATCGATGCTGAAGTTGACCGGCTTTACGGCGATGAGATGTTCCGGCTTTTAAGCGAAACATGGCCCGTGAAAAAAGTAATCGTTCCAAGCGGAGAAGAAGCGAAGTCTCTAAAAGAGTATGAACGGATTCAAACGGAAGCGATCGCTTTCCATATGGACCGCTCCTCATGTATGATCGCCTTCGGAGGCGGCGTGACGGGTGATTTGACCGGCTTTTGCGCAGCAACATTTATGCGCGGAATTGATTTCATTCAAATGCCGACGACACTGCTTGCCCATGACAGTGCGGTCGGCGGCAAGGTGGCCGTCAACCATAAACTCGGAAAGAACTTAATCGGCGCGTTTTATCAGCCGAAAGCGGTGATTTACGATACGGAGCTTCTGAAAACCCTGCCAGAACAAGAGCTGAGATCGGGCATGGCTGAAGTGATCAAACACGCGTTTATCGCCGATCATGCTTTTTTAGAAAAGCTTCTCACGTTTGACACGTTGCAAGGACTGACAAGCGCTGAGCTGAATGAAATGATTTATAAAGGAATTTCAATCAAATCGGCCGTCGTGCGTGAGGACGAAAAGGAAGAGGGGATAAGAGCTTTTCTGAATTTCGGCCATACGCTCGGCCATGCAATTGAGGCGGAATACGGCTACGGCCGGATTACTCATGGAGATGCGGTCGCCCTCGGCATGCAGTTTGCCCTTTACGTGAGTGAACAGGTTGCGGGTTGCAAGATGAACAGGAAAGAACTCACACAATGGCTGATTGGGCTCGGCTACCCGGGAAGCATCAGACAAGATATTGAAACGCCGGTTCTTTCCGCCCGGATGATGAATGATAAAAAAACGCGCGGAGGCATGACACAGTTCATCGTGTTAAAAGAATTAGGCGAAGCGCGGGACTGCATGCTTTCAAAAGATGAGCTCGAAAATTTGCTGAACAAATGGCGAATGGAGGAAACAGCATGATGATACGCGGCATTCGCGGAGCAACAACGGTGGAACAAGACACCGAACAAGAAATTTTAGAAAAAACACAGCAGCTGCTTGAAAAAATCATTGAACAAAATGGATGCAAGCCGGAAGACGTTGTGCAGATCCTGTTATCCGCCACGCCTGATATCCATTCCGTATTTCCGGCAAAAGCGGTCCGCCGCCTTTCCGGGTGGCAGTACGTCCCGGTGACGTGCATGCAGGAAATGGATGTCACCGGCGCTCTGCAAAAGTGTATCCGTGTCCTGATGACGGTTCAGACGGATATGCCTCAGGATGAAATCAAGCATGTCTATTTAGAAAAAGCCGTTGTGTTAAGGCCGGATTTATCATTGACAAAAAATACTGACATGTAATACGATAAACAAAGCTTAGAAATACACAAGAGTGTGTATAGAGCTGGTAAGTAAGATATTGAACAGTTGAGTTTAGAATAGGGTAGCAGAGAATGAGTTTAGCTGAGCTGAGATAAACACGTTTTTATTCTGCCCAAAAGAAGCCTTTCTTTTGGGTTTATTTCTTATACGCAAGACTCCTCTCACTCTTCATCTCATTCTCCTTACCGTAAGGAGGAGAATCATGAATTTACAATCGGATGTTTCTTTATTTTTAAAGGACAGTCTGACACACCGCACCATTCCAATCGCAGAGACTTTTACGGTCGACACGATCACACCCATTCAGATGGTTGAAAAACTGGACAGAAACATTACGTATCTTTTAGAAAGCAAGGATGAGTCGTCAAGCTGGTCGAGATACTCTTTTATCGGCCTTGATCCTTTTATCACGATTAAGGAGAGTCATCACACATTCACTGCCGCTGATCCAAACGGGCATACGCTGTTTGAAGCCGGAGAATTAAAAGCCGTGCTTGATTGGATGAATGAAAGCTTCCGCATTAAAACACCCGAGCTTGATATCCCGTTTTCGGGAGGGGCCGTCGGTTATCTGAGCTATGACATGATTCCTTTGATTGAGCCTTCCGTGCCGAGCCACGCGAAAGAAACAGATTTCGAAAAATGCATGCTGTTTGTCTGCCGGAAAATCATCGCGTACGATCACGAAACGAAACAAGTGCATTTTATTCAATATGCGGCGCTTAACGGCCGGGAGACGGAGGAAAAAAAGCGGGCCGTTTTTAAAGAAAATTGCGCGGAGCTTCGTAAGCTTATCGGTATTTTGACAGAACCGAAAGATATGAAAGAGCCGTTTTTTTCTAAAGAAACATTTGACACGCCAAGTTTTGCCGATGTGACATCCAATTATACGAAAGAAGAGTTTATGGCCGGCGTCGATAAACTGAAAGAATATATAAAAGCCGGAGACATTTTTCAAGGGGTGCTTTCGCAAAAGTTTGACATTCCGATATCCAGACATTCATTTGAGCTGTACAGGGTGCTCCGCATCGTCAATCCTTCACCTTATATGTACTATATCAAACTGCCTGACAGAGACATTGTCGGGAGTTCGCCAGAACGTCTGATCCGCGTGCATGACAGGCACTTGGAAATTCATCCGATTGCCGGAACGAGAAGAAGGGGCGCCGGAAAAGAAGAGGACGATCGCCTGAAAAAAGAGCTGATGAATGACGAAAAAGAAAAAGCTGAACATTACATGCTCGTCGATCTTGCGCGCAATGACATCGGCAGAGTTGCGGAGTACGGTTCCGTAGCCGTTCCGGAATTCACAAAGGTCGTTTCTTTTTCACATGTGATGCACATCATCTCTGTTGTAACCGGCCGTTTAAAACAGGGCGTCCATCCGGTTGATGCGCTGATGTCGGCGTTCCCGGCAGGAACACTCTCGGGCGCTCCGAAAATCCGCGCGATGCAGCTTTTAAATGAATTAGAACCGACTTCCAGAGAAACCTACGGCGGATGTATTGCGTATATCGGATTTGACGGGTCAATTGATTCGTGTATCACCATCCGCACCATGAGTATCAAAAACGGTACGGCGTCGGTGCAGGCGGGCGCGGGAATAGTCGCTGATTCGGTCCCGGAAGCCGAATATGAAGAGAGCTGTAACAAAGCGGGGGCGCTTTTAAAAACGATTCAAATCGCAGAAGACATCTTTTCTGGCGGGGAGGAGAAGATGGATGAACAAATTTCTGCAATCGTGCGTTAATGGCCGCACACTGAAAACCGGAGAAGCCGAAAAGCTGATGGAGATGATGATGAACGGGGACATGTCGCAGTCTGAGATCGGCGGGATTTTATCGGTATTAGCCCACCGGGGTGAAACGGCGGAGGAGCTTGCCGGATTTGTAAAAGTGATGCGGGCGCGGGCACAGACGGCGGGTGGCTTGGCGGATGTCGTTGATACGTGCGGAACAGGCGGAGACGGGATTTCTACGTTTAACATATCCACGGCAGCGGCGATTACAGCTTCTGCCGCCGGAGCTAAAGTTGCCAAGCACGGAAATCGCTCCGTTTCGTCTAAAAGCGGCAGCGCGGATGTGCTGGAAAAGCTGGGGGTTTCCATTCAAGCCACTCCAGAAAGCGTCAAACGCAGCATTGAAATGAAACAAATGGGTTTTTTGTTTGCGCCGCTGTTTCATTCGTCAATGAAGCACGTCGCCGCCGCAAGAAAAGAGCTTGGCTTCCGAACCGTATTTAATCTGCTGGGCCCGCTCAGCAACCCGCTGCAGGTGAAGCGGCAGGTGATCGGCGTCTATTCATTTGATAAAGCGCGCCTGATGGCAAGCGCTTTGGAACAATTTGATGTCAGACACGTCATGCTTGTGTCGGCGCGTGACGGATTAGATGAACTGTCCATCACAGCACCGACCGATATCATTGAACTGAAAAACGGTGAACGTCTGGAATATTCCGTTTCACCTGAACAATTCGGTTTTGCAGAAGGTTCATTGAAGGATATTCAAGTGAGTTCATCGGAAGAAAGCGCGCTTCTCATTCAGAATATTTTTGCAAATAAAGCTCCGTCATCCGCTCTGCATATTACCGCCTTAAATGCGGGCGCGGCCATTTATACGGCAGGTCTTGCAAACGATCTGAAAGAAGGAACGAAAACAGCCTTAGAAGCGATTCAAAACGGAGATGCCAAAAAGCAGCTCGAACGTCTGAAACAGAAAGAGGAAGAAATGTATGCTTGATCAAATCATTCAGCAGAAAAAAGAAGAAATCAAATCCATCGTGCTGCCGGAAACCTGTCAAATTAAACGGAGATCCTTTAAAGAAGCACTCCTGAACCCGAACCGTTTTATCGGGCTGATTGCCGAAGTGAAAAAAGCTTCGCCGTCTAAAGGATTGATTAAAGAGCATTTTGTTCCGGAAACGATTGCGGCAGATTATGAAGCGGCTAAAGCCGACGCCCTTTCGGTTCTCACGGATACCCGTTTTTTTCAGGGGAGAAATCAATTTCTGACAGATGTGAAACAAACCGTGTCTCTTCCCGTGCTGAGAAAAGATTTTATTATTGATTCCCTTCAGGTGGAGGAATCGTTCAGGATCGGCGCCGATGCCATTTTGCTGATCGGGGAAGCGCTGGAACCTTCAGAGCTTTATGAGCTTTATCTGGAAGCCCGCGAGAAGGGCATGGACGTTCTCGTTGAAGTCCATGGTGAAACTGTGCTTGAACGGATTTTACAAGTGTTTCAGCCGGACATTCTCGGCATAAACAACCGGGACTTAAAAACGTTCCGTACTTCTGTTACGCAAACGGAAAAAATAGCGCAGCTTGTACCGGACGGCTGCCTGCTGGTCAGTGAAAGCGGCATCGGTTCTTTGGCTGACCTGCAATTCGTCAACAAGCACGGGGCGCAGGCTGTATTGGTCGGAGAATCCTTAATGAGAGAGGATTCACAGCAAAAGGCGATCCGCGGACTGTTCGGGGAGTGACGATATGAAAAAGCCTGAGTTAAAGTACTGCGGAATACGATCGAAGCGTGATTATGAACTTGCGGCAGCTTCAGAAGCGGATTATCTGGGATTTATTTTTGCCCCAAGCAAACGGAGAGTAACGCCGGATGAGGTCCGGAAATGGAAAGAGCAGGTCTGGACAGAAAAGAAACATGTCGGAGTATTTGTAAATGAAACGATAGAAAACATCGGGCAAATTGCCTCTGATCTGGCACTTGACGTCATCCAGCTTCACGGTGATGAATCGCCTGAGGATGCCCTCCGTCTCCGTCCGCTTGTGAGCTCGGAAATATGGAAAGCGCTCCATCACGGGGAAGGGACGCTCCGTCAGATGGCTCAATTTGCACCTGCTGTCGACGGCTATGTCATTGATTCTTCAGTGACAGGAATGAGAGGCGGGACGGGAATCGCGTTTTCATGGGCCCGTGTCCCCTTGTACCGAAAGCAGGCTCAAAATGCAAGCAAGCGCTGTTTTATTGCGGGCGGTGTTAATCCTGAGACGATTACCGGCTTACTGAGATCGCGTCCGTGCGGTATAGATCTTGCCAGCGGAATTGAAAAAAACGGACACAAGGATCAAACACTGATCCGGCTTTTAGAAGAAAGGATGAACCACTATGTATCCATATCCAAATGAAATCGGAAGATACGGCGAATTCGGCGGCAAATTTGTCCCTGAAACATTGATGCGGCCCCTTGAGGAAATCGAAACGGCTTTCACAGAATTAAAGAATGATCCCGTTTTTCATGCCGAATATCAAAAACTATTGTTTGATTACTCCGGAAGACCGACTGCATTAACGTTCGCAGACAGGGTGTCAGAGTATTTGGGAGGGGCGAAAATCTATCTGAAAAGAGAAGATTTAAACCATACCGGCTCTCATAAAATTAACAACGCGTTAGGCCAGATTCTGCTTGCTAAAAAGATGGGCAAAACGAAAATCATCGCCGAAACCGGCGCGGGACAGCACGGTGTGGCTGCGGCGACAGCCGCCGCAAAATTCGGTTTTAAATGTACGGTTTTTATGGGTGAAGAAGACGTTGCGCGCCAGTCGCTGAACGTATTCCGGATGAAACTGCTCGGCGCGGAAGTGGTGCCGGTCACAAGCGGCAACGGCACGCTGAAAGATGCGACGAATGAGGCAATCAGGTATTGGGTCCAGCATTGTGAAGATCATTTCTATCTTATCGGTTCTGTAGTGGGTCCGCACCCGTATCCGTATATCGTTCGCGAATTTCAGAAAATCATCGGCGAGGAAGCGAAAGAACAGCTCCGCCGGGTTGAAGGAACGCTCCCGGATAAGGTTGTTGCATGTGTCGGCGGCGGAAGCAATGCGATGGGCATATTTCAGGCCTTTTTAGACGAAGATATTGAGCTGATCGGCGCCGAGGCGGCCGGAAAAGGGATTGATACGCCGCTGCATGCGGCAACGATCGCAAAAGGGACGCTCGGGGTGATTCACGGATCAATGACCTATTTAATACAAGATAAATACGGGCAGATTATCGAACCGTATTCCATTTCAGCCGGCCTTGATTACCCGGGGATCGGCCCTGAGCACGCCTATCTGCACAAAAGTGGCCGTGTAACGTACGAAAGCGTGACAGACGATGAAGCGATTGCCGCGTTACGCCTGCTTTCTGAAACAGAAGGTATTCTTCCGGCTATTGAATCTGCCCACGCCCTGGCAAAAGCGTTTGAAATGGCAAAGGACATGGATAAAGACAAAATCATTCTCGTCAGTTTGTCGGGAAGAGGAGATAAAGACGTTCATACGCTGATGAATGTTTTGGAAAACGGGGTGGAGACACATGTTTAATCTGCGAGGTTCTGAAAAATTGTTTATCCCTTTTATCACAGCGGGCGATCCGCTTCCTGACATTTCTGTTGAACTGGCAATTTCATTGCAGAATGCAGGCGCTTCTGCCCTTGAAATCGGCGTTCCTTACACAGATCCGCTTGCGGACGGACCCGTCATACAACGGGCTTCAAAACGGGCTCTGGAAAACGGAATGAATATCGTAAAAGCCATTGAACTTGGCGGCAAAATGAAAAAAAACGGCGTTCATATTCCAATTATCCTCTTTACGTATTATAATCCTGTGTTACAATTAGAAAAAGAATACTTTTTCGCTTTACTGCGGGAAAACGACATAGACGGTCTGCTTGTTCCGGATCTTCCGTTAGAGGAAAGCGCCCTTTTGCAAATGACATGCAAAAAGGAGAACATCGCTTATATCTCACTGGTTGCGCCGACAAGTGAAGACCGTTTGAAAATAATTACTGAACAGGCCTGCGGCTTTGTGTATTGTGTATCCTCTTTAGGAGTGACGGGCGTACGCAGCGAATTCGATCCTTCTGTATACTCTTTCATCCGTAAGGTGAAAGAATTCAGCTCTGTTCCGGTGGCGGTCGGTTTTGGCATTTCAAACCGCAAACAGGTTGACGGGATGAATGAAATATCTGACGGTGTCGTTGTCGGCAGCGCGCTTGTCAAAAAAGTTGAAGAGCTTAAAACAAAGCTTGTGAATCCCGGCACAAGAGCTGATGCGCTTCTTGAATTTGAAGAATACGCAAAGACGTTCGGACGACTGTACAGTGTAAAATGAGGTGACTGGATTTGCAGATTAAAGAACAGCTGCGGCAGCTGAAACCGTATCAGCCGGGCAAACCAATAGAAGAAGTGAAAATGGAATACGGGCTTGAAAAAGTAGTAAAACTCGCTTCTAACGAAAATCCGTTCGGCTGTTCACAGGCCGCAAAAGATGCGCTGCATCGGGAGATTGAGCAGCTTGCGCTGTATCCCGACGGTTACAGTGCCGCTTTGAGAACGCGGCTCAGTGAGCATCTGCAGGTCAGTGAATCTTCGATCATTTTCGGCAACGGCTCTGATGAGCTAGTGCAGATTATCTGCCGTTCTTTATTAAATGATCAGGCAAACACGATTACCGCCGCCCCGACTTTCCCGCAATACAGACACAATGCGGTGATTGAAGGCGCTGAGGTGCGCGAGGTGCCGCTCCGCAGTGACGGCGCTCATGATTTGGACCGGATGCTGGAAGCAATTGACGGCGAGACGAAAGTCATATGGGTATGCAGCCCCAATAATCCGACGGGGACATATACTTCTGAGCAAGAGCTAATTGCCTTTTTAAACAGAGTTCCCGAGCATATACTCGTTGTCCTTGATGAAGCGTACTACGAGTATGTTACGGCGGAAGATTACCCAGAAAGCATTCCGCTTTTAAAGCAATATCCGAATGTCATGATCCTCCGCACCTTCTCTAAAGCGTACGGACTTGCCGCGCTGCGCGTCGGATACGGCATTGCGGACGAAGCGCTGATCCGCCAGATTGAACCGGCGAGAGAGCCGTTCAATACGAGCAGAATCGGTCAGGCTTCGGCACTGGCAGCGCTTGACGACCAGACATTTATCCAGGAATGCGTCGAGAAAAATAAAGCCGGCCTTAAGCAGTATTATGATTTTGCGGAAACTCACGGATTAACTTGTTATCCTTCACAAACCAACTTTGTGCTCATTGATTTTAACCGTCCGGCGGATGAACTGTTCCAAGCCCTGTTGGAAAAAGGATATATCGTCCGCTCAGGACAGGCGCTCGGATTTCCGACAGCGTTAAGGATTACGGTCGGTACGAAAGAGCAGAATGAGGAAATTCTCACAATTTTAGCTGAAATATTATAAGAGGTGATCAAGCATCACCTCTTTGCTCTATTAAAATAGATGAAAAAGGAAATGAGTGAAATGAAGGATACCATATTGCTTGCGGGGATCGGACTGATCGGCGGATCGATCGCACTGGCCATCAAAAAGGAGCATCCGCATAAACGGATTATCGGTGTGGATATTTCGGAAGAACAGCTCACTGCCGCGCTGAAGCTCGGAATTATTGACGAGCGGGCCGGCTCATTGACGGAAGGGGCGCAGCAAGCGTCTGTTGTCATTATCGCCACGCCTGTCGCCCAAACGCTGAAAATGCTCGATATGCTGGCCGCATCAGACATCACCCATGAACTCCTGATTACGGATGTGGGCAGCACGAAACAGAAAGTCGTCAGCTACGCCGACAAAGTGCTTCCGGCTCACTATCAATTTGTCGGCGGCCATCCGATGGCGGGATCTCATAAATCCGGGGCCGCTGCGGCGAAAGAATTTTTATTCGAAAATGCGTTTTACATTTTAACACCCGGAAAATCAACTTCTAAAGAGTCAGTAACGCATCTGAAGGAACTCTTGAAAGCGGCAAACGCCCACTTTGTGGAGATGACTCCCGAGGAGCATGACGGCGTAACGAGCGTTATCAGCCATTTCCCTCATATCGTTGCTGCAAGCCTCGTCCATCAGGCTCATCATTCTGAAGAAGATTATCCGTTTTTGAAGCGTTTCGCAGCCGGCGGTTTTCGGGACATCACCAGAATCGCCTCAAGCAGTCCGGCGATGTGGAGAGACATACTTCTTCATAACAAAGATAAACTGCTTGACCGCTTCAAAGAATGGAAACGGGAGATTGACACGATCGAATCTTATGTAGAAAATGAAGATGCGGACAGCCTGTTCGGATATTTTAAAAAAGCGAAAGATTATCGCGACGGTCTGCCGCTCCGTCAAAAAGGAGCGATCCCGTCCTTTTATGACCTTTATGTCGATGTTCCTGATCATCCGGGGGTCATTTCGGAAATTACGGCGATACTGGCAGAAGAAAAAATCAGTATCACCAACATCCGCATTATCGAAACAAGAGAAGATATTAACGGAATTCTCAGAATCAGTTTCCAGACTGATGATGACCGGAAGCGCGCGGAAACCTGCATTCAATCCCGCGCCAAATATGACACATTTTACGCTGACTGAGGTGGAAAACATTGAAAAGAGAAAAAGTGACGTCTTTAAACGGTGAAATTCATATTCCGGGGGATAAATCCATCTCCCACCGTTCTGTTATGTTCGGAGCGCTTGCGGAAGGAACGACAACGGTAAAAAACTTTTTGCCCGGAGCCGATTGTCTGAGCACCATTGCCTGCTTCAGAAAAATGGGTGTCTCCATTGAACAAAACGGAAGTGATGTAACGATATACGGAAAGGGCATTGACGCACTTTGTGAGCCTGACAGCCTTCTTGATGTCGGGAATTCCGGCACGACCATCCGCCTGATGCTCGGCATTTTAGCCGGACGCCCATTTCACAGTACGGTAGCGGGCGACGAAAGTATTGCAAAGCGCCCGATGAAGAGGGTGACGGAGCCTTTAAAACAGATGGGAGCCGCGATTGACGGAAGAGCGGACGGAGGGTTTACACCTTTATCCGTAAGAGGCGGACAATTGAAAGGCATTGATTACGTCTCCCCTGTTGCAAGCGCGCAGATCAAATCTGCCGTGCTGCTTGCCGGATTGCAGGCTGAAGGGAAGACGACCGTCACTGAGCCCCATAAATCAAGAGACCATACGGAACGGATGCTGAACGCTTTTGGCGTCGAGCTTGCGGAAACGGAGACGAGCGCTTCCGTAACGGGCGGTCAGAAGCTTCGGGGAGCCGATATTTTCGTGCCCGGCGATATTTCTTCAGCGGCCTTTTTCCTCGCGGCAGGCGCTGTCGTTCCCGGAAGCCGGATTGTGCTGAAAAACGTCGGCCTGAACCCGACACGCACGGGGATGATTGATGTCTTAAAGCAAATGGGGGCTTCACTTGAAGTGATTCCTTCAGAAGCGGACAGCGCAGAGCCTTACGGAGACCTGGTTATTGAAACCTCAGCTCTGAAAGCGGCAGAAATCGGCGGAGAAATCATTCCCCGTTTAATTGACGAGATCCCGATTATCGCCCTTTTGGCAACGCAGGCTGAAGGCACAACTGTCATTAAAGACGCTGCGGAGCTGAAGGTGAAGGAAACGAACCGGATCGACACCGTCGTATCAGAGCTCCGGAAAATCGGCGCAGACATTGAACCGACTGAAGACGGCATGAAAATACACGGCAAAAAAACGCTTGCGGGCGGAGCCGAAGTGTCAAGCCACGGCGACCACCGCATCGGCATGATGCTCGGTATCGCTTCATGCCTGACAGAAGAGCCGATTGACATCCGTGATACAGAGGCGATCCATGTCTCATATCCGACATTTTTTGAGCATTTAGATCAATTAGCCAAAAAAGCCTGAAGACTGTTCTTCGGGCTTTTTTCTTCATGTGTCATAAAATCTTGGGCTTTGACATAGCTTGTCTTAAACAGAAAAATAACAGAAAGGGGGAATGCGTTTTCGTTACAGAAACAGCCGGAACAAATTGCGCTGTTTGCGTATAAAGATGCCGCCCCCTTTTTTGCCGTTTTCCTCTTAACCATTTTCTGATAAACTATAATGCCGGGTGAAGCATCTTATTTGCGGGCAGGCCCTGTCTGAATTATGATAAGAATAACCCGAATAAAAACCCTTTTCATTTGGTTGATGAGGTATAGGAAAAGAAAGGACCGGTCTGATTTGAATACATTGATTCAAGAAGCCATAAAATTAGTTGAAGCAGGTGAAACCGAAAAGGGACTCAAAGCGCTTTCAAAAGCTGAAACAGAGCTTCATGACGAAGACAAAGCCATTGCAGCCCAGCTCTACTATGAATGGGGAAACGCCGAAAAAGCGTTAGCGCTGATCAGTGATCTGCATGACCTTTATCCGGATGAGTCTGAGCTGACGAATTTTTACGCCGAATTGTTAATAGATATTGATGAAGAAGAAAAAGCTCTTGAGGTGCTGGAGACGATTTCTCCGGAAGATCCGTCTTACGCGGAAAGCCTTCTTTTAATGGCTGATCTGTATCAGATGCAGGGCTTATTTGAAGTAAGTGAGCAAAAGCTGTTACAGGCGAAAGCAATGTTACAAGATGAACCAGTTATTGATTTCGCTCTGGGGGAATTATACTTCACTCAGGGATCATACGCAAAAGCCGTTCCTTACTATGAAGAGACGGCAAAAGAACGGCACGAAATCGGCGGCGTAAATGTTCATCAGAGGCTGGCTGAGTCATTGAGCGCGGCGGGTGAATTTGAGGAAGCGATTTCATGGTATGAAAAAGCGGCGGCAGAACATACAGAACCGAATACGATTTTCGGGTACGGGTTCACAGCCTATCAGGCGGGAATGGTCAAAACAGCCATCAAGCAGCTGTCTGATTTAAAAGGGCTTGATCCTTCCTATTCATCGCTTTATATGCCGCTTGCAAAAAGCTACGAGGCAGAAGGCATGTATGAAGATGCATTAAAAACCGCTAAAGAAGGTATTACTTACGATGAATACAATAAAGAGCTTTTTCTCTATGCGGCGAAAATGGCGTTAAAGCTCGGCAGCGAAGAGGAAGGCAAAAAGCTTCTTCAGGAAGCGCTGGCGCTCGATCCGGGTTACGTGGAAGCGCTCCATACGCTTTTAGCCGTCTATCATAAAGAAGAAAGCTTTGAAGAGATTATTGATCTGATTCAGGAAGTCCGCGGCTACGGGGAAGAAGATCCGAAATACAATTGGTATTTGGCGGGGGCCTATACAGGCCTTGAGCAATACGCTGAAGCGAAAAAAAGCTTCGAAGCTGCGTATCTCCATTATCAGGATGATCGGGATTTCTTATATGAATACGCTCACTTCTTATTGGAAGAGGGTCTCCAGAAAGAAGCGCTGCCGCTTTTAAAACAAGTGCTTTCAATGGATGGAATAAACGAAGAGCTTGAAGAAACAATCTTACGGATAGAGGATGAATTTTTAAGATAAGCAGGATTTTGGACCATGCTTGCTGAATGTATAAGTGATGTCAGATTATACGATCGATAGAGGAGGGAATTACATGCAGACCCCTGTTTCTGTCAATGAAAAAAAGGATTTTATCCGTTGGTTTTTAAATCATTATCAGCTTAAACGCCGGGAGTGCGTCTGGATTTTAAATTATTTAATGAGTCATGATTCATTAATGGAAAAAGTCCATTTTGTAGAACAAGCCGAATTTTGCCCGAGAGGCATTATCATGTCTACTCATTGCGTTGATGAGGTGCCGTTTAGGTTTTACAAAGAAAATGTCATGACTACGGACGCGGAAAAATCTTTTCACGACATCCGGTTAAATAAACAGCAGGATTTATTTATCCAGCTGAATTTCCGTTCGGCCTACAGCTCACCGGAATATGCCGCTGTTCTTGAATCAAATCCGCATCTGCCGAAAGACCTGTTTGAAAATAAACAGGATCAGGGGATGGCTGAAAAAATATTAGAACATGCCATTTCCACTTTCCAGCGGGAAAAGCTGCTTAAAGATATCGACGAGGCGCTGGACCGCCACGACAAAGAAACATTTGAAAAGCTTTCCCGCCAATTGAATCAGCTCACATAAATGACAGCCTTGCAGAATATGCAAGGCTTGTTGCGTAAAGAGGAGGAACGAGACATGAGATGGAGAGCCGCTGATGCCGATGCCTATTTACAATCTGCGGATTACATTGATACCGCTGTCATTCCGTTAATTTCCATAACGTCTTCAGGAGGCTTAAAAGAGGCCGTTGAACAGGGGGAAAGCACCCAATTGCTTTCTGAAGAGCTTGAGCGCCAATTGAAGGGACGGGTATATTTATTCCCCTCTTATACATATGTTGATATAGACCAATCACAAATCGCCCTGCTTCAAAAACTCAAAGAAGAGGTGATGACCAACTTCCGGCACGCCTTGTTCCTGACGGCAGACGAAAAATGGAAGGATTCTGAAATAGGGTCTGATGTCATATACATACCTGCCGTCCCGTTTGAACATATGAAAGACTCTTTAAAGAGAAAAATTGCGGATGACAAGTGCGGAGAAATTTTGAACGTTTTGTTACAGAAGTGGAACAATTCTTAAAAACTCCAGGCATCCTGCAAAACACCCGTTTTGCCTCTGTTGACCTTGCTGAAAGATTCATATATTATGAGGGTGTCAAATCTCAGAATTATTTTCTATTTTAGTTAATTTTTGGTCAATCTTTAGGGGGGGAAGAGATGGGCGGAAAACAAGATATATCAAGAAGACAATTTTTAAACTATGCGCTCACCGGCGTGGGGGGATTTATGGCCGCCAGTGCGCTTATGCCTATGGTCCGTTTTGCGCTGGATCCGGTATTAAAACCGACGGGAGATCAAAAAATGGTGCAGGTTGTCAGTGTGGATGAGCTGACGAAGGAGCCGAAGCGGTTTGACTTTAAAATTCATCAAGTCGACGCCTGGTACGAATCGGAAGAATCCAGATCAGCCTGGGTTTACAAGCATGGGGATGAAATTATAGCGCTTTCTCCGATCTGCAAGCATTTAGGCTGCACCGTAAACTGGAACAATGATCCTAAAAATCCGAACAAATTCTTTTGTCCCTGCCATTACGGTCTGTATGAAAAAGACGGCACGAACGTTCCGGGCACGCCGCCGCTCGCGCCTCTTGACCGTTATGAGCAAAAAGTAAAGGACGGCTTTTTGTATCTTGGAAAAGCAAAGCCTAGGGGGGAAGGGTGACATGCTGAATAAAATTTATGACTGGGTGGATGAACGTCTCGATATTACGCCGATGTGGCGGGATATCGCCGACCATGAAGTGCCGGAACATGTAAATCCCGCTCACCATTTCTCGGCTTTTGTCTATTGTTTCGGCGGTTTGACGTTTTTTGTAACCGTTATCCAAGTGCTGTCCGGGATGTTTTTAACGATGTATTATGTGCCGGATATTAAAAACGCGTGGGAATCTGTGTATTATTTGCAGAATGAAGTCGCTTTCGGGCAGATTGTAAGGGGTATGCACCATTGGGGCGCAAGTTTAGTCATCGTGATGATGTTTTTACATACGCTGCGGGTTTTCTTTCAGGGAGCTTATAAAAAGCCTCGGGAATTGAACTGGATCGTCGGTGTTCTGATCTTTTTTGTGATGCTCGGTCTCGGTTTTACAGGGTATCTGCTTCCGTGGGATATGAAGGCGCTGTTTGCGACAAAGGTAGGTCTTCAGATTGCGGAGGCGACGCCCTTGATCGGAGCGCAGGTGAAAACTCTTCTTGCCGGCCACCACGATATTGTCGGCGCTCAAACGCTGACGAGATTTTTTGCGATTCACGTATTTTTTCTCCCTGCCGCTTTGTTTGCGCTCATGGGCGCCCACTTTGTCATGATCCGCAAGCAGGGAATTTCAGGACCGCTTTAATACAAATCTGATATAAAAGGGAGGGGATGACATGCACCGGGGGAAAGGAATGAAGTTTGTAGGAGATTCAAGGATACCGGCTGAAAAAAAACCGAATATACCGAAAGACTATTCAGAGTATCCTGGAAAGACAGAGGCGTTTTGGCCGAACTTCCTGCTGAAAGAATGGATGGTCGGAGCCGTTTTCCTCGTCGGATTTCTCGTTTTAACGATTGTGCACGAGCCGCCTTTAGAACGGGTGGCGGACCCGACGGATACAGGGTATATTCCGCTGCCGGATTGGTATTTTCTATTTTTATACCAGCTTTTAAAATATGAATATGCCGCAGGGAGCTACACCGTTATCGGAGCGATGATTATACCGGGGCTTGCCTTCGGGTCGCTGCTTTTGGCTCCGTTTCTCGACAGGGGGTCTGAAAGAAGGCCGTGGAAGCGTCCGGTTGCCGTCGGGATGATGCTTTTGGCGCTTTGCGCTACGGTCTTTTTAACGTGGCAGTCAGTCGCGACACATGACTGGGCGAAGGCGGAGGAGCAAGGGAAAATTAAAAAAGAAGCCGCCATTGATACTGAATCAGACGGTTATAAGGTATTTAAAGAACAAGGCTGTATTTCCTGTCACGGGGATAATCTTCAAGGGGGAGGCGCCGGTCCGTCCCTGGTCGATAACGGGCTGAGCCCGGAAGAAATTAAAAAAATCGCCGTCAAAGGGAAAGGGCAGATGCCAGCCGGTATTTTTAAAGGGAATGACAAACAGCTTGATCAGCTGGCGAAGTTCATTTCTGAAACGACAGCGAAATAACGTATTGTGAAGAAGACAACAGCAGGATATACTTTTATGAAAAGAGCTGACCGGATGTCAGCTTTTTTTGCATGATACATACTTTTTACGGACTGAGAGTTGATGGTATGAGGTGGATTTCTTATCTTTTAGGGTTGCGCGGCATGCTTCTGCTTGTTCTTGCCGTTAATTTTATCGGTACGGTGTACGGCTATTATTGGTATGTGCCGCAGCTTTTGGACACGCCGTTCCGATTTCTGATATTTGTGCCTGACAGCCCGACGGCGACGTTTTTCTTCCTGTTTGTGCTTCTGGCATTTCTCATGGGAAGAAACGCGCCGCTGTTTGAAGCGCTGGCTCTTGTAACCCTTGTAAAATACGGGCTGTGGGCGGTCGGAATGAATGTCTTTGTGCTGGTCAAAATGGGGCAGATGCCTTGGGAAGGGTACATGCTGATTGCTTCACATTTTGCCATGGCCGTTCAAGGCGTTTTATACAGCCCGTATTTTCGGTTCCGGTTATGGCATCTTGCCGTTGCCGCTGTTTGGACGCTTCATAATGATGTCATTGATTATCTTTTCGGCATGATGCCCCGCTACTCAATGCTCAATGACTATATGCAAGAGATCGGCTATGCTACATTCTGGCTGAGCATATTTTCACTCGGCCTTGCATACTATTTGGTGATTTCCAAAAGACGGATAAAGCTTGACTTACACTGATAGAATCTTGGTCTAACCTTGTCCCGCTCCTCATATTCTGTAAAGAGAAGGAGTGGGAGGGACCTCTATGAAACGAAAGCTGACGATCTGTCTTTTACTTGCTCTTATGTGTTTCATCACAACTGCCAAAGCTGAAGATGAGGGCGGTCTCAAGGAACTGAACGACCTTTCGGATACCGTTTTCCAAATGACGCGGCATTCGCAGTATGATGAGGCTCTGCAAGTGCTTGGCTACTTTAAGAAAAAAATGACACACGTAAACTCACTGAGCGGCGCCGAAGTCAGGCAGGTGACTCTGGGCTTTAATGATTTAGTGCGCGTCCTGAAACAGGCAGACGCCTCAGATACCGAAAAAATCCGGGCAGCCGCCCAGTTCAGGTTGGTAATGGATGCGATGGAAGACCACTCCGATCCGCTGTGGGGTTCGCTTGAAAGACCGATTATGGCGACATTCAGCGCCTTAAAAGAAGATGTCAGCGGAAACGGAAGTGAAAATTTCAATGAAAAGTGGAATGAATTTATATCATTATATGATTTAATTTATCCCAGCCTGACAATGGATGTGTCGGCCGGCCAGCTTGATACGGTGGCGAAACATATCGAGGTGATTGAGCAGGAAGGGTTTCAGCAGATGACAAAAGGAACAAAGCTTGAGCGTCTGACGCTCCTGCAGCAGGATTTAAAGCGGGTTTTTGACAAGGTGGAGCGGGATGACGCTGACCCTTCGCTGCTCTGGGTCATTCTGACAACAGGCGGTATCATTATTACTGCGCTGACATATGTCGGCTACCGAAAATACAGAGCGGAAAAAAAGAAAGAGAAAAAGCGTGAGTATCCTAAGTCTAAATAAACACAAATTGCTGTAAAGGAGCTAAGCCAGTGAAAAAACTCATCCAGCAATTGGCTTCAAAACACCTCCCGCAGCCGATCAGAGGCAGAAAAGGGGCGACTGACGAAGGACCGCGAAACCTCGCGCGTGACTTCCAGAATCCTGACATGCTCGTTCCGCCTTCAACGGATGCAGGAACGGTTCAAAACTTGAAATTCTCATTTTCTGATACGCATATGAGGCTTGAAGACGGCGGATGGTCCAGAGAGGTGACGGTCAGGGAACTGCCGGTATCCAAAAACATCGCGGCGGTGAACATGAGACTGAAACCGGGAGCTGTGCGGGAGCTTCATTGGCATAAAGAAGCCGAATGGGGATATGTGATTAACGGAGGAGTACGTTTAACTGCGGTCGATCAAAATGGGCGGAATTTTATTGATAACGTAAGTGAAGGGAACCTGTGGTATTTTCCTTCCGGCATTCCTCATTCCATTCAAGGATTAGAGCAGGGAAGTGAGTTTTTGCTCGTCTTTGATGACGGCTCTTTTTCAGAAAACAGCACCTTTTCAGTAACGGACTGGTTTGCCCATACCCCGCGCAGCGTGCTGGAGGCGAACTTCGGTGTTCCGGGTTATGAGCTGGCTTACATTCACAAGAAAGAGCGTTACATGTTCCAGCTGGAACCGCCTCCCCCTATTGAGCGGGCAGCAGTTTCTTCCCCGGAAGGCCCCGTTTTGGAGCCATTCAGCTACAAGCTTTCCCGGCAGGAGCCTCTTGTTACCGGCGGGGGAAGAGTAAAGATTGTCGATTCAAAAACGTTTAAGGTGTCAAAAACGATTGCCGCAGCTCTTGTGGAGGTCGAACCCGGAGGCATGAGAGAATTGCATTGGCATCCCAATACGGACGAGTGGCAGTATTATCTTTCAGGAGAAGCGAAAATGACGGTGTTTGCGGCGGAGGGAAGAGCGCGGACATTTAACTATCAAGCGGGTGACGTAGGATATGTTCCTTTTGCAATGGGACATTATGTTCAGAATACCGGTGACACCGTGCTTCGCTTTCTGGAAATCTTCAAAAGCGACCGTTTCGAAGATGTCTCCTTAAACCAATGGCTGGCACTGACGCCGCAGCGCTTTGTCGAGCAGACGCTCAATGTCAGTCCGGCATTCGCCCGCCGATTGAAAAAGAAAAAATCACCGGTTGTCAAATGGAAACACGAACAGTAAAGGCGGCAAAAGCCGCCTTTTTATTATCGTCTGATCGGATTTTTATTTTCATCAAGCGTAAATCCTTCGCCGAGCACATCATGGACGTCGCTTACTGCAACAAAGGCGTGCGGGTCAACGGAAGTGATGACGCTTTTCAAAAGCACAATTTCGTTTTTCGGAACGACGCAGTAAAGAACGTCCCTGTCTTCTTTTGTATATGATCCCTGTCCTTTTAAAACGGTGACGCCGCGCTCCATCTCTTCAATGATTTTTTGCTGGATCAAATCGTTTTTCGAAGAAATAATCGTTGCCCCTTTTGCGGCATAGCCGCCTTCCTGTATAAAATCAATCAATCTCGCAGCGACAAAAACGGCTACAAGCGTGTACATCGCTTCCTTGTAAGAAAGATACGTAAACAAAGAAAGCAGAATGACACAGGCGTCAAAGGCAAACATCGTCCGGCCCATCGGGATTCCGAAAAATTTGTTGATCAGCCTGGCGATGATATCGACCCCGCCCGTCGTGCCGCCGTATTTAAAAATAATGCCGAGACCCGCGCCGATAAAAACACCGGCGAACAAGGCGGCCAGCGCTAAATCATGCGACAGCGGCATATGAATTTCGTAGCGCTGAAAAACACTCAGAAAAACGGAAAGAGAGACGGTGCCGATCAGGGTATAGACAAACATCGTCCGGCCGAGCATACGCCAGCCGATGAAAAAGATAGGAATGTTTAATACCAGGTTGGAAATAGAAGGGCTGATGTGGAATAACGCATATAAAAGCAGCGTAATGCCGGTAAATCCGCCTTCCGCCAAATTGTTCTGCATATTAAAGTGAACCAGTCCGAATGAAAAAACAGCGGCGCCGATTAAAATAAAGCAAATGTTTTTGATTCTGATTTCTCCAAGCATTGCATCAAACCCCTTTTCCTTCCATAAGATTGCGTAAATATTATAGTGGATACAAAAGAAAACAGCAAACTGCCGTTTTTAACATTTGTCAAATGTACTTGAATTAGCTAACATGGAAGAGATGACAGGAGGTATTCGCACAGTGAGTGACAAAACGATGAAAGACTTACAAGCTGAGGTCGATGAATATATCGGCCAATTCAAAGAAGGCTATTTCAGCCCGCTTGCCATGATGGCCCGTCTCACGGAAGAACTGGGCGAACTTGCAAGAGAAGTCAACCATTATTATGGGGAAAAGCCGAAGAAAACGACGGAAAATGAGAAAAGCATGGAAGAGGAAATGGGCGATGTGCTGTTCGTCCTGATCTGCCTCGCCAACTCCCTTGATATTTCATTGGAGGAAGCTCATAACCGCGTCATGCATAAATTTAATACACGTGATAAAGACCGCTGGACTAGAAAAGAAGAAGGAAAGTAGGAGAAACCATGTCAAATGAAACCATTAAAGTCGTCATTGCCGGACCGAGAGGCAGAATGGGCCAGGAGGCCGTAAAACTTGCCGTCCGCACGCCTCATTTTGAGCTTGTCGGCGCTATTGACCATACATACGATCAGCAAACATTGCGGGAAGTGATGTCAGCTGATTCAGACGCTCTTATTTATACGGATATCCGCGCATGTTTCCAAGAAACAAAACCGGATGTGCTGATCGATTTGACAACGCCTGAAATCGGCAAAAAACATACGAAAGCCGCTCTTGAACACGGCGTCCGCCCCGTTGTGGGAACGACCGGATTTTCTGAAGCGGATTTAGAGGAGCTTCAAGCTTTGACTGAAGAAAAAGGAATCGGCGCCATCATCGCTCCGAATTTTGCATTGGGCGCGGTGCTGATGATGAAGTTCTCACAAATGGCCGCCAACTATTTTGAAGATGTAGAAATCATTGAGCTTCATCATGATCAAAAGCTGGATGCCCCGAGCGGAACGGCGCTGAAAACAGCGGAAATGATTTCAAGCGTCCGTACAGAAAAGCAGCAGGGCCATCCTGATGAAAAAGAAATTCTGCCGGGCGCCCGCGGTGCTGAATTAAACGGCATCCGCCTTCACAGCGTGCGTCTGCCGGGCCTTATCGCCCACCAGGAAGTCATGTTCGGCATGGACGGCCAAACGCTGAAACTGCGCCATGACTCCTATAACCGGGCTTCCTTTATGTCAGGAGTGAAGCTGTCAGTGGAGCAAGTGATGAAAATCGACCAGCTTGTATACGGACTCGAAAATATTATCGACTGAATCGGCAAGGGGGAGAACATCAATGAAAATTGCTTTGATTGCTCACGATAAAAAAAAGCAGGATATGGTTCAGTTTACGACCGCATATAAAGATATATTGAGCCATCATGAGTTATACGCGACGGGTACGACAGGCTTAAAAATCCAGGAAGCGACCGGATTGTCCGTTGAACGTTTTCAATCCGGCCCGCTCGGCGGAGATCAGCAAATCGGCGCATTGATTGCGGCAAACGCCCTGGATCTCGTCATTTTTCTGCGCGATCCGTTAACTGCGCAGCCTCACGAACCGGATGTCTCGGCGCTGATCCGGCTGTGTGACGTATACGCGATCCCGCTCGCCACAAATATGGGAACAGCGGAAATCCTCGTCCGGACGCTGGACGGCGGGGCATTTGATTTCCGCAATCTTGTGCGCGGAGGAGAGCCGAATGTCTGAACACGTTGATATTCTGGCGTTCGGCGCTCATAGTGATGATGTCGAGATCGGTATGGGCGGCACGATCGCAAAATTTACGGCTCAAGGAAAAACCGCGGTGATATGCGATTTGACCGAGGCCGAACTATCATCTAACGGAACGGTAGGGATAAGAAAAGAAGAAGCGGCAGAGGCGGCACGAATTCTCGGCGTAAAAGAGAGAATCCAGCTTACGCTTCCCGACCGCGGGCTTTTGAAAAGTGAGGACGGCATCCGCCGGATTGTCAGTGTCATCAGAGCCTGCCGGCCGAAAACCGTTTTCATGCCTTATCCGAAAGACCGCCATCCTGACCACGGCAATGCGGCGGCTTTGGTCGAAGAGGCGGTGTTCTCGGCGGGAATTCATAAATACAGAGATCATCAGGAACTGCCGGCTCATAAGGCTCAGCGCGTATACTATTATATGATCAACGGGTTTCACCGTCCGGACTTTGTAATCGACATAACGGAAACCATCGATCTGAAAAAAGAAAGCCTGCACGCCTATCAAAGCCAGTTTATTCCTACGGCGCAGTCAGTGAACACACCGCTGACCAACGGTTATATCGAAATGGTGGAAGCGCGGGAAAGACTGTATGGCAAAGAAGCCGGGACGGGGTATGCTGAAGGCTTCTTTTCAAAACAGCTTCCCGTTTTGAATGATGATGTTTTTGGGGGCGGACAATGAGACCATTAAAAATAGGGATTACATGCTACCCGAGTGTCGGAGGCTCGGGTATTATTGCGACGGAACTCGGCAAGCTGCTTGCGGAAAAAGGGCACCAGGTTCATTTCATCACATCAAGCATCCCGTTCAGATTAAATACATATCATCCGAATATTCATTTTCATGAGGTGGAAGTCAACCAATACGCGGTATTTAAATATCCGCCTTATGACCTTACGCTGGCGAGCAAAATCGCCGAGGTGGCCGCGAGGGAAAATCTTGATATCATTCACGCGCATTATGCGCTGCCGCATGCGGTATGCGCTTATCTCGCCAAGCAGATGCTCAAGCGTGACATCGGCATCGTGACGACGCTTCACGGTACGGACATCACCGTTTTAGGATATGATCCGTCATTAAAAGATTTAATCCGTTTTGCCATCGAAGCGTCCGACAGAGTGACGGCGGTATCAACCGCGCTTGCCGGAGAAACGTATGACTTAATCAAGCCGGATAAAAAAATTGAGACCATCTACAACTTTATTGATGAACGTGTTTATCTTAAGAAAAATACAGAGAGTATAAAAGAGAAACATGGTATTTTGCCGGATGAAAAGGTCGTCATCCATGTTTCGAACTTCAGAAAAGTAAAACGTGTTAAAGATGTCATCCGCGTTTTCCGTAATATCGCAGCCAACACAAAGGCGAAGCTCCTGCTTGTCGGTGACGGGCCGGAAAAGTGCGTCGCTTGGCAGCTTGTCGAAAAATACGGACTGCAGGATCAAGTGCTGCTCCTCGGAAATCAGGACAGGGTGGAAGAGCTGTATTCCATCAGCGATCTTAAGCTTCTTCTGTCTGAAAAAGAAAGTTTCGGACTCGTCCTCCTTGAGGCGATGGCCTGCGGCGTGCCGTGTATCGGAACAAATATCGGCGGCATCCCCGAAGTGATTAAAGATCAAGTAAGCGGTTTTCTGGTGGAAGTCGGCGATATTCAGGGAGCATCTGAAAAAGCGCTTGCTGTTTTAGAAGATAAACAGCTCAGCAAACGATTGACTGATCATGCGCTCAAAATGGTGGAGACCGCCTTTTCTTCGCAAAGAATCGTCAGTCAGTATGAACGGATTTATGACGAATTGGCAGGACCGGAGTGATCTTATGGAACAGGAATTTGTCAAAGCCCTCCCCATCCTTCATCATCTGATGAAGGCGGGCCATCAGGCGTACTTTGTCGGGGGAGCCGTCAGAGACAGCTATATGAAACGAAAAATAGGTGATGTGGACATCGCAACCAGCGCTTTGCCGAATGAGGTGGAGCGTCTCTTTAAGCGGACTGTCGATGTAGGAAAAGAGCACGGCACCGTCATCGTCCTGTGGGAAGATGAAACCTATGAAGTCACCACTTTTCGTGCCGAATCAGAATATAAGGACTACCGGCGCCCTGAAGCTGTGCGGTTCATTACTTCTTTATCAGAAGACTTAAAGCGGAGAGACTTAACGATTAATGCGATGGCGATGTCTGCCGAAGGAGAGCTGCTTGATTATTTCGGAGGCGCACATGATATCGGACAAAAGCTGATCCGTACGGTGGGTAACCCTGAAGACCGTTTTCGGGAAGACGCTCTGCGGATGATGAGAGCCGTCCGCTTTATGAGTCAGCTCGGCTTTCTGTTAGAAAAAGATACAAGAGAGGCCGTCATAAAAGACAGGGAGCTTATGGCACATGTATCAGTAGAACGAAAGACCGTCGAGTTTGAAAAGCTGATGCAGGGCGCTTTCTCACAAGAAGCGATTCAAACGATGGTGCAGACAGGTCTGATACAAGAGCTGCCCGTCCTTTCCGGTTATGAGCAGCAAATGCTTGAAGCAAGCGGCTTTCCGTTTTCTTCTTTAGATGCACGCGAAGAACGCTGGGCAGCGCTGTTATTGTTTCTTGGTCTTTGTCCGAAAAGCGCCGAGGCGTTTTTAAAACAATGGAAACTGCCGGGAAAAGTCATAAAAAAAGCGGTGCAGATCATAAGCGTTTATCCGGCGCAGCTGGAAGCAGAAGCGATGTACCGGGCGGGAGAGGCGCTGTTTTCAGCCGTTAAAATCGAGATGCTGAAACAGCATAGGACGATTGATGAACAAAAGCTGAAAGAAGTTCAGAGCCTGTATGAGCAGCTGCCGATCAAAAGCCTTCGAGACCTCGACATTTCAGGCGCTGATCTGATGGAGCTCAGAAACCGCCGCGCGGGTAAATGGGTGGCCGAAGAACTTCGCCGGATTGAAGAAGCGGTATTGGCAGGGAAGCTCCCTAACCGAAAACATGACATAAAGGAGTGGCTCGCATCATGGGATCAACATTAAGAACCCGATTAATTGATTTATTTTCTGAGGCGGGTGACGGCTTTATCTCCGGGCAGAAAATAAGTGACGCGCTCGGCTGCTCGAGAACCGCCGTTTGGAAACATATAGAGGAGCTCCGCAAAGAGGGGTATGAGGTTGAGGCGGTCAGACGAAAAGGGTACAGGCTCATTAAAAAACCGGGGAAACTCAGTGAATCCGAAATCCGTTTCGGACTGAAAACAGAAGTTTTGGGCAAACAGCTTCATTACCGGGACGTCCTGCCGTCCACCCAAAAAACCGCTCATGAACTTGCCAATGACGGCGCGCCGGAAGGGACCCTCGTAGTCGCCGATAAACAAACGGCAGGCAGAGGAAGAATGGCCAGAGTATGGCATTCACAGGAGGGAAACGGGATTTGGATGAGCCTCATTCTGAGACCCGACGTTCCTTTGCAAAAAACGCCGCAGCTCACCCTGTTATCCGCCGTTGCGGTCGTACAGGCCATCGAGGCTTTTACAGGCGTACAGGCCGCCATTAAATGGCCGAATGATTTAATGATTCACGGCAAAAAAGCCGTCGGGATTTTAACTGAGCTGCAGGCGGAAGAGGACCGTGTCCGTTCGGTTATTCTCGGGATCGGCATCAACGTGAACCAGCAGGAAACCGATTTTCCCGGCGAGCTTCAGGACATTGCGACGAGCCTGAGCATGGAAGCCGGCGAAAAAATTGACAGAGCGGGTCTGATACAAGAGATTCTGCTGACTTTTGAAAAACGCTATCAGGATTACTTGAACCACGGCTTTACACCGATCAAGCTGCTATGGGAAAGCTATGCGGTCGGACTGGGGAACGAGCTCAGAGCGAGAACGCTGCAAGGAACGTTTTACGGGAAATCGCTCGGCATTGATGATGAGGGAGTTCTTCTTTTGGAAACGAGAGACGGTATAAAGAAGATCTATTCTGCCGATATTGAGCTCAATTAATCTTAGTTGGTACAAGCCTCGTGAATTTGGTATACTTCCTATGGGCAGTATCATAATGAACTGCACCTGATCAGCAGAACAGAGATTACGAAAAGTCTGCCTTGATCCAAAAAAGGACTGGGACAGAGGGATGACATTCGCCGAACGTTAAACAAGTGGGAATCCTTCTTATTTTACAGAAGGCTTTTTTGCTTGCGAAGAATTGGCGGCTCATCTCCTCACCGTTTAGAGGAGGAGAAACAGAATGAAAACAAAACTGGATTTCATGAAAATGAAGGAAAACGGAGAGCCGATCGTGATGCTGACCGCTTACGATTATCCGCAGGCAAAGCTTGCGGAACAGGCGGGAGTCGACATGATTTTAGTCGGGGATTCGCTCGGAATGGTCGTGCTCGGACTCGATTCAACCGTCGGCGTAACGGTCAGGGACATGATTCACCATACAAAAGCGGTAAAACGCGGTGCGAAAAATACGTTTATCGTAACTGACATGCCGTTTATGTCTTACCACCTTTCAAAAGAGGATACATTGAAAAACGCCGCGGCCATTATTCAGGACAGCGGCGCGGACGCGTTAAAGCTGGAAGGCGGAGACGGCGTTTTCGAATCCATCCGCGCGCTGACTCTCGGCGGAATTCCCGTCGTCAGCCATTTAGGCCTCACACCGCAGTCTGTCGGCGTATTAGGCGGATATAAAGTGCAGGGAAAAGATGAGCAAAGCGCGAAAAAGCTCATTGAAGACAGCATCAAATGCGAGCAGGCGGGAGCGATGATGCTCGTGCTTGAATGTGTGCCTGCTGAACTGACTGCTAAAATAATAGAAGAAGTATCCATTCCCGTCATCGGTATCGGAGCCGGTTCAAAAGCGGACGGCCAAGTCCTTGTCTATCATGACGTCGTCGGCCACGGCGTGGACAGAACACCGAAGTTCGTGAAGCAATACGCCAAAATCGACGGCACGATTGAGTCGGCCCTCAGTGATTATGTCCGTGATGTGAAAGAACGGGTTTTCCCGGAAGAAAAGCATTCCTTTCAGATAAACCAAACTGTGCTGCAAGGCTTATACGGAGGAAAGTAAGCGATGAAACAACTGACAGAAACTCAACAGCTGAAAGAATTAATTGCACAATACCGCTCAGAAGGCCGGACGATCGGATTCGTCCCGACAATGGGTTTTCTTCATGAAGGACACCTGACGCTGGTTGAAAAAGCAAACAAAGAAAACGATATTGTCGTGATGAGCATCTTTGTCAATCCGACTCAATTCGGACCGGGCGAGGATTACGAAGCATATCCGCGAGATTTAAAGCGCGATGCCCGGCTTGCAGAACAGGCGGGAGCAGATGTTTTGTTTACGCCGTCTCCAAGTGACATGTATAAAGGCGAGCAAAATGTTGCCGTGCAAGTGAAAAGGAGAACTGACGTGTTGTGCGGCGCCTCCCGCGTCGGCCATTTTGACGGAGTGGCCACTGTGCTGACGAAGTTTTTCAATCTCGTTAAACCGACCCGCGCCTACTTCGGCCTGAAAGATGCCCAGCAGGCAGCGGTTGTGGACGGATTGATTGAGGATTTCTTTATGGATATCGAATTGGTTGCAGTGGACACGGTCAGAGAAGAAGACGGACTTGCCAAAAGCTCTCGCAACGTCTATCTGACTGAGCAGGAACGCAAAGAAGCGCCGATGATCTATAAAGCATTGCAGCAAGGTGCCGAACTGATCAGAGACGGTGAAAGAAATCCGGAAACCGTTATAAAAACCGTCACCGGTATCATCGAAAACACAAGCGGCGTCATTGATTATGCCGAACTGTACGCTTATCCGGAGCTGACTCCGCTTAAAACATTAAACGGCAAGGTCATTCTGGCCTGCGCCGTCCAATTTTCTAAAGCCAGACTGATTGATAATATCATTATTGATATTGATGAATGGGAGAGATCATAATATGTACCGCACTATGATGGCCGGAAAACTGCACCGCGCTACCGTGACGGAAGCCAATTTAAACTATGTCGGCAGCATAACGATTGATGAAGATCTTTTAGATGCCGTCGGAATGCTCGCTAATGAAAAAGTTCAGATTGTGAATAATAACAACGGAGCGAGACTTGAAACGTATATTATTCCCGGTAAGCGGGGGAGCGGCGTCATCTGTTTAAACGGAGCTGCCGCCCGTCTCGTCCAAGAAGGAGATAAAGTCATTATTATTTCTTATCAAATGATGTCTGATCAGGAAGCAAAAAGCCATCAGCCGAAGGTGGCCGTTCTGGATGATCAGAATAAAATCGAGCAGATGCTGGGCCAGGAACCGGCACACACGATTTTGTAAAAGAGCCCCCTTCATGGGGGTTTTCTTTTAAGATTTAGGGGCAAAAGCTGTTTTTCCGCTCCATTTCTCAACAAAACGTGTTACACTTTTCTCGTAAGCAAGAATTGAGGTGTCCATTTTAATGAACAAACAACGGTTCGTTGTCATAGATGTCGAAACAACAGGAAATTCGCCGAAAAAGGGCGATAAAATCATTCAAATCGCAGCGGTTGTCATTGAAAATGGACAAATAACTGAGCGGTTTTCAAAATATATCAATCCGAATCAGGCCATCCCGCCGTTTATTGAACAGCTGACCGGAATTTCGTCCGGAATGGTTGAAAATGAACTGCCGTTTGAAGCGGTCGCAGAGGAGATTTTTCATCTGCTTGACGGCGCGTATTTTGTTGCCCACAATATTCATTTCGACCTCGGATTTGTCCGGCATGAACTGAGCGAAGCGGGCTATGAGCTGCCGGATTGTGAAGTGCTTGATACGGTTGAGCTTTCGCGTATTGTTTTCCCGGGGTTTGAAGGATATAAGCTCGGTGAGTTGTGCGCAGAGCTGAATATTGTTCATGACCGCCCTCACCGCGCAGACAGCGATGCGGAGGTTACGGGACTGGTCTTTTTAGACATTTTACATAAACTGAAACATCTGCCTTTACCGACGTTAAAGCAGCTTAGAAGGCTTTCACAGCATTTTATCAGCGATTTGACGCTGCTTTTGGATTCCTTTATACATGAAAGCAGGCCGGCGGAAGAAAAGAGCTGCATTCCATACGCCTCTTTTTCAATTAAAGAGCCCGATCAAATTCCGGTTTCCCGTCCGGTGAATGCGGCCATTGACCTTGAAAAGTGGAACGAAGAAAAAGAACAGATCTTGTCCGGCATCATCCCCCGCTATGAAAAGCGGAAAGGACAGCTTACGATGATGGATGAAGTGCTTGGCGCCTTCCGCAATCGGGAGCATGCGCTGATTGAAGCGGCGCCCGGCATCGGAAAAACGATCGGTTATCTCGTTCCGGCTGTTTTATTTGCCAAAGCGGAACAAACTCCCGTCATTATCAGCACGTACTCTACTCTTTTGCAGCAGCAGATCATGTCTAAAGATCTTCCGCTTTTGGAGCGTATGTTTCCTTGGCCGGTCAAAGCCGCTATTTTAAAAGGGAAATCACATTATCTGTGCCTGCCGAAGTTTGAACATATTCTGCATGAGGAAGATGACAACTATGATGCGGTTTTGACGAAAGCGCAGCTTCTCGTCTGGCTGACGGAGACTGAAACGGGCGACGCCGCTGAGCTGAATCTTCCATCAGGCGGCAGATTGCTGTGGGAGCGCATGGCTTACGATGAGAATTCTTTTATGAAAAAAGGGAAGGACTCGGCTGCGGGGTTTTATGAACGGGCTAAAGAAAAAGCGCAGGCCGCAGATCTGATTATCACAAACCATGCTTTGCTGTTTTCAGATCAAAGCAGTGAAACGAAAAAACTGCCTGCAAGCGGAACGGTCATCATTGATGAAGCGCATCATTTCGAACGCGCTGCCAGCGAGCACCTGGGGAAGAGAGCTTCATACATCGGACTGCACACAAAGCTCAGCCGAATCGGAACCTTAAAGGAACACGGACTGTTAAAGCGGATGAGAAAACTGTTTTATACGTATGAACTGCCGGCGGAAAGTTTTTTTGACGCCGATGAGTGGATGAAGCATATTCAATCGGAAAGCGACGCATTTTTCAGTTCAGTGCATTCTTTTGTCAAACGAAGAAAACCTAAAGACGATCTGAACCGTCTCGTCTATAGTCTCAATCATAAAAGCCAGGATAAGGGGTTTCACATGATAACGGACGGAGCGGAGCGGCTTTGTGCGATGCTGGATCAGCTGCTTGACATGTTTTCCGTACAGGAGAAACTGTTACATCAAAAGCTTGATCAGATGAAAAGCGGAGCGGCTTTTTTAGCGGGCGAATATGTAAAGTGTATCAGGGGGCTGAAAGAATATCGCGATACGTTCAGCAGGCTGCTGTTTGAAAATGATGAGAAAGAAGCCGTTTGGGTTGAAATTGATGCGAAGGGCGCAAAAAATGCCGTCAGCATCTATGCGCAGCCTTTGGAGCCCGGTGAAATGCTGGCAGACCAGTTTTTCGCCCGCAAAAAAAGCGTTGTGCTCACATCAGCGACCTTAATGGTGGAGCAGTCTTTTCAATTTATGATTGAAAGGCTCGGACTTTCGGATTTTTATCCGCGCACCAAAAGCATCCCGTCTCCTTTTTCTTACGATGATCAGATGAACGTCATCATTCCGAAAGAGATGAAATCCGTTAAATATGACGGGGAGCGGGAAGTCATTGAGCATATTGCCAAGTATGCAGAAATCATGTCAAAGGGAAAACAGCCGAAGATCCTTGTCCTGTTTACGTCTCATGATATGCTGAAAAAAGTGTATCAGGAACTGAAACTCAGTATGGAGATCTCAGGCATTCAGCTTCTCGCCCAAGGTATTTCAGGCGGGAGTCCCGGTAAATTAATGAAAACCTTTAAAACGGCAAGCCGGGCGATTTTGCTCGGGACGAATCATTTCTGGGAAGGCGTTGATTTTCCGGGGGATGAATTGTCAACCGTCATGATCGCAAGACTTCCTTTCAGGGCACCTGATAATCCGCTTCACGCCGCAAAATGCGAATTTGCCAAGAAGCAGGGGAAAAATCCGTTTCAGACGATTTCCCTGCCTGAGGCCGTGTTAACGTTCAGACAGGGGATCGGGCGCCTGCTCCGTACGGCGGGAGACAAGGGAACGATCGTTCTTTTAGATCAGCGTGTAAAGACGGCGGGATACGGACGGCTGTTTCTTGAAGCGCTCCCGACTTCATCCCTTTTGGAGCTGACGGATGCCGAGCTGGGGGCTTATGTCAGCCAAACGGAATAAAAGCCGCATAAACGCGGCTTTCGTGGTGTGGGATGAGGAATTGTTTTTATAGTAAAAGCGGGTTCATGCCGCCTTGTGATTTTATTATGCCGCGGGCGCATCCCGTTATGACTAACAAAATTTGTTCGACCGATGGAGGGTATAAAAATGGAAAGCAAAATTGAAATTCTGTCAACGATTAATGTGGAGCATTCAGATGATTTATATAAAATCGTCGATACATTAAACCGGACTTTGAAACGGGACAACCTGATGTTCGGCCTTGCGCTCGACGAAGAAAATCAAAATGAAGCGGTCTTCACCATTTATCGCACATAGGTGAAAAAGATGAGAAAAAAAGCATTAATATTTACAGCCGTATTTGGTATTATTTTTTTAGCAGTTCTTTTATTTTCGGCCAGCATTTTTAAATCTGCAATGGCTCAAAAAGAAGAAGGCCACGAAACAGCTGCCGCAGCCGCTAAAGAAAAAACGAATCTGACAGATGCTGAGAAAGTGGAGACCTTTGTCGGCAAACAGAAATATTATGTTGTTACCGGAACGGATAAACATGGAAAAGATATGTATGTATGGGTTCCGGCCGACAAAAAAGCAAAAATTCTCTCAAAAAAAGCCAGTGACGGCATTTCAAGCGGCAAGGCTGCCAAGATCGTTCGGGACGAAGGGCTTGTTTCCAAGCTGAATGGTGTTCACCCGGCGAGAGAAAACAATGTTCCGTTATGGGAAGTGACCTATATCAACAAAAGCGGGCAGTATAGCTTTAGCTATGTGGACTTTACAAGCGGCAAGATTCTCAAAAACATCACACCGTGAGACGTATTAGGGGGAGTTCAAGTTGAAATTGGCAAAAAGAGTATCCGCATTAACACCGTCTGCAACACTTGCAATTACTGCAAAAGCGAAAGAGCTGAAAGCAGAAGGCCATGATGTCATCGGCCTCGGAGCAGGAGAACCGGATTTTAATACGCCTCAGCACATTATAGATGCCGCGGTGCGTTCCATGAATGAAGGCCACACAAAATATACGCCTTCAGGCGGTCTGCCGGCCTTGAAAGACAGTATCGCAAAAAAATTCAAAAACGATCAGGGGATTGAATATAAGCCGTCAGAAATCATTGTCTGCACCGGAGCGAAACACGCTCTGTATACATTATTTCAGGTCATTCTCGATGAAGGGGATGAAGTGATTATACCGACTCCTTACTGGGTCAGCTATCCTGAGCAGGTGAAACTGGCAGGGGGGCGTCCCGTCTATGCAGAAGGGCTGGAATCCAATCAGTTTAAAATTTCACCGGAGCAGCTGAAGCAGGCTATCACCGAGAAAACAAAAGCGCTCATTATCAATTCACCAAGCAACCCGACAGGTGTTATGTATACGAAAGAAGAGCTTGCGGAACTCGGAAAAGTGTGTCTGGAGCATGGCATTCTGATCGTTTCTGACGAGATTTATGAGAAGCTTACATACGGAGGAAAAAAACACGTCTCAATCGCACAGCTTTCAAGTGAATTGAAAGAGCAGACGATCATCATTAACGGTGTTTCGAAATCTCACAGCATGACGGGCTGGAGGATCGGCTATGCAGCGGGTTCGGAGACGATTATTAAAGCGATGACGAGCCTTGCGAGCCACAGCACCTCAAATCCGACGTCCATCGCTCAATACGGCGCCATTGCGGCCTATAACGGGCCGGCTGAGCCGCTGGAAGAGATGAGACAGGCATTTGAGCACAGACTGAATACCATTTACGCTCAGCTTAGTGAGATTCCCGGATTCACCTGTGTCAAACCTGAAGGAGCGTTTTACTTGTTCCCTAACGCCAAAGCGGCCGCAGAAAACTGCGGATTCAAAGATGTCGATGAATACGTCAAGGCGCTTCTGGAAGAAGAAAAAGTCGCCATCGTGCCGGGCTCGGGTTTCGGTTCACCGGACAACGTCCGCTTATCTTACGCAACGTCACTCGATCTTTTAGAAGAAGCGGTCAAGAGAATCCGCCGCTTTACGGAAAAACACAGCTGATTCTGAAAAAGCGGCTTTTAAAGCCGCTTTTCACTTGCATTGACCCCGTTAGAGTAGAACGGGTATAATAAAGTGATGAAAAAAGAGATTCAGGCAGATTCCTGAATGTCTTTCTTGTTCTGGAGGGAAAGAGTTTGAAAACAACAATCAACCAAGTGTATAAACACACAGGCGAGGAAGTAACGATTGGAGCTTGGGTCGCTAATAAACGCTCAAGCGGTAAAATCGCATTTTTACAGCTGAGAGACGGTACCGGCTTCATTCAGGGAGTTGTCGTCAAAGCTGAAGTAGAAGAAGACATCTTCCAAATTGCGAAGTCAGTGACGCAGGAAACGTCACTTTATGTAAAAGGAATTGTGAAAGAGGACGAGCGTTCACCGCTTGGCTATGAGCTTGCTGTTACATCCATTGAAGTCATTCACGAAGCGACTGATTATCCGATTACGCCTAAAGAGCACGGTACGGAATTCTTAATGGATCACAGACATTTATGGCTCCGTTCGAAACGCCAGCATGCAATTATGAAAATCCGCAACGAAATCATCCGTGCGACTTATGAATTTTTCAACAAAGAAGGCTTCGTGAAAGTTGATCCGCCGATTTTGACGGGAAGCGCTCCCGAAGGCACGACTGAGCTGTTCGCGACGAAATATTTTGATGAAGACGCCTTCTTGTCTCAAAGCGGCCAGCTGTATATGGAAGCAGCTGCAATGGCGCTCGGAAAAGTATTCTCTTTCGGACCGACGTTCAGAGCGGAAAAATCGAAAACGAAACGCCATCTCATCGAATTCTGGATGATTGAGCCTGAAATGGCATTTGTTGAATTTGAAGAAAACCTTGAAGTTCAGGAGAATTATGTTGCATACATCGTACAAAGTGTGCTGGAACATTGTAAGATCGAGCTGAACACATTAGGAAGAGACACATCGAAGCTTGAACAAATCAAAGCGCCATTCCCGCGCATTACGTACGATAAAGCGATCGAATTCTTGAAAGAAAAAGGCTTTGACGATATTGAGTGGGGAGATGACTTCGGCGCGCCGCATGAAACAGCGATCGCAGAAAGCTATGACAAACCGGTGTTTATCACTCATTACCCGACGTCATTAAAACCGTTCTATATGCAGCCTGCCAAAGATCGTGACGATGTCGTGTTATGTGCCGACTTAATCGCTCCGGAAGGCTACGGGGAAATCATCGGCGGTTCAGAACGCGTTCATGATATGGATTTATTGGAAGAAAGATTAAAAGAACACGGTCTGGATTCAGATGCTTACAAATGGTATGCTGAACTCAGACAATACGGTTCTGTTCCGCACTCCGGCTTCGGCCTCGGACTTGAGCGGACAGTGGCTTGGATCAGCGGAGCGCCTCACGTGCGTGAAACGATTCCGTTCCCGAGACTTCTGAACCGTCTGTATCCGTAATAGTTATGAAAAACGAAGTCTCCTGCAAGGGAGACTTTTTCTAAGTAAAGGGGAAAGCTCCCGGAGATAACCTTTTACAGTAAGAGGTGTAAGGATGAAAAAACAGCAATTTATAGATATGCAGGAACTCGGCATTTCAAGCATTCCCAACCTGCTGCTGACACATTACCGGCAGCTCGGGCTGAATGAAACCGAATTGATCCTGCTTTTGAAGATTAAAATGCATTTGGAAAAGGGCTCTTATTTTCCGACGCCGTTTGAACTTCAATCAGGCATGTCCATCTCTGCTGAAGAATGTACAAGCTGCCTGAGAATGTTTATTCAAAAAGGTTTTCTGTTTATTGAAGAATGTGAAGACCATAACGGCATAAAGTTTGAAAAATATTCTCTGCAGCCGTTATGGGCGAAGCTGTATGATTACATGCAGCATTCTCAAAATGAAACGCAGGAAAGAACGTCAGAAAGAGAACAAAAAAGCCTGTATACCATCTTTGAAGAAGAGTTCGGAAGACCGCTGTCGCCGCTTGAATGCGAGACGCTGGCCATATGGCAGGATCAGGATCAGCATGATGCGATTCTGATTAAACACGCCTTAAAAGAAGCCGTTTTATCGGGGAAACTCAGTTTTCGCTATATTGACCGGATTTTATTTGAATGGAAAAAGAACGGCTTCAAAACGGTTGAGCAGGCGAAGGCGCACAGCCAAAAATTCCGGCGTGTTCAAACGAAACAGAATGATCCGCAAAAAGAGTATACGAGGCAGGTGCCTTTTTACAATTGGCTGGAACAATAACATGAGAAGGGGAGAAACGTGTTAAATTTAAAGCAGATTGAATATTGTCTTGAAAAAATCGGCGATATGTTTCCGCACGCAGAATGTGAACTTGTCCATTCAAATCCTTTCGAATTGGTTGTGGCAGTCGCATTATCCGCGCAATGTACGGACGCTCTCGTCAACAGAGTGACAAAAACGCTATTTCAAAAATATAAACGGCCCGAAGATTATCTTGCCGTATCGCTGGAAGAACTCCAGCAGGATATTAAATCAATCGGTCTGTACCGTAATAAAGCCAAAAATATTCAAAAGCTGAGCAAAATGATCATCGAAGAGTACGGCGGAGAAGTGCCGAAAGACCGGGATGAGCTTGTGAAGCTGCCGGGTGTCGGACGGAAAACGGCAAATGTGGTCGTGTCTGTTGCTTTCGGCGTACCTGCGATCGCAGTAGACACTCATGTGGAGCGGGTCTCTAAACGGCTCGGCATCTGCCGCTGGAAGGACTCTGTTTTGGAAGTAGAGAAAACATTAATGAAAAAAGTGCCGAAAGAGGATTGGTCTGTTACGCATCACAGATTAATATTTTTCGGCCGGTATCACTGTAAAGCGCAATCTCCCCGCTGTGCGGAATGTCCTTTGCTTCCGCTATGCAGAGAAGGGCAGAAGCGTGACAAAAAAGGGCTGGTGAAACGGTGACGGCGATTGACATTCTGGCAGGCTATGAAACATACCTGCGCAGCCTTACGGACTTGGAAAGCTTCGAGATCAAAGCGGCGCTGCGCCGCCATCCGCTGTATATGGATTTCAGCGGTCAGCCAACAGTGCAGCCATGGAGGGAAAGGGGCGAATATGTCCCGTTTCTGTTTCAGATTTGGAATGAAACGAAAGAAACGCTGCTCCCCGTTTTTCAAACAAGAAAATCGAGATGTGATCAAAATGACATGCTGAAGGGAATAGCCTGTCTGATTGCCGCTTTTCATTGGACGGCAGGGGAGCGGGTCACATCACTCGACTGGACTGTGCTTGAAACAAAGCATTTTCCCGCGGAACCGATCAATTGGGCGGAGCGAATGGCGTTTATTTTAACAAAACCGACTCAATTTCACTCGTTTATTCAGCTGGATGAATTGATGACGGAGATGAAGAAGCAATATCATAAATATGAAGCCATGAACAAATGTTAAAAACCTCCTTTTCTTATAAGGAGGTTTTTTTTGTATGAAAAAAATCCTTCACCTGTTTGGGGTGAAGGATTTCGTCCGCTAATGAGCGGGATTTGACTGGATGGTTGACGAATTGGACTGCCCGTTGATATTTGAAGATGAGTCTTGGTTTTTATCCGTTTGACCGCTGTCAGGTTTATTTGAGCCGTCTGAACCGGAATCGGAATCATTATCAGAGCCGTTATCTTGCTGTCCGTTGTTATCGGTCCCGTTGCCGGGCTGATTCTGATTGTTGTTATCTGTTTGATCCTTATCGGATTGATCCTGATTTTTATCCGGGTCATCAGTTGGTGTTTGATCTGATCCGTCAGACGTATCTGTCTGATCGTCATCTTTGTTTGAATCATCGGTTTGCGTCTTGTCCTTATCTTTATCTTCATCAGTCTTCTGTTCATCGTCAGTCGCTTTATCTTTATCCGCATCGTCTTCTTCATCTTTCGGGACTTTGAAAGATGCTGATGCCGTATCGCTTTTTCCGTCATCGTTTTCCGCTGTCACCTGGAAGCTGTATGTGGAGCCTGGCGTGACATCTGAGACGACGGCTTCTTTTGCCGAACTGTTTTGAATGTCACTGTAGCTTCCGCCGTCAACGGATTGTTTGACATTGAATGTTGCATCACCGTCATAATTCCAGCTTAAGGTTAATGATTTTTTATCTTTGTCGTATTTCACTTGCAATCCTGTCGGTTTATCGGCTTTTTCTTTCGTGTACGTTTTAGAAACGGCAGTTGGCTGCGTTCCTTTCACGAAGTACTCCGTCACTTTTTTGTCATCCGGCGTATTCGGTCCGGCTAAAGCGGCAGGATTCGAGCCTTTCTCAACTGTTTCTTTTACGACGCTGTCAGGCTGCTTGAAGCTTCCTTTACCGTCATCAACGTATGAGATCAGCTTTTGGAAAATCCGTTTTGCGACTTGCTGGTCTGCAGAAGACAGTGATTTCTTGCCTGCTTTGTTGCCAGATTCTACACCAGTCCAAACCGCCGCAGTATATTGAGGGGTGTATCCGACAAACCAGGAGTCCGGAACTCCGCCTGGAGCAATGTTATATTTTTGAATGTCCTCTTTAGTAAAGTTGGTCGTACCCGTTTTACCGGCGACTTCCACGTTCGGTACTTGAGCCAGTCTGCCTGTTCCTGACTGCACGACTGTTTTGAGCATATCGGTAATCATGAATGCCGTGTAATCGCTCATAGCACTTTTCGGTTTCGGTGTTAAATCAAGCTTAGTGCCGTCATTAAATTCAATCGATGTGACCGCATGCGGTTCATTGTACGTTCCGTTATTTCCGAAAGCGCTGTAGGCGCCTGCCATGGTCATAGTAGATACACCGCGGTTACCCTCACCAAATCCCCCGATAGAGTAGGGCTCATATACTTGATCTTTGTTTAAACCTAATCCCAGGTCGTTTGCAAAGTCCACGGCATTATCCTTTCCAACTGCTTGGAATGCTTTTAAAGCAGGGATATTACGTGAGTCTGCGAGGGCCTCTCGCATTGATATCTGGCCTCTGTATCTATTGTCATAATCATGGATCGGTGTGCCGTCAGAGTACGTATATGCAGAATCGTCAATCTGCTCATACGTCGACCATTTTTTATTTTCAATGACCGGGCCGTAATCAAGAATCGGTTTTATCGTTGAACCGGGCTGGGTTTTACCTTGTGTTGCATAATTGAATCCCCCGGTAGTTCTGTTCCGTCCTGCTCCGATGGCGCGGATTTCTCCGTTTGTCGTATCAAGGAGCGTGACGCCGCCCTGCATGCCTTCGGTAAAGCCGGCTGTGTCGCCGTTCATCAATTGATCAAGATAATCTTGTGCTTTCGTATCAAGAGTCGTATAAATTTTCAGTCCGTCAGTTGAAATATCGACGTCTTTCTTTTCTTTTGTCTCAATTTCTTTCATAACTTCTTCGACAAAAGCGCTGTATTTATTTGTGTCCTTTTTATCGTATTCCTTTTGGCTGACGACGCCTTCATCTTTCATGGACACTTTCTTCGCTTTTTGGTATTCAGCATTTGAAATGAATCCTTGTTTTTCCATTAAGCTGAGAACGATGTTTCGGCGTTTTTCGGAAGCCTTCGGGTTTTTAACCGGGTTATATCCGGTCGGGCTTTGCGGCATTCCGGCAAGCGTCGCCGCCTGTTCAACCGTAAGCTTGCTCAAGTCTTTTACGCCGAAGAATTCTTCAGCCGCTTTACCGACGCCGTAGGCGCGCGGTGAGAAATAAATTCTGTTTAAATACATTTCTAAGATTTCATCTTTAGAATAATGGCGCTCCAGCTGCAGTGAAAGCCACACTTCCTGTGCTTTCCGTTTAATCGTTTTCTGATGGGTTAAAAGCGAGTTTTTCACAACCTGCTGGGTGATTGTGCTTCCTCCCTCTGAACCGAACCCATCCGTAAAGTTGGCGACCAAGGCGCCTCCGATCCGAATCGGGTCTATACCGTGGTGCTTATAAAAACGGGCGTCTTCAGTTGCGATAAATGCTTCTTTCACAACATCGGGTATATCCTTAATCGGGACGTAGGTTCGTTTTTCACCGCCCACTTCCGCGATTTCTTTTCCGTTTTTGTCGTAAATCGTTGAAGAGTAAGGCGTTTTCAGCTTGGCTTCATCCAAAGACGGCGCGCCGGAAACCAAAACGGCAAATGCCGCGGCTCCGCCGACTATGCCAAGGACAAACAGAATAACCAAGGACAGCACAATCTTTTTGAATAAACCGCCTTTACGCTGTTTCTTGCCTTTTTTCGGTGAAGAGGGCTTAGTGCTTTTCGTCTGCCTTGCCTTACGGCGTTCTTCACGGCTCGTAAATTGATCTGACATAACATCTCAACCTTTCGTTTATCAACCTTTCGCTCAGTCTACTGTTCCTGCGAAAAATAAAGCTGTTCAATAATACTAATATAATCAATTCTCGGTGAGTATCCAAGGGAAATCGGAAAGGAAGCATCTTCTAATTCGTCTTTGCGAATTGATTTTCTGCCGTTCTTCTCCTTTCTCTCCCAAAAGACAAACAGCTTGTCGGCTTCGAGGAAATAAACCTTTCCGAAAGCGGATATAATAACAAAACAAATGCCGTCTTGCCTGACCACCTGCTTCATATGCTCAATCTGATGATCATGAAAATTCTGCAGGGGAAATGCCGTTTTGTTTTTTGTTTCTTTTGCCTCGAAATCAATGTAGCGTCCTTTATAAATGCCGTTGTAGTCAGTTGTTGAAGACTGTTTAAAATAAGCTTCCTTAATGACTGCGGCGCTTCTTTTCGGATAGTGGACGTTTACAATCTGGACGGGTGTCGGCTTTTTGTGAATGACAGCAATTTGGTTAGCCAGATAATACTTATTCGTTTCATTCAGGTCGTCTTCGAGGGTCATGCCGCGATTACTGTATGAATGAGACCGTTTCTGGCTGTTTTGGGATGAAACCGTTTTGTTCGGCTGAAAAGTTTTTCCATTCGGGTACCGAATCACTTTTTCCATCCTCCTTATCAAACTAATAGTGACGGAAGTGAATGAACGTGCATAAACGACAGACCGTAACCGCCATTCTTCGCCTGATCGAAAAAGAGACGAAAATAAAAAATGCCGATAATATTTCCCGGACGAATGCCTATAAAGCATATTATGACCGCCATCCTGAGATCAAGTGGCCGCTTTTGGCATCCTTTGTGTCCCGCAATGCGGGCTGGTCGATGACTGATTTAAGAGGCGTCCTTTATCAGGAGGGCCTTGACAGCAGTCAGAAAAACTGGTTTTTCCTTTCGTATGAAAGGGCGAATTGGCTGATTTTTTCTGATGCCTATCCTCAGCTTCTGGTCTACCAGTGGTCAAAACAAATCGGCGAACCTCTTTTCCGTCATCTTCCTCATTTCCGCGTCTCGGCTTTTATGCAGGAAGAATGGTTCCGCTTTTGGCGTGACGGAGATACGGAACGGCTCATGTATGCTCTTATTATAAATGAACAAAACACTATCCAAGCACCTATTATACAAAATCCTTCGTTTAAAAAGAATGTTTTTGGCACGATTCCTTTTTATTTAAGTGATTGGTTTCACTTTAATACGGTGATATTCCCTTCATTTGACGACGGACATTTATACGGAATTTCCGTCAAACGGTTTTCAAAAACCGAAGAGAGAATTACGCTCGGAAAACAGCTGGCCCGCCTTCTGTTCAGCCCTGATCTTCACGCTTCTTTTTACCGTTTTCTTGATACCGTTCCTCATACCGGTTCACGCTTTGATATGGAGAAAATGATCGGAATCAAAAAAAGAACATCACCCATGCTGAGGACAACCTATCCCATTGTTGCCCACCCATTAGACGGCGAAAGGGCGGATTGGTTTCAAAAAAGGTTAAGAAAAGGGGCTTTCTTACAGGAGAAAATGCCGAAACAGCTTGAACTGACGGACTGGTACTTCCAGAAAAGACGGGAGCTCCATGCGCTCTTCGCGGTTAAAGAGTGGCTGAAGAAATGAAAAAGCCCGAAACCGTTCGCTGGGGTTTCGGGCTGCTGGTGTGTTACGTGGAAGGGCGGTTTGGGCCGCCTAATTTTTTATCAAGCGTATCAGTTGTTTTTGCTTCGGTTTTTTGCTGTTTACCTGCATTTTTCGGTCTCGTTTTCATACGGCACCTCCTCAACTGTATCGTTTGCATTAACGTGCCGGTTCATACAAAGTTTGCGGCACTTTTTTGTCGAAAGGCACGCCTTTTAGGATAATCTCTGTTTGTTTGCCGAACTGCTTCTAGTTTTGTCATGTGCAGAGGAGAGCGGTATGAAAACGAGAATTATATTTGAAAGAGACGCAAGTGATAAAAGGGAGGAACATGAATGTCTGTTTACACGAGCAAGGCTGATATTCTCCGTCTGCTTTCTGATATTGAAATCCGGATTTCTGCTGCTGAAAAAACGCTTACCCAAGCAGTCAGATCCTGTCAGGCGGAAGCTGAAGAAATCAGACAGGAGAAACTTTCCCGTCTTGAGGAAGAGGCGCGGGAGCTTCATGTTTGTATTGATGACCTGTTTTTGACTGACCGGCGTAAAAAGGATTTGCCGAGAGCCTGCCGGATAAGCTGATTTTGTGCAAAAACTTTGGTACCATATGTACTGAGGTGAGTCCGTTTGCAGACACAGTCGTTATTGGAGCTGACAGAACAAATGATAGAGGCGGTTCTGGAAGCCGAAAAAAGGTATCAGGATGGAAAAGAGTCAGGCCGTTCATATGATTTTTTTGAGACGATTAAACCCGATGTTGAAAAAAGAGACCGGCTTTGCGCGCTTTGGACAGAAGCAGCGCTTGCGTTTATTCAGGAAAACCGTCCGAAATACGTTCATCATGCACAAATTCTGGCCGTTACAGAAAATTTCGGGGAGCTGATGCTCCAATCATATGTTCATCATATTCATAAAAAAAGATACAGGGATTTAACTGAATCTGTTTTATATACGCTTCGTATATTAAGGGATGAAATTGAAAAAGAAGGCAGCTGAAAACGGCTGCCTTCTTTTATATAAAGGGGTCGGGTATGTTATTCATACGCCGGGTTTTCTGCTCCACTTGCTTCGAGAACCTTCATACTGTTTCGAAATTCGGTTGCGGTGAGATGGCCTTGAATATAGAGAAATTTTGCAAAGTCCATCAGTTTATCTGCACAATCTGTTTCATATTTTTTCACTTCAGCAAAACGCTTTCTTAAGTATGATACGTTCATAATGGTGCATCCCCTCTCATGTATGTTGAGATTATGTTAACATAACGATTCGACTTTTTTCTGTTTTTAAAAAATTAAGACTTTCGACAGCATTTGACAAAGATCAGAATCACCGAAAGCACATAACCAAGGCGGAATTCATACATATATAGTAGAAACTTAGTAAGAGACAAGGGGGAATGTCATATGCAATGGAGAGCGCAGCCATATCAAAATATGTACCAGCAGCCGGCGGGATATTTCTACCCGCAGCAGATACAGCCATTGCAGCAGCCGCCATATCATCAGCAAGGGCAGTACCCGCAGCAATTTTATCCGAATCAGGAATACGGTCATATGCAGCCGCCGTATGCTCCTGCTCCTCCTCAGGCAGGCATGCCCGGGGGCCAGCCGGAGTTTGTGAATCCTTACCCCGTTCCCAGACCGAATCAGCAGCAGTCTTCCCAATTCTCAGGCATACTCTCCCAGTTTAAAAAAACGAACGGACAGTTTGACTTTAATAAAATGATGGATACAACGGGGCAGATGGTAAGCGCCGTAAATCAGGTCGGATCGCTGGTGAAAGGCTTCACCAGTATCTTCAAATAAAAAGCATGAATGATATTCATCATTCATGCTTATTTTTTAGGGAAAAAGAGGGTAAGCGTCTGTTCATTCCAGGATGTTTCCATATCTTCTTCACTTACCTTATACGGGAGGACAACGGTTCTTGTCATGCTTGAAGACACATGGGATGATTGAGCCTGTTTATGATCGTAGCGGATTGTAACGTGAAGGTAGCACCCTTTCGTTTCCACCAGCATATCCCCGTCACGGAACGTCTCGGGAACGCCGATATCAACCGCGAGCCCCGTCGGCTCTTCTCTGACGTCAATCGTCACTTGCGCTTCAGTAAAAGCCGAATTGACAAGGTGCTGAAAACCCTGCATCAATTCTGCGAAGGGACCTGAGTGAAAAAATTGGTCCATCGCATGGCTGATGATGTCCTCATTACTTTGCGGATCAAGTTTATCGTTTTGTGATTGATCCATATGACCACCGCCTTTTTACAAACAGACTATGCGATGCTATGCCGTATGGTTAAGAATTGAAGGAAAAAAGAAAGTATGGTTAAATAGTGGAGAATAAACTGGTAACGGATTCACATTTAGGAAGGGGAGCACAACACATTGCTGAAAAAATTATTCGGATTGGGAGACAGCCGGAAAAAGCCGGCCGAGGAAGTGATTTTTTCTCCGGCTGACGGAGCGGTGATGGATTTGGCTTCAGTGCCGGATCCTGTATTTTCACAAAAAATGATGGGGGACGGGATCGCCGTCGAGCCTGCAAACGGAGACATTGTTTCACCGGTTGAGGGAGAAGTGATTCAGCTGTTCCATACAAAACACGCTGTCGGCATCCGCACCCTTTCCGGAGCGGAACTTTTGATACATGTCGGTTTGGATACCGTCAATATGAACGGCGAAGGCTTTGAAGCGCATGTAAAAGAAGGAGACAAAGTGAAAACAGGCGATCTGCTTTTAACGTGCCGGCTGGATTTAATAAAAGAAAAAGCAAGCAGCACCGTCATCCCTATGGTGATTATGAATGGCGATGCCGCAGAACCTTTGCAATTTGCAGGCGCAAATGAAGCGAAAAAAGGACAAACAGAGCTTTTTACGATAAAAATGAAGTAGGCAGGGGCTGATTCCCTGCTTTTTTTCTTGTGCAGGATTTTCATCTAGCCAGGCAAACAAATATTCGGTAAACTGTACCTCATAAAGAGGTGTGAACGATGAAGAAAAAATCACTGAGCGAACTGATTCAGGAATTAAAAAATCATGAAAATATTGTGCATTGGCATGAAGAGGAACCGCGGGAGGCGAAAACCATGCCGATGCCGGAGCAAGTAGATCCGAACATTCGGGCGGCTCTCGAAAAGAGGGGGATCGAGCGGCTTTTTACACATCAATACTCCGCTTTTCAGACGGTTCAAAACGGAGAAAGCATTGTGGCCGTCACACCGACGGCCTCCGGAAAAACACTGTGCTATAATCTTCCGGTTCTTCAGTCTATCGCGGAAGATGCCTCAAGCCGCGCACTTTATTTATTTCCGACAAAGGCGCTCGCGCAGGATCAAAAAAGCGAGCTGAATGAAATCATAGACGAGACGGGCATGGATATTAAAAGCTTCACCTATGACGGAGATACGTCTCCGGCTATCAGGCAGAAAGTCAGAAAGGCCGGGCATATTGTGATCACAAATCCCGATATGCTTCATTCAGCCATTCTTCCCCACCATACAAAATGGGTGAGTCTGTTTGAAAACCTGAAATATATCGTCATTGATGAATTACATACGTACCGCGGTGTATTCGGCAGCCATGTGGCGAACGTCATCCGCCGTTTAATGAGAATCTGCGCTTTTTACGGAAGCACGCCGTCATTTATCTGTACATCCGCCACAATCGCCAATCCGAGGGAGTTGGCGGAGCAGCTGACGGGGAAATCCGTGCGCCTGATTGACGACAACGGTGCCCCGGCAGGAAGAAAGCACTTTGCTTTTTACAATCCTCCGATTGTAAATAAACCGCTGCATATTCGAAAAAGCGCCACCGTGGAAGTGAACGAACTTGCCAAAACTTTTTTAAAAAATAAGATCCAGACGATTGTTTTTGCCAGAAGCCGTGTCCGGGTCGAAATTATTTTAAGCCACATTCAGGAGATCGTAAAAAAAGAAATCGGCTCGAAGTCTGTCAGAGGCTATCGCGGCGGTTATCTTCCGAAAGAAAGAAGAGAAATAGAGCGGGGGTTAAGAGACGGCAGCATTCTCGGCGTTGTCAGCACAAACGCGCTGGAGCTCGGCGTTGATATCGGCCAGCTTCAGGTCTGCGTGATGACGGGGTACCCGGGCAGTGTCGCGAGCGCATGGCAGCAGGCGGGCCGGGCCGGACGGCGGCAGGGTGAGGCGCTTATCGTGATGGTGGCGAACTCTGATCCGATTGACCAATATATTGTCCGCCATCCTGATTATTTCTTTAAACGCTCGCCTGAATCTGCAAGGATTAATCCTGATAATCTCATTATATTAGTCGATCACCTGAAATGCGCCGCGTATGAGCTGCCTTTCAGAGCCGATGAAACATTCGGAGAAAATGATGCGAGAGACATTCTCGAGTATTTAGAGGAAGAAGGGGTGCTTCACGAAAACCGCGAACGCTATCACTGGGCGAGCGAATCTTTTCCCGCCTCCAACATCAGTCTCCGTTCAGCGTCACAGGAAAACGTGGTCATCGTTGACCGCTCAGAGACGGCTGATGTAAAAATCATCGGAGAAATGGACCGCTTCAGCGCGATGACGCTTCTTCATGATGAAGCGATTTATCTTCATGAAGGGGTGCAGTATCAGGTTGAAAAGCTTGATTGGGATCATAAAAAAGCGTACGTGCGAAAGGTCGATGTCGAATATTATACAGATGCCAATTTAGCGGTGCAGCTGAAAGTGCTGGACATTGACAGAACGGACAGCAGAAAGAAAACGGCCTTACATTTCGGCGACGTCACCGTGAACGCACTTCCGACAATATTTAAAAAAATTAAAATGACGACATTTGAAAATATAGGATCAGGACCGATTCATCTTCCTGAAGAAGAACTGCATACCAGTGCAGCCTGGCTTGAATTAAAAGAAACGGATTCGGAGATCGGCGAAAAAACACTTGAACAGCTGCTTTTAGGCATTGCCCACGTCCTGCAGCATATCGTGCCTGTATACGTCATGTGCGACCGAAATGACGTGCATGTCGTGCCGCAAATCAAAGCCGCACATACGGGACTTCCGACAATCTTTCTGTATGATCATTATCCGGGCGGAATCGGACTTGCCGATGAAGTATATAAGCGATTTGATGAAATCAATGAAGGGGCTGAGCGCCTGATCAGACAATGTCCATGTCAAGACGGATGTCCTTCCTGCATCGGCTCCGAAATAGAAGGAATAGATGCAAAGAAAGCGATACTCAAGCTCTTGAATTACGTGTAAAAGAAAAGGGGGACGAAAGATGTCCTTGAAAAATAAATTAAAGCGGATGAAAAACCACCTGAATGTGCCGGAAGCTGAAAAAAAGCCGGCAGCTTCACAACTTTCGGTCCCGGATATTCAAGTCCCGTTTAGAGAAGAATGGGAGGCATTCGGAGTGAAGCCTTTCTTTTTTGAGGATGAATACTGTCTTATCCGCGAAACCGTCTATCCGCTTTCGCACCGCCACGGACGGTACAGCTTCAGTGAACTTGATGACGTCATGGCATTATGGAATAAAGGCGGTTTGACACATACTTTATCAGCAGAAGGATACGAAAAAAGCCAGCTGTTCTTCTTTGATACTGAAACGACCGGCCTCGGCGGCGGGGCCGGCAATATGATCTTTTTGCTCGGCCATGCAAGAGTGTATGAAGACCGTGTCGCGGTTAAACAGCATCTGCTCCCTAAACCGGGAAACGAGACAGCTCTTTACAAAAGCTTTTTAAGTGAGGTTGACATTACGTCCCTTGTTACGTATAACGGAAAAGCCTTTGACTGGCCGCAGGTAAAAACCAGGCATACATTGCTGCGGGACAGGCTTCCGAAACTTCCTGACTTCGGGCACTTTGATCTTCTGCACGGGGCGAGACGGCTTTGGAAACATAAATTAGAGCGTGTATCGCTTTCGGCGGTTGAAAATGAAGAGCTTGCTTTTAAAAGGGACGAAGACACCCCTGGTTATTTGGCGCCGATGCTGTATTTTCAATTTTTAAAGGCGGAGGACCCGGCTCTTTTAAAGGGAGTGCTCTCGCATAATGAACAAGATGTGCTTTCCCTCATCGCTCTTTACATCCATATGTCAAAAAAGATTTTTGCATCTTCTGATCAGACGTCAGAACGTCAGGAAGCATACGCCATGGCGAAATGGTTTATCGCTCATAAAGAAACCGATCGCGCCGTTTCGCAGCTGGAAGCGCTGCAAGGCAAAGACTTTAAAGATTCGGATCGGGCCCTTTTTGACTTAGCGATGCTTTATAAAAAACAAAACCGCAGGCAAGACGCCGTGTCCCTTTGGGAGAAACTGACGGGCTCTGATCTTCACACATGCAGACACCAATCAGCGGTTGAGCTGGCGATCTATTTTGAGCATCATGCAAAAGATTACAAAAAAGCTCTGCAGGCCGCACAGCAGGCAGCAGAAGACGGGGAAATATCGGAAAAAGAAGCCGAGAAGCTCCATGTAAGAATTGCCCGGCTCAAGAGGAAATATTCCTCTTAAAATATTGCCCGGGAAAGCGCAAAAGCCGAGCTGTTTCGCCAAAAATATTTTTTTCTGAATCCGCATCGATTTTGTTGTAGAATGGTGCCGCATCTTGTAAAATAGCGTTAGTTATTTATAGGGGAGAGTTGGTATGTATAAAGGTGTTTTTTACTTGTTCTTTGTCGTGGTTTTTTTGATTGCGTTTGTATTTTCGAATTTTAAAGACAGCTTGCTGACGCACTTTTAAATTGGGTGATTGAATTAGAACATGCACCCTCTTTTCTTCATAACCTAACAGTGTAATAAAAGTTAATGGAGAGGGGATTTAGCATGTTTCATCATCATTGTTGCAGACCAAACGTGATGCCGCCGATTGTCCATCCGACTCATTGCTGTGAACACCATTGCTTTTCTAACACGGTTGTGCCGCATATTCATCCGCAACATACAACTAACGTAAATCACCACAACTTTGAGCACGTTCATTACTATCCGCACACTTTTTCAAATGTTGACCCGACAACTCACCAGCATTTTCAGTGCGGAAGCCCTTGCTGCGATCATTAGTATTGAATGCTTAAGCAAGATCGGTTAGGATATCAGCAAATCAAAATGGGGCCCGATGGGGAGCCCCATTTTTTAAGCAGGTGATCAATTGAAAGTATTAGCCGTAACGGGGTACAAGCCGTTTGAACTCGGGATTTTTAAACGGGATGACCGGGCGCTTGTTTATATAAAAAAGGCGATAGAAACCAGACTCAGAAGCTTTATTGACGAAGGCTTGGAATGGATTCTCATATCCGGACAGCTGGGGACTGAGCTTTGGGCGGCAGAAACGGCGTACGATCTCAGAGAAGAGTATCCGGAATTAAAGGTTGCCGTTATCACGCCTTTCTACGGCCAGGAGGAAAAGTGGAAGGAGCCGAATAAAGAAATGTATGAAGCGGTGCTTGCTCAGGCAGATTATGAGGAGAGCCTGACGCATCGGCCGTACGAAAGTCCGCTCCAATTCCGGCAGAAAAACGCGTTCTTTATTGAAAAGTCAGATGCGCTTTTGCTTTTATATGATCCGGAGGTGGAAGGGTCGCCGAAATATATGCTGCAGCAGGCAGAAAAACGCCGTGAAACCGACGGATATCCGATTTATTCGATTACGATGGATGATCTCCGTGCCGCCGTTGAAGAAGAAGATTTCTTTACATAACACGTCAGAGAATATTTGACAACGGGACGTGTTTCTGAATAAAATATAACATGATGATTCACGATATGAGGTGAAAAAGATGCTTGCTGATAAAGTAAAGCTTTCTGCGAAAGACATTTTGGAAAAAGAATTTAAAACAGGCGTTAGAGGTTACAGACAAGAAGACGTTGACAAATTTTTAGATATGATTATTAAGGATTATGAAACCTTTCATCAAGAAATTGAAGAACTGCAGCAGGAAAATCTGCAGCTGAAAAAACAGCTTGAAGAAGCAAGCAAAAAACAGCCGGTGCAGTCCAATACGACCAACTTTGACATTCTGAAAAGGCTGTCCAACCTTGAGAAACATGTATTCGGCAGCAAACTTTATGACGAATAAGGCAGATGCACTTGTCAAATGAGACAAGTTGCTTTATAATGAACAAGTGTTCTTAACGTTCGGGTAATCGCTGCAGATCTTTGAATCTGTAGAGGAAAGTCCATGCTCGCACGGTGCTGAGATGCCCGTAGTGTTCGTGCCTAGCGAAGAAATAAGCTAGGGCAGCCTTGATAGGCTGACGGCAGGAAAAAAGCCTACGTCTCCGGATATGGCTGAGTATCCTTGAAAGTGCCACAGTGACGAAGTCTCATCAGAAATGGTGAGAGTGGAACGCGGTAAACCCCTCGAGCGAGAAACCCAAATTTTGGTAGGGGAACCTTCTTGAAGGAACTGAACAGATAGAAGGACAGAATACTTTCTGTAGATAGATGATTGCCGCCTGAGTACGAGGTGATGAGCCGATTGCAGTACGACGGAACAAAACATGGCTTACAGAACGTTAAACATTATTGATATGACAAATTAGAGCTCTCCTTTAAAGGGGAGCTTTTATCTTGAATGAAACGAAAGCTTAAAAGAGACAGGGTGATACGATGAAGAAGTACACACTAATAGCGACGGCGCCGATGGGAATTGAAGCGATCGTCGCCAAAGAAGTGCGTGATTTAGGTTATGAATGCAAAGTAGACAACGGAAAAGTCATTTTTGAAGGAGATGCGCTTGCGATCTGCCGCGCTAACTTATGGCTGCGGACGGCTGACCGCATTAAAGTACAGGTCGCCGAGTTTCAGGCAAAAACGTTTGATGAGCTGTTTGAAAAAACAAAAGCGATTGACTGGCGCGCGTACATTCCCGAAAACGCAAAGTTCCCCGTTATCGGAAAGTCCGTGAAATCAGTGCTTGCCAGTGTGCCCGACTGCCAGCGGATCGTCAAAAAGGCGATAGCGGAAAAGCTGAAACTTCAATCAGGAAAACAAAATGAATGGATTGAAGAAACGGGACCCGAGTATAAGGTAGAGATTTCCCTTTTAAAAGATAAAGCGGTGCTTACGCTGGATTCATCAGGAACAGGCCTTCACAAACGGGGATACAGGGTTGATCAGGGCGGAGCTCCGATTAAAGAAACGCTCGCTGCCGCGTTAATTCTGTTAACCAACTGGACGCCTGACCGTCCGTTCGTCGATCCGTTCTGCGGTTCCGGCACGATCGCCATCGAAGCCGCTTTAATCGGGCAAAACATTGCTCCGGGTTTTAACCGTGATTTTGCTTCAGAAGACTGGGAATGGATCGGAAAAGAACTATGGGACAAGGCGCGCCTTGAAGTGGAAGAAAAGGCGAACTATGATCAGCCGCTGCAGATCTTTGCCAGTGACGTAGATCACCGGATGGTAAACATCGCCAAAGAAAATGCAGAAGAAGCGGGACTTGGGGACCTGATCGAATGCAAGCAGATGCGAGTGCAGGATTTTACGACGAAACTCGAATTCGGCGTTATCGTCGGAAACCCTCCGTACGGCGAACGGCTCGGCGAAAAAAAGGAAGTCGAGCAGATGTATAAAGAAATGGGCCGGGCATTTGAATCTCTTGATACATGGTCTGTCTACATGTTAACGTCAAATGAACAATTTGAAGAGGTCTACGGAAGAAAAGCAACAAAAAAACGGAAGCTCTTTAACGGTTTTATCAAAACGGATTATTATCAGTACTGGGCTAAAGTGCGGCCGCAGCGGAAAAAGCCGTAACAAAGAGAAGACGCCTGAAACAGCGTCTTCTCCGGCATCTTTACGTTTTATTCTGCCATTACCAGCGGTGCGCTTTTGCGTTGCTCCGTAAAATAATGTTGGTCTGGGACATTTCGGTGTGGCCGTTCACCTGCGATTTAGAGCGTTTCGGCCGCGTCCAATTGTGATGAAACAATTCAGAATGCTGATCTAATCGATCTTTATAACTCATGTAACCATCACTCCCGGATAGAATAATTTTGTGAAGATGGATATTCGATCGAATATCTGTTGTAGTTTGTGCAGGTCAGGTGCGGATCATTCAGGATGGCATGTATAGAAAGTGAAGCATCGGCATAGAATGATGATTATTTCTATTTGAGAGGTGATCTTATTTTATGCTGAACAGCGAGCACTTCAGTAAAATACAAAAGGCGTTAGATGCAACTGCTTTCCGGCTGGAGGAAGCCGGAGCGGAGTTCGGTCCTTCCGCCATGACACACGCACAGGAAGAACTTGAAAATGCGGTAAAACATACACATTCAACAGACCATCCGTTCCTATGTACACATATCATTAACCGGAAATGAGTAATGACAAAAACTTGGCGTGGCCAAGTTTTTTTGTTGTATTGAAAAGGGTTAAATGATATTATAGATGGTCTGAATGCCGAATAGTTAGGGGTTGGAGTTGGGTGACAACATCACGTTTGCCTTTTGCTTTAACAAAAGAAAAGAATTTTTACGAAGAATTGAACAATTGGATTGGTGACGTGTTTTACGATATCCTTCCCGAGAAAGGCTTTGACCTTCGGGATGAGCAGGTATTTATGGCGTTTCAGCTTGAACGGGCTTTTAAAGAGAAAAAGGTCATGTTCGCTGAGGCAGGAGTCGGTACGGGGAAAACGCTGGTGTATCTGCTGTTTGCCATCAGCTATGCCAGATATACGGGTAAACCGGCCATTATCGCATGCGCCGATGAAACGTTAATAGAACAGCTTGTCAAAAAAGAAGGCGACATTTCCAAGCTGACAGAACATTTGGATCTGCAGATTGATACACGGCTGTCCAAATCCCATGAGCAGTATCTGTGTCTGAAAAAGCTTGAGAAAACGATGCAGCGTTCTGATGATGAAAAGTGGCTGGATCTTTATGAGTCGCTGCCTTCATTCGTACACGAATCACAAGCGATGCAGCGCTTTTATCCGTACGGCGACCGCAAACAGTACGCTGATTTGACAAATGAAGAGTGGGCAGGCGTCAGCTATGATTCCTTCCAAGATTGTTTAACATGTGATATGAGACATAGATGCGGTTTAACACTTTCAAGAGATCATTACAGAAAATCAACGGATCTGATTGTTTGCTCCCATGATTTCTACATGGAGCATGTATGGACGGAAGAATCACGCAAAAGGGAAGGGCAGCTGCCGCTTTTGCCGGATCACAGCGCCGTCGTGTTTGATGAAGGACATCTGCTGGAATTCGCCGCGCAAAAAGCGTTAACGTATCGTGTGAAGCAGTCGACGCTCGAGCTGTTTTTAGAGCGTCTGCTTCAAAATGACATCAGAGAGGAATTCGCCGAACTGATTGAAGATGCCCTTGCCGCAAACGATGAGTTTTTCTATGTGCTGTCAGAGGAATCGAAGGAAATCGCCGGCTCTCACCGATTGGACATCCAAAACGACCAGCGTGTTAAGCGTGCGGCTGACGAACTGTGCCGTCTGCTCGATAAAATCGGCGAGGCGCTCGTATTTGAATCGGAAATGTATACGATCGATAAGTACGAGCTGTCAGTCGTAGAAGAATACGTCGAACAAATGGCATATTCGCTGTCGCTGTATCAAAAGGATGCCATCAGCTGGCTTGAAACGCGGGATACAGACTCAACGTTTGTCGTTATGCCGAGAACTGTAGCCGAAGTTTTGGGAGAAAAGGTCTTTTCTAAAAAGATTCCTTATATCTTCTCATCGGCCACTCTTTCTGAGGGCGGTTCATTTGATTATATCGCTGACAGTCTCGGAATCCGTGATCCTTTATCATTTACCGTTGAATCTCCGTACGATTACGAGGAGCAAATGTCTGTTTCGCTTCACGGTGACATGACGTCTGAGCAGAAAACAGCCGAAACGATTGAAACCATTAAGGAGAATGAAGGACGCACTCTCGTTCTTTTCCCTTCCTTTGAAGACATGAAGGAATTTAAAGAACAGGCTGCCGCGTGGGAGCTGCCGTATCCGATTTACTACGAAGGTGACGAAGAGATCAGCAGTCTGGTCGAAAAATTCCAGCGGGATGAAGAATCCGTGCTTTGTTCCGTCCACTTATGGGAAGGTCTTGACATTCCCGGTGACTCGCTCCGGAATGTGACCATTTGGGCATTGCCGTATCCGCCTCATGATCCTGTGTTTACCGCAAAGCGAAACGGAGCGAAAAAAGATCCGTTCGAGGAAGTTGATCTGCCGTACATGCTTTTGAGAGTCCGGCAGGGAATCGGCCGCCTCATCCGTTCTAATCAGGACAGCGGAACCATATCCATTTATGCGGGCGGAGAAAGTGAACGGGTCCTGGCCGAAGTCAAAAAGGTCTTGCCTGTTACACCGAAAATCATATAAAAACAAAAGCTGCAGGAATCTTATCCTGCGGCTTTTTTAAATCCGGGAAGTTGACTTTATGACGGCGTTCCATTAGCCTGTAATTGATAGTGAAAAGGGAGGGGAACGGATATGGATTTACATACATATGAAAAAGAGTTTTTTGATCTGTTAAAAAGAGTATCCCACTATGAAGAAGCCATTGCGCTCATGCATTGGGACTCAAGAACGGGAGCCCCGAAAAAAGGTTCTGATGACCGGGCGGAAAGCATCGGGCAGCTGTCGGCTGACGTTTTTCAAATCCAGACATCCGACCGGATGAAAGAGCTGATTGACATCCTTCTCGCGCATGCAGAAGAGCTCTCTGAAGATACAGTGAAAGCTGCGGAACTTGCAAAAAAAGATTATGATCATAATAAAAAAATACCTGAAGATGAGTATAGAGAATATGTCATTTTGACATCGAAAGCGGAAACGGCTTGGGAGGAGGCAAGGGCAGCCTCTGATTTCTCTATGTTTGCTCCGTACCTTGAGAAGCTGATTGATTTTAATAAGCGGTTTATTTCGTATTGGGGCTATGAAGATCATCCATACAACGCATTGCTCGATATTTTCGAACCGGGCGTTACGGTAAAGGTGCTGGATCAGCTGTTTTCTGAATTGAAGGAAGCGATCATTCCGCTTGTCAAAAAAGTGACGACATCCGGAAATAAACCGGACACTTCCTTTATAACGAAAACGTTTCCGAAAGAAAAACAAAGAGATCTCTCCTTGTATTTCTTAAAAGAACTTGGGTATGAGTTTGACGGCGGCCGCCTGGACGAAACGGTTCATCCGTTTATGACGACGATCAACCGCGGCGATGTGCGGGTGACGACCAGATATGACGAAAACGATTTCCGCACGGCGATTTTCGGAACGATTCATGAATGCGGGCATGCGATCTACGAGCAGAATATTGACGAAGCCCTGAGCGGAACGAACTTATCTGACGGTGCATCCATGGGAATTCATGAATCCCAATCGTTATTTTATGAAAACTTTATCGGCAGAAATCAACAATTCTGGACCGCCTATTATGAAAAAATGGTTGAGGCTTCACCTGATCAATTTCAAAATGTAAAAAGAGAGGATTTTGTACGCGCCGTAAACGAGGCGAAACCGTCCTTTATCCGAATTGAAGCCGATGAGCTGACATATCCGCTTCATATTATTATCCGTTATGAAATTGAAAAAGCGATTTTCAGCAATGAAGTGACAGTGGAAGAACTGCCGGCATTGTGGAATCAAAAATATCATGATTATTTAGGCATTACGCCGCCATCTGACGCAAAAGGCATTTTGCAGGACGTACATTGGGCGGGCGGCGATTTCGGCTATTTCCCTTCCTATGCGCTCGGATATATGTATGCGGCACAGCTGAAGCATACCATGCTTGAGGATCTGCCTGAATTTGATCAATTAATAGAACGGGGCGACTTTGAGCCGATCAAACAATGGCTGACAGAAAAGGTTCATCAGCACGGAAGACGCAAAATGCCGCTTGATATCATAAAAGATGCAACGGGAGAAGAATTGAACGTTCAATATCTCATTGAGTATCTCGTCGGCAAATATTCAAATTTATATTTATAAACGAAACGCCCGGCATACACCGGGCGTTTTTCTAAAAATTCTAAAAAGACGAATAATCGAAAACTAATTCTTTGTAAAAGTTCGGGAATATTCAAATTTCACTATGCAAAAGAAGTGTATCTTGTTATAATTTGATTAATATCATACGAACACTCATATAATCGCGTGGATATGGCACGCAAGTTTCTACCGGTCACCGTAAATGTCCGACTATGAGTGAGCAATGGGACGGCTTTATTCGGCCGTTACGTGTAGATCATTCGGCATTGCTTGCTCTTTTTTTGGAGAGCGGGCAATGCTTTTTTTATTTTTTATAAGCGGGGGTAATCATTGTGGAAGCATTAAAACGAAAAATAGCAGAAGACGGAATCGTTCTTTCTGATCAAGTGCTGAAAGTGGATTCTTTTTTAAACCATCAAATTGATCCGGTTCTCATGCAGCAGATCGGCCGGGAATTTGCGAGCCGTTTTGAAAAAGACGAGATAACCAAAATCGTCACAATTGAATCTTCGGGCATTGCCCCTGCGGTAATGGCCGGTCTTGAACTCGGCGTTCCCGTCATCTTTGCGAGAAAAAGGAAGTCTCTCACGTTAACGGATGATCTGCTGACGGCGTCCGTCTATTCTTTCACGAAAAAAACAGAAAGTCAGATTGCAATCTCCGGAAATCATCTCTCGAAAGAAGACCGCGTGTTAATCATTGACGACTTTTTAGCGAACGGACAGGCGGCAGAGGGGCTTTTGTCCATCGTAAAACAAGCAGGCGCAGCGGTTTGCGGGATCGGAATCGTCATTGAAAAGTCATTTCAGCCGGGAAGAGACGAGCTGGTGAAAAAAGGATGCCGGGTCGAATCACTGGCGAGAATTCAATCGCTTGAAGACGGAAAAGTGACATTTGTACAGGAGGTCCGTTTATGAAAAACGGCTATGCCAAAACACTTTCCCTCGGTATCCAGCATGTGCTTGCCATGTATGCCGGCGCCGTCGTTGTTCCTTTAATTGTAGGAGCGGCATTGGGACTGAACGCAGAACAGCTGACATATCTCGTATCAATTGACATTTTTATGTGCGGGGCTGCTACGCTGCTTCAAGTATGGAGGAATAAATGTTTCGGCATCGGCTTGCCTGTTGTGCTCGGCTGTACGTTCACCGCGGTAGCGCCGATTATTTCCATCGGTAAGGAGTACGGGATTTCAGCCATTTACGGAAGCATTTTGGCATCGGGTCTGCTTGTCATTCTGCTGTCATTTTTCTTCGGCAAGCTCGTATCCTTTTTTCCGCCTGTCGTAACCGGATCTGTCGTGACGATTATCGGGATGACCTTAATGCCGGTCGCGATGAATCATATTGCCGGCGGGGAAGGCAGCAAGGATTTCGGTGATCCGGCTAACCTTGCCCTCGGATTTACGGTGCTCGTCATTATCGTGCTGCTTTATCGGTTTACAAAAGGATTTTTGAAATCCATTTCGATTTTAATCGGCATTGTCATCGGGACGGCCATCGCTTATTTTATGGGAAAAGTGCAATTTGACAATGTGGCGAATGCTGACGCCATTCAAATGATTAAACCGTTTTACTTCGGGACGCCGACATTTCATGCGGCACCGATTATTACGATGTCCATCGTTGCCATTGTCAGCCTTGTTGAGTCAACCGGCGTCTATTTCGCTCTCGGTGACCTGACAAACCGGCGCCTGTCTGAACGTGATTTAGCAAAAGGCTACCGCGCGGAAGGTCTGGCGGTATTCATCAGCGGCATTTTCAATGCTTTTCCGTATACGGCCTATTCCCAAAACGTCGGTCTCGTGCAGCTGACGGGGATTAAGAAAAACGCGGTCATCGGTGTCACGGGCGCACTTTTAATGCTCTTCGGCCTTTTTCCGAAAATCGCAGCCTTCACGACCATCATCCCGTCTTCAGTACTGGGCGGCGCGATGGTGGCCATGTTCGGCATGGTCATTTCCTACGGCATTAAAATGCTCAGTCAAATTGACTTTAAAAAGCAGGAAAACCTTCTGATCGTCGCGTGTTCGGTCGGATTGGGACTCGGTGTAACTGTCGTTCCCGATATGTTTAAGCACCTGCCGTCTTACTTAAATTTGCTGACCACAAACGGAATCGTCGCCGGAAGCTTTACCGCCGTGCTTTTGAATATAGTTTATAATATGATTCCTAAAACGAAAAAAACCCTTGATGTGACAAGGGTTCAAGAGGGTTAGTGATCCGTTTTCTTTAAAATAACATCTTATTTTATCCAGATCGAGGATGCTTCCGAAAGTTGCTGAACTTTTTGCGAGGCATCCTCTTTTTTTAATAGTTTCATTGTTTGAAAAAAAACAAATTGAGTGATGCGGCATCCGCCTTATTTCGCCGAAAAACCGTCCCGAACTATATGTACGTGAACATATGACTAAATGTAAGAAAAAAAAGGAGAATGGGGGATCATATCGTAAACAATATCATTGCTCGCACTGTGATGACACGAAACTTGGTTGAGACATGGAATGAAATGCCTGATGCCGAAATGAAACTGCAGGATGGGCACTGAGGGGGAGTGTCTTGTGCACCGATCCTTACAAAAGAGAGTAAAAGAAGGGAAAGCCCCTTCTTCTAATTAATCCATCCTTCAAAAGTTGCGCGATAGAACCCTTCGATTATCTCTACTTTCTTAAGGTAATAAGTAACACCATTTTTAACAGTTGTATTTGGGATATCCCATCTATGAAGGTAATCCATTGTAAAAGAATCTTTGGTCGCTTGTGTCGAAAATTTTGTTTGAGTTGAGTCGCTATTTGTATTGCCAGGGCTGGATGCAAAAGCAGGGGCAGCGGAAACGAGTAAAGTGAGAGACAAGGCAGAACCAGTTAAAACTTTTTTTAATTTCATTTTAAACACTCCTTTGTTTTTAATACACTTGTATTATTACATGAAATACAAAAATAACCAAGGGGTTTTTTGTTAATATTTTGTGAGCGTAGCGTGAATTTTGTTAGGGGAGTGGATGGCAAAAGGGATACTGATAAGTATATAGAGAAAAAGAGTTGATTATTGCTGGCCTCTGGTGAACTGCAGCCTTTGAGTGAGTGTTTGCTTTAGCTATTCCAGCGCTTTTCCAACGGGAAAGGTGTGATATGAAATTTAAAACTGAAACAATTGTACAAAAGTAAAAACTTTATTTAAAATGTTATAAATACTAATTTTCAATATAGGAGGTTATCTGGTGGCAGAAAAGAAAAAAGCGTTAATCATTGTGGATGTACAAATAGCTTTCGATGATAAAAAATGGGGAGAACGAAATAACGTAAAAGCGGAAGAAAATATTAGTAAAATACTGAAATTATGGAGAGAAAAAGGATGGACAGTCATATACATACAACATATTTCTGATAAACCTGGTTCTTTATTTTATCCAAAAAATGAGGGGGTTGCTATAAAGGAAATCGTTAAACCTATGGATAAAGAAGTCATTATAACCAAGAAAGTAAACAGCAGCTTTATCGGGACTAATCTAGAAGAGATTTTAAAATCAAATGATATAACAACTGTCGTAATAACTGGTTTGACTACGCCCCATTGTGTTTCAACAACTACAAGAATGAGCGGTAATTTAGGATTTGATACCTACCTGATTTCAGATGCAACAGCAGCCTTCGGGATGAGAGACCAAAATGATACATATTATGATGCAGAGACTATTCACAATATATCTCTGGCTACATTGCATGATGAATTTGCCACAATATTAACGACTGATCAATTAATCAATGATTTTATAAAAACAAACTGATTAACATTATGGCTAAGGCCGACGGTGGGTATAGGCGGCTGAAAAGCATATTCAGGCGCATACAAGGACCTCGTCGGAAAAAAGGCATCTGCTTCAGATGCTTTTTTGTTTCTTATAAACCGATTTCGGTAAAAAATGATCGGCGGTTAACGGTCTGGATCCGGCTTCGGTTTTGAATAACAAAAGGTTTTACTAATCAGCGAATTATTCAAGATTTTTTGGCTTGTGCTGAGTCTGATGTCTTTTGATTTCCTCAAATAGATTGGCTTGACCCTCTGTTTGAGATGGAGACTCATTGTTAAGGAATTTTGGATCGATCACATTTTTAAGATCTTTGATGGTTAAAGGCTTACAGTCATCTTTTAATTCGTAGCCTAATTGTCCATTAGCTTCTAAAGTGGCATATTTAATTGTGTTTATTTTTGAAATGCCAAGAAGCCTTAGACGCATTTCGAGTTGATCTGCTGTCAGTCTCAGCTTCTTTAAGTTTTCTATATTGAGTTGGCCGTCTTCTATATCGAATTTAGATTTTCGGGTTAAAAAAAATTCAATCCAGTTTACTTTTACTTGAAACCATTCCATCAAAATTAAAGCACTAAAAGGATAGACGCAGTGATTAATGTTTTCAATAAACTAGTTTCTAAAATGGGGTGAACGATAATCGTACCGATTGAAATCATCACCATTGTCTGTGCGATGGTCATTTGTGCAATGGATTTTCTCCCTGAAATTCTCAGTAAAATCATTCCGAATGCAATTATAATTAATTCTTCCCAAGCAAATCTCATGTTATCACCCTGGATGGTGTTTTATCAAAAATAAAAGAGCAAGTAAGAGGTTTCTTAACGTTAGCTGGGGAACTCAGGCGTCGATAAAATGTTCCGGATTGATAGAGTTGAGACTCGGCTTTTGGATAGACACGCGGGAGAGAATTTTAGATTATGTGTTTTTGCGTCTAAAAGCAGAAAACAGTACGACTGATAATGATCATCGGGTGAAATGAAATTACGCACCTAGGTGCTATATGCTGGATCAATTATAAAAGGCAGTGAAACTAAAAAAAGGGGCAAAGCCCCCTTATATTAGCAGCTTTTTAGTTGTTACTTAAGACAATCATTCCGCCGTCATGAAAAATCAGCTTTTGTAGACGGCTGTCCAAGTGCCATCAGCACCATGGAAGGTGATGTTGTCTAAATAATAGGTGATTCCATTCTGGTAAATTGAAGTAGGATAATCAGGGCCAGAACCATTAAGTATGAACGTCGCCAAAGCAGATACTTCCTTCGTTTTGCTTTCTGCAGAAGGTGTATCAGCAGGACCTGCGGCAAAAGCAGGGGCGGCAGAACAGAGTAAAGCGAGTGATAGGGCTGAGCCGGCTAAAGCTTTTTTCATTTTCATTGCAAACACTCCTTTTCTTTTTTAATACAATTGTATTATTACATATTATGTTAAACATGTACATGCCTATCTTTGTTAATTTTTTGTGAACAAACAGATAATCTATTTAAACGCAGAGATGTAATAAGTATGATGATGAAGCAATTATCATCTATAAAAATAAGAACAGGAAGTGGCTGATTTTCTCGAAAATCATCTGCTCTTGCGAAATGAGGAGTTACATGACATTTACGGAACGGGCGGTAGCCATTATCAAACAGATTCCTGAAGGAAAAGTGATGACGTATGGTCAAATTGCCGGTCTTGCGGGAAGTCCGCAGGGAGCGAGGCAGGTTGTGAGGATTCTTCACTCCATGAGTAAAAAGCATCGTCTTCCTTGGCACAGGGTCATCAATGCAAAGGGTGAAATCGGATTAAGAGATGAAGAGATGTTTTCTGTACAGAAGCTGTCTCTTGAAGCTGAGGGGGTAGCGGTCACCTCAGACGGACGGATCGATCTCAATTTATACGTCCATGATCCGAATATGTAAAAAACCTGCCGTATATATCGGCAGGTTTTTCAGTTATATGCTGCAAGCCGGCCAGAAAGGTTTTGCCGGATATAAGGCCATTCCGCCCGAAGGATGGAGTAGTAGGCGGTATCTCTGAGGCCGCCGTCGACAGCCGGAATATGCGCGCGGCGGATTCCTTCAAATTGGGCACCGATCCGCAAAATCGCAGTTCATGAGCGCTGGTTGCGAACATCGGTTTTCAACGTCACCCTGACAGCTTGCCACGCGTCAAACGCATGGGTCAGCAACAGAAGTTTACATTCCGTATTGACACCGGTCCGCTGTACGGCAGAGGCATACCATGTGCTGCCGATCTCACACACTTCCGGGGCTGCGTCCGCCGGCCGCGTAAACACTTCCGCATCCATAAACCGCGTGCTTCCGACGATTCGGTCTGTTTCAAGACTCCGTACTGCAAATGGCAATGCAAGTCCTTTTTCATAATCGGAAAGCGCACGTTCAATATAACGCTTTGTTTCTTCGATTCCGTCAGGAACATGGGTGTAAGCGTAAGTCGTCCTATTTTCTGAAGCAGCTTCACAAAGTGCCTGAGAGTGATCAATCGTCATCGGCTCTAACTGAACGAGTGACCCTTTAAGAATGACGGGTTTCAGCATGCTTATCACAACCTTTTTTTATGAATGGGTCAAGTATAGTCGAACGGTTTATCATTCAAAAGGGCCAATTTTAAATTAAAATGGCATGTCAGTGAAATCCTCGATTCAAACTTATGCATACATTCAGGAAAAAAGCGGAAACCTTTATGTGAAGAGGTGATGGGCATGGCATATGTGTTGTCGGTCGGAACGAGCATTCCGAAGTATCATGTCTCGCAAGAAACGGCGGCAGATTTTGCGAGAGGGATGTTTGCCGATTCATTTAAGGATATTGATCGGCTGTTAAAAGCCTTTCAAAACGGCGAAATTGAATCAAGGCAGTTTGTCCGGCCGATTGAATGGTATAAAACGGCGCGGGGTTTTTCAGAAAAGAACCGGCTGTATACGGAAGAAACCGTTAAGCATAGTGCGGATGCGGCGCTTGATTGTTTAACAAACCCGGATTGTTTAACAAATCCCTTCCCATATGAAAAAGTGGATGCGATCTTTTTTATTTCCAGCACCGGGCTTTCGACACCCAGCATTGAAGCGAAAGTGATGAATCAGCTGCCGTTTTCTGCGAAAACAAAACGGATACCGATCTGGGGCTTAGGATGCGCGGGCGGAGCGGCCGGCCTGTCCAGGGCGTACGAATACTGCCGCGCATATCCTGAAGCATACGTGCTTGTCATCGCGGCTGAACTCTGCAGCTTAACGTTTCAGCCGAACGACAAGTCAAAAAGCAACTTAATCGGAACTTCCCTGTTTGCGGACGGAATTGCCGCAGTACTAATCGGAGGGGAAAAGGCGAACCGAAACGACGTCAAACAGCCGCTTCTTCCGCGGATATTTGCCACTCAATCGGTGATGATGTCGGATGCGGAAGATGTGATGGGCTGGGAATTCACCGACAGCGGTTTTCAAGTCATTTTTTCAAGAGATATTCCCACCCTGGTTTCACAGTGGCTGAAGGACAATGTTGATGAATTTTTATTAGAATATGGTGTCGATCCTCACGACATTAAAACCTTTCTTGCCCATCCAGGCGGGAAAAAGGTCATTGACGCCTATTTAACGAGTCTTTCAATGGACTCCGGTCATCTTGCGGCATCTCGGAAGGTGCTGCAAAAACACGGCAACATGTCTTCCGCAACTATTTTTCACGTGATAAAAGAACAGTTGCTCCGCGGCCGGCAGAAAGAAAACGAAAAAGGGCTGATCGGCGCTCTCGGGCCGGGATTTTCGTCTGAGCTTTTGCTGTTCAGCTGGGAAAAGGGGGCTTCTTAATGTTTTGGCTGTTTATCATGCTGCTTGCGGCCCAGCGGATTGCGGAGATGATCGTGGCCCGGCGCAATGAGCAAAAGGTGAAAGAGCAAGGCGCAGTCGAATACGGAGAAGGACATTATCCCTTTCTCGTCCTGATGCACGTGCTCTTTTTTGTCTCTCTTACAGCTGAGGTGGCGGCGTTTCAAAAAACGCTTTCTCCAAGGTGGGCCGCCATTATATGTATTATTTTATTTGTACAGGGGATCAGGTATTGGGCTCTATTATCATTAGGGCGGTATTGGAATACGAAAATTCTTGTCGTGCCGGATGCGGAGCTTGTCAGAAAGGGGCCGTACAGGTGGATGAAACACCCGAACTACATGGTCGTCATCTTAGAATTTATTTTTCTGCCGCTGTTATACGGAGCGTATTGGACACTATTTCTCTTTTCGATTCTCAATGCCTGCATGCTCACTGTGAGGATTCGCGCCGAAGAGAAAGCGCTAGAAGAAAACACCGCAAAATAGAGATTGAAAATCATTCTCACTCATGATAAGATGTAAATATGAAAATGATTCTCATTCAAGGTGGTGCCGAAAATGACAATGTTATTTTTATTTGCAGCCGTTTGTACATACAGTGTTTTAATTGGTTTCGTATTGAAAAAAGTTTCGAATAAATCGATGTCTTCTTAAACATCTGCGGTTTTTAATGCCGCGGGTGTTTTTTCTTTATCAGCTGCCGATATCGGCGGCTTTTTTACGTTTCCTGAAGAAAAGTGGGCCATTCTTGTGTAAAATGGGGGAGAGGTTTTTTTCAGAGCTTTCTAAAAATGAAAACGTCATTTGATGCGACAGACACAAAGGGGTAAAGACACATGACAGAAGAAGAACGCCATAACAGGGAGATTTTCAGCAGAACGGGTGCCTTATACGCACAATTTTTAGATCATCAAGATGAAAAACGGGCCGATCAGCTCGCAGCCATTATGAAAAAAGCGGCTGATGAAGAGGTTTATATCGCGTTTACCGGGCATTATTCGGCCGGAAAGTCCTCTTTATTAAACACATTGCTCGGTGAAGACATACTGCCGACAAGCCCGATTCCCACAAGCGCCAACCTCGTTGTCATCCGGCACGGTGAAGATAAAGTCGTGCTTCATACGACGGACGGGGCTTATGCTGAAATTAAAGGAAGTTACGATAAAAAACAAGTGCAGCAATTCTGTAAAGACGGTGAGCAAATTGAAACGGTGGAAGTCTATGCCGGCTTTAAGGAGTCAGAGCCTTATGCGGCCTACATTGACACACCGGGAATTGATTCGACGGACGAAGCGCATTTTTTATCTGCCGCTTCGGTTCTCCATCAGGCTGACGCTTTATTTTACGTCGTTCATTATAATCACGTTCATTCAGAAGAAAATATGCTGTTTCTCAGCTCCATCAAAGACCGTATTCCGAATTTGTTTCTGATCGTCAACCAAATTGACAGGCATGATGAAACCGAAACGAAGTTTGAAGAGTACCGCAGGCAGGTGGAAGATATGCTTGAAGGCGCGGGAATACCGAAAGAATCGCTTTTCTTTACGTCTGTCACTGAGCCTGACCATCCTTTAAACGGCATGGAACAGCTGAAAAAACATCTGCAGAAGCTGAAACAGCAGGCAAAATCAAATTTATGGTCCTTAACGGAGAGAAAAGTCGCACACTTAGTCAAAGAGCATACAGAGATGCTCGTAAAAGAAGATAAAAACGGCAGCGGAGAGCAGTTTGACAAACAAGAAGCACTTGTCCGTTCTGTTGAAGATGAGCTTAAAAAAGCGGTTCAACAGGCTGAAACAGCAGAGAAAGACATCAGAAAAGACGTGCAGAACATATTGCAGAACGCTAATCTGACACCTTTTGAGATGAGGGAGCTTGCATCTGCTTATATTGAATCACAGCAGCCCTCATTTAAAACCGGATTATTCTTTTCAAAAGCGAAAACGGCTCAGGAGAAAGAGAGAAGGCATGCTGAATTTTTTGCCGATATTAAAAAAAGAACGGAAGGGGAAGCGGATTGGCATATTATCGACACATTTACGAAAGCGGCCAAGCGGTATGAAGCGGATTCGGACGAACTGATCAAGAAAATCCAGGCGTACCGCACACCGCTTTCTGATGATATCACCGCTCAGGCCATTAAGCAGGGAGCGGCCTTTTCATCTGAATACGTATTAACTTATACGAAAGACCTCGCTGAGATGATCAGAAGGGAAGCCAAAAGACAAACAGCGGAACTCATTGAGGAGCTGACCGCTTATGTTCAGGCAAAAAACGGACCGCTCATTGAGAACTTGAAAAAACGGCTCGAAAAAGAAAAGAAGATAAGGGATGAGCTCGCGCAATCGGCAAAAGAAGAACGCAATGCCTTGGAAAAAGCAGCCCGAGTCCGCGCTTTGTGGGAAGAAGAATTGACCTGTGATACTGGAAGCGGCGACTGGTATACGCGAAAAAAACGTCTTGCAAACGCGCCCGTCCAAATAGAGAAACCAAAAGAGACTGTACAGTATGAAGTAAACAAGCCCGAAAAAAATGCGATGAAGGAACTTTCTATAAAAGAGCAGACTGATCGATTCTATGAGCTTGCTGGGATTCTTGAATCCTCGAGCATATTAGGAAAACAGGCAGAAGCCTTTCGAAGCAGGATTGAGCGGCTTGGAAACCGCCAGTTTACCTTGGCGTTATTCGGCGGATTCAGTTCCGGTAAATCATCATTTGCAAATGCGCTTGTCGGTGAATACGTGCTTCCGTCATCACCGACGCCCACAACGGCTACGATCAACAAAATAACGAAACCGCAAGACGGCAAACCGCATAAATCTGCGGAGATCGTTTTTAAAACGGAGGAGGAGCTGGACGCTGAAATGCTTCAGCTGACTGAGCTGAAAGACGCTGATGTAAAGGGACGTTCACTGAAAGAGAGATGGAATTATGCCATTAAAAAGGGAAAAGTTCCGGATGAACTTATCCCGGTGATTCAGACGATGCTGCAGGCGTTTGATACGTATGAAGAACAGATCCGTCAAAGGCTGACACTGACGGTGCCGGTTGAAGATTTAAAACCGTATGCAGCGGAAGAAAAAACGGCCTGCTGCGTAAAAGAAGTCACCGTGTATTATGATTCGCCTCTCACGCAAAAAGGCATCACCATTGTTGATACGCCGGGAGCAAGCAGTATAAACAAGCGCCATACGGAACTTGCCTTTCAATATATAAAAGATGCTGACGCGTTCTTTTATATGACGTACTATCAGCATTCTTTTTCAAAAGGAGACAGGTCTTTTCTGAAGAAACTCGGCCTCGTCAAAGAATCATTCGGCATGGATAAAATGTTTTTTGTCATTAACGCCGCAGATCTGGCCAAAACCGAAAGCGAGCTGGAAACCGTCAAAGACTATGTCCGCTCAGAACTCTCAAAAGAGGGAATTAACCGGCCGAAATTATATCATGTCTCAAGTAAAGAAGAGCTTGCGGGTAAAAAAGCAGCTTTTTATAACAGGTTCTCTGATGTAAGAACCGGGCTTGAGCACTTTATTGAGGAAGATGTAATGAGGGCAAGCTGCGCCCAGCTGAAAACAGAGGCCGACAAATTGTGCGATATGGTGGAACAGCTTCACGAATCTCTTCACCAGTCGGCAGAAGAAAAAGAGAAAAAGAAACAGCGTCTGGAGTCTTCCTATGAAAAAGCTCTCGCTGACATTTCAAAGCGCCGTACGTCTGAGGTCATCATTCGAAAAGTGATGAAAGATACGGAAGAGCAGCTCTATCACATTAAACATCGCCTGACGTTTTATGCGAATGATATGCTGAAAACCGCCTTCCATCCGGGTCTTCAAAACGGTGATTGGAAACAAAATATATCAGCGGCGCTGAATGAAGCGCTCAAGGAATTCCGTTTTGAATATATTCAAGAGCTGAAAACGCTCGATATCCGGATGACCGGTTTTATTGAGCGTCATATGACTGAGGAATGGATGGAAAACTGTCAGAAGAAGCTTATGGAAGACGGAGATTTCTCTATTTATGTGAGCGCCGAAAACGAATTTGCCGTTCAGCTGAAAGAGGTCGCTCCGGTCATTGACGTCTCGGCATTCACACATCACATAAAAGAAGTTAAATCGCCGAAGCAGTTTTTTGAACAGAACGGAAAAGCAGCGTTTGTGGAAGGGCTCAGGCTCAGCCTGCAAAAAGTGACAGAAAAGTGGCTTGAGCAGGAGAAAGAAAGCCTTTCAGAGCGATATACTGAGCAGGTGCGCCGTCTGCAAGAAGACATGGCGGATAAAAGCCTGTCCCAGATCCGCGAGCAGCGGGACACTTATTTACAAGGTCTTGCGGCGGAAAATACGAGTGCAAGGGAAATTGAACACCTTTACGAGGCCGAAAAAGCATGGAAAAAGAAAGATGAAATGCTGAAAATTTAAAAATCCGGTTGGCGGGCAGATAACAGTCGTGGTAGACTAAAATGAAAAAAGCGAGATGAAACCTTTTATGTCAGAAGTCCATAAAGCAATTTCAGCACATTCCGCAAAACAGCATCAGCACGTCAAAACATTTGTACAGCTTGACTATGAGCGTGAACAGGCCATTGAAGAAGCCATTGTAAAATGCAGACAGAATGAACCGTTCACGACAGATGCCATTAATGGCATCACCGCAAAAATGAACCAGCTGGCGAAAAAGGGCATCGTGCCGCAAAGACGATTCGTAAGTGAAGAGATGGTGAAAGAATTCGTCAGCAGACAGTAATGGATGAACCTGCCGCGTGTGTCATCAGCGCTTGCTGTACATACTATCCGTATCTTCTCTAAAGGGGGATATGACCATGGGCAGAACAAAACTGGGAAACAGAAATGCTCAGCAGAATAACAATGCCAAAAAGAAAAACGGCTTCGGACAGAAATTTGATTCCTATGCCGGCCGTGAAGCTGAAAAGCTGATGGCAAGCAATAAAAGACACGGTGAGTAACGTGACGGCAGCATCTTCCAAATGGGGGGATGCTGTTTTTTTACCGCCTTCTTTGGTAAAATAGGAACATTGAATAAAAAAAGGAGTTTCGATATATGAATAACAAATTACTGCTCGTTGACGGCATGGCGCTTTTGTTCCGCTCGTTTTTCGCGACGGCTGTTCATCGCAATTTTATGATAAATGAAAACGGAATCCCGACAAACGGCGTCAACGGTTTTCTAAAGCATCTCATTACGGCGGTTGATACGTTTCAGCCCACACATGTCGTCTGCTGCTGGGATATGGGGAGCAAAACGTACCGCAATGATTTGTTTCAAGATTATAAGGCCAACAGAAGCGAACCGCCGCTTGAGCTGATCCCGCAATTTGATTTAGCGAAAGAAGCAGCGCGAGAGCTCGGGTTTTTAAACATCGGCATAAAAGGCTATGAGGCGGATGACTGTATCGGTACGCTTTCTGCCCTATTTGCCGGGGAAGCGGAAATTACGATTGTAACGGGTGATAAAGATCTGCTTCAATTGCTGAATGAACAAGTTCAAGTAGCGCTGCTGCAAAAGGGTATCGGCAATTATAAGGTATATACAGATGAGATATTCAGAGAAGAAACGGGAGTTCCGCCAAAAGCGCTGATTGACATTAAGGCGCTGATGGGAGACACGAGCGATAACTATCCCGGCGTTAAAGGGATCGGGGAAAAAACGGCGTACAAGCTGATCCGTGAATACGAAAACATAGAACGGTTATTAGAAAGCCTCGCTCTCTTGCCGAAGGGCCAGCAAACGAAAATTCAGCAAAGCTTGAAAGAATTGGAGCTGTCAAGGCAGCTTGCTGAAATACATTGCGAGGTGCCGTTAGTCTGTACGCTTGAAGAAGCACTTTTTTCATTGAAGATGGAAGAAGCATCCTTAATGCTCAGACGCCATCAGATAAAAGGAATTGAAAGAATGCTCGAAAAGCTGAACGCCAGAGAGATCAGCTGATCCCTCTAGCGTTTTGTATTGCTTTTTTTTGCGTTGTTTTCAAGGGCTGATTTCGGGTCTTTATGCGCATTTCCTTCCATATTTCCCTGAGGATTCACGCCCCCGGTCAGCCGGCCTTTATTTTCTTTTCTCATAGCTGTTCACCTCATTTGTAGGATGAACAGTGAGACGCAATTTCATTCCGGTTATTTATTCAGCCGAATCGCTTTTTTTGCGAGCTGATCGGCTGTTTGGTTTTGTGTGCCGGGAATCCACTTAATGAAAAACAATGGAAATCCGGTCTTTAAGCGGATGATTTCGTCAACAAACGGCTGGAAAGCCTTGTTTTTAACCGCTTCAAGATCTGCGGCCCGCTCCACGATATCCGAATCCGTCCGGAATGACACGGACTCAAATCCGCGGGCGGCACACAGCTTCATTCCTTCAATTAAAGCGAGAAATTCAGCTTCCTGATTTGAATGGTCGCCGATCGGAATTGAGAAAGATTCTGTTTTCCCGTCATGTTTAATAAAAATACCGATACCGGACGGGCCCGGGTTTCCGGCGCTTGCACCGTCCACGTAAATTTCAGCGGGCATCATCCCTCACTCTCCCTTCGGTGTCATTCGTTTTGCCGCATACGCATAAGGGACAGAAATGAGTGATACCGCAAATTTAATCAGATAAGTCGAAATAAAGATGCTGAACCAGACGCCCGCGGAATAAACGCCGAGAAAGGCCACGGCAGTGAAGATAAATGTATCCAGCAGCTGGCTGAGGGCCGTGCTTCCGCTGTTTCTGAGCCAGAGAAGCCTATCTGAAGGAAAGATTCTCCGAATGGTTGAATATACATAAACATCTATCGTTTGGCTGAAAATAAAAGCCAAGAGGCTTCCGAGCGCAACACGCGGCAGAAAACCGAAAATCGTCTCAAGGGCAGGCTGTGCGATATCTGACGCAGCCGGTTTATATAAAAGAGCCCCCTGCATGGCGCATGTTAAAGCGAGCAGAGTGGAAAAGCCGAGCCAGACGGCTTTGCGCGCTTCCCGGGGACCGTATTTTTCGTTCAGCACATCCGTTGCGAAGAAAACGGTGCCGTACATGATATTTCCCAGTGTTGCCGTGAGCCCGAACAGCTCAACTGTTTTGACAACCTGCAAGTTGGCGCACACCGTGGCGAAACCGATCCATACGAATAGGCCCGTTTTGCCAAATCCTTTATAAAACAGAAGAACAATGATAAAATGAATGACCGCAAATAAGCTCCATAACACATCGTTAAACAAAACCTGCTGACTTCCTTTCAATTTGAGAATGGTTTGATTATAGCACACGCCCGTCAACTAATGAATGGTAAGGTGATTTCAATGAATCTTAAGCCGTATATCGAAATAGAAGCAAAAGGAACAGGCTCTGTCGCGTTTTTTTCCGAAGATTGGCTGACCGTTCCGAAAGCGCGCATGCTTGCAAGAGAAGTCAGCCGCTTTCCTTATATAAAAAACATTTATTTTGAGGATGAAAAAGGCGCGAGCTGGACGCTTAAAGAATTAGAAAAGCTTACTGAAGAACTTGCGTACGAACCTGACGACATTACAGTGTATTTCGACGGCGGCTTTGACAAAACAAGCGGACGCGCAGGACTCGGAATTGTCGTGTATTATTCTCTCGGCGGCAAGCGGCATCGCATACGGAAAAACAAAAGCTTAACGCTTCAGACGAACAATGAGGCGGAATATGCCGCTTTGTACGAAGCGCTTAAGGAAGTGCAGGAACTTGGCGCAAGCAGAAATTCAATCACGATAAGAGGGGATTCCCTCGTCGTTTTGCATCAGCTTGACGGCAGCTGGCCGTGTTATGATGAAACGCAAAACGAATGGCTGGATAAAATTGAAGCGCTGCTCGAATCCTTAAAGCTGACACCGGCATATGAAGCCGTAAACCGAAAGGAAAATCAAGAAGCGGATGACCTTGCCAGAAAAATTCTCTCGGACCGGCAAATTGAAAGCCGCATAACATTAGAAGGTAACGGAGATGACTGATATTGGATAAAAAAAGCATTTATAAAGAATTGACAGAGCTTCAGGATGAATATTGCAAAGACTGTTTCGTGAAAAAGCATTTCCGCAAAGAGTTTGGAAAAACGCACGCTCATTCTTTCTGTATCAACCAATGCACGGTGGGGGAGAAGCTGAAAGCCTACGGCAAGGTGCTGACAAATCAATAAAAAATAAAACCGCAGCTTCTGCGGTTTTATTTTTCGAATTCATCAAGCTGATGCTGGCAATCGTCGAGAAGCATTCGCTGCTTTTGCAGAAAATCCTGGTCGAGAGCTTGCAGTTCACTGGATTGTGACATCGTTCTGGCATCCTGAATCGCTTGGTAAGCAGATTCCACCAAAGTTGAATTTTGGCCCCGGGTAGCCGCTCCCGTTGTTTTCTGGGCAGTTTCCACTGCTAATTCAAGCTGGCGTTTATCCGTCAGTCCGTTTGGGAAAAATTCAGAGTCCATTAAAAAACACCTCCGCAAATAGTTTGGAGATTTTTTTTAGAAATATGTACGGAAAATAGAAAAAAATATAGAAAATAAGCCGATATAACTATTGAACCTGATTAATTAGGGCTTATTTACTATTATTCAGGGTATCTTGGGAGAGAAGGGAAAAACCAGCCGTGAATGATAATGATTTAAAAACAATCCTTCAGCAGACATTTAAAGAAATATACGGTGATTTGGGAAGTTTAGCGAAAATGGCAAAAAAAGGAATGCCGTCAAAGGAGAAGCAAATAGAAGAAATCGAGCAGCGCTGTAAGCAGAATCTTGTCGCAATTGAGATTCAGACGGCAATCAAATAGGAGAGGCATACGCCTCTCCTCTATTTGTCATCTGATCAACATGTATTGAGTTTAGAGTTTTACAACATTAGAAGCTTGAGGTCCACGATTACCTTCGACAATTTCAAAAGAAACTTCTTGTCCTTCTTCTAATGATTTGTATCCTTCTCCTTCGATAGCAGTGAAGTGAACAAATACGTCGTCTCCGCCTTCAACTTCGATGAAGCCGAATCCTTTTTCGTTATTGAACCATTTTACTTTACCGTTTTGCATATTGCTTAATTCCTCCTAGTACTGTAGCACCTTCGTGCTAAAAAAAATTTTGTCATCATCCAACCGTACGTATGTAAACGTTGTTAAATGATGGTTCAACTATACACCATATGGGAGCGGGCGTCAAGCGGCCGCTCCCTATTTTTTATCTTTATTTTTCCAGTAACAAAGCTTAACCGGAAAAAAACAAAAAGCACACGAATCGTTCGTGTGCTTTTCTTTTACGATAATGCCATATCCGCCTTCCCGGCCATCATTTCAGATTCTTTTATAATGTCCTGCAAAATGACTTCAGAAGAGTTGGGGAGGTGTAGGCTTTTAATATTGTCCTTCATCCGGTTCAGCTTCTCCTCATCCGCAAGAAGGGAGGTGACAGACTCTAAAATTTCTTCGTGGCGGTTGACCACGACAGCCGCACCGCGATCTTCAAAGAAAATGGCGTTTTCTTTTTCCTGTCCGGGAACCGGTTTGTACAAAATAACGGGTACTCCGATCGCCGTCGCTTCCGTCAGTGTGATGCCGCCTGGTTTTGTGATCATGCAGTCCGTAATACGGAACAGCTCGTCAATTCTTTCTACATAGCCCAGCACTTTCAGCCGGTCGGCATTGTCACCTTCCAAGCTGCTGAGGGATTCTTTCAGCGAGCTGTTTTTGCCGCATACCACCACAACCTGCACCTGATCGTCATGAACGAGATTTTCGCACAGTTCTTTTACGTTTTTCAGCACACCATGCGCTCCCGCCATAATAAGAAGAACTTTTTTGTCGGGAGAGAGATTGTATTTTTTATAAATCGGTTCTTTCGGCATCGATTCCTCGAATTGAGGCCTGATGGGAATGCCTGTGATCTTTACGTTGTTCGGGTGAGTGCCGATTTCAATCAGTTTTTCCTTCACGTAATCTGTGGCGACATAATATTTATCAACATTTTCATGAACCCAGATTTTGTGAAGGCAGAAATCGGTCATAACGTTGAACGTCGGGATCACTTTTCCGGTTCTCCGTCTGTATTCCGGTACGACAATCATCGGAAATGTATTGATAATAATGTCCGGCTTATGCTCTTCGACGAGCTGGCCTAAACGTTTATTTCCCATTTTAAAATAAATATTGAATTTGCGTTTATTATAGATTTTGTCAACTCCGTAATAAAACAAACGATAAAACTGTTTCCCGATTGAGAAGCTTTTTAAATAAAGGTATTGAGTAACCTCTGAAACAATCGGATTTGACTCTTGATACAAATTGGAAACCGTCACATCTAAGCCGAGACGCAGACATTGTTCGTAGAGCGTTTTGGCCACTTGAACATGCCCGTTTCCGTAATTTGCAGTCAAAATTAATACTTTTTTATTGGTATTCAAGTAAATTCACCTCAATGTAATCAACAACAAGCAAGCTTCATGCATCGTAAGGAGTTATTGTCTATAGATAAACATAACACAAGTGCATCATTTTATAATAAGCGCGGCAACATATTTAAACTAAATTTAATTGATATGTTCCATTATTTTAAAGTTTTGTTATACGCATACTGAATCAAGAGTATTTTATCATATTTTTGTCACCGTATCACTCAAAACAAAAATTAATCCCATTCATATGGGGTTTCCTGATATACGTAATAATTCAGCCAATTCATAAACAATAACGTTGCATGAGCTTTCCAGCGGTTAACAGGTTCTTTCCCGCCGGGCGCAAAATAGTGCTTAGGAGCTTCTACGTTTGAAAGATTTCTCTCTATGTCTCTCTCATACTCCTGAAGCAGCGTATCGGTATCATATTCCGGATGACCCGTTAAGAAAATCTGTTTTTCGTCTTTTGAAACGATTAAACAGACCCCCGCTTCCTCTGAAACGCTGAGCACATCCAGATCCGAAGCCGATTGCAGCTGCTCCGTATTAATATCTGTATGCCGTGAGTGGGGCACATAGTATAGCTCGTCAAATCCTCTTACCAATCTCTCATGTTTTTTAAGAACGGTATGTTCAAACACACCGAAGATTTTTTTCGGCAGCTCCACTTTCTCAATGCCGTAATGATAGTATAAACCGGCTTGAGCGCCCCAGCAGATATGGAGTGTTGAAGTGACGTTCGTTTTGCTCCATTCCATGATTTCCTTCAATTCTTCCCAGTAAGAAACATCTTCAAACGGCAGGTGCTCAATCGGAGCCCCGGTAATAATCATTCCGTCAAACCGTTTGTGGCGGATGCTGGAAAAATCCGTATAAAATTCATCCAGATGCTGCCTTGCCGTATTTTTTGGAGTATGTGTGCTCGGAATTAAGAACGTAAAGTGAACTTGTAAAGGTGAATTCCCAAGCATCCTGAGGAGCTGGGTTTCCGTTTGGATTTTTTTCGGCATCAGATTTAAAATCACGATCTTCTGCGGCCGGATATCCTGATGAAAAGCCCGGCTTTCATCCATTACAAAGATGTGTTCACTTTCAAGCACCTGCTTAGCGGGCAGGTGATTTGGTATATTAATAGGCAACATGCCACCTCCGTTATTCCCCGTTAATTTTCTTCATTATAGAAATTTTTAAGCCATTTTTCAATCCATCCCGGCGTAATAAACCGCATTTAACGCATAATGACAGGGATAAAAGCGGTAAATGGACATAAATTCGGAGCGGCTCTTTATTATGACGGGTAAAGAGCCGTATGGTTCCTCGGAAAATACGTTTTCCGTTAAGTGGAAGGAAAAAGCGGTTACCGTTTGTTTTGCAGTGTAAAACAGGTAAAATAAATGAAGAATGTAAAAAGGAGGGCCGCAGATGACAATTTACGATATAAACGTACGGACCATAACAGGCGAAGACATGACGCTATCGGCTTACAGAGGCAAGGTGATGATCATTGTGAATACAGCAAGCAAATGCGGGTTTACATCCCAGCTCAAGCAGCTTCAGGAGCTCTATGATACATATCGGGAGGAAGGTCTTGAAATATTGGGATTTCCCTGCAACCAATTCATGAACCAAGAACCTGGAAACGAAGCGGAAATTCAAGAGTTCTGTGTGAAAAACTACGGAGTCACATTCCCGATGTTTGCGAAAGTTGATGTCAATGGAGCAGACGCTCATCCTCTCTTCACATATCTGACGGAGCAGGCGAAGGGGATGCTCGGCACAAAAGCGGTCAAATGGAATTTCACTAAGTTTATTGTGGACCGAAACGGTGAAGTCACCGGGCGTTTTTCACCTAACGTCAACCCAAAAGAGCTTGAAGATACGGTGCAGAGGCTTTTGGCCCAATAAGAGGTGATACGGTGAACGAAAAAGAGCAGCTGGAAAGCGTCAGGAATTGGGTCAGAGAAAAGCTTATCAATGAACGTACGGGCCATGACTGGCTTCATATTTCCCGGGTCGCAGCACTTTCTGTTTATATGGCAAAAGAAGAAGGCGCCGACTTATTTATCACTGAGACGGCCGCGCTGGTTCATGATCTGATTGACACCAAGCTCGAAAAAAGCGAAAGGCTGACGGCAGGCGAAGTGACAGAACGGCTGGCTGCTTTCAACATTGCGGCTGGCTCCATTGAGGAGATCGCGGATATCATCACGAGAATGTCATTCAGACACAGGGAACTGCTGATAAAGCGGCCGCTTTCATTGGAGGGGAAAGTTGTTCAGGATGCAGACATGCTTGATGCGATCGGCGCAGCGGGCATCGGCAGGGCTTTTATGTTTGCCGGCGCGAAGGGTCACCCGATGTACGGAACTCAAACAAGTGTGCTGGCCCATATAGAGGATAAATTAATCAAGCTTAAAGGCTTAATGAATACAAAAGCGGGGGCCGGTTTAGCAGAGGAGCGGCATCAATTTCTTTTGCAGTTCGCCGCCCGTATCCAAAAAGAGGCCGGCATCGGCAAAAGCTAAGCGGCGCAATAGAACGCTTGTGCCGACTATGTTAGAATAAGTGTCAGATTGCGCATAGGAGGACCAATATGAAGATTAAATCAATAGAACCGACGCCGAGTCCGAACACGATGAAAGTGATTTTGACTGAAGAGCTTCCGGCGGGGAAAAGCAACAATTACAAGCCCGATCAGGCAGATGATGCTCCGGCCGTCGTACGTGATATTTTAAACATTGAAGGAGTAAAGGGCGTTTATCACGTTGCCGATTTCCTGGCTGTGGAGAGAAACGCCCGTTTTGACTGGAAGGACATTCTGCCTCAGGTCCGTTCCGCTTTCGGAATGGAACATACGGAGCAGTCTGAGAGCCGTTCTGAACAGGAATCGTTCGGTGAAGTGAAGGTTTTCGTACAAATGTTCAGCGGAATCCCGATGCAGGTCAAATTGACGGACGGCGAACGTGAAGAGCGCTTCGGCCTTCCGGAACGTTTCCAAGAAGCCATCTTAAAGCTGCGTTCCGAAGCTTCAAATGTTGTATTTGAGCGGGCTTGGAAAGAACAAGGCGTGCGCTTCGGGGATTTTACCGAAATCGGACACGATGTCACAGAAGAGCTTCAGGCCGCCTACAGTGATGAGCGGCTCAAACGCCTGACAGAAGCAGCCGTACAGCAAAAGGGTGAGGCCAAACCGGCAGTGCAGCGGAAAGCTTATAAAGTGACTTTGGAAATGCTCGATGATGAAGACTGGAAACAGCGCTATGCCCATCTTGAGCAAATGGATCCGGATGAAGACGATTTACCAGTATTGGAAAAGGCGCTGCATGATCCGAAGACTTCGATCAGAAGACAAGCCGTCGTTTATTTGGGAATGATCGAAAAGCCGTCTGTGCTTCCGCTGTTATACAAAGCGCTTGAAGACAAAACGGTGACGGTCAGAAGGACGGCGGGTGACTGTCTGTCGGATCTCGGCGATGCGAGCGCCATCCCGGCAATGATAAAATCGCTCAGTGACTCAAGCAAGCTCGTGCGCTGGCGCGCGGCCATGTTTTTATATGAAGTCGGCGATGAAACAGCGCTGGAAGCATTAAAAGCGGCGGAAGACGATCCGGAATTCGAAGTCAGCCTGCAAGTTAAAATGGCGATTGAACGGATTGAGCACGGAGAAGAGGCGAAAGGTTCAGTCTGGAAACAAATGACTGAAAGCAGAAAAAAAGAACAGTTATAACAAAAAGGTGCGCCATGCACCTTTTTTATTTGAATTCACTTTTTATAAAAATTATTTAGAATATTGTTGAAAAATGATTCAAAACTCTATATAGTAAGTACAATATTAATTGTTGGAGGGTTTTTATCGAAATACAGAAAGAATAGAAAAGCGAGACAGGGCAAAGACACTGTAAACAGGTAATTTGCAGAACGCGCCCTAGAATAAACTGAAAATTTTAAAAATAATGCACAGTCTAAAAACAGTAGGGGGATCACCATGGCAGAATTACGCAGCAACATGATCACACAGGGAATTGACAGAGCGCCGCACCGCAGCCTTCTTCGCGCTGCCGGCGTAAAAGAAGAAGACTTCGGCAAGCCGTTTATCGCGGTCTGTAATTCATACATCGATATCGTTCCCGGGCATGTTCACCTGCAGGAATTTGGAAAAATCGTAAAAGAAGCAATCAGGGAAGCGGGCGGTGTGCCTTTTGAATTTAATACGATCGGAGTAGATGACGGAATCGCGATGGGACATATCGGCATGAGATATTCGCTGCCGAGCCGTGAAATCATTGCCGATTCAGTTGAAACGGTCGTCTCGGCGCACTGGTTTGACGGAATGGTCTGCATTCCGAACTGCGACAAAATTACGCCGGGAATGCTGATGGCGGCTATGCGGATTAATATTCCGACCATTTTTGTCAGCGGGGGGCCGATGGCAGCCGGCCGTACAAGCGATGGCCGCAAAATTTCGCTTTCTTCAGTATTTGAAGGCGTCGGCGCATATCAAGCCGGGAAAATCGGTGAAAGCGACCTGCAGGAGCTGGAACAGTTCGGCTGTCCGACGTGCGGATCTTGTTCAGGCATGTTTACGGCAAACTCCATGAACTGTCTGTCTGAAGCGCTCGGTCTGGCGCTTCCGGGAAACGGAACAATTCTGGCAACTTCACCGGAGAGAAGAGAGTTTGTGAGAAAATCAGCGGCCCAATTGATGGAGACCATCAAAAAAGACATTAAGCCGCGTGATATTGTCACCGAAAAAGCGATTGACAACGCGTTTGCGTTAGACATGGCTCTCGGCGGCTCAACCAACACAGTGCTACATACGCTTGCGCTTGCCAATGAAGCTGGGGTTGAGTACTCTTTAGAACGCATTAACGAAGTGGCTGAACGAGTGCCTCACTTATCGAAATTGGCGCCGGCCTCGGACGTCTTCATTGAAGATCTGCACGAAGCGGGCGGAGTCTCGGCGGCCCTTAATGAATTGGCGAAAAAAGAAGGGGCGCTTCATCTTGACGCGCTGACTGTAACAGGCCGCACACTAGGAGAAACAATTGCGGGTCATGAAGTAAAGGATTATGACGTGATTCATCCGCTTGACAATCCGTTTACCGAAAAAGGCGGTTTGGCCGTCCTGTTTGGGAATCTGGCTCCGGACGGCGCCATTATCAAAACAGGCGGCGTACAGGACGGGATTACAAGACATGAAGGTCCCGCTGTCGTCTTTGATTCTCAGGATGCCGCGCTTGAAGGCATTATAAACCGCAAAGTAAAAGAAGGAGATGTTGTCATTATCCGTTATGAAGGGCCAAAGGGCGGACCGGGCATGCCGGAGATGCTTGCTCCGACGTCTCAGATTGTCGGAATGGGGCTTGGCCCGAAAGTGGCGCTTATTACAGACGGCCGTTTTTCAGGAGCGTCCCGGGGTCTTTCAATCGGGCACGTATCACCTGAAGCGGCTGAAGGCGGCCCGCTCGCATTCGTAGAAAACGGCGACCATGTCATCGTTGACATAGAAAAACGGATTTTGGACGTACAAGTGCCTGAAGAAGAATGGGAAAAACGCAAGGCCGAATGGAAAGGCTTCGAGCCGAAAGTAAAAACAGGATATCTAGCCCGGTATTCCAAACTCGTAACAAGCGCCAATACAGGCGGAATCATGAAAATATAAAACAGAGGCCTGAACAATTGAATTCCGGCCCCCTCTATAGTATCCTTGACTTCATATAAGGATTTTAGAGGGGGCTTTTTTATGTCAATGGCTTATGAAGAATATATGCGCCAGCTGGTCGTGCCGATGCGCCGTGAGCTGACGGGTGCGGGTTTTCAGGAATTAACGACTGCTGAAGAAGTAGAAAGCTTTATGGAACAGGCAGAGGGAACGACATTGGTCGTTGTCAACTCCGTGTGCGGCTGTGCTGCAGGTCTTGCCCGTCCGGCTGCGACTCAGGCTGTTTTACAGCATGAAAAAGCGCCTGATCATACGGTTACCGTATTTGCCGGTCAAGATAAAGACGCAACTGCAAAAATGCGTGAATATTTTACGGGGCAGGAACCTTCCTCGCCATCAATGGCACTGTTAAAAGGGAAAGAGGTCGTTCATTTTATTCCCCGCCACGAAATCGAAGGGCATGACATGGAGGAAATTATGAAAAATCTGACGGATGCCTTCGATGCGCACTGCTGAAATGCCCGAATTCCGGGCATTTTCTTTTTGGAGAAAAAGATGATTACAACGAGTTACAGACCAAGCGAATATACGATACACACAGCGCAGTCACTCAGTGTCAGGCTGGGTGACACTTACTGCAGCCGCAATAAACAGCCCATTGAAAAAATGCTGGAACGAGCCGCTAGCGATCTTTTAGTTATCGGAAAGGAACGGTTCGAACTTTACACGAAGCAAGGGGAGAAGTTCTTTTTTCACCCGAATACAGCGATGTTCCGCGCAAAGCGGTTTTTGAGAGGGGAAGCCGAGCCGTTGTTAAAAGCAGCCGGATTACGCGAGGGGGATTCCTTTTTAGATTGTACACTCGGCCTGGCATCCGATGCGATTTTGGCAAGTCTGGCAGTCGGAAAAAGCGGACAAGTCATCGGCCTGGAGAAAAACAAGCTTGTCTCATTGCTTGTAGAAACAGGACTTCAAACGTGGGAAACCGGAATGGAGCCGCTCCAAACCGCCATGAAACGCATTCAGGTTAAACATGCCGACTGCGCCGATTATTTGCGGGAGCTTCCTGATTCATCGGTGGATGTCATTTATTTTGACCCGATGTTTCACGAACCTGTTGAAACGTCAGACGGCATTGCACCGCTCCGCGCGCTGGCAGAAGAGGGTTTTAACGAAGAGTGCATCACGCAAGCCGTCCGGGCGGCGAAAAAATGCGTAGTGCTTAAAGACCATTGGAAAAGCCCGCGGTTTGAACGACACGGCTTCAAGGTGCTGAAAAGAAAGACGGCGCTTTTCCACTTCGGTGTCATCCATGTAAGCTCATGATATCATGGGCTTCTTTTTCGTTAATCAGTGATTTCTATAACGACAAAATAAAGCAGCGTGAGAAGTGATACAGTCGCAAATAAAGCGTTAATCATCTCATCCCCTCCTTTTTCTCCTTCTTATTGTAAGCGGTTTATCCGCTCGGTCACAGTTACCAATTTCCCATATTGCATGATAATACGCTGCCGGGCATGACGCCGTGCTTTAATCTATGCTAAAATAAAGGAAAAGAGGACAATAAAACAGAGGGGAACAATCTATCATGAAATTGTGGATGAAAAAGACCCTTGTGGTTCTGTTTACCATTGTAACGTTCGGACTCGTGTCTCCTCCGGCTGCTTTGATGACAGACAAGCCTTCAGGACAGTCGAGCAGTCTTGAGCAGAATGATTACACCGCTTTTTATGATGAACACGCCCTGCCGGGAGAAGCGAAGGCAGGGCGGGAGCCTGAATTACTGTTTCAATCGTATCAGCAGCAGCTTCTCGGTGATGCTGAAAATCAATCATTTTTAAAATTCGGCAGCAAAATCTCTCCGGTCATTGAAGATGATTACAGAAGTGAAATTCTGCCGAAAATCGAAGATGTGATCACAGGACATTTAGCCAAGTTTCAAGATGATGAAGCGTATCAGGATGTGGTTATTTCCAGTAAACCGTCGGCCGGAAAAACCGAAAAAATTTTTCATGTGTATAACAGGCTGACAGGTGAAGATCTTTTAAGGTTCCACGTCCGCCGGGATCATCCTCCGCAAGACGGCTACTGGTTTAATTTTCATTACCATACCGCTGAAGACGGATTTCAATCACATCATGAGCTCGGCAGCATTTACTGGGACCGCAATACGCCGCCTGACTGGATGAGCGTGTAATAGCGAGAAGAAATAAAAAAATCATTTCTGAGAAATTTTGCAGAAATGATTTTTTATTGTGTTACACTACTAAAAGACTACTTTAAAAGGATGAAAAAAATGAAACAATATAAAGATTTGTGCCGTCATGTGTTAGAAAACGGAGAAAAAAAAGGAGACCGTACGGGAACGGGTACGATCAGCACGTTCGGCTACCAAATGCGGTTTAACCTTCAGGAAGGTTTCCCGATGCTTACGACGAAAAAGCTCCATTTTAAATCCATCGCGCATGAGCTGCTTTGGTTTTTAAAAGGAGATACGAATGTCCGCTACCTTCAGGAAAACGGAGTCCGCATCTGGAACGAATGGGCGGATGAAAACGGAGAACTCGGACCGGTTTACGGCTCTCAATGGCGTTCGTGGCGCGGAGCGGACGGCGAGACCATTGATCAAATCTCCCGGCTGATTCATGACATCAAGACAAACCCGAATTCCAGACGTTTAATCGTCAGCGCCTGGAATGTCGGCGAAATTGATCATATGGCGCTTCCGCCTTGCCACTGCCTGTTTCAGTTTTATGTCGCGGACGGAAAACTGTCGTGTCAGCTTTATCAGCGCTCAGCGGATGTCTTTCTCGGCGTGCCGTTTAATATTGCGTCTTATGCGCTTTTAACAATGATGATCGCGCATGTGACGGGGCTTGAACCGGGTGAGTTTGTTCATACATTCGGAGACGTCCACATTTACCAAAACCATGTGGAGCAGGTGAATTTGCAGCTGACAAGGGATGTCCGTCCGCTGCCGAAACTGCGGTTTGCGCGAAATGTTGATTCTATTTTTGATTTTACGTTTGAAGACTTTATCATCGAGGATTATGACCCGCATCCGCACATAAAAGGAGCTGTCAGCGTATGATTTCGTTTATTTTTGCGATGGATGAGAACCGGCTGATCGGAAAAGATAACGATCTGCCTTGGCACCTTCCCGATGATCTCGCGTATTTCAAAAAAGTGACGACGGGCCACACCATTGTAATGGGGCGGAAAACGTTTGAATCAATCGGACGCCCGCTTCCGAACCGGCGTAACATCGTTGTAACCTCACGGGACGAATCTTCATTCCCGGGCTGTATTGCCGCCCGCTCGGCTGAGGAAGTGCTCAAGCTGATCCCGGCGGATGAAGAATGCTTTGTAATCGGCGGCGCCCAGCTGTACAGTGCGCTCTTTCCTTATGCGGACAGACTCTACATGACAAAAATTCACCATGTCTTTGAAGGAGACCGTTTTTTTCCGGAATTTAATGAAGCCGAATGGGAATTGACCTCCCGCAAACAGGGAGTAAAAAATGAAAAAAATCCTTACGATTATGAGTACCTTGTATACGAGAAAAAGAATTAAGCAGGGGGACAAGAATTGATTCGTTACGGCTGCCTTGTGATGTACGTTGTATTTATGTTCATGAAAAATATTCAGGAATATATCAATCAAAAAGAGCTTGACCCGCGGCTTTCTTTTCAAAAACAGATGAGGCTGGTGTATGAACGGCCGAAAGCCTTTATGAGAGGCTGTATTGACGTCTCGGGATCGACAATCGGCATTCATCATGATCAGCCGATCCCGGACGGCCCCGTATTGTATGTGCATCCCAAATTGCGCCCGGCTGATCTTCTGCTGCTCGCGGGACATCTTGAAGAGCCGGCTGGTTTTATCGCTGGCGAGAAAGCTTTCCGGATGCCGTTTCTCGGAAATTGGCTGCGTCTGATGGGTGTCATTTGTGGCGGAGACAGCCGGGATGCAGTGCTTCAGGAGGCGGAAGTCCGTCTGCAGAAAGGGCAAAGTCTGATTCTGTCCGAAGACGGCAAAATCAATCCGGAGGAACTGGCCCTACGTTTCGATCTCCCGATTGTGCCCGTCAGCACTTCGGGAACAGACCGGCTGCTGCGGGGCAGATTATTGAAACGGCTGAAACCGGCTGACATTGAATTACATATAAAGCCCGCTTATTATCCGGCCGGTCAGAAACGGCTCCGTGCATAAAAAAAGCACAGTCTCTATACGAGAGGCTGTGCTTTTTTATTTCAGATAAAGGGAACTTTGACGCAATAAAACAAAATACAGAAAAACATCGAGGCGCTGCCGCCTAAAACAAAACTGTGCCAAATGGCGTGATGATACGGAACTTTTCTCCAAATATAAAATATTGTGCCGGCGGAATACAATAAGCCGCCGAAAAGAAGAAGACCGAAACCGGGGCCTGACAGCGAAGCGTACAGCGGTTTAATGGCGATGATGATCAGCCAGCCCATCATTAAATAGACAAGCGTTGAAAAAATGATAAACCGCTTCACGAAAAAGATTTTAAACACGATGCCTCCGATGGCAAGCGACCAAACAATAATTAAAAGGGTCAGACCGAGCGCCCCTTTAAGGGGTCCTAATAAAAATGGCGTATATGTTCCGGCTATTAATACGTATATCGCGGAATGATCCACAATCTCAAGAATGTCTTTCGTTTTTTTATGCTGGATGCTGTGCAAAAGAGTCGAGCTGAGATACAGCAGGAGCATTGAAGTGCCGAAGATTGAAAAGCTGACGATGTCTGTCGGCGAGCCGTATTTCACCGCGAAGATAATGAGAAAAATAAGCGCCGGAATCGACAGCAATACACCGATTCCGTGTGTGACGGCATTTGCGATTTCTTCTTTTATTGTGAACAATCAAATGTCCTCCTTTTTAAAGGATTTGTTTTTGCAGTGACTGCAAAAAGGTCAACCCTTCTAATGTGATTTTTGTTCCTGCGCGTCCCCGGCCTTTTGTCACAAAGTTCATCTTTTCTAAGTAATCAAGCCTATTTCTGACTTGCTGGGGCGTTAATGTCATTGTGCTGTTTTCGCTTAATTCGGATATGCTCCGTCTGCTGGCGGGTTCGCCCTTTGTATTTAAGTCTTTAATTGCTTCCAAAATAAACAAAAACTCTTCTTTCTCCATCAATGTCAGCCGTTTTTCTTTTTTCTTAGCGGTTTTCGCTTTCTGGCTGTTTTTGATATACGGCGGGACATGCTCGGGATAAATCGTGCTGCCGGATGCTGCCGCGGCCATATAGTGCGCCGCATTTTGAAGTTCTCTGATGTTGCCGTTAAAGGTGTGCCGCTCAAACAGCGGATAAACGGACGGGTCGATATGAATATGCTGTCCCGAGGCTGTCAGCATATGCTGCAGAAGAAGCGGTATATCGCTCTTTCGTTCAGATAAAGCAGGGAGCGGAAGGCATAACACGTGAAGCCTGTAAAATAAATCTATGCTGAACGTGTTTTCCGCGCCGGTATCGCCAAGATTCGCCGTGCTGCTTGCAATGATGCGGGCGGAAAGCCCGGCGTCCAGCTCGGAAAGAAGGCGGGCCTGTACCGAGAGCGGCATGTCTCCGATTTCATATAAGAATAATGTTCCGCGGCGGGCTCTGTTTAATGCACCTTCAGCGCCGAACAGTTCATATTCGAGCCGATCTTCGCTTTGGCTGCAGTGAACGGTAATAAATAGTTCGCTGTTTCTGCGGGATTTATGATGGATCGCTCTGGCCATTTGTTTTTTTCCGGTTCCGACTTCACCTGTTATGAAGACTGGCAAATCAGATAAGGCAAATTGCGAGGCCAATCGTTTCGCTTCTGAAAAGGTGTGATGTTCGCCGGCTAGCTGATAAAAAGGATCAGTTTGTTCAATTACACTCATGAATTGGCTCCTTTTGGTTCTAATTGGTTTAAGTATAACACGTTTATGCGATCGAAAATATCTTTTTCTCTTGTATCGGTTCATTTATTTTTATTTACAAAATTAAAATAATTATCTTATTGTTCGAATATTCATGTTATAATGGCATATTAAATAGGGATTTAAATAAGAAAGGACTCTGTAAATGAAACCGTTGCTTAAAGAAGACTCTCTCATCCAGGTAAAAGACATTTTAAAAGCGCACCAAAACGTAAAGGACGTGGTGATACATACGCCTTTGCAGAGGAATGACAGACTTTCTGAGAGGTATGGCTGCAATATCTATTTGAAAAGAGAAGACCTGCAGGTGGTCAGATCATTTAAGCTCAGAGGGGCTTATAATAAAATGAGGCAGCTCTCAAAAGAGCAGACTGAAAACGGAATTGTATGCGCAAGTGCGGGAAACCATGCGCAGGGGGTTGCGTTTTCATGCAAACACCTCGGCATTCACGGCAAGATTTTTATGCCGTCAACTACACCGAGACAGAAAGTATCCCAAGTGGAGCTGTTCGGAAAAGAATTTGTTGAAATCATATTGACGGGTGACACTTTCGATGATGCGTATAAGAGTTCTGCGGAATGCTGTGAAAAAGAAAACCGCACGTTTATTCATCCGTTTGACGATCCCGATGTCATGGCCGGACAGGGAACGGCTGCCATAGAAATTTTAAATGACATTGATGTTGAACCGCATTTTCTTTTTGCAGGCGTAGGGGGAGGGGGACTCCTGTCCGGGCTCGGCACGTACATGAAAAACATCTCGCCGGATACAAAAATCATAGCGGTAGAGCCGAAGGGCGCAGCCTCCTATTTTGAATCGAAAAAAGCCGGACAAGTGGTTGAACTTGAGAAAATTGATAAATTTGTCGATGGGGCGGCCGTAAAAAAAATCGGCGCTGAAACCTTTCAAACGCTCGAAACCATCGTCGATGACGTTTTGCTTGTCCCGGAAGGAAAAGTGTGCAGCACGATTCTTGAATTATATAATCAATGCGCTATCGTGGCTGAACCGGCGGGTGCATTGTCCGTGTCAGCACTTGATCTGTACAAAGAAGAGATTAAAGGGAAAAACGTCATCTGCATGGTCAGCGGAGGGAATAATGACATCGGCAGAATGCAGGAGATGAAGGAGCGCTCCATGATTTACGAGGGGCTGCAGCATTATTTTATCGTTAATTTCCCGCAAAGGGCGGGAGCGCTTCGCGAATACCTTGATGAGGTGCTCGGTCCTGATGATGACATCACCCGGTTTGAATACACGAAAAAAAATAACAAAAGCAGCGGCCCCGCATTGGTCGGCATTGAGCTTAAGCATCGGGAAGATTACGGCGCGCTCATTGCCCGGATGAATCAAAAAGGATTTCATTACGTAGAGGTGAATAAAGATCAGGATCTGTTCCACCTGTTAATCTGACTTTTTTTAGAACGGCCGCGCAAAATGACAGACACGCTTTCTCAGATTGTATATAATAAAAAGAAAACAATCGAAAAAGAAGGATTGATATCTTGTTACTCAAAAGCCTAGAGTTCAAACGACAGGACGGGATTCAGGTAAAAGTGACAGAAATACCGGTTGTCACGGAAGGTGAACATTATTTTTTTCAAATTCATCAGCACCTTGAGCTTTATTTGAGAGAAGTTTTTGCTTCACAAAGTGTGAGAACAGTGTATTCATTCCGACAATATGTCAAGCGCCGTATGAAGTGGAAAGATTATGAGGCCGTTTTCATCCAAGAGATTTTAAAACATAACGCATAACGGTGCACATTCCTTAGCGCCTTCCTTTTGATAAGGGAGGGTGCGGGAATTTTTTTATGATGAACGCTGTAAGCGTTTTATCTATGGGGGGGAATGGAAATGAAAAAAATGAAAAGCTTCGCTGCCGTCTTTTGTTTGCTGCTCTTGTGCGCCTGCGGGGGGAAAACGATAAAAGACCCGCTGAACTATCAGATTGAGCCGTTTTCATATCAGAACCAAGACGGGAAAACAGTGTCACTGAAAAGCCTGAAGGGGCATGTCTGGATTGCCGATTTTATGTTTACAAACTGTAATACAGTCTGTCCGCCGATGACGGCCCACATGACCGAACTGCAAAAAAAACTGAAGGCTGAGAACCTGGACGTGCGGATTGTGTCATTCAGTGTAGATCCTGAAAATGATACGCCGAAACAGCTGAAAGCCTTTGCTTCCAAATATCCGCTTTCGCTTCGCAACTGGGATTTTCTGACCGGTTACAGCCAAAAGGACATTGAAGATTTTGCGCTGAACAGCTTTAAAGCAATCGTCAAAAAGCCGGAGGGAGAGGATCAGGTCATACATAAAACTTCTTTTTATTTAGTCGGACCTGACGGCAAGGTGCTTAAAGATTATGACGGCGTGCAGAAGGTTCCGTATGATGATATCCTCTCAGATGTCAAAGCGGCTGAGGAGCTCAAGTAAACTGGCAGATTAGACATTTTCAAAACTGAAAAAACATGTTACACTTTCCACTAGTAGACGGGGAAGGAGCAACCAGATTGAAGCTGCGAATGTTCTCATTGATCGCCGGACTGGCTTTGCTTTTATCAGCTTGTTCTGTCCAGCGCACCGGTTCTGACGCTGAAGAACCGAAAACGAAAGATCATATTGTCATAGCTGCGGTCGGTGATTCATTGACTGAAGGAGTAGGAGATCCTGACGGTTCAGGATACGTCGGCAAGACAGCGGAGTCTCTTAAGAAAAAGGGACATGTGAAAACGGTAGATATTAAAAATTATGCGGTGCAGGGCGACAAAACGTCGGACCTGCTGGAAAAGCTTGATAATAAAAAAGTGCAGAAATCATTAAAGAGCGCCGACTATATCTTTTTTACCATCGGCGGCAATGACTTAATGAAGGTGCTCCGCCAGAATATGATGCAGCTGACGGTTCAGCCGTTCCAAAAGGAAGAGAAACCTTTTGAAAAACGGTTCAAGGCGATCATTTCAAAAATCCGCAAATATAATGAAAACGCAGAGCTGGTGTATGTCAGCATGTATAATCCGTTCACGTTTACGCTGCCTGAATTAAAAGAAATTAATGGGGTTGTGACGGATTGGAACAAGATCGCCGCAAAAGAGCTGGAAAAAGATCCCCACGCCGCTGCGGTGAATGTTGAAGACTTGTTCAGTCAAAAAAGCGGCAGCAGACGGATTTCAAAGGATGATGATTTTCATCCGAACGCAAAAGGGTATGCACTCATCGCCGACCGATTATACGGCATCATAGAAAAACAAGGGTTACCAGCAGAATAGGGTGAAATGATGAAAAAGTGGAAATCGCTGTTTTTTGTTCTTCTCGCACTCAATGTGATTGCCGCCGCGGTAATTGTGACATTATTGGTTATGCCGGGAGAGCAGGCGAAAATACAAGATCAGACAAAAAGTGAGTACGGCTTTCATATCACAAGCTCCAAAGAATCACTTGCCAGGTTTGTGAATTCGTACTTAAAAGAGAAGGCATCGAATCAGCTTGACTACAAAGTGGACATCAATAACGATGTGCACGTGGCAGGTAAAATCAAAGCATTCTCAACCTCCATTAACGCGGTCGTCACATTTGAACCGTCCGTACAGGAGAACGGAGATGTGGTTTTGAAAGTGACGAAGTTTTCATTAGGCGAATTAAGCCTGCCGATCAGCTTTGTGCTGAATTATATGGACAGCTTTTACGAACTCCCGTCATTTGTGCACGTTCATTCCGGGGATAAAAGCATCGAGATCCGTCTGTCAGAAATGCCTTTAGACAACGGCATGTATGTAAAAGCGGATAAAATCAATCTCGATACGGATGAAATTGAATTTTCCTATTATCATCCGAAACAATAAGTTTTCATAAAAAAAACACAGATCCTTTCAGGGATTTGTGTTTTTTTGTGTCAGCGTTTTTTGTCTAGCTTGCTGAACAGTTTGATTAACGTCGCAAGCTCTTCATCAGAGTAGCAGTCAAACCGTTTAAAAAAGTATTCTGTTTTTTTCTGGTTGAAATGATCGACAATTTTCTCCCCGGCTTCCGTAATATGGATTCTGATAATTCGCCTGTCCTCTTTAGAACGGATGCGGGTGATCCATTCCTTTTCTACTAAAGCGTCGGTCACTGCGGTAATGTGGCTTGCGGAGACCTCAAGAATAGGGGCGAATTCCGTTACTTTTTTAGGCCCTTGTTCACTGAGAATCCGCAAAATGGTGAATTCGTTCCTGGACAGCTCTTTATCTAGAATTTCATTAACTTCATTTCTGATTTGTTTAAACACTTTTCGAAGCAAAGCTTCCATATCATACATCATTTGTGTCCTTACTTTCAAATCATGAACCTCCAATATGTAGTCAGCGTGGCATTCGTTCAGCTTCCCCTGAGAGCAGAATTATTTTTATTCTGTTTATACATGCTATAATATAATAATACCACGTATGAACAAAGGAGGGCACCCGTATGTCAGAAAAAAAAGAAATCGCCACATTTGCAGGCGGCTGTTTTTGGTGCATGGTGAAGCCGTTTGACGAACAGCCCGGGATTGAAAAGGTGGTGTCCGGCTATACAGGAGGTCATACTGAGAATCCGACTTATGAAGAAGTGTGCAGTGAAACGACCGGACACAGAGAAGCCGTTCAAATCACATTTCAACCTGACATTTATCCGTATGAAAAGCTTGTCGAGCTGTTTTGGCAGCAGATCGACCCGACTGATGCAGGCGGCCAGTTTGCAGACCGCGGAAGTTCATATCGGGCGGCGATATATTACCATAATGATGAGCAAAAACAAATCGCTGAAGCCTCAAAAAAACAGCTTGAAGAAAGCGGCATATTTAAAAAGCCGATCGTCACAGACATTTTAAAGGCTGAGCCTTTTTATGAAGCGGAAGGCTATCATCAGCACTTTTATAAGAAAAATCCTGATCACTACGGGCGCTACCGTGTAGGTTCCGGACGTCAAGGCTTTCTGGATGAGCATTGGAGGGACAGATAAGATGGCTTTTAATAAAGAAGAAAAAATCAAATCATTAAACCGCATGCAATATGAAGTCACGCAAAATAACGGAACGGAGCCGCCGTTTCAAAATGAATTCTGGGATCACAAAGAAGAGGGGCTGTATGTTGATATCGTATCAGGAAAGCCCTTGTTTACATCTCTGGATAAATTCGATTCTCATTGCGGCTGGCCCAGCTTTACAAAACCGATTGAGGAAGAAGAGGTTGACGAAAAACTGGACACAAGCCACGGGATGATCCGGACGGAAGTGAGAAGCAAAACAGCGGACTCCCACTTAGGCCACGTATTTAATGACGGCCCGGGGCCAAGCGGTCTCCGTTATTGCATTAACTCTGCGGCACTCCGGTTTATTCCGAAAGACAAGCTGAAGGAAGAGGGCTATGAAGCCTGCCTGCATTTATTTGAAAAATAGAGCTCAGCAATAAGGCCTGCCTATCAGACAGGCCTTTTTTCTATGTTTTTTTTTCTTCATGTAATCGTTCAATAATTTTTACGATTGTGTCTTTTGTGATGAGCGGCGCCTGATCGGATTGATATCTGGGGAGATTGACCTTCCGAAATTCCGGATGTTTGGCGGGATCCGGCAATATCGCGTAAAGATTGCCCCATTCATATAAAGATTCCGTCTCATGAGGAGAGGTCAGTTCTTCATGAAGCTTCTCACCCGGGCGTTTTCCCACTTCAACAGCGGCTGGCCGCGGCAGTCCATGCCGGAACGCATATTCTTCAAACCCGTGAAGCAGTTCTTCAAGCCTCAGGGATTCCATTTTAAAAATAAACGTTTCTCCGCCCTTTGTAATCGCCGCAGATTGCAGGGTGAGCGTTGCGGCGTCATCAATCGACATAAAAAACCTCGTCATGTTTTTATCCGTAATGGTGAGCGGACCGCCTGCCATCAACTGCTCAAATAAAATAGGAATAACGGAACCGCGTGAACCGAGCACATTGCCGAAGCGGACCGAACAAAACACCGTACCGCGGTTTTGAACATGATGATTTGCCTGATGAAACAGCTTCTCGGACAACAGCTTCGTAGCCCCCATTGTGTTTACCGGGGAAACGGCTTTATCGGTTTTTTAAGATATTTACTGCATTTTGAGGAACTATCAGTGGCGGTGAGATCGAAAGCGAAAAATTAAACCTCAGGATAGGGGTGATTTCAAACTGAGCCGGAATTGGCCCTTTTCTTTTTTGTGTCATCGTAACGATAACATCTTTGAAGACCATTCTTAATAGTGAGTTCTTTTTCTCTGTGCTTGTTTCAATGTGATATTGATCAATTATCTTATTTATGTTGTTTCTGACTGTATTACTGTCTATTTCTGATTGCGCTTCTTGAGTTCCATTGAGTTCATGCTTGGCAATCTGGAGTTCTTTAAATTCTTCATCTAAAACAGCTTTTCTTTTCAAAAAAAGTTCATCAGTGTAAATGCCGCTTTCATATTTCTCGAAGATAAAATTCTCTTTGTTTTTTAACTCTTGTTCTTTTTGTGAAAGATGTTCAGACATTTGCTTCTTTGTTTTCACATTACTATTTACGTCTTCGTATTTAGAAATCATCGAAATGATATGTTTTGTTAAAGTCTTATTATCTAAGTTGCTTAAAGAAGAGAGGTAATCCAAAATGGCATTTTCAACATCGTTATATCTCACATAAGTGCATTTATTCTTTTTGCAAGTGAGTGATTTAACGTGATACACACTTTCCGTGCCGTTTTTGTTTTCTCGCGTTCGCCTAGTTTCGTATTTAGATAATGGTTCACCGCACTTAGAACAAGTGCATACGCCTGCCAATTCACTTAATTCCAATGCGTTTTTATTAGGCAGCAAGGGAACTTTGTTTGCAATTTTCTCTTGTGATTGTTGAAATTGTTCTTGATCTATTATAGGGGCGTGTGCATCCGATACTACAATTTGTTCCTTTTCAGGTCTAATTGTTCGTTTACCGTCTTTTGTTTTTTCCCTAACCTTATATTTAACAGTTCCGATATACGCTTCGTTTTGCAGAATTGCTTTAATTGTGTATTGATTCCAGCGCTTTTTTCCTGATGGAGTCGGTATTTGTAATTTTGTTAAGTGAGAAGCAATCGCTGTATAACTATAATCTTTTCCATTCAACCCATTTAAAAAGATGTTAAAGATGAATTGAACGACTTTTGCTTCTTCTTCGACTGGGACTAGTTTGGATGTTTTTTTGTTTAACCGGTATCCATAAGGCGCTAGTCCGGAAATCCATTTCCCTTGTGCCGCATATGTGTATTTAGCGCCTGTCATACGCTCTCTGGTCATTTCAAATTCTTCTCTGGCCATAAACAATTCAAAACGAATCTGACGCATGTCTGCAGGATTTCGAGGGTCATAAACTTTATATGGTGTAATGATAATCAATCGCTTGCTTTGAAGAAGGTTAACAATTTGTCCCGCATCACTGTAGCTCCCGCGGCTGAGTCTTGTTATTTCTTTAACAGCAATTGCCTGGTACTTGCCTTCCTCGAGGTCTTTAAGACATTCTTTAAAAACAGGGCGACCCTCAATGCTTTCTCCTGACCCGATTTCCATTTTTAATTCATAGGGGATTTCAATCGGCTTCAGTATTTTATTCATGAGTTCATTTTGTTCTGTTAGCGTATCTTCGCCTGTTCTTTTTTCCCGCTCCATATCCTGACGAGAGCGTCTAAGATAACCCAAAATATTTGTAATGTTGTAAGAATGAACGATGTTTTTTAACTCCAAAAAATCAGCACCTCCTCTTTATTGTATTTACTGTAAAAACAGAAGTATTCGTACAATATTCTGTCTGACATTGAATACGAAAATAACGTAATATATTGTAAGGATTGTATTGTTTGAATCTTGATCTATTCTAACGGATATATAGATTAAAAACATCTAAGACTGTCTCAAAAACAGCCTTTTTTGTGTAGTAAATATATCTTAAATTGTGAATGAATATTTGATCACCGCAGTGATTTTTGAACGGTTTCAAACGTAGGACTGCCTTACCTTTTTTAAACGAATATAATAAAAACAGGAAAAAATATAAATGTTTTATGGTATGGTGTTCAATGTGTTAAACAATAAAATTAGGGATAAATGAGAGTTCAAATTGAAAAGTCTATTTGCTAAAATTCTCTTTATGTTGCTTGCAGCCGTTATAGCCATCCCAACTGTTGGAGCTTCGGCCTCGGAAGTGAAAAAAGCGAGTACTTCTAAACAGGATGTGCAATTTACTTATAATCCAACCGAGCTTCAAAAACTTGCTAAAGAATACTCAGTCCCGTCAGTTAAAGAAAAAGGCATTTTAAATGCGACTGAAGAATTAAAAGGTCTCGAAAATGGTAACTCACAAGATCAAATGAGTACTATGGGAGCTAAAAGCGCCGCAGCTAAAGAAGCGATTAAGGTTATTAGAGGACTAGCGAATAATGCTTGGGCAAAAGACATTTTAGGTACAATGTTCGGAAAGTCCACGGTAAACAAGATTATTAAAAACACAAACAAAATTTGTAAGGTTCTCGAAGGTATAACCGGAGCTCCTAAAGAGGTTGCTGCTATGGCAAGAAAACAAATTCCACCAGCTATTAAAGGTGCAGTTGGCGCAGGAGTTGCTGAAACAATTGGCATGGCGGTAGAATATATCATCCTTGCTGCAGATTATCTTGTTCTTTAAATACTAAAATTAAAGGTGATACCATGACTGGAAATCGTTTTGTAGACTGGTGTAACGAAAATAACCTAAATTCTGAAGACGAAACTTTTCTCGTCCAGTTGTCAGGTGCATTTTGTAATTATGAAAATGATAAAGCGAAAGAAATGAGTAAGCAATTATTCATTACCCGATATGGTGAAGAGCTTGGAATTAGCTCCATTAAAGGAGATAATCGATCAGAATATGAAGAAATTATTCGTACTTATGAAAAGAATAATTACAAGCAGAACGAAATTAATATAGATGAACTGCTGCAGGCATTATTTGAGACAGAGATGATGTTATCTTTAAAAGAAAAGTTTTGATAAAATCCTAATTGATGTATCATAGGGGTTTAATCAGCCACTATAGACTACAGAGTCCTTCACACGCTCTGTGGTTTTTTTGAATGTATCCAAATAAAAAAAGAAGCCTCAGAGGACTTCTAAAATTATCAATTCTTCTCACATGCAAAGTTGTCATTATCGCGATCCATCTTAGATGTATAAGCAGGGTGAGTGCTTGGTACGCCATGCGGGTATTTCTTTCTCAGCTCTGTGCAGTTTGCAAAGTGTTCTGTTCCTCCAGCAGAAGGGGAGGCTTGTGCAGAGTTAGAAGAGCTGCTTGATGCTGAACTGCTTGAATTTGAATTGCTGGGGTTCGATTTATGTGTCTCGGATTGGTGTGTTGTAACTGACTTTTGAGCCGGCTTAGATACACTTACTGATTTCTTCGGTTTCGTTGCGCAGCCATTAAATCCTTTATTAGTCACATACCCATTCTTACTCCAAATCTTCAAGTCTTTATCTTTCGCAGCTTGCTCATCTTTCTTATACGTGTCTAAATACTTCGTGTTTGGCTCATATACATAAGCTACTCGTGCTAATCCTTCTTTAAGCAGTGTTTCTTGTACTGATTTGCCATCTGCATAAACGTAAGCCAGCATTCTGCCATACTTGTCTGTACGATCTCCTTTATCAAACTCCAGTTGAAGTTTTCCCTTGTTAACCAGCTGTTTGTTTCTTGCTGAAGCCTCCTCACCATATGGTTGTACGCAAGAGTTTGGCTTCTTAGTTTTAGGCGTGTCAACAAGTAAATAACGAACCGTTTTGACTTCGCCTTTATAGTTTACTTTAATCGTATTCCCATCAACTGTTCTGTTAAGTGTTACATCGACCAGCCTTTTCTTTTTGTCAGACGCCTTTTTATCCGACGAATCCTTCTTTGAAGCATTTTCGGCTTTTTCATTGTTGTCATTAGTACTTTTGTCATTTGATTGAGTGTCTGCCTTTGTCTCTTTTACATCCTTTTCTTCTTGCTGCGTTGTTTTAGCTTTGTCTGAATCTGTTTTATCTGAAGAATCAGAATCAGACCCGCACGCGGCCAAAGAAAAGCTTAAAGATAATGCGCAAATACCTAATAACCATTTCTTCAATGTAATTCCCCCAAATTTGTTTGTTCTGTCTCTATATCGGACAAACCTTCCTAATTATAAATATAAAACCAAAGATTGTAAATTCTGTTTTGGCATTTTAAGACACTCAAATACAGTTTTGAGGTAAAATTTAGTGGTCTAAACATTAGAGGAGGGAATTTATATGGAAGAAGGGAAGTTAATTCACATGACTCTTAATGGAATAAAGGATGCTGTTTCTAAATACGGAACTTTTCCTATGTTCCAACATGGGGGGCATGTCATGGAAGACGCTGCTTTTCAATTCAGAGATCCGGCCAGTCCTCAAGAAATTAATAGTTTAGAAAAGATGTTAGGGGTAACTTTGCCTAATGATTATAAAGAGTTCCTATTCAATCACAACGGAATGGAAATGTTTAATGGTATTGAGCTTCTTAGCACAGAAGGGATAATTGAATTTAATGAAGTTCAAGATTTCCCTAAAGGCTATGTCCTAATTGGATACCACTATGATGGCAGGTATGTTATTGACACAAACAAATCAAATAAGGGATTAGAGTATATGTTGTATCTAGATTCAATTGATGACATTGAAGATACGGTATATTTAGACTCTAACTTTGAGGTATGGTTTGACATGTTAGTGTCTTCAAATGGAACAAAATACTGGGAAGTGAGCCCGAAAACTCAAGAGTATTATAAATATGTTTCAGAATAGAAAGTTTAGATAAAATCAAGTGGGAAGGAGACAGCTATGAAAGTATTTGAAGCAGCCTCGTTCATTTCAGCGGCGGAAAAGCGGGCGAAAGAATACGATCAGATTAGAGAACAATTTATCAATCTCAGGAAAGCTTTTCAGGAAATGGCTGACTTAGATGACAATGAGTTTTCAGGCAAAGGCGCTGACAACATTAAAGCTTTTTTCCAAGATCACGCTAGTGTCACAGACAGCTGGCTTGATTTGATCGATATGAAGATTGCTTTTCTTAACAGCATTTCAGGAAAAGTAGCTGATGCCGGATTGACCGATTCGTTTGTGGAAGAGTCATTTTTAGAACATGAGCTGATTCATGCGAAGAATAAATCACAAGCCATCATGCAGGAGCAGCGCAATGAAATGAAAGGTATCCTTGATGAAATCAGTGATATCATTCAACTAGAAGTTTTCTCGACAGAAGATGTCGATCAAAAGCTGGATTCAGCAGATAAAAAACGGGATGAGGCCATACATAAGCTCGGCAAGCTTGATCATGATCTAACGAAAGAATATGCAGAAACCGAAGCGAACGAGCATTTCATCCAAGCCGACTTTCAACAGCTCCAAAATGCCACGGGTAAAGGGAAAAACGCAACACCACTTCACTATAACGCCAAGGCGTACAAGGAAAGCGATATACATAAGAAAAAAGGCGAGATTGCAAGACATTCAGATGCTTATTTGACGGTTAAGAAGAAAGAGGCGAAAGAGCAGGAAATCAAGAATCTGAAGAAAAAGCTCGCTGACGTTGTAACTGATCCGGATGAATATTTGGAAATTGCGAAGAAGATCGGCTATGAAAGCCTTGAACCTTCCCAGCAGCAATATGTCATTCAGCTTGAACAAGCAAAACAGCTGGAAGAAGCCGGAGAAGTGACTTGGGATATATTAAAAGGAGCCGGCGTTGGTTTATATGATGTCGGGAAAGACACGGTAACCGGTCTATGGGACTTCATAACCGATCCGGGAGAAACCTTGTCAGCACTGGGAAACGCAGTACTTCATCCAGTTAAAACATATGATGCTGTTTCAGCAGCAATCGAGGAATCGTATCAAAAAGATATGGTGAACGGAGATGCTTACTCCAGATCAAGATGGGTGACATATGCAATTGGTTCAGCAGCTGTGGCTGTCGTCGGAACGAAAGGCGCAGGAGCCGTTAACAAAGCAGATGCGGCGGGGAAGGTCATAAACAAAGCAGGACAGGCAGGGAAGAAAATTAAAGACGTTAAGATTGCAGATTTGCTTCCTTATAACTCTAAGTATGATCTTGCTCTGTCGGGTGACGTACCATACAATGTGGTTGACAGCCAAAACCTTAAAAATGAACTTTTTATTAATGCAAAGAAATTAGATGAAACAAGAAAGCCATTTACAGGCCAGAAAGTGAATGTCCCTTGGTTAAATAAAGAAAAATATGAAGCATACGAAATAGACGGTAAGGTAAAAGTTAAAGGACAGCCTAGAGATGTAAGCCGTAGGGTATATACAATGAAAGATATTGATCTTAATCAAAAAAATCGGAAAGGCCTTACGAATCTTCAACTGATGAAAAATGGTAACGCTCCGTTTGCAAAAGATGGAACCCAAATTAATTTGCATCACTTGATTCAAGAAGAACCTGGAAATATGCTCGAGATACCTGAAAGCTGGCATAATAAGTACAGTGATGTTTTACATGGTTTGAAAGGGAATGGACAGAGTTTTAGAAATGACCCAGTACTTGATAAACAATATAAAAGTTTCAGAAGAAAGTATTGGAGATGGAGAGCTCAGCAATTTGAGAACCAAAAATAATGAGGTGAAGGTTTAATGGATTATTCAAAAGTGAAAACTTTCTTCAATGAAAATAAAGAAAATTCAATTCTCACAGGAGGTGTTACTGAAGATCAGATTAAAGAAATAGAAGAGGATCTCAATGTAACCCTTCCAGGCAGCTATAAATGGTTTTTGACTGAGTATGGTTCAGGGGGAGCATACGGGACTATGATACTCGGTTATGACTCTCACGGTGCTGAAGTTGTCGAGCAGACCAATGAATATAAAAAGTATTATAACCTTTCCGATGGTCTCGTAGTTATCGAATATGTAGATGAATTTTCTTATTGTCTTGATACTAACAAGATGAAAAATAGTGAATGCCCCGTCATTCTTTGGGATAACCAAGAGGGATATGGTAAACAAGTTAGTAGCACATTCCTAGAGTTTTTAATAGAGGAACTAGAAGAAGCGAAAGACGACTGGATTGAGGATGAAGACTGGGACACTTAAGCAAAAGTATTACACTTGTGTAATCTATAAAAAATGTTTTTATCCAAAAAACAAATTTTTTGTAAATCTTCCAATGGTTTCATTTGATCTGTTATAATCAAACTGTAAAATACAAACTGGTTATAGTGTATCTTTTTAATAAGAAATGCATAAAATAAAAAGAGCATGGTGTTGGTCACACCCCGTCAAAATTTGAGAGAGGGTGAATGCTATGGAAGGTCTAAATAACTCTTACAATATCACGAAAGATCCGAAGTTTTTAGCGTTTTGCAGTTTAGCGACAGAAGGTGCAGGAATTAGTTCGAATCAGCAATGTTCAATTGGTTTTAATGAATTCAAAGAAGCGCTGGAGAATGGCAAAGTAGTTGATAATAAAAACCTTAAAAGCAGTTCGGAATTAAATCACCAGTTTGATTACTGGAAGTCCAGAATAACTGGGGGACGAGCTGTAACTGAAACTGATAATCAAGTGCTGGATATCATCAAACAAGCATACAATCTTGGAATGGTGACGAGAGATAATATGCTTTTGAGAAATCAAGCCATTAACGCGTATAAAACATCTATTTAATTTAAAATTAAAGCCCCTATTCAGGAAGGGGCTTTTGCTTTGCAACTCATTCTTGATGTTTAATCTAAAACCATAAAGTCCTGCACTTTTGTTTCTTTTTAGGCAAATCAAATTCATTAAATTTCTTTTTAGTACGGATATCAAAAATCCCCATATAGCCGCCAATGCCTTTTTTGTTTTCCTCTTGTGAAATCACATAAAGTTTTTGATCTTTAAACTTTGCATTCATAATACGGAAATTTTAAATCGAATTTTTCAAAAGAAAAATCTTTATCGTACTCAAGTAAGCAGGTTTATCCGAATTTGTTAATATATGTAACGTAAAATTTACCGCTTTTTTTGTCGTAATACATAGCGTCCGCTTGTTCGAGATCATCAGGATATTTTATGAATTTTGCTTTCCATGATCCTTTTTCGATTACAGTTAGTTCATGTTCTGAGCTAGCCACAACATATTTTTCAGAGTGATCAAATACATCTCCATAGGAAGCTAATCCAATCGTTTTAATAATCTCTTCTGTTTTTCTATCAATGACGTACAAAGACATTCCTTGAATGACGTAAATATACTTATCATTATCATCGCTTCCTCCCATGGTTACGAGGGTAGGCAAAGTCAGGCTATATTTTTTATTGAACTTTTTATCATTTACTTTCAGTTCATTTCCATTGGTGTCGACATTATAGGCTTTTACAGAAATATCTTCTCCTTGATACCAAAAAGCAAATGGATTGGATAATTTATGTTCTTTAATGGTGTTGTTTTTTAATGTGTAATAATATGGTTCATGTTCAGCTAACAAGACGATATCGTCTGAAGAGGGGGTTTTTTTCTGGATATATGGTATATCCGGTACCTTAAAGTATCGTTTATTGAATTTTTCTCCTTGGGATGTGGATATGAGTACGCTTTTCTTGATGAGTGGATTTGAATAGATAAAAAAGATTTTATCCTCGGTTGGATTAATTTTAGAAGTACGTACAGAGTGTTCACCTTTATTTATAAAGAATGCATTGATCAACAATATAACTATTGCACCAATTAGAACTCCTGAAATCCCATATAAAACATAAGACTTTTTCATATAACGCTCCTTATCTTTTATATACAATAAAAAGACACTTGCAGAATAAATCTGCAAAGTAAATGATTAGGAGCAGACAGTTTTTGATGAGCGGTCAATATCTGCAGGTGTGAAAAGTGCGCCTCCATTACTGTCTAGGTCGGTTCCTTTTGTGTTTTTGTATGATTGCCACACAAGATTAGAGCAATACTATTTATTTGTGCTTTTTTTGGTTGCAGCTATGAATAAGGCTTACCTGTTTTACTATGAAGGACAGCATTGCATAGAGCTCTACAGGTGAACACAGATCATAAAAAAACACCCCCTATGCGGGAGTGCCAAAACATTTATGCGGTTTGCCCTCGGCGTTCCGCTGAGAAGTCATTATGGTGATCAAGCGCGATATGGATACTGGCTGTGTGGCCTCTTCGGGCTTCTTTAAAAACTTTGTGGCCGTCAAGAAGATAATGTCCAACAAGCCCAAGTAAGATAACCAAAAAGATAAAAGCCGATGCAAATTTAAATTTCATAAAGACAATCCCCTCTCTGAATTTGTTTTTGGGCATAAAGCACTTTCTCATAAAAGGCTGTAGCTACTTTATGGTCTTCATTTACATTATAATACATTGCTGCATCAGTCGCTAGGTCTTCCACATCTGAAAGCATAGCTTTTGATTCTAAGTAATCTAAGATTTTAAAAAGTCGTTCTTTGTCATTCTCAACGAATAAACCCATAAGAAAATCAAACATTTTTCCTAATACGTCATCGTTCAACTCCTTTGACAGCATAAGACCTTGTTCACAAACCTGTTTTCCATCAACCGTGTTGAATAATTTAAAGTGCGTTTTTGCCAACATTAGAAGTATGTCAAGCAGTCGGCTAGAATTGTGAAGAGAATTACTTTGATAAATTGAGACGCCTTCTTTAAAATACTCCAATGCCTTCTCCATATGTCCTGTTGTAAATGAGCATAAACCGAGATTGTACAAAGAAGGTCCTATTAACCGTGGCATATCAATTTCTTGTGCTTGTTTTAATGCATTCATGAAATGCGGTATTGCTTTTTCTGGATACTCCATGTCTAAATAATTCAGACCGATGACGAATGAACATTGGATTACTCTTATTGAGTATGTCTCGTGTGCTTTGTAGGTTTCTATTGCTTGAACAATATGATGCATAGACATGTGGGTTTGCTTCATGTGATAGTACACTTCAGCAACTTTATAGTGAAATTCAGCTCGCTCTATTTCATCGGGGACAATAGATATCTTCTTTTCAGCTCGGTTGTAAAAACTTATTGCTTTAAGATATTCGTACTGTTCAAATTCATACATCCCATGAAAAAAGTTAAAATAATATTCAAGAATTCCTTTTAGATCGCTTTGTTTACTTTCGATCTCTTCTGATAAGTCTGAAATTTTAGGTCGTTCTTCATTCATGGTTTTTGGTTCAAGGTAATCAAGCATTAATTGATGTCGAAAACACATGAGCGAGTAGTACAACAATAAATCTTGATCTTCTTCCATATGCTCTATTTCTTGTTCAACTTCACCCTTTAGAATTTCTGCATCTGCAACACTGAATAATCTTATATATTTGTACCATTCATTGATTTTTAAGCCAACCTTTGAAGAAGAGATCAATTGCTCCAAAAAAATCAACCTCCTAGTATTCCGTCTGATTATGTAATATTTTATCATAATGTAATATGTTGGGAAGGGTGTTTTTTCTTAATTTCTCAATTCGGTGTGGAATGCGATAGAACCCCCCTCGTTAGAGAAGGGTACATGATCAGTTTGCTGTTGCGTTCAGTGAGGCAAGCCACTCATCTAATGTTCTGCTTGTTGAACGGCTAATTCATATGCTGATTTTCCATCTTCACCGGCAGCGTTAGTAGCTCCAGTACTGCCTTTTTAATGAAGCTAACCATTCAAAAGTGATGAATATTCAAGGCGGGAGTAAGGGAAATTAACAAAAAAATGTGAGGGGATTTAGATGAAACGATTTATCTTGGTTATACCTTTATTGGCTGCTGTTATTGTCTCTCCAACTCAAATAAAAGCAAGTCCAATGCCTTGTAGTGCAGTACTCGAACCGGTGAATCAAAAATTGAAAAATGCGAAGGGTGCGGCACTAATCTATAAAGTGCAGTTATACCCGCCAAGTGCTGCAAGAACGAATATAAGTATTCTTGCTGTCCACCTTCCTCAGCCATCTTCTTATGGAAGCTACGACGGTTATGAAGGATTTGCCTTCAAAACAGGGGAGATCAGTTGGCGATTTAAACTATATCCGACTCCCGAGGAAGAGAGCCCTAATTGGGCTGGAAGGATTGATTCTATATCAGCTGAAATGACAAATGTTAAAGTGCAAGTACGCCTTTCAAATTCTAAGACACAAAAGTTGGGGCCGAGTGTATTAACAAACAATATCCAATCTTGCTATTAGAAATGTAGAGCTCTTAAAAGAGAGCAGTGCGCTTGATCTTTTGCAAATTGTCAAAAAAGGTAATTGTTTGAGAAATTATGGTAAAAAATGATGAAGAGTCCGTTAAGATGGAATGCCTGAAGTCAATTCATCATTTGACAGAAGAGAGCCGGCAAAAGTCGATATTGTGTTTGATTTTGTACATAGAAAGACGGCATAAAAAGAAGTGGTTAGCTAAAAAAAGGCAAAGAGTCAACGCTCTTTACCATCAGGTGTTTTCCTTAAGCGGTCTGCAATATGCTTAATTAAACTCAGCGCAGCAGTCACTAATGCAATAACTAAAACAATTTCAAGTAAGAGGATAAACCCAAAATTCAAACCGTGCCTTTCAAAGTAATCCTCAGTAAAAAAGAGCAATTGATAAATTCCAAGCATCAGCACAACAAAGGAAGCGCCTATAATAGCGAGAGACTTTTTAGAGAACTCCTTAGTATGGTTAAAATTATAAACCAATAAGAACAAAAATAGACAAGCCATGGCGATCTTATGAGTCAATGAATCACTTGCTGAAAACCCTTGCACAAGTAAGGAGATAATTAATCCGGTCATTCCGATTATTTTATTCATGATTTCACCTTCATTGGATAAGTATGATCTGGTGTCAGCTTACCAATTAAAGGTGATATTCTCAACATAATGCAGTTTAAAGTTAACTTAAAATCGTAATTTTAAAGAATTGAGGCCAAGGAAAAGAGCAGCATGAAAAGAAGGAATCTTGATATAGCAAGCACCAGTAAGACGAGCTATCAAACAATTGTTTGATACCTTATATAAAATTGATATCAAAGTATCAGAAAGAAAGCTTTCTGATTTATTTGCAGTCCAGGAAAAATTAAATACAATATGGTTTTATGAATATTTTCAGGGTAACGTCTGAGTGTAATATTATTAAAACACTCAGAGGGAGAATTAGGTTTGAGAAACAACATTGGTAAAATTGGAATTTTTGGAATTCTGCTGAAGAGTGGTTTGCTTTATGATTTTGGGGCAGGAGTTAAGGCGAAAGAGATAACTCAGACTTGGAATGATACTGAAAGCAACGTCTACGATCAACTTTGACAAATACTCAACTGCTACTGTCGTTTAAACATTAGGATTTGCTTTTAATTTGCCTACAGGGGGCTGGTCATCTGATTAGCCGGATTAGCTAATAATGATCATTCTAGGTGAATGTAAAATTGTTTACTTTAAGGATAGGCAGGAATGTAAGATGGCAGTGGCAATTTTAATGACAAAAGACCATGTAACGATTTATGAAGATAAGGATCGAAAGAAAAAATCGGGAGTGACAGCTTTAACATCACAGACAAAGGCGGCTCAAAAGCTGCTGCAATGTGATAAAAATAATCCTGCCTTAGGTGGGAGGATTATTACATGCTGTTTATTATGCTGTAAACAAACGCAACAATAAATAATGGATAAGAGATAATAGCAATTAGTTTTGAAGATTTGCTCTTTTTTCAAATGTGTATATTAGTGCAAATCCTAAAAAGAATATTGTGACAAACCAAGAAGAATAGGACGGGTACAATGCAATAAGTAAGACAATAAGAGTGGATAACGCAAAAGAAGAGTCAAGTGTTATTTTCTGATCGTTTTTCAAATAAACCGCCTCCTTACACGTATTCCACATTAGACCGCTTAAAGAAGGTGTTGTGGTTGATCAGCCAATTGAATATTTCATGATGCAATTGTGCGGTTCTATGTTGGTGAAGACCTCGCCGTGTTCCATAAGAATGAGTCGTTTTAGTCTGTCATTTCCTAAAACAGTGTTTTACTCTTGTTACAAATATGCAAGAAGGGCGGTTTGAACTTGTATAGAGTGTTTATAATGCTGTTAATTTTGTTATGTATAACATTAGGGTGTCAAAACCAACATAACAAACATTTTATGGAGGCTGAGCAAACTATGGTCGGCTATGTCATTTTAAAAGGAGAGAATCAAGCAATTCTCATACCTAATGAAAAAGCTGATGTTAAAGACTATGAAAATCTTAGTGAAAAAGAGATTATTAAAAAGTATAGATCGGATATAGTTTTACTGGGACTTAGTCAGCTTAACAATAAAGATGACTTAAGCAAAGGACAAAAAATTCGTATTTGGTATAAAAAATTAAATGAATCTTCACCGCTAAAAACAAATATCTCAAAGTTTGAAAGGATTTAGTACCTATTCTTTAATTCTCAGAAATACCGCTGCAAAACTGAAGCGGCATATTGAACCGAAATAATGTCTTCAAACCTCACGTCATTCTTCATTCGCGGTGGCTTATTCCTGCCCCGGGATTTATTTGACGATTGTTGACTCAGGTGCAGAGAAGGCATATGTCAAGAACACATTTTGAATTACTGGGCACCTTGAATAAAGCCAGCATTCTCATATTCATATGCGAAGAGATCGGTACTGAACGCTGGATCATACATTTGAACAAGCTTGCGAGGCTTTGATAAAGAAAGAACAGTCAAGAGACGAACCATTACATACATATAATACTCCTGTGAAAGCGGGGGTGTAGTTTTGGAACCTTACCAACGTTATGAGGAATTAAAGAAGAAAACAATAAAGGTTGTCCATAAAGATAATTACAGTATCCGCTATATAGAACAGGATGAAGCGAGTAATGACTTAGATGAATTTTATAAACAATTTGCTCAGCATTTATTGGAGGCTGCTTTGGAAAGGAGTGCAGAGTAAGCTTCTTTTTTTGATTTGTTTGTGGTAAGTATCTTAATAAACGGCTTTATCGGTACTGATATTAATCACATGCGTCACTTCTTGCAGCAAAGCGGCTTCTGCGACATTTTGTCCGCCGATAAGGTTGGTTTGAATGGCTTCAAAGGGATTATCCTCACATGTCGGAACCTGCTTCAGCGCAGCTGTGTGAAAGACAATATCAACACCTTTCATCACTTGGTTGACTCTTCTGTAGTCACGAACATCGCCGAGCACAAACGACAGTCTTTGTTCATCCGCGTATTTTTGTTTCATCACATATTGTTTGCTGTCATCTTTGCTGAACACAATGACTTCTTTAGGGGTTAAGAGCAAAAGGCGTTTTACTATTTGGCTTCCGATTGATCCTGTTCCGCCTGTGACGAGAACAGTTTTATCGTGAAAAAACGGTTGTAGCTCTACTGCTTGCTGTTTAGGCATGGCTTATCCTCCAACTCTCGTTTCTCTACCATGCATCATATGTTGAACAATTTCAGCGAGTTAATGAAAGAAACCAATAAATCAAAAATTAGAGAAAAACATTAATCTGATGCGCTTTCATATCGCGTTACCCGATTAATAGAATAGAAATCACAAATAAAACATTGTACTAAATATTCATTTTAAATATTTGTCCACGTCAATTTTTTCTCTCCATAAATTCTCACATGCGGACAATCTTCACAAAAACTTAACACTGAACTTCCTGTATGTATTTTACAATTAAATTGCACGTTCATAAAAGGAGGATGGAAAATGAATCATTCAAAAACACTTTTGTTAACCGCGGCAGCCGGATTGATGCTCACATGCGGTGCGGTTTCTTCCCAGGCCAAACATAAGCTGTCTGATCCTTATCATTTTACCGTGAATGCGGCGGCGGAAACGGAGCCTGTTGATACAGCCGGTGATGCAGCTGATGATCCTGCGATTTGGCTGGACCCCAAGAATCCTCAGAACAGCAAATTGATCACAACCAATAAAAAATCAGGCTTAGTCGTGTACAGCCTAGAGGGAAAGATGCTTCATTCCTATCATACCGGGAAGCTGAACAATGTTGATATCCGCTATGATTTTCCGTTGAACGGAAAAAAAGTCGATATTGCGGCGGCATCCAATCGGTCTGAAGGAAAGAATACCATTGAGATTTACGCCATTGACGGGAAAAACGGCACATTACAAAGCATTACGGATCCAGACCGCCCGATTGCATCAGCAATTGATGAAGTATACGGTTTCAGCTTGTACCACAGTCAAAAAACAGGAAAATATTACGCGATGGTGACAGGGAAAGAAGGCGAATTTGAACAATACGAATTAAATGCGGATAAAAATGGATACATATCCGGCAAAAAGGTAAGGGCGTTTAAAATGAATTCTCAGACAGAAGGAATGGCAGCAGACGATGAATACGGCAGTCTTTATATCGCAGAAGAAGATGAGGCCATCTGGAAGTTCAGTGCTGAGCCGGACGGCGGCAGTAACGGAACGGTTATCGATCGTGCCGACGGCAGGCATTTAACCCCTGATATTGAAGGACTGACGATTTACTACGCTGCTGACGGGAAAGGTTATCTGCTTGCCTCAAGCCAGGGTAACAGCAGCTACGCGATTTATGAAAGACAGGGACAGAACAAATATGTTGCGGACTTTCAGATAACAGACGGGCCTGAAACAGACGGCACAAGCGATACAGACGGAATTGACGTTCTGGGTTTCGGGCTGGGGCCTGAGTATCCGTTCGGCCTTTTTGTCGCACAGGACGGAGAGAATATAGATCACGGCCAAAAGGCCAATCAAAATTTTAAAATGGTGCCATGGGAAAGAATCGCTGATAAAATCGGCTTTCATCCGCAGGTCAATAAACAGGTTGACCCGAGAAAACTGACTGACAGAAGCGGAAAATAAACATGAAAAAAGCAGCTTATCCAAGCTGCTTTTTGATGTGAAGAGCGTTTCATGAGAAAGTCTTGGAACGGATAGCCGTAAGCACAGCCGGCAGCCGGTCATACGTGTACGCCGGTACTGTCTCTTGATAATTAAGCGCCGCGATTTGTTTACGTTCACCCGGGTTTGTCATATAAAAATGGATCTTATCCGCAAAATCCGCAAACCCGCTGTAAGAAACAAATGATGAAAACGGGGGCGCGGGAGAAAGGTCTGTCAGCTGAAAGGCCTGACAAGCCGCAATGTCTAAGCTTCTCGTATTTAAACTGGTATTTTCGATGCCGCGTCCGTTCTGATTGAGCGCAAACCGATAAGAACGGTGAGGGTTTAAGACCACGTCTGCGCTGTTGTAATATAATGCGGCATGTTCGGGTTCAATCCATTCATCCATTACGAGCACATTTTGCTGCCTGGCGATTTTTTTAGGCAGATGTCTGCGCCATCCCTTCCCGATAATACGAAGCGTATACGGAAGCTTCGCCGTTGCTTTCACCAGTTCAACGCGGTTCGGATACGGGTATCCGATCAGAAGCAGATTTGTGTGAAGAGAGGCTTCAGCAGGTTGTTTCTTAAAAAGCCGCTGATTAACGGGGATCGGGACATAATATACGTGCTGTAAGCCCATTTGCCGGTAAGCATCAAGCGCGTTTTGTTCTATCGTTAAAACGGCATCGGCAAGCGGGGCGATTGTCATGCTCACATCGAAATAAAAAGGATCCTCCGTCATCCATAGATAAACGGGAATCTGTTCTGTCTTCAGCCATTGAAGCCATTCAGACGGAATACGGTCTCCCGTCATCATCAGACTGATGTCTGGTTTGAATGCCCGTATACTGCGGATGGTATCTTCCTCAAACTCAGAAACAGAAAAAAAGCGGACGGAAGACTGTAAAAAGCCTTCCTCGATCCAGCGGTCAAAATACGTGTATATGCCTTTATATCCTGAACGGATATATAAAACGTTCATATGCTGTTACGAAGTGAACGTGACACTTTCAACTTTGTCGACGTCAAGCAATGTTGTAGCAGAGCCTGCCGGTGTAACGGAATTTTCCTGCGTAACAAAAACGATTCCGTGAATTTCGTCAAAGGAAACAAATTGAACCGGGCCGATCATGTCTCCTGAATCCATTACAATGCTGATGACAGTGCCGGGCTGAATTCTTGCAAAAATCCATCTCGCCGCTAATGAAATACCGCTTCCCAATACTGATTGTGCGCTGAGACTGTCTTTCGCCGCTGCTTCATCTACTTTTGCATCAATTGCCGATTCCAATAATTCTTTTACGCTGTTTTTCACGTTATCTCCTCCATCTGTGCCGCCAGATAAAGCGCTGTTGTCAAATACAGGGGCTAAAAGAGTTTTCAATAAGTTCTTTTTAAGCTCCAAACGATCCTCGCTCATGCGGACATACACCTCCTTTAACAATTTCAACCTCACGTTTATTCATATTCCTGATTGAAGAGATTGGTATAAGTCGAATGCCGTTTTGCTTGTGTTTTTTTCAATATTTAATCAAACAGCTGAATTTTCGAATCAGGCTTTGTTTGCCTATGCGGATTGTAAGAGTATGACATACGTTGTATAGATTAAAAAAATGAAGGAGAGGAATATTTTGGATTCAGGAGAAACTGTAAAACACGGGGGTTTTGAGGAGGAATTTCAGCTCGTACTGCTTCTTCTTCTTTTGTTATCTCATCAGCCGTCCGGAGATCATTCAGATTTGCGGCGTCAGCTTATAATGGCAAAAGAGCTTGGGGTTCCTGTACCGCGCGTCAATCTGATTAACGGCAGCACACTGCAGAACGTAATTGTCAAAGAAGTGCTGTCAGATTTGGCCGTTTTTCAAAATCCGCTCAATAATACGAGATCAAACGTCGCGATTTCAAGCATCGTCAGCTGGGGTGCTTTTTAATAACGGATATCAGGCTCTGTCTCTTTCGGAGCCGTTTTTTACGTTTTACAGAAGGGGTGATGGGATGGAAAAGAAGATCTCAATTATCTTAACGAGTTACAACAAACCGGATCTTGTGAAACAGGCGATTGAAAGTGTTTTGCATCAGACCTACAGCAATTGGGAGCTGTTTGTGATGGATGATCATTCAAATGAAGAAACCTCGGCTGCCATCAGTACGTATATAAAAGATCATCGCATATATTATGACAACAGTTTTATCAATCCGGCCGAACGGCTGAAGTCGACCCGGTATGCCGTTTTGATTAATGATGCGCTTTCACGGGCCGAAGGCGAATACATCACTTATTTGACAGACGACACCGTATTTCATCCGAATAGGCTCAGCCGCATGGCGGAAGCGCTTAATCAATGCAGCGAGTTTGATGCCGTCTATTCCAGCCAGAAGGTGATACATGTAAACGGGCGCGGAACAGAACAATTCCACTTCTATCGTTTCGCTGAAGAGGTGCTTGATCAGGCCGCTTTTCTCGTTGATCACTGTTCAGTGATGCACCGGAGATCATTGCTTGAGCGTGTGAAAGAGAAGTTCGGCAGCTTTTGGGACGAAGATGTTATCCATTGGAATCACGGAGACTCTGTTTTTTGGAGCAGGCTCAACACATTTACATCATTTCTGCCGATAAAAGAAGTGTTGGATACGACCTATAAAACACCCCACTCATTTCAGAACACGTATCAATCGCTTCCGTCTGTCCTGATCGACGGATCCTTTGTAAAGGGGACGGATCAGAAAGTATATCAGCTTGACCGAAATAAAAGGAAGCCTGTAAACGAGCGCTGGCATACGTTATATGAAGGCCGAACCGTCGTCATTCCGGATCCGTTTTTATTTCAATATGAGGAAGAGGACTCCGCCAGTATTCCGAATTTTCAGCTCGTCAGGGATCAGTTTCATGTTTATTTTATAGAAGACGGGGAGAAAAGGCTGGTTGATCATAGCGCATTTCGCTTTTACCGATTTAAACGGCATGACATTCCGGCTTTAGAACGGGCCGAAATACAATCGCTTCCGGACGGTCCGCCGATCAGCCGGGGGACAGCGGGCTGTATTCAACATCTGCCCGGGAGAATGCTGTTTCGCATTGAACGGAAATTTTATGTTTATTTGAGAGGGGTTCTCCATCCGATCAGTCATGACGTAGCGAAACGCTTTTTTGCGAATCAGAAGGCGATACCCATTTCCTTTCAACAATTTAAACAATTACCAATTGGAATGCCGTTCTATCCGGTGTACGATGAAATTATAAGAAATCTCAATATAACAAAAGGTTGAGAGATGCAGTCGGATGTGTAAGGAAAAGGAGAGCTTTTATGACCGATCAATTTGATAAAACCGAGAAGCAGTATATAGAGCTTACTTCCGGCATTCAGAGGTTCGAGCATTTCAGTGTATATACGGACCCTTTTTTGCCGCAGATTTTTTCGCATAACTTTGTTCAGCTGCACCGTACATTTCCGTTAGACAAACTGCTGCCGTTTTTTTCGTCCGTTCCGGGCATGCTTCAAGCCAATTATATTCATGTGAAAGCGTCTCCGGAGCACGCATTTCCGCTTCTTCTGAAACAAACTCTGGTAAAGCAGGGCTGCGTAGTGGAAGATGAGCTGTTTTTTGCAAGGAAACTGGCAAATGGGGACCTGCAGGCAGGACACCCGCTCACTGCTTGGGGGACGGAAAAAAGCCTCGCCGACGGGTCGTCTATTATGAACATCTATGATGCCCTTTACATTGGCGAGGCGGCGGCCGAACAAAAGCTTGAGCGGAAATATCCTTTGTATAAGGACGGAACGGTTATGCTTGTCGTGTGCTACAGCGACGCCTCGCAAACGATTCCGATCGGCTGCGGAGAGCTTTTCATCAACAAAGCAGATAAAACCGCAAAAATAGAAGAAGTCGCAATTCTGGATCAATTCCAACGAAAAGGCTACGGATCGATATTGATGAATGAGCTGATGGCGGCGGCAAAGCTGAACGGCATGGAAACCGTATACCTTGTGACGTCCGGGATGGACGGTGTAAACCGCTTTTATGAAAAACTCGGTTTCAAAAGATTTCGGCGCGTGCATACAATTTTTCATTATTTTCTTACATAGTTGGGCATTCGCATAAACCAATTGGGAGTTGGCCCGCATACAATGCCGTATATCGTAAGAAGAAAGGATGATTTGCGTATGTACGGATACGGATATGGCTACGGTTGCGGCAGTTTTGGCTATGGTTACGGGCACGGCGGCTGCGGAGGCGGAACCAGCACTTTTGTGCTGATCGTTGTATTGTTTATTTTATTAATCATCGTCGGTGCGGCTTTTATTTGTTAGACTGAAAAAAATCCTATAATGAAAATCAGCCTGCAGAGAACATCACTTTCTGCAGGCTTTTTGTTATTTCCATGCTGAAAAATCAGCTTGAAAAACATTTTAATACATATTGCCTTTCTGGAGAAGGGGGAGAAAATGTGAACATAACGATTGAAGAATTACCCGAATCCAGAATTGCTTATTTCCGAAACGTCGGAGAGTATGGCGGAAAGCAAAACAAAGAACTGATGGAGTCATTTGAAAACTGGGCGCAATTGAATGGCCTGCTTGATCATTCTGTCATTTTGTGAATTCCGCAAGATCATCCGAATCGTACTCCTAAAGAGAAATGCCGCTATGATGTTTGTCTTGTTATCAATCAAGACCATGTGCCTGAACCAGCCCGGATCGGTACATTTTCCGGAGGGAAGTACGCTGTTTTCTTGCTTGATCATACAAAAGAGGCAGTCAGCGGATTTTGGAACACTGTTTTTTCTGAGATCGAAAAAAATAATTTATCAATCAGAGAACAGCCCATTATCGAAAGGTATACTTTACAAAAGGTGAATCATCATTTGTGTGAAATATTGATTCCCATACAGTAAAGAAGACGGGAATTTTCCGCCTTCTGCTTATACTGATTCAGATCAAAAATGATGTGATGATAAGCTGAGCAGATAAATAGCAGAACCGAAGAAAGAATAAAATCAACAGTAGTAATAGAATTTCCAGAACGCTCTTCAGGCTGTCGGGACATCTCCGGCAGCCTGTTTTACAGAAAGGTATTTTCTGCAAAAAACTTTTTGAAGGAAAGAATGCGGTTATTCATCTGTTCATACAATGAAGCAAATGGGTTTTCGAGGTGGAAAGATATGGGGAGCTATTTAATCAAACCGGAGCTTGACGCAAATTATCCGTCAGTCAGTCATGGAAAGGGATCATATGTGTATGATCAGGAGGGGAACAAGTATCTTGACGGAGCATCGGGGGCGGTCACTTGCAATATCGGTCACGGCACGGAGGATATTATACAAGCTTTAAAAGAGCAGCTTGACTCCGTTTCGTTTGTGTATCGCTCGCAATTCACCAGTACTCCGGCAGAAGAACTGGCTTTATTTCTGGCCGATCATCTGCCGGGCGGGCTGAATTGGTCATTTTTTGTAAACAGCGGCTCAGAGGCAGTCGAAACAGCGATGAAAATAGCCGTTCAATATTGGCAGGAAAAAGGGCAATACCAAAAATCCGTCTTTCTATCAAGATGGGGCAGTTACCACGGCATTACTTTGGGAGCGCTTTCATTATCGGGGTTCTACGAACGGAGATACCGCTTCACCCAGCTGCTTGAACGGTTTCCGGCCGTTTCAGCGCCTAATATGTATCGTTCAGAGCTGAAGGGAGAGGAATTTGTGAAAGCTGCGGCGGCTGAACTGGAAACGGCTGTTCAGCGGATCGGTTCCTCATTTATCGCGGGTTTTGTCGCAGAGCCGATTGTCGGAGCAGCCGGGGCGGCCATCACTCCGCCGGCAGGTTATTATGAAGCGCTTGAGGTTGTCTGCCGCAGGCACGGTATTTTGTTTATTGCGGATGAAGTCATGACGGGGCTCGGGAGAACAGGGCGGATGCTTGCTTCTGAGCATTGGGGGATCGCCCCTGATATCGCGGTGCTCGGAAAAGGGTTAGGCGCCGGTTACGCTCCGATTGCGGCAGCTGTTGCGTCTGATGACATCATTGAAACGATCAAGCGGGGCTCCGGGGTCATTATGAGCGGACATACGTACAGTGCCAACCCATACTGTGCAAGAGCGGCGCTTGAAGTGCTTCGCTATGTCAAGAAACACGAGCTGCTTCGGCAGTCAGAGGAAAAAGGCGTAATGCTGAAGCGGAAATTAGAAGAAATCAAAGACCGCAGCGGGGTGATCGGGGATGTCCGCGGTAAAGGCCTCCTGATCGGGGTTGAATTCGTTAAGGATAAAACGACGAAGGACGTTTTTTCGAAAAAACAGGCCTTCACCGAAAAAATCATTAAAGCGGCAAAAAAACGGGGCCTGCTTATTTACCCTGCAAAGCCCGGTATTGACAGCGGAGAAGGAGACGCCGTCATCATCGCCCCGCCATTCACGATTTCATATGCGGAGCTGGATGAGCTGTCAGATCTATTTTCCCAGTCCGCAGAAGAAGCTGAAAAAATGATGAAGAAGGATTGAGCTGATATGTCTATTTTTCATAAAAAAATCGATATTCATGAAGCAATTGCCGATGTCAAGGACGAATCTGTCATCATGTTCGGCGGTTTTGGAGGAGTGGGTTCACCTCCGTCATTAATCGAAGCGATTTTGGAAAGCGGCGTTAAAGAATTGACCGTCATCTGCAATGATGCCGGATTTCCGGAAATCGGTATCGGCCCGCTTATCGTTCATAAGCGGGTAAAAAGGCTGATCGCTTCCCATATCGGTTCAAATCCTGTCGCAGGCAGACAAATGACTGACGGAGCGCTTGAGGTGGAATTTTCGCCGCAAGGGACGCTTGCTGAACGGATTCGCGCAGGCGGAGCGGGGCTAGGCGGTATTTTAACTGATATCGGCATTGATAACGCAACCGTTTGTGAAAACAAAGAAACCGTAACGATTGACGGAAAGTCCTATTTAGTTGAAAAAGCGCTGACGGCTGATTTCGCTTTTGTGTCCGCGCATATTGCAGATGAATTCGGAAATCTGACGTTTGACAAAACGGCGCGCAACATGAACCCACTGATGGCTGCTGCGGCCGAAAGAACATTTGCTGAGGCGGCAGAGATTGTGCCTGCCGGCGAACTTGACAGCGAGCATATTGTAACGCCGGGCGTTTTCGTAGAGGGTGTCGTGCAAAGTGAAGGAGTGAAGTGGAGATGGGCTTGGGAATAGCGGAAAGAGAGAGTATCGCGAGGCGGGCCGCCAGTGAAATTACCTCAGGTATGATTGTCAACCTGGGGATCGGCATTCCTTCTTTAGTGCCGGACTTTCTGCCGGCCGGCATGGAGGTAATGCTGCAGGCGGAAAACGGCGTCCTCGGGATCGGCGGTAGTCCGGAGCGCGGAGAGGAGGATGAGCTTTTATGCAATGCGGCCGGATTTCCTGTCAGTACAGTTAAGGGTGCTTCCTATTTTGATTCAGCTCTGTCTTTTGCCATGATCAGAAAAGGGCTGATAGATATTACCATTTTAGGCGCGCTCCAAGTCAGCAGGACAGGTGATCTCGCCAATTGGCTCGTGCCGGGGAAAAAAGTGCCCGGAATGGGCGGGGCGATGGAGCTTGCCCAAGGCGCGAAAAAAGTGGTTGTCGTCATGAGCCACACCGATCAGAAAGGCCGGCCGAAGCTGGTCGAAAGCTGTTCATTGCCGCTTACAGCAGCGGGCTGTGCAGATCTCATCATTACAGAGAAAGCCGTCATCAGCATAGATGAGGGAGCTTTTGTTCTTGAGGAACTGCTGAATGGCACGACCATAGACGATGTCATTCAAACAACGGATGCCGAAATCAGATTGGGAGAATGTTTTCTTAAAAGGGGGTCTGTCCATGGATCAATTAGAAAAGAAAGTCACTGAGTGGGCGGAAGAAAACACAGCAAAAGCGGTGAGCCTGCTGAAACGGCTGATCGGGGAAAAAAGCACGTTCGGCCATGAATTTAACGCACAGGCAGTCGTTTTAGAAAAACTGAGACAGTTTGACATGGATATTGATGTCTGGGAGCCGAGTGTCAAACAGTTGAAAGAGCATCCTTATTTTGTATCGGAACGCGAAGACTTCCATGAAAGCCCGAATATCACAGCCGTAAAGAAAGGGGCCGGGGGCGGAAGATCACTGATACTGAACGGACATATTGATGTTGTCCCGGAAGGAAATCCCGCCGCATGGACGTATGAACCGTTTACCGCTGTTGAAAAGGACGGCAAAGTTTACGGACGCGGTTCAACGGATATGAAGGGCGGCAATACAGCCCTCTTGTTTGCGTTAGAAGCGCTTGAAGCCTGCGGGATTACGTTAAAAGGAGATGTTCTGTTTCAAAGTGTCGTAGATGAAGAGTGCGGCGGCGCGGGAACACTGGCGGCTGTTATGAGGGGCTACAAGGCTGACGGGGCGCTTATTCCCGAACCGACTAATTTAAAGCTGTTTGTTAAGCAGCAAGGGTCTATGTGGTTCCGCATTACGGTAAGAGGATTGTCCGCACACGGCGGCACCCGCTATGAAGGGGTGAGCGCCATTGAAAAAAGCCTGCATGTCATCACAGCCCTTAAAGAGCTTGAACACGTCCGCAACGCCCGTATCACAGACCCGCTTTATCGGGACGTTCCGATTCCGGTTCCCATTAATATCGGCACCGTCCAAGGGGGAACGTGGCCATCATCGGTAGCTGACCGTGTGGTGATAGAAGGCAGGTGCGGAATAGCGCCGGATGAAACGCCCGAAGCAGTAAAAGAAGAGCTGGCAAGCTGGCTGAAAGATTTGGAGTACCGGGATGAATGGTTTAAACACCACCCCGCGGAAATAGAATGGTTTGGAGCTCAGTGGCTTCCGAATGATCTCCCGGATGAGCATCCGCTGATTTCCGCTCTGGAATCTTCTTTTGAGAAAATGAAAGGGGCAAAACCAGTTCGTGAAGCGTCCCCGTGGGGAACGGACGGAGGGCTTTTGCAGCACGCGGGACAGACACCGGTCATCGTCTTCGGTCCGGGAGAAGTCAAGGCGGCGCATCAGGCGAATGAATACATTGAAGTCCGGGCGTTAATCGATGCCGTCAAAATCATTTCTCTTTTTATCATGGAATGGTGCGGGGTGGCAGATGGGGGTGACGGAGCTGATAAAGGAACTGAGGGCTGAAAGCGGAGCGGCCGAGATTGATGCAGACCGTTTCAATGAGCGGATCAGGGTCATTCGTTATGACGGACAGATCACGGCGCTTATACCGGCCGTTTTGGCAGAAGCAAAGCAAGAAGGAGCCCAAAAGGTGATTTTCTTTGCCAAGCGCGGCGATGAGCCGGAATTTGTCAAGCATCTTTTTATTGTTGAGGGTGTCATAGACGGGTATTACAACGGGCATGAGGCTGTTGTGATGGTGCGCTATTTATCAGAGGAACGGAGACGGTCAGATTCATATGTATCAGAAGATTCGACTGTTGACTGTTTATATGAGACACCGCGGCGGGGACTGACTCAAACAGAAAGCACGCTGATGTTCAGAAAAGCGGACGAAGATGATGCAGACTGCTTATCGCACTTATATAAACATGTTTTTCTTACCTATCCGACTCCTGTCTTTAATTCCCTTTATATTAAAAAAACAATGAAAGAAAACACCATCTATTATGCCGCATTCGATCAGGATCGTCTCATTGGGGCGGCAAGCGCAGATATCAATCCGGTATTGGGGCACGCTGAAATGACCGATTGCGCGGTTCTGTCAGATTACAGGGGGAACTCCGTAACGGCACACTTGTTTAAAGCGTTGGAGCAGGAACTCGCTGGCCGGGGAATCATTCATCTTTTTTCCTTGGCCCGTGCAGCGTCTTACGGGATGAACGCCGTTTTGTATCATGCGGGATACGGCTACAGAGGCAGGCTTGTGAACAACTGCCGCATTTCAGAAGGGCTCGAAAATATGAATATATGGTGCAAGACTTTACGTTTGGCCATTCATAAGGAGGAATTCGTTTGACAAACAAATGGTTTCAGCCGAAGCGTCATTGGAAGGAGATTGAATTGTGGAAAGATGTGCCGGAAGACAAGTGGAATGATTGGCTGTGGCAGCTCACCCATACTGTAAGAACCGTCGATGACCTGAAAAAAGTCATTCATTTGACCGAAGAGGAAGAAGAAGGCGTCAGGATGTCTGTAAAAACCATTCCCCTGAACATTACGCCTTATTATGCTTCTTTAATGGATCCCGATAACCCGAGATGTCCGATCCGCATGCAGTCCGTGCCGCTGTCAGAAGAAATGCACAAAACGAAATATGACCTTGAAGATCCGCTGTTTGAAGATGAAGATTCACCGGTTCCCGGTCTTACGCACCGCTATCCCGACCGCGTTCTTTTTCTGGTGACAAATCAATGCTCGATGTATTGCCGATACTGCACCAGAAGGCGTTTTTCCGGACAGATCGGAATGGGGGTGCCGAAAAAACAGCTCGATGCGGCAATCGCTTACATCCAGGAAACGCCGGAAATCCGTGACTGCCTGATTTCCGGCGGAGACGGGCTTTTAATCAACGATCAGATTCTGGAATATATTTTGAAAAAACTGCGTGACATTCCCCACCTTGAAATTATCAGGATCGGAACGAGAGCGCCCGTCGTATTTCCGCAGCGGATAACGGATAACCTTTGTCAGATTTTGAAAAAATATCATCCGGTCTGGCTGAACACTCATTTTAATACGAGCATCGAACTGACGGAAGAATCGGTTGCGGCGTGTGAAAAGCTCGTTAACGCAGGTGTTCCGGTCGGTAACCAGGCCGTTATTTTAGCAGGCATTAACGATTCGGTGCCGATTATGAAAAAACTCATGCATGATTTAGTGAAAATCCGCGTGCGTCCGTACTATATTTATCAATGTGATTTGTCAGAGGGAATCGGCCATTTCAGAGCGCCTGTTTCAAAAGGATTGGAAATCATTGAAGGGCTGAGAGGCCACACAACAGGCTTTGCCGTGCCGACCTTTGTCGTCGACGCCCCGGGCGGAGGCGGTAAAATCGCCCTGCAGCCGAACTACTTGCTCTCCCAAAGTCCGGAGAAAGTAGTGATCAGAAACTTCGAAGGGGTGATTACATCTTATCCCGAGCCGGAAAACTATATCCCGAATCAAGCCGACGACTATTTTGAATCTGTTTTTCCGGGAACAATGGCCAAACGCGAGCCGGTCGGACTGAGCGCCATTTTCGCGGACAAAGAGGTTTCGTTCACACCGGAAAATGTATCGAGAATCGACAGAAGGAAAACGTTTACATCAAACCCTGATCATGAAACGCTGAAAGACCGCAGGGAAAAGAGAGATGAATTGAAAGAAAAGAAATTTATTGCACAGCAAAAGAAAGAGCAAAAAGCAGGATCGGAAGTCGGAGGTGAGTCGCCGTGAAGCCATGCGAGTGGTGCGGCAATCAGAAGGCGTCAGCTTGTCAGGCGGCTGTGTACTGGGAGCTTCCTGACGGTACGGGAGCCATAGAAATTACAGAAACACCCGCATTCGCCTGTTCCTCCTGCGGCATGACGTATCAGGAGGAAGCGGTCATAGCGGAAATCGAAAATCAGCTTTTTTTAGTCAATGCAAAAAAATTACCGGAAACACTCACATATCAAGAGCTGATGAGGACAGAACGGATCTTGAAACGGAATTATTTTGACTTCTCCTAGTCTTCTTTTGTTGTAATTTCACACTTGAATTGTATAATAGTACAACAAAAGACAGTCATCAGGAGGGGAAACCCATGAAATCCTTTTATCACTATTTGATGAAATACAGGCATCCCAAACCGCAGGACGCAATCAGCCGGTTTGCGAATCAGGCATACGAAGATCACGGCTTTCCGAAAACGTCAAGCGATTATCACGAGCTCAGTTCTTATTTAGAACTGAGCGCCGACTATTTAGAAACGATGTCGACATTTGATGAAGCTTGGGAAAAATATGAGACCGAGGTGCATCACGCCTGACGAAAAACCGCACATTGTGCGGTTTTTTTCTGTTGAAATCACTCGCTTATGAGGTGCCGTATGATCAAATCCCGCAATGCCGTCCGTTTTGATCAGCACGTAAACAAATCTTCCTGACGGCACGGATCATAAGGCAATAGAATGTATAGCTGCAGAGTTCACCGGATCAGGCCTGCTGCAGGCGGGGTTCCGTGTAAGGAGCTCTTTTCACGGAGAAATCATCAAACATTTAAATGAAGTGAGAGGAATCAAATGATCTATGGTGAAGCACTGACGTTTGGACGGAAAAGGTGATTTTATGTGACAAGGTTGAAGCGGATTGAAGTTGTGGCTTCATTGAAAGCCGAAACGAGTTTGGTTCTTCATGATAAACAAGCCATTACGAATATGCAGCCGGAATTGGATCACCATACACCTTCGATGAAGTGTTTCACGGCAAATTTTGAACATCACGGCGGTGATATTGTCAACATGCCTTCGGGCCGGGTATTTATCTTTGCGTCATGGAGAAATAAACAAAAACTCATTCAAAACAGGCGCTTTTTGTTACTGCTCATTCGATCGAGAGCGCAATGCCATCAGACGCTTCTGTTACGGTAAGTGAAAAAACGCACAAGCATGTTGCGGTTTTTGACATTTTGAACAGGTGCAGAAATAGATATTTCCTGTGGTTTTCATGCCCATGCGAAATGATGGCGGCCGGCATACGATAGCGTATGACAGTCCGCGGCAAGGGGGAGACAGCATGAAGCCAGATAAACCGAAATTTCAAGTGGGAGACATCGTGGTCGTCGTGATGTACGGAACCGTCGGCACCATTACGAAGGTTCATCAAATTGATAAACATTATCTTTATGAAGTCAATCATAATGAAGTGCTTTATTTTGAATCGTCCATCCAGCTTTATAAAGATTATGAGGGCGTGATCGTCGATATGGAAAAATTAGATATTGAATATGAATTTTTGATCGGCGATGTCGTATATGTAAAGGACTACGGAAAGGAATTATTCCGAGTTATCGGTCACAGAACTGAAATTTGGAGATATTTAGAGGATGGCTGGGAGGATATTATTTATGAGCTGACTCGGCTGAAAGACGGAGAGTGGCTTGAAACGGAGGAAGAGGATCTCACGCTGGTTCTGAGAAAATATGAAATGGATCAGTTTGTGCATCAGCTGCTGTTTGTCCACTATGTTGGGGAAGCATCTCATGAGATCGGCGAGGATACCGTCGCGTCTGCTCTTCTTCAGTTTGAAGGCGATGCTGATGATCCCGATGCCCTGCATGTGCTGGCGGTATCGATTGTAGATGAGCTGCTTGATATTTATAACGATTATAAGATTCTTTATCATTTGTTCGGTGACGAAGAATATAAAGATATGATGAATTTTGTGCTGGAAAGCCTGCGGGAGCATTTCAGCTAGCCGGCAAAAAAACGGACGGTGACATATAAAAACCAGGGCAGACAGCCGGCAAAGATGACAAACGACATTCCTTTCAGCACTTTTTCCAATACGATATCAAATCCATCTCCGTCCAATAAAGCCATCATTTTCGTCATCATCTTTTCTCCCTCCGGGGCTTGTTTTTTAAAAGTATATGAGCGGACAAAACGTTTAGAACTTTCGGGTATAATTTGAACGGTTTTTTCATAAAACATAAAAAAGGAGGCGGTGTTTGCATGAAAGAAATAGATCTTGTGATTGACACAGAAGAAATAGCTGATTATTTTTACAGTCAGCTTGCTATGCGCGGGTACATACCGAGTGAAGAGGAAATCTTCGAAATAGCCGACATCACCTTTGATTATTTATTAGAAAAATGTATGATAGACGAAGAGCTTGATGAAGACTGAAACTGCGGAACCGAAGTGAAAAAGCTTCGGTTTTTTCAATCAGCTCGGGAGAATGAAACATGGGGGGAAAACGTTGTACAAGCCAGCAAGTCTTTTCACATTGTTTATTTTGCTCGCAGCAGCGATCCGGATAGAAGCGGTCCGGGCTTTTGATGAGCGTGTGATAGAAGCGGCTGTCAGGATCAGGTCTGTCTGGCTGAATGAATTGATGTTATGGATAACGGAGCTCGGCACGACCGCGGTGCTTTTGCCGCTTCTTCTTTTGACAGGCGCAGCTCTGTATATGTACAAAAAAACGCCGGATGTTGTTTTTTTGCCGCTTCTTTTTCTCATTGAACGGATTGTAAACATAAAAATAAAAGAATTGATTGAAAGAGCCAGACCCGCTTTTGAACCGCTCGTCCATGAAACCTCATACAGTTTTCCGAGCGGCCACTCCATGAATTCGGCAGTGATGTATCCCGTCATCGCTTACTTTTTGATCAAGCATGTTCCGTTTTTCACGAAAAGAAAGAGGGCCGTCACCGTCTTTACCGGAGTTCTCGTCATTCTGATCGGATTCAGCAGAATTTATTTGGGCGCGCATTTTCCGACGGATGTCCTTGCCGGATTCAGTCTCGGACTTTGCCTCGTTTCGCTTTTTGCGCTCTTTGACGAAAAGTATCATCCGTTTCGACAAAAATAGAGACAGGAAAATTGAGAAAAAACGCTAATACTATTAAGAAATAAGAAGGAGGGATCTTGATGCTGTTATCGCTGCCCGTGTTTAAAAAAAAGACTTGTGCCTATGATGTGACGATTTTTCAAACACCCCGCTACGGCGAGAAAAAGGGATACAGGGTCGTCTATCGGACAGAGCTGGCCGCTGACAATCATCAAGACGCACTGGAAAGGGCATTTTCTGTTTTTAATGTGCCTGATACGGTCCCAAACGACTATCAAGCCAGATTCATAGCGACCGGAGACGTCATACTCATAGACGAAGGAAGAAAAGGAAAGACCTATTACAGGCTTAACCCTGCGGGATGGAGCAAAATTAACCGGCTGCTCGTCCAGCCGAGGTAAGACGGGGCCGGCTGAATCTTCAGCCGGCTTCCGTATTGTCTGGGAAAGACAGTGTTAAGGCTTCCGTTTAGCGGCGGAATGCTCTTTTCCATGCGCTTCATCAGCTGCAATGACGTCTGAAACGGGCACGTGATTGTTCTTTTTCTGGCCGGTCACCCGGTTGCGCTGTTTTTTGCCCATTATGTTCACTCCTTTTTCTTTAGGCTGTCATCCCGCATATTCTGCCCAAGATCGCCCTGATCATGCTGATGATTGTCTCTTACCGTTATTCAGTGTACAATGGGTGGGAGTTTGAATAGGCAGGAGGAAAAGGAAATGAGTGTACATATAAACGCAGAAAAAGGCCAAATTGCGGATACAGTGCTTTTGCCGGGAGATCCGCTCCGAGCGAAATTTATTGCGGAAACGTATCTTGAAAATGTGGAATGCTATAATGAAGTCAGAGGAATGTACGGATTTACGGGTACATATAACGGCAAAAAAGTATCAGTCCAAGGCACCGGCATGGGTGTTCCGTCTATCTCTATTTATGTGAATGAACTGATTCAAAGCTATGATGTTCAAAACTTAATCAGAGTCGGCTCATGCGGAGCCATCCGTAATGACGTGAAGGTGCGTGACGTGATTTTGGCGATGACGTCTTCAACGGATTCACAGATGAACCGTGTCGCCTTCGGCAGTGTAGATTATGCTCCTTGCGCAGACTTCGAACTGCTTCATAAAGCGTACCAGGAAGCGCAAAAAAACAATCTTCCCGTAGCGGTCGGAAGCGTATTCACCGCCGATCAGTTTTACAATGAAGACTCCCAAATCGAAAAGCTTGCCAGATACGGCGTCCTCGGCGTAGAGATGGAAACGACTGCTTTATATACGCTTGCCGCTAAATACGGCAAAAAAGCGCTGTCTATCCTGACTGTAAGCGATCACGTATTAACGGGAGAAGAAACAACGGCAGAAGAGCGTCAAACGACTTTTCATGATATGATTAAACTGGCGCTGCATACTGTATCGTAAACTTGAGATGAGGGTTATGCTGATTAAAGCAGCCCTCTTCTTTATGCATCGCCCTGATTCAAAAAAAGAAAGGTAAGGGTAAAATGAAGAAATCCACTAAATGGTTCTCGCTCGCTGCCGCTCTCAGCGTAACCGCAATCGTGGGCACCGGCTGCAGCATTTCAGGCGGCAACAGCCATAAGGACACAAAAACAGCAGCTGAAACAAAACAATCAGATGACACATCAAGCAAAAAAACAACGAAGACAGAAAACAGCGATTTTGTATTGGAGAGCAAATATTTTAATGATATTAAAGAAGTGAACGGGCTTGAGACCATTCAAAACCCGACAAATACACTTGCGCTCGTGAATAAGACATATACGCTGCCGGGAGATTATAAACCGAATGATCTCGTGATCCCGAAAGTCGAATTTTCTTTTACTGAGAAGATCGAGAAACGATATATCCGCAAACCTGCCGCCGATGCTTTGGCGGAACTATTCAGCGCCGGGAAAAAAGAAGGTTATGACCTGGTTGCCGTTTCAGGATACCGCTCTTATGACAGACAGAAAGTTATTTTCGATAATGAAGTCAGTCTGAAAGGTGAAAAAAAGGCGAAAGAAGCCGTCGCATATCCGGGGCAAAGCGAACACCAGACGGGGCTTGCCATGGACATCTCCAGCAAAAGCAACGGATATGAGCTGAATGAAGCGTTCGGAAACACGGCGGACGGCAAATGGGTGAAAGACCATGCGTATGAATACGGCTTTATCATCCGCTATCCTAAAGGCAAAGAAAATGTTACAAAGTATGAGTATGAACCATGGCATTTACGCTATGTAGGCAAAAAAGCGGCAAAAGCCATCCATGACCATCAATTAACGCTTGAAGAATATTTTAATGAAGTAAAGAAAGTGTAATGAGAAGAAGCCCGCTTGAAAAATAGAAAGCGGGCTTTTTTTATTACCAGAAGAGCAGACCTCCAAGCGCAAATCCGGTAATGAAACCAAGGCCGATACCGTAGGCTGCTCCCCAGCCTCCCCAGCCTCCTCCCCAATAACCGAATCCGTACCCTCTGTGACGGCCGCCGACAGGGGTGATATACACTTTGCTGTTAGTCACCCGTACGATTCTTCCGACGTGGACTCTGCCGTTTCGTTCTGTAATTCTTGCTACTTTTCCTTGGTGCTGCCGGCAAAGATGATAATAGTTTTGCATCTTTTCTCCTCCTATCCAACCTATCTTTCTATGTCAGCTTATGATAGAGTGCGGTAAAAAGGTTGGACGAAAACAGGAGGACAATTGCCGTTTTACTTGTAAGCGACAAAAGCGCAGTGTCCCATATATTCACGGTACGTCTGCATAAGCTCGTAATGAGCCGTCAGCGTATCGTAGTGAACCGGCTGAATAACAGGCGATAAATCCATTTCTGTAGTCGGCTCCTGCGCATTGTTTTCATAGACAGCGGGAATGAAATCCGCTTTCTGAAATCCTTGCTGAAGCAATCTCTGTTTCCATGCCGTTTCATCCTGCAATACGGTAAAACCGTAGAAGTCTTTTATCTGTGTGATGGCGTTTTCCGGCATGGGCTTTTGTAAAGCAGCTTCAATGCCGATCAGCATGCCCCCGGGTTTAAGGACCCGCAGGATTTCAGACAGCGATGAATCAAGATTTGAAAAGGTGAGAACTGATTCGGAAAGAACGGCGGAAAATTGATTTTCAGCAAACGGAAGCCGCTCAAGCTCCGCCAAATAGCCCGGAATGGTTAAGCCTTCAGCGGCAAATCGTTTTGCTGCTTTTTCAAGCATAAGGGGATCCTTATCCACACAGGTGACGGGATACAGCAGGTGGCCGAGATAAGCGGCCGTCTGTCCCGTTCCGCAGCCGGCGTCAAGAATCGGTTCGCCAGGAGGAGGAGCCGCTTTTGTGAGAACGGCTTTGGAAAAAGCGAGCCCGCCCGGGTGAGCCCCTCCGACTCCGAATAAGGACAGCATTTCTAAATATTTGCTCAAAGGCCGAATCCTCCTTTTTTCCTCAGCATATGTTGAGAGAAAAGCATAGGTTTGGGTAAACGGGAAAGAAGGGCGCCTCACGTTTGAAGTTGACGAATGAGCGTTCGTCTATGATAATAATGTAAGAATAAAAAGGTGGTGTTTTCTTGAAGCGGCAATTTAAACTGTTTTTTATTATATTGATCACTGCGGTCGCAGCCTCGGCGCTTACGCTGTTTATCACGGGCAATACGACCATTTTCGGGCAAGGCTCGGCTGCTTTGACGAACAGCAAATTTGAGAAATTCAATAAAGCCTATGAGCAGATTAAAAGTGATTACTATCAAAAAACAGATGACAGCAAATTAGTGGACGGAGCGATAAAAGGCATGATCAGTTCCCTGGATGATCCGTATTCTTCTTATATGGATCCTCAGGAAGGAAAGTCGTTTGAAGAAACAATTTCCGCTTCGTTTGAAGGCATCGGCGCACAAGTGGAAGAAAAGGACGGCAGCATCCTGATCGTATCGCCGATTAAAGGGTCACCCGCGGAAAAAGCGGGGGTTAAACCGAATGACCAGATCTTGAAGGTCAACGGCAAAAGCGTTAAAGGCCTTAATGTAAACGAAGCCGTCGCATTAATCCGCGGCAAAAAGGGAACAAACGTCAAGCTTGTGCTGCACAGAGCGGGTGTCGGCGATCTGAACCTGTCGATCAAACGTGACACCATCCCGGTTGAAACGGTGTACTCTGAAATGAAAAAAGGAGACATCGGCGAAATCCAAATCACATCCTTCTCCGAATCGACGGCAAAAGAGCTGAATTCAGCCATTGACAGCCTCGAAAAACAAGGAGCGAAAGGATACATTCTCGATTTAAGGGGCAACCCGGGCGGCCTGATGGATGAAGCTATCAAAATGAGCAACATGTTTATCGATAAAGGGAAAAATATCATGCAGGTCGAATACAAAGACGGCACGAAAGAGGTCATGAAAGCGACGAAAGAGCGCAAAGTGACAAAACCGACAGTCGTCCTCGTCAATGACGGCACCGCGAGCGCCGCGGAAATCATGTCGGCTGCGCTGCATGAATCATCCGGAATTCCGCTGATCGGCGAGAAAACGTTCGGAAAAGGAACCGTGCAGACGGCAAAAGATTACAGCGACGGTTCTACCGTTAAACTGACAATCGCAAAATGGCTGACAGCGGACGGAGAGTGGATTCATAAAAAAGGAATCAAACCGCAATATCAGGTTAAGCTTCCTGAATATGCGAACCTGCCGTATTTAGATGCGAAAAAAACATACAAATACGGGGATTCCGGAACGACCGTCACCAATGCGCAAAAAATGCTGAAAGCGCTGGGGTACAGCGTGAATGTAAACGGCACGTATGATAAAGCATTTGAACAAGCAGTCAAACAATTCCAAGCAAAAGAGAAACTGAAACAAACAGGCATTTTAACAGGAGACACAACGGTAAAATTGATGACGGATCTGCAAAAACAGCTTGCGGACAACGATACACAAATGAAAAAAGCCGTTGAAACATTAAATAAGAATATGAAATAGTAAAAAACACCCGATGCGCCGCTCGCGCATGGGGTGTTTTTTGTTTGCGAAAAGCCCGCCTTATGTCGTTTCCTGTTCAAAAAGGTGGCTGTTCGCCTGAATGAAAAACTGTGATTGCTCATAGTGATAGGTGACTTTTGAGAAGTCAAACGGCTGGCCGTTTGTTAAATGAAAAATCGTTTCAACGCAAAGCTTAGGCGCTCCTGTAAACAGACCTAAGTACTCCGCTTCTTCCTCATTTAACATCCCCGCGTACAGATATAAATCTGAAAAACCGCGCTTTAACCCGAGACCTTCTCTAATATAATCAAATATTGATTCTGCCACGATCTCTTTATTCAAATACGTAATAATCGATTTGTTGTAAAATGACTCTTCGATACACAATGTCAGCCCGTCAATATATCGGATTCGCTTGACATAATACACGTCGCCGTCAGGCGGCATATTCAGATTTTGGGCAGCCTCAGGCGTGGGTTTTCTCACTTCCAGCGCTAATAATTTGGAAGTGACATTAAAATCTTCAAGTGATTCTTTAAATCCCTGATTAGAAAGCAGGCTGATATACCCTTGTCTTTTATTCCGTCTGACAAAAATGCCGCTTCCCCTCACTTGAAACACAATCCCCTTTTTTTCTAATAAATCTAAGGACTTGGTGATTGTGCTTTTGCTCACGTTAAACCGGGTCATTAAGGTTTGCAGAACAGGCAGTTTATCCCCTTGCTGCAGCTGATGTTCTTCTATGTATTTTTCAATATCTAACGCGATTTGCTGGTATTTTAACATATACATTCCTCATTCATTTATTGTCCCGCTTCTTTCAGAATTATAGCATAATCGTTTTTAAAAGCCATTTCGTAAATTAACTATAATTGTTTATGTATTGATAAATTATACCGGTACAATTATAATGTAAACGTATAATATGAAAATGAAGGCAGGAATTCTTCTACACTTGTGAAGCGGATGGTTGAAGCTGCTGCAGTGCATTTATTCGGCATGCAAGCGGCAGTCAAATAAAGGAGGATATACACGATGGGGACATTGCCAAAAGATTTTTTATGGGGAGGCGCTCTGGCCGCCCACCAATTTGAAGGGGGATGGAATAAAGGCGGCAAGGGGCCGAGTGTAGTGGACGTCATGACGGCAGGCGCGCATGGTGTGCCCCGGAAAATAACAGATACAATTGAAGAGCGGGAATTTTATCCGAATCATGAAGCGATCGATTTTTATCATCGTTATAAAGAGGACATCGCATTATTCAGCGAGTTGGGCCTGAAATGTTTAAGAACGTCCATCGGCTGGAGCAGAATTTTTCCTAAAGGTGATGAAGCCGAGCCCAATGAGGAAGGATTGGCTTTTTACGACCGGGTGTTTGATGAATTGCTGAAACATGGGATTGAACCGGTAATCACCTTGTCACATTTTGAGATGCCGCTGCATTTGGCGAGGGAATACGGCGGTTTCAGAAACAGAAAAACAGTCGGGTTTTTTGTGAAATTCGCTGAAGTGTGTTTTGAACGTTATAAACATAAGGTGAAATATTGGATGACGTTTAACGAAATCAACAATAAGATGGATGTGAATAATCCGATCTTTTTATGGACGAACTCGGGCGTCGCCGTTAAAGAAAACGAAAACGCAAAAGAAGTCATGTATCAGGCCGGCCATCACGAACTGCTGGCAAGCGCATTGGCTGTTTCGAAGGGAAGAGAGATCAATCCCGAGTTCAGGATCGGCGCGATGGTATCACATGTCCCGATTTACCCGTACTCATCTCACCCCGATGATGTGATGCTGGCTGAAGAAACGATGAGACAGCGTTTTTTCTTCCCGGACGTGCAGGTTCGCGGATATTATCCAAGCTATGCGTTAAAAGAGTTTGAAAGAGAAGGCTATCAGATACACTTTGAAGACGGTGATGAAGAGATTTTGAAAAACGGCCGAGTGGACTACCTCGGATTCAGCTATTACATGTCCACTACCGTAAAAAGTGACGTATCAAACGATAATACCGGGGATGTCGTAAACGGAGGATTGCCAAACGGCGTGGAAAATCCTTATATTACAGCGAGTGATTGGGGCTGGGCGATTGACCCGACCGGTTTACGGTACACATTAAACCGCTTATACGACCGCTACCAGATTCCATTATTTATCGTGGAAAACGGATTCGGCGCCATTGACACATTAGAAGAGGACGGTTCAATTCATGACGCTTCAAGAATTGAATATTTATCGTCACATATAAAAGCTTTGGAAAAAGCAGTCACATATGATGGCGTGGATGTAATGGGCTATACCCCATGGGGAATTATTGATATCGTGTCATTTACAACCGGAGAAATGAAAAAACGCTACGGCATGATTTATGTTGATCGGGATAATGAAGGCAACGGTTCAATGAAGCGGCTTAAGAAAGACTCATTTGAATGGTATAAAAAAGTGATTGAATCAAACGGCGCATATGTATCCTAAAGGTGTAAAAAGGGAAGGCTTCACCGTTGTGTGAAGCCGGCTTTTTATCAGTGGTTTTGAAAGCGCATTCATTTAAGCGGGAAGGAGGTGACTGTCCGGCTTTTCATTTAGAATCGCTTATAAAAATAAGGAAAGGGATGGTGGTTCATGTTTTTTGAAAAAAGTCTGCACATGACCCTGGTTTTTCTTATGTTTTTCTTTTTCATATCAAGCAGCATGCAAACCGAAGTGTATGCAGCTGATCGGAAGGCTTCAGACAAAAACAAAGTAAGGGTGTGGTTCAGTTCTGAAAAAGATCCGGCTTCCCGTACGTGGTATGACGGGCCGCTGGAAGTGAAATACGCCTTAGACGAACAAACACCGCTTACATGGACAAAAAAGAAGGCTTCTGACTCCGCCGCCGTGTATATTGATCCGTCGCGCCGCTATCAAAGTGTGTTGGGCGTAGGATCGTCCCTGGAAGAATCCACAATCCATAATTTATCAAAAATGACACCCGCAAAAAGAAAAGAAGTGCTGAAAAAATTGGTTGATCCCAAAGATGGTATCGGCATGGACGTTATGCGCATAACGATCGGGACATCTGATTTTACGGCACAGGAATTTTATACGTATGACGATATGCCTGAAGGCCAAACAGATCCTAAGCTCCGTCATTTCTCGATCCAAAAGGATATTGATTTACACATTACAGCAACCATCAAGGAAGCGCTGGCGATAAATCCGGAACTGAAAATCATCGCCTCACCGTGGAGCCCGCCGGCTTGGATGAAAACGAATGAAAACCTCAAGCGGGGAAAGCTGAAAGATAAATATATCGGCGCACTGGCCGTTTACTTCCGCAAATTTATTGAGGCGTACGAAAAGCAGGGAATTCCGATTTATGCGATGACCCTTCAAAATGAACCATTGCTGGAAATCGACTATCCGAGCATGTACATGCCGCCGTCTCAGCAGCGCAAACTGGCGATAGCCGTGAAAAAAGAATTGAAAAAACACATAATTGACACGAAAATTTGGATTTATGATCACAATGCGAGCGGGGCGTGGAACTATATTCCGCCGATTTTAGATGATAAAAAAGGAAACCGGGCGGCAGACGGCATCGCTTTTCACGATTATGACGGTGACCTTTCTGTCATGTCGGAAATCGGAAAGAGATATCCTGATCAATCTATTCACTTAACGGAGCGGTCTGTCTGGGGGACGGCAGGGGCGGATCGGATCGCACAGTATTTCCGCAACGGCGCGTCGAGCTACAATGCGTGGGTGACGATGCTCGACAGTCAAATTAAGACGCATCATTGGATAGGCACCCCAGACCCGACGCTGTTTATTCAGGATGCTAAAAACCCTGACCGCTATTGGAATATCCCGATCTTTCATATGACAGGCAACTTTTCAAAATTTATCGACCGGGGAGCAAAGCGGATAGAAAGTAATTACGGCTCCAAAAACACAGTCTCGAATGTATCGTTCCTTAATCCTGATCAATCCATTGTGACAGTCGTAATCAACCAGACATCTTCAGAACAAAAATTCCATGTCGTTTCAGAAAATCGGCAGTTTGAAGCCGTCATCCCGGCAAAAACCGTCGCCACCTACAAATGGCAGCACAAAAAGTAAAAAACCGGCACATTTACGTGCCGGCTTCTTTCTGTTAAGCGCCTTTTTGGTTCAGTTTATCAGAGGGCGCTTTATTGAATAAACCGTCTTTGACGGCGTTTGAAGACGCTTTTTTTACAAAAAACGGGTTAAGGATAATAACGGCTGCCATGTTAGCGGTCAAACCCCAAAACCCTTCATATATACCGTGGGCGGATTGGGTGATATTTACCGTAAATGTCACGAGAAGACCGACGAGAAGACCGACGAGAAGACCGATAATTGTCGCTTCTTTCGTTTGATTCTTCCAAAACAGACTGACGGCGATAGCCGGAAAGATCTGAACCATGCCGGAAACACCGAGAAGCTGAAGGGTAACGAGCGCAGTCGGGAACAGCATACCGAATAAAAGCGCGAGCCCGATGACGACAAATACCATTGAACGGGTGATCAACGTCAGCTTGCTTGGTGACACATTCGGGTGAATCAAATCCCGATATAAGTTATTCGCAAATAAGTTTGATGCTCCGATGGCCATGATAGAGCAGGGAATCAATGACGCAAGGGCGATCGTGGAGTAAGCAAAGCCCTGCGCGACTCCTCCGTAAGACGTTTGAATCAGCTTCAATAAAGCGAGCCGCGGATTGGTATCTTCCGGCAGGACAAGAAACGCGATAAAGCCGAGAAAGATAACAAGAATCAAAACAATATTATAAAGCGGCAGAAACATGCTGTTTTTGCGGACGGCATCTGCGCTTTTTGCCGTAAATACACCGGTTGCCGCATGCGCCCACATAAAGAGCGCCAGCGCAGATACGATGGAAGCTGTGATAAACCAAGGAATTCCTTTCGGCCCCGAGTCCGGAATCGTCAGCATTTGCGGCGCTTTTTCAGCCAAAGTGTGAATCATCGGCGTCCAGCCGTGAAAATGGATCAGCGGAAGTGAGACGACCATAAACAGCATAATCACCCACACCAGAATGTCTTTAATAATCGCCGTAAACGTCGGCCCTTTAATCCCGCTGAAAAAAGTATACAGCGCTACAAGAATAAAAGAGATGATGACGACCATATTGACATTAATGACACCCGTTCCGGCCACCTGAAGCGTATCTTGAATCCCGCTCAGCTGGAGACAAATATAAGGAATGAGCATAAGAACGCCGACAATGGCGACAAGACTGGCCAAAAGCTTACTGTCAAAACGCTCACGGGCGTAATCGGCAAGCGTCGTTAATTTATGGATTTTTGCCACTTTCCACAGCTTCGGCAGAAAGAAATAAGCAATAAAATACGCCAAAACAGAATACGGAATTGCAAAAAAAGCTACGCTTCCCCCTGTGTAGGCGGTGCTTGTCAAGCCTAAAAACGTATAAGCCGTATAGAGGTCCGCGCCGACTAAAAACCAGACGAGGAGCCCTCCGAACCGTCTGCCGCCGACAGACCATTCCTCAACAGAAGTACGTGATGATTTGTCTCTTCCGGCTATAAAGCCGATACAGACAACGGTTAAAACGATGACGGCTGTAATGATCAATGCTGTTATATTTGCGGGCATCAGTCCAGTCCTCCTTGTTTCTTCTGCAGCCTATAAATAAGAAACGAACATAATGGAGTGACTGCGATCCATAAAAGCAGCCAGAAATGAAAAAAAGGCAGCCCGATAATGATCGGATGAACCCGATTAGCGACTGACAGCAGGGCCAGCTGGCTGAAAGGGATTAAGATGAGAACGAAAATTAGTGCTTTTCTGACCATTTACTTTCCTCCTGAAACTTGATAATGCTCCTTATCATAGCAGGTGTCAGATAAGATCACAAGATATTTTTCAGAAAAAAAAGAATTCTATTACTTTTTTAACTGAAACACTTTAGTTGCATCTTCATTCATATTAAATTAGAATAGTTAATATCTCGAACTCAAGATATTTAGGAGTGAATACATTGAATACACAAGGATTGCACCATGTTACCGCATTTGCAAAAGATCCTGCTGAAAATCTTCGGTTTTATACTGAAGTGCTGGGTTTGCGGCTTGTTAAAAAAACCGTTAATTTTGACGACCCGGCCACTTATCACTTTTATTTCGGCAACCAAAACGGAGAGCCGGGCACGATCATTACATTTTTTCCTTTTCAGGGAAGCCGCCCGGGAACCGTGGGAAAAGGGCAGGCCGGAAGAATTTATTTTTCCGTGCCGAAAGGAGCACTCGCGTTTTGGAAGCGCCGGCTTGAAGAAAACGGCTTGTCTGTAAAAGAACAGATCATGCTGTCTGAACAAGTCCTTCTCTTTAATGATACAGAAGACCTGCCGCTTGCCATAATGGAAGATGAAAGAAGCGGACAGAGTGAATGGACTCCTTCGGGCATTACTGAAAAAGAAGCGATCACAGGCATGAGAGGTGTTCTTCTGTACTCGTACCGTCCTGAAGCAACCATTCAATTTCTCATAGAACGCTTCGGTTATTCAAAGACAGGAGAAGAAAATCAGATTGTCAGGCTGCAATCGGAGGCACGGATCGGACATATTATAGATGTTGACCTTGCGCCGAAAGAAGCAGGTACCGGCGGTTACGGGACAGTTCATCATGTCGCTTTCCGCACGAGCGAAAAAGAGCAGGCGGAGTGGAAGGACATTCTTGCTGATTCTCATCTTGCTTCATCTGACATTCTTGACAGGTCTTACTTTACTTCAATCTATTTCAGAGAAAGCGGCGGCATTTTATTTGAAATGGCAACCGATGAACCGGGCTTTATGACGGATGAATCCTTTGAAAATCTCGGAACAGAGCTGAAGCTTCCGGAATGGCTGGAAGAGCATCGCAGTCAGATTACAGCTGTTCTGCCCAAAATGGAGAAAGGAGAATGATGATGAAACATGTGTTTGAACAGGGAACGTCAGAAAATGTTCTGCTGCTTTTGCACGGAACGGGAGGAAATGAACATGATCTTCTGTCGCTCGGACGTTTTATCGATCCGAACGCAAGTCTGCTAGGGGTCAGAGGATCAGTGTCAGAAAACGGCATGCCCCGTTTTTTTAAGCGGCTGAAAGAAGGCGTATTTGACGAGAAAGATTTAATTGAACGGACGGAAGAATTAAAGAATTTCATTGATGAAGCGGCGCAAATGTACGGGTTCAGCAGAGAAAACGTGATTGCTGCCGGCTATTCAAACGGCGCCAATATTGCAGCAAGTCTTTTGTTTCATTATAAAGATGTACTGAAAGGAGCGGTTCTGCATCATCCGATGGTGCCGATACGCGGAGTGAAGCTGCCTGATATGGAAGGGCTGCCTGTGTTTATCGGTGCGGGAAAACGCGATCCCCTATGTACAAAAGAAGAATCGGAGGAGCTTTATCAGTATCTGAAAGATGCTCATGCATCCGTTGCTCTTGAATGGCAGGAGGGCGGTCATCAGCTCACACAGCAGGAAGCCGAGCAGGCACGAGCCTGGTACAGTGAGCGATTCCTATAAAAAACCCTTAGTCCGCTTAAGCGGACTAAGGGTTTCTTTCATCTTACAGCCAAGTTGACACTTTAGATACAGGCAGCCGGTTGCTTTTATGCGCCGGCTTAACGGCTTTACCGATTGAAATCAGCATGACGGGCACGAAACGCTCGCTCACGTCGAATTCCTTAACGAATTGCTCTTTATTGAATCCGCCGATCGCGCAAGTGTCGTAGCCTTTTGCTTTAGCGGCAAGCATCAGCTGCATCGCTGCTAAAGAAGCGTTTAAAAATGCTGAATCGCGGGCAAACTGATCATTTTGGTATGCACCGTTAATCTGGCCTAAAAGCGTTTGTTTAATCTCTTCTGTGATATTGCCTTGCTCAGCCAGTTCAGCATAAACTTCTTCACCATTTTCATTTGCTTTTAAGTCGCCTAATACGGCAATAACTGCTGATGAATCAATAATCTGTTTTTGATTAAAAGCAACCGGAAGCAGGGCAGCTTTTGCTTCATCACTGTGAAAGACTTGAAAATGCCAATGCTGAAGGTTCCAGGCGGAAGGCGCTTGCGTTGTGATTTCAAGGAGTTCTGTCAATTCCTCTTTTGTAATGACCGCGTCTTTATCGTATTCTTTAACAGATGCGCGTTCCTTTAAAACGTCTAATACGGATGTCATCATGTTTCCTCCTTCGGATAAACGTGTTATCATAATAGAAAAGTTAGAAGCTTACTAAATGTAACTCGAAAACTAATTTTAATGGATCACAAAAAACTTGTCAATTCATAGATGAAGGGATGAACTCACGTGGGATATACAATGTGTCCTAAAATGGAATCCGCTTTTTCTCTTTTGGGAAAGCGCTGGAACGGCCTCATTATCCATGTACTGATGGACGGGCCGAAACGATTTAAAGATATGACCGAAACGATACCGACAATCAGCCAAAAAATGCTCGCGGAGCGGCTCAAAGAGCTGGAACAAAATGAAATCGTCGAGCGTCAGGTGCTGCCTGAAACACCTGTCAAAGTCATTTATAAACTGACTGATAAAGGCATGGCCCTGCAAGCCGTTTTTCAGGAAATGCAAAAATGGGCAGACAGTTTTTGCGAGCCCGGGGGATCTGCGAACGACACATGTGATGAATAATAAAGGCTGCCCAAGGCAGCCTTTTCTTAATGATAATGTTTAATCGTCATAAAAACCATTAATATCAAAATTGTTCAGATTGAGGTTCAAGCCTTTTAATTGCTTTAATAAAGCATCGAATGTAAGGAAATGATCATTTTTACATTCCGCCGGAACATCGTTTGGAGAAAATAGTTCCATTCCTCCCTCAATCCACTGTTTCCGGTATAACTGAAATGCCGCTTCAATTAAATGATCAGGCGTTACAATAAACCCTAAGCTTACGTCATGGTCCTCACTGTAGCCGAATTCAAACCCGCAGCAAGGGCAGATATCAAATGTTTTTTGATATTCGCCGTTATAAACGGGATTTGTCTCTAATCCTTTAAATCCGCATATCAAACAAGGATACAACTCACTAACCAACATACATCCCTCTTTTATTCAGTTTGCAATCATTCAGAACAAGCGGGGAGGCCTTTTACAGTTTCCCGGTTAAAAACTGAGCCTCACCGAGCCCGAAGCTCCAATCGGCGTTCCCGTTTTCTGTAATGGAAATCATGACGTCCTCGGGTGATATGCCGCATTCTGTTTTAAGCTGATCAGCCATCAGTTGATATAACGTTTCTTTCTGATGTTCGGTGCGCGCTTTGCTGACAATGCTGATGATGACAAGATCTTTGCTTCTTTTGAAACCGAGCCCGGTATCTTCAATGATAAGCTCATGAGGCCGATGCTGGTGAACGATCTGATAACGGTCCGTTACTGGGACGTCAAAAGCTTTAACCATGGCGTAATGGGCGGTATCCAGTAATTTTTTTAATGCTGCGTCATCCCGGCCTTCAATAACGTCAAAACGAAGTAATGGCATATTTTATTCCCCCTGACAGTTTTATAATGTCGCAACTTGTAAAAAAAGTATAACAGCAATATCAGAGAGAGGCACAAGTTGTTACAACCGCCCAATCAATTTCCTCATTTTATGAATACGCTTAAGAATAGGCAGACATAAAGGAGGAAAAACATGTACCCTCGTCATGCATTGTATCGCGGGAATTTCGGTCCTGCCGGATTTCCGGCGAGAAGTCCTTTTTTGTTCGGCGCTCCTTTATTCGGCGGATTTTTAGGCGGTCTTCTCGGAGGCGTGATTGCCACAGGTTTTACAAGACCCCGCTTTCCGTACGGGTTCGCCGGTTACGGATACGGAGGCGTCCCATACGGCGGTTTCGGGCCGGGAGCCGGCGGTTATCCGCCATTTTATTAAAGAAAAAACGGCCTGCATCGCGCGGGCCGTTTTTTTATCTTAAAATCTCCACTTCCGATAGATTGTAGTCTTCCTGTTTTGAAAACATAACTTCAATCATCCCGTCTTTATAGACTGCTTTTGTTCCTTTCCGTTTGACGAGGCTCGGAAGTATGATTTCTTTTTTTCCTTCTCCCAGGCTGCTGTTCTCTACAACGAGGCTGTGTGACGTATGCTTAATCCTGATACGGTCGAGTTCCTCTTGTTCGGCGGGAATTTTCGCAAAAACATGATCGGATGTTTCAAACAGGTCAATTTCCGGCTTGGGCGGTTCCGCTTCGACCGGATCGGTCTTTTTGGACATCGGGTCGCGAAAAGGGAACTGTCCGGCATAACCGGCGCCGAATACGCTTTCCATCACTCGGTTGACATATGTCTCGACATCTTTCGGATCAGCATTTTTAAACGTTTCTTTAGAGAACTGATTTTGGAAGGGAAAATATCTGTTCCAATCAAACACGGCATCTCACCCTTTCTTAACGGACAACATAGTATATGCCCGCCGGAAGCTTCCCGTGATATAATATAATCTGTTTACAGAAAGGAAGGGGAAGGCCGTGCAAGGGAATAACGTAAGAAAAGGAATCATTTATACCGCTTGTTCTTTCGCCATGTGGGGGCTGTTTCCGGTCTATTGGAAACTTCTTGAACAAATACCCGCATTGGACATTTTAGCTCACCGGATTTTATGGTCATTTGTTTTCATGTGTGTGCTTTTAACTGTGCTTAAGAAGTGGAAAACCGGATGGCGTGAACTGCGTCTTTTGAAATCGGAAGGGGGCCTGCTGGCGCTTTTTTTCGCTTCCGTTTTAATTTCCGTTAATTGGTTTGTGTACATATGGGCCGTCAATCACGGCTTTTTGCTTGAAGCAAGTCTCGGGTACTACATTAATCCGCTCGTTTCCGTTCTTTTGGGCATCCTATTCTTAAAAGAAAAGCTTAACAAGATGCAAACAGCAGCCGTTTCTATTGCCGGGGCGGCCGTGCTCATATCTGCGTTTCAATATGGCGCGGTTCCTTATATCGCATTGCTGCTTGCATTCAGCTTCGGCCTGTACGGCTTATGTAAAAAAAGAACCCGCATGTCCAGCACGATCGGGCTGACGCTGGAGACGCTTTTGATTACCCCGGCTGCACTTATTTATTTAGGATTTACAGCTGACGGGAGCACTTTTGGCTCCTTGGGGGCAGGAACATGGGCGCTCCTATTTTTCGCAGGCGTATTTACGGCCCTGCCGCTGTTATTGTTTGCAGAGGGGGCAAAGCGTCTGCCGCTGTATCAAGTCGGCATTTTGCAATATATAGCGCCGACCATTACCCTTATGCTCGGCGTGTTTGTGTATCATGAACCGTTTTCCGGGCAAAAAGCGTTTACCTTCATTTGTATATGGGCAGCATTGCTTTTGTTTACCTTTTCACAGATAAAATGGAAGCGGCCGATAAAAAGCCGCTAAGCCTTTCGCTTTCCAGCGATAGCTTAAATTATGTATAATCATTACGAGTATGTAAAGGAGCTGTACAATGGGCACTGATAAAGACATAGCAAAAGCCTATCAGGCACTGTGGAATAACCGCACTCTCCCGGCTTCAACCCTTGAAGAAGCGGAGAAGGCGATTGATCTTGAACTGCTTGATCAAAGAACACATCCGAGGCTCCGGAAGTCACCCGAGGAAAAGTTTGCTCTGGCGGTGCAGCGAATTGTAGATTCCCGGCTGCGGCCGATTGAGAAATATGAATTGGTTGAACTACATACGAAGCGTTTGCAATTTTTAAAAGAAGAAAGAGGGGAGCAGCTATGAAAGCGATCATAAAAGAAGATGTGCAAACTTCTTTAGAGCGATATGCCGATCGTCCTGTATATATCCATTTGGAAACAACGACCGGTTCTTATTCAGCGCATCTGAATGAGAAAAACATGACGGTTGTAGCCTATATACGCAATGCAAAAGTGACGTACCATCAGGCGAAAATCAAAGGAAACGGCCCGTACCGCGTCGGTTTGAAAACAGAAGAGGGCTGGATTTACGCAGAAGGTTTGACTGAGTATACAGTAGATGAAGAAGACCGTTTGTTAATGGCGGGGCATCTGCCGGGCGGAAAATTGGCGATTTCGCTTCAAATCAGCGAAAAGCCGTTTACAGTTTAAAGAAAAGGGTGAAAATCATGAAAGAACATGTACTCGTCATCCTGCCTCACCCTGATGATGAATCATACGGAGTGGCAGGACTGATTGCTTTACACAGACAAAAAAATATTCCCGTTACGTATGCATGCGCAACGCTTGGCGAAATGGGCCGGAACATGGGAGATCCCTTTTTCGCGAACCGTGAAACACTGCCGCTGTTAAGAAAGCAAGAGCTGATTGACGCATGTAAAGCAATGGACATTACTGACCTGAGAATGCTCGGGCTTCGTGATAAAACACTTGAATTTGAAGATGACGAGTGGCTCGCGGATATGATGGAAGAGATTATCGACGATGTAAAACCGAGTCTGATTGTCACATTCTATCCGGAGCACGGCGTCCATCCGGATCATGATGCATGCGGCGAAGCGGTCATCAGAGCGCTTTACAGAAAGAAAAAAGAGGACCGCCCGCGCACGCTTTGCATGGCAATCACCCGCAACAGGGAGGAAGCCGTCGGCAAGCCTGATGTCATTCTTGATATTAAAGAGGTTGCCGATATTAAAATGAATGCCTTAAAAGCGCACCGCACCCAAACGGAAGGCATGCTGAGAGAGCTGGAAGAAAAAATTAAAAATAACGAGCCGGTTCTTCAGACATGGTTTGAAGAAGAAGTGTATTGGACATATCCGTGGAAAGACTGATAAAAAAAGGGATAAGGCTGAAATGCCTTATCCCTTTTTTTGTGTCAGATCGGAAGCGATCGCTTCCGCAAGCGAAGACCGTATTGATAAATTTGAAAAACTCAGTCCGAGCTGTACCGCGGTTTGGGCGATTTCAGGGCGGATTCCGGATAATGTCGCTTTCACGCCGAGCATTCCGAGTGATTCAATTAAGGTGAAAAGCTGTTGGGCAACCATCGTATCAACCATGGCTACGCCTGATAAATCAATGTACAGCTGCGTGATGCGCTTCTCTGAACACTGGTGCAGCGTATTCTCCAAAATCATTTTGGCTCTTGCCGTGTCAATATCCCCGATCAGAGGCAGCAGTCCGACATTGTCAAAAAGCACAATGACCGGCGAGCTCAGCTCGGTAATCAATTCTTTTTGCGCTTCAAGCTGAATGTTTGTGTTTTTATACATTTCCTCTATGAAAATATGAATGACCACATCAAACGATTTAATCAGCGTATGGAATATATCTTCGGCATCTTCTTCTGTCACGGTGTCTGAATGAAGTCTGGTAAACTGCTTTACATGGCCGACATACAAATCACGAACTCTGATAAACTCGCGAATGATGTAATGGATGGGAGTTTTTAAATGTTCTTTATCCCGTGCGGCTTCAAACGCCCACTTTTCCAATGCCGCTGTATATACTTCCTTCTCTTCAGAAAAAATCCGATTGAGTTGATAATTAAACGCCAGATTTTGTTTTTTCAAATTTGTGAGAACAGCCGGGTCAGTAGAAGCATAAACAGAATCAGGATCCGTATCATGAAGGGTATCAAACCATGTCTGACTGATGTCCTCCGCCCGTTCGGTTAAATAATCGTACAGCAGTTTATGTTTTGGCATAGCTGCTCCTCCTTTATAAAATCATCATTTTTTTCACATAACGCTTTTGCAGCTTCATCAGTCTGAAGAATAAACCGACAGCTCCTGCGGCAAGTCCTGCAATTAACCCGATCCAGTAGCCGTATGCCCCGAGGCTCGTGTAAGTGCCGACTGCGTAACCGAGCGGAAGCCCGATAATCCAATACGAAACAAAAGCCGCACCGAGTGTATAGTTGACATCCTTATATCCTCTCAGGGCGCCTTGTATCGGAGCTGCTACGGCATCAGAAAGCTGGAAAAACAGCGCATAGATTAAAAAGTGCTGCGTCAACATGAGCACCTCCGGATCTGATGTATACATTCCGGCGATTTGCGGCCTGAACAGTAAAATGAAAGCCGCCGTGCATAAAGAAAAACAAAGGGCCATCACATTGCCGATATAGCTGTATGACCGGGCATCCCTGTAGCGCTTTGCCCCTGCTTCAAAGCCGACTAAAATCGTCATGGCCATAGATACGCTGAGCGGCAGCATATACAAGAGGGAAGCAAAATTCATTGCCGCCTGGTGGGCTGCAATTGTCACCGTCCGGAAATGGCTCATTAGAAGTGTGACAGCCGCAAAAATGCTCGTTTCAAAAAATACCGCAAAACCGATAGGCAAACCGATTTTCAAAAGTTTTCTGCATTCAGACGGAGAAAAACGGTACAGTTTCCGAAAAACAGAGTACCCGGCAAACGGCTCAAATCTGAAGACGATAAAAAAGCTGATGGCGCAAATACACCAGTAAGTCAGGGCGGAAGCGAGCCCCGCACCGACTCCGCCCAATGCCGGCATGTTGAATTTCCCGAAAATAAATACATAATTTAAAACAAAATTAATAGGCAATGAGCAAAGCGTAATAAGCATCGTGACTCGCGTTTTGCCGAGTGCGTCAATAAACGAGCGCAAAACGGCGTACACAAACAAAGGAAAAATACCGAGGGATAAAAAGCCTAAAAAGTGTTTGGCGATCGTCCGGACACGAGGTTCCAGGCCCAAATGTCCCAAGATCATATCAACGGTGAAAAAGCCGATCAGGATAACCGCCGCACTGAGAATGGCCGCTACATAAACGGCCTGGATGACGGAAAACGGCACTTCCTTTCGTCTGCCGGCTCCAAACAGCTGCGAAACAACGGGCGTAACGGCCATTAATATTCCTGCAAGGCCCGTATACACCGGCGTCCACAGGCTTGAACCGATTGCAACACCGGCTAAATCGGCGGCGCTCACTTTCCCTGACATCACCGTATCCAAAAAGGTGATCAGGGAAAGGCCCGCCTGCGTGATTAAAATCGGAATGAAGATATGTAACAGCTGTCTGACCTTTTGGCCGATCGTGTTCGTTTCTCTCAATTTAGGTTCCCCGTTTCTTTATTTTAACGAGAGAAATTATAACATTTTATGTATAAAAAGCAATGAAAGCCGGCCTACTCTTTTTTGTCCGGTTTCGGCTTTTTAAACATCTTGGCATAAATGAATGAAAGTGAAATGACCCCTAAAAAGGTGCAGATATATTGCATCAGCCGTGCGAATTCCATATGATGTGCGCCTCCTTTCATGATTATGGTGTACACAGCGGCGCATATCCATGCGCGCGATGCAGAAAATAAGGGAAAGGAGATGATGTGACATGCGCCACACTCAAATGACGGAAAGCGCGTTTACCGCTGCCGTTCAAACGTATTTGAAACAAATTACGGAGGATGCCGGAATGATACTGCGGACATTGGATGAAAAAGACCAATGCCTTCTTTGCGAATTAGATGAACTGGGACATACGTTTCAGGAAATGCAGGCTGTCGCTTCGTCGTTTTACCTGCAGTCATATATCGAACATTTTACGCCTTCCTATACAGAGCTGGCGAGGGCCGTGCAGCATCTGGCGGAAGAAAAGCACGGAGCGCTGATTGTGATTGAACGTGCAGATCCGCTGGACGGAATGATACAAAAAGGGACCAGCCTGCATGCCGAGATCAGTTCAGCTTTAATTGAGAGTATTTTTTATCCCGGCAATCCGCTTCATGACGGAGCCGTATTGGTCAGAGAAAACCGGGTTGTATCAGCAGCCAATGTGCTTCCGCTCACAACAAAACATGTCAATCTCAAATACGGGACGCGCCACAGGGCCGCGATGGGACTTTCGGCCGTGACTGATGCACTCGTGCTCGTTGTTTCAGAAGAAACGGGGAAAATGTCCTTTGCTAAAGACGGCGGACTGTATCCGCTTGTTTCGCCGCGGGCGCTTCATACGAAATAATAAGAAAATGGGAATATTGTACCCATTTAATATTAATAAGGTGAACATCTTTACCTTTTTCTGTATTGATGTTATCGTTTAAATATACATAAAATTTAAAAGAATAGGGAGTGGAAAGATGGCAAATGTATTGATGATCGGCTTTCCGGGAGAAGGCCATATCAATCCGTCTTTAGGCGTCGTAAAAGAACTGAAGGCAAAAGGGGAACATGTCGTATATTACGGCGTGAAGGAATATGAGAACAAAATCGCGTCAAGCGGAGCGGAATTCCGTGAATATGAAGATTTCCGAAAAGATGAATTCGGAAAAAACGCAACTGGTGATGAACAGCGGGACGCTACCGAGTTTTTGCTATTAATGATTGAGACTTCCGAAAAAGCCGCACTCCGTATTCTTGAGGAAGTAAAAGATGAGTCCTACGACTACATCCTGTATGATCATCATTTTCTGGCAGGAAGGCTTGTGAGAAATAAGCTGAAACTGCCGGCATATTCACTTTGCACGACATTTGCAATGAATGAAGCATTTATTAAAGAAGTGTTTTCAAATACAAACCTTGTATCAGAGGAATCATCTCATTATCCGGCTTATACCGAAGCGGTCAGCCGGCTCAATGAAGAATTCAGCGCAGACATTAAAACGCCGTATGATATTTTCTCAAATGACGGCAGAAAAACCATCGTATTTACTTCAAGAGCGTTTCAGCCGAAAGAAGAAGAGTTTGGCGATTCTTATCTCTTTGTCGGTCCGTCCATAACTGAAAGGCCGGCGGCTCAGGATTTCCCGTTTGACCAGCTTGAAGGAGAAAAAGTCCTGTTTATTTCAATGGGCACGATTTTTAACAATCAGAAGGAATTGTTTAATAAATGCTTAAAAGCGGTCAGAAACTTTAACGGAAAAGCCGTCATGTCAATCGGCAAACATCTTGATCCGGCGGAGCTTGATGAAATTCCTGAGAATGTCATTGTAAAGCCTTATGTTCCGCAGCTTGAGATCCTGAAGAGAGCGGACTTATTTATCACTCACGGCGGAATGAACAGTACGAGCGAAGGGCTTTACTACAAAACTCCGATGATCGTCATTCCGATGGGCGCAGATCAGTTCGCCGTCGGAAGCCAAGTGGAAAACACGGGCGCGGGCAAGATGTTTAAAAAAGAAGATGTAACAGCGGAGCTGCTCACTGAAGCAATAAAAGAATTGAGCGAAAATCCTGAATATCAGACAAAAGCTTCTGAAATCGGAGAATCCCTGAAAGCGGCCGGCGGAGCACAGCGTGCAGCGGAATTGATAGCAGAAGACGTGAAAACTGCCGAGACCCGGGTTCTGTAATCAGCCGTCACCCGCTTCCTTTAAAGGAAGCGGGCTTTTTTTGATTGTTTTTCGGGAGGATTTTCCACGCCGTAAAGAGAATTGTATGAAAAACAGACAAGAAAGGTGGAATGTCGCGGAAAAAAGCCATGTTATGAAAATGATTCCAAAGTCTTTTGTGAAATGTTCTCAATTTATGTAAAATGTGTGGCATTGGTGATGATCTAAGACCAAATGAATCGGAATTAATGTCGACTTCTGAATGAATCCTGCATAACAGGCGGCGTCCAAAGAAAAGGGACGTCCCTTTCAGCAATGATAAATAGGAGGTTTTTCGTTATATGAAGAAAAAAATCGCAGCCGGACTGGCTGTATCTGCAGTAATGACTTCAACCTTCGCCGTGCATCCCGCTGAAGCAAAAACCATTCAAGTAAAAAGCGGCGACTCTCTTTGGAAGCTTTCCCGGAAATATCATACAAGTATTTCAGCTCTGCAGGCGGAAAATAAACTGAAATCAACGATACTCCACCCAGGACAGCGGCTGCACATTCCCGACGGCAGCGGCACACATAAAACGGGGCAAAAGGGAAAACCAAGCACGGGTGCCTACACAGTTACATACGGAGACTCATTATGGGTGATCGCAAAAAAATACCGAATGAGCGTTTCTGAACTGAGAAGCCTGAACCGTTTGAGTTCAGATGTCATCTATCCGGGCCAAAAACTGAAAATTAAAGGGTCTGCCGGCGGCACGGACGGAGGCGGCAGACAGACAAAGCCTGATAAAGGCGCATCAGGGACTTACACTGTGAAGCCGGGTGACTCGCTGTGGAAAATCGCCAATCAAACCGGCATCACCATCGCCGAACTGAAAAAGCTGAATCAATTAACATCAGACATGCTGTATCCGAATCAAGTATTAAAGATCAAAGGTTCTTCACATAACGGAAACAGCGGCACAACACCGCCATCTCATTCAAATCCTTCTGAGAAGCCATCCACTTACAAAGTAAAAGCAGGCGATTCCCTCTGGAAAATTGCTAATCGGTTCGGTATCACCGCTCAGCTCATCAGAGACAAAAATAAACTGACAACTGATGTTCTTCAAATCGGACAGGTTCTGGTGATTAACGGAACGGGAAAAACAGAAGATCCTGTGCGTCAGCCGGATAACAAACCGGAAAAGCCAAACAAGCCAAATACTCCCGAACCTCCGGTGACAGGGTCAAAGATTGACAGAATGATAGGCGAGGCGAAAAAACATGTCGGCGTACCTTACCGCTGGGGAGGCAATACGCCTGCGGGCTTCGATTGCAGCGGTTACATCTATTACCTTTTAAATAAGGTAAGCTCTGTTTCCCGTCTGAGCACGGCCGGATATTGGAATACGATGAAACATATCAGCCAGCCGTCAGCAGGCGACTTTGTCTTCTTTACGACATATAAAGCGGGCCCTTCTCATATGGGAATGTATTTAGGCGGAGGAGACTTTATTCACGCAAGCTCCTCCGGGGTTGAAATTTCAAACTTAAGCAATCCATATTGGAAAAAAGCTTATTTAGGAGCGCGCAGTTATTTTTAAAAAAAGCCTTTCGGGGCTTTTTTTTGTTTACCATTTTCACGTTTTGACAAGACTGATGGGTAAAAAAATAAGGGGGAGGAAGCATGAATCGTCTCTTGCTTTTTCTCATGCTCGCATCAATTACGCTTTGCGGCTGCGGGGGGAGACCCGCTCCTGTTCCGCCCAAAAAACATGGGGAAAGCCGCGCATTGGAAGCATCTGCATACCGTGAGCATGCCGGACTCATCAATCAAAACGGAAAAACGATCGGATATATCGAAGTGAGGGAATCTGATGATGAAGGGTCAGACATTCATATATCAGCGGGACATCTGCCGCCCGGCGCTTCTCTCGGATTTCATATTTATGAAAAAGGGACATGTCAGGCACCTGATTTCGAATCAGCCGGCGGTCCGTTCAACCCTTTGAACAAAGAACACGGCTTCAACAATCCGATGGGTCATCACGCCGGGGATCTCCCCAATCTTGAAGTGGGGGCTGACGGTAAAGTGGATGTCATTATGAACGCGCCGCAAACTTCATTAAAAGAAGGGAGCAGACTCAGCCTGCTCGACCGGGACGGAAGCGCGTTCGTCATTCATGAACATACGGACGATTATTTAACAAACCCGAGCGGAAATTCCGGAGCCAGAATCGCCTGCGCTCCCCTGACAAAAAGCGCCCGCAGGGAATGAGCCCTTTTGTATTGAGTATACAAGGGCTTTTTTAGTATACTCGGTTATGGAATACAAATGGAAAGGAAACATCACCTATGACTTCAGAATTACAGCACCTATCACTTCCGGAAGATATACAAAACAAACTGCAGGCTTATCAAAATCATCCCGTTTCCCAAGAATTCCGGGATTTAATCGGATCATCAGGCTATGAGGCCGAAGATAAAGCGATTGTATTCGATGCCGTCATCGCTTTGACAATGGGAAAAAATATCTTATTAAAAGGACCGACGGGTTCGGGGAAAACAAAATTGGCGGAAACGCTTTCGAACTATTTTCATAAACCGATGCACAGCGTCAACTGCTCCGTAGACCTCGATGCAGAAGCGCTTGTCGGCTATAAAACGATTGAAAATGAACAGGGGCAGGCGACAATTGAATTCGTTCCCGGACCTGTAACAACCGCAATGAACGAGGGACATTTTTTATACATTGACGAAATCAATATGGCAAAGCCTGAAACCCTTCCGATTCTAAACGGCGTGCTTGATTACAGAAAAATGATGACAAATCCCTTTACAGGAGAAGTGATTAAGGCAAGCGAAGGATTCGGTGTTATCGCCGCGATTAATGAAGGCTACGTCGGCACCGTTCCGCTGAACGAAGCCCTTAAAAACCGTTTTGTAATCATTGATGTTCCGTATATTAAAGGAAGCCTCCTGAAACAGGTGCTGACCTCTCAGTCTGTCTTAAAAGATGAGAAATTAATTGAGCGCTTTATGACGCTGTCTTCTGATTTAATCGCACAAGCGCATAACGGACAAGTGTCAGAAGAAGCGGCATCCATCAGGGCTCTCATTGATACGTGCGACTTGGCTGCGTACATCCCGCCGAAACGGGCGATTGAAAGAGGCATCGTGGAAAAACTTGACGATGACAGGGAAAAAGCCGCTGTCAGAAATATTGCAGAAACGCTGTTCGAATGAGGGATATACAATGAAGTTTATCAAATTTAACGACAGCACGATTGATTCGTTTTTGTTCATGATGCTGACTGATCTTGCCAAAACACTGACCAGAAGCAGTGAAGTTGAAGTGGAATACGGCGTGCAGTCTTACTACAATCCCTTTGAAAAGAAAATTTACATGAGCCACTTTTGGCAAGACCGATCAGCCGGGGATATGGAAGCCGGCCTGAAAAGCGATGTCTATTTGCGCGCTGTCGGGACACGCAGCAGCTCATTTCGGGTATTTGCGGGGTTTTTAAATGACGTTCACCGGCACTTCACCCGCCAAAGCTTTGCCAAGCAGCTGTTTATGCTGCTTGAGGATATCAGAATTGAAGAGCTGATCAAAAAAGAACGGCCGGGAACGAAACGTGTTTTTCAGAAGCGGAGAGAGATGTACAGGAAATATTTCACGACGCAGCTGACACTGAATTTAGAACGGAGCATTTTCACCGACGCTTTGTATTGCGCGATGTTTGTCAAGCTGACGGCTGAGTCTCCGCTTGAAGGCATTCCTTCCATGCATGAAAATATTGATATGATGATACCGTATATTGAACGTCAGCTCATCCGGGTGTATGAGGCGGATTCTACTGAACAAATCGCAACAATAACGGAAGACCTCATGGAAGGCCTTGATGAAGTGCTTGAGAAAGATATGCTGAACACATACTTTTTTCTGCCGGAACTTGATTACGAAAAAGCTGCTGAAGAGCCTTTATTCGAAAGCGTAAAAAAAGCGCCTTCATTAAGTGACGATCTCACGCTCCCTGAGTCTTCCGACGGAGATGAAGAGATCCTTGAAGAGAAAATGAATACGTGGCACCGGGAAACCGAAGCGCCGTCAAAAAGCTTCCTTCAATTTGATATTGAGCACGGCGCGAAATCAGATCTTGGGAAAGACGCGGCCAGAGAAGGCGATGACGGTGACCAGGCGCTCGGCTCCGTTCAAGGTTCCGCACGTCAGACGAAAAGAGAGGATTACTCCAAACTGGAAGCGCTTGAATCCATTCAGGATGAACATGAGGGCGCCGGGCTGGCTGACGGAAAAGAAAACAAATTTGCCTTCCCGGTTTATCAAACGCCTCATAAAGCGTCTCCTGAAGAGGAGCAGTCTTATAAAGAACAGGCAAAAACGATAGAATCATATCAAAAACGCCTGAAGCAGATGATACAAAAAACACTTGAGCACAAAAAAACACTCCCGCGGACCGACCTTCACGCAGGCCGGCTGAATCGCAAACTGATCCGCTATTTTACGGAACGGAACCCGCGCCTTTTCTATAAAAAGCAGGACCCGTCTTCAGACATTGACGCCGTTTTTACATTGCTTGTCGATTGTTCGGCCAGCATGTTTGACAAAATGGATGAAACAAAAAGAGGGATCGTTCTTTTTCATGAAGCCTTGAAATCAGTGTCCGTCCCTCACCAAATCGTCGGATTTTGGGAGGATACAAACGAAGCAACCGAAACGAGCCAGCCGAATTTCTTCAATACCGTCATTCCGTTTGAAGAGTCGCTGCTGCAGGCTGCGGGTCCGCTAATCATGCAGCTTGCGCCTGAAGAAGATAACAGAGACGGATACGCCATCAGACAAATGACGAAACAGCTGATGCGGCGGAGTGAGGCGCAAAAATTTTTAATCGTGTTTTCAGACGGAGAGCCGGCAGCATTCGGATACGAACAAAACGGCATCGTCGATACGAGCGAGGCTGTCATCGAAGCGAGAAAAAAAGGGATAGAAGTCATAAATGTTTTTCTGTCCAATACTGCGATAGAAGAATCCCAGATGAAAACCATTCAGGATATGTACGGAAAGTACAGTATTTTTGTTCCCGATGTCGATCAGCTGCCCGATGTGCTGTATCCGCTCTTGAAAAAACTGCTTCATAAAAGCATAGGATAGGCTTTTTCCTATGCTTTTTCGCTTTTTATTTTAAAATGATTTAATTTTTTCGGTATTGATCTGTTTTTTTTACTATTTTGTGAACAATCAAGGTAGAATCCAAACGCAATCAGTGGTAAAATATCCTTGGAAGCGTTTTTATTACATAATTTTGGGCACAGTGTTCAAAAGTTATTTCAAGATAGTGAATTGATCACTTGATTATCTAGGTTGGGGGTAATATTCAAATGTTTCAAAATAATATGAAACAAAGAATGAATTGGGAAGATTTTTACGGACCGAACCTCGGCTACGCACTGGAGCTGTACGACCAATATGCTGAAGATCCAGACAGCATTGATCCGGATCTGAAAGACATGTTTGACGAACTCGGCGCTCCGCCAAGCCAAATAAAAGAGGCATCGGAAACAAAGGAACAGGGACGCGTCACCGCAGATCTGATTCAAAAGATCGCAGCAGCAGTTAAACTTGCAGAAGATATTCGAACCTATGGCCATCTGAACGCTTCCGTCAATCCGCTCAGAAAGGATCCGAAAAAGAGCGAGCTCTTTCCGTTATCCGAGTACGGGCTTACAGAAGAAGAAATGAAAGCAATACCCGCGTCTGTCATCTGTAAAGACGCACCTGCCAATATAACAAACGGCTTAGAAGCCATCCAGCATTTACGCAATACCTATAAAAGAACCATCTCTTTCGAGTTTGACCATGTGCATGATTTCGAAGAGCGCGCATGGATTACAAAAATGGTCGAATCCGGAGAACTGTTCCGGAAAAATTCACCGGAAAAACTGTCAGCCGTTTTAGAAAGACTGACGGAAGTAGAAGGATTTGAACAATTTTTACACCGGACATTCGTCGGTCAGAAGCGTTTCTCAATTGAGGGATTAGACGCGCTTGTGCCGGTTCTTGACGACATTATCGCCCAGTCTGTGAAAGCGGGCACAACCAATGTCAATATCGGGATGGCGCACAGAGGCCGTTTAAATGTGCTTGCGCATGTGCTCGGCAAACCGTATGAAATTATTTTCTCAGAATTCCAGCACGCACCGAATAAAGACCTTGTGCCATCTGAAGGATCGACCGGCATCAGCTACGGCTGGACGGGCGATGTAAAATATCACCTCGGTGCAGACAGACAGCTTCAGGATGCTGAAACCAAAAGCGCGCGGATTACGCTTGCAAATAACCCGAGCCACTTGGAATTCATCAATCCGATTGTTGAAGGAAGCACGCGGGCGGCACAGGAAACAAGAACGCAAAAGGGGTACCCGGTTCAAGATGAAACAAAATCGCTCGCCATTTTAATTCACGGTGACGCAGCGTTCCCGGGAGAAGGCATTGTCGCCGAGACGCTGAACTTAAGCTCTCTGAAAGGCTATCAGGTCGGCGGGGCCATTCATATCATCGCCAATAATATGATCGGCTTTACCACTGAAAGCGATGAATCACGATCAACGAAATATGCCAGTGATTTGGCGAAGGGCTATGAAATTCCGATCGTTCACGTCAACGCGGATGATCCGGAAGCATGCCTGTCAGCCGTTAAATTTGCGGTTGAATACCGGAAGCGGTTCAATAAAGATTTCTTAATCGATTTGATCGGGTACAGACGATACGGCCACAATGAAATGGATGAGCCGTCAACGACACAGCCGATGCTGTATGATGCCGTCAGAAAACACCCGACTGTCAAGCGGATCTTTGCGGAAAAACTCGTAAGTGAAGGACTGATCAGCGAGGAAAAAGCGCAAAACATCGAAATGGCAGTGACAAAACGAATTGAAGACGCCTATAAAAAGGTGCCCGCCAAAAAAGAAGACGCCGTACGGGAAATTGAATTGCCGGAACCGGTGTCCAACGGTTTTCCAGACGTTGACACAGCCATTGATTTTGATGTTCTCCGCAAGCTGAACGGCGAACTTATCAACTGGCCGGAATCCTTTAACGTGTTCGGCAAGCTGAAAAGAATCCTGGAAAGACGTGCAAAAGCGTTTGATGATGACCGTAAAGTTGAATGGTCATTGGCTGAATCGCTTGCGTTTGCTTCCATTTTGAAAGACGGCACGCCGATCCGGCTGACCGGGCAGGATTCAGAGCGCGGAACGTTCGCTCAAAGAAACCTTGTGCTGCATGACAGCGAAACAGGAGAAGAATTTGTTGCTCTCCATCACTTAGACGACTGCGCTTCTTCATTTACGGTGCATAACAGCCCGCTCTCTGAAGGATCGGTTCTCGGCTTTGAATATGGATACAACGTGTATTCGCCTGAAACGCTTGTGTTGTGGGAGGCGCAGTACGGAGACTTTGCCAATGCGGCTCAAGTCTATTTTGATCAATTCATATCTGCAGGACGGGCAAAATGGGGACAAAAATCAGGGCTGGTCATGCTGCTGCCTCACGGTTACGAAGGGCAGGGCCCTGAACACTCCAGCGGCCGCGTCGAGCGGTTCCTGCAGCTGGCGGCGGAAAACAACTGGACAGTGGCCAACCTGACAAGTGCGGCTCAGTATTTCCACATTTTAAGAAGACAAGCGAAAATGCTGCTTCGTGAGGAAATCCGCCCGCTTGTGATCATGACGCCGAAGAGCCTGCTGCGCAACCCGAATACGGTATCTGAAGTGCAGGAACTGAGCGAAAGCCGATTCAAGCCTGTCTATGAGCAGTCCGGTCTTTCCCATGCTTACGAAAAAGTGACTCGCGTCGTATTATCAAGCGGAAAAGTGTCAATTGATATCAGCGATCACTTCAACAAAATGGAAGGCGATAAGGATTGGCTTCATATTGCCAGAATCGAACAGCTGTATCCGTTCCCGGCAAAAGATACGAAGGAGCTTTTCGCCAAACTGCCGAACCTGCAAGAGATCGTTTGGGTTCAGGAAGAGCCGCAGAACATGGGGGCATGGAGTTATATCAGCCCGTATCTGACGGAAATTGCGCCAAAAGGAGTAAATGTCCAATACATCGGCCGAAGAAGACGATCCAGTCCCGCAGAAGGAGATCCGACAGTCCACAAAAAAGAACAGGAACGCATTGTATCTGATAGCTTGACTCGCAAAAACTAAGGGGGAAATGTAAAAATGGCGGAAATTAAGGTACCTGAATTAGCAGAATCAATCTCAGAAGGAACGATAGCCCAATGGTTAAAGCAGCCCGGTGATTATGTAGAACAGGGTGAGTACTTGCTTGAACTGGAGACGGACAAAGTAAATGTTGAATTGACAGCAGAAGAATCGGGTGTTCTAAAAGAGGTATTGAAAGATTCGGGTGATACCGTCCAAGTAGGAGAAATTATCGGTACCATTACAGAAGGCGCTGGCGAAAGTTCTGCACCCGCCCCTTCAGAAAGTGCTCCAGCCAATGAACAAACGAAAGAGGAAGCAAAAGCTGAACCTGCTGCACAAGAAGTCAGCCAGGAAGCACAATCAGAAGCGAAATCCAAAACGGTAGCGTCTCCGGCTGCACGCAAGCTGGCAAGGGAAAAAGGAATTGATCTATCACAAATTCCGACGGGGGACCCGCTTGGCCGCGTGCGCAAACAAGATGTGGAAGCTTATGAAAAACCGGCTTCAAAACCTGCGGCACAGCCGAAACAGCAGGCTCAAAAAACACAGCAAAGCTTTGACAAACCTGTTGAAGTGCAAAAAATGTCCCGCCGCAGACAGACGATCGCGAAACGATTGGTTGAAGTGCAGCAGACTTCTGCGATGCTGACAACATTTAACGAAGTTGATATGACGGCTGTTATGAATCTAAGAAAACGCCGTAAAGACCAATTCCTTGAGCAAAACGATGTAAAACTCGGTTTCATGTCGTTCTTTACAAAAGCCGTCGTGGCTGCTTTGAAAAAATTCCCGCTCCTTAACGCTGAAATTCAAGGCGATGAGCTGATCGTGAAAAAATTCTATGACATCGGTATCGCTGTCGCGGCTGAAGAAGGGCTTGTCGTCCCAGTCGTGCGTGACGCTGACCGCCTGACGTTTGCCGGCATTGAAAGAGAGATCGGCGAACTTGCGAAGAAAGCGCGAAACAATAAATTAACATTAGGTGAGCTGCAAGGAGGCTCCTTCACGATCACAAACGGAGGTACATTCGGATCGCTTATGTCAACACCGATCCTAAACAGCCCTCAGGTTGGGATCTTAGGTATGCACAAAATTCAGCTGCGCCCAGTAGCAATTGATGCGGAGCGCTCTGAAAACCGTCCGATGATGTACATCGCTTTATCATATGATCACAGAATTGTAGATGGTAAAGAAGCGGTCGGGTTCCTTGTCACCATTAAAAACCTGCTTGAAGATCCGGAACAGCTGCTGCTGGAAGGATAATTTGAGACAGACAAAAAGTACACTGCCCTTACAAGCAGTGTACTTTTTTTATTGAGCGAAGGGGAGAATTTATATGAAAAGCTGTTATCCGCTTGAGATCGAATTTGAATATAATGAAGAATTGCATTCAATCACTCCGGTTCTTCTGCAAGACGAACATGACACGATATTAATAGACTGCGGATATCCCGGTTTTACAAACCATCTTCAACATGCTGCTGCCCGGCATGGAATGTCGCTTCATTCATTGACAAAAATCATTGTAACGCATCACGATATAGATCATATCGGCTCACTCGCTGCATTACACCGTTTGCACCCGGATATCAGCGTGACAGTACATGAGCGTGAAGCGCCGTATATTGACGGCTCTAAAAAATCTTTACGGCTTGAGCAGGCTGAATCAACGTTTAGTTCATTGCCAGAGGATGCAAAGCCTTATGCAAAACAGTTCATCCGCTCGCTTCAATCAGTCGAATCGGCTCCAGTTCACCGGACAGTTACTGACGGTGAGCTGCTGCCTTGGTGCGGAGGCATTCGCGTTGTAGCCACGCCGGGTCATACACCCGGCCATATCAGTCTTTATCTGCCTGCCGAAAAAACAATGATCACAGGTGATGCGGTCGTCATTGAAGACGGAAAGCTGAACCTTGCTAATCCTGGCTATACGTTACATATGGATGATGCGGTCCGTTCTGTGCAGCGGCTGCTCGATTACGATATCCGCCAATTGATTTGTTATCATGGAGGTTTATTTCAGGGGGATGTAAAAAAAGCGCTTTTGCGCCTGTTTCGTGATCTGCAGAATAAACAAGGATAGGAGCTGCAGCAGCCTATCCTTGTTCAGTTATGAAAACGGAATCTTTGCCGTTTCTTCTTCGGCGCTGTTTTTCTCTTTTTTCTTAGACCAGTAGGTGGCAAGAACAGACCCCGACAGATTGTGCCATATGCTGAAAATTGCGCTCGGCACGGCTGACAAAGGGGAGAAATGCGCTGTCGCAAGCGCTGCGCCCAGTCCGGAGTTTTGCATCCCGACTTCTATCGCAATCGCTTTTTGTGAAGCATAATCCATTCTGAACAGCTTTGCAGTCAGGAATCCTAACAAATATCCGATTCCGTTATGTAAGATGACGACAGACACAATCAGCAGTCCGGATTGAAGCAGATGCTCACGATTTACACTGACGACAGAGGATACAATCGCTACGATGCCGATTACCGATACGAGAGGAAGCGCGTGCACGGCTTGTCCGACCTGTTTTTTGAAGAACAGCTTCACAATCACCCCGAGGACGATCGGCAAAAGCACGGCTTGCATAATGGAAACAAACAGTGAACCGAAAGAAACGGGAAGCCACTCTTTCGCAAACAGCATAATAAGTGCCGGCGTTACAATAGGAGCAAGCAATGTTGAGATCGTGGTGACCGCAACAGAAAGTGCCGTATTGCCTTTCGCCAAAAACGTCATGACATTTGATGCCGTACCGCCCGGACAGCATCCGACCAGAATGACGCCCGCGGCGATTTCTGCGGGGAGGCGGAGCCCGATTGATAAACAGAAAGCCGTAAGCGGCATAATCGTAAACTGGGCAGCGACCCCGATCACGACAAGCCAAGGCTTTCTGATTAATTCTTTAAAATCGTCTGCTTGAAGAGTAAGCCCCATCCCAAACATAATAATACCAAGGAAAATCGTCATATAAGAACTGATCCAAGTAAACAAATCAGGGCAGGCGAATCCCAAACCGGCAAAGACGATAACCCACAAGCCAAAGGTTTGGCCCGCAAACCCGCTTATTTTTTTCAGCCATTCCATAAACACAGCTCCTTTTATATCCAATCAATCAGTCAGAAAATATGACTGACTTTTCTGTACTCCATTATAAATAATATTCTGAATAATTCAATATTAAATATAAGTTTTCGATAAAATTATTATGTAAACTAATATCTTCTTGACTATTCAGACATATATTCTTACAATTGATTTTTATACTGAAATGAATTGGGAGTGCTGAAGTGAAAGAAGCTAATCAATGGTCATCTAAGCTGGGATTTATTTTAGCTACGGCCGGCTCTGCAATCGGGCTCGGCGCAATATGGAAGTTCCCTTACGTAGCGGGAACCAGCGGAGGCGGCGCTTTTCTGCTTGTTTTTATTTTATTTACTGTTTTAATCGGACTGCCGCTTTTGCTTGCTGAATTTATTATCGGCAGAAAAACACAAAAAAACGCCGTTGAATCCTATAAGGCGCTGGCGCCGGGGAAAAAGTGGCACTGGATCGGATATCTCGGAATCATTACGTGTTTTATTCTATTGTCCTTCTACAGCGTAGTGGGGGGATGGATATTAATCTACATTATAAAAGGCTTTACAGGCGGTTTATCGCTTTCTTCGGGATTTGATACGTTATTTATCGATACCATTTCCAACCCTTATGCAGCGGTTTTCGGTCAGCTGCTGTTTATCGTGCTGACGATTTTAGTTGTGGCAAAAGGGGTGAGCAGCGGCATCGAAAAGGTAAGCCAGGTGCTGATGCCGGCTCTGTTTATTCTGTTTATTCTTTTAATGATCCGTTCCGTTACGCTGCATGATGCAGCGAAGGGATTAAAATTCTTCTTCATGCCTGATTTTGGCGCGATGGATGCCAATACCATTTTATATGCGATGGGACAATCATTTTTCTCGTTAAGCGTCGGAGTGTCCGTAATGGTTACATACAGCGCATATTTAGAAAAAGAAGAAAATATTGTTCAATCCGCCGTATCGGTGACGGTATTAAATGTCCTTGTTGCCGTGATGGCGGGAGTGGCGATTTTTCCGGCGGTATTTGCATTCGGCCTCAAGCCGGATCAAGGTCCGCAGCTTTTATTTAACGTGCTGCCGACAGTCTTTAACCAAATGCCGTTGGGCATCGTGTTTTTACTCGCCTTTTTGCTGCTGTTTTTATTTGCGACGCTGACATCGGCTTTTTCAATGCTTGAAATTTTAGTTGCTGTTTTGTCAAAAGGCGATTCGGCAAAACGGAAGCGGTATGCATGGATCGGGGGACTTGCTATATTTATTGTCGGGGTTCCTTCGGCGCTGTCGTACGGAATTTTGAGTGATGTTTCTATTTTTCACCGCAGTATTTTTGACGCTGCGGATTTTCTGGTCAGCAATGTCTTAATGCCGCTGGGCGCGCTTTTAATTGCCGTTTTCGTACCGCTGAAAATTTCGAAACAGATGCTGTTTGACGAACTGAAAAGCGGTTCCGGTATAAAACGAAAATGGTTTGCAGTCTGGCTCCTATTAATCCGTTATGTGGCTCCTGTAGCCATTATTATCGTTTTTCTGCACGTGCTTGGTATTTTTTAGACCAAAAGAAGCAGGCCCCCCGTTCAAGACGGGGGCTTTTTTAATAAAGCGGCCATATCACGCGGTGCGCTTGTTCGAACCGTTTCTCCGCCTCCCGCCAATCAACGACATTCCACCATTGATCCACGTAAGCCGCACGGTCGTTTTTATATTGTAAATAATAAGCGTGTTCCCACACATCCAGCGGAAGCAAAGGAATGACGTCCCACTGGCTGTAGAGCTGATGCTTCTCAGCGGCCAAAATCTCCAGCCGCCCGGCGCGCGGCGCCCAGACTAGGATAGCCCAGCCGACTCCTTCGACTTTTTTCGCCGCTTGAGAAAATTGCTCTTTAAAAGCAGAATAGCTTCCGAATGACACATCAATCATTTGAAAGAGCGCACCCGTCGGCCGTCTTTTTCCGTTTGGATTCATGGAAAACCAGAAAATACTGTGCAAATAATGGCCGGCCCCGTGAAACGCCAATTGCCGCTCCCAATGCGCCACTAAGTCGTACTGTTTCGTTTGTCTCGCTTTTTTGAGCTCCAGTTCTGCTTTATTCAGACCGTCAACATAGCTCTGATGGTGTTTTGTATGATGGAGTTTCATAATCTCTCTTGAAATATACGGTTCCAGTGCGGAATAACTGTATGGCAGTTTAGGGAGGACATGCTTGCCGATCGGCACATAGGCTCTGCGCTCATCCGGCTCATCCGGTTCGGTAATGTCCCGGTAAAGTGCTGATGCCTGTTCGTACCATTCCGCCTCCGTTAATCCATCATCCTGAAGGGTGTGAAAAATCCGGTCGATTTGTGCCGCGAAGCGATCGAACCGACCTTGCTGTATGACTTGTTCCTTCAAGGTTTCACACCAATTCAGCATTTCGGTTTGATAAGCGTGCCGTTTCATTTTTCTTCCTCCTTTTCACTCACTTTCATAAAAGTGCTGAGCGCAAGCAAAGAAAACACATACGGGTAGCTGTGATACTTGATGTAAAACTGTTTCGGCAGGCCGATTCCGGTCGGATAGCTGAAAGCGTCTCCTTCGTAATGCCGGTTTTCAATAAGAAAGGATATGCCTTTTGTGACGGCTTGATGATGAGGTTTTTCGTATTGCAGCAAAGCTTCGGCCGCCCAAGCCGTCTGTACAAGCGTCCCGTAAGAAAGCGGAACATAGGTTTTGACTTCTGCGCTTTTACAGGATTCTCCCCAGCTTCCGTCCTCGTTTTGAATGGACTTCAGCCAGCGGATCGCTTTTTTCACGGCCGGGTGGTTTTGGCTCACGCCGCAAGCCTTCATCCCTGTCAGCGCTGCCCATGTGCCGTAAATATAGCAGACACCCCATCTGCCGTACCACGATCCGTCCTCTTCTTGATGGCGGATCAGCCATTGGACGGCCTTTTCAATCTGAGGGTGATCAGAAGAAAGCCCCGCTTCTCCTAAACAGTGCAGCACCCGTCCGGTTAAGTCGCTTGTTGAAGGATCGATGGCAGCTTCCTCAGCCGATTCCAGCGGCAGCAGGCGGACCAGCGGATGATTGACATTTTTCTCAAAAGCAGAGAAGCCGCCGTCACTGTTTTGCATGGACAAAAGCCAGCTCAGTCCGCGTTCCCATGAGGCGGGATAACGTTTTCGCGGAATGGCTTTGAGCACTGCGGCTGTGTCATCACAATCAGGATTATTTGTATTAATGTTTGAAAAACCCCATCCTCCCGGTTCAGCATGCGGGTTGTGAACGGCCCAATCAGCGACTTTCGTCTGCTGCCGTTCACGCAGAAACCGGGCGGCGCCGGTTATCATTTGATCGTTATCTGAGATGCCGCTTTTCATAAGCGCATAGCTGAGAAGCGCCGTATCCCAAACGGTCGACGTTGAGTTTTCCAGGTACGGTATATCGCCGCAAGACGTGAGCAAAGCTTTCGTGCCGGCAAGCGCTTTTCTGATAACGGGGGAGTGGCGCGATACACCGAGAGCGAGCAGGCCGTACACCATAAAAATAGTGGCACTCGCATAGCTGTATAATGTGCCGTCTTCTTCAATCCGGTCAAGCATATACGTTTTGGCCGTACGCAGACCGAGCTGGTGAAAAGCGGCTGGAATCTGCAAAAGCCGCTTCCAGTGCGCGAAAAGAGAAGAGAGATCTCTGTTCTCATCCTGATCGGAACGAAGCCATGTAAACGGATTTTTAGTCATATGCCGATCTAAATGCGCGAGAGACGGAACGTTGGGATTTTTCAGCGAAAATCTTTTGTTAAGCGTCACGGCCATCGGTACAAAATGAATACGAGCGTATGTACTGAACTGGTAAAAATGCAGCGGGAAGGATGGGGGAATGACTAAGAAAGATAATGGCAGATGCAGCGCGGGCCATGGATATAGGCCGTTTGCCGCAAGCATCCACTTTGTCATGAAGTGTACGTTGCGCAAGCCGCCATTTGAGATGATAAAGCGTTCGGCCTGAATCATATGCGCCTCAGAACGGCTATATAAACCGGAAGCCAGCAAGCCGGCATAGCCCTGTACAGTAGCGGTCACATTTCCTTTCCGGTCATCAGGATAGTTGGCAAAAGTTCCGTCCGGGCGCTGTTTAGCGCGAATGCCTTCTGCAAGCTCAGCGATCAGTTCTTTATCATTGTCTCCAAGAGAAGTGAGAAGGAGGATCAGAAAGGCGTTTGTCAAAATCGGTCCTTCAAAACAAAATGACCATGAGCCGTCCGCATTTTGCGTTTCTCTTAATAGGGAGATGGTTTTCTTTTGGCGGCTTCTGACGTTTTCATGAATTGTGCTCACACTCGCTCAACTCCTTCAGAAGCATATATATTCATATGTAAAAGACGGCATGACAAAAGAAAGAAACTGCTGACAGGCAGCAGTTTCTTGTTGGATCAATCTTCCAGGTTGATCCAGACGCTTTTCACTTCTGTATAATTATTCAGCGCGTAAGAGCCCATTTCCCGCCCGAGGCCGGATTGCTTATAGCCGCCGAAAGGAGATGCCGCATCGAAAACATTGTAGCAGTTGACCCAAACGGTGCCGGCTTGGAGACGGTCAGCAATGTAATGGGCGTTTTTCACATTTTCAGTCCAAAGTCCGGCTGCAAGGCCGTATTCCGAGCGGTTCGCCCGCTCAATGACTTCATCAACCGTATCATACGGAATGGCGGCTAAGACCGGGCCGAAAATTTCTTCTTTTGCGATGGTCATGCTGTCATCCACATCCGCAAATACAGTCGGGGAGACAAAATACCCTTCTTCAAACGGGCAGCTGCCGCCCGCGACAGCTTTGGCTCCTTCCGCTTTTCCTTTTTCAATATATGAAAGCACGCGCTCATGCTGTTCCTGGCTGACGAGCGGGCCGATTTGTGTATCTTGGTGAAGGCCGGCGCCTTGCTGAAGCGATTTCGCATATGAAACCATTTCGCTGACGACCTCATCATATTTGTCTTTGTGAATGAAGACACGGGAGCCTGCGCAGCATACCTGTCCCTGATTAAACATGACCCCGTTTAAAGCGCCGGGAATGGCTTTCTTCAAATTGGCATCAGGCAAAATGATGTTAGGTGACTTTCCGCCAAGCTCCAGTGTCACGCGTTTAATTTTTTTTGCGGCTTTTTCCATGATTTTTTTGCCGATTTCTGTAGAACCGGTAAAAGCGAGTTTATCGACATCGTCATGGTTGGTCAGCGCTTCCCCGGCCGTCTCGCCGAACCCTGGGACAATATTGATGACGCCGTCAGGGAAGCCCGCCTGATCTATTAATTCCGCTAAATAGAGGGCGGTCAGCGGTGTCTGCTCCGCCGGTTTCAAAACGATTGTGCAGCCTGTGGCAAGGGCGGCGCCCATTTTCCACATCGCCATAAGGAGCGGAAAGTTCCAAGGGATGATCTGCCCCACGACGCCGACAGGATCATGGCGGGTGTAATTAAAATATGAGCCGGCGACCGGAATTGTTTGTCCGGTTATCTTTGTAGACCACCCGGCATAATAACGCATATGCTCAATTGCGAGCGGGATATCCCCATTCGTCGTTTCATTAATCGGTTTTCCGTTATCAAGTGTTTCAAGCTGCGCGAGTTCCGTTTTGTGCTCTTCCATTAAATCGGCAAGCTTATACATCAGCCTGCTTCTGGAAGCGGCCGGCATAGTGCGCCATTCGCCGTGATCAAAGGCTTTGCGTGCCGCTTTCACTGCACTGTCAATGTCTTCTGTCTGTGCCTCGTAAAGCGTCATCAGCGTTTCTCCGGTTGCCGGATTCGGTGTGACAAATGTTGATCCTGAAGCGCTCGGAACAAATTTTCCGTCAATATAAAGTTTCTTCGTACCCTGTAAAAATGTTTCCAGCCTTTTTGTGATCTGCATCGTTAAAGAACTCATTCGTAACAAACCTCCCGAAATTTTTTATGGTCTGTTTTGAGCATCTTGATGTCCGCGCAAAGTAAGCGCATACAGTCATTCTATAATAACACCCCCAGTAAAATCAATCGATAACCGTTATTGCAATTCACAAGAAAAAACGGCTACAATAAGCTTATCGATTAAGAAAAGGAGTTTTATAAATGATTCATAATAATTGGCAGACAAAAGAAAGCGTCAAAAAGGTCAAATGCGTACATACAGATGCGAAAAAATACATTGTCAAAAATGTGCTGACGCCGGGTAAAGAGTATGAAGTCAAAAATGAAACAGAAGAATTCATTTTTGTTGCAGACAATACAAACAAAGTCGGAGGCTTCTACAAAGAGTATTTTGAAGAAGTTTAAAGCTGAATGAATTTATTTTGCCTGAGCCATACTAAAAAAGACTACATATAAAGGGTGGCTGCAAAATGAAAAAAACAGAGCAAGACAAACAAAATAAAACATCAGATCAGCTTCAGCAAGTGCAACCTGAAGAAGGCACCGACACGACGATGGAACAAATTTCAGATACCTATAAAGAAGGAACAATTGAAGATACGGATCGTTGATGTTTTGTTGAAACCGCGGCATTGGAGAAGCTGCGGTTTTTTATGGCGAAAATAAAAAACTGACTTTTCGAAAAAAATACCGTTTTCTTGAAACCTTTTCTTCCGCTGAACCGTATTACTTCATAACAGCGGCACCTTTCGCGAAGGGCTTTTTTGATGAACGTTCTAAAAATGTAATCTGTTCGTAATGGTTTAAATGCCGTCTATGTCGTATTCTTATATAGGGATAAAGAACTTATTTTTTATGATTGTAATAAAACAATAGTATAGAAGCAGAAAGTGGGGTTCTTCATTGGGAATTTTTTCTGTCAGCAGATCAACCGACACAAAAAAGCTGGAGGCTTTGCTCGTTGAGGGAGAACGGATCGAAACGATTTATAAACTGCGGGTTGACCAAATATGCTTTACGAATAAACGAGTGATTTTCTTTGATAATAAAATGTTCTCCAAAAAGAAAGTGCGCGTATTTCTTCCATATAAAACAATTGAAAGCTTCGCCATTCAAGAAGCGGGAATGTTTGATCCCGATACCGGGCTTGTATTAATGACAAGGGGAAAAACTTTCGAATTGGAATTTGCAAAAGAAACGGACTTGACTGAGGTTCAAGCCATCTTAACAAAATACTTATGCAGTTAAATATCACATAAAAGCCATCCGAATGCATGCGGATGGCCTTTTTATTATATAATGCTTGTTTTTCCGGAGTTCGAATCAATGAGATCCGGGTCAGCGATAGAACTGATGGGGATATAAATCGGCGCCAAATCACCATTTTCTTCACCGAATCCGTAGTTGATCTTATTGGATAAAAAATAATCGATTTGCTGATACGGGCCGATCGTAATGGAAGAACCGCGGTCGACCGCATTTACTTTAAAGCCTCCTACATTTACCAAAACCGGCGAAAACATCATAATGGGCCTCCTTTTCCGGCAGGGATTTTGTCGCATGCAGACTCAAAGGTTGATGGAGAATCAATTTGATCCCGGTCATCCACTTTGCCGTTCGTGCCGATGAAGCCGCTTGCATCTCCGAAGTTCTGTCCGTATCCCTGATTCTTTTTATCAGAATTCTGCCATTCCGCCAGTAAATTTTGTCCGACATTCACCGCTGAAGCATTTTCAAAGGAATTAATTTTCAACATGAAAATATTAATATTGATATATGGAGTTGGTTGAACCACAGGCAAACCTCCTTTAATACAGGTGTATGCCGGCTGTTATGACCGTATGCTTAGACAGGGGGCGATAAAAATGGATTTCGATAAGATGAAGCAATGGATGGAAATGGCGCAAAACATGTCCGGCGGCGACTTTTGGAAAAACGTTTTTGATGATGAACAACTGAAATCATTTCAAAACGGCCATTCTCATTTTCCCTTTCAACAGGGAGATGGGCAAATGAGAAGAAATGAGGATGCTTTTCCTCTTATAGATATTGTGGAAACCCATGATGAGCTCCAATTTTTGCTGTATCTGCCCGGCTACCGGAAACAAGATGTTCAGCTTTTGTCCTATGGAGAATATATTGTCGTAAAAGGCACGAGAAAATCCTTTTTCAATGAACAGGATTTTAAACAGAAGACCGGAAAATACGGCGATTTTGAAAAAAAACTCGATCTTCCGCATTCCGCTCAAGGTACGAAGGGAATGCAGGCGGTATTCAAAGACGGGATTTTATATATATCGATTGCTAAACATCTGGGGGATGCAAGCCAGATCATTATCGAAGGCTGATCTTGTTCGCTGTGCCATCTATCAGATCTGAATCATCGATACTCATGATAGGGATGACGACAACGGTGCAATCACCGTTTTGTTCACCGTACCCTTCATTTCTTTTATTGGCGGCTGTGTTTCTCACCATAATGGAAGAGCCGGTGTTAAAAGCCGCTCCGCCGCTGATTCCGTTCATTTTTATATACTCAAAGTTGATAACGGATGGAAAAAACATCATGATTCGCCTCCTTTTTGTATATCATGTTTATATATTCGCAATGCGGGACGCATAGAACTTTCCAAGAGTGACGGGGAAAGAAGTGATTTTCTTTGAAAAAAATAATGAAAGAGATTTTCAAAAAAGTGTGTGAAGAAGAATTAGACCGGCTTAAGAAAGTGGAACAACAGCTTGATGACCTTCAGGATAAGTGTCATTTTGAGCCGCAAACGGTTGAAGGGGAAAAAGCATATGTCCATATTGAGCACGTCAAAGTGGACAAGGTTGAATACAATATTGATTTTGAACAGCTGAGTATAGAAGAGCTGAGCGGTATGCTGAATATCGGCGCCACTTACCATACACCGGCGCACAGGCTCAAACAAGCCTGCGCTGAAGAAAGTCGGGACAACCCGCAAAATGATGCTGCGAAAGAAAAAAGACAGACAAAGCAGCAGACACCCAATGTCACCATCAGGGGGAGAAAGCATTGACCCCCATTGTTTCATCCTCCTTTTTCGAGGGTATGTATTAACAGATGCAGCGAAGAATACAGACGAAAAAGGAGATGATGAATATGTCATTATCAAAAGAACAGCAGGACAGCCTTTATCATAAATTAATCGATTTAAAGGAAAGTCTTCAGGGAGAATCAAAAGAAAATCATTCAATGAGCGAAGACACAGGAGAATTGTCGAACGGAGTAGATAATCACTTAGCGGATCACGGAAGCATTTATTTGGACAGGGTCACGAATCAGACGCTGGACGGTGTCGATCAGAATCTTTTAGATGAGGTGAACGCCGCGCTTGAACGAATGGATAAAGGAACATACGGGATTTGTGAGAAAACGGGAAAAGAAATTCCTTATGAAAGACTTGAAGCCGTTCCGTACGCCAGAATGACCGTCGAAGCGCAGCGAGAAACAGAAGGGGATGTGAAAACAGACGCTCCGTCATATGAAAGGGAATTTCACGAGCAGGTGAAAGACCTCTCAAATAAAGAAACCGTTGATCAAAAAAGCTCACAAACTTACGAAATCCTGGATCGCGAGCAGGATTCACAATAATAGCAGCAGGTACATTCATATGTACCTGTTTTTTTATTCCATAAAAAATCTCAGAATCGAAATAAAATCATTGACTTTATATAAAAAAGAAAGTAACATACTATTTGTAAGTAAATATTAAAAGATTACCGGGAGGAATTTAGAATGTCTCAAGTATTATTTGTAAAATCAAGTGACCGTACGGCTGAAGAAGGCGTGTCCGTAAAATTATACGAAGCGTTTCTGGCTGCTTATAAAGAAAACAATCCGAATGATGAAGTGATCGAACTTGATCTTCATAAAGAAAACCTTCCTTACCTCGGAAGAGATATGATTAACGGAACATTCAAAGCTTCAAAAGGAATTGAAATGACAGACGAAGAGAAAAAACAAGCGTCAACTGCTGACATTTACTTAAATCAATTCGTCAAAGCTGACAAAGTCGTGTTTGCATTCCCGCTTTGGAACTTCACAGTGCCTGCTGTGCTTCATACTTATGTTGATTACCTGTCTCGCGCAGGGGTTACTTTCACATACACGCCTGAAGGCCCTAAAGGTCTGATGGGAGATAAAAAAGTAGCGCTCTTAAACGCGCGCGGCGGCGTATATTCTGAAGGACCGATGGCATCTCTTGAAATGTCATTAAACTTCATGAAAACCGTTCTCGGTTTCTGGGGTGTCCAAGATCTTCACACTGTTGTCGTTGAAGGTCATAATGCTGCACCGGATAACGCTCAAGCGATCATTGAAAAAGGACTGCAAGAAGCGAAAGATCTGGCTGCAAAATTCTAATTGCCATAACTCTTGCGCCCCTACAGGGTGTGAGAGTTTTTTCTATTATAGAAGAAACTGGCGGAAGCTTTCGATCTGATCTTATATTGATATATTGATATTTTGTCGAAAAAACAATTTTTATATAGAATAAAGCATTTTTTACAAAGAAAAAAGGTTTTCTGTAAAAGAATTAACCCTCTTGCCAAAATACGACTGATGGTGTAGGATATAAGAGAAGCTACATTGTTCGTATTGTTAATTAAGTTTTAACCTTTAAGCTGTAATAGGGAGTTTTATATCGAAGCCGGAATGTCATGCCTCCATTGCAGAGGACGACAGGAACGCTTCTGCAAACACCCACTTTGAGGAGTGGTGGTTTAAAACTTTCTTACTTGCGTACGGCATACGTAGCGAAAGCCATTTCCCTTGCGGAGATGGCTTTTTATTTTGAATTGCCCTTGAGCAGCGTACTTTATCATTATGATAAAATGAAAGAATCAAAGACAAAGTGAGGTTTTACAACATATGCTGGATAAAGCCCAATCCCTTCTGGCGCATTATTTTGGCTACGACAGTCTTCGCGCGGGCCAAAAGCAGGCGATACAATCAGTTGCAGAGGAGAGAAAAAACACGGTCTGCATTATGCCGACGGGGGGCGGAAAATCAATCTGCTATCAGATTCCCGCACTGCTGTTTGAAGGAACCACAATCGTTATTTCCCCTCTTATTTCTTTAATGAAAGATCAAGTGGACGCGCTTGAAGAAGCGGGTATCGCGGCAGCTTATATTAACAGCACCCAGACAAGCCGTGACATTCATGAGCGTCTGACCGGTTTGAAACAAGGGGCTTACCGGCTCTTTTACATCACACCGGAGCGTTTGACTTCTTCTGAATTCATTCACATCCTGCAGAATATTACGGTTCCTCTTGTCGCCATTGACGAAGCTCACTGTATATCGCAATGGGGACATGATTTCAGGCCGAGTTACCGGAATATCGAAATCCTTTTTAATGAATTAAAAGAACCGCCCGTCATCATCGCATTAACGGCGACGGCTACGCCTGAGGTTCATGATGACATCTGTAAGCAGCTTCATATTAAGAAAGAACAAACTGTATATACCGGTTTTGCCAGAGAGAATTTAACGTTTAAAGTAGTAAAGGGCGAAAACAAAGACCGGTTTATCGAGCGGTACCTCGAAAAAAATAAACACGAAGCCGGCATTATATATACAGCGACAAGAAAAGAAACCGACCGTTTATATGAGAAATTAAAACGCAGCGGCATCAATGCCGGCCGTTATCACGGCGGATTGGCGGATGATGACAGAAAAGACCAGCAGGAGCGGTTTCTTAACGATCAGATACAAGTGATGGTAGCTACGTCCGCTTTCGGAATGGGAATCGATAAGAGCAACATCAGGTTTGTTTTACACGCGCAGATCCCGAAAGATATGGAGAGCTATTACCAGGAAGCCGGACGGGCCGGGCGCGACGGCCTTAACAGCGAGTGTGTGCTCTTGTTTTCGCCGCAGGATATTATGGTGCAGCGTTTTTTAATAGACCAATCGGCCGCCGGAGAAGAAAAACAAAAGCAGGATCTCAAAAAACTGAGACAGATGGTGGATTACTGTCATACGGAAGATTGCCTGCAGCGGTTTATTCTGAAGTATTTCGGCGAGAATGAGGCGGAAGCTTGCGAAGCATGCGGCAATTGCACTGATACAAGGACCGCCCATGACGTCACAAAAGAAGCGCAGATGGTATTGTCATGCATCATCAGAATGAATGAGCGCTTCGGAAAAACGATGGTGGCGCAGGTGCTTAGCGGGTCTAAAAATAAAAAAGTGCTGGAAAACGGCTTCAGCAGTCTGTCCACTTACGGCATTATGAAGCATCAATCCGCAGCGGAAATCAGTGATTTTATCGAATTCCTTATTTCAGATGAATATATCAGAATGGCGGACGGCACATTTCCGACGCTTATGGTCACCCAAAAAGGCAGGGACGTTCTGCTTGGAAAAAGCGCAGTCGCGAGAAAAGAAGCCTTACAGGCCGCCGCAGTTACCGAAAATGACGAATTATTTGAGCTTCTCCGGCGTCTCCGCAAAGAGATTGCAGCTGAACAGGGTGTGCCTCCATTTGTCGTGTTCTCAGATCAGACGTTAAAAGAAATGTCGGCGAAACTTCCGAAAACAGATCAGGATCTTCTTTCCGTAAAAGGGGTCGGGGAACAAAAAAGATTGAAATACGGAGCGGTTTTTTTAGAAGAAATCCGAAATTATGTAAGAGAAACAGAGTGAAAAAAAGTTTTTTTAGAAATTTGCACATTGTGTTTTTCATTGGCGCCGGAAAAATCAGAAGCTTGAAAACCCTTGCTGTATCAAGGTTTCAGCAAGACTTACCAAGCGAGAGAAATGTTTCATGTAAAGGAACTGTAATCTAATTCAAATCGTTTTGTTATTGAACTGACATTTTCATATGTTACGATATCACCTGTTAGCCGCCAATAAAAAGCTAACAAGGGAGGATTTACTTATGAAGAAGACGATTATGTCCTTTGTCGCAGTTGCAGCAATTTCAACAACTGCATTTGGAGCTCACGCTTCTGCTAAAGAAATCACGGTGCAAAAGGGTGACACGCTCTGGGGGATCTCGCAAAAAAACGGAGTGAACCTAAAGGACTTAAAAGAATGGAATCAGTTATCTTCTGATTTAATTATTGAAGGAGAGAAACTGACTATTTCTTCAGTAGAAACAACCACATCTGGGCAGTACACAGTGAAGCAGGGCGACAGCCTCTGGAAAATTGCTCAGAAATTCGGAACATCAGTCGGCAATCTGAAAAGCTTGAATAACTTGCAATCAGATATAATTTACGCAGGCACAACGTTAAATGTGAAAGGTCAGGCTCAGGCTGCACAGCCGGCTCAAGAAGCCAGCCAGCCGCAAACTGAACAAAAACCAGCTGCTGAGACAGAACAGCCGAAACAGGAAGCTGTCAAAAACGAGCAGCCTAAACAAGAACCTGTTCAAGAACAACAACAACCTAAACAAGAAGCGAAGGCTGTCGAAGCAAAACAGCAGCCTGTTCAATCAAATACAAACCAACAAGAGCCTAAAAAGCAGCTGACAATGACTGCAACTGCTTACTCTGCTAACGACGGCGGCATTTCCGGTGTAACGGCAACCGGTGTTGACTTAAACAAAAACCCTGATGCAAAAGTCATCGCGGTAGACCCTAGTGTCATTCCGCTTGGCTCTAAGGTTTATGTTGAAGGTTACGGAGTGGCAACAGCAGCAGATACAGGCGGCGCAATTAAAGGAAATAAAATTGACGTATTTGTTGCAAAGAAAAGTGACGCTAACAACTGGGGCGTCAGAACTGTAAATGTTAAAGTATTAGACTAGTTTCATATAGAGATGAAGAACACAAGGCGAAATGCTTTGTGTTCTTTTTTTCTTCCCTTTTTTGACTGTATATAATCGTTATATGCGGAAAAAGAAAAAGCGTTTCTCTAATATAATAAGGAATGGATGTGAAAACGGAATCTGAAGGGATGATGAATCTGATGGAGCCGGAATGTATATGTTTATGGAATGCCTTCACAGAATCACCAGTGTTTCAAGCAGGTATATGCACCGCTTTCGTCATTGTGCTCGTTATCGGACTGTCTATGCCTGCTGTCAGGCTGTTTCAGGCGCTTGACAGAGGGAGAGGAAGGCCAGCCGTTATTGAAAAGGTGAGAAGTACTGGCGTGATGAAGAATGGCAGGCACGAGCTTGTACTTATTTTAAACGTAAAAAACCAAGACGGAACGAATGATAAACGTGAACTGACACACGCCGTATATAATGAAGAGATCAGCCGTTTTTATGAAGGAGCTTCCGTATGGGTGACGGCAGCGGCTGGCGGACGAATTATGATCGCTCCGCGCACGCCGCGGCATAAGGCGTCAAAATAAAAAGACGGGGCGGTTTTCCCGTCTTTATGTATTAATGCCGATCAATCCATATCCGTCCGCCTTCTGAGCCGGCTTCTATCCTGCATGTTCCTCCGATCGGGAATGTCATCAAAGGGGAGGTATGGCCGAAATCAGCATTTGCGATAACAGGCATGGATGACAGTTCTTCTTTTGTACGGATGACGGTACGCAGAGCCTCCTCAGACACATTTGAAGCATGCTGGAAACGTCCGATGACAATTCCCTTCACGGCTGAAAAAGCGGGAAGATGGATGAGTGACTGCAAATCCCGGTCAAACATATGAATGTCCGACATATGATCATCTTCTATAAACAGAATCACTTGTTCCATCTCCGGAAAGTATTCCGTGCCCTGCAGAAGATTCAGCGTGCATAGATTTCCTCCGATCAGTGTTCCTTCCGCATATCCGGGTTGAATAACGAGCGGTCCCGGATTCCGATAAAAACGTCTGTCCTCCTGGTTCAAATACCATTTATCATCACTCCACTCGGATGAAGGTTTTACCTCATACGGGTTGTCAGAAGCACAGCAGGCCAAGAAAGAGTCAATCGTATAGTCCAGCCCTTTTTTCATGGCAAATGAAGAAAAATGGGGACCGGAATATGTAATAAGGCCGGTTTTTTGATATATGGCATGGCCGAGGGCGGTAATATCTGAATAGCCGCAAAGGATTTTCGGATGCCGCTTGATGTTTTCATAATCAAGATAGCGGAGCAGCTGATTTGATTGGAACCCGCCGAGTGTCGTCAAAATCGCTTTGATGTCAGGATCAGCGAAAGCTTCGTGCAGATCCCGTACACGCGATTCAATCGATGATGAATGAAATTCATTTATTTCTTTTGCATTCTCTGAAAAAGAGACACAAAAGCCCAGCTCCTCCAATTTTGTCTTCGCGGCATTTATATTTTCATCTGACATAGCGGACATGCTTGTGGCCGGAGACACAATACGAATGCCGTCGCCTTTTTTCAATTTTTCCGGATACAAAAAAACCCTCCTTAAATGGTTTAATCTATTACACCATATTAACGAGGGTTTATCTATCATTTTTTACAGGTCGACCCATTTAATGCCGCCTGATTGCGTATCATTGTCAATCCAGACATCAAATTGATGTTTTTCATAAAAATGAACGAGCCGGTCGACATGATCCCAATCACGCTTAGCGATGTCGCCCGTCACTTTCGGGATATTCTGCTCTCTGGCGATATGTTTTAAAAATTTCATGCAGATCGAGCCGTAGCCGTGGTTCGGCGGCCCTTTAATGTCCCCGATATGAATGGCATTATCATAATAAGAGGCGATCAGTGAAAAACAGCCTCTTCCCCGGTAGGCTGATTCACAATCAGTCAGCATAATCTTACATGTTTGGCCATCATCAATCGAGGAAACAATGATCCAATCGTCATTGTTCGATTGATCAATACCAAGCACTCGCGCGTCTTTTGATACATCTATCAGATTTTCCCGCATTCTGAAAATCTGAAATTCAAGTTTATGAAGCTCTTTTTCCAGCTCTTTCTGATCTCTTTCTTCTGCAGTAAACAAAATCATACTCCTTTCACAGCGTAAAAGTCTTAGTCAAACACAAGTATCCATTGTAGTAAATGATGTCTTGGTTTGTAAATGGGTTTTGCAAAAACTTTTTTAGAAAAGTCTGCCGTTTATATGTGGATTGACGTTTTTAAGGCGGTGCGGATAGGGAAAGGAACAGTGAGCAGCGGAAAAAGGAGGAATCTATAATGGCAATTGACTCACTCATCGGCAAATTGAAGTACGTAATGACGGAATCTCCTGATAAAATGCTTTCCTTATATGTAAATACGGATATGAGAAATCCGGATCAGCAGGGGGGAGAGTGGAAAATCGCCTTGAAAACCGGTTTTCGGAGATTAAAAGAGTATCTGTCTGTAAGTGATCCGGAAGAAGAAAAATCTCTCGTCCGCATCATGGAACGCGTCTATCAATATATCGATGGGCTTGGTAAAGAGATGCCGCGAAGTCTCGTATTTTTTGCATCGGGAGAAGGCGGCATCTGGGAGACGATTGAATTGCAGGTGCCTGTCGAAATACGATTTTATTGGGAAGAAACGGCTGTCCTTGATCAATTAGAACTTCTCCGTGAACAATTTCCGAGCACGGCTTTTATTCTCACCCAGCAGAATGAAGTGAAGATCATAGAAACCGTACTCGGAAAAATTGAAGGGGTGGAGCATTATCAATACGACGTCATCAATGAATCGTGGAAACCGCAGGATGTAAGCGGAAGCTCCGCATCGATGGAGGAAGACGCCGCCAAAGCCCATGTCGAAGAAAACCAAAACAGGCTGTATAAACGATTGGCTTCAAACCTAGATCAAAAGGCTGCTTCACACCAATGGGAGCGTCTCGTAATCGCAGGGGACAAAGAAACAGCCGATATTCTCGATCAGCATATGAATAAACCGATAGATCGGATCATTCCAAAAAATCTGTTGAATGAAAATGAACATAAGGTGATAGAAGAACTGTTGAAGGAAGCATAATATGACGAAAGGCCGGGTCTCAAACACCCGGTCTTTTTAGGGCTTAAGTTTGTCTAATTTCTGACGAAGCGGACGAAACCGTTGACATCAAAGCTGAATTCTCATACCATTTGGATAGTCAGTAAAATTGAGAGAGGTCATAAGATGAATCAGACAGAAAACAAACCTAAAAGTTATACCGGTATCGTGCTGACATTGACCGTTTTGATCAACGGGTTAATTGCGGTGCTGTTTTTTATGCCGAAATCGGGACAGGTCAGCATTGCCAATATTCATATTCTGCCGATGTTAAATGCCATTTTTAACAGCTTTACTTTTATCTTTTTGCTGGCAGCGCTCTTTATGATTAAGCAAAAAAATATTCAAGCGCATAAACGCTTTATTTTGGCGGCGTTTACGACGACTCTGCTGTTTTTGATCTGCTATGTCGTGTACCACTCGATAGCTGAGAATACTTTATTCGGCGGCCACGGCATTATTCGGGGGATTTATTTCTTTATTTTGATTACGCACATCTGTCTTTCCGCCGTTATCGTGCCGCTTGCGCTGTTTACGCTGATCAGAGGATTCAGCATGCAAGTGGAGCGCCACAAAAAAATCGCGAGATGGACGATGCCGCTCTGGCTGTATGTCAGTCTGACGGGTGTCATTGTATACTTAATGATCTCACCGTATTATTAAAAAAAGCCGTGCTCTGCGCGGCTTTTTTCTATTGATTGAAAAAGGCGCCTCATCAGGGCGCCTTTTACTCTTCAAGCGTTTCAAGTGTTGTTACATTTAAGGATTGTTCAACGGTTTTTGTTTTTGCTTTTACTTTTTCTGCGTACGTGTAATCACCATAGCAGTAGGGATAACGGAAATTGTCTTTGTTCCCTCCGCAAGTGTAAAGTTTCGGATTCTTTTTGACCTGCTGCTCGGAGTATTGTTTTGCCAGTTCCTCAGTATGCGATCCTCCATGTTCAGCCACAAAATCAATATAGCCGGCTCCCATGTTGTAGCTTTGTATAATCGTATCCAAGTCTACGCCTTTTTTCTTGCCTGTTTGGTACATGAGAGTGAATTGTTTGATTCCCTGTTTGATACTGGTTTGAGGGTTTTTAATCTCATTTCGCTTTAAACCCAGAGATTCTGAAGACTGCATGGGATCATTTCCTCTTCCTTTTGACTCCTGATATATCATGCCGAGTACAAGCGATGTATATTTGGTGAGTCCTTTTTCATCCAGCTCGTCTTCAACAAGCGGTTTGTAATCTGTCAGCCGTTCAAGCACGATCGGTTTGACATCAAACGGAAGACTTTTGAGCCATTCATTATTTGAAAATAACAGAATGAGGAAGAAGGAAACCATGACAAAAACACATATCATCATAAGACCCGCGGCAGCGAAACAGCCTTTTTTCTTTTTCTCCACTGTGTTTCACCCTCAATTTCAGGAGCATTATGACTTTTTCATTATGACACAGATGAATGCGCGAAACCAAGCGGAAACCCGTATTTGAAACATAAATTTAAAATAACGGTTCTTTTGTCAGGCGCAGGATGTATCTGCATCAAATGACATTTGGTATAATTGGGCTACTTGAGAAAAGAAGGGTGAGGTATATGACTGAATTTCACGAATCCGGAAACACGAATGACCCCGCTGTCGATTTAGATGAGGAAACTTTATTTTTGGTTGCCCAGACTTTTAAGGCGCTGTCTGATCCGACCAGAATCAGAATTCTCCATTTGCTGTCACAGGGTGAACATGCGGTAAATGATATCGCAGAAAAGCTGAATTTGCTGCAGTCTACCGTTTCTCATCAGCTGCGTTTTCTTAAAAATCTGCGCCTCGTCAAATCACGCAGAGAAGGAACATCCATCTATTATTCACCTGAGGATGAACATGTGTTAGATGTGCTTCAGCAAATGATTCACCATACGCGGCACGATTAAAAAACATCCCTGCTTTTTAGACAGGGATGTCAGCCGTACTGACTGTTATTGGTTTGGTCTCTGCTCGTTTTTAAAACATAAAAAGAGAAGCCGCTGTAATAAACTGCGATGAAATAAAAGATACTGATGGTCAGCGGATCGGCCCCGACCGTTTGGCTGTATGCCTCCGGATGGGTAAAGTCCGCTGTGACCCGGTATATTTCAATAACGCGATAAATAAATCTCGATAGGAATAACGTTAATAGAATAAGTTCAATCCACAGGTGAGTGCGAAAATACATTTTTCCGCGGCGTTCTTCAAAAGAAATGTTCCGTTTGGCAAACAGGACCAGAAGCCAGCCGCAAAAAGTGCCGAATATAAGATACCCGTATAAAGCCGGGTGTGTGATGCTGAAAAACGCCAGAGCGGCGGCCAGCAATGAAAATAAAATCATTCTTGTGTAAAGCCAGCGGGGTTTCAAAGGCTGAAAGCCGACGGACCGTTTCACCTTTTTATACAGAAAAAAGGCAATCATTAAGACAGGGCAGATGCTTTGAAGTGTGATATGCATGATGTGGAACTCCCCCTCCGTTGAGTAGTGTATGCTTATCCGGCTGGTTTTAGTAGTCTGATTTATTCGCAGGCTGAAAGCATCTTTTATCACAGTATGCGCGTTTCTTTTTTTGGCATGAGAGAAGCGCCCGCGCCTTTTTCAGGATTTAGACAGAAACGCTTGATAAACTAACAGCATTAGTTATAATAAAACTAATGGTATTAGTTTTAGGGGGATGTTGATGAGAATCTTACAATACGGAAGGGTTTGGCAGCTGACTTTTTTTCCAGCGCTTTTCCCGGTGAATTGTTATTTGGTTGAAGAAGAAGAAGGAGTAACCCTGATTGACGCCGGACTGCCTAACAGTCATAAAGGAATCAAACAAGCATTGCGGCAGCTTGGGAAGCCGCTGAATGACATATTACTCACCCACGCGCACGGGGACCACATCGGTTCGCTTGACTCATTAGCTGCGGAATTTCCGGATGCTTCCGTCTGTATTTCTGAGCGGGATTCTTTCTTGCTGAAAGGTGACACTTCTTTATTTGAGCATGAAGCACAAACGCCGATAAAGGGGGGAGTGCCGAAAAATGTTCAGACCGAACCTGATCGCCTGCTGAAAGGCGGCGAGCGGATCGGATCTTTACTTGTCATTCCCGCTCCCGGTCATACGCCGGGAAGCCTCGCTTTTAAAGATATGAGAAATGATATGCTGATCGTCGGAGATGCCTTTCAAGTACGGGGCGGCCTTGCTGTTTCAGGGAAGCTGAAATGGAAATTTCCGTTTCCGGCTTTTGCTACGTGGAATAAAGAAGAAGCTGTAAAAACAGCAAGAACGCTTATCGCTCATCAACCAAGCAGTCTGGCCGCCGGACATGGAAATGTTCTCTGCAATCCCGTTGAAATGATGGCTGAGGCTGCTGAGGAAGCTGAACGAAGCCTGCCGGGAGGCCGATCATAATGTCACCGAGAGTCGGAATGAGCCTTGACATGATATTGAGAGCCGCAGCAGGTATCGCTGACGAAAAAGGGCTGAACGAAGTGACGCTTGCGGCCGTTGCAAAGTCCTTAAACGTAAAACCGCCTTCCCTTTACAATTTTGTCAATGGCCTTCAAGGAATTAAAACAGAGCTGGCTGTCTCCGGTTTAACTATGTTATATGAAAAAATGGCGGCCTCTGCAGAAGGACTGACGGGTGAAACGGCTTTGCTCGCTCTTGCCGATGCCTATATCAATTTCGCCGAAGCCAATCCCGGATTATATGACGCAACATTTCAAAAGATAAAAGACGGCCGGATTGAGAATCTGTCAAGCCTGCTTGTAGAGCTTGTTGTCAGGCAGCTGACAGCTAACGGTTATGCACAGTCTGACACTGCGATTCATGCTGCGAGAGGACTGAGGAGTCTTCTTCACGGATTTGCCGTGTTGAGAAAACAGAGTGCATTTGAATTAACCGAATCAATTAAAGAAAGCCGGAAGTTTGCAGTTGTTGCTTTCCTAAGAGGTTTACAGATGAGGGGACAATAATATTATTATGTAAACTAAATAAAAAACGCATCATGTAAAAGGAGGGACAAATGGATTCATTACAACATATCATCTGTGAGCGGCGCACCTATTCGCATATTTTTGATTCTCATGCACACACATACTGCCAAATGCTCTTTCCGCTCGAAGGACAGCTGGACTTGGAGACAGAAAGACGTGAAATCAGATTAAAACCTGATCAAATGCTGTATATTCCGCCCGGGCATGAACATCGGTTCCGTTCTTTGGAGCGAAATGAATGTCTTGTTCTCGACATACCGGCATATTTTTTCAAAGGTTCATTTGACCCCGGCGTACTGAATAAGCTTGATCCTTTTTGGACATCGATTCGGTTTCTGCTGACAGAAGAGACAAAGCAGCAGTCGGCTCATTCATTGAGTCTGCTTGCAGAATATATTGCTGAAAAGATACAAGAAAACCGTACGAATGATTCAATTGCGTATATCCGCCGAAATCTCTCAAAGACTTTTTCAATTAAAGAGCTTGCCGCAATGGAACATTACCACCCGGCGTATTATTCCGACTGGTTTAAAAAGCAGACGGGGAAAAGCCCGCAAGCTTATATTGCTGAGCTCCGTATGAAGAAAGCGGAACAAATGCTTATTGAAACAAAATGCCGGCTGACAGACATCAGTCAGGAGGTCGGCTTTCAAAATTTGTCTTCCTTTACCAGATGGTTTGTCAGACATAAGGGAATAACGCCGCGCGTCTTCCGAAACACCTTTCAATCTGATAAATAATCCTGAAAATCGGTTAAATAAACTGCGTCTTTTTTTGATATCATGATTGTAAAAAAGGAGTTTTTGATATGGCAGTCATCGAAGATTTTATCAAGCTCGATCTCAGAATAGGAACGGTCGTAAAAGCGGAAGTATTCCCGGAAGCAAAGGTGCCGGCTATTAAGATGACAATAGATTTCGGCGAAGAGATCGGCATGAAACAATCAAGCGCCCAGATTACAAAACGGTACGAACCGGATGATCTGACGGGCAGGCAGGTTACCGCTATTGTCAACTTTCCGCCGCGGCGGATCGCCGGATTTAAGTCAGAAGTTCTCGTTCTCGGCGGCATCCCGGAAAAAGGAGACGTTGTCCTGCTTACGCCAGAGCAGACAGTACCGAACGGAACGAAAATCGGATAATAAAAAAAGACGTTTGCAGAAGCAAACGTCTTTTGCGTATTGAGGCGATACACCACACGCCACATTCGTGTGTGCCGCAAGGGCATGTGCATCGGCTTACACAATTCAGCTCATCGCTATATGAATATAGCATGCCGGGTGTGGAAATGCAAGAGATTTTTTAATATATGTTATATCTGGCTTTGTTTTGCCGATCCCCGATTCCTTCGTGTAAGGTTTCGTTTGAAATTTTATGATCTTGAATAAAGCAGTTCGAGAAATGCAAGAGGGAATTTGAGCAAATTGTGACCTGAAGTGTGACCTGGAATTAAAATCCGGGTCTTTTTGTGTAAAAAATGCATGCGAAGAGACCATATAGGCATTAAATGTTATTACTGATGTCTTCATTTATCTTTTTGCTAAGTTTCTGAACCTTCTCTTTAACATTTGAAACAGCTCTTTTTTGAATTTCATCAAAGTTCTCCTGAATATAGTCCATGACACTTCTTATTAGAACTTCACTTTCAAAATTGAATATCTCATTTATTTCTGACTGTTCTTCATCTGTCAGGTGATGGTATTGAAGTTGTTTAGCATTTACTTCAGCAGCTACATCAATCCTAACTTAGTTGTTCTGGCTGTACAATTTCATATTCACCTTCTGCATACTCTTGCTCCGCATAATGGCCTCCCCATTGACAGAGCTCCTGCAAGATAGGTTTAAGAGATTCTCCAAGTTCAGTGGATGAATATTCAACCTTCGGCGGTACTTGATTATACATCTTTCTGCTCACAAGTCCACTGGCTTCAAGCTCTCTAAGTGTTTGAATCAGCATTTTCTGAGTTATATTTGGGATAATGCGTTTTAATTCACTCGTTCTCTTTGGTCCATTCATTAAAAAGTATAATACAAGACCTTTCCATTTTCCGCCAATAACTTCCTTTGTCACTTCAAACCCACAGCTAAATTTTTTCATGTCTAAAGCTCTCCATTCCACATTTATTACTTTTTAGTTACTATATCACAAAAAAGTGGGTACTTCCGATAATGTGCTTACTGAAGGATACTATATCTTGTAAGTTGTTCTTCAAGTACTTAAAGGTACTAGACATAAAATAAAATTAATTCTAAAGGAGTGTTAAGTATGGGTAAATTTGAAGGTAAAATAGCGCTTGTAACGGGTGGAACAAGTGGGATTGGTCTTGCTGCAGCACAAAAATTTGTAAACGAAGGTGCATATGTTTATATCACGGGACGTAGACAAAACGAACTTGATAAAGCTGTTAACCAAATTGGCAAGAACGTAACCGGTGTTCAAGGTGATATTTCTAAGCTTGAAGACTTAGACAAACTATATGACATGATAAAGCAGGAAAAAGGTAAGTTGGACATTCTTTTTGCTAATGCGGGCACCGGCAGCTTCCTTCCATTAGGTGAAATTACTGAAGAGCAGGTTGATAGAACGTTCGGCATTAACGTTAAAGGAACCATCTTTACTGTTCAAAAAGCGTTATCACTATTCCCGGACAAAGTAGGTTCTATTATTGTAACGGGCTCTACTGCTGGATCAATTGGCAACCCAGCGTTTAGTGTATATGGAGCATCTAAAGCAGCATTAAGAGCACTAGTTCGCAACTGGATTCTTGACCTAAAAGATACTGAAATCCGTGTAAATGTGGTTAGTCCAGGAGCTATTCTTACACCTGCCTACGATGAGCTTTTTGGTGATGCACTTGAAGAAGTAATGGAAAATAGCAGAAATACTGTTCCAGCTGGAAAAGTTGGGACACCTGAAGAAGTAGCAAACGCTGTATCTTTCCTTGCTTCAGACGAAAGCAGTTACTTGACGGGTGTTGAATTGTTCGTAGATGGCGGGCTAGCACAGGTATAATTTCACTGCGCAGAGATTACAAATCGTCCCCAAAAAAGGTTAATGGGGATTTACTTGAAGAAGTCGTTTTCCTTAAAGGACAGGGAATTCGACTTTTTATGTTTGAATTTGATTAAGGTTGTAAATTCGCATTTTCCTGGGCTACCACTAAATGACCTGTAAAAAAGATTACTTTGTGAATAAATGTTCTTAAAGTAACGGGAAGGAGAATGTCCAGTTGTTATTTGGAGTGAATTCGGTGGCTATAAAGAACTTAATTCTGCGCATTTTATAAAGTTCTTTTATGAAAGATTTCATGAGATGAAAGAAAATCGGGAAGAAGATGAAGACTGGGACGATTAATAAAAGAAAGCTCTCTTTTAGAGAGCTTTTTTTTAGGTTTTCAATTTTTAACAGGCTTTATAATGAGCAAACAGGCATTACTCAAAATACTCGCCGCGCCTATCCAAAGCAGCCATTGTGTTCCGGTCAGCCATGAGGCAGTTAGGATAAAGAGTCCAATGGCAATTGATATATAATTGCCGGCTCGGTCCAGTTTACGGTTGCAATGAATTTTATATTTAGTGTGAGAAATAAATTGATCAATTTTATCTTTCAGCTCATAGCATTTTTCCTTCATCTTATCCTCTGTTTCTTTTACTTTTCGATAAAGCATATTATTCATCGTCTGCACTCCCATATCTCCGTTTTGAAAATTCAGCCATGATTTTTTCTTCATAGTCATCTGAGATGAATCGTGCCTGGTCTTCAACTTTCAAATGTGCTTTTTCTTCAAAACCATCCTGTTCTTCACCATCAAAACGATAAAGTTTTTGCAATAGCCTCCAGAATGTTTCAACTTCTTCAGTTGTGAACTCATGAAACATATCCGCTAAAAAATAGGTGGATCTTTCTGAACAGGAAATTAACGCTTTTTTTCCTTCAGGGGTAATCTCAATATTGATTGCACGTTTATCCAGTTTGCTTGGCACCGTGTGAACATATCCTTTTTTCGCGAGGCTTGAAATTAATTTGTTAGCGGTTTGTTTTGTTGTGCCCAGCTTTTTAGCGATATTCATAAGTGTGGCATCTTCCGTCGGTAAATGGGCAATAGCAATAAGAGCCATATGCTGTCGGGAAGTTAACATTTCTAAGTATTCGTCCCCCCGAGTCTGCACCTTATTGACAACCGAAAATAATGATGCGTAACTTTGTTGTATAAAATGCAGTTCCTTCATTAGTAATTTAATATCCATAAATTATCTCCCATCTAAATTGTCACCATGTTGACAATTACAATATACATCACAAAGGGAAATAAGTCAACATGGTGACTAATAGGGACGGGTACGGCTGTTTTCAAAAATGTCACAGGCAGTCGGAGTGTTTACAAAAGGGGAAATAAGTATAATAAATGCGAAAAGGCATTAATTCAAAGTGAGAAGGTGTTTGACATGCAGAAAGTGAACTGGTATGAATGGTTCAATAAACAAGATGAAAAAGACGGGCGTTTAATGGCGCTCCTTCGTCATGAGCTTACATATGAGGAAGTCATACGGTTATATAAGAAAGGGTTTTATTTGAAATCTAAAGAAGGGGATGTTTCGTTACGTAAGAACGATATCTGTCGTATGTTTGGGGTTGAAGAGAGGCAGGGCGGCAAATCTTAATGAACGGGAAGAGAAAAACTCTTCCCGCTTTTCATAGCAGCTGTTATTCTTTTTCCAGCATGGAAGTCAGCCATTCTCTTAATGCCGTCTTCTGCACATACCGCTTTCCGTTTCTCGTGATATGCGGAATGTCAGAGGTGTCAGGCACGATTTGTTTCGCTTCTTCCTTGGTTACTCCTAAATAATAACCAATATAATAGTGTAAATCTTTTTCTTTAATGAGAATGTGGTCAGTGTGTTCATGAGGATCAGATGATTTAAAGTTTTTCAATCCGTCTCCTATGAAATATCCGGCTAAAGCGATTCCGATGCCGGTAATGATATCCATACAGCAACCTCCAATAAACGTAATCATTTTTTATGCGGTGAAGCCGGCCGAAGGATTCAGCCTTCAGCAAAACCGCCGGGCGTTTATTGCGGACGGTTTTGATTGCTGAGCTTTTCCACCTGCACCTTTCCGGAGAAGAAAACAGCACCTCCGCCCATATCCGCCAGCCGATCGGGCGTGAGTGAATTGACGAGCTGTTTTTTATCATCCATATCGGCCCAAAGACCTTGGCTCACCGCAACGCCGGGAAGCACCTGTTCGCCGACCGAAACAGTCAATTCGCACTCTCCGCGGTGATTCCAAACTCTAACGGTTTCTCCGTCTTCTATGTTCCGGCGTACAGCATCTTCTGTATGAATAAAAAGTTTTGGCGCTTTTTCCAGTTTTACGTGTTTTTCGTTATTTGAAAATGTCGAATTTAAAAAATTATGATTCGGTCCCGGGACAAATAAAAGCGGAAAATCGTCATCGCTCTCAAGAGGGATGTGTGTCGGCAGCGCCGGATAACCGTCCTGTTTCATCTTTTCCGAATATAATTCAATTCTTCCGCTCGGTGTCTTGAGCTTTCCCGGAAAAAGCGGTTTTTTCCGTTTGGCTTTCATAAAGGAATGGCGTGAGAGCGCCTCGTAATCAATATCCTCGATATACGGATTGTCGGGAAAGTCCAGCGCCTGTCTGATTAATTCTTCATCGGAATCCTGAAGCTCCTGCTCGGTAAATCCCATTGCTCCGGCAAGCAGACGGAACACTTCCGTATTCGATTTGCTGTCCCCGTAGGGTTCGATCACCGGTTTTTGCAGCTGAATAAAATGATGCCAGTAAGACGTGTAAAAATCCGTGTTTTCAAAAGCGGATGAAGCAGGGAGCACGATATCCGCATATTTGGCGGTTTCCGTTAAAAATAAATCGTGAACGACTGTAAATAAATCCTCCCGCAGCAGGCCTTTTCTGACTTTATTCGCTTCCGGCGCAACCACTGCGGGATTCGTACCGTAAATAAACAGGGAGCGCACGGGCGGTTTTGTTTCTAAAAGAACGCTTCCGAGCCTGTTCATATTAAATGATCGCGGCTTCCGGCCGTAAAGCAGATCAGGCCGCTGGAGCGCTTGTCTGTTATAGTTTAATACCGCGCTGTTGTGCTTGATTGCGCCTCCTCCGGTGTTGAGCCACTGTCCTGTAACAGCCGGAAGGCAGGCGACGGTGCGGACGATCATTCCGCCATTGTCATGGTGCTGAATGCCGTTTCCAATCCTGATAAGGGAAGGGGAGGTTTCCCCGTACATTCTCGCAAGGCGTCTGATATCGTCGGCTTTAACGCCAGTAATAGCAGAAACTGTTTCCGGATCATAGTGTTTAACATGCGCTTTTAATTCTTCACTGCCTTCGGTGTATTCTGTGAGAAATGCTTCATCGTGAAGGTTTTCGTCGAATAAGACATGCATGATACCGAGGGCGAGTGCGGCATCTGTGCCGGGGCGAATGGGAATAAACCAATCGGCAAGCCGGCCGGTTTGGTTCTTATGTACATCGATAACGACAATTTTAGCCCCTTTTTTCCGGGCTTTTTGAGCAATCATGATTTGGTGCATATTCGTGCTGACGGCATTGATCCCCCAAAAAATAAAGAGCTTTGCATGTATGGTCTCCTCCGGATCAGTACCCGCTCCTTCTCCCATTGTATAGTTATAACCTTCAGATCCGGCTTTGCTGCAAATCGTCCGTTCGAGATGACTCGCTCCGAGACGATGGAAAAAACGGCGGTCCATTCCCTCTGCCGCCAGTTTTCCCATATTGCCGTAAAAGCTGTACGGAAGAATGCTTTCCGCTCCTTCTTCGGCAATAAGCTCTTTCCAGCGCGAACTGATCGTATTGATTGCTTCCTCCCAGGAAATAGGCGCAAACGCGGCTTCACCTTTTTTACCGATCCGTTTTAACGGAATGGTTACGCGCTTCTCATCATAAATACGCTCAGCCATGTGTCTGACTTTGTTGCAAATATTCCCTGATGTGACCGGGTGATCGGGGTCTCCCTGAATGTTAATGATTTTTCCGTCTTTTTTTGTCACAAGCAAGCCGCATTGATCGGGACAGTCTAGGGAGCACACCGACTTAAAGACCCCGTTCGGCTGTGTTGCAGCAGAATTCATAGCCCATTTCTCCTCTTTGTTTATAATGTAAGCATTATAACATTTCAAAATCGAACGTCAATTCAGAAAAAAGTGTTGACATCACGGAAAGACTTTTCTATGATGAGTTTATTCTTTTAAACAGCCTGACAATTTCATCATTTTATTTTCTATCCAGAGAGGTGGAGGGACTGGCCCTATGAAACCTCGGCAACATTTATTGTGCCAATTCCAGCAAGCGTATGCTTGAAAGATAGGAAAGAATGGTCTATACATATTTGTGCGCTTCAAGCGTATAAAGACGGTATATGAATCTCTTTCCTTCTTTGAGGAAAGAGATTTTTTTTATGAAAAAATTTATGTGAAAAGGATGTTTTGCACCATGACGGTTTTAATTACCGCGCCATATCACGACGAGGGGCTGAAGGAGCTGACTGAGCTGTTCGGCCGGACTGTGCACCGGCCGTGGAAGAAGCACGGCCGGGCCTATCGGGAAGATGAATTAATCCGAATGATTCAAGAGACAAACGCGTCGGGGCTTATTACCGAACTTGATGAGGTGTCTGAGCGTGTTATTGACATATTGCCGGATTCCGCTTTTATCGGTGTCTGCAGAGGGATGCCGTCTAATGTGGATATTGCGGCGGCGACTAAAAGAAAAATCCCCGTTTTCTTTACACCGGCCCGCAATGCCCAGGCCGTTGCTGAAATGTTTATCGGAAATGTGATTTCATTTTTGCGTCATACGTATTCTTCCCATCAGTGGCTGAAGGACGGGAAGTGGAATGGTGATTATTTGCAGGCTTACGTCAAATTCAGAGGAAATGAGCTGACGGGGAAAACAGTCGGCCTTATCGGTTTCGGTGCTGTCGGACAGAGAATCGCCCGGCTATTGGCCGCTTTTGATTGCAAGGTGCTTTACTATGATCCATTTGTCCGTCATGAAAACCGGGAGTATGAAAAAACGACGATTGAACGGGTATTTTCTGAAAGTGATATTGTTTCCGTTCACTTGCCGCGCACAGAAGAAACCATCGGCCTTATCGGCGCCCGGCACTTTCAATTGATGAAACAGGAAGCTGTTTTTGTCAATACGTCAAGAGCGGCGGTTACAGACAGGGAAGAGCTGCTGCGGGTGCTGAAAGAACGGCGGATTAAGGGAGCGATCCTTGACGTGTTTTATCATGAACCGCCTGAATCTTCTGATTATGATTTGATCTCTTTGCCGAATGTGTTCGCGACTCCCCATTTAGCGGGCGCAACATTTGAAGTGGAAGATCATCATGTGAAGATTTTAAATGAAGCGCTTTTCAAATGGAAACAAGATCAAACCTGCTCAATACGTGAACTTTATAACAAAAGAGAACTTGAAACGGAAGGAGGAGGCTGTAATGGCTGAACAAAAAGGCTACCTTGTATTTGACATCGGGACGGGGAATGCGCGAGTTGCGGTCGTGACTGCCGGCGGCGAAGTGACCGCGCTTGAAAGGGAAGACATTGAATATGTGACGGATCCGCTTTATCCGGACGGACGATATTTCTCACCGGAAGGGTTATGGACGCAAATCAGCGCTATGGCAAGAAAGGCTATTGCCAAGAGCCCTCATATTACATTGATCGGAATCACCTCAACAAGCCAGAGGCAGGGAATCGTTCTGATCAATAAAGATAAAAAGGCATTTCTCGGTCTGCCCAACATTGATAACAGAGGGCGTGAATGGGAAGGCGGGATTGAAGCAGAAGAAGAAGTGCATCAGCAAACCGGACGTCTTCCGAGCGCTTTATTTTCCGCCATGAAACTTGTCGGATTAAAAGCCAGACAGCCGTCTTTATGGAAAGAAGTGAAGTACATCACAAGCGTCAGTGACTGGGTGACATTTGAGCTGAGCGGAATTTTAAGCTATGAACCGTCACAGGCTGCTGAAACACTGCTGTTTGACGTAAGGAAAAAGGCGTGGTCAGAGAAATTATGCAACATCTTCGGTGTGCCTTCTGCCATTCTTCCTTCACTCGTCCGATCTGGGACGGTTGTCGGAATGTTAACGTTTAAGAAAGCGGCGGTGCTCGGTCTTTCTGAAAGAGTGCCTGTGATTGCAGGCGGGGGAGACACACAGCTTGCCATCAAAAGTGCAGATGCAAAGCCGGGAGATATCGTCATCGTATCCGGCACAACGACGCCGATTACAAAGATAACAGCGGAGACCGGAACCGAAAGTTTAGAGAATGCATGGCTGAATTGCCATACAGAAGAAGGTCAATGGCTTCTTGAAACGAATCCGGGTGTAACAGGACTCAATTATCAAAAATTAAAATCCATTTTTTATCCGAATGAATCCTACAGCGTCATGGAACGGGAAATCGCAAGTCTGCCGAAACATGATCATGCCTGTATTTCTGCGTTAGGCTCCTATTTATCGCCTGAGAAAAACGCACTGGCAAAAGGCGGATTTATATTTGACGCTCCGCTGTCCCAAAACTTAAGCAGAGCCCATTTTGTTAAAGCCGCACTGCTGGAAATCGCTTTTTCAATCAAATGGAACTATGAGGCGTTAACAGAGGCGGCTTCCTTTTCACAAGATTATGTGAAGGTGTGCGGCGGCGGTTTCCAAAGTGATGCTTTGACGCAGTTTCTTGCTAACCTTCTTCAAAAGAAAATCTATAAGAGAGAGGGGTTCAGCCAGGCATCCGCAATGGGAGCGGTGATGATTTGCAACGAAGCTCTCGGTGTGAAAGCAGAGCTTTCGACCCGCACAAAGATAATTGAGCCGGAAGCGGATCAGACGGATCTCTTCCTATATGAAGAATGGAAACATGCGCAAAAATTATTTACTCATTTTCAGCCGGCGGTGAAAGCCTGACTTGGGGATGAGATGACAACATGAAAGATTGCTGAGGAGGAACAAAAATGCTTAATAAAATAGGAATTCCGAAACAGCTCGCCTGGGGATTTTTAGGGGTCGTGCTGTTTATGATGGGGGACGGCCTTGAACAAGGCTGGCTCAGCCCGTTTTTAGTTGAAAACGGCTTGACGGTACAGCAATCAGCATCCTTGTTTACGGTTTACGGTATTTCTCTTGCTGTGGCGTCGTGGTTTTCAGGGGTCTGCCTCGAAGCCTTCGGCGCAAAGCGGACGATGTTTATGGGGCTGTTGTTTTACGTCATCGGAACAGCCGCGTTTATCGCATACGGATTTGAGAATCTTAATTTGCCGGTGATGTATGTCACGTATTTTATTAAAGGGCTGGGTTACCCGCTGTTTGCCTATTCATTTTTGACATGGGTGATTTACCGGTCGCCGAAAAACAGGCTCAGTACGGCGGTCGGCTGGTTCTGGATTGCATATTGCTGCGGGATGTTTGTATTCGGTGCTTGGTATTCAAGCTGGGCCATCAAATCCTTCGGCTATTTGAATACGCTGTGGAGTTCAATTTTCTGGGTATGCCTCGGCGCGTTTTTTGCTTTGATTTTAAATAGGGACCGCTTTGAAAAGAAAAAGGCAGATAAGCGGGAAAAGGCGCAGGAATTAATGAAGGGAATCACCATCCTTGCTGAAAATCCGCGCGTGCTCTCTGGGGGGATCATTCGGATCATTAACAGCATCGGAACATACGGATTTCCGGTATTCCTCCCGATGCATATGGCGCAGCACGGCATTTCTACAAATGTATGGCTTCAAATTTGGGGAACGATCTTTCTCGGAAATATCGTTTTTAACTTAATATTCGGCGCAGTCGGCGATGCCTTCGGCTGGAAAAAGACCGTCATGTGGTTCGGAGGAGTGGGCTGCGGCATTTTTACTCTTTTATTATATTATGCTCCTGTTGTATCACATGGGAACTTGCTTTTCGTCAGCATAGTCGGTTTTATATGGGGAGGGCTCCTCGCCGGGTTCGTTCCGATCGGGGCTATCGTGCCGACGGCGGCCGGCAGCAATAAAGGTGCTGCCATGTCTGTGTTAAATCTGGCTGCGGGCCTGTCGGCATTTGTCGGCCCCGCGCTTGCCTGGGCGTTCATCGGGCTTGTCGGCGCACAAGGCGTTGTATGGATTTTCGCAGCGCTCTATTTCGTAAGTGCAATCTTGACAAATCAAATCAAAATACCTGAAGAGAAAACGGCAAAACACAATAAAGCATTGCCTGAATACGCTTCTTAACAGCAGCGCCCCGAAAATTCGGGGCGTTTTTTTACAGCTTCTGAAGAAACCCGGCAAACCGCTGAATTTGTTCACGTAACGATTGTTGGTTTTCGTGAAATTGTTTGAAACGATGTCCGTTTGCTCCGGACGGATGCGGGAAGCCTTCCAGAATGACCGCATGGCCCATTCTGCCGTTCTTCTTCAGCATGCGGCAGGCTGATTCTGCTGCTTTACCGAGAGGGACGAGCAGAATGTCCTTTTTCATCATTTCTATTTCATCCGGAAAACATGTCAGCGCATAACGGCTGAGAAGAGCTGATCTGCTGATTGCCGGCCGATGTCCAGTATAGTTTTTCTGTTTATAAAAAACAGGGTGTTTAATAACGGATGTCGTATGAAGCAGCTCCCGTTTTGAATCAAATAACCGGGATGAATCCTCAACGTGAAGCGCGGCCGGCAGACCGCATTCATTAAGCATTTCGATGATGTGCTGCCTCATGGAACCGGAAAGTCCGGCCGCTTTTTTTGTCTCATATGCTATCACCTCAAGAGATTCGCCGTTTTTTAAAAGCTGTGCCGCTGCTTTGTAAGCCCGCTGCATCTGAAAAAAACCGGGTGTAATTCCGGAGATGACAACCGCAGCATGTGGGTTGATATACTCATTATGAGGCGAATAATACATATCCAGATATCCGTCCTTGGCTAAATGGAACTCCGGAGTCAGCAAATCCGATTTTGTAAACCCTCCCGAAGATGATAATGCTTTAAGCTGCTGCAAAAAATGCGCAAGCCGCTCACGATCGCAAATCATGTTATGCCTCCTTGAATCCGCCAGTTTCTCTTAGTGTCATCAAAAACGTCGGATGACATGCAGGCTCATAAATCGCTTTTACCGGCGTTCCAGAGCATTTTCAGGACGTGAGGCGTTCCTTTAACTTCGGCTGCCGTCGTTTGCACGGCTGTTTTTTTAGTAAGAAAGTCTTCCTGCAGTTCTTTCTGCTTTTGTGATAACAAACGGGTTTCTGTTTTGATTTCTTCAACGGACGTCTGCATAGACGCTGTCGCGGCGTTAATCTTCTTTATATCAGGCGCTGTGTTTCTTTTAAAATGCACGGCGGATACGGCTGCATAAATTAATGCGGCAGCCGCAACGGCAGCACTGATATACAAAATGATGATCATCTGCTTTTCACTCCTTTTTTTCAGTTGATACCCTTTACGGATCGTGCTGAATCATTTTATTTGCTAATTGTTTTTTTTCTGCTTATAATGTGAAATCGTACATAAGGACATTCAGAAAGGGTGAAAGACATGGAAAGCCTACAAAACAAAACGGCTCTTATCACTGGTGCGGGCAGAGGAATCGGCCGCGCCGCCGCTATCGCTTTAGCAAAAGAAGGAGTCAATATCGGTTTAATCGGCCGTACAGAAGCAAATGTCGAAAAGGTTGCGGAAGAAGTGAAAGCCCTTGGTGTAAAGGCATCATTCGCTGCTGCCGATGTGAAAAATCAAAAAGAGGTTGAACAAGCCGTCTCCTCTATTAAAGAAGAACTCGGTGAGGTTGACATCCTGATTAACAATGCCGGAATCAGCAAATTCGGCGGATTTTTGGATCTTACGCCTGAAGAGTGGGAAGACATCATTCAAGTTAATGTAATGGGTGTATACCACGTGACACGCGCCGTTCTTCCTGAAATGATTGAGAGAAAATCAGGAGATATCATTAATATTTCTTCTACGGCGGGCCAAAGAGGCGCCGCGGCGACAAGTGCGTACAGCGCTTCTAAATTTGCCGTTCTCGGTCTGACCGAATCTCTCATGCAGGAAGTCAGAAAACACAATATCCGTGTCAGCGCAATGACTCCGAGCACGGTTGCAAGCGACATGTCTATTGAATTAAATCTGACAGACGGCAATCCGGAAAAAGTCATGCAGCCTGAGGATCTTGCAGAATATATGGTTGCTCAATTGAAATTACATCCGCGCATTTTCATCAAAACGGCCGGTTTGTGGTCAACTAATCCTTAAACAAAAGGGGACCTGTCTTCGTGACGGGTCTTTTTTTGTTTCCGCAACCCGATTAAATAGGCATAAAGATCCGTTTTTGCAGAAAAAAGAGTGAAAAAGAAACCGATATCAGCTATAATTAAACTAAATAAACTATGTACCAAATGTTCAATAAGATTATTTTTCCCCGCATCCAAAAAACAAATCAATACAAACCAAACTGTCCGAACAATAAAAGGGAAAACGGGATATAAAGAGAATATTTAGTACATGGAATAATTTGTTAGAAGGAAGGGCGTGCACATATTGAAAGAAGAAAAAAGAAGTTCAACCGGTTTTTTAGTGAAACAAAGAGCCTTTTTAAAGCTTTACATGATTACAATGACAGAGCAGGAACGGCTTTACGGACTGAAGCTTCTCGAGGTGCTGCGTTCGGAATTTAAACCCATCGGTTTTAAGCCGAATCATACCGAGGTGTACCGTTCACTTCACGAACTTTTGGATGACGGGATTTTAAAGCAAGTAAAAGTGAAAAAGGAGGGAGCCAAACTCCAGGAAGTCGTTCTCTATCAATTTAAAGACTATGAAGCAGCGAAGCTTTACAAAAAACAGCTGAAGACAGAGCTTGACCGCTGCAAAAAGCTGATAGAAAAAGCCATTTCAGATAATTTTTAAATCCGGCCGGAACGCACCCGGCCTCCCGGGCTCTAAAGGTTTGTTCTGTGATTCATTATACATAATAACAGGCTCGGAACAATACATATCAATAAAACCTTCAAACTTGACATCGACTCCTGAAGTGGTAACATAAAAAACGTGTGAAAAATACGAACAAAATACGAACAAGGGAGATGTTACCGATCTTAGATCAAAAGAAAGTTGCTTTTATCGGAGCAGGATCAATGGCTGAAGGAATGATATCAGGCATGGTCCGCGCAAAAAAAATTCCCAACCAAAACATCTGCGTGACAAACCGCCGCAATACAGAGCGACTCGCTGAATTGGAACATCAATACGGAATTCAAGGCATTGCTTTTGACAGCATGAAAACCGAAGACATTGATGTCTTTATTTTAGCCATGAAACCGAAGGATGCTGAAATCGCTCTTGCTACGCTGAAACGGCGTATTCAACCTCATCAAATCATCCTGTCTGTTCTGGCAGGCATAACAACCTCATTTATACAACAATCATTACATGACCGTCAGCCAGTTGTAAGAGTGATGCCGAACACATCCAGCATGATCGGCGAATCGGCAACAGCTGCGGCTTTCGGAGACCATGTCTCTTACGGTTCAGCAAAAACCGCGGTATCCCTTTTGGAATGCCTCGGGGAAGTGTACGTGATCAAGGAAGATCAGATGGACATTTTCACCGGCATCGCAGGCAGCGGACCGGCGTACTTCTATTATTTAATGGAGTTTATTGAAAAAGCAGGTGAAGAAGCCGGCTTAGACAAACGGCTGTCCCGCAAAATCGGCGCGCAAACGTTATTGGGCGCTGCTAAAATGCTGATGGAAACGGGTGAAAAACCGGATGTGCTTCGGGAAAACATCACCTCTCCAAACGGCACGACGGAAGCCGGCCTCGATGCGCTCAGGTCAGAAGGCGGCGGAGAAGCCATTGCCAAAGCCATTAAACATGCGACCGAACGTTCTATTGAGATCAGCAAAACAATTGAAAAAACGGCAGCACTATAATCGTTAAAAAACAGGAGTGATACAGTGACGTCTCGGACGAAGATCAAAAGAGTCGCGGTGAAAATCGGAAGCAGCTCACTGACGAGCCTGCACGGGGAAATCAGCAGAAGAAAGCTGGAAGCATTGGTGGATCAAATCGCACAGCTGAAAGACAGCGGCTATGAAGTGATTTTAATATCTTCCGGCGCAGTGGCGGCAGGTTATCGGAAGCTCGGATTTATTCAGAAACCAGAAGGCCTCCCTGAAAAACAGGCTTCTGCTTCCATCGGGCAGGGATTATTAATGGAGGCTTATTCAAAGCTGTTTTTAGCGCACGGTTATGTCGCATCACAAATATTAATTACAAGAAGCGACTTTTCCGATGAATACCGCTACCATAATGTGCGCAATACGATGAACGTCCTTTTGGAACGAGGCATTATTCCGATTATTAATGAAAATGACACGGTCACAGTCAACCGGCTGAAATTCGGAGATAACGATACACTCGCAGCGAAGGTGGCAGGTTTAATTGATGCCGACATGCTTGTAATTTTATCAGACATTGACGGTTTATATGATGATAATCCGCGCAGCAACCCGAAAGCGAAAAGAATCAGACATGTAAGCGACATCACTCCGGAAATAGAAGCAAGCGCGGGAGATGCCGGGAGTGAAATGGGAACCGGCGGAATGCGTTCGAAACTGGATGCTTTTAAAATTGTGATGGCCTCCGGTATTAAAGGCTTTCTCGGGCAGGCTAACATCCCGGACATTCTGCTTCAAGCGGTAGATGAGGCGGCTGAAGGAACTTATTTTGAAGCGGAAGGAACCCTGCCGTTAAACCACAAAGAACAATGGCTTGCATTTAATTCCGGCCCCGAAGGCGAAATTGTGATGGAAAAGAAAAGCAGCAACGATGTCGCGAACGGAAATATGGCACTGTCACCGCAGGATATCGAACAGATTAAGGGCAGATTCAGCAGCGGAGCGGTTGTCAGGCTGCTTGATCAGCAGGGAGAAGAGCTCGGACTCGGCATCGTCAACTATTCCTCAGCCCAGCTGAAGACATTTAAAGAAACGCCGCACAAACAGACCGATCAATCAGTCATTGATCCGGAAGCGTTTGTCTGCCACGTTGAACTATCCATTCCGATCGGCTGAGAAAGATCTATAAAAATATGAAAAAGCCCGAGGCTTCGTTTTGAAGCTCGGGTTTGTTTTTTATTGATATTGTTCAAGTTTGGAGAAAAATTGAATGACAAAATGATAGAAATCATTTGCAGACGGAGCCAGTTCTCTTCCTTCTGGTTTAATAATGCCTACGGTGCGCTTCACTTGAGGAAATTCAATCGGAATTTTGACCGTGAACCGGGGTGTGGTTTCTGCAAAGGTGCTTTCAGGTAATAAAGTAACTCCCATCCCCGCGGAGACTAATCCTTTAATGGCATCTAAATCCTCGCCTTCCGTCGATACAAGCGGCGCAAAGCCGGCCTGTCTGCAAGCGTCAATCGCCATGTTTCGGAGAATAAACCCTTCGGGAAATAAAACGAATTGGTCGCCGCGCAGATCAATTAAATGAATATTTTTCTGTTTGGCAAGCGGATGATGCAGCGGAACAAGCGCGTAAATCTTTTCCGTGAATAAGATATTGCCTGTTATGTCGGGGAATTCCGTGGGAACGGGGCCGAGCAGCGCAGCATCTATATCCCTGTTTCTTACCGCTTCGATTAAAAACTTATAAGAACCCTGGCGGAGCAAAAACTCAACGTTCGGGTATTCCTCTTTAAATGCCGAAATCACAGTCGGCAAAAGCTGGCTTGCAAGGCTCGTCGGAAATCCTATTTTGACGGTTCCGCGATTCGGATCAAGATATTCATCAATTTGTTCCTTCGCATAATCAATTGCTTTCATCGCGGTTTTAACATGTTCTAAAAATTGTTTGCCGATCGGCGTTAATTTAATATTTCTGCCTTCCCGTTCAAATAAAGTGACTTTCAGCTCTTCTTCAAGATTTGCAATCTGCCGGCTGATGGCGGATTGTGCGACATGCAGATGATCAGCCGCTTCTGACACATGTTCCCGTTCTGCTACCTCCATAAAATACCGAAGCTGGCGTAATTCCATTGCGTTCACACCCATCTATCTCATTTTGAGATGTATTTGATCTAAATTATATATTGTTTATATTGTTTTGAAAACTTACAATTAATTTAAAGTTGTCAGATTTTATGACCGATAATTAACGGAAACTGATCGGGGGAGAGGAATTATGACTTACAATCAAATGCCGAAAGCACAAGGTCTCTACCGTCCGGAATTTGAGCACGATGCATGCGGAATCGGCTTGTATGCCCATTTAAAAGGGAAACCTTCACATGACATTGTCAAAAAAGGACTGAAGATGCTTTGCCAGCTGGATCACAGAGGAGGACAGGGCAGTGATCCGAATACGGGTGACGGCGCCGGCCTGATGGTTCAGATCCCTGATGCTTTTTTTAAGAAAGAGTGCGGAGAAATGAAGCTGCCGGAAAAAGGCCGTTACGGGGTAGGAATGGTCTTTTTCTCGCAAAATGAAGAGGAAAGAAAAAAGATCGAAAAACAGGTGAATGCATTCATTGAGCAGGAAGGACAGATTGTTCTCGGCTGGAGAACCGTCCCTGTAAATGTCGGAAAAATCGGAACAGTGGCACAAAGCACTTGCCCGTATGTGCGTCAAGTATTTATCGGAGCCGCAAACGATTTGAAAGACAGCCTTGCTTTTGAACGCAAACTGTATGTCATCCGGAAGCAGGCGGAAAATTGGGGCGTTCAAGAACAGCTTGATTTTTACTTCGCAAGCTTGTCAAGCCAGACTATTGTTTATAAAGGGTTGTTAACGCCTGAGCAGGTTGACGCTTTTTATTTGGATTTGCAGGATGAAACCTTCGTATCTGCATTTTCACTCGTGCATTCAAGATTCAGCACAAATACCTTTCCTACTTGGGAACGTGCCCATCCGAACCGCTATCTGATTCATAACGGAGAAATCAATACGCTTCGGGGCAACATCAATTGGATGAGAGCGAGGGAGCAGCAGTTCGTTTCAGAAAGCTTCGGAGACGATCTTCACAAAGTGCTGCCGATTTTAAATGCTGAGGGCAGTGACTCATCTATTCTTGATAATGCGTTTGAATTTTTCGTGATGGCGGGGCGGAAACCGGCACATACGGCAATGATGCTGATTCCGGAACCATGGACAGAAAACACTCACATGTCTAAAGCGAAACGGGCTTTTTATGAATATCACAGCTCTTTAATGGAGCCGTGGGACGGGCCGACCGCCATTTCGTTTACGGACGGAAAACAGATCGGCGCCATCCTTGACCGTAACGGCCTGCGTCCGGCACGTTACTATGTGACAAAAGATGACCATATTATTTTCTCATCTGAGGTCGGCGTTATTGAAGTGGAGCAGGAGAACATTCTTCATAAAAAACGTCTGGAGCCCGGAAAAATGCTGCTCATTGACTTAGAGGAAGGCCGGATTATTTCAGATGAAGAAGTAAAAACAGAAATCGCCAATGAATTCCCGTATCAAAAATGGCTTGAAGAAGAATTGGTTCAAGTGAATCCTGACCCGGAAATCCGGGAAGAGGAACAATTCGATGATCTTCTCGTCCGTCAAAAAGCGTTCGGCTATACGTATGAAGATATTCAGAAGTATTTAATTCCTGTTATTAAAGAAGGCAAGGACCCGCTCGGCTCTATGGGAAATGATTCGCCGCTCGCCGTTTTATCCGATCGCGCCCAATCACTGTTTCATTACTTTAAACAGCTGTTTGCGCAAGTCACAAACCCGCCGATTGACGCGATCCGCGAGCAGCTTGTGACCTCTACGGTGACATGGCTTGGAGCTGAAGGCGATCTGCTGCATCCGAGTGAAAGAAATGCACGCCGCATAAAATTGTATACTCCTGTATTATCAAACGAACAGTTTTATGCGCTGAAAACACTTGTGCACCCTGACATTAAGAGCCAGAACATCCGCACGCTGTTTTCCGATGACCTGGAAAAAGGCCTGAAGGATTTGTTTCAGCAAGCGGAAAAAGCGATCAAGGAAGGCGTATCTCTGTTAATTTTATCTGACAGGGCAATGAGTAGGGAATTGACGCCGATTCCGCCGCTTTTGGCCGTCAGTGCGCTGCATCAGCATTTGATCCGTCAAGGCCTGCGAACAAAAGCAAGCATTATCGTTGAATCCGGGGAAGCGCGTGAAGTTCATCACTTTGCGGCTCTCATCGGGTATGGTGCCGATGCTGTCAATCCGTATTTGACTTATGCTACGTATAAGCAGGAAATCGATGAAGGCCGGCTTGATATTCCGTATGAAGAAGCTGTCAGCAAATACGGAAAGAGCGTAACAGAAGGCGTCGTGAAAGTGATGTCAAAAATGGGGATTTCAACTGTGCAAAGTTACAGGGGCGCCCAAATTTTTGAAGCGGTCGGCATCGGTGAAGACGTTATCGCCAAATACTTTACCGGTACTGCATCTCAGCTTGGCGGAATCGATATTGAGACGATTGCGCAAGAAGCGAAACAGCGCCACCAAGCGGCGTACAAGGATGATTACAGCCAAACTCTTGATCCGGGAAGTGAATTCCAATGGCGGAACGGGGGAGAGCACCACGCTTTCAACCCGAAAACCATCCATACGCTGCAATGGGCCTGCCGAAAAAATGATTACAGCCTGTTTAAGCAGTATTCTCAAGCAGCGGATGAAGAACGAATCGGATTTTTACGCAATCTGTTCGCCTTCAAAGAAGACCGCAAGCCTTTAAAATTAGAGGAAGTTGAATCAGCTGCGTCCATCGTGAAACGTTTTAAAACAGGAGCGATGTCATTCGGTTCATTAAGCAAGGAAGCCCATGAGGCTTTAGCGATAGCGATGAACAGGCTTGGCGGAAAAAGCAACAGCGGAGAAGGCGGCGAGGACCCGAAACGTTTCGTTCCGGATGAAAATGGCGACGACAGAAGAAGTGCGATTAAACAGATCGCTTCCGGCCGTTTCGGCGTAAAGAGCCATTATCTCGTCAATGCGGATGAATTGCAGATCAAAATGGCGCAAGGGGCGAAGCCGGGAGAAGGCGGTCAGCTTCCGGGGAACAAAGTATATCCTTGGGTCGCGGATGTCCGCGGTTCTACACCAGGTGTAGGGCTGATCTCACCGCCTCCTCACCATGATATTTATTCAATTGAAGATTTGGCGCAGCTGATCCATGATTTAAAAAATGCAAATCGAAGCGCGCGAATCAGCGTCAAGCTCGTGTCAAAAGCCGGTGTCGGCACGATTGCGGCCGGTGTGGCAAAAGGCACTGCGGATGTCATCGTCATCAGCGGCTACGATGGCGGAACGGGCGCATCGCCGAAAACGAGTATTAAACATACGGGTCTTCCGTGGGAGCTTGGTCTTGCAGAAGCTCACCAAACGCTGATGCTGAACGGCTTACGGGATCGCGTAGTATTGGAAACGGACGGTAAGCTGATGACAGGCCGAGATGTCGTGATGGCCGCCTTGCTCGGTGCGGAGGAATTCGGCTTTGCTACAGCGCCGCTTGTCGTTCTCGGCTGCGTCATGATGCGCGCCTGCCATTTAGATACATGTCCTGTAGGTGTCGCGACGCAAAATCCGGAGCTCCGCAAAAAATTCATGGGCGATCCTGACCATATCGTAAATTACATGCTGTTTGTCGCAGAAGAAGTGCGTGAATATATGGCGCAGTTAGGCTTTAAGACGCTTGATGAAATGATCGGACGGACAGACGTTCTTCATGTCAGTGAACGTGCGAAAGCGCATTGGAAAGCGGGACAGCTTGATTTATCCACACTGCTGTACCAGCCTGAAGGCGTACGCACTTTCCGTACGGCGCAAAACCATAAAATCGACGAGTCGCTTGATATGACGGTTATTCTTCCGGCGGTGCAGGCTGCAATTGAAGCCGGTCAGGAAGCGGAAGCTGAAATCAAGATCAATAATACAAATCGCGTAGCCGGAACCGTGACGGGAAGTGAAATTTCTAAACGCTACGGAGCGGAAGGCCTGCCGGATGATACGATCAGACTTCATTTTACCGGATCAGCCGGACAGAGTTTCGGAGCATTTGTCCCTAAAGGGATGACGCTTCATTTGAACGGGGATTCAAATGACTACGTAGGCAAAGGGCTTTCAGGCGGAAAAATCATCGTGAAAGCGCCTGATGCCTTCAATTGTGAAACACACGATAACGTTATTATCGGGAACGTCGCATTTTACGGAGCAACAAGCGGGGAAGCGTACATTAACGGGCGCGCCGGTGAACGTTTTGCAGTCCGTAACAGCGGAGTCAATGTCGTTGTAGAAGGTATCGGAGACCACGGCTGTGAATACATGACAGGCGGCCGGGTTGTCGTTCTCGGCGAAGTCGGCAAAAACTTCGGGGCGGGAATGTCAGGCGGTATCGCATACGTCCTGAGTGAAGATGCCAAAGCATTTAAACGCAAATGCAACATGGAAATGATTTCATTTGAAAAGCTGACGGATGAGGCGGAGATCAAAGAAGTGCAAGAAATGGTCAAACGGCATGCGGCGCTGACAAACAGCAAAAAAGCCGCAGATCTCCTGGACAATTGGGAAAAAGCCGCAGAAACCTTTATCAAAATCATTCCGAAAAACTATAAACAAATGCTCCTCAGCATCGAAGAACAAAAAGCGGCGGGTTTATCAGAAGAAGACGCAATTATGTATGCTTTTGAAGCCAATACAAAGGTCCTCCAAACGCCTGCCAAAGATCAAAAACAAGCGGTAGTACAGTAAGAAAGGGGAGAGGAACATGGGGAAACCAACTGGATTCATGGAAGAAAAACGAGAAAAACCGGCTGAGCGGGACCCTCTCACTCGCTTAAAGGATTGGAAAGAGTATTCGGCTCCATTTTCAGATGAAGCGTCAAAGCGGCAGGGGGCGCGGTGTATGGATTGCGGCACACCGTTTTGCCAAATCGGCGCTGATATCAACGGTTTTACCTCCGGATGCCCGATTTATAATCTGATACCGGAGTGGAATGACCTCGTCTATCGGGGGCGCTGGAAAGAAGCCTTGGAGCGCCTTCTGAAAACGAATAACTTTCCTGAATTCACAGGGCGGGTCTGTCCCGCTCCTTGTGAAGGATCTTGTACGCTGGCCATTTCAGATCCGGCTGTTTCAATTAAAAACATCGAGCGGACGATCATTGACAAAGGTTTTGAAAATGGATGGATTCAGCCGAGAATTCCCGTGAAACGCACAGGTAAAAAAGTCGCTGTCGTCGGTTCAGGCCCGGCAGGTCTGGCAAGCGCTGATCAGCTGAATCAAGCCGGTCATTCCGTAACGGTCTATGAGCGTGCCGACAGAGCCGGCGGCCTGCTGATGTACGGCATTCCGAGCATGAAGCTTGAGAAAAATGTCGTCGAACGCCGTATTAAGCTTTTGACGCAGGAAGGTATAGATTTTGTGACAAATACCGAAATCGGCGTTGACATAACGGCAGATGAGCTGAAAGAACAATTTGATGCCGTCATTTTGTGCACAGGCGCCCAAAAGCAGCGCAATCTGCTGATTGAAGGCCGGGAAGCAAAAGGCGTCCATTATGCGATGGACTATTTAACACTGGCGACGAAAAGCTATTTAGATTCCAACTTCAAAGACAAACAATTTATAGACGCTAAAGGGAAAGATGTCATCGTGATCGGCGGAGGAGACACAGGAGCTGACTGCGTGGCAACCGCGCTGCGCCAAAAAGCGCGCAGCGTGCACCAGTTCGGGAAACATCCTAAACTTCCTCAGACGCGCACGAACGACAATATGTGGCCTGAACAGCCGCACGTCTTTACCCTTGAATACGCCTATGAAGAAGCGCAGGCAAAGTTCGGCAAAGACCCGAGAGAATATTCAATTCAGACGACAAAAATGGTGGCCGATAAGCAGGGCCGCTTACAAGAGATCCACACCATCCAAATGGAAAAAGTCAGAAACGAATTCGGAAAGTATGAATTTCATGAACTGCCCGGTACAGAAAAAGTCTGGCCTGCTCAGCTGGTGTTCATCGCCATCGGTTTTGAAGGAACAGAACAGCCATTATTGAAACAGTTCGGTGTCGATTCGGCAAATCATAAAATTCAGGCGGCATATGGGGATTATAAAACGAATGTTGACGGTGTTTTCGCCGCAGGGGATGCGAGAAGGGGCCAAAGCCTGATTGTATGGGCGATTAATGAAGGCCGGGAAGCAGCGCGCGAAGTCGACAGTTATTTAATGGGGAGCACTGTTTTACCGTAAATAAAGGGGTTTATTTATAAAACCGGCTGGGAACAGCCGGTTTTTCGTATTGAAATGGAACCTCCTTCTTCTTGTATTGGTCATATAAAGGAAATATGGAAATGGAAGATAAATATGGAATTTTGTTTTACAGAGCGGAGAGATTGTTTTCTTCCGGAGACTGAGACGATTTGCAAGCCTTGAGCTGTCGATCACGGTGCTGCTGACGGCGGAAGTCATCGCCGCCGTTTATTATGACGCCTTAAAAAACGTGACGGGCTCTGTGTGTCTGCAGTCGATTTGCGGGCAGATTTTAATCGATGAAGAACAACATTTTGAATTTCAAGCGGAAACGCTATTAAACAAATAAGGAAACGGACGGGTCCGCTCCTTTTTTTAGACATCTACACGAAAGCCAATATTGCCGAACTGCCGTCCTTCCTGCATCCTGTTAAAAGCGGCAGCTGCTTCACTGAGAGGGTATATGCGGTCGATAATGGGACGGATGCCGCAGCGGTTTATCAATTCCAGCATATCCGCGAATTCCTCATTGCTTCCCATTGATGTACCGAGAATATGAATCTGCGGAAAAAACAGCGAGCGAATGGGAAATCCGAGCTGATCGCCTGAACTGGCGCCGAATGTTACGATCCGGCCATTCGGTTTAATAATGTCAAGATAGTGTTGAAATAAGGCGGGGCCTACACCGTCAAGTATGATATCTGCTTTTTCGCCATTCAGCGCCTCATTCCAGTCACCGTAGCTGTCAATCGCCCGGTCTGCACCGTATGACAGTGCGGTTTGTTTTTTGTTTTCACTGCGGGAGGTGACGCTGACTGTCGCTCCGATAGCTTTTGCCATTAATAAGGCATATGTTGCCACGCCGCTTCCGATGCCCGGAAGGATAAGGTGTTCGCCTTTTTTTAATTGTCCTTTTGTAAATAAGGCGCGATAAGCGGTTAATGCTGATAACGGCAGGACGCCCGCTTCCTCCCAAGTCAGGTGTTCGGGTTTTAAAACGGCATTTTCCGCAGGAACGATGACATAAGGTGAAAATGTTCCGTCGCTCGGACCGCCTAAAATATCAGGGACGGCTGGTACGTCCTCAACAGTCTTCCAATTCAGCACCGGGTTGATGATGACTTCTGCATTCAGTAAATGAGACCGGACGCCGTGTCCTATTTCGGTTACGATTCCCGCGCCGTCTGAACCGAGAATAAATTCATGGTTTCCGGTTTCGTGTTTTTTCATTAAAAACAAATCACGATGGTTTAATCCGGCTGTTTTCAGCTTTATTTTTACTTCGCCGTTTCCCGGCCTTTTGTCAGGTGCCTGCCTGAAATCAAAGCCATTTTCGTGTATGATAAGGGCATTCATGATTCTTCTCTCCTTTATGATTGATGAGAAAAATTTTACAGGCTGTATCAGCTGCAGTAAATAAATGAAAATTGATAGCCGGCTATCAATAAAAATCATAGCAAGAAGGTGCCCTTACATGGAAAGCGGAGACTTAAAGATTTTTCAGGCTGTCGCCCGCAAAGGAAGTATTTCAAAGGCGGCAGAAAGCCTGCATTATGTTCAATCAAATGTGACAAACCGGATTCAGCAGCTGGAACGGCAATTGCAAACACAGCTTTTTTACCGCACAAATCGGGGAATGACGCTGACGCCAGCAGGTGAAAACTTATTAAAAGACGCAGACAGAATCCTTCAATTGCTGCATGAGGCGCAAAAAACGGCGCAAGAGGCAGGCGATCCGAACGGCCCGCTTCGAATCGGTTCTCTTGAAACGGCGGCAGCCGTCCATCTCCCTCAATTTTTCACGGAGTATTGCAGCCGCTACCCGAAAGTACAGCTGTCGCTGTCAACCGGTGATACACATACCTTAGTGCAGCGCGTTCTACACTATGAGCTGGACGGCGCTTTTGTTTACGGACCGGTCGAATATGAAGATCTTGAGCAAGACGCTGTATTTCAAGAAGAATTGGTCTTGGTTTCAAATAAGCGGGAAGGCAGTTTGCAAGACTTGCTGCGAGAGCCGATTCTGTATTTTGCCGCGGGCTGTTCGCACCGCCGCAAAATAAAAAACATACTGAAAGAAGAGGCAGTGCCCGCACATAAAATCATTGAATTCGGTACGTTGGAAGCCATTATTGGGGCGGTGCAGGCGGGGATGGGGGTCTCCTTTCTGCCTGCATCAGCCGTCCGTTATTTTCAAAACAGGAAAAATCTTTTTCTTCATGAGCTTCCTGAACATTTTCGGAATATGAATATATCATTCATCTACCGGAGTGATTTATTTTTGACATCGGCGTTTGAAGCACTGCTGAATGGATTAAAAACATTATCGAACGGAAAATGAGAAAACAGAACAGCTGTGTACGCCAATTTTTTTCGTTCCGGTTTTTCTTAAAAAACTTTCTTTTTCGGGAAATTTATGTATAATAAAAGAAAGTTTTTCGTATAAAGGAATCTGCAATGATAAGGACATGAGACATTTTAACCGGCCATACAGAGAGGGGGGGCGCGGCTGAGACCTTCCCGGCACGAAGAATGAGCTTACCGCCTTTTGAGCTGTATCGGTGAACGAGAGCAGCCGATACCGTATAGCCGCGTTACGGCAAAAATGAGCCGTCACTTAAAGTGACGGGAATTTGGGTGGAACCGCGGGTCTGACACACACTCGTCCCTTGCTTTGGGATGAGTGTGTTTTTATATTTATATAAGAAAAATAGCAATGATAAGGACATGAGACATTTTAACCGGCCATACAGAGAGGGGGGGCGCGGCTGAGACCTTCCCGGCACGAAGAATGAGCTTACCGCTTTTTGAGCTGTATCGGTGAACGAGAGCAAGCCGATACCGTATAGCCGCGTTACGGCAAAAATGAGCCGTCACTTAAAGTGGCGGGAATTTGGGTGGAACCGCGGGTCTGACACACACTCGTCCCTTGCTTTGGGATGAGTGTGTTTTTTTATTTTATTAAAAATAAAGGAGAGATTAGACCGTGAAGAAGCCACACATTGTGATTACTTTTCCTGACGGGGAACAAAAAAAATACCGGAAAGGCGTTACGTTAGAAGAGATCGCCCAATCAATCAGTCCGAGTCTGAAAAAGGCGTCTGCCGCCGGAAAGATAAACGGATCGTTATATGACCTTAGAAGAAGCATTCATAAGGATGCGGCGATTGAACTGTGCAGTTTTCAGTCTGAAGCAGGACTGGAAGTGATGAGACACACAGCAGCACACGTATTGGCGCAAGCGGTAAAACGTCTGTATCCGAAGGTTTGTTTAGGGATCGGACCGGTTATTGACAATGGCTTTTATTATGATTTTGATATGGATGAAACGATTACAGAAAAAGAATTGGCCGTCATTGAAAAAGAGATGAACCGAATCATTTCGGAAAATCCGGAAATTATCAGAGAAGAAATCTCCAGAGAAGAGGCAGAGCAGCTGTTTGCTCATGAACCGCTGAAGCTTGAGCTCTTAGCAGGTATTCCGCAGACTGATACAATCAGTATATACCGCCAGAGCGAATTCATTGATTTATGCAGGGGTCCGCACTTGGCGTCTGCCGGGCAGATAAAAGCTTTTTCGCTCACTCATGTATCGGGGGCTTATTGGCGCGGCGACAGCAATCAAAAAATGCTCCAGCGCATCTATGGGAAAGCATTTTCCTCAGAAAAGGAGCTGAACAGACATTTTCAGCTGTTGAAAGAGGCGGAGATGAGAAATCATCGGAAATTGGGAGCGGAATTACAACTTTTTATGTTTTCTGAAGAGGCGCCGGGTATGCCTTTTTATCTGCCGAACGGTCAGTTTATCCGAAACACGCTTGAATCATTTCTGCGTTCAAAGCAGGATGCCTATCATTATCAGGAAGTGCGCACCCCTATGATGATGAACCAGCGTCTTTGGGAGCAATCCGGCCACTGGGATCATTATAAAGAGAATATGTATTTCTCAGAAGCCGATCATCAGCGCTTCGCGTTAAAGCCGATGAACTGTCCCGGCCACATGCTCATATTTAAAGAAAAGCTTCGTTCTTATCGTGATCTTCCGATTCGGATGGCTGAGTTCGGTCAGGTGCACCGTCACGAATTCAGCGGGGCGCTTAATGGCCTGCTCCGCGTCAGATCTTTTTGCCAGGATGACGCACACATTTTTGTAACGCAGGATCAAATCGAGAGTGAAATTGCTTCGGCGCTGCAGCTGATTCACGAGGTGTACACCGCATTTGGTTTTTCCTATGATATTGAGCTGTCAACAAGGCCTGAAGATTACATGGGAAGCGAAAGCTTGTGGGACAGGGCTGAGAGCGCATTAGAAAAAGTATTAAAAGAACAGGGATACCGTTTTCGGTTTAATCGGGGAGATGGCGCATTTTACGGACCGAAAATTGATATTCATATAAAAGATGCGCTGAACCGGAGCCATCAATGCGCCACTGTCCAGCTGGATTTTCAAATGCCGGAGAAATTTGATTTAACATATATCGATGAAAAAAACCAAAAAGTCCGTCCTGTTGTCATTCACCGGGCAGTATTCGGTTCTCTCGACAGATTTCTCGGAATCATTACAGAACATTTCGCAGGAGCGTTCCCTTTATGGCTTGCACCGGTACAGGCAAAAATCATCCCAGTCTCAAACACCGCACACCGGGACTGCGCAGAACAGGTGCACCTGCAAATGAAGAAAGCGGGTATCCGGGCTGAGCTCGATCAGCGTGATGAAAAACTCGGCTATAAAATCAGAGAAGCACAAATGAAAAAAATACCGTATATTGCGGTTGTGGGAGATCAAGAGTGCCGCCACCATTCTGTACATGTAAGGCAATACGGGCGGGAAAACACATTTGAAGAGAATGTGAGTGATTTTATTTCCCGGATCATAAGAGAGACAAAACAAAAAATAGAGATTCAAGAAATATAACATTGACATATCGTAAAATCACGATATAATAAAGCGTATGAAACCTATTGATGTTTTTAAAGCGTTGTCTAATGAGTCACGGCTTGAGATTTTACAGTGGCTGAAAGAGCCGGACCGTCACTTCGCACCGCATGATGGCATTGATATGAATGAGATCGGAGTATGTGTCAGCCAGATCACCGATAAGCTTCAGATGACACAGTCAACGGCGTCTCAATATCTTTCCATCCTTCAGCGGGCAGGCCTTATCCAAACAAAACGGATTGGCAAATACACCTATTATAAAAGAGATGAAGATGCGATAAAGGCGATGGCCGATTATTTTCAGCGCGAAATGTAGGGCTGAATCCTTTAGAAGAGGGATTCAGTTTCTTTTTCCGATTACACATCGACATATTGCGATTTGTTTCTGTTTGTTCAACTCTTTATATCGATATATCACAATATATCTTTATATAAATCATCAATGAAGGAGTGTGTCAGGTGCAAAATACCTGGAAGATTTACATTTTGGCAATTATCAGCTTTTTAGTGGGGACGTCTGAATATGTGATATCCGGCATGCTTGATAAAATTGCAGGTTCCTTGGGAGTTACTGTGGCAGCAGCTGGGCAGCTGATTACGATTTTTTCACTTGTTTATGCAATCGGAACGCCTGTCATGATGGCCCTTACAGCAAAACTGGATAGAAGGAAGCTTATGATCTATGCTCTTGGATTGTTTGTAATCGGAAATATCATTTCATTTCTCGTACAGGGATACGGCTTATTTGCGGCAGCCCGGGTGATCATGGCGCTTGGAGCAGGAACTGTGGTGGTCACCGCGCTTACGATCGCAGCAAAAATCGCTCCCCCGGGAAAACAGGCAAGTTCTCTCGCAACCGTCATTATGGGGTTTACGGCGGCGCTCATTATCGGTGTTCCGATCGGAAGAACCGTGTCTGAAGCTTTCGGCTGGAAGGTGGTTTTCGCCGGAATTGCGGCAATCGGAATCATTGCTATGCTTATTATACGTTTCGCGTTGCCTGAGATAAAAGGAGATAAACCGGTGCCGCTCATTCAGCAATTTTCTCTTTTGAAGAAACGAAAGGTGGCTGTCGGGCTGGCTATTACGTTTTTTTGGCTCGGAGGCTATTCGGTTGCGTATACGTACCTTTCTCCGTATTTACTGAACGTCACTCATATCGGCAGCGGAATACTGAGTACATTGCTGCTTATTTTCGGTGTTGCAAGTCTTGCCGGTTCTAAAGCAGGCGGTTTCAGTGCAGACAAATGGGGGGCGCGTATGACATTAACCGGCGGAATGGCGCTTCATGCTATCATGCTCATGTTATTGCCGTTTGTCACACATTCTGCTTTCGGAGCGGCGGCAGTGCTTATTTTTTGGTCCTTCGCCGCCTGGTCATCAGGACCTGCTCAGCAGTATCATTTGGCAACGATGGAGCCTGAATCATCGGGTGTATTACTTGGCCTCAACCAGTCCGTGATGCAGCTGGCTATGGCGGCCGGGGCGGGCATCGGGGGCATTGTTGTCACTCATCTGTCTCTTGCGTCAGTGACATGGATCGGATCAGCGGGTGTTGTCATCGCGATGTGCGGCGTGCTTTTACTTGCCTCGTTAACATCTGAAAAATCCTCATCTGAATACAGTGCAGAATAAACAAAAGCCTCATTTCTCAGCTTGAGAAACGAGGCTTTTTGTCTAGTTATTTTTTATATTGTTTCAAGTTTACGCCGATTGCGGCTCCGTTTCGGCTTGAGTCGGCAACTCCGGTGAAGGTGCCGTTTTCACGGTCGATCAGGATGCTTTGCACATTACCGATATCAACAGGGCTGCTGCCGAATTTATGCCCCATTTCGTTCAGTTTTGTGCGGGCTTCTTCCGGCACTCCTTTTTCATATCGATAGGATGTCATGCTGTTTGTGTAAATTCTCGGCTCTTCGACCGCCGCTTTCAGATCCATGCCGTACTCAACTTTGTTCAGGATCGTTTGCAGGACGGAAGAAATAATCGTTGCTCCGCCGGGAGAGCCGACAGTCAGGACAGGTTCGTTATTTTTGAATAAAATAGTCGGAGTCATGCTGCTGAGCGGACGTTTATTCGGCTGCACTTCATTTGCGCCGCCAGGCACCGCATCGAAGTCTGTTAACTCATTATTCAACACAACGCCGTATCCGGGAACCATAATGCCGGAACCGAACAGCTGTTCAATCGTTGTCGTATAAGATACGACATTGCCGAAGCGGTCGGTTACCGTGAAGTGAGTCGTTTGGCCTTCTTGTTTGTCAGTCGGCTGCTTCACTTGTTTATAGTTTGCAGAACCTTCCTGATAGGCCCAAGGGTCGCCGGCTTTCGGTTTTTTATTGACTTTATCAATATCTATCAGCTGTCTGCGGGCATTGATATAATCTGGATTCAAGAGGCCTTTGAGAGGGACGTTGACGAATTCTGGATCCCCGGCAAATGCGGCGCGGTCAGCATAAGCCAAATGCATCGTTTCTGCGAGAAGCTGATATTTTTGCCAAGAACGGATATCATATTGAGAAAGCTTAAAATCATCCAGGAGGTTCAGCATTTGCAACAGGAAAACACCGCCCGAGCTTGGAGGAGGAGCAGTTGCGATATGATAGCCCTGGTAATCTCCCCAGATCGGTTCGTCAATCGTCACATTGAAGTTTTTAATATCTTTTTCTGTCATTGAGCCGCCGAATTCCTGCACTGTTTCCGCAAGCTTTTTGGAGAATGCACCGTCATAGAATGCTTTTGTGCCTTTGTACTTAATAGCTGTAAATGTTTTGGCTAAGTCTTTTTGGATGAGTGTGTCTCCTTCTTTCAGAGGTTCTCCGTCCGGAAGAAACACGTCTTTTGCAGCGGTGTGTGATAATTTGTCTTTATAATCTGAGATGGCATCAGCTAAAACCGAATCGATCGGAAAGCCTTTTGAGGCAAGTTTAATGGAAGGGGTGATGAGTTGTTTCATGGAGCGTGTGCCCCATTTGTCGAGCGCTTTTTCAAGTCCTTTTAATGTTCCCGGAACACCGACTGCAGTCCCTTTAGTAACGCGTTCGGAGAAAGGGATGGCTTTGCCGTTCTCGTCAAGGAACATATCCGGTGTTGCGCCTGCCGGTGCGCGTTCCCGGCTGTCGATAATGGTGGTGTCTTTCGTCTTCGCATCATAAACCATCATAAATCCGCCGCCGCCGATTCCCGACATCATAGGTTCAGTTACGTTTAATGCGAATTGAATGGCAACCGCGGCGTCAACTGCATTGCCGCCTTTTTTCAGCACGTCGGCACCGATTTGTGAAGCGAGAGGATGGGCGGTGGCAACCATGCCGTCTTTGCCGACATCTACCTGTTTGTAGTCGTCATAGGAAAACGGGTGTTTCTTAGCCTGAGCGTGATAAGGGATGCTTCCGGCCGCGAGCAAAGTACTGAGCAGAACGATAAAACAGAGATTCATAAACTTTTTCTTTTTCATAGTCTGCCTCCTTTGTTTTCCGCTTACAATTATAGAGTAAGTAAAATGTGCTGTTTTCACAAGTGACAAACGGAATAGTCCGGTGTGCAAAAAGTTGGGGTTTCTGTGTGAATGTAATCAGTCTCAAATAGGCTAAATGGGAAACCGGACTGAAAAAGCTGTAAAACAAGCATAAAGACAAAAAATAAGCTACAATAAACAAAACAGAATTCACTCACATGACATATGAAAGGAACGTGAGCCATGTATTTAACGATCAAAGAGACAGCTGAGTTTACCAGTCTTCCTGAAGAATATGTGCACAATCTTGTTTTGACGAATAAAATAAGGGCCGTACATGACGGACAGCAATATTTAATCAACAAGGAACAATTTCAAACCCATCTCGAACAGCTGGAAAAATATAAGGAAATGATTCAAGAGTTTTTAAATGAGCCGCTTCCTGAAGACATTGATGTAAAAGATGAAGACTAGGACACAATTTCATATTGTGTCTTTTTTTTCATTTTTTTTCGGTTGCTCACAAAAAAACGAATGCTCAGATTTTGTTTTAAGGGCATTGTTTTTCTTTTTTAATACCGTGAGTCTCTATTGATTTAAAATCCCGTCATCGGGTCGAAAATGATGTTTTTGAAGACTTCGATGAAACTGCGTGCCTTATTCCCCTTATGTAACACTATGTATATTATGTTACATAAGGCCCTTCATCCTTTATCATTCAACAGGTTTCGGCTATAATAGTAACATAATGCTCAATATGTTACTTTACCAATTATAAGGAGTTTTTTGATGCATATCGTACAGCCGATCCGAAGTTTGGAGAAGATCCAGGAAGTCAAACAGTATTTAATGAAGAAAAGTGATCGTGATTATTTTTTATTTATTTTCGGCATGAACAGCGCACTGCGGATTTCTGATGTTCTGCCGCTTCGCGTGAGGGATGTAAGGAACAAAGACCATGTGTGGGCAACCGAAAGCAAAACGAGAAAGAAAAGAAAAATTCTGATACTGGAGTCTTTAAAGGCCGACATATACGCTTATACAAAAGACATGAAAGAGGATGACTATTTGTTTAAATCGAAACGGACGAATAAGCCTATTTCCCGGATTCAGGCATACAGAATATTAAAGGAAGCGGCAGCCGCTTGCGGATTGGAGGAAATCGGGACGCATACGCTTAGAAAGACGTTCGGGTATCATTTTTATCAGAGGACAAAAGACATTGCTGAACTGCAGAGGATTTTGAATCATTCTTCTCCGTCTATTACAATGCGTTATATCGGAATAGATGAAGATACGACGAGAGCCGCCTATAAAGTGTTCGGAGGGCTGTAGGCTTGAAAAAAACGGCCGCCAGCGTTACTATAATAGAAGCAGGCTCTAGTAGCACAGCGGATAGTGCAGCAGTTTCCTAAACTGCAGGTCGGGAGTTCGAATCTCTCCTAGAGCGTTTTTTGTATAAGATAGGCGCATATTAATAATGTCGGCAAAACAGAAAACCCCTTGTTATACAAGGGGTTTTTGAGTTTAATATTTTGCAAGAACCTGGTGGAAATGATGTGAAAAAAGCCCGCTGTAAGCAAGCGGGCTTTTTCTTATATGACAGCATCAAATTGATTGACTTTCCAAACGTTGTTTTCTTTTACGAATGTTACATCGCGTTTTGCTGACGGAGAACCGTCAAGAGTCGGTACAGTGAAGCGGTATGCTTGAACGCTTCCTTTTTTAGAAAGAAGAGTCATTTTTGCTTTTTTCCAATTCAGGAGGTTATCTCCGTCGCCGACCGGAACAGCCAATTTGCCGTCTTTTACAGTGAAGTGGTAATCTTTGAGCCCTTTGTCAATCGCTTGCTTTGTAAAAGCGGGTGTCAGATATTTTACGGCTTTCGCTTTTGTTCCGAGGTCTTTGCACATAAAGACGTATTGAAGATTTTGATATTCAAACGGTTCAGATGTGCAGTTTGCGTTTGATTTAAGCGCACCGCCGCTCATCGTGTTCCAGAAATGTTCTCTCGCTGACAGGGCCAGTTGAAGTGCTTGTTTTTGTGTAAGGTCATTAGATGCATTTTTGGCGGTCGCCGCAGTGCCCAATGACAGAATCAATGTAATAGTAGTGAGGAATAATAGCCATTTTTTCATGATATAATCTCTCCTTCAATCAATCTCTTTCTCTTATGTTACAAATGTTACAATAATTACGGTAAGATTACAATACCTTTTCAGAAATATTTTCCGGACTTTTTATTTTTATGGTTTATTTCCATGTAAGACGTGAGAAAAAGATAAAGAGTTTCATTGAACAAAAGGTTTTTACAAGCTGTCTGCTGAATAATAAAATGGAAGAAAATCAAAAAAGGAGTCCTACATATGGAAGTACAAGATCATTTAGAAACAGCGGAAGGCCGCGGCCAGTCTGTCTGGCGATCGATGTCACTGTTTTTAGTGCCGCTGCTTTTAAGCAATGTATTGCAATCTGTCGGCCAATTGGTCGGAATGGTATTTGTCGGAAGGTGGCTCGGAGTTGATGCGCTTGCCGCCGTATCGTCTTTTTTTCCGCTGTTTTTTCTGCTGATCTCCTTTACGATCGGAATCGGTTCGGGAAGTTCCATTCTGATCGGGCAGGCTTACGGCGCGAAAAACGAAGAGAGGATGAAGGCGATTGTCGGCACTACACTGACTTTTACCTTTATGCTCGGTGTTGTTCTGGCAGTTGTCGGCAGTGTGTTTACGCTTGATATTCTGCGGCTGATGGGAACGCCGGAAAACGTAATAGATGTCAGTGTCCGATATGCGCGCATTTTGTTTTGCGCAATGCCGCTGATGTTTTTATATTTTGCGTATACGACATTTTTACGCGGAACGGGAGATTCAAAGACTCCGTTTTATACGTTAATCGTCAGTACAGTCATAAACATCGGGCTCTTGCCCTTATTGATTCTCGGGCTTTTCGGACTTCCGAAGTTCGGCATTTACGGTTCGGCGTATGCAACCGTGATTTCAAACATCGTGACATTTATCGTACTCATGGTTTATTTGCGGAAAAGGAAACATCCATTGGCATTTGACCGGACTGCGCTCCGTTCTCTTAAAATGGACAAAAAGCTGCTCGCGCTTTTACTCCGTCTCGGGATTCCGTCGAGCATCAATATGATTCTCGTGTCACTTTCTGAAATTGCGGTCATTTCATTTGTCAATCATTACGGATCAAACGCGACGGCTGCTTACGGGGTTGTCAACCAAGTGGCGAGTTATGTGCAGATGCCGGCGGTAAGCCTCGGTATCGCCGTTTCAATTTTTGCCGCCCAATCCATAGGAGCTAATCAATTCGGCCGGCTGAAGCAGGTCATCAAAGTCGGGATCGGCCTGAATTATTTGATCGGCGGGGTTTTGATTGTGCTGATTTACACCTTCTCCCGGCAGATACTGGCTTTGTTTTTAACAGATCAGGATACACTCCGCATTGCCCGCAATCTGATTATGATTACCCTTTGGAGCTATTTGATTTTCGGTCACGCTCAGATTGTTTCAGCAACAATGCGGGCGAGCGGTACGGTGTTATGGCCGACGATTATCAGCATTTTTGCGATTTGGGGAATTGAAGTGCCTGTGGCCTTTATTCTTTCTCATTATACGAATCTCGGCATTCTCGGCATTTGGGTCGGTTATCCGGCGGCTTTTGTCGTCAGCCTGCTGCTGCAATACGGATATTACCGGTTTGTATGGAAGAAAAAACAGATTACCCGGCTGATTCAATAAGGTTTTACCGCACATCGCTCAATTCATACGGGCGATGTTTTTTTTAGAGAAGGAAAATGAGTTTAGAAAATGGAATTCCTATACATGCTAGAAAACAAGGAAAGGGCAGGTGCTTATGACGATTGAACATACGACTTATTTAGGAGTTTCAGCCATAAAGGCGGAGACTGATCAGGCTGAATGCATCATTGTGCCGGAGTGGGGATCAAATGTCATATCGCTTCGGGATAAAAGAACCGGTATGCGGCTTCTGAGAGAACCGGAAACTGCGGAGGAATTCCTCAAAAAACCGATGCTGTACGGCATTCCCGTTTTATTCCCGCCGAACCGGATTACGGACGGGACGTTTCGTTTTGACGGGCGCGCGTATCAATTCGAGATAAACGAAGAGGATAAACATAATCATATTCACGGCTTTCTTCACAATCAGCATTGGAAAGCGGCGGCAGCGAAAGAAGAGGGCGATGGAATGACAGTCGAAACAGAAATTGATCTTTCAAAGATTCCCCGTGTTCATAAACAATTTCCGCACGATGTCATTGTCCGGATGACCTATACATTAAAAGACAATGTGTTTACGCAGCGGGCGCTGATTATGAATAAGGGAACGGAGGCTTTTCCTTGGGGGCTAGGCTATCATTCCACATTTGTTTTCAATGAAGAGCGATCCCGTCTATTTTTGACGGCTGACCGCATGTGGGAATTAAATGAACGTTTCGTACCGACAGGCCGTTTATTGGATGTGCCTGATAAAGAAGCGTTCCGTCACGGGATGTCTTTGAAAAATAAACAGTTTGACGATGTTTTTCTTTCTTCCGGACGGAATGGCGGCAATAACGAAGCTGTTATTTATCATCCGAATGAGAAATTATCCGTTTTGTATCAAGCGGACACGTCTTTCAAGCATTGGGTGGTATATAACGGCGACGGAAAGCAGGGGTTTGTCAGTCTTGAGCCTTATACTTCCGTTACAGATGCTTTTAATCTGAATCAGCCTGCATCACTGACAGGGCTTCAGATTCTGAAACCGGGCGAAGAAGCGGCTGCGTCATCCAGGATCACCATTTTGCATGACGAAGAATAGGAAAGAGGCGGGATAACATTGAAAACATATGTGAAACGCTTGTGCGCGGTGATTCTGCTTTTGATCATTGCCGAAGTTCCTTATATTGATGATGCGGCTAAGGCGGCTGAACAAAAAAATACTTTGCAAAAAGAGCTGGAACACATTCTGGATGAAGAACCCGCTTTAAAGGGGGCTTCAGCGGGCGTCAGTGTCCGGTCAGCAAAAACAGGGGAGGTGCTGTTCGGCAGCCGGGAAGATATGCGGCTGAGGCCTGCATCATTGATGAAACTGCTGACGGCATCTGCGGCGCTTTCCGTTCTCGGAGAAGATTACACCTTTAAGACAGAAGTACGGGCAGACGGCGCCGTGAAAGGAAAACAGCTGCGCGGAAACCTTTATCTCAGGGGAAAAGGCGATCCGACCCTAATGGCTTCTGATTTTGAGAAGATGGCTAAACAGGTCAAAGCCAGAGGCATCCATGTCATTAAAGGAGATCTGGTCGGGGATGATTCGTGGTATGACGATACCAGGTATTCAGTTGATCTTCCGTGGAGTGATGAAGGCCAATATTATGGCGCGCAAGTATCAGCTCTTACTGCTTCCCCAAATGAAGATTATGATACCGGAACGGTGATTGCTGAAATCACCCCGGCGAAACAGCCCGGTAAAAAGCCGCGTATTTCGATTTCTCCCCATACGGACGTCGTTCGTGTGAAAAATGAAGTGAAAACCGTCGCTTCTGATGAAAAGAAAGAATTGACGGTTGAACGGGAGCACGGTGGCAATGTGATTACGATAAAGGGAACCATACCTGCCGGCTCGGCAAAGGCAAGAGAATGGGCGGCAGTGTGGGACCCGTCGTCCTATGCTTTAGATTTATGGAAACAAGCGCTTACTAAACAGGGTATAACTGTAAAAGGGAAAATCAGAACAGGGCGAATGCCGCACCGCACCCAGCTTGTCACATCACGGACATCCATGCCTCTTTCAGAATTATTGATCCCGTTTATGAAACTGAGCAACAACGGGCACGCCGAAATTCTGATCAAGGAAATGGGAAAAGTGAAAAAAGGGGAGGGCAGCTGGGAAAAGGGCTTGGACGTGATGAAATCGGAGCTCAAATCGTTCGGGCTGAATCCGGATGAATTGATTGCAAGAGACGGATCCGGCGTTTCTCATATTAACGGCGTATCCGCCGGCCAAATCGGAGAGCTTTTGTATGCGGTTCAGAAAGAAAAGTGGTACCCGGCTTTCCTTCGTTCGCTCCCTGTCGCCGGTGCAAGCGACAGAATGACGGGAGGCACTCTTCGGAACCGGCTGAAGAATACTCCGGCAGAGGGCAAAATTAAAGCGAAAACCGGGTCACTAACATCAGTCAGTTCGATTGCCGGCTATGCAGACACAAAAACAGGAGATACGCTTATTTTTTCCGTGCTTCAAAACGGGCTGCTTGACGAAGATGACGGAAAAGACATTGAAGACAAAATCGCAGTCGTGCTGGCAAATCAATAAGAAGGGCCGGATCCTTAGAGGGTTCGGCTTTTTTTGATGTCTGTAAAACATTATATTGCGATTACGAATCAATCTTTTCAAAAAGTAATATCGTAATATACTTCCTTTTTTTTACATACTACTTTCTTACTTGTTCACCGATTTTTCATTTTCTAACATGAAACTTCTTTTCAGGAGGCAAAACCTTTTTAAAATCGCAATTAATTATACATTTTATTCCTTATTATAGTGTTTAAGAACTAGTTTTCAGTGTGCATACATACCGTTTTACATGGTATAAAGATTATAGAAATGAAGAAATGAAGTGAGGAATATATACTATATTCTAAAAAATGTTAGAGAAAATTTAATTTTTTATTGTGATTTCTAAAATATGTTTTAAAATAATGCTTATATGGATGATTTAGTCATATGCTGTCGAAATTTAATTGTAATTATTTCACTTTCTTATCCTCTTAAATTGAAGCGGAGGGATTCCATTGAAGAACACTGTTTATTCTTTAACTCACGCACAAAGAAGAGTGTGGTTTACCGAGCTGCTCGAACCGGGCACAAGTATCTGCAATCTCGCGGCATGCGTCAAATTCAGGGGGGACATTGATTTTGACGTACTGCGCCATGCTTTAGATTTTTCTATCTCGCAAAATGATTCGCTCAGGTTTCAACTGACAGAAGGGGACGGATCAGAACCCCAGCTGTATCTGGCCGGGCATCGGCCGATTTCTCTAGAGACTGTTGATTTTACTCATACTGATAACTCAGAGCGGGACGCATGGATTGACACGCAGACCCGTGTTCCGTTCAAGCTGTTTCATTCACCTCTGTATCAATTTACTCTGCTTGTCATGTCAGACGAAGAAGTTTGGCTTTATTCAAAATTTCACCATATTATCATGGACGGCATCTCGCTCAACCTGCTCGGCAACCAGCTCATTGATATCTACCAAAAGATCATGCGGGGCGAGGATTTAGCTGAACATCACAGGCCTTCCTATCTCAGCTACATGGAAAAAGAACAGCAATACTTACAGTCTTCCCGTTTTCAAAAGGACCGTTCATTTTGGACTGAAACATACCGAACCGTTCCGGAACACCTTTCACTGGCGGAACGAACCTCTCATCTTAGACAAAGCACTGCGGCTTCCAGAGATACAATCACTCTTTCTCACTCCTTAGAACAATCTATCCGGCGTTTTTGCAAAGAAAATAATATCAGCATCATCTCTCTGTTTATGGCTTCGTTATACATATGCATCAGCCGTCTGACGGCTAAAAAAGATATTGCCATCGGCACTTATTACGGAAACCGGGGCTCCAGGCTCGAAAAGGATATGCTCGGCATGTTCGTCAGCACACTGCCGATCAGAATGACGGCAGATCCTGATGCGGAGTTCCTGTCCTTTGTCCGCAGCGTAGGAAAAGAGCAGCTGTCTGTTATGCGGCACCAGAAATATCCTTACAATCTTTTTGTCAATGAATTAAGGCAGGTTCATCACGATCTGCAAAATATCATCGGGATTTCGATGCAATACCAGCCTCTCGCGTGGCATCAGGCGGAGGGCTTCGATTATGAAACGGCGATGTTTTTCAGCGGGCATACGGCAAATGAGCTGTCCATTTTAATTAAGGAGCGGACAGATACGGGGTTGATTGAGCTGAATTTTGATTATCAATCCGCTTTATTTACTGAAACATCGATTAAACGGATTCAAACTCATTTGCTGACGATCGTTGAAAATGCCGTTAGAAATCCAAACCGGCTGATTCGGCATATTGATATGGCGGATGAAAAAGAAAAGAAACGGGTGTTAACTGCGTTTAACCGTACAGAAACGGCTGAACCGCCGGCCCCGACGCTTCACGGGCTGTTCACCCGCCGCGCCGCGCTTTCGCCGCATTGTCCGGCGCTTCGTTTTCCCGACGGTATGCTGACGTACGCCGAGCTTGACCGGTACACAGACAGACTCGCTGTTCGGCTCCGCCAAAAAGGCGTCCGCAAAGAAAGCGTGGTCGGTGTGCTCGCTGAACGCTCGCCAGAGATGGTGATTTCAGTGCTTGCCGTGTTAAAAGCGGGCGGCGCCTACGTGCCGCTTGACCCGGAGTATCCTGAGGACAGGCTGCGCTATATGCTCGATGACTGCGGCGCTTGTCTCCTGCTTGCACAGCGGGGGTTATCCGTTTCCGGTTTTTCCGGTGAAACGCTAGAAGCGTCTCTTTCTTCTCTGACAAGTGAGGCGGAGACAGGGGCTGTCTCTGAAGAAGCGGATGCTGATTCGCTCGCTTATATCATTTATACGTCAGGTTCGACGGGAACACCGAAGGGAGTGGCTGTTGAACACCGTCAGGCCGCCGCCTTTTTATCAGGGATGCAAGGGCAGTTTCCGTTAACGGAAGAGGACATTATCGTGCTGAAATCATCCTTTTCATTCGATGCCTCCATCTGGCAATTGTTTTGGTGGACGATGTCAGGCGCCTCCGTGTATCTGCTTCCTGCCGGCTGGGAGAAAGATCCTGTGCGGATGATTGAAGTGTTTGCCTCAGAAAAGGTGACGACCGCGCATTTTATTCCGGCGATGGTCAACAGCTTTTTAGACGCGCTGGAAACAGAGCCTGCAGAAACAAGAACACGCCTCGGCAGAACACTGACACGCGTGTTTGCCGGAGGGGAAGCTCTTTCCCCGCTTACGGCTGCCCGGTTTACCGATCTTCTGCCGGAGACCGTGCTCATTCACGGCTATGGACCGACGGAAGCGACGGTTGATGCGGCGTTTTACGTCTGTGACCGAAAACGGGACAGCGGACGGACAAGGCTTCCGATCGGAAAACCCGTTCCGGGTGCCCGTCTGTATGTATTAGATAGCGGAGGAACCATCCAGCCTGCGGGCGTGGCAGGAGAGCTGTACATCGCGGGGACAGGGGTGGCCCGGGGCTATCTGAACCGCCCTGAGCTGACGGAGGAGCGCTTTCTCGATGATCCGTTTTATCCGGGAGAACGCATGTATCAGACGGGCGATATCGCACGCTGGACAGAAGACGGCCTTGTTGAATGGCTCGGGCGTTCAGACGGACAAGTGAAAGTCCGCGGCTACCGGATTGAACCGGGAGAAATCGAAGCGGCGATCCGGCGAATTGACGGCATTCGTGAGGCGGC